>NZ_JCBCUR010000001.1:0-1190795 GCF_059862305.1 Pseudomonas sp. MF09156
GTAAGCGCTTCGACTTCAAATGCCCAATCGAAGTTATGGGCGAGGTGATGCAGAAGGCCATGGCTATGCGGCATGATGCTCCAGCTTCAATTCAATGACCGTGTTGCACTCAGCTCCTGCAACCGCCCCTTATAAGCCGCAGGTCTATTGCTGCGCGCAATCTGCTATTGATTGCCAGTACCAGTTTGTTGTCGTTGTCGGTCAGTGCCGCCAACCTCACTCGCGATAATGGCGCGGCCGTGGGTGACAACCAGAACTCGCAGACCGCCGGCGCCAACGGCCCGGTCCTGCTGCAAGATGTACAACTGATCCAGAAGCTGCAGCGCTTTGACCGTGAACGCATCCCGGAGCGTGTGGTGCACGCCCGTGGCACCGGCGCCCACGGTACCTTCACCGTCACCGACAACCTCAGCGACCTGACCAAGGCCAAAGTGTTTGCCGCCGGTGAGGCCACGCCGGTGTTTGTGCGATTCTCTGCTGTTGTGCACGGCAACCACTCCCCGGAAACCCTGCGCGACCCACGCGGCTTCGCCACCAAGTTCTATACCGCCGAAGGTAACTGGGACTTGGTCGGCAATAACTTCCCGACCTTCTTTATCCGCGACGCGATCAAGTTCCCGGACATGGTCCATGCCTTCAAGCCGGACCCGCGCACTAACCTGGATGATGACTCCCGGCGTTTTGACTTCTTCTCCCATGTTCCCGAGTCCACCCGCACCCTCACTGAGTTGTATTCGGACTCCGGCACCCCCGCCAGTTATCGGGAGATGGACGGTAATGGCGTACATGCCTACAAGTTGATCAACGCCAAGGGTGAAGTGCACTACGTCAAGTTTCACTGGAAGAGCCTGCAGGGCATCAAGAACCTGGACCCCAAACAAGTTGTCGAGGTCCAGGGCCGTGATTACAGCCATATGACTAACGACCTGGTTACCCATATCAACAAGGGCGACTTCCCCAAGTGGGACTTGTATGTGCAAGTGCTCAAGCCTGAAGAGCTGGCCAAGTTTGATTTCGACCCACTGGACGCCACCAAGATCTGGCCCGATGTTCCCGAGCGCAAAGTCGGGCAAATGGTGCTGAACCGCAACCCCGGCAACGTGTTCCAGGAAACCGAGCAAGTGGCCATGGCCCCGGCGAACCTGGTACCGGGTATCGAGCCGTCGGAAGACCGCATGCTGCAAGGTCGGGTGTTCTCCTACGCCGATACGCAGATGTATCGCCTGGGCGCCAATGCCCTGCAACTGCCGATCAACGCGCCACGGGTCACCGTCAACAACGGTAACCAGGATGGCGCGATGAACGTCGGCAAGACCAGCACTGGCGTGAACTATCAGCCAAGCCGCCTGGTACCCCGGGAAGAGCCGCAAAGCGCGCGTTACAGCCAGATGCCCCTGGCCGGCAGCACCCAGCAAGCGAAGATCCAGCGTGAGCAGAACTTCAAGCAGGCGGGCGATTTGTATCGGTCCTACAGCAAGAAGGAACGCCAGGACTTGATCGACAACTTTGGCGGCTCCCTGGCGACCTCGGATGACGTCAGCAAACACATCATCCTGTCGTTCCTCTACAAAGCTGACCCGGAGTACGGCACGGGCGTGGCCAAAGTAGCCAAGGGCGACCTGGCGCGAGTCAGGGCGCTGGCTGAAAAGCTGACGGACTAACGGCACATCTCCCTGTAGGAGCTGGCTTGCCGGCGATGAGGTCGCTGAAGACGATGGTGATCTTTGGGGGCCATCGCCGGCAAGCCGGCGCCTACAAGGGACCTGCAGAGGATGTTGATTATGCGTAGCTTTATAGGGGCCCTACTGGCCTGCTGGTCCTTGAGCGTGCTCGCCGACCCACAGGCCCTCAAGGCGCAGTTGCAGGACTACTACTTCGACGCCGCCCGGCGTGGCGACGTGGAAATGCTCAAGACTTTTATCGAATCCGGTTATTCCCTCAATACCGTCGATGGCAAGGGCTACACTGCACTGATCCTCGCCGCCTACCACGGCCAGGCCCCTGCTGTGGAACAACTGTTGGCGGCCGGTGCCGATGCCTGTGTCCAGGACAATCGCGGCAATACAGCGCTGATGGGCGCGATCTTCAAGGGCGAGTTGAGCATTGCCCGGCGTTTGCTGGGTACCGCCTGCAACCCCGACCAACGCAACGGCGCCGGACAGACGGCGGCGATGTACGCGGGGCTGTTCAAGCGCGTCGAACTGCTCGATGCACTCAAGGCCCAGGGCGCCGACCTGAATGCCGAAGACCCGCTGGGCAACAGCGCTACACGATTGGCCAACGGTGAAATCCGTACCGCAGCGCCGCGCTGAGCTATCATCGCGGTTTTTCGGTTGGAGGTTCTCAGATGGCAAAGGCCAAGCGCATGTACGGCTGCACGGAGTGCGGCGCGACCTTTCCCAAATGGGCGGGCCAGTGTGGCGAATGCGGGGCGTGGAACACCCTCACTGAAACCATGATTGAAAGCGGCGGGGCTGCGGCGCCCAGCGGGCGCTCGGGTTGGACCGGGCAACAAGCCCAGATCAAGACCCTGGCAGAAGTCAGCGTCGAGGAAATCCCGCGTTTCTCCACCGCGTCCGGCGAGCTCGACCGGGTGCTCGGCGGCGGCCTGGTGGACGGCTCGGTGGTGTTGATTGGCGGCGACCCGGGTATCGGCAAGTCGACCATCCTCCTGCAGACCCTGTGCAGCATCGCCAGCCGCATGCCGGCCCTGTACGTCACCGGCGAAGAATCCCAGCAACAAGTGGCCATGCGCGCCCGCCGCCTGGGCTTGCCCCAGGACCAACTGCGGGTCATGACCGAAACCTGCATTGAAAGCATCATCGCCACCGCCCGCGTGGAAAAACCCAAGGTGATGGTGATCGACTCGATCCAGACAATCTTCACCGAGCAGCTGCAATCGGCGCCGGGTGGGGTGTCCCAGGTGCGGGAAAGTGCGGCGTTGCTGGTGCGCTACGCGAAGCAAAGCGGCACGGCGATTTTCCTGGTGGGCCATGTCACCAAGGAAGGCGCGTTGGCCGGCCCGCGGGTGCTGGAGCATATGGTGGATACGGTGCTGTATTTCGAGGGTGAGTCCGATGGACGCCTGCGCCTGTTGCGGGCGGTGAAAAACCGTTTCGGCGCGGTCAACGAGCTGGGTGTGTTCGCCATGACTGACCGGGGGCTGAAAGAAGTCTCCAACCCTTCGGCGATCTTTCTTACTCGCGCCCAGGAAGAAGTACCGGGCAGCGTGGTGATGGCGACGTGGGAAGGCACCCGGCCGATGCTGGTGGAAGTCCAGGCCCTGGTGGACGACAGCCACCTGGCCAACCCGCGCCGCGTGACCCTGGGCCTGGATCAGAACCGCCTGGCGATGTTGCTGGCGGTGTTGCATCGCCATGGCGGGATTCCGACCCATGACCAGGACGTGTTCCTCAACGTGGTGGGCGGCGTCAAGGTGCTGGAAACCGCATCGGACCTGGCATTGATGGCGGCGGTGATGTCCAGCCTGCGCAATCGACCGTTGCCCCATGACCTGCTGGTATTTGGCGAAGTGGGCCTGTCGGGCGAAGTGCGCCCGGTGCCCAGCGGCCAGGAACGGCTCAAGGAAGCTGCCAAGCATGGCTTCAAGCGCGCCATCGTGCCCAAGGGCAACGCGCCGAAGGAGGCGCCGCCGGGGTTGCAGATTATTGGTGTGACCCGACTGGAACAGGCACTGGATGCTTTGTTCGAATAACCCGCAACACCACAACCCCCTGTGGGAGCGGGCAAGCCTGCTCCCACATTGATGTGTGCACATCGTCAGATGTTGAGCAGCTCGCCCAGCTCCCGATGCAGCTCCTCCTCATCCCCCAGATTGAGCTCGATCAACCTGCGCAAATGGCTGATCGAGTCCAGATCGATATGCTCGCAGACAAACCCCAGTTGCCCCTGGTCGTCATGGCTCAGCCGCACTTGCATGCGCACGTCCGTGTCGGCGTCCAGGTGAATGTCCACATCAAAGGGCTCGTCACCCTTGCCCAGCCACGGCGCAGGCTTTTGCACCAGCAAGCCCTTGAGCGATAAATCCACCAGTTGCACCGGCCATTGCTGGCCGTCCTGCATGAGTTCGGTCTTGGCATCGAAGGCAATCCGCCGAAAACGGCGGCGATCTGACGGCTGGTCGCTCATGGTGAAACCCTCTGTAGATACAGGGATTGTAGCCTTGCGCCATTATCGGGCGTTTATTTCGCTTTTTTTCGCCCCGGCAAGGCTCTAGACCAACGTAGGGGGCTGGTCTTTAGGGCACAGCGCGCTAAACTCGGACTGGCTGTCT
Organism: Pseudomonas sp. MF09156; assembly: GCF_059862305.1. NCBI lineage: Bacteria > Pseudomonadati > Pseudomonadota > Gammaproteobacteria > Pseudomonadales > Pseudomonadaceae > Pseudomonas > Pseudomonas sp. MF09156. The sequence continues at coordinate 4,295 of NZ_JCBCUR010000001.1, forward strand.
TTCTGTCCAACCTGGCTGGAATATAAAAATGAAAAATAATAATAGCCTGCTACGCCATCTACCCTGGCTGTTGCTGGCAATCGTAGGAGCGTGCGCCCTGGGCGTAGTGGCTTTGCGTCGCGGCGAGGCGATCAACGCCTTGTGGATTGTAGTCGCGGCAGTCGCCATTTATCTGGTGGCTTATCGTTACTACAGCCTGTTCATCGCAAATAATGTGATGCAACTCGATCCACGGCGGGCCACCCCCGCAGTGATCAACAACGACGGTCTGGACTATGTGCCGACCAACAAACACATTCTGTTCGGTCACCACTTCGCGGCCATCGCGGGTGCGGGACCTCTCGTCGGCCCGGTATTGGCGGCGCAGATGGGTTACCTGCCGGGTACGCTATGGCTGATTGCCGGCGTGGTGCTGGCGGGGGCCGTGCAGGATTTCATGATCCTGTTCCTGTCCACCCGTCGCAACGGCCGTTCCCTGGGGGACATGGTCCGCGAAGAGATGGGCCGCATTCCCGGGACCATCGCGCTGTTTGGCTGCTTTTTGATCATGATCATCATCCTCGCGGTGTTGTCGCTGATCGTAGTCAAGGCCCTGGCCGAAAGCCCGTGGGGCATCTTCACGGTGATGGCGACCATCCCGATCGCGATGTTCATGGGCGTCTACATGCGTTACATCCGCCCGGGCCGCATCGGCGAGATCTCGATCATTGGCGTGCTGTTGCTGCTGGGCTCGATCTGGCTGGGCGGGCAGATTGCTGCTGATCCGGTATGGGCCAAGGCCTTCACCTTCACCGGGATCCAGATCACCTGGATGCTGGTCGGCTACGGATTCGTGGCTGCGGTATTGCCGGTGTGGCTGATCCTGGCCCCGCGTGACTACCTGTCTACATTCCTGAAAATCGGCACCATCATTGCCCTGGCAATCGGCATCCTGGTCACCATGCCCGACTTGAAAATGCCGGCGCTGACCCAGTTTGTCGATGGCACCGGTCCGGTCTGGAAGGGCGGCCTGTTCCCGTTCCTGTTCATCACCATCGCCTGTGGCGCGGTATCGGGTTTCCACGCACTGATTTCCTCGGGCACCACGCCCAAGCTGTTGGCCAATGAAGCCCACTCGCGCTACATCGGTTATGGCGGCATGTTGATGGAGTCGTTCGTCGCCATCATGGCCATGGTTGCCGCGTCGGTGATCGAGCCAGGCGTTTACTTCGCCATGAACAGCCCTGCGGCGATTGTCGGCACCGATGTGGTGACTGTTGCGCAAACCGTCAGCAGTTGGGGCTTTGCGATTACCCCGGAAGCGCTGCAAGCGGTGGCCAATGACATCGGTGAAACCACCATCCTGGCCCGTGCCGGCGGTGCGCCGACCCTGGCGGTCGGCATCGCGCAGATCCTGCACAGCGTGCTGCCGGGTGAAAACACCATGGCGTTCTGGTACCACTTTGCGATCTTGTTCGAAGCGCTGTTCATCCTGACCGCCGTTGACGCCGGGACCCGTGCCGGGCGCTTCATGCTCCAGGATCTGCTCGGCTCCTTCGTCCCGGCGCTCAAGCGTACCGAGTCGTGGACTGCCAACCTGATCGCCACCGCCGGCTGCGTGGCGATGTGGGGCTACTTGCTGTACCAGGGCGTGATCGATCCGTTGGGTGGCATCAACACCTTGTGGCCACTGTTCGGCATCTCCAACCAGATGCTGGCCGGTATCGCGCTGATGCTCGCCACGGTTGTGCTGATCAAAATGAAACGCCAGCGCTACATTTGGGTGACCATGCTGCCGGCTGTCTGGCTGCTGATCTGCACCGTGACCGCCGGCCTGATCAAGTTGTTCGACGCTAACCCGGCGATCGGCTTCCTGTCGTTGGCGAAAAAATACAGCGATGCGTTGGCCAACGGGCAGATTCTGGCCCCGGCGAAGAGCATCGACCAGATGCAGCACGTGATCTGGAATGCCTACACCAACGCCACGCTGACGGTATTGTTCCTGTTCGTGGTCTTCAGCATCCTGTTCTATGCGATCAAAGTCGGCGTGGCCGCCTGGGGTACCAAGGAACGTACGGATAAAGAAGCACCATTCCAAGCCATGCCGGACGCGTGATAGAGGGTTGCAAACATGTTCAATGACATTGGTCGCCTCGGTAAATACCTCGGTCAGGCAGCCCGCCTGATGGTCGGCATGCCCGACTACGACACCTACGTCGAGCATATGCAAACCAAGCACCCGGACAAGCCGATGATGGACTACAAGGCGTTCTTCCGGGAACGCCAGGAAGCCCGTTACGGCGGCAAGGGCGGGCCCAAGTGCTGTTGAACCCATAGGCTTGGGCCTATGTGATCCCCTGTGGGAGCGGGCTTGTGTGGGAGCGGGCTTGCTCGCGATAGCATCACCTCGGTATACCAGATAGACCGAGTTGCCTGCATCGCGAGCAAGCCCGCTCCCACACAGGCCCGCTCCCACATTTGTTTTGTGTTTCCTCAAGGAGAATATTTTGTCCTCTCCCATCCCCGTCACCGTCCTCAGCGGCTTCCTCGGCGCTGGCAAGACCACCTTGCTGCGCCACCTGCTCAAGGCCGAGCACGGCTTGAAAATCGCCGTGATCGAAAACGAATTCAGTGACGCCGGCATCGACACCCAGCTGTTGGGTGATGAACCGGTCCAAGTCATGACCCTGTCCAACGGTTGCGTGTGCTGCACCATCCACACCGACCTGACCAAAGCCCTGTACCTGCTGCTCGAACGCCTGGACAGCGGCGAAATCGCCTTCGACCGCCTGGTGATCGAATGCACCGGCCTGGCCGACCCGGCGCCGGTGGCCCAGACCTTTTTTATCGATGAAGAACTGCGCGAGCGCTATCTTCTCGACGGCATCATCACCCTGGTGGACGCGGCCCACGCCGAGCACCATCTGACCCAGACCATCGCCCAGGCGCAGATCGGCTTTGCCGACCGCCTGCTGGTGAGCAAGCGCGACCTGGTCGACGACGCCAGCTTCGAGGCCCTCAGCCAGCGCCTGAGCCGAATCAACCGTCGCGCGCCGATCCGTGTGGTGGAACATGGCAAGATCGACTTGGCTGAACTGCTGGATGTGCGCGGCTTCAACCTCAACGCAGGCATGACCTTGCGCCCGGTCAGCCAGGCGCCGTCCATCGACCGCATTTCCAGCCTGGTACTGCGCACCGACCAGCCGCTGGATATCGACCGCCTCAGCGAGTTCATGAACGAGTTGCTGGAAGAGCACGGCAAACAACTGCTGCGCTACAAGGGCGTGCTGAACATCGCCGGTGAAGATCGGCGCATGGTGTTCCAGGGCGTGCTCAAGCTCTACGGGTTCGATTGGGACACCGAATGGGCTGAAGGCGAGCCGCGGGAAAGCGTGATTGTGTTTATTGCCGATGAGTTACCGCAAGAGAAGATTCGCGCGGGCTTTGCGCGGGTCTACCAACCCTGACTTGAAACGCGACCAGTGTAGGAGCTGGCTTGCCTGCGATAGCGGTAGACCAGTCAATGATGAGTTGGCAGACCCACTGCTATCGCAGGCAAGCCCGCTCCCACATGTTGACCGCGTTCCAACAGGCATAAAAAAGCCCGGCTCAAGAGCCGGGCTTTTTATTCAAGCGCCTGCAATCAAGCGCCGTATACCGGCAGCTTCTTGCAGATGGCCTTGACCTTCTCACGTACCCCGTCAATCACGGCTTCGTTGGAAAGATCGGCCAGGATGTCGCAGATCCAGCCAGCCAGTTCCTTGCACTCTGCTTCCTTGAAGCCACGAGTGGTCACAGCCGGGGTGCCGAAGCGCAGGCCCGAGGTGACAAACGGCGAACGTGGATCGTTCGGTACCGAGTTCTTGTTCACGGTGATGAAGGCTTTGCCCAGGGCAGCGTCAGCATCTTTACCGGAGATGTCCTGCTTGATCAGCGACAGCAGGAACAGGTGGTTCTCAGTACCGCCGGACACCACGTCAAAACCGCGCTCGATGAACACACTGGCCATGGACTGGGCATTCTTCACCACTTGTTGCTGGTAAGTCTTGAACTCAGGCTGCAATGCTTCCTTGAAGCAGATCGCTTTAGCGGCGATCACGTGCTCCAGCGGGCCACCTTGGGCGCCCGGGAAGACGGCGGAGTTGAGCTTCTTCTCGATATCGGCGTTGGCACGAGCCAGGATCAGGCCGCCACGTGGACCGCGCAGGGTCTTGTGGGTGGTGGTGGTCACCACGTCAGCGTAAGGCACCGGGTTCGGGTAGACGCCAGCGGCGACCAGGCCGGCCACGTGGGCCATGTCGACGAACAGGTAGGCGCCAACTTTGTCAGCGATCTCACGGAAGCGTGGGAAGTCGAGGATCTGCGAGTAGGCAGAGAACCCGGCCACGATCATTTTTGGCTTGTGCTCGACCGCCAGGCGCTCAACTTCGTCGTAGTCGATCAGGCCGTTGCCGTCGATGCCGTACTGCACAGCGTTGTACAGCTTGCCGGAGGAGGAAACGCTGGCACCGTGGGTCAGGTGACCGCCGTGGGCCAGGCTCATGCCCAGGATGGTGTCGCCGCCTTGCAGCAGGGCCAGGTAAACGGCCGCGTTGGCTTGGGAGCCGGCGTGTGGCTGGACGTTGGCGTAATCGGCGCCGAACAGTTCCTTGGCACGGTCGATGGCCAGTTGCTCGACGATATCGACGAATTCGCAACCGCCGTAGTAACGCTTGCCCGGATAACCTTCGGCGTACTTGTTGGTCAGAACCGAACCTTGAGCCTCCATCACCGCAGGGCTGGTGTAGTTTTCCGAAGCGATCAGCTCAATGTGCTCTTCCTGGCGCACAGCTTCTTGCTCCATGGCGGCAAAGAGATCGGCGTCGTACTTGGCAATAGTCAAATCACGGCTGAACATGGCGGTCCTCAAGGATCGGGGGCAGAAAAGAGGGGCATTCTAACCCAATGGGTTTTAGATGGCATATGAAAGGACATCATGTCGCGGACAAGTGGCGTTCATCCAGAGATGGATGGCGTATTTGAGGGCCCTTCGCGGGCAAGCCCGCTCCCACATGGGAGCGCATTTCAACTGTGGGAGCGGGCTTGCCCGCGATGAGGCCATCTGCACCGCCACATGATTTTCAGTCAAACATGAACAGGGCGTCGTTACAGAACTGCGCCTCAAACCGATTGGCCGGCATCGGTCGCCCAAACAGATAACCCTGCACCTCGTCACAGCCGTGCTCGCGCAGGAAGTCCAGTTGCTCATGGGTTTCCACGCCTTCGGCGATCACCGCCAGGTTCAGGCTGTGGGCCATGGCAATGATTGCCCGGGCGATTTGCGCGTCCTGCTCGCCGGAGGGCAGGCCGTCGACGAACGTGCGGTCGATCTTCAGCACGTCGATGGGGAATTGCTTGAGGTAGTTGAGCGATGAGTAGCCGGTGCCGAAGTCGTCCACGGCGATGCTCAGGCCGAGGTTTTTCAGGCTGGCAAGGATCTGCAGGGCCTCGTTGACCTCGCGCATCAGGATACTTTCGGTCAGCTCCAGCTCCAGGCACGCCGGCGGCAGGCCGGTTTCCTTGAGGATGGTGGCGATCCGCGTGCCCAACTGCCCGTCGGAGAACTGCCGCGCCGAGATGTTCACCGAGACTTTGGGCACCCGCACCTTGTTCTGGTGCCAGGTCTTGAGTTGGCGGCATGCCTCGTCGATCACCCAGTCGCCCACGTCCACCACCAGGCCCAACTCTTCCAGGACCGGGATGAAATCCCCCGGCGGCACCAGGCCACGGCGCGGGTGACGCCAGCGCAGCAGGGCTTCGGCGCCGGTCAAACGTTTGCCATCGCCACTGAACTGCGGCTGGTAATAGAGCACGAATTCGTTCTGGTCCAGGGCATGACGCAGGTCGCTCTCCAGCTCCAGGCGCTCCAGGGCGCTGGCGTTCATGTCGGCCTGGTAGAACTGGAAGTTGTTCTTGCCGCGCTCCTTGGCGTGGTACATCGCGGTGTCGGCGTTTTTCATCAGTTGGCTCAGTTCGTTGCCGTCCTGAGGGCTCAGGGCGATGCCGATACTGGCGGTGACAAAAAACTCGCGGCCCTCCAGCACAAACGGCTTCACCAGGCTGGCGAGGATCTGCTCGGCCACGTGGATCGCACGGTTCAACGCCATCTCGCGACTGACCCGGGGTTGCAGGAGCAAGGTGAACTCGTCACCGCCCATGCGCGCCACGGTATCGTCCTCGGCCACACAGCCGAGCAGGCGGGTCGCCATTTCCTTGAGCATGCGATCGCCCGCGGCATGGCCCAGGGAGTCGTTGATCGGTTTGAAGCGGTCGAGGTCGAGGAACATCAGCACCACCCACGACTTCTGCCGCTCCGCCGATTGCAACGCGGTGTGCAGGCGGTCCTGGAACAGCGTGCGGTTGGGCAGGTGGGTCAGGGCGTCGTAGTAGGCCAGGCGGTGGATGCGTTGTTCGCTGGCCTTGCGCTCGCTGATGTCGCTGAAAAAACACACGTAGCTGGCCAGGTCGCCCTCGTCATCGAGCACGGCGGTAATGCCGACCCAGGCCGGGTAATGCTCGCCGCTGCGGCGCTTGAGCCACACTTCACCTTCCCAGGTGCTGTGCTGGTGCAACTGCTTGAGCACATAGCGCAGGTGGGCTTCCTGCTGTTCGTCGACGGTGAGCATGTTCGGCAATTGGTCGAGCACATCGGCCACGGCATAGCCGCTGACCCGGCTGAAGGCTTCGTTGGCCTGCACGATATAGCCGGCGGGGTCGGTGATCAGGATCGCCGAGGTGGAGTGTTCGAATACCGTGGCCGCCATGCGCAGGTCTTTCTCGGCGCGGCGTTGCTGGCTGATATCGCGGCCCACGCCGAGGATGCCTTCGAACGCGCCGTGCTCGTCCCACACCAGCACCAGGCGCAGTTCGATCGGCACCTTGCGCCCATCGGCCCGCAGGCAATCGAACAGGAACAGTTGGGTCTGCACGTCATCGCGCAACAAGGCCAGGGCTTCGGGCTGGTCCAGGGCGCGGCTGACCCGTTCCACAAGGGTGTAGATGCCGGTCAGTTGCTGTGGGTTGGCGATGGTCGATTGCCAGCCGTTCTTGAAGATCCAGTCGACTTCATAGCCCAGCACCGCATTCACCGACGGGCTGACGTAGTTGAGGGCCAGTTTGCTGTCGGTGGAGAAAATCACGTCGCTGATGCTTTCGGCCAGCATGCGGTAGCGCTGTTCGCTGTCGCGCAGGGATTCGCTGGCTTCGATCTGGTCGGTAATGTCCTTGGCCACGCCAATGATCCGCGTGACCTGGTCGGTCTTGTCCCGGGCCAGGGCCTGTTCGCGGATCTCGAAGCGCCGCCACTGATTGTTGCGGTGCCGAAAGCGCAACTGGCATTGCAACTGCGCCAGGTACCCGGCGGCGCGTTGCTGCTGGCGCAGGTCGTGGTAGTGCTCGGCGTCTTCGGGGTGCAGCAGGATCTCCCAGAAATACTCGCCCATTTGCTGCAGTTCGTGTTTGTTGTAGCCCAGGGTGTGGCCCAGGTGGTGGTTGCTGAAGATCATGCGCTGGCTGATCACATCCTGCACATACAGGTGATCCGGCACGGTGCGCACCACGTCCGACCAGAACGCCTCGCGCTCCACCAGCGACAGCTCCACCAGTTTGCGGCTGGTGATATCGCTGATGCTGAGGATCACCGCCTTATAGTCGTGCTGTTCTTCCGGCAGGCGCATCACCAGCCACAGGTACTGGTCGTTGCCTTCGATGTCGCTGAGTTGAATCTCCAACTCCAGCTGTTTCTGCTGGGTCAGCACTGCCTCAAGCACTGCGTAGCCAATGGCGCTGGTGTCCAGCGGGCAACCGTCGATCAAACGTTCCCACGCCTGTTCGCAGGACGCCACATTCAGTAGGCGCACCGCGACCTGGTTGACCTCGGTGATGCGCAGCTCCTTGAGCAGTTGCTGGCGTTGCTCGGGGCTGTTTTGCAGCCAATCCTGCAGTTGTTCGCGGGTGTGCAACTGGGCCTTGTCGAAGAAGCCGCGCAGGCCCGACAGGTCGAGCACGCACAAGGCCACGCCGGTACCTTCGAAAATATCCTGGTAGCGGCGCCGGCCTTCATTGACCTGGCGCTGGCGGCGCCGCATGTTCAGCAGCACCAGCACCGGGATCAGCGAAAAGGCCAGGCCCAGCAGGCACTTGCCGATAAACGCCGGCAGCAGTTGCTCCAGCACGGCGGCGCGATCAAACAGCCCGCGCAGTTGCCAGTCGCTTTTGCTCAAGGGCGTGACCAGCACGGTCTTGTTCAGCTCTTCCGGGGTCAGCCCGGCCGACCACTGGCTGGGCATGCCGCTGTCACGACTGACCACCCGGTGGTTCAACTGGTTTTCAATCGCCCACATCGGCCGTGGCCCCTGGCCGTCCTGGCGCGTCAGGTTGGCCAGGTAATTGGGGGCCAGGCGCAACGCCCAGTACATTTTGGCGCCGCCGCTGGGTTGGTGCAGCAGCAGGTAGATGATGGAGCCGTCGCTGTTATTGCTCAGGTAATAGGACTGGGCGTGGCTGCGCTTGACCAGCTCTTCAAGCCAGGCGCTATCCTGGCTGTTGTCGGCGGTATCACTGATGATCGCGCCGCTGGGGGCAAGCAGGGCGACGCTGCGCAGTTCCGGCAACGAGCGCTGCAGGCTGCGCATCAGGGCCTGGTGCTGTTCTTCATTGCGTGGAGGTTCGACGATCGGCAGCAGGTTGAGGGCGATTTGCGCGCTCAGGGCCATGTTCAGGCTGATCTGTTCGGCCAGGTCGGCGCTGTAGTCGATGGTGTATTGCTGCTGGTTCTTCTGGTTCTGCTGCAATTGGTCCAGCAACTGCCAGAACAATAACGCGAGCAGCAACAGGACCAGCGTCGCCAGCGCGCCCTTGAGGGTTCCGTGCAGGGGGGCGCCGGGCGCAATATGCGCTGCGCGCAAGGGGCTTGGCTTTGTTACGTTGGTCAAGCTGTGATCCTGCGGTTTGGCTGTACTGGCGCGCGACGTGCACTATAAGCCGGACGCCCGGAGGGCGGCTAGCATGCCTTGAGTTGTGGCAAAGTGCCAGCCCCGCCTGGCGGGACTATCAGGCCGGGCCGGTACTGATCAGGGCATCCGCCAGTCTGAATAGAATCGCCAGTGCAAAGCAACTGATAACCACAGAAGATGTGCGGTTTATGTTCTGCGGGGTCAGCCAGGCATGTCCGCTGCGTTTGAGGCGTGCGCCGAACAGCACCCAGGCGCACCCTACGGGGATCACCACCGCCGTGAATTGCATGGCGAACTGCCCGTACAAGGCCATGTCGGCAAAGGTCTGCACCGGCACGATGAACGAAACCACCAGCAAACCCTTCGGGTTGATCAGCGTCAGTAAAAAGAAATGCCACCTCGACACCCGCTCTCCGGGCAATGGGGGCAGATCGGCGGCGGGCTCGCGCCACAGGCTGTACGAGGTCTTGACCAGGTAACAGATCGAGACGAACTGCATCACCTTCAAACACCACGTTGCATTGGCCCCCATATGGCTGAGGACGTAGCCCCAAAAAGCAATCTGCAGCAGGTAAGCCAGGCACTCCAACAGGCTCAGGGTCCAGGCCCGCCTGAAACCCGAGAGCACGCCTGCGCGCAGTAACAGGGTATTGGTCGGTCCCGGCATCAATAGCAACAACCCCAGCGCAGACATGACACTAAGCATGGAAGCTGTCTTGCGCGACTGTCAGGGGGTAAGGCGTGATCCTGCATGTATGTGCCATGTGTCTTCTTCTAGGGAGGGGTTGCCGGGTATTGTGTTACATCTGGCCCGCTGCAGGAAAAAGCGCGGCTCAAAAGCGCCTGTCAATCTGCCCGCCGCCGCCGACTTAGGTTAACCTTGATCATTCGATGTGCTACGTACAGCGCCATGACGCTACGCAGGCCCTGTTCTCATCTTTTTACGAGGTCCACATTTTGGCTCAATACGTTTTCACCATGCATCGGTTGGGCAAAGTTGTTCCACCGAAGCGGGAAATCCTGAAAAACATTTCGCTGTCCTTCTTCCCGGGCGCCAAGATCGGCGTACTCGGCCTCAACGGTTCGGGTAAGTCCACGCTGCTGAAAATCATGGCTGGCGTCGATACCGAGTTCGAAGGCGAAGCCCGCCCGATGCCTGAACTGAACATCGGCTACCTGCCGCAAGAGCCGATCCTGGACCCGTCCAAGACCGTGCGTGAAGTGGTCGAGGAAGCCGTCAGCGTGATCAAGGACGCCCAGGCCCGCCTGGACGAGGTCTACGCCGCCTACGCCGAGCCGGATGCCGACTTCGACAAACTGGCTGCCGAACAGGCCAAGCTCGAAGCCATCCTGCAGGCTGGCGACGGTCACAACCTGGAGCGCCAGCTGGAAGTCGCCGCCGATGCGCTGCGCCTGCCGGCCTGGGACGCCAAGGTCGAGCACCTGTCCGGTGGTGAAAAGCGCCGCGTGGCCCTGTGCCGCCTGCTGCTGTCGGCCCCCGACATGCTACTGCTCGACGAACCGACCAACCACTTGGACGCCGATTCCGTGGCCTGGCTGGAGCACTTCCTCCATGACTTCCCGGGCACCGTGGTCGCGATCACGCACGACCGGTACTTCCTGGACAACGTCGCCGGCTGGATCCTGGAGCTCGACCGTGGCGCCGGTATCCCTTACGAGGGCAACTACTCCGGTTGGCTGGAAGCCAAGTCCGACCGTCTGGCCGCTGAATCCAAGCAGCAGTCGGCCCATGAAAAGGCCATGAAGGACGAACTGGAGTGGGTGCGCAAAGGCGCCAAGGCCCGTCAGTCGAAATCCAAGGCCCGTTTGCAACGCTTCGAGGAAATGCAGTCCCAGGAGTTCCAGAAGCGCAGCGAGACCAACGAAATCTACATCCCGGCCGGCCCGCGCCTGGGTGACAAGGTCATCGAATTCAAGAACGTCTGCAAAGGCTATGGCGATCGCGTGCTGATCGACAACCTGTCCTTCTCCATGCCTAAAGGTGCCATCGTCGGCGTGATCGGCGGTAACGGTGCGGGTAAATCCACGCTGTTCCGTATGCTGATGGGCAAGGAACAACCGGATTCGGGCACCATCGAAGTCGGCGAAACCGTGCAGTTGGCTTGCGTGGACCAGAGCCGCGAAGACCTCGACGGCAGCAAGACCGTGTTCCAGCAGATCTCCGACGGTTCCGACCAGATCCGTATCGGCAACTATGAAATCCCGTCGCGTACCTACGTTGGCCGCTTCAACTTCAAGGGCGGCGATCAGCAGAAGTTCGTCAAGGACCTGTCCGGTGGTGAGCGCGGTCGCTTGCACCTGGCCCTGACCCTCAAAGAAGGCGGCAACGTCCTGCTGCTCGACGAACCGTCCAACGACCTCGACGTGGAAACCCTGCGTTCCCTGGAAGAAGCCCTGCTGGACTTCCCGGGCGCCGCGATTGTGATCTCTCACGATCGGTGGTTCCTTGACCGTGTGGCGACGCACATCCTGGCGTACGAAGACGATTCGCAAGCGGTGTTCTTCGAAGGCAACTACACCGAATACGAAGCCGATCGCAAGAAGCGCCTGGGCGAAGCGGCTGCCCAGCCGCATCGTGTACGGCACAAAAAACTCGCCTGATTCGGGTTGGTTTGAACAAAACGGAGCCTTCGGGCTCCGTTTTTTTTGGCGCAATTGAGAGGGACCGAGGTGACTTCATCGCAGGCAAGCCAGCTCCCACATTTGACCGTGTCGTAGCAGAGGTACTCGATCTAATGTGGGAGCTGGCTTGCCTGCGATCGCGGTCTATCTATTGGTGCGCCCCTTGAACTGAAATCCCTGTTTCGGGGCAAAAAACCCCGTGTATTTATATCTATCGCACCATTTAAATTCACAAAAGCGACATTTTGCCCTGTCGCGGTGCGACATGAATTGATAAAGTCCTGGGCAAATCGCCATTAACGACAATAAATCTGCCGAGACTTTTCATGATCGAATCCGTCGAATCCTTCCTTGCCCGCCTCAAAAAACGCGACCCGGACCAGCCGGAATTCCACCAAGCTGTGGAAGAAGTCCTACGCAGTCTGTGGCCCTTTCTTGAAGCCAATCCCCACTACCTGACCTCGGGCATCCTGGAGCGCATCTGCGAGCCGGAACGCGCCATTACCTTCCGGGTATCGTGGGTCGATGACCAGGGCAAGGTCCAGGTCAACCGCGGCTTCCGTATCCAGATGAACAGCGCCATCGGCCCCTATAAAGGCGGCCTGCGCTTCCACCCGTCGGTCAACCTGGGGGTGCTGAAATTCCTCGCCTTCGAGCAGACCTTCAAGAACTCCTTGACCTCGCTGCCGATGGGCGGCGGCAAGGGCGGCTCGGACTTTGATCCCAAGGGCAAGAGCGACGCTGAAGTCATGCGTTTCTGCCAGTCGTTCATGAGTGAGTTGTACCGCCATATCGGCGCGGACGTGGACGTACCGGCTGGCGATATCGGCGTGGGCGCCCGGGAAATCGGCTTCCTATTTGGCCAGTACAAGCGCCTGAGCAACCAATTTACCTCGGTGCTTACCGGCAAGGGCATGAGCTACGGCGGCAGCCTGATCCGCCCGGAAGCCACCGGCTTTGGTTGCGTGTACTTTGCCGAGGAGATGCTCAAGCGCCAGGGCCAGCGCGTCGAAGGCAAGCGCGTGGCGGTTTCCGGTTCCGGCAACGTCGCGCAATACGCAGCGCGCAAGGTCATGGACCTGGGCGGCAAGGTGATTTCCCTGTCCGACTCCGAAGGCACCTTGTACTGCGAAAGCGGTTTGACCGACGAGCAATGGTCGGCGCTGCTGGAGCTGAAAAACGTACGGCGCGGGCGCATCAGCGAACTGGCCGCGCGTTTTGGCCTGGAGTTTTGCGCCGGCAAGACCCCATGGGAGCTGGCGTGCGACATCGCCCTGCCATGCGCGACCCAGAACGAACTGGACGCCGAAGCCGCCCGCACCCTGCTGCGCAACGGCTGCATCTGCGTGGCCGAAGGCGCCAACATGCCGACCACCCTCGAGGCTGTGGATATCTTTATCGAAGCGGGCATTCTGTTTGCCCCGGGCAAAGCCTCCAATGCTGGCGGCGTGGCGGTGAGTGGCCTGGAAATGTCGCAAAACGCCATGCGCCTGCTGTGGACCGCCGGTGAAGTGGACAGCAAACTGCACAACATCATGCAGTCGATCCACCATGCCTGCGTGCACTACGGTGAGGAGAATGGCCGGGTCAACTACGTGAAGGGCGCGAACATCGCAGGCTTTGTGAAAGTGGCGGATGCGATGCTGGCGCAGGGCATCGTCTAAACCGCGAGCTGAGCGACACCGATGATCAATTGTGGGAGCTGTCGAGCCGCAGCGAGGCTGCGATAACGGTAGGTCAGCACAGGTTTACTGCCTGGCCCAGCGCAATCGCAGCCTCGTTGGGGCTCGACAGCTCTCACATTCGCTCTGGTGTTACTGGCTGCGATAAGCCCGTGCGGCGTCGCGGTCCTTCTCCTGCTGCCAGGCGCGTTCGCGCTCGTCCCAATGGCGCTCGCGGTAGTCATTCTGGTCCTCGCTCTCGCGCATGGCCTTGCACTGGCGAAAGCCGTCCTCCCAGCCTTCGGCGTACGCCTGGTCTTTCAAATAGCGCGGGACGTTCTTGCGAAACTCCCCAGTAATCACCCCGGCCGCCTGGCGCCCGCTGCTGCAACCATCGTCAAAACCGTCGGCGAAGGGCGGTGGATAACCCTTGGCCAGTAACTCATCGTGGGTGGATTGGCAGCCTGAAAGCGCCATCACTACACCCAACATCACAGCGAACCGCCACATCTCATACTCCCAGGCCGTTGAGCGGCTGATAAGGGAAGTCTAGAAGGGGATTCGTCGGGGCGATGTGAAAACGGGGTGAGCAATTTGTTTGGGCGGCTCACTCGCCAAAGGGGCTTAGGCGGTGGGTTGCGCGAGCGCAGCGTGTTCGGCCAGTTCTTGCTGGATGAATGCGCCAATCATCGCGCGATATACCTGTTCAGTGACGTCGGGGTTTGCGCCAAGGGTTTGCGCTAAATCGCGAACCTTGTGGATCACTTGTTCGACCCTCTGGGGAGCCTTGACCCCATCGCTGTCTTTTTTGAAGCGGGCGGCCTGGGACACGAAACTGCCGCGCTCGGCCAGCAGGGCGACGATCTGGCGGTCAAGGCGGTCGATGTTTTCCCGGACGTGTTCAAGGCTGGTGCAGGTAACGGCCATGTCGTAAGAGCTCCTTAGGGTGTGGGATAAACGCGGGCCAAATGTGGGAGCGGGCTTGCTCGCGATGGCGGTAGATCAGTCATATCCACAGCGACTGACACACCCCTATCGCGGGCAAGCCCGCTCCCACACTGGATCTTCAATAGGCGTTGGGGCCGGTCAGTAGTGATACCACTTCAGCTCAAGCATCACCTCGTTGACCGGCGTCGCCAGGTGGCTGAACTCCCGTTGCGCACTTAGGCGCACGCCGAGGTTGCGTGATACTTCCCACTGCTGATTCAGGCTGATACTACGTCGTACCTCGCCATTGGTGAAGAAGTCGCCCTTGGCCTCCAGGCTCAGGTTGCCTAGCGGGTTTTTCCACAGCAGCCCGGTGTTGAAGCCGGCAGCGGGGGAGATGAATTCGCTGAAGTCGTTGTTGTGTTCCACGCGCACGGTGCCCAGGGCAAAGCCGAGCATGTCGTCGTGCAGTTGCCAGGTGCCGCCGGCGCCGCCGTTGACGTGGCTGACCAGGGTTTCGTCGTCATGTTTGCCCGGTACCCGCTCCAGGCCGCCGGTGACTTGCCAGGACAGCGGTTGCAGCAGCTCATTGCGCGGAGTCAGGGAGCGGATGGTCGCCAGGTCCAGTTGTTGCAGTTGCCAGTTGTTGCCTTCGTACTGGCGCAGTTTCATCTGCAGGATTTCGATCTGCGCGCCCAGGGGGAAGCCTTCGGCGTTGTCGTTGAGGTCGTGGTAGGCCATGCGCAGGCCGTATTCGCCGAAGGCTTTGTTGCCACGGGTGCCGATACCTGCTTGCCAGGTGCGCGATTCATGGCCGTTTTCCGGCAGGCCGGGGCGCTCGATCTGTAGGTCCGGCGCCGGGTTCTGGTTGATTGCCCGCAGCAACTCGAAACTGCGCTGGGAGCGTTCGCTGTCGCGCTCAAGGCCGTTGGCGCGGTAGCGGCCCAGGCGGTAGGCGGCGTCGATGATCAGGGCCTGGCGGTCTTTGCCAAGGGCCATGAAAGTTGGATCTTGCAATTGTTTCTGGTCATCGCTGATCTTCAGCACCCATTGCTGCTCGTCACTGTCCAGGGGCTTGGCGCGCTCCAGCAACTCACGTTCGCGGGACGGGCGATAATCGATCTTCTCCACCAGGCCCGCGTCCTTCACCGCTTTTACGGTATCGGTGGGGATGGCGGTGAGCGGGAACTGTTCGGTCAGGCGCAGGCCGGGGCGGGCCACTTGCAGCAGTTCCAGCAGGCGGTACGAGCAGTTTTCGTCAAAGAAGAAGTAGTCGAACTGGATTTGCTTGAGCTCCCACACGTGCTCGACCATGCGCTCGGTTTCGACCTGGGTCAGGTTCAGGCGGTATTCCCACAGGTCGCGGTTCTCCAGGCTACGGTATTCCGAGAGTTTTTCCTGGTAGGGCACCAGGGCGAACAGGCCGGGATAACCGCCCATCAGGCCTTTCCAGGCGTAGAGGATGCTGTTGTCCGAGCCTTCAATGTAGGCGCCGAAGTTGATCGCGTAGCTGAGCAAGGCGGTCTTGTTACTTTGCACATCAGCCTGGTCGATGCGCAGCAAGGTATGGCCGAACATCGAAGATGGGCTGTTGAGATAGGCCGCCGGGAAGATCATCACCGCGCTGTGGGGCGCGACGTCCTTGAACCATTGCTTGAACTCGACGCAGTCCACGGCGGGCAGGTCAGTCAGGTGCAACTGGTCCTTGAGCCAGCGGGTGCGGGCCGGGTACACGCATTGGGCATGTTTTTCGCCGAGGCTGGCCGGGGCGTACAGTGCGTCTACGGTGGCCTTGAGTTCGGCGTCCGGGTGGTGGGCGCCGTCTTTGGCGAGGAAGAATTTCTGGTCGCTGACATAGCTGCGCCAGCCTTTGAGCTTGCCGGCTTCGTAGTGCCCCAATGAAAGCCAGAATGGATCATTGGCCAATTGCTGCAAACGTTGATCATCAAGGTGCGGCGCCGCAGATAGCGGGGCGCAGGCGAAGAGTGCCAGGCAGGCAAGGCGTTTGAGCATAGGGGCAACTTAAGTCGGAATAAATAAAGACCCGGGAAAGGGGCAGGTCCAAAAAATAAAACCCGCGCCGGGTAAGGGCGCGGGTAGGTCGAGCTTAAGCCTGGGTGGCGTATTTCGCCAGGCGGGCGTCGCCCTTGAGAACAGCGATGGTGTTGGAGTGCACGTCTTCTGCGGTCACGTCAGCCTTGCTGAAGATCTGCTGGAAGTGTTCGTGAGTCACAGCGGCGAAGTGATCACGATCTTCTGGAGCAACGCCCAGGACCACGGCATAGGTGGTCAGTGCTTCGCCATTGCCTTTGGCCATGTCTTCGGACAGCTCGTTCATCATGCCATTCATGGCAATCCACGATTTGCCGCCGTAAGTCAGCGCGCTGTTGGTGCTGCAACCGTTGGTGCCCGAGGTCATGCCGAAGGTGGCGTTACCGGAGGTGCCGTTGGTGGTGGAAGCGAGGAAGTGAGCCGGCGTGCCGCGCTGGCCTTCGAACAGCATGTTGCCCCAACCGCAGTTAGGGCCACCTGGCGCTTCGGCCATTGCATTGAGGGAGACAACGGTGAAGAGAGTACCGAGAAGGATCCGTTTCATAGCTTTGTTCTCTTAGTGTGCAAACCAATGGACAAGGGTTCAGGCGCCGCAAAGCACCCTAGGGGCCAGTTATTAGTCCAACCCGCGCAGTTTGGAGTTTAGGCATGTTCCAAGGGTTCCGTGCTTTTTTGTAAAACAATCAATGCAGACTGGTTTTTTTGCAGGCCGCATCCCGTGTCTATGCTTTACCTCAGTCGTGCCTTGCCAGCCAGCTACGCACGGCGCCAGAATGCCGCCATTGCCCCGCCTGATGTAAGGAAGCCCGATGCCTGATCCTGTTGCTGCCAGCTTGCGTCTAGCGCCCGAAGCGCTGACCCGTCCTTTCTCCGCTGAACAGTTCAGCTTCTCGACCACCAATGACTTGGAGCCCTTTCGCGGTGTGCTTGGCCAGGAACGCGCGGTTGAAGCGTTGCAGTTCGGTGTGGCCATGCCACGCCCCGGTTACAACGTATTTGTCATGGGCGAGCCCGGTACCGGCCGCTTTTCGTTCGTCAAACGCTACCTCAAGGCCGAAGGCAAGCGCCTGCAGACCCCGGCAGACTGGGTCTACGTCAATAACTTCGACGAGCCCCGCGAGCCCCGTGCCCTGGAATTGCCTGCGGGCGGCGCGGCCCCGTTCATCGCAGACATCAGTGGCCTGATCGACAACCTGGTCGCCACCTTCCCGGCAGTGTTCGAGCACCCGACGTATCAACAGCGCAAAAGCGCGATCGACCGCGCCTTCAACCAGCGTTACGACCGTGCCCTGGATGTGATCGAGCGCCTGGCCCTGGAAAAGGACGTGGCGCTGTACCGTGACAGCAGCAATATCGCCTTTACCCCGATGCTCGATGGCAAGGCCCTGGACGAGGCCGAGTTCTCGCAACTGCCGGAAGCCGACCGTGAGCGTTTCCACACGGATATTTCCGAGCTCGAAGAGCGCCTCAACGAAGAACTCGCCAGCCTGCCGCAGTGGAAGCGCGAGTCCAACAACCAGATGCGCCAGTTCAACGAAGAGACCATCACCCTGGCCTTGCAGCCATTGCTGGCACCGTTGTCCGAGAAGTACGCCGAGAACGCCGGTGTCTGCGGCTACCTGCAGGCGATGCAGGTCTATCTGCTCAAGACCGTGGTCGAACTGCTGGTGGATGACGCCAAAACCGACGCCCAGGCGCGCAAGTTGCTGGAAGAGCAGTACTGCCCGAGCCTGGTGGTGGGCCATCCGCTCAATGGCGGCGCGCCGGTGGTGTTCGAACCGCACCCGACCTACGACAACCTGTTTGGCCGGATCGAGTACAGCACCGACCAGGGCGCGCTCTACACCACCTACCGGCAACTGCGTCCGGGGGCGTTGCATCGTGCCAACGGCGGTTTCCTGATCCTCGAAGCCGAGAAAATGCTCAGCGAGCCGTTTGTCTGGGACGCGCTCAAGCGCGCGCTGCAGTCGCGCAAGTTGAAGATGGAGTCGCCTCTGGGCGAGTTGGGCCGCCTGGCCACCGTGACCCTCAACCCGCAAGTGATCCCGTTGCAGGTCAAGGTCATCATCATCGGCGCCCGCTCGCTGTACTACACCCTGCAAGACCTGGATCCGGACTTCCAGGAGATGTTCCGGGTGCTGGTGGATTTCGATGAAGACATCCCGATGGTCGATGAAAGCCTGGAGCAGTTCGCCCAGTTGCTGAAAACCCGCACCTCGGAAGAAGGCATGGCGCCGCTGACCTCGGATGCGGTGGCACGCCTGGCGACCTATAGCGCACGGCTGGCGGAGCACCAGGGACGTTTGTCGGCGCGCATCGGCGACCTGTTCCAGCTGGTCAGCGAGGCGGACTTCATCCGCCACCTGGCGGGTGATGAACGCACCGACGCCGGGCACATCGAGCGCGCGTTGAAGGCCAAGGCCACGCGCACCGGCCGGGTCTCGGCGCGGATCCTCGACGACATGCTCGCCGGGGTGATCCTGATCGACACCGCCGGCGCGGCAGTGGGCAAATGCAACGGGCTGACGGTGCTGGAGGTCGGTGATTCGGCGTTCGGTGTGCCGGCGCGCATTTCTGCCACGGTGTACCCGGGCGGCAGTGGCATTGTCGATATCGAGCGTGAGGTCAACCTCGGCCAGCCGATCCACTCCAAGGGCGTGATGATCCTCACCGGTTACCTGGGCAGCCGTTATGCCCAGGAATTCCCCCTGGCGATCTCTGCGAGCATTGCCCTGGAGCAATCCTACGGTTATGTCGACGGCGACAGCGCCTCGTTGGGCGAGGCCTGTACGTTGATTTCGGCGCTGTCGAAGACCCCGCTCAAGCAGTGTTTCGCCATCACTGGCTCAATCAACCAGTTCGGTGAAGTGCAGGCGGTGGGCGGGGTCAACGAGAAGATCGAAGGCTTCTTCCGCCTGTGCGAGGCCCGTGGCTTGACGGGCGAGCAGGGCGCGATCATTCCCCAGGCCAACGTCGCGACGCTGATGCTCGACGAGAAGGTCTTGCAGGCGGTAAGGCAAGGGCAGTTCCACGTGTATGCCGTGCGCCAGGCCGACGAGGCGTTGAGCCTGTTGGTGGGCGAGCCTGCCGGCGAGCCGGATGCCGAAGGGCAATTCCCCGAGGGTAGCGTCAACGCGCGCGTGGTTGAACGTCTGCGGGCGATTGCCGAGATGATCAGCGAGGAAGACCTCAAGGAAGCGGAAAAGGAGCTGGCGCAGCAGGCGTTGGTCGAAGCCAAGCCAAGCTGATGCGGGATCACCCATTGGAGCCGGCTTGCCGGCGATGGCGCTCGATGTATCGCTATCGCCGGCAAGTCGGGTCCGAGCGGGGAAAGCGCCATATTTTTGGCTGGGTTGTGGGGAGCTGATGGCCGTTGGTCCCTACAATCTTGGTTTGTAGCGGTTTTCTTCTATTCTCAGCTCAAGGGATATCTACAGGAGTCATGGGATAGAGACGGCCTTGTGTCTGGAGGCTGAACACCGGATCTACCGAGGGTCGCCGCCATGCCGCGCAGCCTTTGCCTCACCCGCCAGTGCCTGGGCCTGGTCACCCGAATTGAATGTTCCATTCGTCCTCTTGCGGGGGATGCCGGGATGTGGACGTTGCTGTTTGCCGCCGGAATGACAGGTGAGCAGCCCTCGACCATCAAGTCCCAGGGGCCGTTCCATGGCCCGTTCGTCGCGGAAAACATTCTTGAATCCATCGTGCAAAGCCTGACCCTGCACGGCTACGAACTGGCCGACGACCCGCAGATCTGGTGCCTGCACTTGCAGGCCCACCTGCGCCAGCTCAATGGCGGACGGCCCCAGGCCCTGCACCTGTAAACCGCAACCTTAGTAGGAGCCGGCTCCTACAATTTGCTCTCGGGCTTGTCCAGCTTGACCTCGAAGCCGTATTGCACGGTGTTCAACGCCGTGCGCTGGTACGTTTCAAGCGCGGTCGGCTGGCCATAAAAGTAATGCACATCAAACAACGCGGTGCCGTATTCCGCAGCGCGGTGGCTGACGCCGAGGATTTCCTTCAAGTACTTGCCACTGGCGTCCTTGGCAAAGAAGCGCCAGCTATCGGAAGGGAAGAGCGCCTGGTCGACAATCAGCACGTTGTCCTGGATCGACAGGCCCTTGGGCAGTTGGGCGGTGTTGACGGTGTTCTTTTCGATGGTGGCCAGGAACAGCGGGATCGATCCCACGGCAAATGCCGGGGTTTCCGGGAATAAATTAAGGTCGTAGGTGATGGTGGCGCGCCATGGGTCGACCTCAAAGGCCTCGGTGGGCAGCTCGATGGGCTCGCCGCGCTTGCCTTGATCATTTGCGGTGAAGAACGTCAGCGGGGCGTCGTTGCTGGTGCGAGTCGAGCCGATCAGGTCGTCATTGAAGGTGAAGGGATGGTCAAAGGCGATGTGGGCGGCGCTGGCGTCGTCCACCGACTGGCTGATGGTGACGCTGCTTTTCAACTGGTCTTCGGAGAGGCTGGCACTTTGGAGCCAGCCTGCGGCCTCATCGTCATACACCGTGACGGGCATGGGCAGGCCCTGCACGGTTTTCTCCAGACTGTTCTTGTCAAAGCGCCGTATCGGCAGTTCCAGGTCCTTGCGGGTGACTGTAGCGTCGGAGAAATCCAGCACGCTGACTTGCAGGTTATCGATCACCCCGTTGAAGTAGACCTTGGCGTAGTGGCTGGCCTGTTTTTGTTCGAAGGCTTTCTGCTCGTCTTGCAACTGCTTTTCAAAGGCCTCGGACCAGGTTGTCTGCTTGCGCATCTGCGCCAGTTGCTGCTCGTAGAACGCCACCTGGGCGGCGCTTTCATTGATCGAACCGGCACGGGAAAGAAATTGCCCGGTGGTGTCCCGGGCCTGGACCAGCAGCGGGTTGGGCGACTCATCCGCCACTTGTGGCGCCAGGGGGCTGGTGTTGGTCAGTTCGATCTCGGCGTAGTTGTTCTTCAGGGCCAGCAGGGTCAGCGTGATGTTTGCCTCGGTGCGCTTGTGGCCCACGTCTTTGCGGGTCAGGTCGAAGGTCAGCACTTTGCTGGGTGCAATCACCTCGACCCGGCCCTTGAGGGTGACGGGTTGGGGCTGGCTCTTGTTGTCCGTCTCGATGCCTTCGATAAAGGGATAGGTGACGGTCAGGTCGTCCGGGTTGGTCAGGTTGGAGCTGCTGGGGCTCAACTGGATGCCGGGGTCGGTTTCCGACCATTCCGGCTGGAACGGGATGATCTTGTTGTTGCTCAAGGTCACCGATTGCCATTCCAGGCCATGGGGAAACGGGAATTGGTCCGGCATATTGAAACTGAACGGGAACACCGGTTGCAGATCGGTCAGGTAGTCCGAATGCGAGTTCTTGCGTAGGACGAACAGCCCGTTGATGTAGGTATCCACCAGCACTTGCGGGGTAGGGTAGTGCGCAAGCACGGCCAGGCTGTTTTCCCCGTACTCGGTCTCCACTGGCTTGGTGTCGAGCTTGATGCGCGCCCGCTCCAGCAATAGCAGCGAGCCGCCCAGCTCGCCCACGGCCTCCTTGAGGCGCGGATCCTGGATCGTATCCAGGGATTGTTCGAACTGGGTGGTTTTTTCTTCCAGAGAGGCTTGCTTGTGCTCGTCGCTGGGGGAGCAGCCGCTGGCCGCCAGTAAAGCCATACACAGGCCAAGACTGGCCAAGGGAGATCGCACATCCATTATTTGAGATTCCTGTCCGGCAGCATCGAGCCACGTTGATGAGGCCGACACTAGCAGAAAAATTGTCTTACAGAAGCGCTACAGGTCAGTTTCCGGGTGGTTATGGCGCAATGTACGCGGCTGATATACTCGCCGCCATTTCTAGCCAAGCTGTGTGAGATTCCATGGAACGCTTTATCGAAAATGCAATGTACGCCTCCCGCTGGCTGCTGGCGCCGATCTATTTCGGCTTGTCCCTCGGGCTGCTGGCGTTGGCGCTGAAATTCTTCCAGGAAGTGATCCATCTGCTGCCCAATGTCTTTGCGATGGCCGAGTCGGAGCTGATCCTGGTGCTGCTGTCGTTGATCGACATGGCCCTGGTGGGTGGCTTGTTGGTGATGGTGATGATTTCCGGCTATGAGAACTTTGTCTCGCAACTGGATATCGACGACAACAAGGAGAAGCTCAACTGGCTGGGCACCATGGACTCTTCGTCGCTGAAGATGAAGGTGGCGGCGTCCATCGTGGCAATTTCCTCGATCCACCTGCTGCGGATCTTCATGGATGCCAAGAATGTCGATCCACAGCACCTGATGTGGTACGTGATCATTCACATGACCTTCGTGATCTCGGCGTTTGCCATGGGCTACCTGGATAAACTGACCAAGCATTGATCCATGACCGGCGCCTGCCGGCCTGGGATTTTGGGCTCATCAAGCCTGGGGCGAGTGTGCTAGTCTGCTCGCCCTTTTAGTTTGGATGACACGCCAGATCCCGCGTTTTTGCGGATTTTTGCAGTTGTCCTACAGCGGAGCCTTTCCATGTCCGAAGTCAATCTGTCCACCGACGAAACCCGCGTCAGCTACGGCATTGGCCGTCAGTTGGGCGACCAGCTGCGCGACAACCCGCCACCGGGCGTCAGCCTGGACGCGATCCTGGCTGGCCTGACCGACGCGTTCGGCGGCAAGCCAAGCCGTGTTGACCAGGAGCAAATGGCTGCCAGCTTCAAAGTGATTCGCGACATCATGCAAGCCGAAGCAGCGGCCAAGGCTGAAGCAGCCGCAGGCGCGGGCCTGGCATTCCTGGCTGAGAACGCCAAGCGTGACGGCATCACCACCCTGGCTTCCGGCCTGCAATTTGAAGTGCTGACCGCCGGCGACGGCGCCAAGCCGACCCGTGAAGACCAGGTGCGTACCCACTACCATGGCACCCTGATTGACGGCACTGTGTTCGACAGCTCCTACGAGCGTGGCCAGCCGGCAGAATTCCCGGTCGGTGGCGTGATCGCTGGCTGGACCGAAGCCCTGCAACTGATGAATGCTGGCAGCAAATGGCGCCTGTACGTGCCGAGCGAACTGGCTTACGGCGCACAAGGTGTTGGCAGCATCCCGCCGCACAGCGTTCTGGTATTCGACGTCGAGCTGCTCGACGTTCTGTAAGACCTGCTGATGGCTCTATGTAGGAGCTGGCTTGGCGGGTCGCGGCGATACAGACGACTCGGTATGGGTTACACCGAGGTGATGTTATCGCCGGCAAGCCAGCTCCTACAAAGGGCCATGCAATCAGGTTCTGCGCGGTTGCTCATGGGTGAAACTTGCCATGCAGCTCCGTCACCGGGCGCAACGCTCGGGCATAGCAGAACAGAAATAGATTCCTCACCACCTCTTTAAGCACCCCAGGTTCACTGGAGCTCAGGCCGTTGACGTCCAGGTCGCCCTGGTCCTGCAGTTCATTGAGCGCTTCTTCTTCCAGCACCGCACAGACTTCGCCGGTTTCCCGATGAAGGATCCGCAGGTAAGGGTGCGGACGGTCCAGCCAGGCATCAATCAAATAAGTCATGGGTCGCATCTCCTTGAAGGGTTTCAATGAGAATAATTCTTATTCAAAGAATAGCAAGTCCCTATTGGCAATTTCCTGGTTTTTCTGTGTGGGCATTGTTCAAGGTCAACAGGGCTGGCCTTTTGCTACTGGGGAGGGGGGGACGGGGAGGGTGAAGCGCCATCCCGCGCGGGGCGCGGGATGGCGGTAGGTCAGACCTTGCGGACGAACTCGGACTTGAGCTTCATCGGGCCGATACCGTCGATCTTGCAGTCGATATCGTGGTCGCCATCGCACAGGCGGATGTTCTTGACCTTTGTGCCGACCTTGACCACCAGCGAGGTGCCCTTGACCTTGAGGTCCTTGATCACGGTGATGGTGTCGCCGTCTTGCAGGACGTTACCAACAGAGTCTTTCTTCACGGTTTCATCGCTGGCTGCTTCGGCTTCACCACCGACGGACCACTCATGGGCGCATTCCGGGCAGATCAGCTGGGCGCCGTCTTCGTAGGTGTATTCGGAATTGCATTTTGGGCAGGGTGGCAACGTGCTCACTAAAGCTCCTTGAAAGTCAGGATGGCTAAAAGTCGCACATTATATAGGGTTTTGTCGGGGGCGGGGCGATGCGGTCTCAATGTGGGAGCCGGCTTGCCTGCGATGCAGGCACCTCGGTCTATCAGCTGTAGCGAGGTGATGCTGTCGCAGGCAAGCCGGCTCCCACAGAGTGTTAGTGAGTACGGGCTACCGCAAACTCACTCAGCTCCACCAGGGCGTCCCGGTATTCGCTGGCTGGAAGGGCTTCCAGGCATTTGATGGCGCGGGCCACGTAGTCGCGGGCCAGCTGTGCGGTGTAGTCCAGCGAACCCGAGGCTTCCACGGCGGCGCGGATGCTTTCCAGGTCTTCGATGCCGCCTTTCTGGATCGCCTTGCGCACCAATGCCGCCTGTTCCGGGGTGCCTTCGCGCATGGTGTAGATCAGCGGTAGGGTCGGCTTGCCTTCGGCCAGGTCGTCACCGACGTTCTTGCCCAGGGTTTCGGCATCACCGCGATAATCGAGCAGATCATCCACCAACTGGAAGGCCACGCCCAGGTGATCGCCAAAGGTGCGCAGGGCTTCGGCCTGTTCGGCGCTCGCTTCGCACAGGGCGGCGGCGCTGTGGGTCGAGGCTTCGAAGAGCATCGCGGTCTTGCCGCGAATCACTTCCATATAGGTTTCTTCGGTGGTGCTCGCGTCACGCACCTTGGACAGCTGCAGCACTTCGCCTTCGGCGATGATGCGCGTGGCCTGGGACAGGATCTTCATCACCGGCATCGAGCCCAGCTCGACCATCATTTCGAACGAGCGCGAATACAGGAAGTCGCCCACCAGCACGCTGGGCGCGTTGCCCCACATGGCGTTGGCGGTCTCACGGCCACGGCGCATGCCGGACATGTCGACCACATCGTCGTGCAGTAGGGTGGCGGTATGCAGGAACTCGATAGTGGCGGCCAGCAGGCGCAGGTCATCGCCTTCGCGGCCCAGGGCCTTGCCACACAGCAACACTAATAATGGACGCAGGCGTTTACCGCCGGCCGAAGTAATATAGTCGCCAATTTTGGAGACCAGTGGCACTTTAGAAGTCAGCTGCTTCTTGATGATGCCGTCGACGGCGCTAAAATCGTCCGCCACCGCGCGGTAGAAAGCTTGGGGTTGCATCAGCGACAGTCGCTCCAGAAGGGTTGCGCGGCATGCTAGGACCCGCGCCCCTGGGTGTCAAGGCGCGATAGACGGCTACTTGCAAGCCTCTCGCAGCTTGCGTACAATCGCGCACCCTGAACTTCCTGGGCAGCACCTGCCTTACGCAATTGCATTCGGGACGTCCATCCCATGCAGCCATGCCAGCCAATACCTCTTCTTATAAAGCGCTGGGTGAGCAGGATTATCGGAGAAATACCATGTCGTACGCAGTAATTGTTACTGGTGGCAAGCAATACAAGGTCGCCCCAGGTGAATACCTGAAGATCGAAAAACTGGAAATCGCTACCGGCGAATCCGTTACTTTTGATCGCGTTCTGTTGGTCGCCAATGGCGATGACGTGAACATCGGCGCTCCAGTTGTTGCTGGCGCTACCGTTGTGGCTGAAGTGATCTCCCAAGGTCGTCACGATAAAGTCCGCATCATCAAGTTCCGTCGTCGTAAGCACCACATGAAGCGTATGGGCCACCGCCAGTGGTACACCGAGATCAAAATCACCGGTATTCAGGCTTAATTTCAGCCTAATTCCTCACTAGGAGAATTGACTCATGGCACACAAAAAAGCTGGTGGTAGTACCCGTAACGGTCGCGACTCAGAAGCCAAACGCCTTGGCGTTAAGATGTATGGCGGCCAGAAAATCATTCCGGGCAACATCATCGTGCGTCAGCGCGGCACCCAATTCCACGCCGGTTACGGTGTAGGCATGGGTAAAGATCACACTCTCTTCGCGAAAATCGAAGGCGTGATCAAGTTTGAAGTAAAAGGCGCGTTCAACCGCCGTTACGTGAGCGTTGTCTCGGCTTAATTGCGAGCTCGCTGGAAAAGCCCTGTCTTGCGACGGGGCTTTTTCGTTTGTGGGGTGAGTCTCTTGCAAAGCTGTTTGTAATGGCGAAGGCAGCGGGATTTGCGGTCGCTGATTGAGGTCGCTGCGCTCATTTTTGCAAGAGTCTTATGTCTTGGTTTCTTAAGCTCGTCCGTGCGGCGAGAGGCGTTTTGTTATGAAGTTCGTTGATGAAGTTTCCATCCGAGTAAAAGCAGGCGACGGCGGTAACGGTTGCATGAGTTTCCGTCGCGAAAAGTTCATCGAAAACGGTGGCCCGAACGGCGGCGACGGTGGTGATGGCGGTTCTATCTACATGATGGCCGACGAAAACCTCAATACCCTGGTCGACTACCGCTACACCCGGCACTTCGATGCCGAGCGTGGCTCCAATGGTGGCAGCACCGACTGCACCGGTAAAAAAGGTGAGGATCTGGTGCTGCGTGTGCCGGTCGGTACCACGATCATCGACTCCGCGACCCAGGAAGTGATTGGCGACCTGACCAAGGCCGGCCAGAAGCTGATGGTTGTGCAGGGCGGCTGGCACGGTCTGGGTAACACCCGATTCAAGTCCAGTACCAACCGTGCGCCGCGCCAGACTACGCCAGGCAAGCCGGGCGAGCAGCGTGACCTGAAGCTGGAAATGAAAGTGTTGGCGGATGTGGGTCTGCTGGGCCTGCCAAACGCTGGCAAAAGTACCTTCATTCGCTCGGTGTCTGCGGCCAAGCCAAAAGTGGCGGATTATCCGTTCACCACCCTGGTGCCGAACCTGGGCGTGGTCAGTGTCGATCGCTGGAAAAGCTTCGTGGTTGCGGACATTCCGGGCCTGATCGAAGGTGCTTCCGATGGCGCCGGTTTGGGCATTCGCTTCCTCAAGCACTTGTCCCGTACCCGTTTGCTGCTGCACCTTGTCGATATGGCGCCGCTGGATGAAACCAGTGCCCCGGATGCGGCTGAAGTGATTGTCAACGAACTGGCCAAGTTCAGCCCGTCCCTGGCTGAGCGTGACCGTTGGCTGGTGCTGAACAAGTGCGACCAGATCCTCGAAGAAGAACATGAAGAGCGGGTCAAGGAAATCGTTGACCGCCTGCAGTGGGAAGGTCCGGTCTACGTGATCTCCGCCATTGCCAAAGAAGGCACTGAGCGTCTGACTCGCGACATCATGCGCTACCTGGAAGATCGTGCTGATCGCCTGGCTGCCGATCCGGTCTACAAGGCTGAATTGGCTGACCTCGACCAGCGTATCGAAGATGAAGCGCGTGCGCAGTTGCAGGCGCTGGATGACCAGCGTGCCTTGCGCCGCAGTGGCGTCAAGTCGGTCCATGATATCGGTGACGATGATTGGGACGAGGAAGACGTGGATGATGAAGATGGTCCAGAAATCATTTACGTGCGTGACTGATCTGTTGCGATAAACTTAAGCGCCGCTCAATCGAGCGGCGTTTTAGTATCTGGAAATCGGTAGTCACGAATAACGTTATGGGCGGCGCTGGGTCGCGTGGCCCTCAATCTAAGGTTGAAGATGATGCGGAGCAAAGTGACGGGTGCGCAACGCTGGGTCGTAAAGATCGGGAGTGCGCTGCTGACGGCGGATGGCAAGGGGCTGGATCGCGCAGCCATGAGCGTCTGGGTTGAACAGATGGTGGCCTTGCATGAGGCAGGTGTCGAGTTGGTGCTGGTGTCGTCCGGGGCGGTTGCCGCCGGGATGAGCCGCCTCGGCTGGACCGCGCGACCCAGCGCGATGCATGAGTTGCAGGCCGCTGCTGCGATTGGCCAGATGGGGCTGGTGCAGGCCTGGGAATCCAGCTTTGCCGAGCACGGCCGCCATACCGCGCAGATTCTGCTGACCCATGACGATCTATCCGACCGTAAGCGCTACCTCAATGCCCGCAGCACCTTGCGTGCCCTGGTCGAGCTCAAGGTGATCCCGGTGATCAACGAGAACGACACCGTGGTGACCGACGAAATCCGCTTTGGTGACAATGACACCCTGGCTGCCCTGGTGGCCAATCTGGTGGAGGCCGACCTGCTGGTGATCCTCACGGATCGTGATGGCATGTTCGACGCCGATCCGCGCAACAATCCGCACGCCCAGCTGATTTACGAAGCGCGGGCCGATGATCCGGCGCTTGACGCGGTGGCGGGCAGTGTCGGTGGTGCGCTGGGTCGAGGCGGCATGCAGACCAAGCTGCGCGCGGCGCGCCTGGCGGCTCGCTCCGGTGCCCATACGATCATCGTGGGTGGGCGCCTGGAGCGCGTGCTGGATCGCCTCAAGGCCGGTGAGCGCATCGGCACGCTGTTGTCGCCGGAGCGCGGCATGCTGGCGGCGCGTAAGCAGTGGCTGGCTGGTCACTTGCAGACGCGCGGTACCTTGGTGCTGGATGCGGGGGCTGTTTCTGCGTTGTCCCAAGGCAATAAGAGCTTGCTGCCGGTAGGCGTCAAGCTGGTCCAGGGCAGCTTTCGTCGTGGTGAAATGGTGGTGTGCGTGGCGCCCGACGGTCGTGAGATCGCCCGCGGCCTGGCCAACTACAGTGCCCTCGAGGCACAGAAAATCATTGGGCAGTCGTCTGAGTCGATTGTCGGTCTGTTGGGTTACATGGCTGAGCCGGAGCTGGTTCACCGCGACAACCTGATTCTGGTCTAAAGGAAAACTGCGATGCGCGTGATGAAGGGGTTGCTCGGTCTGCTGGTGGCGATGCCGCTGCTGGCTTCGGCTGAAGAGATTGGCCAGGTATCGACGGTGTTCAAGTTTGTCGGGCCAAACGATCGGATCGTGGTCGAGGCTTTTGATGATCCCAAGGTGGATGGCGTGACCTGCTACCTGTCCCGCGCCAAGACGGGCGGAGTGAAGGGTGGGCTGGGCTTGGCTGAGGATCGTGCCGAGGCGTCGATTGCTTGTCGCCAGGTGGGGCCGATTCGCTTCAAGGGTGAGCTGAAAGATGGTGACGAGGTGTTCAAGGAGCGCACTTCGCTGGTGTTCAAGACCATGCAGGTGGTGCGGTTCCTCGACAAGAAGCGCAATACCCTGGTGTACCTGGTCTACAGCGATCGCTTGATCGAAGGCAGTCCGCAGAATGCGGTGACGGCGATTCCGATCTTGCCGTGGCCTAGCGCGCAATAAACCTGGCAACTCTGCTCTGCATTATGTGGGAGCTGGCTTGCCTGCGATAACGGTTCAGCAGTCGACATCAATGTTGAATGTTAATACCCATCGCAGGCAAGCCAGCTCCTACTTTTGTTTTGGGGTGTGGCATAAATCGTGGGCAATAAAAAACCGACCCTGGGGTCGGTTTTTTAACAAGCTTATCGCTTAGGCTGCAACAGCAAGGTTCAGAGCCTTGATGTGGCCATTCAGACGACCTTTATGGCGAGCAGCTTTGTTCTTGTGGATGATGCCTTTATCGGCCATACGGTCGATAACTGGCACGGCCAGAACGTAAGCAGCTTGAGCTTTTTCAGCGTCTTTTGCGTCAATGGCCTTAACTACATTCTTGATGTAGGTACGAACCATGGAACGCAGGCTGGCGTTGTGGCTGCGACGCTTCTCAGCCTGTTTTGCACGTTTTTTGGCGGAAGGTGTGTTGGCCACCGTCGAGCTCCTCGAAAGACTTTTTAGGAAATAGCAAACAAAATAGGCCGCGAATCATGCCGATGAGTTGACGTCTTGTCAAGGGCGGCTGATGCGAACTGCTGAGTGGTCGATCTGAAGAGGCGGGTGATTTATTTCCGGCGCTTGACCTGTAAACTCGCGAGCTTTGGCTCTGTGCTGTTGCAGGCGCGCAGTATCGCATAAGTAGGCGCTTTGTTCGCCTGCTCTTTATCTATAGGCAAAAACTCTTTCAATGAATCTGCTCAAATCGTTGGCCGCCGTCAGCTCTATCACGATGATTTCCCGGGTTCTGGGGTTTGTGCGTGACACCCTCATCGCGCGTATTTTTGGCGCGAGCATGGCCACGGACGCCTTCTTTATCGCGTTCAAACTGCCCAACCTGTTGCGGCGGATCTTCGCCGAGGGTGCGTTTTCCCAGGCATTCGTGCCGATCCTGGCCGAGTACAAGACCCAGCAGGGTGAGGAAGCCACCCGCACATTCATTGCCTATGTCTCGGGGCTTCTGACCCTGGTACTGATGTTGGTGACCATCGCCGGCATGCTCGCCGCACCCTGGATTATCTGGGCCACGGCGCCCGGGTTTGCCAACACTCCAGAAAAATTCGCCCTGACCAGTGACCTGTTGCGGGTGACCTTTCCTTATATATTGCTGATTTCCCTGTCGTCCCTGGCGGGCGCGATCCTCAATACCTGGAACCGCTTCTCGGTACCGGCGTTTGTGCCGACCCTGCTTAACGTCAGCATGATCATCTTTGCCCTGTTCCTCACGCCGTACTTCGATCCACCCGTCATGGCACTTGGCTGGGCAGTGCTGGCCGGTGGCTTGGCGCAACTGTTGTATCAACTGCCGCACCTGAAAAAGATCGGCATGCTCGTGTTGCCGCGCCTGAACCTCAAGGACACGGGCGTGTGGCGGGTCATGAAAAACATGCTGCCGGCGATTCTCGGGGTGTCGGTGAGCCAGATTTCGTTGATCATCAACACTGCGTTCGCTTCGTTGCTGGTCTCAGGTTCGGTGTCGTGGATGTATTACGCCGACCGTCTGATGGAATTACCCTCCGGCGTGCTCGGCGTGGCGCTGGGCACCATCTTGCTGCCGACCCTGGCCCGCACCTATGCCAGCAAGGACCGCCATGAGTACTCGCGCATTCTCGACTGGGGCTTGCGCCTGTGCTTTGTGCTGGTGCTGCCGTGCTCCCTGGCCCTGGGGATCCTGGCCAAGCCGCTGACGGTTTCGCTGTTCCAGTACGGCCAGTTCAGCGCGTTCGACGCCTTGATGACCCAGCGCGCGCTGGTCGCCTATTCGGTAGGGTTGCTGGGGATTATCGTGATCAAGGTCCTGGCGCCGGGCTTTTATGCCCAGCAAAACATCCGGACCCCGGTGAAGATCGCAATTTTCACCCTGGTGGTTACCCAGCTGTTCAACCTGATCTTCATCGGGCCTCTGGCGCACGCGGGCCTGGCCTTGGCGATCAGCGCCGGGGCGTGCATCAATGCCGGCCTGCTGTTTTATCAACTGCGTAAACAGAAAATGTACCAGCCGCAGCCGGGTTGGGGCGTGTTCGCCCTTAAATTGCTGGTGGCGGTGGCGGTGATGTCGGCGGTATTGCTGGGCTTGATGCACTGGATGCCCGCGTGGGACGAAGGGCAGATGCTCGAGCGATTCCTGCGCCTGGGCCTGCTGGTCGTGGCCGGGGTGGTCGCCTACTTTGGCATGTTGCTGGTGCTGGGCTTTCGCCTGCGGGATTTCAATCGCAAGGCGCTGAATTGATCACAATCAACAATAAGCCGGCTGTTTTTTCGATTCGAATCATTTGGCCTGCGCTGTTGCCTGTCGCCCAAGGCTGGGTGTGGTTATAATCGACCACTTTATGAGCAAGAAGCGCGTTATGCAGCTGGTTCGAGGTCTCCACAACCTGCGCCCCGAGCATCGGGGGTGCGTCGCCACTATTGGCAACTTTGACGGTGTTCACCGTGGCCACCAGGCTATCCTGGCGCGGCTGCGCGAGCGCGCAGTCGAGTTGGGCGTGCCCAGCTGCGTGGTGATTTTCGAGCCGCAGCCCCGTGAATTCTTCACCCCCGAGACGGCCCCGGCCCGTTTGGCTCGCCTGCGGGACAAACTGCAGCTGTTGGCTGAAGAGGGTGTGGACCGGGTGCTGTGCCTGGCGTTCAACCAGCGTTTGCGCAGCCTCAGTGCCACCGAGTTCGTTGACCGCATCCTCGTTGATGGCCTGGGCGTGCAGCACCTGGAGGTCGGCGACGACTTCCGCTTCGGTTGCGATCGGGTAGGGGATTTCGACTTCCTGCAACAGGCCGGCGTGACCCAGGGTTTTACTGTCGAAGCCGCGCAAACCGTCGAACTGGACGGCCTGCGCGTGAGCAGTACCCAGGTGCGAAATGCCCTGGCCGCTGCCGACTTCGCCTTGGCCGAGCGTTTGCTCGGTCGCCCGTTCCGGATTGCCGGGCGGGTCTTGCACGGCCAGAAGCTGGCGCGCCAACTGGGCACGCCAACCGCCAACGTGCAGCTCAAGCGCCGTCGCGTGCCACTGACCGGGGTGTACCTGGTGAGTGTCGATATCGACGGCCAACCGTGGCCCGGAGTCGCCAATATAGGCGTCAGGCCAACGGTTGCAGGTGATGGCAAGGCCCACCTGGAAGTTCACCTTTTGGATTTTGCCGGGGATTTGTATGACCGGCGTTTGACGGTGGTTTTCCACCAAAAGCTGCGTGAAGAGCAGCGATTCGCCTCCCTGGAGGCGCTGAAAACGGCGATCAATGCGGATGTCGCCGCCGCCCGTGCACTAGCCGCACCTAGCGCCCATCGCTAATGAAGAGCCTTAAATGACCGACTATAAAGCCACGCTAAACCTTCCGGACACCGCCTTCCCAATGAAGGCCGGCCTGCCACAGCGCGAACCGCAGATCCTGCAGCGCTGGGACAGTATTGGCCTGTACGGAAAGTTGCGCGAGATTGGCAAGGATCGTCCGAAGTTCGTCCTGCACGACGGCCCTCCTTATGCCAACGGCACGATTCACATCGGTCATGCGCTGAACAAGATTCTCAAGGACATGATCATCCGCTCGAAAACCCTGGCGGGCTTCGACGCACCTTATGTCCCGGGTTGGGACTGCCACGGCCTGCCGATCGAACACAAGGTCGAAGTGACCTACGGCAAGAACCTGGGCGCCGACAAGACCCGCGAACTGTGCCGTGCCTACGCCACCGAGCAGATCGAAGGGCAGAAGTCCGAATTCATTCGCCTGGGTGTGCTGGGCGACTGGGACAACCCGTACAAGACCATGAACTTCAAGAACGAGGCCGGGGAAATCCGTGCCTTGGCCGAGATCGTCAAGGGCGGCTTCGTGTTCAAGGGCCTCAAGCCTGTGAACTGGTGCTTTGACTGTGGCTCGGCCCTGGCCGAAGCGGAAGTCGAATACGAAGACAAGAAGTCCTCGACCATCGACGTCGCGTTCCCGATCGCCGACGATACCAAGCTGGCCGAGGCCTTTGGCCTGGCAAGCCTGGCCAAGCCTGCCGCCATCGTGATCTGGACCACCACCCCGTGGACCATCCCGGCCAACCAGGCGCTGAACGTGCATCCGGAATTCACCTACGCCCTGGTGGACGTTGGTGACCGCCTGCTGGTACTGGCCGAGGAAATGGTCGAGGCCTGCCTGGCCCGCTACGAGCTGCAAGGTGCGGTGATCGCCACCACCACCGGCTCCGCGCTGGAACTGATCAATTTCCGTCACCCGTTCTACGACCGCCTGTCGCCGGTATACCTGGCTGACTACGTCGAGCTGGGCTCGGGTACTGGCGTGGTTCACTCCGCACCGGCCTACGGCGTGGACGACTTCGTGACCTGCAAGGCCTATGGCATGGTCAACGATGAGATCCTCAACCCGGTGCAGAGCAATGGCGTGTACGCGCCGTCGCTGGAGTTCTTCGGCGGCCAGTTCATCTTCAAGGCCAACCAGCCGATCATCGACAAACTGTCAGAAGTCGGGGCGCTGCTGCACACCGAAACCATCAAGCACAGCTACATGCACTGCTGGCGCCACAAGACCCCGTTGATCTACCGCGCCACCGCGCAGTGGTTCATCGGCATGGACAAAGAGCCTGTGGCTGGCGAAACCCTGCGCAAGCGTGCGATCAAAGCCATCGAAGACACCAAGTTCGTCCCGGCCTGGGGCCAGGCGCGCCTGCACTCGATGATCGCCAATCGTCCGGACTGGTGCATCTCCCGCCAGCGCAACTGGGGCGTGCCGATTCCGTTCTTCCTGAACAAGGAAAGCGGCGAGCTGCACCCACGTACCGTCGAACTGATGGAAGTGGTGGCCCAGCGCGTTGAACAGGAAGGCATCGAGGCCTGGTTCAAGTTGGACGCTGCCGAGTTGCTCGGTGACGAAGCGCCGCTGTACGACAAGATCAGCGACACCCTCGACGTGTGGTTCGACTCGGGCACTACCCACTGGCACGTGCTGCGCGGCTCGCACCTGATGGGGCACGAGACCGGCCCGCGCGCCGACCTGTACCTGGAAGGCTCGGACCAACACCGTGGCTGGTTCCACTCGTCCCTGCTGACTGGTTGCGCCATCGACGATCACGCTCCATACCGTGAACTGCTGACCCACGGCTTCACCGTCGACGAGAACGGTCGCAAGATGTCCAAGTCCCTGGGCAACGTGATCGCGCCGCAGAAGGTCAATGACACCCTGGGCGCCGATATCATGCGCCTGTGGGTGGCTTCGACCGACTATTCGGGTGAGATGGCCGTTTCGGAGCAGATCCTGCAGCGCAGCGCCGATGCCTACCGTCGAATCCGTAATACCGCACGCTTCATGCTGTCGAACCTGACCGGCTTCAACCCGGCTACCGACATCCTGCCGGCCGACGAAATGCTCGCCCTGGACCGTTGGGCCGTGGACCGTACCCTGTTGCTGCAGCGCGAGTTGCAGGAACACTACGGCGAATACCGTTTCTGGAATGTCTACTCGAAGATCCACAACTTCTGCGTGCAGGAGTTGGGTGGCTTCTACCTCGACATCATCAAGGACCGCCAGTACACCACTGGCGCCAACAGCAAGGCCCGCCGTTCGGCACAGACCGCGCTGTACCACATCTCTGAAGCGCTGGTGCGCTGGATCGCGCCGATCCTGGCCTTCACCGCCGACGAACTGTGGGAATACCTGCCGGGCGAGCGTAACGAGTCCGTGATGCTCAACACCTGGTACGAAGGCCTGACCGAATTGCCGGCCGACTTCGAACTGGGCCGCGAGTACTGGGAAGGCGTGATGGCCGTCAAGGTCGCGGTGAACAAGGAACTGGAAGTCCAGCGCGCGGCCAAGGCCGTCGGTGGCAACCTGCAGGCCGAAGTCACCCTGTTTGCCGAGGACGGCCTGACCGCCGACCTGGGCAAGTTGAGCAACGAGCTGCGCTTCGTGCTGATTACCTCCACAGCCAGCCTGGCGCCATTCGCCCAGGCCCCGGCTGATGCGGTCGCAACCGAAGTACCGGGCCTCAAGCTCAAGGTGGTCAAGTCGGCCTTCGCCAAGTGCGCCCGTTGCTGGCACTGCCGTGAAGACGTTGGCGTGAATCCGGAGCATCCGGAAATCTGCGGTCGTTGCGTCGACAACATCAGCGGTGCTGGCGAGGTTCGCCACTATGCCTAAATCCAGCCGGTTCGGACGTCTGGGTTGGCTCGCATTGAGCTTGCTGGTCCTGGTCATCGACCAGGTCAGCAAGGCTCACTTCGAGGGCACTCTGGAAATGTTCCAGCAGATCGTGGTGATTCCTGACTACTTCAGCTGGACCCTGGCCTACAACACCGGCGCCGCCTTCAGCTTCCTCGCTGACAGCGGCGGATGGCAGCGCTGGTTGTTCGCCCTGATCGCCGTGGTGGTCAGTGCGGTGCTGGTAGTCTGGCTCAAGCGCCTGGGCCGCAACGATACCTGGCTGGCTATCGCATTGGCGCTGGTGTTGGGCGGTGCGCTGGGCAATCTGTACGACCGCATTGCCCTGGGCCATGTGATCGACTTCATTCTGGTGCACTGGCAGAACCGCCATTACTTCCCGGCGTTCAACTTTGCCGACAGCGCCATCTGCGTTGGCGCAATCATGCTGGCGCTGGATATGTTCAAGGGCAACAAACCCGGAGAAGCTGTAAATGACTGAACAAGTATTGGCCGAACAACGCATTGGCCAGAACACGGAAGTCACCTTGCATTTTGCATTGCGCCTGGAGAACGGCGACACGGTCGACAGCACCTTCGACAAGGCCCCGGCGACCTTCAAGGTCGGCGACGGCAACCTGCTGCCGGGTTTCGAGGCGGCATTGTTCGGCTTCAAGGCCGGCGACAAGCGCAACCTGCAGATCCCGCCGGAAAACGCCTTTGGCCAGCCCAACCCGCAAAACGTACAGGTCATCCCGCGTTCGCAGTTCCAGGACATGGAGCTGTCGGAAGGCTTGCTGGTGATCTTCAACGATGCGGCAAATACCGAACTGCCCGGCGTGGTCAAAACCTTCGATGACACTCAGGTGACCATCGACTTCAACCACCCGTTGGCCGGCAAGACCTTGACCTTTGATGTTGAAATCATCGACGTTAAAGCGCTCTAACTGACGAAACCGGTTCCTGTAGGAGCCGGCTTGCCGGCGATGGCATCACCTCGGTGTACCCGTTACTCCGAGGCGCTGCCATCGCCGGCAAGCCAGCTCCCACAAAGACACGAGGCACAGCATGCAAATCAAACTCGCCAACCCCCGTGGCTTCTGCGCCGGGGTGGACCGGGCGATCGAAATCGTCAATCGCGCCCTGGAAGTCTTCGGGCCGCCGATCTACGTGCGCCATGAAGTGGTGCACAACAAGTTCGTGGTCGAAGACCTGCGGGCCCGTGGCGCGATTTTTGTCGAAGAACTGGATCAGGTGCCGGATGACGTTATCGTCATCTTCAGCGCCCATGGCGTTTCCCAGGCCGTGCGCACCGAAGCAGCAGGCCGCGGCCTGAAAGTCTTCGACGCAACCTGCCCGCTGGTAACCAAGGTGCATATCGAAGTGGCGCGCTACAGCCGCGACGGCCGTGAGTGCATCCTGATCGGCCATGCCGGCCACCCCGAAGTCGAAGGCACCATGGGCCAGTACGACGCCAGTAACGGCGGCGCGATCTACCTGGTGGAAGACGAAAAAGACGTCGCCGAGTTGCAAGTGCATAACCCTGAGAAGTTGGCATTCGTGACCCAGACTACCTTGTCGATGGATGACACCAGTCGTGTCATCGACGCCCTGCGTACCCGTTTCCCCGCCATTGGTGGGCCACGCAAGGACGATATCTGCTACGCCACGCAAAACCGCCAGGATGCCGTCAAGCAACTGGCCGACGAGTGCGACGTGGTGCTGGTTGTGGGGAGCCCCAACAGTTCCAACTCCAACCGCCTGCGCGAGTTGGCCGAGCGCATGGCCACCCCGGCGTACCTGATCGATGGCGCCGAAGACCTGCAGCGCAGTTGGTTCGACGGTGTAGAGCGCATCGGTATCACGGCGGGCGCCTCGGCGCCGGAAGTCCTGGTGCGCGGCGTGATCCAGCAGTTGCAGGCGTGGGGTGCGACAGGCGCCGACGAGCTGGCAGGACGTGAAGAAAACATCACTTTTTCCATGCCCAAGGAGCTGCGGGTTCGTTCGCTGCTCTGAGCCCCAACTCGTCGTACCCGCGGCACAAGGCCTGCTCGGCCTTGTCGCTGCGCAGGCTGATCCGGCCGGTGGGCGCCAGCACCACTTGATGCAGGCTCAGCGGCTGGTCCGTTGAACACACATGTACGGTGCCGGCGCGAAACCCGCCCGCAGACAGCAGGGGTTCGCCCAACCCGCTGAAACGAATCTGCGTGCGCACCGGGGTATTGCCCACGATCGGGATCCGCCCATTGTCCTGGCGCTCCAGCAGGACCGGATTGTCGTCGTCCAGATGACCCCGCCCATTCATGTCCACCACCACTCTCCAGCCTCGGCTCCAGTCATCATCCAGCGCATGGATGATCACCGTTCGATTACGTGCAATGGCTTGGGTGCGCGCGTAGCGCAGGCCGGACGCTAGCGTTTGTGCGGCGCTCAGTCGCGTTTGTGAGTCCAGCAGGCTCTTGAAACCGGGTACCGCCAATTGCGCCAGGATGCCGCTGACGATCAAGCCGAGCAGCAGTTCGATCAATGTAAAACCTCGTTGTTTCATACCTCGTCCCTCCATGGACCGTGTGGCTGAACTAGTTATAGCGGCACTGCGGGCAGGGCGGTGATGGCCTTTCTGTCCAAAGTATTTCCCTTTATTCCGAGAGGCAGCGCGGTTACGGGAGCGGCGCTAGTCTTGGGCAACACACGGCTCTCTCGGTCGTTTTGATGACCTTCGACAAGGATGACGATGGCTATGCGAACCTGCCCGGCAACCTCTTGTGCCCC
Organism: Pseudomonas sp. MF09156; assembly: GCF_059862305.1. Taxonomy (NCBI): domain Bacteria; kingdom Pseudomonadati; phylum Pseudomonadota; class Gammaproteobacteria; order Pseudomonadales; family Pseudomonadaceae; genus Pseudomonas; species Pseudomonas sp. MF09156. Next base: position 42,632 of record NZ_JCBCUR010000001.1, read on the forward strand.
CCCTGCTACCGCCCGACAGGCCGGCATGAGCCTGATCGAAGTGCTCGTCTCGCTGCTGATTCTCGGTGTTGGCCTGCTGGGGGCCGGGCTGATCCAGCTGAATGCGCTCAAATACACCGACAGTTCCAGGATGATCAGCCAGGTGAGTTTCATCGCCTACGACATGCTCGACCGGATCCGCGCCAACGCTGGTGCCGACTATTCCTGGGGAAGCGACGATATCTCGCCCCCCAGCACCTTGGCCGTGAGTGTCCGCGACCAGGACTTGCATGACTTCGAGGCCAATATCAGCCACCTTGCCGGCGATTCCGCCAAAGGTTCGATTGCGATCAATCAGCGTGAGGTGACCATCAGCATCAGTTGGGATGACTCCCGTGCGGCCAAGGCCAGCAATACCCGTGAAACATTTACCCTTGCCAGTCGCGTCGCTGTCGATCCGAGGCCTGTGCGATGAGGCGCTCCAGCCTGGGTTTGGGCCTGGTCGAAGCATTGCTGGCGGCGGCCCTGGGGTTGCTCGTCGTCCTGGCGGCCGTCCAGGTAACCCTGCCCGCCCGAAGCAGTGCCGCCAGCCAGCACGCGTCAGCGTTGTTGCAGGATGACGGGCGATTCATCCTGGGCAAGATGATCCAGGAGATTCGCCTGGCGGGGATGTTCGGGTGCCTGTCCCTGCCTCTGATAGCTCAGGCGCCTGCTGATTTTTCCAGGCCGGTCAGCGTGGTGGTCAATGGTGCCTCGACCAGCCTGACACTGGTCACCGGCGATGTTGGTGGCCAAGGCAGTCGGCCTGACTGGACTGTGCTCAGCAATTGTGTCGACAACGCCCAGGCTTATTCGGATGTGCCGCCCAAGCCGGGGCCCGGGCAGATCGCCTTTCCCGTGCGTAAACTGACCTACACCTTTGAGTCGGGGCAGCTAAAACTCAGCACGCCAGCAACGCCGGCCAAGGCGGTGCTGGTGGATAACGTAGGGGCGTTCGAGTTGAGTTTCGGGATGGCCAGCCAGCCTGGCTCCAGTGTTGTAAACCGGTATGACAGCCATCCTGGCGACGAATCGCTGATCCGCAGTGTGCGTGTGCTATTGACGCTTCGCGACCCGGCAGGCCGTGTGCGGGACCAGGTCTACAGCGCCGTCGCCGCCGTGCGTAATCGCCTTGAATAGCGGGTGGCGGATCACGGCTCCCAGGCAGCGCGGCGTGGTGCTGTTGATCAGCCTGGTATTGCTGCTGTTGTTGACGGTTCTCGGTCTGTCATCGATGCAGGGCGCTACGTCGCAGGAACAGCTCGCCGGCAGCCTCAGGCATCGCAACCAATCGTTTCAAACCGCCGAAAGTGGGCTCCGGCTCGGTGAGTCGGCAGTGCAGGCACACGGATTTGGTTTGCCGCCCTGCCAGTCCCAAGTTACCTGCGCACCGCCTAACGAGGCATATGCCATCAGCCAGCCGGGCGTCGATCCAATTTCGGCTATCACCTGGGTCGGCATACAGGGAGGCGTCTATGGCATTCAAAACCTGGGGCCCGCTGTCGGGTTGGCACATTTGCCGCCCGATACCCCGGCGACCTTGTATCGGGTCACTGCAGTGGGGATCAGCGGCCAGTTACGCACGGTTCTGGAGAGCGTCTATGCGCGGGTAGACCCGGAGGCCGCTGGGCGATTTCGACGAATTCTCTGGCGACAACTTCAGTAGGTGAGCATCACGATGAGCGGCAACTGCAAAGGATTCACCTTGTTAGAATTACTGATTGCACTGGCGATCATCGGCACATTGGTCGCGGTGACTTATCCGGTGTATACCGCCCAGGTGAAAAAGGCCTATCGCACCGAAATCGTCGGGCTGCTCACGGAGCAAGCCCAGCACCTGGAGCGCTATCACGTGAGAAATGGCACTTTTATTGATGCAAGCGGCGTCAGTACCGGCAATGATCGCTATAGAATCACCGTGATACTGAACCCGCAGGACTTCACCTTGATCGCGACGCCTTTTGCAGGCGCGATGCTGGGTGATCCTTGTGGTGTGTTCAGTTTGACCAGCACTGGTGCGCGGACCAATCCCGGCGCTGTGCCCGGCACTACGCGTCAAGAGTGCTGGGGGCGATGAGGCGGGTGGGCGACGGGGCGCCAGCGGCGCTCCTTTCTTTTTATGGGCTGGATCGAACAATGACTAAGCAGCAAGTCGTGGTTGTGGGTGGTGGTGTTATCGGGTTGTTGACGGCGTTCAACCTGGCAACTCAGGGGGGGGCGGTTGCCGTGCTTGACCGTTCGTCGGTCGGTCAGGAATCCTCCTGGGCCGGAGGCGGGATTGTTTCGCCGTTATACCCATGGCGCTACAGCCCGGCCGTCACGGCGCTGGCCCATTGGTCCCAGGATTTTTACCCGCAATTGGCCCAGCGCCTGTTTGCGGCCACCGGCGTGGATCCCGAGGTTCATACCACTGGTCTGTATTGGCTGGACCTCGATGATGAGGCCGACGCCCTGGCCTGGGCTGCGCGGGAAGGCCGGCCCTTGAGCAAGGTGGATGTGTCGGCCGCCCGTGACGCGGTTCCAGTGTTGGGGCCAGGGTTTGCACAGGCTATTTATATGGCAGATGTGGCCAACGTGCGTAATCCACGCCTGGTCAAATCCCTCAAGGCTGCACTGTTGGCGTTGCCTGGCGTGACCCTGCATGAACATTGCGCGGTACAGGGGTTTATCCAGGAGGGCGGCAGCATCGTTGGGGTCAATACGGCGCACGGTGAGGTGCGGGGTGATCAGGTCGTGCTTGCCGCCGGTGCCTGGAGTGGGGAATTGCTGGGTAGCCTGGGGCTGACGTTGCCGGTGGAGCCGGTCAAGGGCCAGATGATTTTGTACAAGGGTGCTTCGGACTTTCTGTCCTGCATGGTCCTGGCGAAGGGGCGCTATGCGATTCCCCGCCGGGACGGACATATCCTGATTGGCAGTACGCTGGAGCATGAAGGTTTCGACAAGACACCGACCAAATCGGCTCTGGACAGCCTCAAAGCCTCGGCTGTGGAACTGATTCCTGCGCTGGTAGATGCCGAGGTGGTGGGGCATTGGGCCGGTTTGCGGCCTGGTTCGCCCGAGGGCATCCCCTATATCGGCAAGGTGCCAGGGTTTGAAGGGCTGTGGCTCAACTGTGGGCATTACCGCAATGGCCTGGTATTGGCGCCTGCATCTTGCCAGTTGTTTGCTGACTTGCTGCTGGGGCATGAGCCGGTGATCGACCCGGCCCCTTATGCGCCCGCTGGTCGAATATAAACCGGGGCTCCTACCGTTCCAGAGTACTCAGCGCTCGATAGATTTCGGTCCCTGCTCCAGATGCGCCTGGGTGCAGTACCAGTCCTGGCGTTGGCTCAATGCCCGGTCTTGAGGCAGATGCACGCCGCAGTGCGCACAGCGAACCATGGGCGCGGCACTTTGTTCGCCGGGCTGTTGCTGGGTCGAAGCGGGGCGCTTGAATTTGCGCCAGAACCATACCGCAGCAGCAATCAGGGCAATCCAGAACAGTAAACGAACCATGGCAGGCAGCTTCTCGACAGGGAATCCGGCAGTTTAGCCAAGGATGTTAGCGGCGCACAGGGTAATAAAGTCGCGCCATAAAAAAAGGAGCCCCGAGGGGCTCCTTCTTGCGCTGCTAAGACGGGTTTCAGTCAAAGACACCGAACGTCATGTAGCTGAACCACGAGCGATCCTGGTTGTTGCCCAGGGCCTCTGGTGCTTCTTCCTCGATCACGTCGCCGTTCTCGTCGTGCGGCTTGAGCTCGGACGGAATGGCGTCCTTGGCGTCCTGGTACTGCTTGAGGATGTCCTGGTTGGCGCGGGTTTCGCCCGGCGGCAACGGTGGACGGGACTCGATCAGGCCCAGGGTGTACTTGCTCAACCACGAGCGGTTGTCCGCTTCGGCAACCTGCGGCACAAACTGGCCGTCTTGCAGGCTAGGGTGGTCCGGGTAGTTGAGTTTCAGGGTTTCCAGGCTGGTAGCCGCCAGGGTGTCGAGGTGCAGGCGCTGGTAAGCCTCGGTCATCACTGCCAGGCCATCACCCACGGAAGGGGTTTCCTGGAAGTTTTCCACTACATAGCGACCGCGGTTGGCGGCAGCAACATAAGCCTGGCGCGTCAGGTAGTAGTGGGCTACGTGGATTTCGTAGGAAGCCAGCAGGTTGCGCAGGTAGATCATGCGCTGCTTGGCGTCCGGCGCGTAGCGGCTGTTGGGGAAGCGGCTGGTCAGTTGGGCGAACTCGTTATAGGAGTCGCGCGCAGCACCTGGGTCACGCTTGGTCATGTCCAGCGGCAGGAAGCGCGCCAGCAGGCCAACGTCCTGGTCAAACGAGGTCAGGCCCTTGAGGTAGTAGGCGTAGTCCACGTTCGGATGCTGCGGGTGCAGGCGGATAAAACGCTCGGCAGCGGACTTGGCAGCTTCCGGCTCGGCGTTCTTGTAGTTCGCATAGATCAGTTCGAGCTGGGCCTGGTCGGCATAGCGGCCAAACGGATAGCGCGACTCCAAGGCCTTGAGCTTGGCCGTGGCGCTTGTGTAGCTATTGTTGTCCAGGTCGGCCTGAGCCTGCTGGTACAGCTCGACTTCACTGAGGTTTTCGTCGACGACGTCCTTTGTTGACGAGCAAGCAGCAGTCATGGCGAGGATGGCGATCAGCAGCAGGTGTTTCACTTGCATGGCGGCTTGCGTCCCTATGACGGCCGCTGTCTTGGGCGGGGCCGTCCTGTTATGATGAGCGCCCCGATGAAAGCCTCGGGGCAAAAGACGCCGTATTTAACCACAAGCGCGCAGCCGAAACCAAAGGCTGTGCCTCGCCTAGTCTGAGCATGTCCGATAAAATTGAACTTCGCGCAGAGGTGCCGTCCGAATTGGGCGGCCAACGCCTCGATCAAGTCGCCGCACAACTATTCGCTGAGCACTCGCGCTCGCGCCTTTCCGCCTGGATCAAAGACGGCCGCCTGACTGTGGATGGAGCGGTTATCCGCCCGCGAGACATAGTTCATGGCGGTTCGGTTCTTGAGCTGACTGCCGAGCAGGAAGCCCAGGGAGAATGGATCGCCCAGGACATCGAGCTGGATATCGTCTATGAAGACGACGACATCCTCGTAATCAACAAACCCGCAGGCCTGGTGGTTCACCCGGCGGCCGGGCACGCTGATGGCACCTTGCTCAATGCCTTGTTGCACCACGTGCCGGACATCATCAATGTCCCGCGCTGCGGCATCGTCCACCGCCTGGACAAGGACACCACCGGTCTGATGGTAGTGGCCAAGACCATCCAGGCGCAGACGCAGTTGGTCACACAATTGCAGAGTCGCAGTGTCAGCCGCATCTATGAGTGCATCGTGATTGGTGTGGTCGTGGCCGGTGGCAAGATCAACGCGCCTATCGGTCGTCACGGCCAGCAGCGCCAGCGCATGGCGGTGATGGAGGGCGGCAAGCAGGCCGTCAGCCACTATCGCGTGCTGGAGCGCTTCCGTTCACACACCCATGTGCGGGTCAAGCTGGAAACCGGCCGTACCCACCAGATCCGGGTACATATGGCGCATATCAACTTCCCGTTGGTCGGCGATCCGGCCTACGGTGGTCGCTTCCGTATTCCGCCGGCCGCCAGCGTGACCATGGTTGAGTCATTGAAGTCGTTCCCGCGCCAGGCGCTGCATGCACGCTTCCTGGAACTGGATCATCCGACGAGCGGTGAGCGGATGAGCTGGGAATCGCCACTGCCCGACGACTTTGTCTGGTTGCTGTCGTTGCTCAAGCAGGACCGCGAGGCCTTTGTCGGATGAATGACTGGCTGATTCCTGACTGGCCTGCGCCGGCCGGGGTGAAAGCCTGCGTCACCACCCGTGCGGGCGGCGTCAGTCTGGCGCCGTTCGACAGCCTCAACCTAGGTGATCACGTCGAGGACAGCCCTGCAGCTGTGCTTGAAAATCGTCGTCGCCTCACTGCCGCGTTCGATATCCAGCCCGCCTGGCTGCGCCAGGTGCATGGCGTGGTCGTGGTTAAGGCCGACCCGGGACAGATTGCCGAGGCTGATGGCAGTTGGACCGAGACGCCGGGCGTCGCCTGCACGGCGATGACCGCCGATTGCCTGCCGGCCCTGTTTTGCAACAAGGCCGGTACCCGGGTTGCTGCGGCCCATGCCGGCTGGCGTGGCCTGGCGGCGGGTGTACTGGAAGCTGCCGCCGACAGCTTGGGGGCTGTGCCGGCCGACGTACTGGTGTGGTTAGGCCCGGCGATTGGCCCCAAGGCCTTTGAAGTCGGCCCGGAAGTGCGTGAAGCGTTTATGCAGCAACACCCGCAAACCGCGCAGGCCTTCGTTCCCGGCCACAACCCCGGCAAGTTCCTGGCCGACATCTACCAGTTGGCGCGCCTGCGCCTGGCTGCGCGTGGAATCACCGCCGTCTACGGTGGCGGCTTGTGCACCGTGACCGATCCGCGCTTCTTTTCTTACCGGCGCAGCCCGCGCACCGGTCGATTTGCCTCCCTGATCTGGCTCGAACGCTAGACTCTGCTGATCCATATCAAGCAGTGCCGGCTTGAATCTTCCAGAATCCACCCCATCTATAGGGGTATCTGGCAGGTTTCTTCATTCAGGATGCGTTAATCGCGGGCAAGCTCGCTCGCACATAGCTCCGGCCTGCTCAAAAGGAAGGTGACTAATGCGTATTGATCGTTTAACCAGCAAATTACAATTGGCGTTATCGGATTCCCAATCCCTGGCGGTTGGCCTCGACCATCCGGCCATCGAGCCCGCGCACTTGATGCAGGCACTCCTCGAACAGCAGGGTGGTTCTATCAAGCCCCTGTTGATGCAGGTGGGCTTCGACGTCAACAGCCTGCGCAAAGAGTTGAGCAAAGAGCTCGACCAACTGCCGAAAATCCAGAATCCGACGGGCGACGTGAATATGTCCCAGGATTTGGCGCGCCTGCTCAACCAGGCAGATCGCCTGGCCCAGCAGAAGGGTGACCAGTTCATCTCCAGCGAACTGGTGTTGCTCGCCGCCATGGATGACAACAGCAAGCTCGGCAAGTTGTTGCTGGGCCAGGGCGTGAGCAAAAAGGCCCTGGAAAATGCCATCAACAACCTGCGCGGCGGCGAGGCGGTGAATGACCCCAATCATGAGGAGTCACGCCAGGCCCTGGACAAATACACCGTCGACCTGACCAAGCGCGCCGAAGACGGCAAGCTGGATCCGGTGATCGGGCGTGATGACGAGATTCGTCGCACCATCCAGGTCCTGCAGCGTCGTACCAAGAACAACCCGGTGCTGATCGGTGAACCTGGGGTGGGTAAAACTGCCATCGCCGAAGGCCTGGCCCAGCGCATCATTAATGGTGAGGTGCCGGACGGCCTCAAGGGCAAGCGCTTGCTGTCCCTGGACATGGGGGCGTTGATCGCCGGTGCCAAGTTCCGTGGCGAGTTCGAAGAACGCCTCAAATCCCTGCTTAACGAGCTGTCGAAGCAGGAAGGGCAGATCATTCTGTTTATCGACGAACTGCACACCATGGTCGGCGCTGGTAAAGGCGAAGGCTCGATGGACGCAGGCAACATGCTCAAGCCAGCACTGGCCCGGGGTGAGTTGCATTGTGTGGGGGCGACCACGCTCAACGAATACCGCCAGTACATTGAAAAGGACGCGGCCCTTGAGCGTCGCTTCCAGAAAGTCCTGGTGGAAGAACCGAGCGAAGAAGACACCATCGCGATCCTGCGTGGCCTGAAAGAGCGTTATGAGGTCCACCACCGCGTGGCAATCACTGACGGTGCGATCATCGCGGCGGCCAAGTTGAGCCATCGCTATATCACTGATCGTCAGCTGCCGGACAAGGCCATTGACCTGATCGACGAAGCGGCCAGCCGGATTCGCATGGAGATCGACTCCAAGCCTGAGGTGCTGGACCGCTTGGAGCGCCGCCTGATTCAACTGAAAGTGGAATCCCAGGCGCTGAAAAAAGAGGACGATGACGCGGCGAAGAAACGCCTGGAAAAACTCCAGGAAGAAATCGTCCGCCTGGAGCGTGAGTATTCGGACCTGGAAGAAATCTGGACCTCGGAAAAAGCCGAAGTACAGGGTTCCGCACAGATCCAGCAAAAAATAGAGCAGTCGCGCCAGGAACTGGAAGCTGCCCGCCGTAAAGGCGACCTGAACCGCATGGCCGAGTTGCAGTACGGGGTGATCCCGGATCTGGAACGCAGCCTGCAAATGGTCGACCAGCATGGCCACAGCGAAAACCAGTTGCTGCGCAGCAAGGTGACCGAGGAAGAAATTGCCGAGGTTGTGTCCAAGTGGACCGGCATTCCGGTGTCGAAGATGCTGGAAGGCGAGCGTGACAAACTGTTGCGTATGGAAAGCCTGTTGCACCAGCGCGTGATTGGCCAGGAAGAGGCCGTGGTGGCAGTGTCCAATGCGGTGCGGCGTTCACGGGCCGGTTTGTCCGACCCGAATCGCCCGAGTGGCTCGTTCATGTTCCTCGGCCCGACCGGTGTGGGCAAGACCGAGCTGTGCAAGGCCCTGGCCGAGTTCCTCTTTGATACTGAAGAGGCGATGGTGCGTATTGATATGTCCGAGTTCATGGAGAAACACTCCGTGGCTCGTTTGATCGGAGCGCCACCAGGCTATGTGGGCTACGAGGAAGGCGGCTATCTGACCGAAGCGGTACGGCGCAAGCCTTACTCGGTGATCCTTCTGGATGAGGTCGAGAAGGCCCACCCGGATGTGTTCAACGTGTTGCTGCAAGTGCTGGAAGATGGCCGGCTGACAGACAGCCACGGGCGTACCGTGGACTTCCGTAATACGGTGATCGTGATGACCTCCAACCTGGGCTCGGTACAGATCCAGGAGATGGTCGGGGATCGTGAAGGCCAGCGTGCTGCGGTAATGGACGCGCTGACCAGCCACTTCCGCCCGGAATTTATCAACCGGGTCGACGAAGTGGTGATCTTCGAGCCTTTGGCGCGGGATCAGATCGCTGGCATTACCGAGATCCAGCTGGGCCGCCTGCGCAGCCGTCTGGCAGAGCGCGAGCTGATGCTGGAACTGAGCAGCGAGGCCTTGGACAAGTTGATCGCGGTTGGCTACGACCCGGTGTATGGCGCACGGCCTTTGAAACGTGCGATCCAGCGCTGGATCGAGAACCCGCTGGCGCAACTGATCCTCTCGGGCAGCTTTATGCCGGGGACCAGCGTCAAGGCCACCGTGGAAAACGACGAAATCGTCTTCCACTAAGCCTGCAACTGGTGGTTATAAGCAGAGGCCCCGCATTGCGGGGCCTTTTTTTTCGATAGGGCGTTGAACTGTAAGGCAAAGGCTTGTAAAGTGCGCCCCGCAGCAACGTCAGCCCACGGGTTTCTTCTCCCCAAGGAGAAATCAGAAAGAAGCGCAAATCATTGTCTTAAAAGCAATTTAAAGGGTTGACAGGGGTTTTTAAGATTGTAGAATAGCGCGCCTCAGACACACGAACGTAGCGATACGGACGGGTCGAAGAGAAGGTAGTAAGCAGCATCGTAGTACTTTGAAATATGTAGTTCCGTGATAGCTCAGTCGGTAGAGCAAATGACTGTTAATCATTGGGTCCCAGGTTCGAGTCCTGGTCACGGAGCCAATTTCAAACCGGGGTATAGCGCAGTCCGGTAGCGCGCCTGCTTTGGGAGCAGGATGTCAGGAGTTCGAATCCCCTTACCCCGACCATTTTTGGGTCGTTAGCTCAGTTGGTAGAGCAGTTGGCTTTTAACCAATTGGTCGTAGGTTCGAATCCCACACGACCCACCATTTTTGAGACCAGTTAACGCTGGAATCGAATCTTAAGATCAGAGGCCAAAAGTCCTGATCGAAGAAGGCGACTTGAAAAGGTCGCCTTTTTTTTACCGGGGTATAGCGCAGTCCGGTAGCGCGCCTGCTTTGGGAGCAGGATGTCAGGAGTTCGAATCCCCTTACCCCGACCATATTAAAAATCCTCGTATCGAAAGATACGGGGATTTTTTTTGCCTGTGCAAAAGCTGAAGTTACCTCGATCAAATGTGGGAAGAGGCAAGCCCCCTCCCACATTGAGCAGTCCCACACTGGGCCGTGTTGTTAGTGGAGCTTGAGCCGCGGCTCGGTGCCTCGGCCAATCTTGCTGCCCAGCATCAACATCATCGTGCGGAAGAACCCGTACAACGCCATCTGGTGCATGCGGTACAGCGACACATAAAACATCCGCGCTAGCCAGCCTTCGAGCATCACACTGCCGGTCAGGTTGCCCATCAAGTTACCCACAGCCGAAAAACGCGACAGCGAGATCAGGGAGCCATAGTCGGTGTACTTGTAGCTGGGCAGTGTCTTGCCTTCGATGCGCAATTTCAGGGACTTGGCCAGCAGTGACGCCTGCTGGTGGGCTGCTTGGGCCCGTGGTGGAACGTTGCGGTCGGTGCCTGGCTGCGGGCAGGCGGCGCAGTCACCGAAGGCGAAGATATTCTCGTCACGGGTGGTCTGCAGGGTTGGCAGCACCTGCAATTGGTTGATGCGGTTGGTCTCCAGGCCGTCGATGTCCTTGAGGAAACCTGGCGCGCGAATCCCTGCGGCCCACACCTTGAGGCTGGCGGGGATAACTTGGCCGCTGCTGGTAATCAGGCTGTCGGCAGTGACTTCGCTCACGGCCGAGTTGGTCATGACCGTCACGCCAAGCTTTTCCAGGGTTTTATGCACAGGCCCGCTGATCCGCTCTGGCAGGGCTGGCAATACCCGAGGGCCGGCTTCGATCAGGGTGATGTGCATGTTTTCCGGCTTGATCCGGTCCAGGCCATAGGCCGCCAGTTCATGGGCGGCGTTGTGCAGTTCGGCGGCCAACTCGACACCGGTAGCGCCAGCGCCAACGATTGCCACGCTGATTTGCTCCACCACATCGGTTTGCCCGGCATGGGCGCGCAGGTAGTGGTTGAGCAATTGCTGATGGAAACGTTCGGCCTGCTTGCGGGTATCGAGGAACAGGCAGTGCTGTGCCGCGCCTTCGGTGCCGAAGTCATTGGTGGTGCTGCCGACGGCAATCACCAGGGTGTCATACCCCAGCACGCGTGCAGGCACCAGCTCGCGGCCTTCTTCATCAAGGGTTGCGGCCAGTTGGATTTTCTTCTGTTCACGATCGAGCCCGCTCATGCGCCCTAGCTGGAACTCGAAGTGGTTCCATTTTGCCTGGGCAACATAATTGAGTTCGTCTTCAGAAGAGTTCAGCGAGCCGGCCGCCACCTCGTGCAGCAGGGGCTTCCAGATATGGGTCAGGTTGGTATCGACCAGCGTAATGCTGGCGGTACCGCGCTTGCCCAGAGTCTTACCCAGGCGGGTAGCCAACTCCAGGCCGCCGGCGCCGCCGCCGACGATAATAATACGATGGGTCATGGGGGTATCTCGCAAGGCTAAAAGAAATCGGTGCAGTTACCCGAGCGAGCGCCAGGCAGCTCATAGCGTCAGGTAACTCAAAAGACGGCTCAGAATGCCCAGGCCAATCACCACAACCAGTACCACCCCAAGGAGCAGCCACGGCCGGAAAGGCTTGCGCTCAACCTGGTGCTGGGACAGTTGCAGGTACTCTTCGACATGTTGTTGGTCGTCAGGGTTCAGGCGGCTGGTCATAAAGGCCTCGTCAGGTAGACGTTGCAGAAGGGCACCACGTTACAGGCTGATACCCACATCGAACACTATGCTGCGCCCCAGGTTGTTGCGCAAGAAATCCGGCGCGTCCGGATGGGCGAACAGCACCCGCGCAAAGGTCGGACCGACCAATGACAGCGAGCGCCAGCCCTGGCGCAGGTACTCGGTGGGCGGCGGGAAATGGCTGTTGAGGTCCAGCACTTCGCGCTTGAGGCTGGCGAAGGCGATGATATCCAGCTCGCCCAGGTCCATGCCGCGCTCTTTGTAGTTATGGGCTTTCTTGCGCAGGGTCGGCGCCAGGCGCAGGAGGAATTCATGGGCGGGAATGCGCCTGGGCTTGGCCTCGCGCCGCACCAATTGGCTCAGGGAAAAGGCACTGCGCCGGCGCAGCAGTTCGTCGCGCCATTCGTCATTCAGGCGGCGGCCTTCGTCGAGGACAAAAAACACCTCGAAACTGGCATCGCGAAACAGCACATCGGGCGGTTCTTGGCCCGCGGCATGAAACTCTTCGGCGCGGTAGGGCACATTCAGGCCTTGCAGCAGGCGCTGGCAGACCCAACGCTCACGCTCCCATTTGCGGGCATTGGACAGGAACGCGTTGGCTTGTTCGGCCGCTATGGTGAGCAGGCGCAAATAATCTGAGTCATCCATGGTTCCAGCTTAGCGTTCAAATGATGACCGCAGGAAGTCCCGTGTGAAAAGGCTCGGTGTAGACTGGCGGTTCGGTTGACGGTTTTGCACAAGGAGTTTGCGGTGAGGTTTTTGCTTGCGGTATTTCTGAGCTTTCTGCCCCTGTGGGCCCAGGCGGTTGAACTCGGGGAGCGGTTGGCGCCGTGGACCCTGCTCGACCAATTCGACCAGGCCTACACCCTGGATAGCCAGGCGCAGGTCCTGCTGGTGGCGCGCAGCATGGACGCGGCCAAACTGATGGATACGGCATTGCAGGGCCAGCCCAAGGGGTATCTGGAGGCGCGCCATGGGGTGTTTGTCGCCGATATCCAGCGCATGCCGAGGCTGATCGCCAAGCTCTTCGCGGTCCCTGCGATGCGGGCCTACAACTACCGGGTGATGCTTGACCGTGATGCGCGGATTACTCCGCGTTATTCGGCGCCTGTGGATAAAGTGCTGTGGCTGCAACTGGAAGACGGCAAGCTGGTGGCGCGCCATGAGTACGCCTCTGCCGCCGAACTGCGCCAGGCCCTGGAGCAGGTGCAGCCGTGATCAGCGCCGCCGTGCTGGCACCGCACACCCTGTGGCTGGGCTGGCTGCTGTATGCGCCGGTGATTGTATGGGCGATCCTGCGCTCGTCCTGGGTCGAACTGTTTGCCGACCGGCGGCGTCAGCACCTGTTATTTGGCACGGTGTTCGCGCTGTTCATGCTGTGGTTGGTGCGCCGGGACTTCGACACCGGGGTGTCCTACCACTTTATCGGCATGACCGCCGTGACCCTGCTGCTCGACTGGCCATTGGCAATCGTCGGCGGGCTCGCGGCGCAACTGGGCCTGGTGCTGCTCGGGCGCCAGGACTTGGCGGCGGTCGGGGTCAACGGCGCGCTGCTGGTCCTCTTGCCGGTATTGGTGACTGAGACGTGCGCGTTGCTGGTGGAACGGGCGCAGCCGCGCAATCCCTTCGTGTATATCTTCTGTTCCGGCTTTTTTGCCGCCGCATTGTCGGCGTTGCTGTGCCTGTTGGCCGGCCTGGGCCTGCTGTGGCTGGACGGGCGCTTTGCCATGCCCGAGTGGATCGAGGACTTCATCGGTTACCTGTGGCTGATCATCTTTCCCGAAGCGTTTATCAACGGCATGGTGATCAGTGCGCTGGTGGTGTTTTGCCCGGAATGGCTTGAGACTTTCAACCGCACGCGCTACCTCTCGGCGCCCTGGAAAGATGACAATTCACGCCCTTGATCCAAATCAAAGGCGTGACGCAAAAGTGGTCGCATGCTCTGCGAAACTTCCAGGAGCACGATCATGAGTGTGTACGAGTGGGCACGGCAGGAGTTGCGCAGAAGCCAGGATGCGGCACAGGAAATCGGTTTTGACCCGGGCTTGAGCCTGCGCGCCTTGCTCAGTGCAGTGGTGCAGCAGAGCAAGGGCGTGCGTAGTGCCGAAGACCTGGCCGACGAGTTGCAGTTTTTAGCGGAAAACCTCGACGACCAACAGGACTACGGCTTTATGCGGCCTTAGTGGGCGCGCGGTGGCAGGTCTTCGGAGAACAGTTCGTCTTCGGCGTCCGGGCTGACCGGAATCTTGTGTTCCTCTGAGGCCCAGGCACCCAGGTCGATCAGTTTGCAGCGATCCGAGCAGAATGGCCGGTTGAGGTTGGTCGCTTTCCATTCCACGGGGGCGCCGCAGGTTGGGCATTCGACGGTCAAGGGTTGGCTCATGTTCGGCCTCCACGCAAAGTAAGGTAAAAGTGGTGCAGTCGCTCGACCTCGGCCTGTAGCCAGGCCAGGTCCTGGTCATTGACCAGTACATCGTCGGCATGGCGCAGGCGATCTTCCCGTGAGGCCTGGGCCTTGAGAATTGCCTGCACCTGTCCTTCGCTGATGCCATCGCGCAGCAGGGTACGCTGAATCTGTGTTGATTGCGGCACATCGATCACCAGGATGCGCTGGGTCATGGTGTGCTGGCCCGACTCGATCAACAACGGCGACACCAGGATCGCATAGGGCGAGCGGGCGCGGGCCAGATGGCTGCGGATCTCGTCGGCAATCAGTGGGTGCAGCAGGGCCTCAAGCCACAGGCGTTCTTGCGGCGTCTCGAAAATACGCTTGCGCAAGGCAGCGCGATCCAACTGGCCATCGGGCAGCAGGATTGCGCTGCCAAAGTGCTCGGCAATCTTTGCCAACGCCGGCCGACCGGGCTCCACCACCCAGCGCGAGGCATGGTCGGCGTCGATAAGGTCTACGCCAAGGTCGATAAAGTGCTGGGCGGCAGCGCTTTTGCCGCTGCCGATGCCGCCCGTCAAGCCAAGAATCCAGGGTGTTGCGACAGAAGTGGTCATCTGAAACCGACAGACTGCAAATAGAAGTCGGTTATTTGACCACCCCAGAGCAATGCAATCCAGCCGGCAATCGCCAGATAGGGACCAAACGGCAGTGGCACCGATGTCTGCGCGTTACGCATGCGCAACAGAATCACCCCTGCTATCGCGCCCACCAGCGATGCCAGCAGCAGCGTCAGCGGCAGGATCTGCCAGCCACCCCAGGCGCCGAGCAGGGCCAGTAGTTTGAAGTCGCCATAGCCCATGCCGTCCTTGCCAGTGCACAGCTTGAACAGCCAGAACACCGACCACAGGCTCAAGTAACCGGCAACCGCGCCCAACAGGGCATCGGGCAGGGTCACGTACAACTCGAAATAATTGAGGATCAACCCCAGCCACAGCAGTGGCAGCACCAGCACATCCGGCAGCAGTTGGTGATCGGCGTCGATCAGGCTCATAGCCAGCAGGCCCCAACTCAAGAACAGCACTCCAGCGGCCGGCCAGCCGAAGCCGTAGTGCCAGGCAATAAATGCCGAGAGCAGCCCGCAGGCCAGTTCGGTCAGCGGGTAGCGTGGGCTGATGGAGGCGTGGCACTGCGCGCAGCGCCCCCGCAGCAGCAAGTAGCTGAGCACCGGGATGTTTTGCCACGGGCGAATCGGCTGTGAGCAGTGCGGGCAGCAGGAGTTGGGGTGCAGCAGGTTATAGGTCGGGCCGCTGGGCTCCGGGGGCAGGCCGAGTATTTCATGGGCCTGGGCGCGCCAGTCCCGCTCGAGCATTTTCGGCAGGCGCCAGACCAGCACGTTGAGGAAGCTGCCAACGATCAGTCCCAGCACCAGTGCAGCCCAGACGAACAGCCAGGGGTGGAGGATCAGGAGTTGCTCCAGGGTCATGTTCAAAACGCCGTGCCAAGCTGGAAGATCGGTAGGTACATGGCGATCACCAGCGCCCCGACAATGCTGCCGAGCACCACCATGATCAGCGGCTCCATCAGGCTGGTCAGGTTGTCCACCAGGTTGTCGACGTCCGTTTCATAATGCTCGGCGACCTTCTCCAGCATGCTGTCCAGCGTGCCCGACTCTTCGCCGATGGCTGTCATCTGGATCGCCATGCCAGGGAACAGGCCGCTGGCGCTCATGGATTGATTCAATTGCATTCCTATTGCCACGTCCTGGCGCATGCGCGTGATTGCCTGGGTGAACCGCTCGTTGCCGGTGGCTGCGGCCACTGAATCCAACGCCTGTGCCAGCGGCACGCCGGCGGCGAAGGTAGTGGCGAGTGTGCGAGCGTAGCGGGCGACAGCGGTTTTTTTCAGCAGTGTGCCTGCCAACGGCAGTTTCAACAAACCAGTGTCCAGCCACAGGCGCAAGCCGTTGTGTCGACGGTAGCCACGGCGTATCCCCCAGGCAGTCGCGGCCACGGCCAGCAACAGCATCCACCATGCGCTCTGCATGAATTCGGACAGCAGGATAACCAGTTGGGTAAAGCGCGGCAGCGGTGTGTCGATGCCGGCGAACAGGCTTTCGAATTGGGGTACGACGTGGATCAGCAAGATGCTGCTGACCAGCGCCGCCACGAGCAGGACCACCAGCGGATAGGTCATGGCCTTCCTGATCCGGGCCTTGAGGCGTTGGCTCTTTTCCAGGTGGGTGGCTACTCGTTCCAGAAGGGTTTCCAGGGTGCCAGCCTGTTCGCCGGCCGCGATCAGGCTGCAATACAGTGGGGTGAAACACTGCGGCTGTTTCAATAATGCGCCGGTCAGGCTGTTGCCTGCGGCAATCTCCTGCTTCAATCCCTGGACCATCGTGCGCATGGCGCGGCTGTCAAAGCCTTCGCCAATCATGTCGAAGGCTTGCAGCAGGGGGATTCCCGCCCTCAGCAGAGTGGCCAGTTGGCGAGTGAACAGCGCAATATCGGCCGGGGTGATGGGGTTGCCCAGGCCCGAAAGGAGGCTGGAGCGCATCTGTACCCGAAGCGGGTTGATACCTTGCCGGCGTAATTGGGCCTTGATCATGGCGGGGCTATGGCCACGGGTTTCGCCAGAGACCTTGCGGCCATTGCGCAACGTGCCTTCCCAGGCGTAGGTGGTGGCGGGGTTCGCGGTGACATCATTCATTGGCGGCGACAGCTCATCGGCAGGTGACGATCTACAGCTTAGTCAGGCCTCTGTGTCCGTCAGGCTATTGGACAAGGGGAAAATGTCAGATTGTGCGTCTTGTGAGGGCCTTGCCCGGCGCGGATGAGTACACTGGCGCGGTTGTTGAGGGCAGGGCGCAGGACGTGCCTTGCGATGGGGTTTTATTCTGGAGAGTGAGTGTGATGCGTCAGAACGGCTTTACTTTGATCGAGTTGTTGATCGTCGTGGCGATCATCGGCATCTTGGCCACCATTGGCCTGCCCATGTACACCAAGCACCAGGCCAAGGCCAAGTTCACGGCTGGGCTGGCGGAAATCTCGGCGTTGAAGGCGGGCTTCGAAGACACCTTCAACCAGGGCACGGTGCCCACGCTGGCGCTGATCGGTGGCTCCAGCCCGACCGCCAACTGCGTGATCAGCGTGGTGGGTGATGTGGCTGCGGGGACGGGCTCGATTGCCTGCCAAATCCTCGATGCGCCTGCGCCGATCCAGGGCAAGCTCATTACCCTGGCGCGCAGTGCCAGTGAGGGTTGGAAGTGCACCACCAGCGCTGACGAGCAGTACGTTGCAAAGGGGTGTGCGGCTGGCAACTGAGGCCGGGCTGCCTTAATCAGTGATAGGAGCCCGGCGTGACGGGCTCCCAAGTAAAGGTTGCCCATGACGTTATCCGTGCAACAGCGAGGAAGCGTGTTCCTGGTGCTGGCGCTGAGCCTTTTGCTACTGGGTATTACCCTGTCCTTCAGTGGCCATGACTGGCAGCGTGTCATGCAGGTCGGCGTGGGTGTCTGTGCGTTGCTCTATTGCCTGGCGACTCCCGCCATGCGCCTGGTCGACAAGCCCACCGCTATCGGCCTGGCGCTGGTATTCGGCCTGGGCCTGATCTCTTCGTCGTTGGCCCACCAGCCACTCTGGGCGCTGACCGAGTGGGCGCTGATGATCACCTGCGGGGTGATTGCCGCAGCGTTTGCCCGGTTGCGGCGCAATGGCGATCCAACCCTGGATCAGGTGCTGATCCTGTTTGTGTTGCTGCTGTGCCTGATCAAGGTTGTGCAATACGGGTACGCGGGCGTGCTGGCGTTTACCAGTGGCGCACCGACACTGGACACTGACCTCCTGCTTTCCGGGTTCTCCAACAAGCGCTTCTACGGCCAGTTCCAGACATTTACCTTGCCGTTGCTGGCATTGCCGCTGTTGCTCGCGAGCACCTCGCGGTTGGCGCGAGGGTTGGTATTTGCCCTGTTGTGTGCCTGGTGGTTGATTGCAATCAGTGGCGGCACCCGTGGCACCTGGCTGGGCATCGGCGTGGCTGCAATCGTCGTGGCTTTCCTGGGGGCTGCGGGGCGCCGCTGGTTGACCTGGCAGTTGGCTGCACTGTGTGGCGGGCTGTTTTTGTACTGGTTGTTGTTCACGGTCCTGGCGCGTTACCTGGGGCTGGAAATTGCCAGTCTTTCCAATGACCGGCTCACCACCAGCCTTTCGGGCCGTGAAGTGATCTGGTGGCAAGCCTGGGACATGATCCGCGAACGGCCGTGGCTGGGTTTCGGGCCGATGCACTTTGCCGATATCCCTAACCCGATTGCCGCCCACCCGCACCAGGCGATCCTGCAGTGGGCCAGTGAGTGGGGCGTGCCATCGGCCTTGTCTGTGGCGCTGCTGGCGTTGCGCGGCGGCTGGGCCACGTTGGTGGTCATTCATCGGCAAGGGGCGGCAGGGTCCGCGCAAGACCTGCTGCGCCTGTGCCTATTTGCCGCGCTGCTGGGCGCGACGGTGCAGGCCATGGTCGATGGGGTGATTGTGATGCCTTATTCGCAACTCTGGTTGGCGCTGGTGGTGGGTTGGCTGATGGCCTTGCATCCGTGGCGCACGCCGGTTGTCGCGCCTATGCCGCTGTTGTACCGGGCCTGGCAAGCGTCGGCAGTGCTCGCGGTGGTGTGGCTGGTATTTGTCGTGTATCGCGACTTGCCTGGTGCCACTGAGCGCAGCCAACACTACATTGACGTTGCCAAAAGCCATCTGCAGCCACGGTTCTGGGTCCAGGGAGTCATTGCGCCGCACATTCGGTAAGTTGCCGGGCGCCCAATGCAGTGCTAGCTTTAGCCCACCGCCCGTGTAGCTCAGTTGGTAGAGCAGCGCACTCGTAACGCGAAGGTCGCAGGTTCGACTCCTGTCTCGGGCAAAAAGGCACCACAGTTTTCAGATGATCCCAGAATGGTTCTGAAGGCCAGATGAACCGGTATTCGTGCCCGTTCTTTTGTATCTGCGCAACCTTGATGACCCAGATGCATCCCCATTCCTCGATCTAAGAGAACGACATGACCACGACAGCAATGACCCAGGAAGTGCGGCACGCAGAAGCCCTCAAGAAATATCTCGAGGAATCGCCGCAGCTTAAGGAAGAGATCAAGGAACTGAACGCTGATGACCAGCGCGACCAGATCCAGTGGGCATTCGAGGACGAGGCCGAGAGCCAGGGCTTCCAGCCTTGGGAACTGACCCTCAAGTACACGACCACAGCGGAAGAATTCGAAGCGGCGCGCCTGGCCTTGCACAAAGAGGCGGCCGAGGTGCTGGGTGTCGAGTGGGAAGAGTACTGCGAGATGAACAATCTGGTGGTTTAAGCGCGATTATCGCCGGCAAGCTGGTTCCTACAGGTGTCGCACAATTGTGTAGGAGCCGGCTTGCTGGCGATGACGGTGTCAGATACTGAGCCGCATCGACAAATCCACTGCCTTCACATCCTTGGTCATCGCCCCGATGGAGATGTAGTCCACGCCGGTCTCGGCAATGGGCAGCAAGGTGCTTTCATTGATCCCGCCGCTGGCTTCCAGCTTGGCCTTGCCGCCGTTCAAGCGTACGGCTTCGCGCATGTCGTCCAGGCTCAACTCATCCAGCATGATGATATCGGCGCCCGCCGCCAGGGCTTCGCGTAACTCTTCCAGGCTTTCCACTTCGACTTCCACCGGCTTGCCCGGGGCGATCTTGTGGGCGGCAGCTATGGCCTGGGCAATGCCACCGCAGGCGGCGATATGGTTTTCCTTGATCAGGAACGCGTCATACAGGCCGATGCGATGATTGTGGCAACCGCCGCAGGTCACTGCGTATTTTTGCGCCAGACGCAGGCCCGGCAGGGTCTTGCGGGTGTCCAGCAGCTTGACCTGGGTGCTGGCGACAAAGTCCGCCAGGTACTGCGCGCGCGTGGCCACGCCCGACAACAGTTGCAGGAAATTCAGCGCACTGCGCTCACCGGTCAGCAATGAGCGGGCGGGGCCTTCGAGGTGGAACAGCGCCTGATTGGGGCTGACGCGTTCACCGTCGCGCACCTGCCAATGCACGGCAACTCGCGGGTCCAACTGGCGGAATACGGCATCGACCCAGGCGGTGCCACTGATCACGGCAGTATCCCGGGTGATGATCGTGGCCTTGGCCAGCCGTTCGGCCGGGATCAATTGCGCAGTGATATCGCCGCTGCCGATGTCTTCCAGCAGTGCGCGGCGCACGTTGGCTTCGATTTCGGCGGTGAGGTCGGCGAGGCGTAGATTCGGCATAGCGGGCTCCACATACAAAGTGCCCCGATTATAGGGGCATGGCAGCGCCGAACCCAAGGTATGCCGGCATAACCTGCCTGATTACAAAGCACCTACAGAGTTTGCTGGCGCTACAGGGGCTATTTGCAAGATAATCTCGCGCCTTGCAATTGGCGTCATAGCTTTGACGTCTCGGTGATCTACAGATAATCGCGCTCCCGCCGGTATTCCATTGGCGGTTGCCGCGCGAGCGCTCACAAAACCGAACCCCGTCGTTCCAGGAGGCCAGCATGCACAATGACGCAAAGGTGGTGCCGATCAACAAGATCGCCGCACAAGCGATGCCGTCGCCGCTCGCCCGCCTGCCTGTGATCGTGCTCCAGGTGCGTGACAAGGCCACCCAGCAACTCGACCGGGGTTTGCAGGAACTGTTCGATAACGCCGACGACACCCTGTTCGAAATGGCCGACAAGGCCCGCAACAACGCCGACCACAATATTTTCTTTGAAGCCATGCGCGACCTGCGCCTCAAGCGTAAGAACTTCGAGCGCGTGTTCATGGAGCAATTCTTCGACGCATTCGCCAACCTGGGGCAGGCCGGGCAAGGCGAGTTGCTGTTGCCGACGGTCTCCTACGAAGCAGTACCCGGCGCGTGCGCCGATGACCTGGAAAAAGCCGTGGCCCTGGAGGCCATGCTCGACAAGGTCATGCACCGTGATGGCCTGGCCCTGGGGCAACTGACCGCCCGCCTCGGTGCGCTGCTGGGCAAGCGCCTCGACGATCGGGAAAACCCCCTGGGCCCGGCGATGCTCTGCGAGTACTTCCTGCGGGCCGGGCGCAGCCTGGGGGTGGAGATCCGGGTCAAGCTGATCATTTTGAAACTGTTTGAAAAGTACGTGCTCAGCGATGCCGACCTGCTCTATGGCGAGGCCAATCAGTTGCTGGTCGCCACCGGCGTGCTGCCCGAACTCAAGGCCGTCCCCTCGCGGCGTGCCGGCGAGCGCGCCAGCAGGGCCCGCCCGCCGGTCGAAGCGGCCCCTGCTGCCGACCCGCAGGCCGATGAGGCCGAGCAACAAGTCTTCGCGGCTCTGCAAGAACTGCTGCTGACCGTGCGCGGCAGTGTGGCCCCGACCCTGGAGGCCAGCGCCCAGGCCCAGCCGATTTCTACCCGTGACCTGCTGCGCCTGCTGTCTCACCTGCAGCAGTATGTGCCGGAACCTGCGGTCGAGGACGATTTCGACCTGCGCCGCCAATTGGAAGAACTGCTCACCCGGGTCAGCGTCAAGAGTGGCAAGTCGCGGGTAGTGGAAGATGCCGACGAGGATGTGATCAACCTGATCGCCATGTTGTTCGAATTCATCCTCGACGACCGCACCCTGCCCGATTCCCTCAAGGCGTTGATCGCGCGCCTACAGATTCCGATGTTGAAAGTGGCCGTGCTGGACAAGAGTTTTTTCAGTCGTGGCAGCCACCCGGCGCGGCGCTTGCTCAATGAAATCGGGACCGCCGCCATGGGCTGGGGCAAACGTGACGACTATCAGCGTGACAGCCTCTACGTGCGCATCGAGCAGGTGGTGCAGTGCCTGTTGAATGATTTTGTCGACGACCCGGCGATTTTCTCGGTGCTGCTGCAGGAATTCACCGCTTACACCCAGGACGAGCGCCGCCGCAGTGAGTTGCTCGAACAGCGCACCCGCGACGCCGAAGAAGGGCGCGCCCGCACCGAACAGGCCCGGCAACGGGTCGCCGATGCGGTTAGCCAACGCTTGCTGGGCAAGGTCTTGCCGCAGTTCGTGGTGCAGTTCCTGCAACAGGCGTGGAGCCAGGTCTTGTTGCTCGAATGCCTCAAGCACGGGCAACACTCGCCGCAATGGCAGGCGCGGTTGCGGGCCATGGACGAATTGATCTGGAGTGTCGGCCTGAGTGAAGACACGGAGGCTGGCCACCGCCTGCTGGAACAGTTGCCCGCGTTGCTCAAGGCCCTGCGTGAAGGGTTGAGCGAGGCGGCGTTTGATTCGTTTGTCACCCGGGAGTTTTTTGTCCAGTTGCAGGCCCTGCATACCCAGGCGTTCCAGGGGGCGGCGCTGCCCGGCGTGACACTGGTCCAAGTGCGCGAGGACGCGGCGGCTGGGGCGCCAGGGCAGACGGTCAGCCTGGCGGAGGACGATCCCGATCTGCTCAAGGTCCGACAACTGCGCATCGGCAGTTGGGTCGAATTTCGCGAAGATGAGGAAAACACCCTGCGCTGCAAGCTGACAGCGATTATCGCGCCCGCCAACAGCTATATATTTGTCAATCGCACAGGCCTCAAGGTGCTGGAGAAAACCTGCACTGAACTGGCCTTGGAGTTCAAGCGTGGCGGGGTGCGTACCCTCGATGATGCACTGCTGTTCGACCGCGCGCTGGCGTCGGTGATTGGCAATCTGCGGCAACTCAATCGCGCCAAGTGATCGCAACCACCTGGCGGATCACGGCATACTGGACGCTCCCACGTCTTGCGCAAGGAACCTGTATGCAGTTGGACCCCACCAGCGGTTGGTGCCAGGGCATTGCCCATTGCCCGTCGCCCAACTTCAATGAACGCCCGGGCGGCGAGATTTCCCTGTTGGTGGTGCATAACATCAGCTTGCCACCGGCCCAGTTCGCCACGGGCAAAGTGCAGGAGTTCTTCCAGAATCGCCTGGATGTCACGGAGCATCCCTACTTTGCAGGTATTGCCGACCTACGGGTTTCTGCGCACTTTCTGATTGAGCGCGACGGCGCCGTGACGCAGTTTGTCTCCTGCCAGGACCGTGCCTGGCATGCCGGCGTCTCCTGTTTCGAGGGGCGCGAGACCTGCAACGACTTTTCCCTGGGGATCGAGCTTGAAGGGACCGACGACCAGCCCTTTACCGACGCCCAGTACCAATCCTTGATCGAACTGAGTCGCCAATTGCTGGCCGCCTACCCGGGCATCACGCTCCAGCGCATTTGCGGTCATAGTGACATCGCCCCAGGACGCAAGACCGATCCTGGACCGGCTTTTGATTGGGCGCGTTTTCGCGGCGCCTTGCAGGAAGGAGGACATGCACAATGAGTTTCCTGGTGTTGGTGCTGGCGGTATGGATCGAGAAGTTCTCGGCCTTGCGTTCGCGGGTACAACGCGATGGCCTTTGGCTGCGCGAACTGGCCCGGCTTGAGTCGAGCGCGCGGCTGGGCAAGCAACCCTGGCTGATCCTGGTGTTGCTGGTATTGCTGCCAGTCGCGCTGCTGGGGCTGTTGCTGCTGGTCCTGGAGCCGGTGGCCTATGGTTTGCTGGCACTGCCGGTGCACCTGCTGGTGGTGATCTACAGCCTGGGCCGTGGTGACCTGCTGGGCCAGTTGGGGCCGTTTCGTGATGCCTGGCGCCGGGGTGACCTGCAAGCGGCTGAACACGTTGCCGAGCGCGATCTGGCCATTGGCGCCGACAGCGGCGAGCAACTGCTGGAGCGGGTCCAGGGCCATTTGCTGTGGCAGGCCTACCAGAGCTTTTTCGCGGTGATTTTCTGGTACTTCCTCCTTGGCCCGGTGGTCGTCCTGGCCTACCGCTTGCTGGCACTGGCTACCGAACACGGGCAAAACCCGCTGGTGGTCGAGCGCGCCGGGCAATTGCGCCATGCCTTCGACTGGTTGCCGGTGCGGTTGCTGGCGGCAAGTTTTGCCCTGGTCGGCAACTTTGTCGCGGTCAGCCGGGTGATGCTGCATGAGCTGCTGAGCTGGGATATCAGCGCAGCGCAACTGGTGGAAAAGGTCGGCCTGGTGGCCGGCGAAATTCCTGCGCCGGTGGTCGGTGCCGAAGGTATCAACAGCCTGGACCGGTTGTGGGAACTGCTGCTGCGCGCTGCCGTGTTGTGGTACGCCGGGTTTGCGATCTGGACCGTCTTGCCCTGAAAAATACCTTGTGGGAGCGGGCTTGTGTGGGAGCGGGCTTGCTCGCGATGCGGTGTAGCCGTCAAAAAATCCGGTACTGACACACCGCTATCGCGGGCAAGCCCGCTCCCACACAAGCCCTCCCACATAGAGTCTGTTGTGGCTTCAAAAATCGGCCTGCCGCCAAGCCCCACCGATCGCGTTAACCTTAAGTTACAAAACTCCCCGCCGATTTAAGCTATACAGACAGCGCGCCCAATAGTGGCTTTCTGCCGCTGCCCTGCGCCTTCAATAAAAATAAAAGAAAAGGGAGTTCATCTGTGAAGAGCTTGCTCTATCCCGCCATTGCGTTGATGAATCGCCTGAGCTTCGGCATGAAGTTCAGCCTGATCAGCGTGCTGTTTTTCCTGCCGATGCTGGTGACCAACTATTACCTGGTGCGCGACTCCTGGCGTGAGTTCCAGGGCACGCAGGTGGAGTTGCAGAGCCTGGACCTGCTGGGCAGCAGCCTGATCCTGCGGCGCGACCTGGAAACCCTGAACAATCAGGTACAGATCAACGCCACCCTCGGCCAGGCAGGCAAGGCGGGGGATATCGAAAGTCAAATCAGCGCTTTGGAGCAGCGCGTACTTGAACGCCTGCAAGGCTTCCAGGCGATGACGGCCGATCCGGAGCAGGTCGCAGTGTTCGAAAGCAAGCGCGATGAAATGATTGCGGCGTTCAAGGGCCAGCAAACCGAGTCTTCACTGTTGAGCAAAAGTGCGTTGATCGGCAAGTTGCTCAACAAGGCACAGATGTTCAGCCAGATCATTGCCAGCCAGTCGGGGTTGAGCCGTGATGTGCAGAGCGATGTGCGCCAACTCAGCGACCTGGTGACCAGCGTCACCCCGCAAGTCACCCAGGCCCTGGGCGAGGGCCGGGCCATGGGCGCGTACTCCCTGGGCCAGGGTTTTCTCAACTCCTCGTCCAGTACGCGCTTTGACGAACTGCTGCAGCAATTGGAAAAGCTCCAGGCTGAATACGGCTTGAAAGTGCAGGACGCCCTCGGCTCCAGCAAGGCCGCCCATGGCTCCCTGGATGCCTTGGCCCAAGCCAGCCAGGCCAGCCTCAAGCAGGGCAGCGAACTGTTTGAAGAGCAGGTAGTGATGGCCGAAACCCTGGAGGCGCCGTGGCAGACCTTCTATGACGACGTGACGGCCTTGATGGCCAAGACCTATCAATTGGACGACGCGACCCTGTCCTTCCTCGACCAGCAGCTGCAACAGCGCCTGGCCCAGAACCGCACGCACATGGTGCTGCTGGTCGCGGCGCTGGCGGCGGTGTTCCTGTTGATTTTCTATCTGTACGGCGGCTTCTACGCCTCGACGCGCACCACCCTGCGCCGCCTGGGCGCGATGATGGATAAGGTCGCTGCCGGGGACATGACCGTCAGCTTCAAGTCCCAGAGCCGCGATGAACTGGGGGAGTTGGGCGAAGTGTTCAACGGCACCGTGGCGAAAATCCACGACCTGATCGAACGGGTAGGGCAGACCGTCCATGAAGTCGAGCATCAGGCCGGGCAAGTGGAATCGGTGTCGGCGCGCAGCAACCAGGCGGTGTCGGGCCAGCGCAGCCAGATCGAGCAGGTGGCGACGGCCATGAACCAGATGTCGGCAACCGCCCACGAAGTGGCGCGCAGTGCGGCAGCGGCTGTCAGCAGTGCCCACAGCGTCAACGATGAGACCCTCAGCGGGCGTGGCCTGGTGCAATCCCAGCAAGGCAGCATCGCGCTGCTGGCATCGGAGATCGATCAGTCAGTGCTGGTGATCAATCAACTGGCCATCGACAGCCAATCCATCAGCAGCGTGCTGGAAGTGATCAAGAGCATTGCCGAGCAAACCAACCTGCTGGCCTTGAACGCGGCCATCGAGGCTGCACGGGCCGGTGAGCAGGGGCGCGGGTTTGCGGTAGTGGCCGACGAGGTCCGCACCCTGGCCCGACGCACCCAGCACTCCACCGAAGAAATCGAGCAGATGATCGCCAAGCTGCACCAGGGCGTCAGCGCAGCGGTGAAGGCCATGGGCAGCAGCCATAAAATGGCCAGTGGTACGGTTGGTCAGTCGGAAAAAGTCCAGTTGGCCCTGGAAAACATCCTCGGTGCGGTAGGCATGATCGTCGATCAGAACCAGCAAATCGCGGCGGCGGTGGAGCAGCAGACGGCGGTGGCCCACGACATCGACCAGAACATTGTCGAGATCAATCGGGCTGGCGAGCACGCAGCCCAAGGCGCGCACCAGACCGAAGAGGCCAGCCGGCAATTGTCCCTGCAGGTGATTGAGCTGAAAAAGCTGATCGGCGCATTTCGCGTGTGAGTTATGTCTGTAGGTTTTGTTTGTTGGTGATGTAGTGCATGTCCTGTTTTCCCGTGTGAGCTTTTTTTGTAGTGCGATTGGGTGAGAATTTGTTTCACACCCCATCCAGCGCTTCCGGGAGGCAGGGCCATGACCGCGACAACCCCAGGCGTGAAAGGGCATTGCGCCCATTGCGACATCACCTTCGGCCTCAAGCCCTGGCAGCTCAATGCCATTGCTCTCAACGAGCCCTTTGATTGTCCGTATTGTCACAAAGTCCTACAGCTCAATTGCCCCAGGCAACTGCGCCAGTTGAAGTCCCTGGACAACCTGGCCTTGCTGCGCCCGAGCATGCTTGTGCTGACCAGCGTGGCCTTGTTGGTGGCCCTGGTGGTGGAGTGGGTCGGCTTGATCAGCAAGGTCGGGCAATTGAACGTGTCGCTGGTGGCGATCCTGATTCACTTCTTGACCCTGCGTCATGCTCGCCACCGGCATCGCATGACCCTGACGCTACAGGCGGTCAACCCCGCTATCGAGCGGCCAGTTGAACAGTTCGCAAGCGTTGCGGGTGCTCGCTTCGGCCAACGCTGAAGGGCTGATGCCCATCAGTTCGGCCAGGGCGCCGCAGATTGCCGGCAGGTGCTGCGGGCTATTGCGTTGGCCGGGGTACATGGCGGGGGCCATGTCTGGCGAGTCGGTTTCCAGCACCACCGAATCCAGCGGCAGTTGGGCGATGACCTTGTGCATGCGCAAGGCCTGGGGCCAGGTCGGCGCGCCGCCCAGGCCCAGCTTGAACCCCAGCTTGATGTATTCGCGGGCTTCTTCGCGGCTGCCGGCGAAGGCATGGATGATCCCGCCCCGTGCCAGGCGGATGCGCTTGAGGGTGGCGATCACGGCCGCGTGGCTGCGGCGCACATGCAGCAGCGCCGGCAGTTGGAAGTCCACGGCCAACTGCAATTGCGCTTCAAACAATATTTGCTGACGCTCGCGGTCCAGGTGCTCGAGAAAGTAATCGAGACCGATTTCCCCCACGGCGCACACCTGGCGATGGCCCTTGAGGCGGCTCAGCCAGTCGCCCAATTCGATCAGGTCTGCGGGACGATGTTCATCCAGATACACCGGGTGCAGGCCGAAGGCCCCATGCAGGTCCGGGTCCTGTTGCACCAGGTCCCACAACCGCTGCCAATTGCGCTGGTACACCCCCAGCACCACCATGCGCCGCACGCCGAGCTGGCGGCTGTGCCTGAGCACCTCGTCGCGATCAGCGTCGAAGTCCTCGAAGTCGAGGTGGGTGTGGCTGTCGATCAGCTCCACGCCTACGCCTCGTGAATCCGCTGCTTGAAGGTCCGGCCAATGGCATGCACGCCCGGCTGGTAGTGCTGTTCTTCAATCGCCGCCAGCGCCAGGCGCAGGGCCGTCTGCGCGATCAGCGCGTGCTGCTGGGCCATGGCGTTGACCGGTAGCGGCAGGAAGTCCAGCAACTGGGTGTCACCAAAGGTGCCCAGGCGCAGTGGCCGGGACTTGAGCGGGAAGTCATGCAGCGCGTCAAACACCCCTTGTAGCAATACGTAGGAAGTGGTCACCAGCGCGTCGGGTAAATGCCCCAGGCGTTGCAGGAGTTCTTCCATCAACTTGCGGCCACAATCACGGCTGAAGGCTTCGCCGTGCTCGATCAGCACTTCGCCCTTGAAGCCGTGCAACGCTTGCTGGAAACCCGCCGCGCGTTCCTGGCTGATGCTCAGCTCGGGGCGCGCGCCGATCAAGACGATCTGCCGGGGCAGCGGTTGCAGCAGGCTGCTGGTCAACTGCTGGCAGGCCTGGCGGTCATCGCTGACCACCGAGCAGAACTGCTCGGCCTCCATCACCCGGTCGATGGCGATCACCGGCAGGCCCTTGGCTTGCAGCTCGCGATAACTGTCATCGCTGGCAGGCAGGCAACTGGCGACGAACAGCGCATCACAACGCCGCGCACGGAACAGTTGCAGTAACTGGCGCTCGCTGTTGGCATCGTCGTCGGAACTGGCGATCAGCAATTGATAGCCACGGGCCCGCGCGCCTTGTTCCAACAGCTTGGCGATCCGAGCGTAACTGGGGTTTTCCAGGTCCGGCAGGATAAAGCCCAAGGTGCGGGTATGTCGGCTGCGCAGCCCTGCGGCCTGGGGGTTGGGAGTGAAGCCATGCTCCTCGACCACCGCCCGCACCCGTTCCACGGTGGCGGTGCTGATCCGTTGCTGTTGGGCCTTGCCATTGATGACGTAGCTGGCGGTGGTCACGGACACACCGGCTAGACGTGCAATATCACTGAGTTTCAAACCGGGATTTCCTTGTTTTTTAGAGCTTGCCCCGACATTTTGTCCAATCGTAACCGATTCCTGCACGCGACCATTGTCGCAACTCAAGCGCCGAGTGGTGCTTCAACGATGCAAAATTACCCAGTAATCTGCCATAAATTCTAGATTAAACGTTTCAGCAAGCGTATTTTTACGATGTTCGCCGCTGAGTGCCTACTGCCAATTGACCGCTCAGTCAGATATTTTTGCACGGTTTAATCAAAACAATACCTAGTGCGCACCCCGCACTAACTAGGAGAAAGGCATGCTTGAGCTCACCGTAGAGCAGATATCCATGGGCCAGTTGGCTGTGGATAAGTCTGCTGCCTTGCAACTGCTCGCCGAAAAACTGGTAGCCGATGGCCTGGTCGCCGAGGGTTACCTGAGCGGCCTGCAAGCCCGTGAAGCGCAAGGCTCGACCTTCCTCGGCCAGGGTATTGCGATCCCCCATGGCACCCCCGAAACCCGCGACCAGGTGTTCGCCACCGGCGTGCGCCTGCTGCAATTTCCCCACGGTGTGGATTGGGGCGATGGCCAGATCGTCTACCTGGCGATTGGCATTGCCGCCAAGTCCGATGAGCACCTGCGCCTGCTGCAACTGCTGACCCGCGCCCTTGGTGAAACCGACCTGGGCCAGGCGCTGTGCCGCGCCACCTCGGCCGACGCCTTGCTCAAGCTGCTGCAAGGCGCGCCCCAGGAGCTGGCGCTGGATGCCCAAATGATCGGCCTGGGCGTGTCTGCCGACGATTTCGAAGAACTGGTGTGGCGCGGCGCCCGCCTGTTGCGCCAGGCCGATTGCGTGAGCAATGGCTTTGCCGCGGTGTTGCAGCAAGTCGATGCATTGCCCCTGGGCGATGGCCTGTGGTGGCTGCACAGCGAACAAACGGTCAAGCGCCCGGGCCTGGCCTTTGTCACACCGGACAAACCCATGCGCTACCTGGGCCAGCCATTGAGCGGCCTGTTTTGCCTGGCCAGCCTCGGCGAGGCCCACCAGGCATTGCTTGAGCGCCTGTGCGCCTTGCTGATTGAAGGGCGCGGCCAGGAACTGGGGCGCGCCACCAGCAGCCGAGCGGTCCTCGAAGTGTTGGGTGGCGAACTGCCCGCCGATTGGCCCAGCGCCCGTATCGCCCTGGCCAATGCCCACGGCCTGCATGCGCGGCCGGCCAAGGCCCTGGCCCAACTGGCGAAAGGCTTCGACGGCGAGATCCGCGTGCGGATCGTCGACGGGCAGGGCGGTGCGGTGTCGGTCAAGAGCTTGAGCAAACTGCTCAGCCTCGGCGCCCGGCGTGGCCAGGTGCTGGAATTTGTCGCCGAACCCGGCATTGCCGACGATGCGCTGCCGGCGCTGCTGGCGGCTGTGCAAGAGGGGCTGGGTGAAGACGTCGAGCCGCTGCCGGCCGTCAGTGCACGGGTTGAGACCCTTGAGGTCGAACCACTGATCAGCGCGCCGCGCTCCGGCAGCCTGATTCAGGCAATCCCTGCGGCACCGGGGATCGCCATCGGCCCGGCCCATATCCAGGTGTTGCAGCCGTTCGACTATCCGTTGCGCGGCGAGTCGGCCAACGCCGAGCGCGAGCGGTTATCCGCAGCATTGCGCGATGTGCGCCACGATATCCAGGGCTTGATCGAGCGCAGCACGTCCAAGGCGATCCGCGAGATTTTCATCACCCACCAGGAAATGCTCGACGACCCGGAGCTGACCGACGAAGTCGACACCCGCCTCAAACAAGGCGAAAGCGCCGAAGCCGCGTGGATGAGCGTGATCGAAGCGGCGGCCAAACAGCAGGAGTCCTTGCAGGACGCACTGCTCGCCGAACGCGCCGCCGACCTGCGGGACATCGGCCGGCGGGTGCTGGCGCAACTGTGTGGCATCGACACCCCGCAGGAGCCCGACGAGCCCTACATTCTGGTGATGGATGAGGTCGGCCCGTCGGATGTGGCGCGCCTCGACCCGACGCGCGTGGCCGGGATTCTCACCGCACGCGGTGGTGCCACCGCCCACAGCGCCATCGTCGCCCGCGCCCTGGGGATTCCCGCGCTGGTCGGCGCCGGGCCGGCGGTCTTGCTGCTGGCCTCGGGCACGCCATTGTTGCTCGATGGCCAGCGCGGGCGCCTGCATGTGGATGCCGATGCCGACACCTTGCAGCGTGCTACCCAGGAGCGCGACACCCGCGAGCAACGCTTGCAGGCCGCCGCCGCGCAACGCCATGAACCGGCCTTGACCCGCGATGGGCATGCGGTGGAAGTGTTCGCCAATATCGGCGAAAGCGCCGGTGTGGCCGCTGCGGTCGAGCAGGGCGCCGAAGGCATTGGCCTGCTGCGCACCGAACTGATTTTCATGGCCCATTCCCAGGCCCCGGACGAAGCCACCCAGGAAGCCGAGTACCGTCGTGTGCTCGACGGCCTGGCTGGGCGGCCGCTGGTGGTGCGCACCCTGGATGTGGGCGGTGACAAGCCGCTGCCGTACTGGCCGATTGCCAAGGAGGAAAACCCGTTCCTTGGCGTGCGCGGCATCCGCCTGACCCTGCAACGCCCGCAGATCATGGAAACCCAATTGCGTGCGCTGTTGCGCTCGGCGGATGGCCGCCCACTGCGCATCATGTTCCCCATGGTCGGCAGCGTTGATGAGTGGCGCCAGGCCCGGGACATGACCGAGCGCCTGCGCGCGCAGATCCCAGTGGCGGACCTGCAACTGGGGATCATGATCGAAGTCCCCTCGGCGGCCCTGCTGGCGCCGGTTTTGGCCCAGGAAGTGGACTTTTTCAGTATCGGCACCAATGACCTGACCCAGTACACCCTGGCCATCGACCGTGGTCATCCAACCTTGTCGGCCCAGGCTGACGGCCTGCACCCGGCCGTGCTGCAACTGATCGACATCACCGTGCGCGCCGCCCATGCCCATGGCAAGTGGGTCGGGGTGTGTGGTGAGCTGGCGGCCGACCCGCTGGCAGTGCCGGTGCTGGTGGGCCTGGGGGTCGATGAGTTGAGCGTCTCGGCGCGCAGCATTCCCGAGGTCAAGGCCCGGGTACGTGAATTCACCCTGGGCGAGGCCCAGGCCCTCGCACAAAACGCCTTGGCCGTGGGCAGCCCCGCGCAAGTGCGTGCCCTTGTGGAGGCTGTGTAAATGGCAAGGATTCTAAGCCTGACGCTGAACCCGGCGTTGGACCTGACCGTACAACTGACACGCCTGGAGCCGGGAGCGGTCAATCGCAGCCTGGCCATGCTGACCCATGCGGCGGGCAAGGGCGTGAACGTCGCCCAGGTGTTGGCAGACCTTGGCCATCACGTGACGGTTGGCGGTTTTCTGGGGGCAGACAATCCCCAGGCATTTGAAGCGTTGATTGCCCGTCGGGGTTTTGTTGATGCGTTTATTCGTGTGCCGGGGGAAACCCGCAGCAATATCAAGGTGGCCGAGCTGGACGGCCGGGTGACCGATATCAACGCGCCGGGGCCGGTGGTCAGCGCGCAGGCGCAACAGGCCCTGCTCGACCAGTTGACGCAGATTGCCCCGGGCCATGATGTGGTGGTGGTCGCCGGCAGCCTGCCCCAAGGTGTCAGCCCGCAGTGGTTGCAGGGCCTGTTGTTGCACCTGAAAAACCTCGGGTTGAAAGTCGCCCTGGACACCAGCGGCGAAGCCCTGCGCGCCGGGTTGCAGGCCGGCCCCTGGCTGGTCAAGCCCAACACCGAAGAGCTGGCCGACGCCCTCGATTGCCCGACTGCTACCGTCGCGCAACAGGCCCAGGCCGCCCAGCGCCTGCACCTGCAAGGTGTCGAGCATGTGGTGGTGTCCCACGGCGCCGATGGGGTCAATTGGTTCGGTCCCGACGCTGCCCTGCAGGCCACGCCGCCCCGCGTCACCGTCGCCAGTACCGTAGGCGCGGGCGACTCGTTGTTGGCCGGCATGCTGCACGGTTTGCTGGCGATCGAGGCACCGCGGCAAACCCTGGCGCGGGCCACGGCCATCGCCGCGATGGCCGTCACGCAGATCGGTTTTGGCATCAGCGACGACGCGCAGCTGGCGCGCCTCGAAAGCGGCGTGCACGTACGCCCGCTGACAGAACAATAAGAGGGATTGTCATGAAATTAGCCATTGTTACTGCCTGCCCCAACGGCATGGTCACCAGTGTGCTGTGCGCCCGCTTGCTGGACGCCGCCGCCCAGCGCCAGGGCTGGAGCACCAGCGTGGAGGTGGTGGACGTGAACCACCCCGAGCGCGCACTTTCCCAGGCCACCCTCGACGCGGCCGAATGGGTGTTGCTGGTCGCCAGCACGCCGGTGGACATGCAGCGCTTTGTCGGCAAGCGCGTGTACCAGAGCACTCCGGCCCAGGCGTTGCAGGACGTTGAAGCGGTGCTGCAACGGGGCGCGCAAGAGGCCCAGTTGTACGTTGCCAGCACCACAGTGCCGACGGTAAAAAACGTGCCGCGCATTGTCGCCATCACCGCCTGCCCCACCGGCGTGGCCCACACCTTTATGGCCGCCGAAGCCTTGCAGCAGGCTGCCAAGGCCAAGGGTTATGAGCTGCAGGTGGAAACCCAGGGCTCGGTGGGCGCACGCACGCCCCTGAGCGAGCAAGCCATTCGCGACGCGGATGTGGTGCTGCTGGCCGCCGACATCGAAGTGGCCACCGAGCGCTTTGCCGGCAAGAAAATCTACCGTTGCGGCACCGGCATTGCGCTCAAGCAGTCCGCCGCAATCCTCGACAAAGCACTGGCCGAAGGCCAACAGGAAAGCGCGGCCAGTGGCGCGGTGGCCAAGGCGGAGAAAACCGGGGTCTACAAGCACCTGCTGACCGGCGTGTCGTTCATGTTGCCGATGGTGGTGGCGGGGGGCTTGTTGATTGCCCTGTCCTACGTCTTCGGGATCCACGCCTACGAAGAACCTGGCACCCTGGCCGCAGCCCTCAGAGCGGTCGGCGACCATGCCTTCACCCTGATGGTGCCGCTGCTCGCCGGCTACATCGCCTACTCGATTGCCGACCGTCCGGGCCTCGCGCCGGGGATGATCGGCGGCCTGCTGGCCAGTACCCTGGGCGCAGGTTTTATCGGCGGGATCTTCGCCGGTTTCCTCGCCGGCTACAGCGTCAAGCTGATCACCCGCGCGGTGCCATTGCCGCAAAGCCTGGAGTCGCTCAAGCCGATCCTGATCATCCCGTTGCTGGCGAGCCTGGTCACCGGCCTGGCGATGATCTACCTGATCGGCCCGCCCGTGGCGCAGATGCTGGCGGGCCTTACGGACTTTCTCAGCACCATGGGCACCACCAATGCGGTGCTGCTGGGCATCCTGTTGGGTGGGATGATGTGCGCCGACCTCGGTGGGCCGATCAACAAGGCGGCCTACGCCTTCTCCGTCGGCCTGCTGGCCTCCCAGAGCGGCGCGCCGATGGCCGCCACCATGGCCGCGGGCATGGTGCCGCCGATTGGCATGGCTATCGCTACGTTCCTGGCCCGGCGCAAGTTCGCCCAGACCGAGCGCGAAGCCGGCAAGGCCGCGTTGATCCTGGGCATGTGCTTTATCTCCGAAGGCGCCATCCCGTTCGCCGCCAAGGACCCGCTGCGCGTGATCCCCGCCAGCATCGCCGGCGGCGCGTTGACCGGCGCCTTGTCGATGTACTTCGGCTGCAAGTTGATGGCACCCCATGGCGGGCTGTTTGTGATGCTGATCCCGAACACCATCAACCATGCGCTGCTGTACCTGTTGGCGATCGTTGCCGGCAGCGTACTCACAGGGCTGGTGTACGCCGTGATCAAGCGCCCGGAGGCCGTCGAACTGGCCGTTGCCTGAGTGTAGGTAGCGACACCTGTCATCTGTGCTTCATCCGGCCATGCTTTAGTTTTCCTTTTGCTGTGCAGAGGCAAACCCATGAGCCACTTCAATCCCGGCCGTCGTCGGGTGATCCAGGGCGTCGGCGCCGGCCTGTTGCTGCCGGGGCTGGCGCCGGCGGTAATTGCTTCAGTCAAGGACCGGCCGCAGTTGACCGATGGCGTGCAGTCTGGCGACTTGCTGGGCGACCGCGCCATGATCTGGAGCCGCTGCGACCGCCCGGCACGGATGGTGGTCGAGTGGGATACCCGCAGCCTGTTCGGCAACCCGCGCCGTTTCATCTCGCCTTTGGCCGACAGCCGCAGCGACTTCACCGCCCGCGTCGAGCTGACCGGGCTGCCCGCCGACCAGGCGATTTTCTACCGTGTGCAATTTGAGGATGCGCAGACCGGCGTGGCCAGCGAGCCCTGGTTCGGCCACCTGCGCAGCGTGCCGCAACAACGGCGCGATATCCGCTTTGTGTGGAGCGGCGACACCGTCGGCCAGGGCTTTGGGATTAACCCGGATATTGGCGGCATGCGCATCTACGAAGCCATGCGCCTGCGCCTGCCGGACTTTTTTATCCACAGCGGCGACACCATCTACGCCGACGGCCCGGTACCGGCGCAATTGACCACCGAAGGCGGGCGCATCTGGCGCAACCTTACTACCGAGGCCAAGAGCAAAGTCGCGCAAACCTTGGATGAATACCGTGGCAACTACCGCTACAACCTGATGGACGACAACGTGCGCCGCTTCAATGCCCAGGTGCCGCAGATCTGGCAATGGGACGATCACGAAGTGGTCAACAATTGGTCGCCCGGCAAGCAACTGGACGAGCGTTACCAGACCAAGGACATCACCACCCTGGTGGGCCGCGCACGCCAGGCCTGGCTGGAATATGCGCCGATGCGCTTGCAGGGCGCCGACCAGGGTGGGCGCATCTACCGCAAGCTCAGCTACGGGCCGTTGCTCGATGTGTTTGTGCTGGATATGCGCAGCTATCGCGGGGCCAACGATGACAACCTGGGCGGGACCAAACCGTTTCTGGGGCGGGCGCAACTGGACTGGCTCAAGGGCGGACTCAAGGCCTCGAAGGCGCAGTGGAAGGTGATCGCCGCCGACATGCCCATCGGCCTCGGCGTGCCCGACGGCGAAGTCAGCCCCGGCGTGCCGCGCTGGGAGGCGGTGGCCAACGGCGACCCGGGCGCGGCCCAGGGCCGTGAGCTGGAAATTGCCGAATTGCTGGGCTTCCTGCGCGCGCAACAGGTGCGTAACCATGTGTGGCTGACCGCTGATGTGCACTACTGCGCGGCGCACCACTACCACCCGGACCGGGCGGCGTTCCAGGATTTCGAGCCGTTCTGGGAATTCGTCGCGGGGCCGCTGAACGCCGGGAGCTTCGGGCCCAATCCTTTGGATAAGACCTTTGGCCCGCAGGTGGTATTTGAAAAGGCCCCGGCGGTGCAAAACACATCGCCGTTTGCGGGGTTCCAGTTTTTTGGCGAGGTGCAGATTGATGGGCAGACGGCGGAGTTGACGGTCACACTACGCGACCTCGATGGCGTGTCGGTATTCGAACAAAAACTCCAACCCGCCTGACCTGAAATGCGCCCAAGCCCGCTCCCACATTTTGATGGGTGTACGTCAGTACACATCCCGGCGGTAGCGGCCCTGTTCGATAAGGCGTTCCACCGCCTCGCTTCCCAGGACGTCCACCAACACCTGGTCCACCCCGCCCGCCATGCCCTGCAAACTGCCACAGACATAAATCGCCGCGCCCTCGGCCAGCCATTTACGCAGTACATCGGCGGATTCGCGCAGGCGGTCCTGGACGTAGATCTTCTCTTCTTGATCCCGCGAAAACGCCAGGTCCAGCAACGCCAGGTCGCCACTGGCCAGCCAGCCTTGCAGCTCGTCCTGGCAGTGGTAGTCGTGGGCGATGTTGCGTTCGCCGAACAGCAACCAGTTGCGCTGCTGGCCGTCGGCGATGCGCGCCTTGAGCAAGCTGCGCAAGCCGGCAAGGCCGGTGCCGTTGCCCAGCAGGATCAGCGGTACCGGGTCAGTCGGCAGGTGGAAGCCGCTGTTGCGCCGCAACCGCAGGCTGATTGCCGCGCCCAGCGGCGCGTGTTCGGTCAGCCAGCCTGAACCCAGGCCCAGGCTGCCGTCGGCGTGGCGTTCCTGGCGCACGATCAGTTCCAGTACGCCATCGCTGGCAATCGAGGCGATCGAGTATTCGCGCATGCCCACCGGCACCAGCGCCTCTACCAGGGCCTGGGCGTGCAGGCCGACCAGGTGGGAGCGGTTGTCCGGCAACTGGCGGCTGGCAAGCACCTGTTCCAGGGGCCGCACCAGGCCATCGATCAGCACTTCGTCCGTGCCGGCGATGCCCAGGCCGTCGAGGAAATGTTCGACGGCCCACGGGCAATTACGTGGCAGGATTTCCACCAGGTCGCCGGCCAGCCAGGCCCGTGGGGCGGGCGGGGTGAGCCCCAGCAGGTAGACGCCCGAGCCGCTGCTGTCTGGGTTGAGCAGGGTGCGCCGGTCCAGGGTCCAGCTTTCATAGCTGGCGCTGGCCCAGGCGGCCGGTGCGTGGCCGGTGATCTGGCCCAGTTGCTGTTGCCAGTGCAACAGGGCCTCCTGGTCGCCGCTGTCGACTTCCACTGGGGCGAACAACGGGTTGCCGCCCTGGTTGGTCAGCCAGAAGTGCAGGCGCCGGGCAAAGCCGCAAAAGTGCTGGTATTGACGATCGCCCAGAGCCAGCACCGAGTAGTTCAGGCCCTGGAGGGCAAGGTCTTGGCCCAGCACGCTGCGTTCGAAACCGCGCGCGCTGTCCGGGGCTTCGCCGTCGCCGAAGGTGCTGACCACAAACAGCGCATGTTCCGACTGGCGCAAGTCGTCTTCACTGACACTGCCCAGGGGCAGCACCTTCACCGGCAACCCGGCCGCCTGCAACTGGCCGGCGGTCTGCCAGGCCAGTTGCTCGGCAAAGCCGCTCTGGCTGGCGAAACCGATCAGCCAGGCCGGTGCATTGCCAGGGTTTTCGCCCAGACCTTTGCGTGCATCGCGCACCTGGCGCTTTTTGCGGCGGCGGTCCAGGTACAGCAACCAGCCGGTAATAAAGAACAGCGGCATGCACAGCGAAGTGACGGTAAGGATGATCCGCCCCACCAGGCCGAAGTAACTGCCCACATGCAGCGCATAGATGCTGGTCAGCAATTGCGCCTTGAGGCTTTTATCGCTATAGCGTTGAACACTTTTGACCACGCCAGTGGCCGGGTCCAGGTTGATCTGGTTCAGCGCGCGGTCATGGGGAGAGTTCTGCAACAGGTAGTAGATCGTGGCCGGTTGCCCGGCGACGGCCGGCATACGGATGTTGTAGGCACTCAGGCCCGGGCCGGCGGTGCTGTAGATGCTGCTCCAGATCGCCTCGTAGTTGGCCACGGGTGCCGGGCCCGCCGGCGCCGGGCCGCGATTGCGCACCCGCTCGTTCTGCGGGGCATCGGACAGCAGCTTGGTCAGGCCCTTGTTGTACCACTCGTAGGACCACGACAAACCGGTGAGCGCGGCCAACAGGTAGAACAGCAGGCACCAGGTGCCGAACACCGAGTGCAGGTCCCAGTTGAAACTGCGGCCTTTCTTGCGCCAGTCCAGGGTCAGCCAGGCACGCCAGTTCGCCACCTGGCGCGGCCAGCGCAGGTACAGGCCGGAGAGGCAGAAGAAAATCAGGATCAGCGTACAGGCGCCGGTGATTTGCCGGCCGGTATCGCCCATGGCGAGGAAGCGGTGCAGTTGCAGCATCAGGCCGAAAAAGTCCTGGCCGACGGCGTCGCCCAGGTAGTCGCCGGTGTACGGGTCGAAGTAGCGCATCTGCCCCCGGCGTTCGCCCGGTGGCGGCGTGAAGAAGACCCGGGCGGCGTTGCCACTTTCGCTTTCCACCCACAGCATGGACACGGCCTTGCCTTCGGTGGCTTCGAGTTTGCGCACCAGTTCAGCGGGTGGCAGCACCCCGGCGGGTTGCTGGTGCACGGTCAGTACCGTGGGGTTGAGCGCCCGCAGGATTTCATCCTGGAACGAGTACGCGGCCCCGGTAATCCCCATCAATGCCAACACCAGTCCGGCGGTAATGCCGAAAAACCAGTGCAACTGGAATAGGGTCTTCTTCAACACGTCGGACGGCCTCGCTGAGCTGGATAGGAATTTTACGGCGCGCATTATGCCGTGAGTTGTCGAGAAAGATTCTTTTTTACATACGAAAGCCCCGAGCATCCGATGCGCGGGGCTTTTGCATGAAACCTACAGCGTCTTAGAAGTGGAAGCTGGTGGTCAACAGGGCCGTACGACCGGCTGCCTGGTTGGCGAAGTGTGCGCCATAGGCCTTGTCGTAGTAGGTCTTGTCGGTCAGGTTCTGCACGTTCAATTGCAGGTCGACGTTCTTGGTCAGCTTGTAGCTGGCCATGGCGTCGTAGCGGGTGTAGGACGGTACGTAGACGGTGTTGGCAGGGTCGCCGTAGACGTCGTCGACATAGAACGCGCCGCCACCGACGGTCAGTTTCGAGGTGATGTCATAGGTGGTCCACAGGCTGAAGGAGTGCTTCGGCGTGTTGGGCATTTCGTTGCCTTTGTTGGAGCCGGTCGTCACAACGTTTTGGCGGTTGCCGTTTTTGCCTGGATCAACCAGCTCGCTTTTCAGGTAGCTGTAGCCGGCGAATACCTGCCACTGCTCGGTGAGCTTGCCGCTGGCGGAAAGCTCCAGGCCATCAACCCGGGATTCGCCGGCGTTTTCGAAGGTGTTGGAGTTCACCAGGATGCGCGCGTTTTTCTTTTCGGTGCGGAATACGGCAGCGGTCAGGGACAGGCGGTCGTGGAACAAATCCCACTTGGTGCCCAGCTCGTAGTTGACGGTTTCTTCCGGTTTCATGTCGCTGGTGTTGATGCCGGTTGGGATGGCGTTGGAGTCGACACCTTCACCCACCAGGCCGCCAGCAGGCGAGGCCGAAGTGGCATAGGAGGTGTAGATGCTGCCGTTTTCCATCGGCTTCCAGACCAGGCCCGCCTGCCAGTTGAAGAACTGGCTGTCGTCCTTGAGCTTGGTGCGGGCTTTTACCGTGGCGGAGGGTACCGCGTTGGTGTTGGCCTCGGTGTCGAACGTGTCGTAGCGCAGGCCGACGTTCAGCAGCCACTGCGGGTCGAGTTCGATGGTGTCGAACACGTACGCGGCGCGGCTGGTGGCCTTGGTGTTGGTGCCCATGTAGTTGCGGGCGACGCTGCCGGTCCAGGCATCGTTGGGGTTCGGGTCGCTCAACGAGGTGCACTGGCCGCCCTTGCCGCCGCCGGCCACAGTGCAGCTCGGGTTGCTGTTGGGG
Source organism: Pseudomonas sp. MF09156 (assembly GCF_059862305.1). Classification (NCBI taxonomy): domain Bacteria; kingdom Pseudomonadati; phylum Pseudomonadota; class Gammaproteobacteria; order Pseudomonadales; family Pseudomonadaceae; genus Pseudomonas; species Pseudomonas sp. MF09156. Next base: position 82,606 of record NZ_JCBCUR010000001.1, read on the forward strand.
CTGACGGTGTAACCGCTGACACGGGTTTCTTCACCGGTAAATTCCAGCCCCGTGGAGTAGCTGTGCTTGAAGCCCAGGGCCTGGAAGCTGCCAAACAGATCGGTCTGGTTGGTGGTGGTCGTGGTGGTGGACACGCGGCTGTTGGCCCGGCGCCAGACGGTACCGAACTGGTTGACGTTGTGCTGGCTGTCGTCCGGTTGGGTGAGCACGTAGTCCTGGCCGGTGCTGCCGTGGCGCAGGGTGTTCTTGATCGTCATGTTGTCGTTCAGGTCGTGCTCGATGGAGAACGTACTGATATCGGCGCGGGTCTTGCGGAAGTCGCGATCCTTCAAACCGTAGAAGTTGCTGCTGTCGCCGCCGTCGGTGGGTTTGTCATGCACATGCACAGCCGTCGCGGAACTGTTGCTGTAGCCGTAGGGAATGCCCGAGTCCGGCAGGTCGTTGCTTTCCATGTGGTAGTAGCTGAGGTTGACGCGGGTCGGGGTGCCCAGGCCAAAGGTCAGCGACGGTGCCACGCCCCAACGGTCGTAATTGACCGCGTCGCGGCCGGCCACGTTCTGTTCGTGGCTCATCAGGTTCAGGCGGAACGCGGCGTTGTCGAGGAACTGGCGGTTGACGTCGAGGGCATAGCGCCGGGTCTGGTCGGAGCCGTAGGTAAAGCCGCCGTTGAGGAAGTCCCGTGCTTGTGGGGTCTTGCTCACCAGGTTGAGGCTGCCACCGGCCGAGCCACGGCCACCGAACGAGGAGTTGGGGCCCTTGCTGACTTCGATGGACTCGATATCGAAAATTTCCCGGCTCTGGCCGCCGGTATCACGCACGCCGTCCAGGTAGGTGTCGCCCTGGGCATCGAAGCCACGGATAAACGGACGGTCGCCCTGGGGGTTGCCGCCTTCACCGGCACCAAAGGTAATCCCCGGCACGGTACGCAGAGCGTCCTGCAGCGAGGTGGCGGCGGTGTCCTTGAGCACCTGCGCTGGCACCACGGTGACGGAGCGCGGGGTGTCGACCAGGGGCGCGGTGTATTTCTGCGAAGAGGCTTTTTCGGTCTGGTAGGAGGTTGCGTCCTGTTCCTGGCCGGTGATGCTGGTGGCCCCCAGGGAAATGCTGTTGCGCTCGCCTTTTTGTTCGGTCTCTTCGGCCGCTTGCGCCATATGGGCGACAGAGCTGGCGCTGATGGCCACGCCAATGGCCGAGGCCAGCAAGCGCGGTGAACTGTTTGGTGTTTTTGTAATGTGGCGCGACATGAAATTCCCTACCCCAAGGATGTTAGGTCGCGAAATATATTGTAAACAATTATGCATAGCAATTGAGAGGCATTGCTATTTGCACTCTATTTACAAAATTTACACTTCGGGAGTTACGGTTTTTGCGGGCTCATACGTCTGCCCGTCGGATCAGGGTTTTACAGCGTCAATAGTAATCAATACCATTGGCGCCCCTCTGCCCTCAGGTAACGTCTCATGCTGCTGCATATTCCCGGCCTGTTCTCCCGCGAAGAAGTCCTGCGCATCCGCGAAGCCCTGGAGCAGGCGGACTGGGCAGACGGCAAGATCACCGCCGGGCACCAGTCGGCCAAGGCCAAGCACAACCTGCAATTGCCCGAAGGCCACCCACTGGCCAAGGAAATCGGCGCGGCCATGCTCGAGCGCCTGTGGCAAAACCCGCAATTCATGTCGGCGGCGCTGCCACACAAAGTCTTCCCGCCATTGCTCAATTGCTACACCGCGGGGGGCAGCTTCGACTTTCATATCGATAACGCCGTGCGCCAGCCCAAGGGCAGCCCCGAGCGGGTGCGCACCGACCTGTCTGCCACGCTGTTTTTCAGCGACCCGGATGAGTACGACGGCGGCGAACTGCAGATCCAGGACACTTTCGGCCAGCAGCAGGTCAAGCTGCCCGCCGGCGACATGGTGCTGTACCCCGGCTCCAGCCTGCACAAAGTCAACGCCGTGACCCGTGGCGCGCGGTATGCCGCGTTTTTCTGGACCCAAAGCCTGGTGCGTGAAGACAGCCAGCGCACGTTGCTGTTCGAAATGGACGGTGCGATCCAGCAACTGAGCCGTGACGTACCGGACCACCCGGCCCTGATCCAGCTCACCGGCACCTATCACAACCTGTTGCGTCGCTGGGTCGAGGTCTGAGCATGGCTTTTCACTTGCGCCGCGAAGAACGCCTCGACGGCGAACAACTGCGCGCCATGCTCGACGAATCACCGGCCCGCGCGGCCCAGGCGATCCTGATGGCGGCGAAGGAGGGCGTGCTCGATGCCCAGGCGCTACTGGGGCAAATTCTCCTGGAAGGGCGCGGGATCGAGCGCGATGAGGCACTGGCCCTGCGCTGGTTCCGGATTGCGGCACAGGGCGGGCACCTGATGGCACGCAATATGGCGGGGCGCTGCCTGGAGCACGGCTGGGGTTGCGCCGCCGATGAGCGGGCGGCGGCCGTCGAGTATCGCCAGGCAGCAGAGGCGGGGCTGGATTGGGGGTTGTACAACTACGCCAACTTGCTGGCCACCGGGCGCGGTGTGATGCCAGACCAGCAACAGGCGCTGGCCTGTTATCGCCAGGCTGCCGAACGGGGGCATGCCAAGTCGATGAACCTGTTGGGGCGATACCTGGAAGACGGGCAATTTTGCGCGCAAGACCTGCCCGCAGCGCGCGATTGGTATCGTCGCTCGGCCGAAGGTGGGGATTTTCGCGGGCAGTTCAGTTATGCGGCGGTGCTGGCGGATCAAGGCCAGGTCGAGGCAGCGCTGGAGTGGCTGCGCCGGGCGCTGGAAGGCGGGAATCTGAAGTTTTTGCAGGTGGCGCACAAAGCGCTGGCGGCGGCGAATGATCCGCAGATTCGCGCCATGGCTGCTGCCTACCAACAACGCGCAGAAGAGTTGTAGGAGCCGGCAAGCCGGCTCCTACGGGGTCAGACGTAGAAGGATTTCAGCGGTGGGAAACCGTTGAATTCAACGGCGCTGTAGCTGGTGGTGTACGCACCGGTGGACAGCCAGTACAGGCGGTCACCAATGGCCAGGTTCAGCGGCAGGCCGTACTTGTAGTTTTCGTACATGATATCGGCGCTGTCGCAGGTAGGACCGGCGATCACCACTTCTTCCATCTCGCCTTTTTTCTCGGTCCAGATCGGGAACTTGATGGCTTCGTCCATGGTTTCGATCAGGCCGGAGAACTTGCCCACATCCGTGTACACCCAGCGCTCGACGGCGGTGCGGGATTTACGTGCAACCAATACCACTTCGCTGACCAGGATCCCGGCGTTGGCGATCAACGAACGGCCCGGCTCCAGGATGATTTCCGGCAGCTCGTCACCGAAGTCTTCCTTGAGGAAGCGGATGATTTCCTCGGCGTAGGTTTCCAGGCTGTTGGTGCGGGTGATGTAGTTGGCCGGGAAGCCGCCGCCCATGTTGATCAGCTTGAGGTGGATGCCGTCTTCTTCTTTCAAGCGCTCGAAGATCACCTTGACCTTGGCGATGGCTGCGTCCCACACGCTGATATCACGCTGCTGCGAACCCACGTGGAACGAGATGCCGTAAGGCACCAGGCCCAGGTCGCGGGCGAGGATCAGCAGGTCCATGGCCATGTCGGTCTGGCAGCCGAATTTGCGCGACAAAGGCCAGTCAGCCGTAGTCGAGCCTTCGGTAAGGATACGCACATAGACTTTGGAGCCCGGCGCGGCCTTGGCGATGTTGCGCAGGTCGGCTTCGGAGTCGGTGGAGAACAGGCGCACGCCTTTCTCGTAGAAGTAGCGGATGTCCTTGGATTTCTTGATGGTGTTGCCGTAGCTGATACGGTCGGCGCTGACGCCGCGGTCCATGACCTTGTCCAGCTCGTAGATCGAGGCGATGTCGAAGCTCGAACCCTTGTCTTTCAACAGGTCGATGATCTCGACGGCAGGGTTGGCCTTGACGGCGTAGTACACCTTGGCGAATTCGAAACCGGCGCGCAGGTCATCGTAGGCCTGGCTGATCATCGCGGTGTCGATCACCACGAACGGGGTTTCTTGCTTGTCGGCGAACGCCTTCATTTTGTCAAAGGTGGCGCGCGCGAAATAGTCTTCGACGTTGATCGACATGCTGGGAACTCCTAAGGGCAAACTAAATTGATCAATGGGTGCAAATGAACGTCCTCCGTATCCCCACTTTGGTTCGCCTACTTCCCAAGGCATGTCGCCGAAAGCAAAAAGGCCACGGGATAAGCTTCCCTTGGCCTTGCTGTCTCGTCGTCAGTACTTGAGCCGGATGGATCGTTTCCAGCATGGACGTTCGGCGCGAACTTTAGGGCGTGAGGAGCTTGAGATCAACTAAAAATGTCGCGTTTTTGCACGCGTTCGTCGCGCGATCCCGTGCAGCTACTTATGTAACCGACCGGTGTGACGGATTGATGTTCCCCGGATGGGGCTGATCAGATGGATTTGCGGTGTATTCATCGCAGGCAAGCCAGCTCCTACAGGGATTGCATTCCAACTGTGGGAGCTGGCTTGTCTGTGATAGCGGTCTATCAGGCCAAGGCAGTCTCGGCAGGCGACACGATACTGGTCTTGCCCCCACGGGACTTACCGGAGCTCAGGTACTCGGCAATCGATTCCTGGGTCACTTCACCCAAAAACACCCGCTCGGCATCCATCACCGGCAGCCACGAGCGGTTGAACTCGTACATGCGCGACAACAGGATGCGCAAGTGCTCGTCAAACGCCGCCGTGGCGTTGAACTCGCGCAGGTATTGGGCGCAGGTACCCGTCTGACGATGCAGGTCGCGACGTCGTACATAACCCAGGGCCTTGTTCTCGGCGCAGGTGACCACCACATAGCGCCGGTCATGCTCGTCCATCAGCTCCAGGGCATCGGCCACCGGCGTTTCCGGGCTGACCGACGGGGCGTTGTCCGCCGCGTCTTCGGCCTTGACCAGCAGCAGGCGCTTGAGGGTGCTGTCCTGGCCGACAAAGTTGCTGACAAACTCGTCGGCAGGATGGGCCAGCAGGGTGTCCGGGTGGTCGATCTGCAACAGCTTGCCGGCGCGGAAGATGGCGATTTTGTCGCCCAGCTTGATCGCCTCGTCGATGTCATGGCTGACCATGATCACCGTCTTGTTCAATGCGCGTTGCATCTCGAAGAACTCGTTCTGGATCATCTCGCGGTTGATCGGGTCGACCGCGCCGAATGGCTCATCCATCAGCAGCAATGGCGCGTCGGCCGCCAGGGCGCGGATCACGCCGATCCGCTGTTGCTGACCACCGGACAATTCACGGGGGTAGCGGTGCAGATACTGCTTGGGTTCGAGCTTGATCATGCTCATCAACTCACGGGCGCGGTCGTGGCACTTCTGCTTGTCCCAGCCCAGCAGCTTGGGCACCACCACGATGTTTTCCTCGATGGTCATGTTGGGGAACAGGCCGATCTGCTGGATCACGTAGCCGATGTTGCGGCGCAGGGTCACTTCGTCGAGGTCGGTGGTGTCTTCGCCGTTGATCAGGATCTTGCCCGAGGTGGGCTTGATCAGGCGGTTGATCATTTTCAGCGTGGTGCTCTTGCCGCAACCCGAGGGGCCGAGGAATACGCAAATCTCGCCTTCATTGACAGTCAGGCTCACGTCGTTAACGGCGGTGACAGTCTTGCCGTTGCTTTGGAAGGTCTTGGACAGGTTTTGAAGTTCGATCATTTGAGCAATCCTTTTGGAGTCAGCGAGCGTTGCAGCCATTGCAGAAGCAGGTCGGCGAAGATGGCCAGGAGACTGACCAGCACGGCGCCAACGATCAGCATCGACATGTCGCTGCGGCTGATGGAAGCCAGAATAAGTACACCCAGGCCACCGGCGCCGATGGTGGCGGCAATGGTCATCACACCGATGTTCATCACCACGGCGGTGCGCACGCCGGCGAGGATCACCGGCACGGCGATGGGCAGCTCGACCATGCGCAGGCGCTGGCCGAAGGTCATGCCGATGCCTTTGGCGGCTTCGCGGATGCCCGGCTCGACACCGGTCAGGGCCAGGTAGGTGTTACGCATGATCGGCAGCAGGGAGTAGAGGAACACGGCGGTGATCGCCGGCATCGGCCCCAGGCCCTGGCCGAACTTGGAGTAGAACGGCAGTAGCAGGCCGAACAGGGCAATCGACGGCACGGTCAGCAGCACCGTGGCGCTGGCCTGCAACGGGCCGGCCAGGGTCGGGAAGCGGGTCATCAGCACGCCCAGGGGCACGCCGACGACAATCGCAAGGATCACGGCGATCCCGACCAGGGTGATGTGCTGCCAGGTCAGGTGTAGGACTTGGGCCCAATCAAGATGGGAAAAGGCGTTCAGAAATTCCATGTCTTCTCCTCTTTTAGTTGAGTGGGTGCTGGCGCAGGAAATCAGCGGCAACGGCCGATGGGCTTTCATGGTCGACGTCGACCCGCGCGTTCAGCTGGCGCATGGTTTCATCGTCGAACAGTGCCGCCAGTGGCTTGAGGTCGGCGGCCAATTGCGGGTGGGCATCCAGATAAACCTGGCGTACCACCGGGGCTGCGGTGTAGTCCGGGAAGTAGTGCAGGTCATCTTCCAGCAGCTTCAATTTGAAGGCGTTGAGGCGGCCATCGGTGGTGTACACCAGGCCGGCAAACACCTGGCCATTACGCAGGGCGGTGTAGACCAGGCCTGCGTCCATCTGCCGGGTGTTCTTGCGGGTGAGGTTCATGCCGTACAGCTTGACCATGCCGGCCATGCCGTCGGAACGGTTGGCGAACTCGGTATCCAGGGCCACCAGGCGGTTTTCATGGGTTGGCTCGGCCAGGGCCTTGGTCAGGTCGCTGATGGTGTTGATCTGCGGATACTCCTTGGCCACGTTTTCCGGCAGGGACAGAGCGTAGGTGTTGCTGAACTTCGACGGCGACAGCCAGACCAGGCCTTTTTTTGCGTCGAGTTCTTTCACCCGTGCGTAGGACTGTTCGCTGTCGAGCTTCTCGTCCACATGGTTGTAGGCCACCAGGGACACGCCGGTGTACTCCCAGATCAGGTCCAGTTGCCCGCTCTCCTGGGCACTGCGCGCCAGGTTGCTGCCCAGGCCGCCGGTCACGCGGGTGTCGTAGCCCTTGGTGCGCAGGTACTGGGAGGTGATTTCGGCGAGCAGGGTCTGCTCGGTGAAGACCCGGGCGCCGATACGGATCACCGGTTTTTCAGCGGCTTGCGCAATACCTGCAAACAGCAGGACGCAGCTCAATATCAAAGTCAGTTTTTTCATGTCGATTCCTTTACCCAGCCTTAAGACGGACGCAACCCGCGTTCCAGCCAGAGGCGGCTGGCCATGGTCACCAGACCGTCAAGCAGCAACGCCAGCAACGCGGTACACGCGGCGCCGAGTAGCAATTGCGGCTGATTGTTCAGGGCAATGCCGGGGAAGATCAGGCTGCCCAGGCTGTTGGCGCCAATCAGGAACGCCAGCGGTGCGGTGCCGACGTTGATCGCCAGGGCCACACGTACACCACCGATGATGATCGGCACGGCGTTGGGCAGTTCGACGCGAAACAGCACCTGGCGCGGGGTCATGCCGATGCCGACGGCGGCTTCCTTCAAGGAACCCTGCACGTTTTTCAGGCCTTCGTAGGTATTACGCACGATGGGCAGCAAGGAGGCGAGGAACAGGGCGAAGATGGCCGGGCCGCTGCCGATGCCGAGGACGCCGAGGGCGATGGCCAGTACGGCCAGGGGAGGGACGGTGTTGCCGATGTTGAAGATCTGCATGAAGCGTTCTGCGCGCCCGACCATATTCGGTCGGCTGAGCAGGATACCGGCGGGGATCCCTACAATCAGGGCAGCCAGCATGGAGACAAGTACAAGAATCAGGTGAGCTTGCAGGTAAAACAACAAATCGTCGCGGTACATCTCGATCGTGTTGATGCCGATCCAGTGGACCAGCAGGGCCAGGAGAGCGACGACAACCGCTCCTCCTATCAGCCCTTTGCCATAGCGAATAGCCACAGGCGGACTCCTTTTTTCTTTTGTCGGCGAACACATTTCCGAGCGGCAATGCCATTCCTGGCTGTCGGCGAATATGTTCGCGAAAAGCAGCTCGCCGATACCGGCAATGCGGTATGCGATCAAGCCATGAGCGCAGCCTCGTCAGGCTAACTTGCTGATTTTTCAGCCCCTGTTACGAGTGCGGTAGCAGGGGAGTGGACGTCTCTACCTTTTAAAAGGTTCCATACTTGGCAGCATTTAGCCACCCCCAATCGGGTGAACGGTGGTCTGGCTCCCCGGGTTTGCGCTATACTCGCCGCCCTTTTTTGACTCACCTGCCAGGCGATTTCCCATGACCCACCAGGCCGCCGAAGTCGCGAAACGCCGCACTTTCGCCATTATTTCCCACCCCGATGCCGGTAAAACCACCATCACCGAAAAGCTCCTGCTGATGGGCAAGGCGATCGCAGTGGCCGGCACGGTGAAATCCCGCAAGTCTGATCGCCATGCCACCTCCGACTGGATGGAGATGGAGAAGCAACGGGGTATTTCCATTACCACGTCGGTCATGCAGTTCCCCTATCGCGACCACATGATCAACCTGCTCGACACCCCGGGCCACGAAGACTTCTCCGAAGACACCTACCGCACCCTGACCGCGGTGGACTCGGCCTTGATGGTCCTCGACGGTGGTAAGGGTGTCGAGCCCCGCACCATCGCCCTGATGGACGTGTGCCGCCTGCGTGACACGCCGATCGTCAGCTTTATCAACAAACTCGACCGTGACATCCGCGACCCGATCGAACTGCTGGATGAAATCGAAGCCGTCCTGAAGATCAAGGCCGCGCCGATCACCTGGCCGATTGGTTGCTACCGCGACTTCAAGGGCGTGTACCACCTGGCCGACGACTACATCATTGTCTACACCGCCGGCCACGGTCATGAACGCACCGATGTGAAGATCATCGAGAAACTCGACTCCGATGAGGCCCGCGCCCACCTGGGTGACGAGTACGACCGCTTCGTCGACCAACTAGAGCTGGTGCAGGGCGCCTGCCACGAGTTCAACCAGCAGGAATTCCTCGACGGGCAACTGACCCCGGTGTTCTTCGGTACCGCTCTGGGCAACTTCGGCGTCGACCACGTACTGGATGCGGTGGTCAACTGGGCACCGAAACCACTGGCGCGGGTTGCCAACGAACGGACCGTGGAGCCGGTTGAAGAGAAATTCAGCGGTTTCGTGTTCAAGATCCAGGCGAACATGGACCCCAAGCACCGCGACCGTATCGCCTTTATGCGTATCTGCTCCGGCAAATACGAAAAAGGCATGAAGATGCGCCACGTACGCACCGGCAAGGACGTGCGTATCGGCGACGCCCTGACGTTCTTCTCCTCGGAGCGTGAGCAGTTGGAAGAGGCGTTTGCCGGCGACATCATCGGCCTGCACAACCACGGCACCATCCAGATCGGCGACACCTTCACCGAAGGCGAAGCGCTGGGCTTCACCGGCATCCCGCACTTCGCCCCGGAACTGTTCCGCCGCGTGCGCCTGCGCGACCCGCTCAAGTCCAAGCAACTGCGCCAGGGCTTGCAGCAGTTGGCGGAAGAGGGCGCCACCCAGGTGTTCTTCCCCGAGCGCAGCAACGACATCATCCTCGGCGCCGTGGGTGTGCTGCAGTTCGATGTGGTGGCCAGCCGCTTGAAAGAGGAATACAAGGTCGAATGCTCCTACGAGCCGATCACCGTGTACTCCGCGCGCTGGATTGATTGCAGCGACAAGAAGAAGCTCGAAGAGTTTTCCAACAAGGCCGTGGAAAACCTCGCCATCGACGGCGGCGGTCACCTGACCTACCTGGCGCCGACGCGGGTCAACCTGGCGCTGATGGAAGAGCGCTGGCCGGATGTGAAATTCCGGGCGACGCGCGAGCATCACTAAGGGTTAGCGGTACGAAAAAAGGCGAAGCTGTGATGGCTTCGCCTTTTTATTTGGCGGTAGATTATTAGGTATTGGGCCCAACTTTAAGTTGTTTAAGACTTAGATCAGCCCCCGCCCTTAGGGTTTCAATTTGTGCGGCTATTGCATCTTTGACAATTGCTTCGCCCACGTCAGTGATTTCCTGATTTTTTATATAGTTCACACTCAAGAACAATAGGTGCATGGCAACATCCATCGCACTTTGAAAAGACAGCAGTGTATTGTTATTCCCCAGTTCATCGACCACTCTTTCCCAGCGCCGGTCAGACTCGACCTGCAAGGCCTTGAACTCCGCCAGCGACACGTCGCCGTCCTCGTAGATATCAGACAGCAGCTTTTCCAGGGATTTTGAAATGTCTCGCATGACAGCCCTCGCAAAGAATATAAGAAGTTGCAGCGGGCGGACTTTATTCTTTGCGCGTGGCGTTGCGCAATTGCGGAAACATAGAGGTTACAAGTTACAGAAAGTTAGTCTGTGAGGCGGGGATTGGTGCTGTTTTTAATGTCGGACTTGTCGTTGGTTCTATCGCGAATAGGCGGTAATTACGTGCGCCAGAATGACCATTAAAAAAGCTCCGCCAGGCATGCCGGGCGGAGCAGAGATACAGGCGCAGGTAATTGGCCTTAGAACGAAGCCGTCACCGACGCAAAATACGCCCGACCCGGTTCGTTGTACGTCTGGGCGCCCGCATCATCAGCATTGCCTTTGCGATACAGGCGCTTGTCCAGCAGGTTTTCGATGCCCACGCGTACGCTCAGGTTCTTGTTGAACTCGTAGCCGCTGCTCAAGCCCATCAAGCCGTACGGGTCCACGTCCTGCTGGGCGCTGCGATCATAGTTGCTGGCGCTGCGCGAGTTGAGGGTTGGCGACTCCTGCTTGCCGTAGTAGGTGCCGCTGACCTGGAACGACAGCTTGTCGGTGGCCTGCCAGTCCAGCGTGGTGTTGACCGTGTACTTGGGAATGACGCTCAGCGGCTCGCCGGTGTCCTTGTCCTTGGAGTCGATCATGTAGGTCAGGTTGGTGTTCCAGTCCAGGTCGTCGCGCAAGCTCATGAACAGGTTGCCCTCGACTCCCTGCACCAGCGCGGCGCCGCTGTTTTCCCATTCCAGCACACGGCGCCCGCCGTCCAGGCGGTAGGCGGCGGTGTTGCTGGCGTTGATTTTGTTCTTGTAGTCATTACGGAAGTAAGTCGCGCTGGTGCGCCAGGTGCCTTTGTCATAGGCCAGGCCGATTTCCTTGTTGACGCTGATTTCCGGTTTCAGGTCCGGGTTGCCCACCAGGTAGCAGCCACCGGAGTTGGTTTCGCCGGCGTTGCAGCCGTTGCCACGGCTGTACAGCAAGTAGTTGGGGTTGGACTGGTACAGGTTGGGCGTCTTGTAGGCCCGGGCAATCCCGCCCTTGAGGCTCAGTTCATCGGTCAACTGGTGCGAGGCGTTGAGGCTCGGGCTCCAGTTGCCGCCGTATTCTTCATGATCGTCGTAGCGCAGGCCGGGGGTGATGATGGTCTTGCTGCCGACTTCGATGTTGTCCTCGGCGAACAGCGCGTAGCTCGAGGCCGTGGTCTTGGTGCTGCTGCGGCTCATCCCCGGAATGCTCGGCACGCCGCCGGTGCCTGGGTCGTAGCTTTGTGGGCGCAGCGAGCCTGGGTCGTTCATCGATTCGTAGAGGTATTCGCTGCCCAGGGTCAGCACCTGCTCGGTGCCGAAACTCAGGGGCAGGTTGACCTCGGCGGTGGCCCGGGTGTTGCGCAGGCGCGATTCGAAACGGCCAGCGGTGGCGGAGGGTGCGCCCTCGCCGGAGCCGGCCAGGCCTTCGTTGAGGCGTGCGTTGCGGGTCAGGTCGTGGCTCAGGGAGGCCAGGGTCGAGCCCCAGTCGAACTCGCCACGGTGGGTAGCGGAGAAACTGCTGCGCTGGATCACGCTGGTTTCTTTGCCGACCAGGCTGTTAACGAACACGCCGCCGCCGTTAAGCATGGTGTCGCCGGCGAAGATATTGCCCTGGCGGCTGTAGCTGGCTTCCAGGTCCAGGGTTTGCTCAGGGGTGAATTGCCAACTGAGCAAGCCGTTGACGTCTTTGTTGCGCACACCCTCGCGGCCGGCAACCAGCGAGTCGGCGGTGGCCTGTTCAGCCTGGTTGATGGTGGAGTCGTCGGCATCGGTCTTGTTCAGGCCGCCATACACCCGGAACGCCAGGGTATCGCTCAGCGGCCCGCTGAGGTTGAAGTTGGTGCGCTTGCTCATGCCTTCGGCATCGTCTTCGGGCAGCGACACGTAAGTGGTCAGCGAGCCGTGCAACTGGTCGGTGGGGCGCTTGGTGATGATGTTGATCACCCCGCCCATGGCCCCGGAGCCGTAGCGCGCGGCGGCCGGGCCGCGCAGGATTTCAATGCGTTCGACTTCCTCGGCCGGTACCCAGTTGGTCTCGCCACGGGTATCACGGTCGCCGCTCCAGCCGTAGCGCACGGCATTGCGCGAGGTCGACGGCTTGCCATCGATCAGGATCAGGGTGTTTTCCGGGCCCATGCCGCGCAGGTCGATCTGGCGGTTGTTGCCACGGCTGCCGCTGGAACTGTTGCCGCTCAGGTTGACGCCGGGTTCACGGCGGATGATGTCCGACAGGTCGTTGGTGGGTGGGCGTTTCTTGATGTCTTCGGCGGTGATGATCGACACGCCGGGGGCCTGCTTGAGCTCTTCGGCGGCGGTGCCCAGGATGCGCGTTTCGCTCAGCTCCAGGGCCTGGGAGGTGCCATCGACGGGCAGGTCGCTAGCTTCTACCGGCACTTTGTCGCGCTCTCTTTCCAGGGTGTCCGCCAGCAGCGCAGGGGATGAAAGGGCGGCGATAAACGCCAGGGAGAAGTGGCTGAGCCTGAATCGAGGTGACATGTCCGCAAAATCCTTTAGGAAAGGTGGCAACTGAGCGAGATGCACCAGAATTGCCTTCCAGCAGGATTCGGCGCGCTCTACGCGCCGGAATGCTAGTCATTATCAAATACAAGTAAATATCATTTACAATTTTTACACTTAGCTAAAAACAAAAAAGCCCCTCCCGCCAGACTGATGCGCAATCTGGCGGGAGAGGCTGTACAACGCTGTATTGCCCTGTGGCAGCGGGCTTGTGTGGGAGTGGGCTTGCCCGCGATGCAGGCACCTTGCACTGTCAGTTAAACCGCGCTGATGCTATCGCGGGCAAGCCCGCTCCCACACAAGCCCACCCCTACAGGGGGTTAGGCGACGAACTGCTCCGCGTGATGGCAAGCCACCTGGCGGTTGTCCAGTTCGCGCAGCAGCGGTTCTTCACTGCTGCAGCGCTCGGTCGCATACGGGCAGCGCTTGTGGAAGGCGCAGCCGGAGGGCGGGTTCAGCGGGTTGGGTAACTCACCGACGATCTTGATCTTCGGCTTGTTCGGGTCCGGGTGAATGGTCGGGGTGGCCGACAGCAACGCCTGGGTATAAGGGTGCAGCGGGCGCTCGTAGATGTCGTTCTTCGCGCCCATTTCCACCGGGCGGCCGAGGTACATCACCATCACGTGGTCGGCAACGTGTTGCACCACCGCCAGGTTGTGGGAGATGAACACATACGCGGTGTTGTACTGCTGCTGCAGGTCCATGAACAGGTTGAGCACCTGGGCCTGGATCGACACGTCCAGCGCCGAGGTTGGTTCATCCGCCACCAGCACCTTGGGTTGCAGCATCATCGCGCGGGCCAGGGCGATCCGCTGGCGCTGGCCCCCGGAGAACATGTGCGGGTAGCGCTGATAATGCTCAGGGCGCAGGCCCACCTGCTTCATCATCGCCTGGACCTTTTCACGGCGCTCGGCGGCGGACAGGTTGGTGTTGATCAGCAGCGGCTCGCCCAGTTGATCGCCGACTTTCTGCCGTGGGTTCAACGAGGCGTAGGGGCTCTGGAACACCATCTGCACGTCTTTGCGCAGTTGCTTGCGCTGGGCCTTGTCGGCGCCGGCGACTTCCTGGCCGGCGATTTTCAAGGAGCCGGACGATGGCTCTTCAATCAGCGTCAGCGCACGGGCCAGGGTGGATTTGCCGCACCCGGACTCACCCACCACGGCGAGGGTCTTGCCGGCTTCCAGTTCGAACGACACGCCATTGAGCGCGCGCACGGTGGCGTGGCCCTTGAACAGGCCACGGGACACTTCGTAGTGACGGGTCAGGTCGCGGGCGGTAAGAACGACGGCCATTACGCCACCTCCTGGTTCAAGGGGTAGAAGCAGCGCACAAGGCTGTGGGCTTGCGGGTCCAGGGTCGGACGGGTCTGGCGGCAGCTGTCCTGTACATACGGGCAGCGTGGCGACAGCAGGCAGCCTTGCGGGCGGTCATAACGGCCGGGGACGATGCCCGGCAGCGTCGACAGACGCGCAGCGCCCATGCTGTGTTCCGGGATCGCGGCCAGCAATGCTTCGCTGTACGGGTGCGCCGGTACGTCGAACAGGCCCGGCACCTGGCCGACTTCCACCGCTTGGCCGGCGTACATCACGCACACGCGCTGGGCGGTTTCCGCGACGACTGCGAGGTCGTGGGTGATCAGCACCAAGCCCATGTTCTGCTCTTTTTGCAGGGCCAGCAGCAGCTCCATGATCTGCGCCTGGATGGTCACGTCCAGGGCCGTGGTCGGCTCGTCGGCGATCAGCAGTTTTGGCTCGCCGGCAATCGCCATGGCAATTGCCACACGCTGGCTCATGCCGCCGGACAGCTGGTGCGGGTAGGCATCCATGCGGCTGGAAGCGCCTGGGATCTCGACCTTTTCCAGCAGTTCGATGGCCCGCTTGCGCGCTTGCTTGCCGGACATTTTCAGGTGCAGGCGCAGTACTTCTTCAATCTGGAAACCCACGGTGTAGCTGGGGTTCAGCGCGGTCATCGGGTCCTGGAACACCATTGCCAGGTCTTTGCCGACGATCTGCCGGCGCTGGCGGTTGCTCAGCTTGAGCATGTCCTTGCCGTCGAAAGTCAGGGAGTCGGCGGTGACGATGCCGGGATGCTCGATCAGGCCCATCAGCGCCATCATGGTCACGGATTTACCCGAACCCGACTCGCCAACGATGGCCAGTACTTCGCCTTTGTCCACGGCCAGATCGAGGCCATCGACCACCGGCACAGCGGTTTTGTCGCCGAAGCGCACATTGAGATTCTTGATTTCTAGCAGTGACATGGGAATCTCCTCACGCGGCATTCTTGAGTTTCGGGTCCAGCGCATCGCGCAGTCCGTCGCCCATCAGGTTGATTGCCAGCACGCTGAGCAAAATGGTCAAGCCAGGCAGGCTTACAACCCACCAGGCGCGTTCGATGTAGTCACGGGCCGAAGCCAGCATGGTGCCCCACTCAGGCGTCGGCGGTTGCACGCCAAGGCCGAGGAAGCCCAGGGCGGCGGCATCGAGAATCGCCGAGGAGAAGCTCAAGGTGGCCTGCACGATCAATGGCGCCATGCAGTTGGGCAGCACGGTGACGAACATCAGGCGCGGCAGGCCGGCACCGGCCAGGCGCGCGGCGGTCACGTAGTCACGGTTGAGCTCGCCCATCACCGCCGCGCGGGTCAGGCGCACGTAGGACGGCAACGACACAATGGCAATCGCGATCACGGTGTTGATCAGGCCAGGGCCGAGGATGGCGACAATCGCCACGGCCAGCAGCAGCGAGGGCAGGGCCAGCATGATGTCCATCAGACGCATGATGGTCGGGCCGAGCAAGCGCGGGAAGAACCCGGCGAACAGGCCCAGCAGGATCCCCGGGATCAGCGACATCACCACCGACGACAAACCGATCAGCAATGACAGGCGCGAGCCCTGGATCAGGCGCGACAGCAAGTCACGGCCCAGTTCGTCGGTGCCCAGCAAAAACTGCATCTGCCCGCCTTCCAGCCACGACGGCGGGGTCAGCAGGAAGTCGCGGTATTGCTCGCTGGGGTTATGGGGCGCGACCCAGGGGGCGAAGATCGCGCAGAACACGATCAGCAACATAAACAGCAGGCCGGCAACCGCGCCCTTGTTCTTGGAGAAGGCTTGCCAGAATTCTTTGTACGGCGACGGGTACAGCAGGCTCTGATCGACTGCTGACACTTGAGTTGGTGTGGTCATGGTCATGGTCTCAGCGCTGGTGACGGATGCGTGGGTTGGCGAAGCCGTAGAGGATATCCACCACGAAATTCACCAGGATCACCAGGCAGGCGATCAGCAGGATGCCGTTTTGCACCACCGGGTAGTCCCGCGCGCCAATGGCTTCGATCAGCCATTTGCCGATGCCGGGCCAGGAGAAGATGGTCTCGGTCAAGACCGCACCGGCCAGCAGCGTGCCGACTTGCAGGCCGACCACGGTCAGCACCGGGATCAGCGCGTTACGCAGGCCGTGCACGAACACCACGCGCGCCGGCGACAGGCCCTTGGCCTTGGCGGTGCGGATGTAGTCTTCGCGCAGGACTTCAAGCATCGAGGAGCGGGTCATCCGCGCAATCACTGCCAGCGGGATGGTGCCGAGCACGATGGCCGGCAGGATCAGGTGATGCAGTGCATCCCAGAACGCGTCCGGTTCGTCGGCCAGCAGGGTGTCGATCAGCATGAAACCGGTGCGTGGCTCGATGTCGTAGAGCAGGTCGATACGCCCGGAAACCGGGGTCCAGCCCAGGCTTACCGAGAAGAACATGATCAGGATCAGGCCCCACCAGAAGATCGGCATCGAATATCCCGCCAGGGAGATGCCCATCACCCCATGGTCGAACAGGGATCCTCGCTTGAGTGCCGCGATCACCCCGGCCAATAGCCCGAGGATGCCGGCGAACAACAGGGCGGCCATGGACAGTTCCAGGGTCGCGGGGAACAGGGCGCTGAACTCGGTCCACACGCTGGTGCGGGTACGCAGGGATTCGCCGAGGTCGCCTTGGGCGAGCTTGCCGACGTAGTCCAGGTATTGCGCATACAAGGGTTTGTTCAAGCCAAGGCGTTCCATTGCCTGGGCGTGCATCTCGGGGTCAACCCGCCTTTCGCCCATCATGACTTCTACGGGGTCGCCAGGGATCATGCGAATCAACGCAAAGGTCAGCAGCGTGATGCCGAAGAATGTGGGGATCAATAACCCCAATCGGCGGGCAATAAAACTAAACATCGTGTTGTGTACCTCAATCAGCCGGTTAGGCAGGTCCGGCCCCGTCAACGTCGACGGGGCCGGGCGTCTCTTATTACTTCACCTGGGTGGTGGCGAAGTTATTGTTGGTCAGGGGGCTTTGGGTATAACCCTCGACGTTCTTGCGCATGGCAGTGAACATTTTCGGGTAAGCCATGGGGATCCACGGTTGGTCCTTGTCGAAAACGTCCAGCGCTTGTTCATAGAGTATGGCGCGCGCGGCGGGTTCAGCCACGGCGCGGGCCTTGTCGATCAGGCCCTGAAACTCTTCGTTACACCAGCGGGCGTAGTTTTCGCCGTTTTTCGCTGCATCGCAACTCAGGTTCGGCGTGAGGAAGTTGTCTGGGTCGCCGTTGTCCCCGGCCCAGCCGGCCGAAACCATGTCGTGCTCGCCGGCTTTGGCGCGCTTGAGCATCTCGCCCCATTCCATGACCTTGATATTGACCTTGAGGCCAATCTGCGCCAGATCCGCCTGCATGCGCTGGGCGCCGAGCATCGGGTTGGGGTTGGTCGGGCCGCCGCCGTTGCGGGTGAACAGGCTGAACTCGGTGCCTTCCGGCACGCCGGCTTCCTTGAGCAGGGCACGGGCCTTGTCCAGGTCGCGGGCCGGGTTTTTCAGCTTGTCGTTGAAGCCTAGCAGGGTCGGCGGGTACGGGCCGGTGGCGTCGATGGCATTGCCTTTGCCGTACAGGGATTCGTTATAGCCATGTTTGTCGAACGCGATGTTGATTGCGTGGCGTACCCGCGCGTCGCTCATGTACTTGTGGGTGGTGTTCATGGCGGTGTAGGCGGTGGTCATCGCCGCCAGTTCCGCGACCTTCAGGTTTGGATCGGCCTTGATGCTGGGCAGGTCGTCAGGCTTGGGATACAGGGCGATCTGGCACTCATTGGCCTTGAGCTTTTGCAGGCGCACGTTGTTATCCACCGCGATGGCCAGGATCAGCGGGTCGGCGGGCGGCTTGCCACGGAAGTATTCCGGGTTGGCCTTGAAGCGCACCTGGGCGTCCTTCTGGTAGCGGGTAAAGATGAACGGGCCGGTGCCGATCGGCTTGCTGTTGAGCTCGCCGGTCTTGTTGGCGGCCAGCAGCTTGTCGGCGTACTCGGCAGAGTGGATGGCGGTGAAGGGCATCGCGACATCGGCCAGGAACGGAGCTTCAGGGCGGGTCAGGGTGAAGACCACGGTGTGGTCATCGGTCTTCTCGACGCTTTTGAGCAGTTCCTTGAAACCCATGCTTTCGAAATAGGGGAAGCCGGTGGTGGACTTGTTGTGCCACGGGTGTTTGGGGTCCAGTTGGCGCTGGAAGCTCCAGAGCACGTCGTCGGCATTCAGGTTGCGCGTGGGCTTGAAGTAGTCGGTGGTGTGGAACTTGACGTCATCTCGCAGGTGGAAGGTATAGGTCAGGCCGTCCTCGCTGATGTCCCACGATTTGGCGAGTGCGGGTTGGATTTCAGTGGTGCCGGGCTTGAAGTCCACCAGGCGGTTGAACATGGTTTCGGCGGCGGCATCGGCGGTGACGGCCGTGGTGTACAGGACCGGGTCGAAGCCTTCCGGACTGGCTTCGGTGCAGACCACCAGGGGTTTGGCCGATACGCCGATAGCGACGCTTAATAGCGCAGCGGCAACGGCAGCTTGTAGCGGGAGCATTTTCATTCAGAGCCCTCTGCAATCGATGGGACCAGGCAAGCGTAGACGGCGGGCTCGTCCTGAGCCCGCCGTCTACCTGGTGCGATTTAAAGAATGTTGAACGGGACGGTGGTAACCAGACGGAATTCTTTGACGCTGCCGTCAAACTGGTTGGCGCTGCCACGGTGTTCGACGTAGGTGGCACGAATCGCGGTGGCCTTGAGCGGGCCGCTCTGGACCGCGTATGCCGCGCCCACGCCGTATTCCTGGTGTTTTTCGCCGTCCTGAGTCTCGATGCCGGTGTAGGCGTAGGCGCCGTTGCTGTTCCCCGTGTAGTGGGTACCGTCGATGCCCCAGCCGCGTGCGGAGTAGATGTTGAACTTCAGGCCCGGCACGCCGTATTCGGCCATGTTGATGGCGTAGGCGACCTGGAAGGATTTCTCGTTCGGGCCGTTGAAGTCCGACGTCAGGGAGTTGGCCAGGTAGATGCCGTTGGTTTCGTGCAGGTAGTCGAAGTACTCGTTACCGTTCACTTGCTGGTAGGAGAAGGTCAGGCTGTGAGCCTGGTGAGCCAATCCAAGGGACAGGGAGTAGGTATCGTTGTCGATCTCCCCCATCAGTTTTTTGCCTTCATCGACGGTCTTGTAGTAGTTCAGGCCGGTGGTCAAGGCCAGGACTTGGCTGTCACCCAACTGGTGGGTTGCACCGAAGTAGTACTGGTTCCAGAAGTCCTTGACGTTGGCGCCGAAGAAGCTGGTTTTCAGGCTCTCGAACGGCTGGTAGTTGGCGCCCAGGGTGTAGACCTTGTCGGTTGTCGCACTGTTGGCGCCTTGTTGGCTGTACTCGCTGCGGAACTTCGACAGGCTCTGTTCGGAACGTGGGGAGACGCGGTCAAACACGCCGCCCTGGAACGACAGGTTGCTGAACTCTTCGCTGTTGAAGCTCACACCCTGGAAGCTCGATGGCAGGGGACGGTTGCCGATGGTATCGACGATGCCGCTGCTGAAGTTCTGGCGACCGGCCGTCAAGGTGGTGTTGGAGACACGGAACTGCACGTTGGCCAGGCCCAGTTTGCTCCACTGGTCTACGGCATTGCCGTCAGAGTGAGCCAAGGTACGGTTAGAGCCGCCCTTGATATCGCGTTTGCTGCGGTCCAGAACCAGAGCGTTGTACACCGCTACTTCGGTCTTGACGCCAACAGTGCCCTGGGTGAACCCCGAGCTGGCGTTGAGGATGGTGCCCTGGATCCAGTTGGTACGGTTGCGGTCGGTCTTCGCCACACCGTGCTCTTTGTATTTGAACTTGCCACCACGGTACAGGCTCTCGTGGGAGTACCAGTTACGCGTGGTGCCGCCCAGGCTGAAATCTTCGATAAAGCCCTTGGCCTCGCTTTGGGCGCTGGCACTGGCCAGCGTGGTCGGCACGAATTGCTGGCTTGCAGGTTCGGCGTAAGCGGTGGCGGTGATGCTGCTGATGGCCATGGCCAGTAGCACTTTGCTGCTCAATTTCATGGGTGGAGCTCCTTTGGTTCTCTTTTTTTTATGCCGGCCTTATTGGGTGAACCGGCTATTGGGTGTGTAACTCTTCAAGCATTTGCAAACGTTTGCTGTAGGAGATTTCGCGAATTACAGCTACACGTTTGCGACAGGGCCAACGTGGCCCTGCGCATCCGGTTATTTTTTTATGGGGTGATACTGACGCCCGAGAACACGTTGCGGCCGAAGGGGCTCACTTTGAAACCTTCGACCTTGGTGCTTAACGGCTGGTTGACCGTCGAGTGGGCGACAGGCGTGATCGGCACCTGCTGTTTGAGCAGTTGCTGCGCCTGTTTGTACAGAACAGTCCTTTGTTCACGGTCGGTGACGACCTTGGCTTGCTTGATCAGCTTGTCGTACGCCGGGTCACACCACATCGAGTAGTTGTTCCCGCCGATGGCGTCGCAGCTGTAGAGGGTGCCCAGCCAGTTGTCCGGGTCGCCGTTGTCGCCGGTCCAGCCGATCAGGCTGATATCGTGCTCGCCGTTCTTGATGCGCTTGATGTACTCGCCCCACTCATAGCTGACGATCTTGACCTTGAGGCCGATCTTGGCCCAGTCGCTTTGCAGCATCTCGGCCATCAGCTTGGCGTTGGGGTTGTACGGGCGCTGGACGGGCATGGCCCACAGGGTGATCTCGGTACCTTCCTTGACGCCGGCAGCCTTGAGCAATTCCTTGGCTTTTTCCGGGTTGTAGGCGCTGTCCTTGATGGTGTCGTCATAGGACCACTGGGTTGGCGGCATACCGTTGACCGCCAGTTGCCCCGCGCCCTGGTATACGGCATTGAGAATGCTCTGCTTGTTCACCGCCATGTCCAGGGCCTGGCGCACTTCGAGCTGGTCGAAGGGCTTGTGTCGCACGTTGTAGGCGATGTAGCCGAGGTTGAAGCCGGGCTTGGTCAGCAGTTGCAGGTTCGGGTCGGCCTTGAGGGCGTCGACGTCGGCGGGGCGTGGATGCAGGGTGACCTGGCATTCGTTGGCCTTGAGCTTCTGCACGCGCACCGAGGCGTCGGTGTTGATGGCGAAAATCAGCTGGTCGAGCTTGACCTTGCTCGGGTCCCAGTAGTGTTTGTTGCCGGCGAAACGGATCTGCGAATCCTTCTGGTAACGCTGGAACACGAACGGCCCGGTGCCGATCGGCTTCTGGTTGATATCGCTGGGTTTGCCGGCCTTGAGCAGTTGCTCGGCATATTCGGCCGAGAGGATCGCGGCGAAGCTCATGGCGATGTTCTGGATAAACGCGGCGTCGACCGTGTTCAGGGTCATCACCACGGTGTGCGGGTCGGTTTTCTCGACCTTGGCGATGTTCTTGTTCAGGCTCATCCCGTTGAAGTACGGGAACTCGGTGGGGTAGGCCTTGCGAAACGGGTGGTCGGGGTCAAGCATGCGATTGAAGGTGAATAGCACGTCATCGGCGTTGAAATCCCGTGTTGGCTTGAATTCCTTGTTGCTGTGGAACTTCACCCCTTCGCGCAAGTGGAAGGTGTAGGTCAGGCCGTCTGGCGAAATATCCCACTTAGTAGCCAGCCCTGGTACGACGCCGGTTTCACCCTTTTCGAACTCAACCAGGCGGTTGTAGATCGGTTCGGCCGCATCGTTGTCGGTGGCGGTGGTGTATTGCGCGGTGTCGAACCCGGCCGGGCTGCCTTCGGAGCAGAACACCAGGCTTTTCTTCTCGGCAGCCTGGCCTATCGAGGCGACGGCCAACAGGCCGGTGCCAAATATCGCGGATAGAACGGTGGTATGGCGCATGACTGTCCCCCAATCCATGTTTATCGTTTTCGTCAGTGAACAGTCGCCACGCCTTACCTGGCTTGGCGAAAGCACTGCTCCCATCCACAGCAAATGCCGTATCGGAACTACGCGTTTGCCTACCTCGACGTTAGGGAACGAGGGCAGGGCAGTAAATGCGCAGAACCGGACAGACCGTGTAGGTATCGGACGGAACCTGCGCAGTTAGCTGCTGTAGGACGGCAGCCTCTGCGAAAGTAGTTCGATTCCTAGGGTCTTGGCGGATGCAATAACGGCGACGTTATGAAACGTCGCCGTCAAAGATCACTACTTGCTGACGCTCACCCCGTAGAAGGAATTCAAGCCAAATGGGCTGATCTTGAAGTCCTGCACGTTGGAACGCATGGGTTGATACACCGTCGAGTGCGCGATAGGTGTCATGGGGACTGCATCTTTGAGGACGTGTTGCGCCTGTTTATACAGTTCGGTGCGCTTGGCGACGTCCGAGGTGGCCTTGGCTTCTTTTACGATGCCGTCGAATTTCTTGTCACACCATTTGGAGAAGTTGTTGCCGGACAGGGAGTCGCAGCCGAACAGCACGTTCAGCCAGTTGTCCGGGTCACCGTTATCACCGCTCCAGCCGATGATCATGGCCTGGTTCTCGCCGCCCTTGGAGCGCTTGATGTACTCACCCCACTCGTAGCTGACGATGTTGACCTTCAAGCCGATCTGCTTCCAGTCGTTTTGCAGCATCTCGGCCATCAGCTTGGCGTTGGGGTTGTACGGACGCTGGACGGGCATGGCCCACAAGGTGATCTCGGTGCCTTCCTTGACGCCGGCTTGCTTGAGCAGTTCCTTGGCCTTGGCCACGTCGTGCGGGACGTCCTTGATGGTCTCGTCATAGGACCACTGGGTCGGCGGCATGGCGTTGACCGCCAGTTGGCCTGCGCCCTGGTATACCGAGTCGATGATCTGCTGCTTGTTGACCGACATGTCCAGGGCCTGGCGCACGCGCAGGTCGGCCAATGGGTTGGCGGCAGTCTGGCCCTTGAGCACAGGCATGACGTTGTAGGCGATATAGCCCAGGTTGAAACCGGCCTGGTGCGGCAGTTTCAAAGTCTTGTCCTCGCCCAGTGCCTTGAGGTCGGCCGGACGTGGGAACAAGGTCACCTGGCATTCGTTCTTCTTGAGCTTCTGGATACGCACCGATGGGTCGGTGGTGATGGCGAAGATCAGGTTATCGATCTTCACGTCTTCAGGCTTCCAGTAGTCCTTGTTGCCGGTGTAGCGGATGTTGGAGTCTTTCTGGTAGCTCTTGAACACGAACGGACCAGTGCCGACCGGCTTCTGGTTGATGTCCTGGGGCTTGCCTTCCTTCAACAGTTGGGCGGCGTACTCAGCCGACTGTAGCGAGGCGAAGCTCATGGCCAGGTTTTGGATAAACGCGGCGTCCACGGTGCCAAGGGTGAACTTGACGGTGTGGTCGTCGATTTTCTCGATGTTCTTGATGTTGGTGTCCATCCCCATGTCCGTGAAGTACGGGAACTCGGTGGGGTAGGCCTTACGGAATGGATCGTCTTTATTGATCATCCGGTTGAAGGTGAAGAGGACGTCGTCGGCGTTGAATTCACGAGTTGGCTTGAAGTACGGCGTGGTGTGGAACTTGACCCCTTCGCGCAGGTGGAAGGTGTAGGTCAGGCCGTCTTCGGAAACGTCCCAACTGGTGGCCAGGCCAGGAATCACGGCGGTGCCGCCGCGCTCGAACTGGCTGAGCCGGTTGAACATGGTTTCGGCCGAAGCATCGAAGTCTGTTCCGGTGGTGTACTGGCCTGGGTCGAAACCCGCCGGGCTCCCTTCGGAGCAGAACACCAGATTAGTCGCCGCCTGGGCGAAAGGTGCAGCGGCCATTAAACCGGCGCTGACTAAAAACGGAATGACTGCGTGTTTAAGCATGTTGGCCTCATGATTTGTTGTCATTTTTGGAATTGAGGGCGACCTCGTGAGTCGGCCTGCGGATACTTATGCAGGCCCCATACCCATTGCAAGACGTTGAGAGGCTACAACTGCCAAAGAGTGGTACGAACGTACAGGAATGTCGCATTCATATAATTTTCGACACGAAACTGTATTTTCGAGGGCTTTTTTCGGTGCGTGGAGTGCACCGAATAAGCCCAACCGAGGTGTCTGGCGCACCCGGTTGGGGCATGGTTGTTACTTATTCAGACTTACGCCGTAGAACGGTGTCAGGCCAAACGGGCTGATCTTGAAGTCCTGGACTTCCTTGCGCAGCGGCTGGAAAACCGTCGAGTTCGCAATAGGCGTTATAGGTACTTGATCCTTAAGTATTTTTTGCGCCTGTTGATACCACTTGATGCGTTCGTCACGGTCACTGCTGAGCTTGGCCTTCTGCACCAGTTGGTCGTACTGCGGGTTACACCATTTTGCATAGTTGCTGCCCTTGACCGCGGCACAACTGTAGAGCACGCCCAGCCAGTTATCCGGGTCGCCGTTGTCGCCGGTCCAGCCGTAGATCATCACATCGTGCTCGCCGTTTTTTGCGCGCTTGATGTATTCGCCCCACTCATAGCTGACGATATTGGCAGTGATCCCGACTTTGGCCCAATCCTGCTGGATCATCTGCGCCGACATTCGCGCGTTGGGATTGGAGGCGCGCTGCACAGTCATCGCCCACAGATTGATGGTGGTACCTGGTGCAACCCCTGCTTCTTTTAGTAGCGCCCGGGCCTTGGCAGGGTCGTGCGGTGCGTCCTTGATGCTGGGGTCATAAGACCACTGGGCCGGCGGCAGTGCGTTCTGCGCCAATTGCCCGGCACTTTGGTACACCGCCTGGATAATCGCCGGCTTATCGATGGCCATGTCCAGGGCCTGGCGCACCTTGAGCTGGTCCAGCGGCGGATGGGTCACGTTGTAGGCCAGGAAGCCCAGGTTGAAGCCCGCCTGCTGCAGCACACGCAGGTTTGGATCCTGCTTCATCACCTCGATATCCGAGGGGCGCGGATAGCCGCTGACCTGGCATTCGCCGGCCTTGAGCTTTTGCAGGCGCGACGCGGCGTCCGGGGTGATCGCAAATACCAGGCTGTCGAGTTTCACATCCTCAGGCTTCCAATAGTCTTTATTGGCGACGTAGCGAATCTGCGAGTCCTTCTGGTAGCGCTTGAACACAAACGGCCCGGTGCCGATCGGTTTCTGGTTGATATCGGCGGCCTTGCCGTCTTTAAGCAACTGCGCCGCGTACTCGGCCGATTGCACGGATGCAAAGCTCATGGCCAGGTTCTGTACGAAAGCGGCATCGACGTTATTGAGGTTGAAGCGCACGCTGTGCTCGTCGAGCTTTTCCACGCTTTTGATCGTGGTGTTCAGGCCCATATCGGTGAAGTACGGCGACTCGGACGGGTAGGCCTGGCGGAATGGATGGTTGGCGTCCAGCAGGCGCTGGAAAGTGAACAGCACGTCGTCGGCATTGAAGTCGCGGGTCGGGGTGAAGTACTCGGTGCTGTGGAACTTGACCCCGTCGCGCAGGTGAAAGGTGTAGGCCAGGCCGTCCTTGGACACCTCCCAACGGGTCGCCAGGCCCGGCTCGACTTCGGTCCCGCCGCGCTTGAATTGGGTCAGGCGGTTGAACACGGTTTCGGCCGAGGCATCAAAATCGGTGCCGCTGGTGTACTGGCTCGGATCGAACCCGGCGGGGCTGGCTTCGGAGCAGTAGACCAGGGTGCTTGCCGCTTGGGCCGTGGGCATGCACGCCAGCAGGCTGGCAGCGAGAAGGAGCGGCTTAAAGACAGTTCTATCCATGGTGACCCCTGAGATGGCAGGTAAACAACGGCCAAAAAAAACGGCGGTCACCGAGGTTACCGCCGTTGTGGGTCATCAGGTAAGGCTTATGGCATCTGTACTTCAATCACGCCATCGGCGCTCATGCTGACCTGGCTGGTGCCGGCTTCGACTTCAGGTGTCGGCGCCGAATCCATTGCCGCCGCCTTCATCATCATGCCGCCATTTCGCGCGTACGGCATTGGGTAGCCGTTGGTGTTGAAGTTCAGGTTAACGATCTTGTAGCCCTTGCCGCCGAGTGCATCGGTGGCCAGTTGGGCACGGGCCTTGAACGCGGCGACCGCATCCTTGAGCAGGGCATCTTCGCTGGCCTTGCGGGTTGGGTCGGCAATGGCGAAGTCCATATTGTCCATTTTCAGGGTGTTGAGCAGCTCGCCGGTGAGCTTGGACAGCGCCGGGAAGTCGGCACTTTCCAGGCGCAGTTCGGCGCGCTCGCGCCAGCCGGTGATCTTCTGGTTCTTGTTGTCGTAGATCGGATAGCTGTTGCGGCTGCCCTGGCGCAGGGTCACGCCTTTTACTTCGCGAGCCTCGCCCAACGCCTTGTTCATGATGGTCGTGACTTCGGCGGCGAGCTTGGCCGGGTCGGTGTTTTGCGACTCGGTGTAGAGAGTGACGATCATCTTGTCACGGGCCACTTCCTGGCTGACTTCGGCCCGCAGGGAAATCTGGTTGTAGTGCAGTT
The DNA here is from genome assembly GCF_059862305.1 of Pseudomonas sp. MF09156. NCBI lineage: Bacteria > Pseudomonadati > Pseudomonadota > Gammaproteobacteria > Pseudomonadales > Pseudomonadaceae > Pseudomonas > Pseudomonas sp. MF09156. The sequence goes on from NZ_JCBCUR010000001.1 coordinate 109,065, forward strand.
GATCGGCGGCCAGCGCAGGCAGGCTGGCTACGCTGCCAACGCTGAGGGCAATAAGGGCGGCACTGCGAGTGAAACGTGACATGGAAGCTCCTTGAGGGTGATCGTGTTCGGTAAGACTGTAGACGGGCGATTGGGGTTCGGCGGGTTACAAATTCTCTACATCTGGGTACGATGCCGACGAACGGTAAAATCCGCCTTGACCCTTCATATAAGCCATGACCTGCGTCAAAGGGCCACACACGCGCTGCCTGTACTGTCGCTTCGTTTATACTTGCTGCGATCCGCCTGGAGCGCTCATCAGGAGAGCTCATGCTCGCCCCCGTAAAACTGACTTCCGCCACTCGCCAGAACCTCTGGCGCCTGACGTTTATCCGCACCCTGGTGCTGGCCGCACAGGCCGGTTCCGTCGGGCTCGCCTATTGGTTTGAACTGCTGCCGCTGCCTTGGCTGCAACTGTGGGTGACCCTGGCCTTTTCCACGGTGCTGTGTGTGTTCACCGCCATCCGGCTGCGCACCACCTGGCCAGTGACCGAGCTTGAGTACGCCCTGCAACTGGCCTGCGACCTGTTTATCCACAGTGTGTTGCTGTATTTCTCCGGTGGTTCCACCAACCCCTTCGTTTCCTATTACCTGGTACCGCTGACCATCGCCGCCGTGACCTTGCCGTGGCGCTATTCGGTGATCCTGTCGGGGATTGCCCTGGCGCTGTACACCTTGTTGCTGGCGCAGTTCTATCCCCTGGAAACCTTCCCGATCGCCCGGGAAAACCTGCAGATCTACGGCATGTGGCTGAGCTTCGCGCTGTCGGCGGCGGTGATCACGTTTTTTGCCGCGCGCATGGCCGAAGAACTGCGGCGCCAGGAAGAACTGCGCGCTATCCGCCGTGAAGAAGGCCTGCGCGACCAGCAACTGCTGGCAGTGGCGACCCAGGCCGCCGGCGCGGCCCATGAACTGGGCACGCCGCTGGCAACCATGAGCGTGCTGATCAAGGAAATGCGCCAGGACCATCACGACCCGGCCTTGCAGGACGACCTCAGCGTGCTGCAGGAACAGGTCAAGCAGTGCAAGCAAACCCTGCAGCAACTGGTGCGCGCCGCTGAAGCCAACCGGCGCCTGGCGGTGGATATGCAAGACGTCACCCAGTGGCTGGACGAAGCCCTGAACCGCTGGCACTTGATGCGGCCCGAAGCCAGTTACCGTTTCCACCTGCTGGGGCAGGGCGCAGTGCCGCGCATGGCGCCACCACCGGATTTGACCCAGGCGTTATTGAACCTGTTGAACAATGCAGCCGATGCCTGCCCGGAAGGGCTGGAAGTGCAGCTGGACTGGGATTGGGAAAACCTCACCATCAGCATTCGCGACCACGGTGCCGGTGTGCCGTTGGCCATTGCCGAGCAGATCGGCAAGCCATTCTTTACCACCAAGGGCAAAGGCTTCGGCCTGGGCCTGTTCTTGAGCAAGGCCAGCGTGACCCGTGCTGGCGGCTCGGTGAAACTTTACCCCCATGAGGAAGGCGGCACGCTCACCGAGCTGCGCCTGCCCCGTGCTGCACGAGGAGACATCGATGAGTGACGAGATCCAAGTCGAAGGCGAAGAACTGCCGCACCTGTTGCTGGTAGATGACGATGCCACCTTTACCCGCGTGATGGCGCGAGCCATGAGCCGTCGCGGGTTTCGCGTCAGCACCGCAGGTTCCGCCGAAGAAGGCCTGACCATCGCCCAGGCCGACCTGCCGGACTACGCGGCGCTGGACCTGAAAATGGACGGGGACTCGGGCCTGGTGCTGTTGCCCAAGTTGCTGGAGCTGGACCCGGAAATGCGCGTGCTGATCCTCACCGGGTACTCGAGCATTGCCACTGCGGTCGAGGCGATCAAGCGCGGCGCCTGCAACTACCTGTGCAAGCCGGCGGACGCCGATGATGTGCTGGCCGCCTTGCTCTCCGAGCATGCCGACCTCGACACCCTCGTGCCGGAGAACCCGATGTCGGTGGACCGCCTGCAGTGGGAGCACATCCAGCGCGTGCTGACCGAGCATGAAGGCAACATTTCGGCCACTGCCCGCGCCCTGGGCATGCACCGCCGGACCTTGCAGCGCAAGTTGCAGAAGCGTCCGGTACGGCGCTGAACTACGGTGAGTGGGCTTGTGTGGGAGCGGGCTTGCTCGCGAAGGCGGAATGTCAGTCAAGTCTTTAATAACTGACACTGCGCCTTCGCGAGCAAGCCCGCTCCCACATGGGATCTCCATTGTTCTGCCGATCCAGTTCCAACAAAAAGCCCGGCTGATCATCGATCAGCCGGGCTTTTTGTGTGGTTTGAAAACGCCTTACTTTTTCAAGCCGTAATGCTCATCCAGCATGCCGGGGGCGTTCGGCGTTTTTGGCGCGTAGTCCCGCGGCGGTTCCTGGTTTTCCCGCGGCGGGGTCAGGCGCTCCCGTGGGGCTTGCGTGGCATCGGAATGCAGCGCGGCCAGCAGGCGCTGACGGGTGATGTCGTCCAGGGCCAGGCGGTTGGCGCCATCGGCGAGGTGATCCTGTACTTCCTGGTAGCTCTGGGTGAGCTTCTTGACCAGGGTCGCGGTGCTGTTGAAGTGGGTAACAACCTCGTTCTGATAACTGTCAAAACGTTCCTGAATGTCATCCAGCTGACGCTGCGTGCGGTTAGGCGCGGCATTCGGCAGCAGGCGAGCAACCAGGAATCCAATGGCGACACCGGCAACCAGGGCAAGAGTCGGCAACAACCAAACTAAGAGCGAGTGTTCCACGAGTCCTTCCTCTATAAACGGCTTTGCTTTACGTTAACGGCTCGGACCTGCGCTGTATACCGCGATTAAGCTCGCAATGATGCCATGCACAGACTTTTAGCTAGACGAGTCGACCCCTTGAGAGGTCACGGAGTTCATTCCTTGCTCATGCGTGAAACCCCCGTTTTGATCGATGGCCCGGTAGGCCAATTGGAAGCCTTGTACCTGGATCACCCCGAGCCGCGTGGCCTGGCGCTGATCTGCCACCCCAACCCGGTGCAGGGTGGGACCATGCTCAATAAAGTCGTATCGACCCTGCAACGCACCGCCCGCGACGCCGGTTTGATTACTTTGCGTTTCAATTACCGTGGCGTGGGTGCCAGTGCCGGTACCCATGACATGGCCACCGGTGAAGTGGACGATGCCGAAGCTGCCGTCAGTTGGCTGCGTGAAAAACACCCGGACCTGCCCATCACCTTGCTGGGTTTCTCGTTCGGTGGATTTGTGGCCGCAAGCCTGGGCGGGCGCCTGGAAGCCAAGGGCGAAAAACTCGCGCACCTGTTCATGGTCGCTCCGGCCGTCATGCGTTTGCGTGATGAGGACCAGCTTCCACAGGGCTGCCCGCTGACCGTGATCCAGCCGCAAACCGACGAAGTGGTCGACCCGCAACTGGTCTACGACTGGTCCGCGGCCCTCAAACGCCCCCATGAGCTGCTGAAAGTGGCAGAATGCGGGCACTTTTTTCATGGCAAGCTTACCGATCTCAAGGATCTGGTGCTGCCGCGCCTTTCGAATTGATAGCAGTCTGATAAGCGATTACCCATGACGACTCGTACCCGTATCCTCACCGGCATCACCACCACCGGCACCCCGCACCTGGGCAACTACGCCGGTGCCATCCGCCCGGCGATCCTCGCCAGCCAGGACGCCAATGCCGATTCGTTCTACTTCCTGGCCGACTACCATGCCCTGATCAAGTGCGATGACCCGCAGCGCATCCAGCGCTCGCGCATGGAAATCGCCGCGACCTGGCTGGCTGGTGGCCTGGATGTGAACCGGGTGACGTTCTACCGCCAGTCCGACATCCCGGAAATTCCCGAGCTGACCTGGCTGCTCACCTGCGTCGCGGCCAAGGGCCTGCTCAACCGCGCCCACGCCTACAAGGCCTCGGTGGACAAGAACCTGGAAAACGGCGAAGACCCGGATGCCGGGATCAGCATGGGCCTGTACAGCTATCCGGTACTGATGGCGGCGGACATCCTGATGTTCAACGCGCACAAGGTGCCGGTCGGCCGCGACCAGATCCAGCACGTGGAAATGGCCCGTGATATCGGCCAGCGTTTCAACCACCTGTTTGGCAAGGGCAGGGAGTTTTTCACCATGCCCGAGGCGTTGATCGAAGAAAGCGTCGCCACCTTGCCGGGCCTGGATGGGCGCAAGATGTCGAAAAGCTATGACAACACCATCCCGTTGTTCACCAGCGCCAAGGACATGAAGGACGCGATCTCGCGGATCGTCACCGACTCCCGTGCGCCGGGTGAAGCCAAGGATCCGGACAACTCGCACCTGTTCACTCTGTACCAGGCGTTCGCCACGCCTGAACAAGAGCAGCAACTGCGCAGCGAACTGCTCGATGGCCTGGGTTGGGGTGAGGCGAAGAGCCGCCTGTTCCAACTGCTGGACGGCCAGTTGGGCGAAGCCCGCGAGCGTTACCATCAATTGATGGCGCGTCCTTCGGACATGGAAGACCTGCTGCTGATCGGCGCCACGAAGGCCCGCGCCGTTGCCGGTCCATTCCTGCAAGAACTGCGTGAGGCGGTAGGCCTGCGCTCGTTCGTCAACCAGGCCCCCGAGGCTGCCAGCACCAAGAAGAAGGCCGTCAAGGCTGCGCGTTTTGTCAGCTTTCGTGAAGACGACGGCAGTTTCCGTTTCCGCCTGCTGGCGGCCGACGGCGAACAACTGTTGTTGTCGCGCAACTTCGCAGATGGCAAGGCGGCGGGCGCTGTCACCAAGCAGTTGCAATCCGGCCAGGCGCTGGATGTGCGCAGCGAGGCCCTTGGTTTTACGGTGTGGCTCGACGGCGCGTGTATCGCCGACAGCCCGGCCTTTGCCGATAGCGCTGCGCGGGATGCCGCCATCGAAGCTGTGCGCGTGGCGTTGACCCCAATCGAAGACTGACCCGACCAAGGGTTGATTGCCATTATCCGGGGCCGTCGTTACAGTGACGGCCCGTTTTTGTTGCCTTGCTAACGAAATTATGACGCCCCTAGAACGATATCAAGCTGATCTGAAGCGCCCCGACTTCTTCCATGATGCTGCCCAGGAAACGGCGGTGCGCCACTTGCAGCGCCTGTACGAAGACCTGGTCGCCTCTTCCCAGAGCAAGCCGGGGATGCTCAGCAAGCTGTTTGGCAAGAAAGACCAGACGCCGGTCAAGGGCTTGTACTTCTGGGGCGGCGTGGGTCGCGGCAAGACTTACCTGGTCGACACCTTCTTCGAAGCGCTGCCGTTCAAGGAAAAGTCACGCACTCACTTCCACCGCTTCATGAAGCGCGTGCACGAAGAGATGAAGACCCTGCACGGCGAGAAGAACCCGCTGACTATCATCGCCAAGCGCTTTTCCCAAGAGGCGCGGGTGATTTGTTTCGATGAGTTCTTCGTGTCCGATATCACCGACGCGATGATTCTCGGCACCCTGATGGAGGAGTTGTTCAAGAACGGCGTGACCCTGGTCGCCACCTCGAACATCGTGCCGGACGGCCTGTACAAGGACGGCCTGCAGCGCGCGCGCTTCCTGCCGGCCATCGCCCTGATCAAGCAGCACACCGATATCGTCAACGTCGACAGCGGCGTCGACTACCGCCTGCGTCACCTTGAGCAAGCCGAGCTGTTCCACTTCCCCCTGGACGACGCGGCCCACGAAAGCCTGCGCAAGAGCTTCCGCGCGCTGACCCCGGAATGCACCCAGGCGGTGGAAAACGATAAGTTGATGATCGAAAATCGCCAGATCATTGCCCTGCGTACTTGCGATGACGTGGCCTGGTTCGACTTCCGCGAACTGTGCGACGGCCCGCGCAGCCAGAACGACTACATCGAACTGGGCAAGATCTTCCACGCCGTGATCTTGAGTGGCGTCGAGCAAATGAGCGTCACCACCGACGACATCGCCCGGCGCTTTATCAACATGGTCGATGAATTCTATGACCGGAACGTCAAGCTGATCATCTCGGCTGAAGTCGAACTCAAGGACCTCTACACCGGCGGGCGCTTGAACTTCGAGTTCCAACGGACCTTGAGCCGCTTGCTGGAGATGCAGTCCCACGAATTCCTGGCGCGGGCGCACAAGCCTTAGGCAAACACCGAACCAAAATGTGGGAGCGGGCTTGCTCGCGAATGCGGTGTATCAGTCGGCTTATTCGTTAACTGACACACCGCATTCGCGAGCAAGCCCGCTCCCACATTTGATTGTGCCCGGCTTTAGTTAGGCGGCCTGCTGGAATTGCTGGCGATACTGATTCGGCGACAACTCCGTGTGCTGCCTGAACAGCCGCGCAAAGAAGCTCGCATCGTCATACCCCACCTCATAGCTGATGGTCTTGATGCTCTTGCGGCTGCCCGACAGCAAGCCCTTGGCCGTCTCGATCCGCAGCCGTTGCAGGTAATGCAACGGCTTGTCGCCGGTAGCCGTCTGGAACCTTCGCATAAAGTTGCGGATGCTCATGCCGTGTTCGCGGGCCACGTCTTCAAAGCGGAATTTGTCGGCGAAGTGCTCCTCGAGCCAATGCTGGATCTGCAGGATGATCACGTCCTGGTGCAGCTTCTGCCCGCCAAAACCGATGCGCCCCGGCGCGTAGTTGCGCTGCACTTCGTAGAGAATGTCGCGGGCCACGGCCTGGGCGATGTTGGCGCCGCAGAAACGCTCGATCAGATAGATATACAGATCGCAGGCCGACGTGGTGCCGCCGGCGCAGTACAGGTTGTCGGCGTCGGTCAGATGCTTGTCCTGATTGAGCTGGACCTTGGGGAAGCGTTCGCTGAAGGCGTTGAAGAAGCGCCAGTAGGTGGTCGCCTCCTTGCCATCGAGCAGGCCGGCTTCGGCGAGCCAGAACACCCCGGTGGCCTCACCGCATAGCACCGCCCCCCGGGCATGCTGCTCGCGCAGCCACGGCAGGATCTGCGGGTAGCGTTTGCTCAGGGCGTCGAAGTCGTCCCAGAACGCCGGCAGCACAATGATGTCGGCGTTTTCCAGGCCACCGTCCACCGGCATGATCACATCGCTGAAGCTGCATACCGATTGCCCGTCGGGGCTTACCAGGCGGGTTTCAAAGGCCGGCGTGAGGCCCAGGCCCTGTTGTTTGCCGTAACGCAGGCTGGCGAGGTGGAAGAAATCCTTGGCTTGCATGAGGGTAGAGGCAAACACCCGATCAATGGCCAAAATGCTGACGCGCCGCAAGGGCGTGGAGACGAGGCTAGACATAATTTCGATTATTCTTATAGGGGAAAGTGGTCAACTAACGGCTGGATCGTCTTATTTTTTGTCGCATGTGTCCAGTGTCCCGTGACGTCCGTGCAGCTTAGGCTCTGTGATCTTGTTTTTGTCTGACAATCGACGCAGGTGACTCATGATTCCCAGAACCTTGTTCAGCTCCGAGCACGAACTCTTCCGCCAGAGCGTGCGCACCTTCCTCGAAAAAGACGCGGTGCCGTTCCATGCGCAATGGGAGAAGCAGGGTCATATTGACCGCGCCCTGTGGAGCAAGGCGGGGGAGGCGGGGATGCTCTGCTCCCACCTGCCGGAAGAATACGGAGGCCTGGGCGCGGACTTTCTCTACAGCACCGTGGTGATCGAAGAGATCGGCCGCCTGGGCCTGACCGGGATTGGCTTCTCCCTGCATTCGGACATTGTTGCGCCGTACATCCTGCATTACGGCAGTGAGGCGCTGAAGCACAGGTACCTGCCCAAGCTCGTTTCCGGGGAGATGGTCACGGCCATTGCCATGACCGAGCCGGGCGCCGGGTCGGACCTGCAAGGGGTCAAGACCACCGCCGTGCTGGATGGCGATGAGTATGTGATCAACGGCTCCAAAACTTTTATTACCAATGGTTTCCTGGCGGACCTGGTGATCGTGGTCGCCAAGACCGACCCCAAGGCCGGCGCCAAGGGCACCAGCCTGTTTCTGGTGGAGGCCGATACGCCGGGCTTTGACAAGGGCAAGCGTCTGGAGAAGGTGGGGATGAAGGCCCAGGACACCTCCGAGCTGTTCTTCCAGGACGTGCGGGTGCCCAAGGAGAACCTGCTGGGCCAGGCGGGGATGGGTTTTGCCTACCTGATGCAGGAACTGCCCCAGGAGCGCCTGACCGTGGCGATTGGCGCCCTGGCCTCGGCCGAAGCGGCGTTGCAATGGACCCTGGACTACACCCGCGAGCGCAAGGCGTTTGGCAAGGCGATTGCTGACTTCCAGAACACCCGCTTCAAGCTGGCGGAGATCGCCACCGAGGTGCAGATCGGCCGGGTATTCGTCGACAAGTGCCTGGAACAGCATCTGCAAGGCAAGCTGGATGTGCCGACGGCGGCGATGGCCAAATACTGGACCACTGACTTGCAATGCAAGGTGCTCGACGAGTGCGTGCAGTTACACGGCGGCTACGGTTACATGTGGGAATACCCGATTGCCCGGGCCTGGGCGGATGCGCGGGTGCAGCGCATTTATGCGGGGACCAATGAAATCATGAAGGAAATCATTGCGCGGGCGCTTTGAATCGTTGGTGCTGCTATCGCCGGCAAGCCGGCTCCTACAGGGGAATGGGTTCCAAATGTAGGAGCCGGCTTGCCGGCGATGGCGTTCTAGAGATCAATCAAGGCGCAGGATTGGGATGATCCTTCTGAATCGCCTCGATCCCCTCCAGCACCTCTTTCGACAGCTTCAGGTCAGCACTGGCGATGTTGCTGTCCAACTGCGCAAGCGTCGTCGCCCCAATGATATTGCTGGTCACAAACGGCTGTTGCGTCACAAACGCCAGGGCCATCTGCGCCGGGTCCAGGCCGTGCTCGCGGGCCAGGGCCACATAGCGGCTGCACGCAGCTTCCGATTGCGGGTTGAAGTAGCGGCTGAAGCGGCTGTACAGGCTCAAGCGGCCCTTGGCCGGCCGTGCGCCGCCTTCGTACTTGCCGCTGAGCATGCCGAACGCCAACGGCGAGTACGCCAGCAAGCCGCATTGTTCACGGATGGCAATCTCCGCCAGGCCCACCTCAAAGCTGCGGTTGAGCAGGTTGTAGGGGTTCTGGATCGACACCGCGCGGGTCCAGCCACGGGCCTCGGCCAGGGCCAGGAACTTCATGGTGCCCCACGGCGTTTCATTGGACAGGCCGATATGGCGGATCTTGCCGGCCTTGACCTGCTCGTCGAGGGCTTCGAGGGTTTCTTCAAGTGGCGTCAGGTCGGGTTCTTCCTGGTGCTTGTAGCTCAGTTGGCCGAAGAAGTTGGTGCTGCGTTCCGGCCAGTGCAACTGGTACAGGTCGATCCAGTCGGTCTGCAGGCGCTTGAGGCTCGCGTCCAGGGCGTCGACGATGTGTTTGCGGTTGTGCTTGAGCTGGCCGTCGCGGATGTAGTCGATGGTGTTGCCGGGCCCGGCGATCTTGCTGGCGAGGATCCAGTCGGCGCGGTCGCCACGGCTCTTGAAGTAATTGCCGATGTAGCGCTCGGTGGTGGCGTAGGTGTCGGCCTTGGGCGGCACCGGGTACATTTCTGCGGTATCGAGGAAGTTGATCCCTGCGCCTTTGGCCCGCTCAATCTGGGCGAAGGCCTCTGCCTCGGTGTTCTGCTCGCCCCAGGTCATGGTCCCGAGGCAGATCGTGCTTACGTTCAGATCGGTCCGGCCCAGCTTTCGATAATCCATCGGGTACTCCTTTGGGGAAAACAATCATAAAAGCAGGTTGAATTTTTTTTCGCAATCTGCATAATTGCCCACCTCTTTCTGCAGTGGAAGTGATGCGCCGCCTGCCGAAGAATCTTGCCGTTGAACGGACGCGCTGACCCGAGCCCCCGATAGCGTCTGTATCCGGCTGCCTTTGACTTGTCAAAGTACGCACTATTCAGTAAGATCCGCCGTCTAATTTACAGGGCGGCCCCTGAGGCTATTAAAGAATGACAACTTTTACTGCAAAACCGGAAACAGTTCAGCGCGACTGGTTTGTCGTCGACGCCGCTGGTCAGACCCTGGGTCGTCTGGCCACTGAAGTCGCCAGCCGTCTGCGTGGCAAGCACAAGCCTGAGTACACCCCTCACGTCGATACCGGTGACTACATCGTGATCATCAACGCTGAGCAGGTTCGTGTAACCGGCAACAAAGCAAGCGACAAAATGTACTACCGTCACTCCGGTTTCCCAGGCGGTATCAAGTCTTCGAACTTCGAAGGCCTGATTGCCAAGAAGCCTGAAGCCCCGATCGAGATCGCGGTTAAAGGTATGCTGCCGAAGGGCCCACTGGGTCGCGACATGTATCGCAAGCTGAAAGTCTATGCGGGCGCTGCTCACCCTCATGCTGCTCAGCAGCCCCAAGAACTGAAGTTTTAACGGAATAGTTCATTATGTCGGCGACTCAAAATTACGGCACTGGCCGTCGCAAAACCGCAACCGCACGCGTTTTCCTGCGTCCGGGCACTGGTAACATCTCGATCAACAACCGCACTCTGGACAACTTCTTCGGCCGCGAAACTGCCCGCATGGTAGTTCGTCAGCCGCTGGAACTGACCGAGACCGTTGAAAAGTTCGACATCTACGTCACCGTTATCGGTGGCGGTGTAAGTGGTCAAGCTGGCGCAATCCGCCACGGTATCACTCGCGCTCTGATGCAGTACGACGAAACCCTGCGCGGCGCTCTGCGCAAAGCTGGCTTCGTGACTCGCGATGCCCGTGAAGTTGAACGTAAGAAAGTCGGTCTGCGTAAAGCGCGTAAGCGTCCGCAGTACTCGAAGCGTTAATTCGCTTTACGTTCCACAAAAACGCCCAGCCTCCTCACGGAGCTGGGCGTTTTTTATTGCCCGCGTTTTATGCGGGTTTTTTCTGTGTGACAACTTGCCACATCCGTAGACCCCCTATACTACAAGGCTTGGAAGCTAGGCTGCGGGTAATTACCTTGTCAGAGGTGGGGCTTTTCATTACCATTCGGCAAAATTTTTATAAGTTCAGATTTAATACTTAGTAGACGCCTGATTTAACAGGCCAAAAAGCTGATGGGAGAGGACTGAATGAGCAATGACGGCGTGAATGCAGGCCGGCGTCGCTTCTTGGTAGCAGCCACATCCGTGGTGGGTGCTGCAGGAGCGGTGGGGGCTGCGGTCCCGTTCGTGGGGTCATGGTTTCCCAGTGCCAAGGCGAAAGCCGCAGGTGCACCGGTGAAGGTGAATGTCAGCAAGATCGAGCCAGGCCAGCAGATGATTGCTGAATGGCGCGGCCAGCCAGTATTCATCGTTCGTCGTACCGAGGAAATCCTGGGGAATCTGAAGAAGATCGAGGGCCAGTTGTCTGACCCCGAGTCCAAGAATTCCGACCAACCCGCCTACGCCCAAAACGAAGTGCGTTCGATCAAGCCAGAGATTCTGTTGCTGGTCGGTCTTTGCACACACCTGGGTTGCTCGCCGACCTTCCGCCCGGAAGTCGCGCCAGTGGACCTGGGCAAGGACTGGGTCGGTGGCTATTTCTGCCCTTGCCACGGTTCCCACTACGACCTGGCCGGTCGCGTCTACAAGTCCCAGCCTGCTCCGTTGAACCTGCCGGTTCCGCCGCACAACTACGAATCTGACGACGTTATTGTCATTGGTGTCGATAAGGAGAGCGCGTAATGAGCAAGTTCATGGATTGGGTGGATGCGCGCTTCCCCGCTACCAAAATGTGGGAAGACCATCTCAGCAAGTATTACGCGCCGAAGAACTTCAACTTCTTCTACTTCTTTGGTTCCCTGGCATTGCTGGTACTGGTCAGCCAGATCGTTACCGGTGTCTGGCTGACCATGAGCTACACCCCGTCGGCGGAAGAAGCGTTTGCCTCCGTCGAATACATCATGCGCGACGTCGAGTACGGCTCGATCCTGCGCCTGCTGCACTCCACCGGCGCTTCGGCGTTCTTTATCGTGGTCTATCTGCACATGTTCCGTGGCTTGCTCTACGGCTCGTACCAGAAGCCGCGTGAGTTGGTATGGGTGTTCGGCATGCTGATTTACCTGGCGCTGATGGCAGAGGCCTTCATGGGCTACCTGCTGCCGTGGGGCCAGATGTCCTACTGGGGCGCCCAGGTGATCATCTCGCTGTTTGGTGCGATCCCGGTCATCGGTAACGACCTGACGCAGTGGATCCGTGGTGACTACCTGATCTCCGGGATTACCCTGAACCGCTTCTTTGCCCTGCATGTGGTGGCCTTGCCGATCGTGATTCTCGGCCTGGTGGTGCTGCACATCCTGGCGCTGCACGAAGTGGGTTCGAACAACCCGGACGGCGTGGATATCAAGAAGCACAAGGACGAGAACGGCATTCCGCTGGACGGCATTCCATTCCACCCTTACTACACCGTGAAAGATATCGTCGGCGTAGTGGTGTTCCTGTTCGTGTTCTGCTCGATTGTGTTCTTCTTCCCGGAAATGGGCGGCTATTTCCTCGAAAAGCCGAACTTCGAACAGGCCAACGCATTCAAGACCCCGGAACACATTGCCCCGGTCTGGTACTTCACGCCGTTCTACGCCATTTTGCGGGCAATCCCCGACAAGCTCATGGGCGTGATCGCCATGGGTGCGGCCATCGCCGTGCTGTTCGTGTTGCCATGGCTCGACCGTAGCCCGGTCAAGTCCATGCGCTACAAGGGTTGGCTGAGCAAGATCTGGCTGTGGGTGTTCTGCATTTCGTTCGTGATCCTGGGTGTGTTGGGCGTACTGGCGCCGACCCCAGAGCGCACGTTGCTGTCGCAGGTCTGCACCTTCCTGTACTTCGCCTACTTCATTCTGATGCCGTTCTACACCCGGCTCGAGAAGACAAAACCGGTTCCGGAAAGGGTGACTGGCTGATGAAAAAATTATTTGCTGCATTGATTCTTGCTGCCCTGCCGGTATTGGCCTTCGCGGCCGAGCACGGCGCAGAGCTGGAAAAAGTCGACATCGACGTTTCTGACAAGGCCGCCATGCAAGACGGCGCCCGTACGTTCGCCAACTACTGCATGGGCTGCCACAGTGCCAAGTTCCAGCGTTACGAGCGGGTTGCCGATGACCTGGGTATCCCCCATGAGCTGATGCTCAAGAACCTGGTGTTCACCGGTGCCAAGATTGGCGACCACATGAACATCGGCATGCAACCGGCCGACGCCAAGGCCTGGTTCGGGGCTGCGCCGCCCGACCTGACCCTGGTAGCGCGCGTACGTGGCACCGACTGGCTGTACGGCTACCTGAAATCGTTCTACGAAGACCCTACACGTCCCTGGGGCGTGAACAACAAGGTCTTCCCGAACGTCGGTATGCCTAACGTGCTGGTCGGCCTGCAAGGGCGCCAGGTGGTAGGATGCAAGCAGGTTCAAGTCGTGGAAAACGGCAAGAAGCAATATGACCCGCTGACCGGCACGCCGTTGACCCATGAGGCCTGTGATCAACTGACCATCGTGCCCAAGAGCGGTGCGCTGAACGAGGAGCAGTTCGACGAGAAGGTCAAGAACCTGGTGACCTTCCTGGCGTACTCCGCCAACCCGGTCAAACTGGAGCATCAACGCATCGGTACCTATGTGTTGCTGTACCTGGCTTTCTTCTTCGTATTCGCTTATTTGCTCAAGCGTGAATACTGGAAGGATGTGCATTGATCCAACCTTAGGCAATTGCTGTTAATCTTGCGCGCCCAGCGACGTCTCTGAACGGGTAACGCTCTGGTTGATCCAGGTGTTACGAGAGATGCTTTCTGGGCGCGCTCGTTTTTGAGCTTTCGATAATTTCAACAAGCGAGGAGGACCGCCATGGGCGTGACCAACCGGTTGGCCTGTTACTCCGACCCCGCCGACCACTATTCCCACCGAGTACGCATCGTACTCGCAGAGAAGGGTGTCAGCGCCGAGATCATCAGTGTGGAGGTGGGTCGTCATCCGCCGAAACTGATCGAAGTGAACCCTTACGGCAGCTTGCCCACCCTGGTCGATCGTGACCTGGCGTTGTGGGAGTCAACCGTGGTGATGGAATATCTGGATGAGCGTTACCCCCATCCACCTTTGCTGCCGGTGTATCCGGTGGCGCGTGCCAACAGCCGCCTGCTGATCCATCGGATCCAGCGTGACTGGTGCGGGCTGGTGGATCTGATTCTGGATACACGCAGCAAAGAAGCTGCCCGTGTGCAGGCGCGCAAGGAATTGCGCGAGAGCCTGACCGGGGTTTCGCCGCTGTTCGCCGACAAACCTTTTTTCCTCAGTGAGGAACAAAGCCTGGTGGATTGCTGCCTATTACCCATACTCTGGCGTTTGCCGATTCTGGGCATTGAACTGCCGCGGCCTGCCAAGCCGCTGCTTGATTACATGGAGCGCCAGTTTGCGCGTGAGGCTTTCCAGGCAAGTCTGTCTGGCGTCGAACGTGATATGCGCTAAGGCTTAAGGAGCCGTTGATGAACTCCAGTCGACCTTACCTGGTCCGCGCGCTCTACGAGTGGATTGTGGACAACGATTGCACCCCGCACATGCTGGTCAATTCCGAGTTTCCTGCGGTGCAGGTACCACAAGGTTTTGCCAGTGACGGACAGATTGTCCTGAACGTTTCGCCCAGTGCCGTACGCCAACTGCACATGGACAATGAAGCGGTCAGCTTTGAAGGGCGTTTTGGTGGGGTACCCCATACGCTCTATGTGCCCATCGGCGCGATCCTGGGGATTTATGCCCGGGAAAATGGCCAGGGCATGGTGTTTGATCTGGAGTCGTCCCTTGAAGACGACGAAGCGATTGAAATTGAAGATGATCTGCCGCCACCAGATTCCGAGCCACCGCGCCCTAGCGGCCGGCCGAGCTTGAAAGTGGTGAAGTGACAAAACATGCGCCTGCGGGTATGTGTTGAAAGTGCCCCGGCTTAGGCTGGGGCATTTTTTTGCGCGCGATAAGCTTTGGGCAAATCATCCAGAGCGGTGATCGTACAACCCGCTTGGGCTATGATGCCCCTTTGAATCATCGAGATAGTTGCCTGCCCATGGAAAACCCCAGCACAGCCCCGCGTCTTCCCCGCAAGCGCCGTAGCCTTGCCCAGGAACTGGTCACGGTGTTGTCCGAGCAGATCCGCGATGGTCAGCTCAAGCGTGGCGACAAGCTGCCCACCGAGTCAGCGATCATGGAAGCCCATGGGGTCAGCCGCACGGTGGTGCGCGAGGCAATCTCGCGGCTGCAGGCAGCTGGGCAGGTGGAAACCCGGCATGGCATCGGCACCTTTGTGCTGGATACGCCGAGCCCCAGCGGGTTTCGCATTGATCCGGCGACCGTGGTCACGCTGCGTGATGTACTGGCGATCCTCGAGTTGCGCATCAGCCTGGAAGTAGAGTCCGCCGGCCTCGCGGCCCAGCGTCGCAATGACGAACAGCTGGCAGCAATGCGCGCAGCCCTCGATGCGTTGAATGAAAGTGCGGCGCACGCCAGCGATGCAGTGGCCTCGGACTTCCAGTTCCATCTGCAGATTGCCTTGTCCACCGGCAACCGCTACTTCACCGACATCATGACCCACCTGGGCACCAGCATTATCCCGCGCACCCGCCTGAACTCAGCGCGCCTGGCCCATGACGACCAGCAGCACTACATGAGCCGCCTGAGCCGTGAGCACGAAGAGATTTATGAGGCGATTGCCCGCCAGGATTCGGATGCGGCGCGGGCGGCGATGAGATTGCATTTGACTAATAGTCGAGAGCGGCTGCGCCAGGCTCATGAAGAGGCGCAGGCGCAGCGCGGATAATTCGATGCCTGCCAGGAAGGCATGTCACGCCAAGAAAAAGTCGATTTGGGTAACTTCACCATTGTTGATATGGAAGTTCTTGCCCAGGACCAGGGCCGGCGGGTCACCATCAAGTTGAATGGTGTCACCAATATTGGGTAGGTCCACAGGATCGATGTTCTGCGTCGATGCCTTGGAATTATTGGATTTGGATTTAAATGTGCATTTTTTTTCGGTAGCCATGGTGTGCCTCACTGGTTGTGGATGAGTAAAGGGCCTCCAAGGTGACTGCACCTGCTGCATGTGCTGAGGTAACCCGGCGGTCGCACCCAATCTAGGGGCAGCGAGCCGGTCGCCGATACTGTCAGAATTCACAGTGACGACGAACGGTCCCCTGTGTACGAGTCATCCGCCCACAGGGGAACTATGGCTACCTCAAGGCTGCGGCTTGTTCGGCTTGTAATCCTTAAGCAACAGATACGTACTCCACCCCCACCAATCATTGGTCCAGTGCTTGTCGTTCAGGTTGTTGACGTCCTTGCGCCGCAACACCTTGTCGCCCTCAGCCTTGAACAGTGGCGAAAAGTTGTTCGCCGGGTTGTTCGCCGCATTCAGGTCCGGCACGTGCAGCGGTGCCTTGAACGTGGCCGGGGAGGGCGCGATACCGCTGATGTACGCGTCGAAGATCTCATCGGCCGAAGACTGCACCGCACGCTTGACCTGGGTGCGGTTGGCGGCGTCATTGCTATCGAAATAGCGTTTGTCGCCATAGGCATGCCACTCATCGCCCAGGGCATTGCGTACATTGAGCCCGAACTTGCTGTCTTCATCGTGCATAAAGCGGCTGATCAACGACCCCAGTTCACCCGGTGTCACCACGGCCGCCAGTTGTTTGCGTGGGACGCGCAGGTGCCCTGCGGAAAACAGGTCGGTCAAGAAGTGATCAGCAAAGCTGTTCATGGCGTAAGCCAGTTCCAATTGCTGGCCACTGCCGCTTTGGTGGGCCACGACCGCTTGTTGCAGGGCGGCGGTATGCCCGGCTAGGTAGGCAGACAGCGCCCATTCGCCGAAATGGTCGGCATTATCGGCCGCCAGCTTCAGGTAGCGCCCCAGGGGAACCATGGCTGAAACCACGCTGCCACCGCCAGTGATGCGGTTCCACTCTTCGGACAACGTATCTCCTAGTGCGTCGTAGGCCTCATGGGGTTGCTTGCCATCCTGTATGGCCTGCTTCACTGCGTTGATCTCTTTTTGCATGACTGCGAGGATTTTGCCCGCTTCCTCCCGTGACGCCGGCAAAGTCGCCAGCGAGTTAAACGCGGCGATGAAACGCTGCACACGCTCGGTGGGTGACGCACCGTCACTGATGGGCTGGCCGGGAATCCCGTAGAAATCGCCGCCCAGGGCAATGATCTGGCCATAGGTCAGGGCCAGGCCGTTGGGCAGGTGCAGTTGGACTTTTGCCCCAGCAATTGCTGGCTTGCCCGGGACAAAACGCAGCAGGGTCTCGTCGCCAATGGCGGTGTGCTCGCCGCCTTCGAAGCGTAGGGCGGGGATAGGGTTTTCGGTGTTGATCGACTTTAGTTCTGACATGTTAGCTCCTTGCTATGTCGTATGAATCTTCCTTGATAGCTGTATGTATATACAGCTGTCACAAGCATAGAGGAATAATTTCCTACGTCAAGGCGCTCTCAATAACCGACCGCAAAACCCTGGCAAGCCGACGAAATAACATTGACGGATGATTTTATAGTTGTACGATGACGTACAACATTAACAACAACTGTTCATCGATAGTCTTTACCCAGGGTGTTCGAATAATGAATCCACAAGAACTGAAGTCCATCCTCTCCCACGGTCTGCTGTCTTTTCCGGTGACCGATTTCAATGCCCAGGGCGATTTCAACCAGGCAGGCTATATCAAACGCCTGGAGTGGCTGGCCCCTTACGGCGCCACAGCCTTGTTCGCAGCGGGCGGCACCGGTGAGTTTTTCTCCCTGGCGGCCAGTGAATATTCCCAAGTGGTGAAAACCGCAGTGGATACCTGCGCCACCAGCGTGCCGATCCTCGCCGGTGTTGGCGGCTCTACTCGCCAGGCCATCGAGTACGCCCAGGAAGCCGAGCGCTTGGGGGCCAAGGGTCTGCTGCTGTTACCGCACTACCTGACCGAAGCCAGCCAGGACGGGGTTGCCGCCCACGTCGAAGCCGTGTGCAAGTCGGTAAAAATCGGCGTGGTGGTCTACAACCGCAACGTCTGCCGCCTGACCGCGCCGCTGCTTGAGCGCCTGGCCGAACGTTGCCCGAACCTGATTGGCTATAAGGATGGCCTGGGCGATATCGAGCTGATGGTGTCGATCCGCCGTCGCCTCGGTGATCGTTTCAGCTACCTGGGCGGGTTGCCGACCGCAGAGGTTTACGCCGCTGCCTACAAGGCCCTCGGCGTGCCGGTGTACTCCTCGGCGGTCTTCAACTTCATTCCTAAGACCGCAATGGACTTCTACCACGCGATTGCCCGGGAGGATCACGCCACCGTCGACAAGATCATCGACGACTTCTTCCTGCCTTACCTGGACATCCGTAACCGCAAGGCCGGCTACGCCGTAAGCATCGTCAAGGCGGGCGCAAAAATCGCCGGCTATGACGCAGGCCCGGTGCGCACCCCGCTCACCGATCTGTTGCCAGAAGAATACGAAGCCCTGGCCGCGCTGATCGACAAGCAAGGCGCGCAGTAACCCATTAATAAAGCCGCTGAGTGATCAGCGGCTTTTTGCGTAAGGAGAAGATGCGTGTCCCAAGCCAAGCGTTTTGACAACTACATCGGTGGCCAGTGGGTGGCCGGTGCTGACTACTCAAGCAATATCAACCCGTCGGATCTGTCGGATGTCATCGGCGATTTCGCCAAAGCCGACGTGGCTCAGGTCCACGCCGCTATCGACGCCGCCCGCGCGGCGTTCCCGGCATGGTCGACCTCCGGTATCCAGGCCCGGCATGACGCCCTGGATAAAGTCGGCAGCGAGATCCTCGCGCGCCGCGAAGAGCTCGGTACGCTGCTGGCCCGCGAAGAGGGCAAGACCCTGCCGGAAGCCATCGGCGAAGTGACCCGTGCCGGTAATATCTTTAAATTCTTTGCCGGCGAGTGCTTGCGCCTGTCCGGTGACTACCTGCCGTCTGTACGCCCGGGGGTCAACGTCGAGGTCACGCGCGAAGCCCTGGGCGTGGTGGGCCTGATCACCCCGTGGAACTTTCCGATTGCGATCCCCGCCTGGAAAATCGCCCCGGCCCTGGCCTACGGCAACTGCGTGGTGCTCAAGCCGGCAGACCTGGTGCCCGGCTGTGCCTGGGCCCTGGCCGAAATCATCTCCCGTGCAGGCTTTCCCAGTGGTGTGTTCAACCTGGTGATGGGCAGCGGCCGGGTAGTGGGCGATGCGCTGGTCCATAGCCCGAAGGTCGACGGCATCAGCTTCACCGGTTCCGTGGGCGTGGGCCGGCAGATCGCGGTCAGTTGCGTTTCGCGCCAGGCCAAGGTGCAGTTGGAAATGGGTGGCAAGAACCCGCAGATCATTCTCGACGATGCCGACCTCAAGCAGGCTGTCGAGTTGTCGGTACAGAGCGCGTTCTACTCCACCGGCCAGCGCTGCACGGCATCCAGTCGCTTTATCGTGACCGCCGGGATTCATGACCAATTCGTCGCCGCAGTGGCTGAGCGCATGCAGTCGATCAAGGTTGGCCATGCCCTGCATGCCGGGACCGACATTGGCCCGGTGGTGTCCCAGGCCCAATTGGACCAGGACCTGAAGTACATCGACATCGGCCAGGGCGAAGGCGCGCGGCTGGTCAGCGGTGGTGGCCTGGTGACGTGTGACACCCAAGGCTACTTCCTCGCGCCGACTCTGTTTGCCGACAGCGAAGCCGCTATGCGCATCAGCCGTGAAGAAATCTTCGGCCCGGTGGCCAATGTGGTGCGCGTGGCGGACTACGAGGCAGCACTGGCCATGGCCAACGACACCGAGTTCGGGCTGTCGGCAGGCATTGCCACCACCTCGCTCAAGTACGCCAACCACTTCAAGCGCCACTCCCAGGCCGGGATGGTGATGGTCAACCTGCCGACGGCGGGCGTGGATTATCACGTTCCCTTCGGGGGTCGCAAGGGTTCATCCTACGGGTCGCGTGAGCAAGGTCGCTATGCGCAGGAGTTCTACACCGTGGTGAAAACCAGCTACATCGGTTCGTAAACGCAATACATGTGAGAGCAGGCTTGCCTGCTCCCACAAAAAAGCAGTGCGCAGCACCAACACGACAATTACCCGCAAAAAAAATAATTAGTGGGAGTACATCTACATGCAAGCGACCAAGCCGACGCACGTCCGTTATTTGATCTTGCTCATGCTGTTCCTGGTGACCACGATCAACTACGCCGACCGTGCCACCATCGCCATCGCAGGTTCCAGCCTGCAAAAAGACCTCGGCATCGACGCCGTCACCCTCGGTTACATCTTCTCTGCTTTCGGTTGGGCCTACGTGGCCGGGCAAATTCCCGGCGGCTGGCTGCTCGATCGTTTCGGCTCGAAAAAAGTCTATGCCTTGAGCATCTTCACCTGGTCGCTGTTCACCGTGCTGCAAGGCTATGTCGGTGAGTTCGGCGTCTCCACCGCCGTGGTTGCGCTGTTTATGCTGCGCTTTCTGGTCGGCCTGGCCGAAGCGCCATCCTTTCCCGGCAATGCGCGCATAGTCGCGGCCTGGTTCCCAACCGCCGAGCGCGGCACGGCTTCGGCGATCTTCAACTCGGCGCAGTACTTCGCCACTGTGTTGTTTGCCCCGTTGATGGGGTGGATCGTCTACAGCTTCGGCTGGCAGCACGTATTTATCGTGATGGGCGTGATTGGCATCGTGTTCTCGCTGATCTGGCTGAAAGTGATCTACAGCCCGCGCGAGCACCCGCTGATCAATGAGGCTGAGTTCAAGCACATTGCCGCCAATGGGGCGATGGTCGATATGGACCAGGACAAGGCCAAGGGTAAGAAAACCGACGGGCCGAAGTGGGATTACATCCGCCAGTTACTGACCAACCGCATGATGCTCGGCGTGTACCTGGGCCAGTACTGCATCAACGGCATTACCTACTTCTTCCTTACCTGGTTCCCGGTGTACCTGGTGCAGGACCGCGGCATGACCATCCTCAAGGCCGGCTTCATCGCTTCGCTGCCGGCGATCTGCGGTTTTATCGGCGGCGTGCTGGGCGGGGTGATTTCCGACTACCTGCTGCGCAAGGGCCACTCCCTGACCTTCGCACGCAAGGCGCCGATCATTGCCGGTTTGCTGGTCTCCAGCAGCATCATTGCCTGCAACTATGTGGATGTGGAGTGGATGATCGTGGGCTTCATGGCTCTGGCCTTCTTCGGTAAAGGCGTTGGCGCACTGGGTTGGGCGGTGGTGTCTGACACCTCGCCCAAACAAATCGCTGGCCTCAGCGGCGGCTTGTTCAATACCTTCGGCAACCTGGCTTCCATCACCACGCCTATCGTGATCGGCTACATCATCAGCACCACCGGTTCGTTCAAGTGGGCCCTGGTGTTCGTCGGCGCCAATGCGCTGGTGGCAGTATTCAGCTACCTGGTGATCGTCGGCCCGATCAAGCGCGTGGTGCTCAACGAGCCACCGAGCAAAGGCCCTGAATTGACTAACCTTTCCCAAGCGCAATCCTGAAGGGGCCGTGTGATGCAGTTGATTGAACATGCCGACTCGCCGCGCTCCATTCGGTTGCACGAGCGCGACAACGTAGTAATCGTGGTCAATGACCAGGGTGTGCCAGCCGGCACCGAGTTCCCGGATGGCCTGGTGACCGTGGAGTTCATCCCCCAGAGCCATAAGGTGACCCTGGAAGATATCCCACAAGGTGGTCAGATCATTCGCTATGGCCAGACCATCGGTTACGCCTTGCAACCGATACCACGCGGCAGTTGGGTCCAGGAGGATCAACTGCGCATGCCCACCGCACCGCCGCTGGACAGCCTGCCGCTGTCCACCGAAGTGCCCGAGGCCCAGGCGCCATTGGAAGGTTTCACCTTCGAGGGCTATCGCAATGCCGATGGCACCGTGGGCACGCGCAACATCCTCGGCATCACCACGACCGTGCAGTGTGTGACCGGCGTGCTGGACCATGCCGTCAAGCGCATCAAGGACGAGTTGCTGCCCAAATACCCGAATGTCGATGACGTGGTGGCACTGACCCACAGCTATGGTTGCGGCGTGGCCATTACCGCCACCGACGCCTATATCCCGATCCGCACCGTGCGCAACCTGGCGCGCAACCCGAACCTGGGGGGCGAAGCCCTGGTGATCAGCCTGGGCTGCGAAAAGCTGCAAGCCGGGCAGGTGATGCACGACAACGACAGCTCGGTGGACCTCAGCGAACCGTGGCTGTACCGCTTGCAGGACGCAAGCCATGGGTTCAGCGAAATGATCGAGCAAATCATGGAACTGGCCGAAACCCGGTTGAAGAAACTCGACCTGCGCCGGCGGGAAACCGTACCGGCCTCGGAGCTGATCCTGGGCATGCAATGCGGCGGCAGCGACGCGTTTTCCGGGATCACCGCCAACCCGGCGCTGGGCTACGCGTCGGACCTGTTGCTGCGGGCCGGGGCGACGGTGATGTTTTCCGAAGTGACTGAAGTGCGCGATGCCATTTACCTGCTGACCTCCCGCGCCGAAACCCAGGAGGTCGCGCGGGAACTGGTGCGGGAAATGGACTGGTACGACCGCTACCTGGCCAAGGGCGAGGCCGATCGCAGCGCCAACACCACGCCGGGCAACAAGAAGGGCGGCCTGTCGAACATTGTCGAGAAGTCCCTGGGGTCTATCGTCAAGTCCGGCAGCAGCGCGATCAATGGCGTGCTGGGGCCGGGCGAGCGCTTCAAGGGCAAAGGCCTGATCTTTTGTGCGACCCCGGCCAGTGATTTTGTCTGCGGCACCTTGCAACTGGCGGCGGGGATGAACCTGCATGTATTCACCACCGGCCGCGGCACGCCCTACGGGTTGGCGATGGCGCCAGTGGTGAAGGTTTCGACCCGTACGGAATTGGCCCAGCGCTGGCCGGACCTGATCGATATCGATGCCGGACGGATCGCCACCGGGCGTGCGACCATCGAGGAACTGGGCTGGGAGTTGTTCCATTTCTACCTGGATGTGGCCAGCGGCAAAAAGCAGACCTGGGCCGAGCAACATAAGCTGCACAATGACATCACCTTGTTCAATCCGGCGCCGATCACCTAGCCCAGGTCAGGACAGGGCGCCGATCAAGGCCTGCAGATGGGGGTAGACCTGCTGCGGGCTGGCCGCGCGAAGGATGTGCCCGCTCATCTCGGGCATGGGGTGGCGGGTGTAGTAGTCCGCACACACAAAACCGTCGACCCAGCCATCGACATACACCTGGTGGTCTGAGCGGGCATCGCCGACGATCAGCGCCCGGCTCTTGAGCCTGCCGCTTTCGCGCCACCGTCGCACGATCCGGCTTTTGCCGGTACCGGGGTTGATCAGCGGCGAAGGCCGGGGGCACAGGGCCCGCGAACCGGCCCAGAACAGGCGGTTGGCGAGCACGTTGCGGGTGTCGATATCCAGCGAGCGGGCAATCGGGGCGATCCATTCGGTGTAGCCGCCAGACAGGATATGCACCTGCACGCCCTCGCGCTGTAGGTTGTGCAGGGTCAGCATCAGGGCCGGGTCGAGGCTGCCAATGACCGTGTCGACGTAGCGCTGGATATGCTGGCGGCGGATGCGCGGGATAACCTTGATCAAGGACAGCAGTTCCCAGGCACTGGCGCGACCGGCCAACGCCTTGGACGCGATCAGTTGCAGTTGCTCCAGCATGGCTTGCCCAGCGGGGCTGTCGCCAATCGCCGACTGGATGATCGCAAGGGTGCTTTCGTGGTTCACCAGGGTCTGGTCAAAGTCGAAAATCACATGGGTAGTGCCGGTTGCGGTCATGGGCGTGCCTGCGCATCGAGCTGGCGATAGCGGTGTTTGTCTTCGCGGGTCCACGGGGTGGCCGCAATGCCCAGGTGTTGGGCGATGCGGGCCTGGATTTGGTCTGCAAAGGCCTGGCCGCTTTGCTGCTCCTGGCGTTCGCAGCGTTCCAGGTAGCTCATTTCACAGATCATCCAGGGCATCGTCAGCAAGCGCAGGAAACTTGCCAGGCCAGAGGCATGCAGTGGGCTGGCGACCAGGCCGAAGGGCAGAATCAGGCGCCCGGCCAGGGGCACGACGGGCAAGCCGCGGCTCAGCAGCCCCGCGCGAAAGCGATACAAACCCCGGCCGTTGTTAATGGTCGCTTCGGGAGTGGTGTAGAGGGCGGTGCCTTGCGGGTTGGTGCGCAGTTTATGCAGGTTACGGGAGAATGCCTTCTTATCGGCACCGTTCCAGAACTGTCCGCCCGAGCATTTGAGCAACAGGAAGGCGGTGAAGGTGATAAAGCGGTTGTAGCCACTGGCCGCCACGAGTGTCGCGCCTGGCATCGCGAGGATGGCGAATGGATCAATCACGCTGACGTGATTGGCGGCCACTACGCAGCCGTCGGTGATCAGGGCGATTTGCCGCGATGAATGGCTGCAACGGATGCGAATGCCCATTATCCACAGGAGCCCTCGATACATCATGGGCCTGGCAGCCAACGGAAGCGGCCAGGCGAGCAGGCTCACCACGACCATCGACAGCAGGCGCAGGCCCGCCAATACGCAACCAAACGGCAGGTAGACCTGGCGTCGCAAGCAGCGGTAGGCCCAGGTTTCCCGGGTGCACAGGCCCGCTACTGAGTGAAGGGGGTCGGGTGGAGGCAGAATGTTTTTCACGGGGATGTTGCTCAGTGATGGTTTTGGTCAGGCCAGCTTGGTGTGTTCGGCGGTTTTCATCCGGCGCGAAAACCGGTCGATGCGCGCTAGGTTGGCAGGGCTGATTTCCCTGAACCGTTCGCGGGTAAGATCAATCTTCACGTGGGGGCCGTAAGGGGTTTCAATCACTTGCCCGGCCAGTTGTGGCGCGTGCAAAAACGCCCGGTTCATTTCCAGTGCGCGGTGGTGCCGGATATTGGTCAGGGTGTAGATCTGCTCGAACCCCAGGTGCTCAAAGCCGTATTCAAGTGCCAGGTGGATGGCAATAAAGGGGTAGGGCGTTCCCCAGTATTTCTTGAGGAAACGGTTGCCGAAGTTGATGCCGTATTCTTTTTGCGCGAACCCGGCATAACCGATAAAAGGGCCTTGCAGGCCAATGCTCACCGCCCAGCGTGACCAGTTTTGGTCGGTAATTTCTTTTTTGAAGGTGGCGATTTCGTTGGCGGCGGCGGTCATGTCCCGGGTGGTGCCGGCGGAAATGAATTTCATCGCCTCGGGGTCACTGAGTAGTTCGGTGTAACCCGCAATGTCCTCATCGTCCCAGCTTCTGATATGCACATTGTGTAAATGGTTGACGGATCTACGCATGGGGCCCCCCTGGAGTTATTCAGTTGTTACAGGAGGGGGATTTTCAGGGGCGGCGTTACTGAAGCGGAGGTGTGGATTCTCGTTAGTGCGTGGGAGCTTGTGCAGTGCTTTGTGGGACGGGTGAACCCCGGCCGGGATAGTGGGATTACCTCCTACGAAGTAGCCACAGTTCCCAATTCTGGACTTTTTTAGTTCGTGTTTATGTTTCGAAATCCAATATCAACAGTGCAGCCCACTGCTTTATCATGACGATTCCCTGAAAACAGGACTTAGCATGCTCGCCATTTTCCTTGCGACGCTCACCATCACTGCGCCGGTGTTTGCCATGCTGTTCCTGGGGGTGCTGCTCAAGCGCATCAACTGGATCAACGACAATTTTATCCACACCGCGTCAGCCCTGGTGTTCAACGTCACCATGCCAGCGTTGCTGTTTCTGGGGATATTGCACGCCGACCTGCATTCGGCGCTCAAGCCAGAACTGCTGATCTATTTTGCCGTGGCCACGGTCGCCAGCTTCGCCCTGGCCTGGGGCTGGGCGATTTTCCGTTGCCCGCGGGAAGACCGGGGCATTTATGCCCAGGGCGCGTTTCGCGGGAACAACGGGGTGATCGGCCTGGCACTGGCGGCCAGCATGTACGGCGACTACGGGATTTCCCTGGGGGCGATCCTCGCGGGGCTGGTGATCCTGTTCTACAACACCCTGTCGACCATTGTGCTGGCGGTGTACAGCCCGGTGATCAAGTCGGACCCGTGGAGCATCTGCAAGAGCGTACTGGCCAACCCGCTGATCCTCAGTGTGATTGCCGCCACGCCGTTCGCCTATTTCCAGATCGGCCTGCCCAGTTGGCTGGAAACCTCCGGGAGGTACCTGGCCGACATGACCCTGCCCCTGGCATTGATCTGCATTGGGGGCACTCTGTCCCTGGCGGCCTTGCGCCAAAGTGGCAACATGGCGTTGAGTGCCAGCCTGGTGAAAATGATCGGTTTGCCGCTCGTGGCCACCGTCGGGGCCTGGCTGTATGGCTTCCGGGGACCGGAGCTGGGGATTCTGTTTTTGTATTTTGGCGCGCCGACGGCCGCCGCCAGCTTTGTCATGGCCCGTGCGGCCCAGGGCAACCATGAGTTGGCGGCGGCGATCATTGTGATCACTACCCTGATGGCGGCAGTGACCACCAATATCGGGATCTTTGTGTTGCAGGCCGGTGGCTGGATCTGAAATGAGTGGTGTTTTTTAGGGCCTATCGCGGGCAAGCCCGCTCCTACACTTGGGGGTGTTCACCACTAATTGTGGGAGCTGGCTGATACGTCTCAATCACTTCCTGCGCCGCCCGAAACGCATCAATCGCCGCCGGCACACCGGCATACACCGCGCAATGCAGCAACGCCTCGCGAATTTCTTCGACAGTACAGCCATTGTTCAGCGCGCCGCGCACATGGCCCTTGAGCTCCTGCGGGCACTTCAAGGCGGTCAATGCCGCGAGGGTGATCAGGCTGCGGGTCTTCAGCGGCAGGCCTTCACGGTTCCACACCCCGCCCCAGGCATGTTCGTTGACGAAGTCCTGCAACGGCTGGGTGAACTCGGTGGCATTGCCCAAGGCGCGGTCGACAAATACGTCGCCCATGACCTGGCGACGCATTTGCTCGCCGGATTTCGGTTGATCGGTCATTGCGACTCCCTCTTGTGGTGTTGGCGGCGCCAGGCCCGCAGCGAAGTGAACAACAGGAAAGCCACCAGCGCTGGCAGGACGTAGTACAGCATCAGTTGTTCGAGTTTATTGGCCAGCGGCATGCCGGTGGTGAACGACACCACGTGCAGCCCATACGCCAGGTACAGCCCCAGCAGCAGCAAGCCTTCGGCGCGGGTAATGCGGTAGCCGGTGTAAAACACTGGCAAGCACAACACCACCACGCCGAGCATCACCGGCAGGTCGAAGTCCAGGGCATTGGGCGATACCGACAAGGGCGACGGCGCCACCAGCGCGGTAAAGCCCAGTACCCCCAACAGGTTGAACAGGTTACTGCCGATCACGTTACCCACCGCAATCTCCCGTTCGCCGCGCAGGGCGGCGATCAGGGACGTGGCGAGGCACGGCAGAGAGGTGCTGACGGCAACGATGGTCAGGCCGATCACCCGTTCGGACAGGCCCAGGTCGCTGGCCACTTCCACGGCCGCCCCCAGCAGCAGATGCCCGGCGAATACCAACAGCGCGAGCCCGCCGATCATCCACAGCAAACTGCTCAGCCACGGCGCTTGCACTACCGTGTCGCGGGTCCGCGGGCGGCGCGAATGGCGGGTCTGGTACAGCAACAGCGCGAGGTAGGCGAGCAGGGCTGCCAGTAAGGTCAGGCCGTCGAGCGGAGTCAGGGCCTCATCGCTGGCGAGGATGAACAGCAGCAGGCTGGCGCCGATCATCACCGGGATGTCCAGGCGCACCAGTTGCCGCGACACGCGCAGGGGAATGATCAGCGCTGAAAGGCCCAGGGTCACGAGGATATTGAAGATGCTGCTGCCGATCACGCTGCCCACGGCAATATCGGTATTGCCGGCCAGGGTGGCCTGCAGGCTGACGGCGATTTGCGGCGCGCTGCTGCCAAAGGCCACGATGCTCAAGCCAATGATCAGCGGCCTGACCTTGAGGCTGGCGGCCAGGCGCACGGCGGCGCGTACCAGCATCTCGGCGCCGGCAATCAGCAGCAATAGGCCGCTGATCAGTTCAATCAGGCTCAGGGGCGAGAGGGCGCTTAATCCGAAAATGGCCAGGGCTCCGTCAGTCAGTTGTTCAGGGCTTGCACGCGCACGCGCGCGGTTCCGCTGCGCAGCATACCCAACTGCTCGGCGGCCTGGCGTGAAAGATCGATCAGCCGGCCACGGGTGTGTGGGCCGCGATCATTGATGCGCACCACCACGGATTTGTCGTTGGCCAGGTTGGTGACCTGCACCCGCGTGCCGAATGGCAGGCGCCGGTGGGCGGCGGTCATGGCGTGTTGGTTGAAGGGTTCACCGCTGGCGGTTTTTTTGCCGTGGTGCTTGGCGCCGTAGTAGGACGCTGTGCCGGTTTCGTCATAACCGTTGGGATCGATCAGGCCACTGGCGCAGCCGGTAAGCAGTGAAAACAGGGCGCAGAGGCCGAGTAGACGCTTCATTTTCAAGGTGTCCCCAAAATTGATATGGGAACCGACCTTTGTAGAAGCTGGCTTGCCTGCGATGCGGGCGCCTCGGTTTTTCAGATGCACCGAGGTGATGCTATCGCAGGCAAGCCAGCTCCTTCACAAGCCGGCTCCCACAGGGCGGCAACCGTTATCAGCCTTCGAGCTTGCTCTTGAGCAATTCGTTCACCTGTTGCGGGTTGGCCTTGCCTTTGGAGGCCTTCATCGCCTGGCCTACGAAGAAGCCGAACATCTTGCCGCGTTTGGCTTCGTCCGCTGCACGGTACTGCTCGACCTGCTCGGCGTTGGCCGCCAGCATTTCATCCAGCACGGCCGAGATCGCGCCGCTGTCGGTGACTTGCTTGAGGCCGCGTTTCTCGATGATCTCGTCGGCGCTGCCTTCACCGCTGGCCATGGCTTCAAACACGGTCTTGGCGATCTTGCCGGAGATGGTGTTGTCCTTGATGCGCAGCAACATGCCGCCCAACTGTTCGGCCGTTACCGGGGCTTCGTCGATTTCCAGGCCCTGTTTGTTCAACAGGCTGCCCAGTTCAACCATGACCCAGTTGGCGGCCAGCTTGGCGTCACTGGCAATGCTCACGACTTTTTCAAAGTAGTCGGCTTGCTCGCGGCTCGACGCCAGGACGCTGGCGTCATACACCGAAAGACCGAACTGCGCCTGGAAGCGCTCGCGTTTTTGCGGTGGCAATTCCGGCAGGGTCGCGCGCACGTCATTGAGGAACGAATCCTCGATCACCACCGGCAACAGGTCCGGATCGGGGAAGTAACGGTAGTCGTTGGCTTCCTCTTTGCTGCGCATGGCGCGGGTTTCGTCTTTGTTCGGGTCGTACAGGCGCGTCTGCTGGATCACCTTGCCGCCGTCTTCGATCAGCTCGATCTGGCGACGGACTTCGGTGTTGATCGCCTTCTCGATGAAACGGAACGAGTTGACGTTCTTGATCTCGCAGCGAGTGCCGTACTCGACCTGGCCTTTTGGCCGCACCGACACGTTGCAGTCGCAACGCAGGGAGCCTTCGGCCATGTTGCCGTCGCAGATGCCCAGATAGCGCACCAGCGCGTGGATGGTCTTGACGTAGGCCACGGCTTCCTTGGCGCTGCGCATGTCCGGCTCGGACACGATTTCCAGCAGTGGCGTGCCGGCGCGGTTCAGGTCGATGCCGGTGGCGCCATTGAATTCTTCATGCAGGCTCTTGCCAGCATCTTCTTCCAGGTGCGCACGGGTCACGCCGACACGTTTGATGGTGCCGTCTTCCAGGGGGATGTCCAGGTAGCCCTTGCCGACGATCGGCAGCTCCATCTGGCTGATCTGGTAGCCCTTGGGCAGGTCCGGGTAGAAGTAGTTCTTGCGCGCAAACACGTTGTGCTGGCCGATCTGGGCGTCAATCGCCAGGCCGAACATCACCGCCATGCGTACCGCTTCCTGGTTCAGTACCGGCAATACGCCAGGCATGCCCAGGTCTACCAGGCTGGCCTGGGTGTTGGGTTCTGCACCGAACGTGGTGGCGCTACCGGAGAAAATCTTCGATTGGGTGGCGAGCTGGGTATGAATCTCCAGCCCGATCACAACTTCCCATTGCATAGTGTTCTCCTCAGAAGCCGGTTGGGGTGCGAGTGTGCCAGTCAGTGTTCAACTGGTACTGGTGCGCCACATTGAGCAAGCGGCCTTCCTGGAAATACGGGGCGAGCAACTGCACGCCCACCGGCAGGCCATCGACGAAACCTGCAGGCATGGACAAGCCCGGCAAGCCCGCGAGGTTGGCGGTGATGGTGTAGAGGTCTTCAAGATACTCGGCGATCGGGTCACCGGTCTTGGCGCCGATCTTCCAGGCCGGGTTCGGTGTAGTCGGACCGATGATCACGTCGACTTCATTAAAGGCAGCCATGAAGTCATTTTTGATCAGGCGTCGGATTTTTTGCGCCTTGAGGTAGTACGCGTCGTAGTAGCCGGCCGACAGGGCGTAGGCACCGACCATGATCCGGCGCTGCACTTCCACGCCGAAGCCTTCGCCACGGGAGCGTTTGTACAGGTCGGTGAGGTCTTTCGGGGCTTCACAGCGGTAGCCGAAACGCACGCCGTCGAAGCGCGACAGGTTCGACGAGGCCTCTGCCGGGGCGATCACGTAGTACGCCGCAATCGCGTGCTGGTTGTTCGGCAGGCTGATTTCCTTGATCACCGCGCCGAGCTTTTCCAGCTCCTTGATGCTGTTGTGCACCAGTTCGGCGATACGTGGGTCGAGGCCGGCGCTGAAATACTCTTTCGGCACGCCGATACGCAGGCCTTTGAGCGAGGTATTGAGGCTGGCGCTGTAGTCCGGCACGGGTTCATCGATGCTGGTGGAGTCCTTCCCATCGAAGCCAGCCATGCCTTGTAACAATATTGCGCAGTCTTCGGCGCTGCGGGCCAGGGGGCCGCCCTGGTCGAGACTGGAGGCGTACGCAATCATGCCCCAGCGGGAAACACGCCCGTAGGTCGGTTTCAGGCCGGTGAGGTTGGTGAATGCGGCTGGCTGGCGGATCGAACCGCCGGTATCGGTGGCTGTAGCGGCCGGCAGCAGGCGCGCGGCCACGGCTGCTGCCGAGCCACCGGAAGATCCGCCGGGCACGTGTTCGAGGTTCCACGGGTTTTTCACTGCGCCGTAGTAGCTCGATTCGTTGGCCGAACCCATGGCGAATTCGTCCATGTTGGTCTTGCCCAGGGTCACGGCCCCGGCTTCGGCAAGCTTGGCGACCACGGTCGCGTCGTAGGGCGCCTTGAAGTTGTCGAGCATCTTCGAGCCGCAGCTGGTGCGGATACCCTGGGTGCAGAACAGGTCCTTGTGACCGATGGGCGCACCCAGCAGCGCGCCGCTTTCACCGTTGGCGCGACGGGCGTCGGCGGCCTTGGCCTGGCCTAGTGCCAGCTCCTCGGTGAGGCTGATAAAGCTGTTGACCTTCGGATCCAGCGCGGCGATGCGCGCCAGCAGGGTCTTGGTCAGCTCTTCGGAAGAAAACTTTTTGTCGGCGAGACCGCGGGCGATCTCGGCCAGAGTCAATTGATGCATTGCAGGCTCTTTCCCTTTAGTCGATGACTTTCGGAACCAGGTACAGGCCGTTTTCGACCGCTGGTGCGATGGACTGGTAGGCCTCGCGATTATTGCGTTCGGTCACGACGTCTGCGCGCAGGCGCTGGCTGGCTTCCAGTGGGTGGGCCAGGGGTTCGATGCCGTCGGTGTTTACCGCCTGCATCTGGTCGACCAGCCCGAGAATGCTGTTCAGGGCTGCGGTGGTCTGTGGAAGATCGGCTTCATTGAGGCCCAGGCAGGCCAAATGAGCGATTTTTTCCACGTCGGAGCGTTCAAGCGCCATGGGATTCTCCAGTGGAAAACAGAACGGAAGCTATCCGTGTGTTAGATTGTCGGAACACTACCGCATTTCTACGGTCATAAGGCCGCGATTGTGGGGTTAGGTGCACAGAAAGTCGGCCAATTTAGCACATTGGCGCCTTGCCCAAAATCCCTGTCGTTGTTAGAGTTTGCCGCACTTTTTTACCCACGCGTTGCCTAGGGTCCCTTTCCCATGTTCAAGAAACTGCGTGGCATGTTTTCCAGCGATCTTTCCATCGACCTGGGCACTGCCAACACCCTTATTTACGTGCGCGAGCGCGGTATCGTCCTGAATGAGCCATCGGTTGTGGCCATTCGGACCCATGGTAATCAGAAAAGTGTCGTTGCCGTGGGCACCGAGGCCAAGCGCATGCTCGGCCGCACACCTGGCAACATTGCCGCCATTCGTCCGATGAAAGACGGCGTGATCGCCGACTTCAGCGTCTGCGAGAAGATGCTGCAGTACTTCATCAACAAGGTTCACGAAAACAGTTTCCTGCAGCCCAGCCCTCGTGTGCTGATCTGCGTACCGTGCAAATCCACCCAGGTGGAGCGTCGGGCCATCCGTGAATCGGCCCTTGGTGCCGGTGCCCGCGAAGTGTTCCTGATCGAAGAGCCAATGGCTGCTGCCATCGGTGCCGGCCTGCCGGTTGAAGAGGCGCGCGGTTCGATGGTGGTGGATATCGGGGGCGGTACCACAGAAATCGCCCTGATTTCCCTCAATGGCGTGGTGTATGCCGAATCCGTGCGGGTTGGCGGCGACCGCTTCGACGAAGCGATCATCACTTATGTGCGTCGTAACTACGGCAGCCTGATCGGCGAATCCACCGCCGAGCGCATCAAGCAGGAAATCGGTACCGCTTACCCGGGCGGCGAAGTGCGCGAAGTCGATGTTCGCGGTCGCAACCTGGCCGAAGGCGTACCACGTGCCTTTACCCTGAACTCCAATGAAGTGCTGGAAGCTCTGCAAGAGTCCCTGGCCACCATCGTTCAGGCAGTAAAAAGCGCGCTGGAGCAATCGCCGCCGGAGCTGGCTTCCGATATCGCCGAGCGTGGCCTGGTGCTGACCGGTGGTGGCGCCTTGCTGCGTGACCTCGACAAGCTGCTGGCCCAGGAAACCGGTCTGCCGGTGATCGTCGCCGAAGACCCGCTGACCTGCGTTGCCCGTGGCGGTGGTCGTGCACTGGAAATGATGGATAAACACACCATGGACCTGCTCTCCAGCGAATAAGATCGTTGGTTGCACCATGTTTCGCCAACAGGCAGCACTTTGCAGTGCTGCCTGTTGGCGTTTATCTTCTTCAATCTGCATCCAGGCCGGTTTGATGCCGTATGAATAAAGAGAATATCTGCCCGGGAGGAGCGGCCTATTAAACCGCTCTTCACTAAAGGCCCCTCATTGGGCGTGCGCTTGTTGGTGCTGGTCGTGCTATCGGTCGCGCTGATGGTGGTCGATGCCCGCTTCACACTGCTCAAGCCAGTGCGTAGCCAAATGTCGCTGGTATTGATGCAGTCCTACTGGATCACCGACCTGCCGCAACGGCTATGGCAAGGCGTGGCCAGCCAGTTTGGCAGCCGTACCGAGCTTGTGGCCGAAAACGAAAAACTCAAGACCGAAAACCTGCTGTTGCAGGGGCGCATGCAAAAGCTGGCGGCCCTGACCGAGCAGAACGTTCGGCTGCGCGAGTTGCTCAACTCTTCCGCGCTGGTCAATGAAAAGGTCGAAGTGGCCGAGTTGATCGGCATGGACCCCAACCCCTTCACCCATCGCATCATCATCAACAAGGGCGAGCGCGATGGTGTGGTCCTTGGCCAGCCGGTGCTCGATGCCCGTGGCCTGATGGGCCAGGTGGTGGAGTTGATGCCCTATACCTCCCGCGTGCTGCTGCTGACCGACACCACCCACAGCATTCCGGTGCAGGTCAACCGCAATGGCCTGCGGGCGATTGCCAGCGGCACCGGTAACCCGGAACGCCTGGAGTTGCGGCATGTGGCGGACACCGCCGACATCAAGGAAGGCGACCTGCTGGTCAGCTCCGGCCTTGGCCAGCGCTTCCCGGCAGGCTATCCGGTGGCGACGGTCAAGGAAGTGATCCACGATTCCGGCCAGCCGTTTGCGATTGTCCGCGCCGTGCCGACGGCCGCGCTGAACCGTAGCCGCTACCTGTTGCTGGTGTTCAGCGACACGCGTACGCCGGAAGAGCGCGCCAACGAAGCCGCCCAGGCCCAGGAAGCGCAGGACAAGCAAGACGGCACCACGACGCCGGTTATTCCGGCAACCGTACCCAAACCGGCGGCACCCGTGGCGACACCGGTTGCACCTGCCGCGCCTGCTGTGGCGACACCTGCCAAACCGGTGGCCCAACCGGCTCGGCCGGTCAAGCCAGCGGCGACTGCGCCAGCGGCGGCACCTGCACCGGCAACCACTCGACAAGGGGCGCAATAATGGCCGGCACTCATTCGCGCAATGGCTGGATGGTCTGGTTGACCTTTGCCATCGGCATGCTGCTCAGCGTTTCGCCGATGCCGCAATTCATGGAAATCCTGCGCCCGCTGTGGCTGGCGTTGCTCCTGGCCTTCTGGGCGCTGGCCCTGCCGCACAAGGTCGGCATGGTCACGGCCATGTGCCTGGGGCTGGCTGAAGATGTGATGTATGGCACGTTGCTCGGCCAGAACGCCTTGATTCTTACGCTGATTACCTTCCTGGTGCTGTCGTTGCAGCAACGCCTGCGGATGTTCCCGATGTGGCAGCAGTGCCTGGTGATCCTGGTGATCTTCGGCCTGGCCCAATTGGTGCAGCTGTGGCTTAGTGCCCTGACCGGCAACCGCCAACCGACCCTGGCGCTGGTCTTGCCGGCCCTGGTCAGTGCGCTGTTGTGGCCATGGGTCAGCTTCGGCCTGCGTGGGTTGCGTCGCCGCTATAAAATCAATTGAGTGGGTCGCGAGGCTCTGCCTGGTTATCGAACCCACAGGGAGAGTCTGCAATGCATGCACTTTATCTGGCCTCCGGCTCTCCTCGGCGGCGTGAATTGCTGACCCAGATCGGCGTGCCGTTCACTGTGGTCAGCGCGGCTATCGATGAAACACCCCTGGGCGACGAGTCGCCGGCGTCCTACGTCGAACGCCTGGCCCGTGGCAAAGCCGCCGCAGGCCTGGCGACACTGGCCGATACCGCCAATGCCTGCGTGCTGGGCGCCGATACCGCCGTCATCCTGGATGGCCGGATCCTGGGCAAGCCCCTGGACCAGGCCGATGCCCTGGCCATGTTGCTGGCCCTTTCTGATCGTGAACACGAAGTCCTCACCGCCATTGCCGTGCTCAGTGACCTGCGCTGCGAAACGCGTCTGGTCAGCAGCCGCGTGCGCTTTCGCCAGGTTTGCACACACGAGGCAACGACTTACTGGCACAGCGGGGAGCCTCAGGACAAGGCGGGCGGCTATGCTATCCAAGGCTTGGCGGCGGTATTTGTCGCCGGGCTAAATGGCAGTTACTCCGCGGTCGTTGGCTTGCCGGTCTGCGAAACAGCAGAACTGCTGGGCCATTTCGGCATACCCTGTTGGCAACACCTTTCCGTGCGCTGAACGCCTAACTCCAGCGCCATATTTAAGCGATCGGCCACTATTGTGAAAACGCCTGAACGAGACCCAGCCATGAGTGAAGAGATTCTGATCAATATCACGCCGATGGAATCGCGCGTGGCGGTGGTAGAAAACGGTGTTTTGCAAGAAGTGCACGTCGAGCGCACCCAGAAGCGCGGGATTGTCGGCAATATCTATAAAGGCAAGGTTGTAAGGGTATTGCCGGGCATGCAGGCGGCCTTTGTCGATATCGGCCTGGACCGCGCGGCGTTTATCCATGCCTCGGAAATTTCCCTGCGCGAAGGCCCGGCGGTCGAAAGCATCAGCGCCCTGGTGCATGAAGGGCAGAGCCTGGTGGTGCAAGTCACCAAGGACCCGATCGGCTCCAAGGGCGCGCGCCTGACCACACAGTTGTCGATTCCTTCGCGTTACCTGGTGTACATGCCGCGCACTGCCCATGTCGGTATTTCCCTGAAAATCGAAGACGAAGGTGAGCGTGAGCGCCTGAAAAAGGTCGTCAGCGATTGCGTGGCGGCCGAAGGCATCAAGGAGGCCGGCGGCTTTATCCTGCGTACCGCCGCCGAAGGTGCCGGTGCCGATGAAATCCTCATGGACATCCGCTACCTGCGGCGGCTGTGGGACCAGATCGGTGCCCAGATCAAGACCGTCGGCGCGCCGAGCGTCATCTATGAAGACCTGGGCCTGGCCCTGCGGACCTTGCGCGACCTGGTCAGCCCCAAGATCGAGAAAATTCGCATCGATTCGCGGGAAACCTTCCAGCGCACCACGCAATTTGTTGCCGAACTGATGCCGGAAATCGCCGACCGCCTGGAGCACTACCCCGGTGAACGGCCGATTTTCGACCTATATGGCGTCGAGGACGAAATCCAGAAGGCCCTGGAGCGCAAGGTGCCACTCAAGTCTGGTGGCTACCTGGTGGTCGACCCGGCAGAAGCCATGAGCACCATTGATGTGAACACCGGTGCTTTCGTCGGCCATCGCAACCTTGAAGAAACCATCTTCAAGACCAACCTCGAGGCCGCCACCGCCATTGCCCGTCAACTGCGCCTGCGCAACCTGGGCGGGATCATCATCATCGACTTCATCGACATGGAAGATGAAGAGCATCAGCGCCAGGTATTGCGCACCCTTGAAAAGCAACTAGAGCGCGATCACGCCAAGACCAACATTATCGGGATCACCGAGTTGGGCCTGGTGCAGATGACCCGCAAACGCACCCGCGAGAGCCTTGAGCAGGTGCTGTGTGAGCCGTGCAGCAGTTGCCAGGGGCGCGGCAAGTTGAAGACCCCGGAAACGGTTTGCTACGAGATTTTCCGGGAAATTCTGCGGGAGGCACGCGCTTACCAGGCCGAGGGTTATAGAGTCCTGGCCAACCAGAAGGTGGTGGACCGGTTGCTGGACGAAGAGTCGGGCAACGTTGCGGAATTGGAGGGCTTTATTGGCCGCACCATCCGTTTCCAGGTCGAAACCATGTATTCCCAGGAACAATACGACGTGGTGCTGCTCTGATCCGCATCAGTCTTTTTCAACGAGACCGCCAGACCTTGATCTGCCGTCCGACTATTACCTTGAGGGTCGCCTGACATGGAGCGTCTGCAACGCTTTTTTGCCGCACTGACCCGTTGGGGCCTTGGCCTGTGTGCATTGCTGTTGGTACTGGCGGCGGTCTACGTCAGCCTGGGTCGTGAATTGACGCCATTGGTGGCGGAGTACCGCGGCGAAGTCGAGGCCAAGGCGCAGGCGGCGGTTGCTATGCCCCTGAGTATTGGCAGCCTGGAGGGGCGCTGGAGCGGTTTTGCCCCGGTATTGCTGGCCCATGACGTGATGGTCGGTGAAGGCAGCAGTGCCTTGCGCCTGGACCAGGTGCAAGTGGTGCCCGACCTGTGGGCCAGCCTGCTGGCGTGGGATGTGCGCATTGCCCATCTGGAAGTCAGCGGCTTGCAGCTCAGCGTCAAGGAAGACCAGGACGGCCGCTGGGCGTTGCAAGGCCTGCCGGTGCAGGACGACCAGCCCCTGGACCCCGAGCAACTGCTCAAGCGCATGCAGGCGGTGGCCAAGGTCTCGCTGCTGGACAGCCAGGTCACCTTGCAGCCGTTCGAGCAAGCGCCGCTGACCTTGACCTATGTGGGGCTGAGCCTGCAAACCGGTACCACCCGCCAGCGCCTGGATGCGCGCCTGACCTTGCCCGATGGGCAACCGCTGGCCCTCAGCCTGCGCACGCGGATCCGTGCCAGCCAGTGGCGCGACGGTGAAGTGCAGGCCTACCTGAGCCTGCCCCAGAGCAATTGGGCGCAGTGGATTCCGGCGAAGTTGACTCGGGACTGGAAACTCAGCGAGTTGAAAGCCGGCGGTGAATTCTGGCTGACCTGGGCCAATGGCACGCTGCAAAGCGCCGCCGCCCGGCTCAATGCGCCACAGGTGAAGGTCCGTTATGCCCAGCGCAAGCCCACGAGCATCCAGAACCTGGGCCTGACGGCTTACCTGCAGCGCAGCGACAGCGGCCTGAAGGTGATCTTCGATTCGTTGGCCATGAACCTGGGCGACACCCGTTGGGAGTCGCACCTGCAATTGCAGCAAACCCTGGCCACTGATAAGGCGCAGGAAACCTGGAGGCTGCAGGCCGACCGCCTGGACCTGACACCGATTACCCCTCTGCTCAACGCCCTCGCGCCATTGCCGGAAGGTTTTGCCAAGACCGTCGAAGCGTTGAAGGCCACGGGCGTGCTGCGCAATGTGCTGGTGGATTATCGTCCCCAGGACGCGGGCGATCAGCGCGTGAGCTTTGCTGCCAACCTCGAGCGCGTGGGCTTTGACGCCTATTTCGGCGCGCCGGCAGCCCGCAACGTCTCCGGCAGCATCAGCGGTGACCTGGGCCAGGGCGAACTGCGCATGGACAGCAAGGATTTCGTCCTGCACCTGGACCCGATTTTCGCCAAGCCCTGGCAGTACCTCCAGGCCAACGCGCGCCTGACGTGGAAGCTGGATAAGCAAGGCTTCACGCTGATCGCGCCGTATATCAAGGTGCTGGGGGAAGAGGGCAAGATCGCAGCGGATTTCCTGATTCGCCTGCATTTCGATCATAGCCAGGAAGACTACATGGACCTGCGGGTCGGCATGGTCGATGGCGATGGGCGCTTTACCCCCAAATACTTGCCGGCGGTCCTGAGCCCGGCCCTGGATGAATGGCTGCGTACGGCAATTCTCAAGGGCGCGGTCGATGAAGGCTTCTTCCAGTATCAAGGCTCGCTGAACCACGATGCGGTGACGGCGGCACGCAATATCAGCCTGTTCTTCAAGGTGCATGATGCCGAGTTGGCGTTCCAGCCGGGCTGGCCTCATGTGAGCAAGGTGGCCGGTGAAGTGTTTGTCGAAGAGACCGGCGTGCGCATCCTGGCCAGCAAGGGGCAATTGCTCGATACCAAGGTCAAGGGGATCTACGTCAACATTCCCCATGCGTTGCCCGGCCATGACAGCCATCTGCTGCTGACGGGCGGGTTTGCCGGTGGGCTGGGGGACGGCCTGAAGATCCTCCAGGACGCGCCCATCGGTACGGCATCGACGTTTGCCGGCTGGAAGGGCGAGGGCGACCTGCGAGGTTCCCTGGACCTGGATATTCCCCTGGCCAAGGGCACCGAGCCGAAGATCGTGGTGGACTTCAAGACCGACAAGGCGCGCCTGCAACTGGCCGAGCCGACCCTGGACCTGAACCAGCTCAAGGGTGAGTTCCGCTTCGACAGTGCCAAGGGCCTGAGTGGGCAGAACATCAGCGCCCAAGCCTTCGACCGGCCGATCACGGCGCAGATTGCGGCCGGTGGCAGACCGGGCAATCTCAGCACGCGGGTCACGGCCAAGGGCCAGGTGACGGTCAAGCGGCTCACCGACTGGCTGAAAGTCAGCCAGCCGCTGCCCGTATCCGGAGATATCCCTTATCAACTGCAACTGGACCTGGACGGTGCCGACAGCCAGTTGCGGGTCAGCTCCAACCTCAAGGGCGTGGCGGTGGATTTGCCTGCGCCATTTGGCATGCCCGCCAGCCAGGGCCGTGACAGTGTGTTGCGCATGACATTGCAGGGAGCGGAGCGGCGCTACTGGTTTGATTACGGCGAGTTGGCGAACTTTACCTTTGCCGCTCCGGCGAACAATTTTGCCCAGGGCCGTGGCGAGCTGTTCCTCGGGGATGGTGATGCCTTGCTGCCCGGTGGCAAGGGCTTGCGGATTCGCGGGGTATTGTCGGAGCTGGATATCGATCCCTGGAAGAAGTTGGTCGACCGTTACGCCGGCAATGACCCAGGCGGCAATGCCAAGCAACTGTTGAGCAGTGCCGACTTCAAGATCGGCAAGCTGACAGGGTTTGGTACCCAACTCGACCAGGTCGCCCTGAAACTGGACCGCAAGCCCGCTGCCTGGGGCTTGCAGCTCGACAGCCAGCAGGTCAAGGGCACTGTGGGCCTGCCGGATGCCAAGGGCGCACCCATTGCCATCAACCTGCAGTACGTGAAGTTGCCGGCGGTCGACCCTACGGTGCAGGCCGATGAAAACGCGCCTGATCCCCTGGCGAGCATCGATCCCAAGGACATTCCCGCGCTGGATATCGCCATTGCCCAGTTGTTCCAGGGGCCTGACTTGATCGGCGCCTGGTCGTTGAAGGTGCGTCCGACAGCCAAGGGCATGGCGTTCAACAACCTCGACCTGGGCCTCAAGGGCATGCAGCTCAAGGGGGCCGGTGGCTGGGAGGGTGCGCCGGCCGCCAGCAGCAGTTGGTACAAGGGGCGCCTGGACGGCAAGAACATCGCCGATGTGCTCAAGGGCTGGGGTTTTGCGCCCACGGTCACCAGCCAGGACTTCCATCTGGATGTTGACGGGCGCTGGCCGGGTTCGCCCGCGTGGGTTGGGCCCAAGCGTTTTTCCGGCAGCCTGGATGCTTCGTTCCGCAAGGGCCAGTTCGTCGAGGTCGAGGGCGGTGCCCAGGCGTTGCGGGTATTTGGCCTGCTGAACTTCAACTCGATTGGCCGGCGTTTGCGCCTGGACTTCTCGGATTTGCTTGGCAAGGGCCTGAGCTACGACCGGGTCAAGGGCCTGCTGGCCGCCAGCAATGGTGTGTTTGTGACCCGCGAGCCGATCATCCTCACCGGGCCGTCGAGCAACCTGGAGCTTAACGGCACCCTGGACCTGGTTGCCGATCGTGTGGATGCCAAGTTGCTGGTGACTTTGCCGGTGACCAACAACCTGCCGATTGCCGCGTTGATTGTGGGCGCGCCGGCCATTGGTGGCGCGTTGTTCCTGATCGACAAGCTGATCGGTGATCGGGTGTCGCGTTTCGCCAGCGTCCAGTACAAGGTGGAAGGGCCCTGGAAAGATCCCAAAATCACCTTTGACAAGCCATTTGAAAAACCACAGTAAGCGCCTGTGGAGTAGCATGGCCCCATGCTTTTTTTGGAGTGTCGGCCCATGTGCTTTGCGGTAATCCAGATGGTCAGCCAGAGCGACGTCCTGGCCAACCTAGCCCAGGCCCGGAGCTTGCTGGAGCGGGCGGCGGCAGGGGGCGCGCAACTGGCGGTCCTGCCGGAAAACTTCGCCGCCATGGGTCGCCGCGACGTGGCGGCTATCGGCCGCGCCGAAGCGGTGGGCGAGGGGCCGATCCTGCCCTGGTTGAAACTGGCCGCCCGCGACCTCAACTTATGGATAGTGGCCGGTACCTTGCCATTGCCTCCCCTCGGGCAGCCCGACGCCAAGTCCAACGCCTGCTCGCTGTTGATCGACGCGCAGGGGCAGATCGCGGCCCGTTACGACAAGCTGCACCTGTTTGACGTGGATGTGGCTGACACGCGCGGTCGTTATCGTGAATCCGACGACTATGCTTACGGCAACCAAGTGGTGGTGGCCGATACGCCGGTAGGGCGTCTGGGGCTCACGGTCTGTTACGACTTGCGCTTCCCGGAGCTGTACAGCGAATTGCGCGCGGCGGGCGCCGAATTGATTACCGCGCCTTCGGCCTTTACGGCGGTAACCGGCGCGGCGCACTGGGATGTGCTGATCCGTGCGCGGGCAATCGAAACCCAGTGTTACCTGCTGGCGGCCGCCCAGGGCGGAGTACATCCGGGGCCGCGGGAAACCTATGGCCATGGGGCGATTGTCGACCCATGGGGGCGAGTGCTGGCACAACAGAATCAAGGCGAAGCGGTGTTGTTGGCCGAACGCGATAGCAGCGAACAAGCGTCGATACGGGCGCGCATGCCGGTGGCAGGCCACCGGCGCTTTTTCTCGCAGGGCGCGCAGCGACCTGCTTCAGAACGATGAATTTAAGGCCGAACCTATGAGCGAGTTGTTGTCCTCAGTCAGTGAACACCTCCTGGCGCCCGGTGGCGTGACCATCGAAAATCTGCAAACCGTACTGGGCGACCTGGCCGGGCCGGGCATCGATGCCGCAGACCTGTATTTCCAGGGCCAGATCTCCGAGTCATGGTCCCTGGAAGACGGGATCGTCAAGGATGGCAGCTTCAACATGGACCAAGGGGTTGGCGTGCGTGCGCAATCCGGTGAAAAGACCGGCTTCGCCTACAGCAATGCCATCACCCTGGAAGCCCTGGGCCTGGCCGCCCGCGCGGCGCGCTCGATTTCCCGCGCTGGGCAGAATGGCACCGTGCAAGCGTTCAGCACCCAGGACGTGACCCAGTTGTACGGCCCGGATAACCCGTTGGAAGTCATGACCCGAGCCGAAAAGGTCGAGCTGCTCAAACG
Source organism: Pseudomonas sp. MF09156 (assembly GCF_059862305.1). Classification (NCBI taxonomy): domain Bacteria; kingdom Pseudomonadati; phylum Pseudomonadota; class Gammaproteobacteria; order Pseudomonadales; family Pseudomonadaceae; genus Pseudomonas; species Pseudomonas sp. MF09156. The sequence continues at coordinate 151,057 of NZ_JCBCUR010000001.1, forward strand.
CGTGGATGCTGCAACCCGTGCCCTTGACCCGCGCATCCAGCAGGTGAGCGTGAGCATGGCCGGGGTCTGGGAGCGGATCCTGGTGGCATCCACCGATGGTAGCCTGGCGGCGGATGTGCGGCCGCTGGTGCGTTTCAATGTCAGTGTGATCGTCGAGCAGAACGGGCGTCGCGAGCGCGGCGGCCATGGCGGCGGTGGGCGTACGGATTATCGCTATTTCCTCGCCGAAGACCGCGCCATGGGCTATGCCCGCGAGGCGTTGCGCCAGGCGCTGGTCAATCTGGAAGCCATCCCCGCACCGGCCGGTACGTTGCCGGTGGTGCTGGGCTCGGGCTGGTCGGGTGTATTGCTCCACGAAGCGGTAGGGCATGGCCTGGAAGGCGACTTCAACCGCAAGGGCAGTTCCGCCTACAGCGGGCGCATGGGCGAAATGGTCGCCTCCAAACTCTGCACCATCGTCGATGACGGCACGTTGGCTGGCCGCCGTGGTTCCCTGAGCGTCGACGACGAAGGGACGCCGACCGAGTGCACCACGCTGATCGAAAACGGTGTGCTCAAGGGCTACATGCAAGACAAGCTCAACGCGCGCCTGATGGGTGTGGCGCGCACCGGCAACGGTCGTCGCGAGTCCTACGCGCATTTGCCGATGCCCCGCATGACCAATACCTACATGCTCGCAGGCGAAAGCGATCCGGCAGAGATCATTGCCTCGGTGAAGCGCGGGATCTATTGCGCCAACCTTGGTGGCGGTCAGGTGGACATCACCAGCGGCAAGTTCGTGTTCTCCACCAGCGAGGCCTATTTGATCGAGGACGGCAAGATCACCGCGCCGGTCAAGGGGGCAACCCTGATTGGCAACGGCCCGGAAGCCATGAGCAAGGTGTCGATGGTCGGTAACGACCTGGCGCTGGACAGCGGTGTGGGGATGTGTGGCAAGGATGGGCAGTCGGTGCCGGTCGGTGTCGGCCAGCCAACCCTGAAAATTGATGCGATCACCGTGGGTGGCACGGGGTCGTAAGGCGTGGAGCTTCGGGTGGCGAAGACCGCCACCCGGGGAAGAGGATCAGCGCAGGCCGCGTTGAGTCTCGTCCAGCTCACGGATGTACTTGAAGATTTTACGGCTGGTGGCCGGCGCCTTGTTCTGTGCCAGTTCGTGCTGGGCCTGACGGATCAGGGAGCGCAGTTGCTGGCGGTCGGCATCCGGATAGTCCAGGACGAACTTCTCCAGTACAGCGTCGTCACCGCCGATCAGGCGGTCGCGCCAACGCTCCAGGTTATGGAAACGTTCGTTGTACTGGCGTGTGGAAGCATCGAGTTGGTCGAGCAAAGTCAGAATGGCGTCAGTGTCCTGGTCGCGCATCAGCTTGCCGATAAACATGATGTGCCGTTTACGCGCGATATTCGCGGTGTGCTTGGGTGCATCTGCCAGGGCCCGGCGCATTTCGTCGGTCAGAGGCAGTTTGGCAATCAAGTCCGGCTTGAGTGTTGTAAGGCGCTCGCCGAGATCAACCAGAGCATGCAGCTCGCGTTTGACCTGGGTTTTGCTTTTCTCCCCATCGAGGGAGTCGTCGTAAGAATCAACCATGGTGGCAGTCCGCAAAGAAACGCCGCCATGATAACCAGTCGGGGGCCGCTTGTCCGGCCCGGTCGCTCGATGGCCTTAACCGAAAGCAGAATTTGAGTGGAGAACACCATGAGTGCAGCCCAAAGCGTCGGTCCACAAGCGTTACCGGCACTGCAGGAACAAGTTGAACAGATCATCGCGGAGGCCAAGCGCCAGGGTGCCAGTGCCTGTGAAGTGGCGGTATCCCTGGAGCAGGGCCTATCGACTTCGGTACGCCAGCGGGAGGTGGAAACCGTTGAGTTCAACCGCGACCAGGGTTTTGGCATCACCTTGTATGTGGGGCAGCGCAAAGGCTCGGCCAGCACCTCGGCCAGTGGCCCGGAAGCCATTCGCGAAACCGTCGCCGCCGCCCTGGCGATTGCCAAGCACACTTCCGAAGACGAGGCCTCGGGCTTGGCGGATGCGGCCCTGATGGCGCGGGACCTGAAAGATTTCGATCTGTATCACGCCTGGGATATCACCCCCGAGCAGGCCATCGAAAAGGCCCTGGCCTGCGAAGCCGCGGCGTTCGACACCGACAGCCGGATCAAGAATGCCGATGGCACTACCCTGAGTACCCATCAAGGTTGCCGTGTGTATGGCAACAGCCACGGGTTTATCGGCGGCTACGCGTCGACACGCCATAGCTTGAGCTGCGTGATGATTGCCGAGGCCGATGGCCAGATGCAGCGTGACTACTGGTATGACGTAAGTCGCCAGGGTGAGTTGTTGGCGGACCCGGTGAGCATTGGCCAGCGCGCCGCGCAACGGGCCGCGAGCCGCCTGGGCGCACGCCCGGTGCCGACGTGCGAAGTGCCGGTGCTGTTTTCGGCGGAGTTGGCGGGTGGCCTGTTCGGCAGTTTCCTGGGGGCGATTTCCGGGGGCAACCTGTACCGCAAGTCGTCGTTCCTTGAGGGCGCGCTGGGGCAGAAGTTGTTTCCCGAGTGGCTGACCCTGGATGAGCGCCCGCACCTGATGCGCGCCATGGGCAGCTCGGCCTTTGATGGCGATGGCCTGGCAACCTACGCCAAGCCGTTTGTCGAGAACGGTGAGCTGGTGTCCTACGTGCTCGGTACCTACGCCGGGCGCAAGCTCGGTTTGCCCAGCACCGCCAACTCCGGTGGCGTGCACAACCTGTTCGTGACCCATGGCGACGAAGACCAGGCGGCGCTGCTGCGGCGCATGGGCCGTGGCTTGTTGGTGACCGAATTGATGGGCCATGGCTTGAACATGGTGACGGGGGATTATTCCCGAGGTGCGGCAGGGTTCTGGGTGGAGAATGGCGAAATTCAGTTCGCAGTCCAGGAAGTGACCATCGCCGGCAACATGCGCGATATGTTCAAACAGATCGTCGCCGTGGGTAACGATCTGGAACTGCGCAGCAATATCCGCACTGGCTCGGTGCTGATCGAACGCATGACCGTCGCCGGCAGCTAAGTACCAACCGGTTACACAACAGCGCCACCCCAAGGGTGGCGCTTTTTTTTGCCTGGAATATCCCAAGGCCGACAAAGGTATAGGTTCAAGAGCTTGTTTTGATTCTCAATATCATTTAATAATAAATATCATTATCGAGTGAGCGTGGATCATGAGTTCTGTCCTGCACGAGGATCCCTACCTGGAAAGCTGGCGCTGGATGAGTCGCCAGATTCGCTGTGGGCTCAACCCTGACGAGCCGCGCCTGATCGAGCATTATCTGAACGAGGGGCGCTACCTGGCCTGCTGCACGGCTACGCACCCGTGGACCATCGCCGAGACCTCGTTCCGCCTGCTGATCGATACCGCCACCGATATCGCCTTGCCCTGGCATTGGCGCTCCACGTGCCTGGACCAGGCCTGGCGCCCGCTGCGCGACCTGGAAAACCTCTCTCACTGCGCCTGTCGCCTCAAGCGCTGGCAGACCTTTGCCTGGCAATTGGCGACTTGCGAACTGCAACCTTCGATTTCTCACTCCGACTTGGTGCAAGGATCTTCCGATGAGTAATACCCGTATCGAACGCGACAGCATGGGCGAACTGCGAGTGCCGGCCGACGCGTTGTATGGCGCACAAACCCAGCGTGCGGTGGATAACTTTCCGATCAGCCACCAGCGCATGCCGACCCAGTTCATCCGTGCCCTGATCCTGGCCAAGGCCGCGGCCGCCAAGGCCAACGTCGATCTCAAGCAGATCAGTGCAAGCCAGGGCAAAGCCATCGTCGACGCCGCCCAGGGTTTGCTGGAAGGTGACTTCATGCAGCACTTCCCTGTGGATATCTTCCAGACCGGCTCCGGCACCAGCTCCAACATGAATGCCAACGAAGTGCTTGCGACCCTGGCCAGCCGCCTGTTGGGCGAACCGGTCAACCCTAATGACCACGTCAATTGTGGGCAAAGCAGCAACGACATCATCCCGACCACCATTCACGTCAGCGCCGCGCTGGTGTTGCATGAACAGACGTTGCCGGCATTGCTGCACCTGGTTGAGGTGATCGAGCGCAAGGCGGTAGAGGTTCATCCGTTCATCAAGACCGGGCGCACTCACCTGATGGACGCCATGCCTGTACGCATGAGCCAGGTTCTCGAAGGGTGGGCGCAGCAACTCAAGGCCAATATCGCTCACTTGCAGGGCTTGTTGCCAAGCCTGCAGGCCCTGGCCCAGGGCGGTACTGCGGTAGGTACCGGGATCAATGCGCACCCTGAGTTTGCGGCGCGTTTCAGCCAGCAGTTGAGCAGCCTGACCCAGGTGCAGTTCACACCGGGTACGAACCTGTTTGCTCTGATTGGCTCCCAGGACACCGCCGTCGCCGTCTCCGGCCAACTGAAGGCCATTGCCGTGTCGCTGATGAAAATCGCCAACGACCTGCGCTGGATGAACTCCGGCCCACTCGCCGGTCTCGGTGAAATCGAGCTCGAAGGCCTGCAACCAGGCTCGTCGATCATGCCGGGCAAGGTCAATCCGGTGATTCCAGAGGCCACCGCAATGGTTGCGGCACAGGTGATCGGCAATGACAGCGTAATCACCATCGCCGGTCAGTCCGGCAACTTCGAACTCAACGTGATGCTGCCGATCATCGCCCAGAACCTGCTCAGCAGCCTGGAGCTGTTGGCCAACTCCAGTCGTCTGCTGGCAGACAAGGCCATCGCCAGCTTCAAGGTCAACGAACCCAAGCTCAAGGAAGCGCTGTCGCGCAACCCGATCCTGGTCACCGCACTCAACCCGATCATTGGGTACCAAAAGGCCGCTGAAATCGCCAAGAAAGCCTATCAACAAGGCCGGCCGGTGATTGATGTGGCGCTCGAGCACACCGACCTGCCCCGCAGCCAACTGGAAGTCCTCTTGGACCCGGAAAAGCTCACGGCGGGTGGCGTGTAATTACCGACCCTGCTTTGGAGGCTCACCATGGAGCACTGGAAACGCACGATCGAACGGGCCAATCGCTGCTTTGTGCAAGGCGAACTGGTGGATGCCCGCGAGCATTACCTGCAAGCCCTGGCCCTGGCCCAAGTGTTGTTCGAGCGCTGGGGTGATGCCGACGAGGCGGTGGCGGCCTGCGTCATTTCCCATCACAACCTGGCGGACCTGCATCTGCGCCTGAACCAGCCTGAAGAAAGCGCCGAATACCTCTGCGCCATTCACCAGCGCTTGCTGCAGACCATGCAGGACACCCGGCTGCCTCAAGCATTGCGCGAGGCAGCCTTGCGCCAGAGCAGCAAGACCTACGTCGAACTGTTGAATTTCATCAGCGATCACGGCGAGTACCCCCGTACCCATCGCTTGCTGGGCAGCAATACGGCGCAGACGGATGCGCCGACCCGCAACAGCCCTTTCTATGGAGCACATTGATATGTCCTACACCTTGCCTGCCTTGCCTTACGCCTACGACGCCCTGGAACCGCATATCGATGCGCAAACCATGGAAATCCACTACACCAAGCACCACCAGACCTACATCAACAACCTCAATGCCGCCGTCGAAGGCACCGAGTTCGCCGGCTGGCCCATCGAGAAACTGGTCTCCAGCGTCCAGCAACTGCCGGAAAAACTGCGCGCAGCGGTGATCAACCAGGGGGGCGGGCATGCCAACCACTCGTTGTTCTGGGCGGTCATGTCGCCCAAAGGCGGCGGCAAGCCCGAAGGCGCCCTGGGCCAGGCGATTGATGCGCAGTTGGGTGGCTTTGATGCCTTCAAGGAGGCCTTCACCAAAGCTGCGCTGACCCGCTTCGGCAGTGGTTGGGCTTGGCTGAGCGTGACCCCGCAAAAGACCCTGGTGGTCGAGAGCAGTGGTAACCAGGACAGCCCGTTGATGAACGGCAATACGCCGATCCTCGGTCTGGACGTTTGGGAGCACGCCTACTACCTGCTGTATCAGAACCGCCGTCCTGAATACATCAACGCTTTCTACAGTGTTATCAACTGGCCGGAAGTCGCTGAGCGCTACCAGGCTGCACTGGCTTAATGCCCTCTCATAACAAGACCTAAGGCCGACTATGGGCACTGAAACACTGGCGATCAGCAGCGTACGAATGTTCCGCTATGCGTTTGGCTCGCTGCTGCTATTGGCTGGAACTGCATTGCTGGTGGCCCACGGGCTGGCCTGGCTGAACCTCGAGCCGCGGATCCTGCGTGCCCTGCAAGGTGGCGCAATCTGTGCCCTGGGCACTGCATTGGGCGCGGTGCCGGTACTGGTGATCCGGCGGATGCCGTTGGCGGTCAGCGACACACTGCTGGGGTTTGGCGCTGGCGTGATGTTAGCGGCGACCGCGTTTTCGCTGGTCGTGCCGGGGATTGCCGCCGCTGAAAACCTGGGGCTCAGCCCCTGGGCGTCCAGCGGCCTGATCAGCTTCGGCATCATGCTGGGCGCCTTCGGCCTGTTCCTGGTGGACCGCAAGGTCTCCGGTGCCAGTCCGGAGCTGCTGGTTGGCACCCCTGACAAACCGGTAATTCCACCACGCATCTGGCTGTTTGTATTTGCCATCATTGCCCACAACATCCCCGAAGGCATGGCGGTGGGCGTCTCGGCGGGGGGCGGCATGCCCGATGCCGACAGCCTGGCCATGGGCATCGCCTTGCAGGATGTACCGGAAGGGTTGGTGATCGCGTTGGTGTTGGCTGGGGCGGGGATGTCGCGGGTCAAGGCCTTCTTGATCGGCGCGGCATCCGGGCTGGTGGAGCCGGTGTTTGCCGTGCTGTGTGCCTGGTTGGTCAGCCTGGCCGAGATGTTGCTGCCTTTAGGGCTGGCGCTGGCGGCGGGGGCGATGCTATTGGTGGTGACTCATGAAGTGATCCCCGAGTCGCGCCGCAATGGCCATGACAAGCTCGCCAGCCTGGGGTTGTGCATTGGGTTTTGCCTGATGATGGCAATGGATACAGCGCTGGGCTGATGCCTAGCGCAAACCCAATGTAGGAGCTGGCTTGCCTGCGATGCAGGCACCCCGGTTTTTCGTCTAGACCGAGGTGATGCTATCGCAGGCAAGCCAGCTCCCACGCAAGCCCGTACAGGGGCTATTCGCCTTCATCGAAGTAATTGTTGATTAGCTTCACCAGCGCATCCAGCGCTTCCTGCTCCTGCTCACCTTCGGTCTTCAGATGAATCTTGGTGCCCTTGCCTGCGGCGAGCATCATCATGGCCATGATGCTTTTACCATCGACCATGGACTCCGGTGTACGCCCGGCACGCACCTGGCAAGGAAACTGGCCCGCTACCCCGACAAATTTAGCCGACGCGCGGGCATGCAGGCCCAGTTTGTTGATGATTTCAATTTCCAGAGCGGGCATCGCGAAGGTGTTCCTTTCAGCTGAGGTCGCGGTGGCGAACCTGGACATTCTTGAGGGTTTTCTGCAAGACCTGGCCCAGCCGCTCGGTTAGGTAGACGGAGCGGTGATGCCCGCCGGTACAGCCGATAGCGATGGTGACGTAGGCCCGGTTGCTGGCGGCAAAGCGCGGTAGCCACTTGAGCAGGTAGCTGGAGATGTCCTGGAACATCTCTTCCACATCCGGTTGCGCCGCCAGGTACTCGGCAACCGGTAGGTCCAGCCCGGACTGATCGCGCAGTTCCGGCTTCCAATAAGGGTTGGGCAGGCAACGCACGTCAAATACCAGGTCGGCGTCTACCGGCATGCCCCGCTTGAAACCAAAGGATTCAACCAGGAAGGCCGTGCCCGGTTCCGGTTGGTTCAGCAGGCGCAGCTTGATGGCGTCACGCAGCTGGTAAAGGTTCAGGCTAGTGGTATTGATCTTGAGGTCGGCCAAATCGATGATCGGCCCCAACAGCTTGGTCTCGTCTTCGATGGCTTCGGCCAGCGAGCGGTGTGGGCTGCTCAGCGGGTGGCGGCGACGGGTCTCCGAGAAGCGCTTGAGCAGCGTTTCTTCGTCGGCGTCCAGGTACAGCACGTCGCAATGAATATGCTTGGCACGTACCTCTTCAAGCAATTCCGGGAATCGCGTGAGGTGGCTGGGTAGGTTGCGTGCGTCGATCGAAACGGCCACCAACGGTTGCGCCAGTTCGGTATGGATCAGCGCGCGCTCGGCCAGCTCGGGCAGGAGGCCGGCCGGCAAGTTGTCGATGCAATAGAAGCCGTTGTCCTCTAGCACATTGAGGGCCGTACTTTTACCTGAGCCGGAACGCCCGCTGACGATGATCAAACGCATGATTACTGCCCGCTTTGCTCATCCAGGACAACCTGATACAGCGCTTCATTGGTGCTGGCGCTACGCAGTTTCTTACGTACTTCTTCACGGTCGAGCATGCTGGCGATCTGCCGGAGCAGCTCCAGGTGTGCATCGGTGGCCGCTTCCGGGACCAGCAGGACGAACAGCAGGTCAACCGGAGCGCCATCGATGGCGTCGAAATCAGTGGGGGCGTCCAGGTGCAGCAGGGCGCTTACCGGTGTTTCACAGCCTTTGAGGCGGCAATGAGGAATAGCGATGCCGTTGCCAAAACCGGTCGAGCCAAGTTTTTCACGGGCGATCAGGGCCTCATACACGTCTTGCATCACCAGTTCAGGCACTTCGCGGCTGATCAGGTTGGCAATCTGTTCGAGTGCTTTCTTTTTACTGCCGCCCGGCGCGTTCACGAGGGAACGGCCGGGGGTCAGGATGGTTTCAAGTCGAATCATGGGTGGGGAGTGTTAGCGGCCTGTGCCTTGAAGAAGGCTCTGCTGCTTTTCCTTATGCTTTTTGATTTGGCGATCCAGCTTGTCGGTCAGGTCGTCAATGGCGGCATACATGTCTGAATGCTCTGCATTGGCGACTACTTCCCCGCCGGGTATACGCAAGGTGGCTTCGATTTTCTGCTTCAGCTTTTCGACAGACATGATGACTTGCACATTGGTGATCTTGTCGAAATGCCCCTCAATTCGTTTGAGTTTTTCGCTGATGTAGGCGCGCAGCGGTTCGGTCACTTCCAGTTGGTGTCCACTGATGTTGACTTGCATACAGCTTCTCCTTCGTTGCCAGTGCATAAAGCGGCGGGTAGGAATACCCGCCACTGGAACGCTGTGGCCTGCCCGTCACATCAACCGCTTACGCTCGCTGGAAGGCGCGATCCCAAGGGACTCGCGGTACTTGGCGACGGTTCGACGGGCGACCTGAATGCCTTGTGCTTCCAGTAAACCAGCGATCTTGCTGTCACTCAACGGCTTTTTCTGATTTTCCGCCGCAACCAGTTTTTTGATGATCGCGCGGATCGCCGTGGACGAGCATTCGCCGCCCTCGGAGGTGCTGACGTGGCTGGAGAAAAAGTATTTCAGCTCATATATACCCCGTGGGGTATGCATGAATTTCTGCGTAGTGACCCGGGAAATAGTCGATTCATGCATGCCGACTGCCTCGGCAATGTCATGCAGTACCAGCGGCTTCATCGCTTCGTCGCCGTACTCCAGGAAGCCGCGCTGATGCTCGACGATCTGGGTGGCCACTTTCATCAGGGTCTCGTTGCGGCTTTGCAGGCTCTTGATGAACCAGCGCGCTTCCTGCAACTGGTTGCGCATGAACGTGTTGTCCGCACTGGTATCGGCCCGGCGCACGAAGCCTGCGTACTGCGGGTTGACCCGCAGGCGTGGCACCGATTCCTGGTTCAGTTCCACCAGCCAGCGCTCGTTGTCCTTGCGCACAATTACGTCAGGTACGACATATTCGGCTTCGCTGGACTCGATCTGCGAGCCAGGGCGCGGGTTGAGGCTCTGTACCAGTTCGATGATCTGGCGCAGGTCATCTTCCTTGAGCTTCATCCGGCGCATCAGCTGGCTGTAGTCGCGGCTGCCCAACAGGTCGATGTAATCGGTGACCAGGCGTTGGGCCTCGGTCAGCCACGGTGTCTTGGCGGGCAGTTGGCGCAATTGCAGCAACAGGCACTCGCTGAGGTTGCGCGCGCCAATGCCGGCAGGCTCGAACTGCTGGATGCGGTGCAGGACCGCTTCGATTTCGTCCAGCTCGATATCCAGCTCCGGGTCGAAGGCCTCGAGGATTTCTTCAAGGGTTTCGTCCAGGTAGCCCTGATTGTTGATGCAGTCGATCAGGGTCACGGCGATCAGGCGATCGGTGTCGGACATCGGGGCAAGGTTCAGTTGCCACAGCAAGTGGCTCTGCAGGCTTTCGCCGACGGAGGTGCGGGTGGTGAAGTCCCACTCGTCATCGTCGTTGCTGGGCAGGCTGCTGGCGCTGGTCTGGTAGACATCTTCCCATGCCGTATCCACCGGCAGTTCATTGGGGATGCGTTCGTTCCATTCGCCTTCTTCCAGGTTATCCACCGTGGGTGCGGTTTCCTGGTAGGACGGTTCCTGGACGTCAGTGTTGGGTTTTTGCTCTATGTTGTCGGCCAGCGGGTCGGCATTATCGAAGTCGTCGCCTTCTTCCTGGCGTTCGAGCATCGGGTTGGACTCCAGGGCCTCCTGGATTTCCTGTTGCAGGTCCAGGGTCGACAATTGGAGCAGGCGGATGGCCTGTTGCAGCTGCGGTGTCATCGTCAGCTGCTGGCCCATTCTCAGGACTAGCGATGGTTTCATGGCAGGGGCTTAACACCTTATTCGCCGGCGCAACGCGCCATCCACGACAGGGCGCGTGAGCGCCAAACATAAGCAAATTATATGCCTGATATCGGGGGCTTTGCCTAGAGCGCGGTAACAATAAAAATAATGAGGTTTTTATTGACTCCCGCGCCTGATGGCGAATGTCCTGACACCCCAGCGCTTACAGGCGGAACTCGTGCCCCAGGTACACTTCCTTGACCAGTTCGTTGGCCAGGATGGTGGCGGAGTCGCCTTCGGCAATCAGTTGGCCGTCGTTGACGATGTAGGCGGTTTCGCAGATATCTAGGGTCTCACGCACGTTGTGGTCGGTGATCAGTACGCCGATCCCCTTGGCCTTGAGGTGATGGATGATCTGCTTGATGTCGCCTACCGAAATCGGGTCGACACCGGCGAAGGGTTCATCCAGCAGGATGAACTTCGGTGCAGTGGCCAGGGCGCGGGCGATTTCCACGCGACGGCGCTCGCCGCCGGACAGGCTCATGCCGAGGTTGTCGCGAATGTGGTTGATGTGGAACTCCTGCAGCAGGCTTTCCAGCTCCTGGCGGCGTCCGTCGCGATCCAGTTCCTTGCGGGTTTCAAGGATCGCCATGATGTTGTCGGACACCGACAGTTTGCGGAAGATCGACGCCTCCTGGGGGAGATAGCCGATCCCGGCCCGTGCACGACCGTGCATGGGCTGGTGGCTGACGTCCAGGTCGTCGATCAATACGCGACCCTGGTCCGCTTGGACCAGGCCGACAATCATGTAGAAGCAGGTGGTCTTGCCGGCACCGTTGGGGCCAAGCAGGCCGACGATCTGGCCGCTGTCGATCGACAGGCTGACGTCGCGCACGACCTGACGGCTTTTATAGGCCTTGGCCAGATGCTGGGCTTTCAGGGTTGCCATTACTGGGCCTTCTTCTTCGGCTGGATAACCATGTCGATGCGCGGACGTGGCGCAGTGACCTTGGTGCCATTGGCGCGGCCGGCAGTGGCGACCTGCTTGACGGTGTCGTAGACGATTTTCTCGCCTTCGGTCGAGTTGCCGTCACTGCTGATCACTTTGGCGCGGTCGGTCAGTACGATGCGATTCTGCGGGGCATGGTACTGGATGGTCACGCCGTAGCCCTTGATCGGAGCTGGGTCGGTCGCCGCCTGTTGCTGCTCGAAATAGGCCAGGTTGCCCACCGAGGTCACGACGTCGATGTCGCCAGCCGGGGTGCGGGTCAGGGTTACGGTATTGCCGGTAATCTTCATCGAGCCTTGAGTGATGATTACGTCGCCCTTGTAGGTCGCGATACCTTGTTTGTCATCCAACTGCGCATCGTCAGCCTGAATGTGGATCGGTTGCTGGCTATCGTTCGGCAGAGCCCAGGCGCTCACGCTTCCCAGTGCTGCGCCCAGACCGAGCAAAATAGGGAGGGTTTTAACGAGCCTCATACTGTCCTCTTACGTTCGATAGCAGGTGTATCCTGCTTTCTTTCAAATACGCTTTCATTCCCTTGCCAGTCGATACACCGCCAGCGCCGTCGATTCTAACGTCTTGCTCGGTCTGCGCATATTGCTTCTGTGGGAATACGGTCATGCGACTGCTGGTAATAATGGTGTCGCGGTTTTGGGCGTCGGTGCGGGCAACACGCACCGAGTCGATCAGCTCCACTTCGGTACCGTCCGGGTTGACCTCGCCACGCTTACTGGTGACGTGCCACGGAAATTCGGTGCCGCGATACAGGTTCAGGTCCGGATTGGTCAGCAATGTGACCTCCGAAGCCTTCAGGTGTTCGACCTTGTCCGACGTCATTTCGTACTGCACTTTGCCGTCTGGCAGGAACTGCACGCTGTAGGCGTTGGTGGCGTAATAGTCGATGGCGCCCTGGTCGACCTGCGCGACAGGCTGGTCGAGGAAGCGCTCCGGGCTGATATTCCAGTAGCCCACCGCGAGGAACAGCGCGGCGATGGCTCCGAATATCAGGAAGTTGCGAATCTTTTTGCTCAGCATAGAAGGCTCTATAGGTAGGCGGCGTGGGCCGCTTCAAGGCTGCCCTGGGCGCGCAGGATCAACTCGCAGAACTCGCGCGCGGCACCTTCGCCGCCACGGGCCTGGGTAATGCCGTGGGCGTGTTCGCGAACAAATGACGCGGCATTGGCCACCGCCATGCCCAGGCCGACGCGGCGAATCACCGGCAAGTCAGGTAAGTCGTCACCCAGATAGGCGACCTGCTCATAGCTTAGGTTGAGTTTCCCAAGAAGCTCATCCAGGACCACCAGTTTATCCTCGCGGCCCTGATACAGGTAAGGAATCCCCAGGTTTTGTGCGCGGCGTTCCACGACCGGGGTCTTGCGACCACTGATAATCGCGGTTTGCACGCCAGAGGCCATCAGCATCTTGATGCCCTGGCCGTCCAGCGTGTTGAACGTCTTGAATTCACTGCCGTCTTCGAGGAAGTACAGGCGGCCATCGGTCAGCACGCCGTCCACATCGAAAATTGCCAGTTTGATGGCCTTGCCCCGTTGCAACAGGTCGTTGCTCATTTACATCACTCCAGCGCGCAGCAAATCGTGCATGTTCAGGGCGCCAATCGGATGATCGGCATCATCGACCACCACCAGGGCGCCGATTTTATGATCTTCCATGATCTTCAGGGCTTCCGCCGCGAGCATTTCGGCGCGGGCGGTCTTGCCGTGGGGGGTCATGACTTGATCGATAGTCGCGGTATGGATATCGATGGTGCGGTCCAGGGTGCGACGCAGGTCGCCGTCGGTGAACACCCCGGCCAGGCGCCCGTCGGCCTCGAGGATCACGGTCATGCCCAGGCCCTTGCGGGTCATTTCCATCAGCGCGTCCTTGAGCAGGGTGCCGCGCTGTACCTGTGGCAGCTCATCGCCAGCATGCATGACGTTTTCCACTTTCAGCAGCAGGCGACGGCCAAGGGCGCCACCCGGGTGGGAAAAGGCGAAGTCTTCGGCGGTAAAACCACGGGCTTCCAGCAAGGCTACGGCTAGCGCGTCGCCCATGACCAGGGCGGCGGTGGTGGAGGAGGTCGGCGCCAGGTTCAGTGGGCAGGCTTCATGGGTCACATGCACGTTCAGGTTCACTTCGGCGGCCTTGGCCAGCGTCGAGTCCGGGTTACCGGTCATGCTGATCAGCTTGATGCCCAGGCGCTTGATCAGGGGCAGCAGGGTCACGATTTCGTTGGTGGTGCCGGAGTTGGACAGGGCGACGATCACGTCGTCGCGGGTAATCATGCCCATGTCACCGTGGCTGGCTTCGGCCGGGTGCACGAAAAAAGCCGTGGTGCCGGTGCTCGCCAGGGTGGCGGCAATCTTGTTGCCGACATGGCCTGACTTGCCCATGCCGACCACGACAACCCGGCCTTTACTGGCCAGGATCATCTCGCAGGCGCGTACGAAATCTGCGTCGATATGGGCCAGCAAGCCTTCTACGGCTTCAAGCTCGAGGCGGATGGTGCGTTGTGCGGATTGAATAAGGTCGTTGGATTGGCTCATGTCTGAAATCGTATAGCCTGACGAAAAGTCGGCGATTATAGCGGGATTGAGCAATTCCCTCACGCAAGTTCGTCAGCTGTTGTTCTTCTAGAGAGTGAGATCAGTCCCAAATGCGCTTTTTACCTGTCCTGTTTCTGAACAAGCGCTGCTGCGGCCTTGGGCGCTCTACGTCAGCAGTGATATAGTTCGCCGCCAGTTCGGTCCGCGCAGCGCACATGTGTCTAACTGTCGCAAGCAGTTGTCCCAAGCATGGTGTCTGAGTGAGAAGCTGCATCCCAAGGAGTTTAGATGAGTGCCGATAACGCCTACGCGGTCGAGCTGAAGGGCCTTTCCTTCAAGCGCGGTACGCGCAGCATCTTCAATAATGTCGATATTCGCATTCCCCGCGGCAAGGTGACGGGTATCATGGGCCCTTCCGGTTGCGGCAAGACGACCCTGCTGCGCCTGATGGGCATGCAGTTGCGTCCGACTGCCGGGGAGGTCTGGGTCAATGGCCAGAACCTGCCGACCCTGTCGCGCAGCGACTTGTTCGATGCGCGCAAGCACATGGGGGTGCTGTTCCAGAGCGGCGCTCTGTTCACCGACCTCGATGTTTTCGAAAACGTCGCGTTTCCGCTGCGGGTGCACACCCAGCTGTCCGAAGAAATGATTCGTGACATTGTTTTGTTGAAGCTGCAGGCCGTCGGCCTTCGCGGTGCCATCGACCTGATGCCAGATGAACTCTCCGGCGGTATGAAGCGGCGTGTCGCCCTGGCGCGGGCGATTGCGCTCGATCCGCAGATCCTCATGTATGACGAGCCGTTCGTCGGCCAGGACCCTATCGCCATGGGCGTCCTGGTGCGCCTGATCCGCCTGCTCAACGATGCGCTGGGCATCACCAGTATCGTGGTTTCCCACGACCTGGCCGAAACCGCGAGCATTGCCGACTACCTCTATGTGGTCGGCGATGGCCAGGTATTGGGCCAGGGCACGCCTGAAGAGCTGATGAACGCTGATAACCCGCGCATTCGCCAATTCATGACCGGCGATCCTGATGGCCCGGTGCCTTTTCATTTTCCGGCAGCGGATTACCGCGCAGATCTCCTGGGGAAGCGCTGATGCGCAAGACATCTTTAATCGAGAAGGTTCGCCTTTTCGGTCGTTCCGGCATCGACATTGTCGAAGTGCTCGGGCGTTCGACGATTTTCCTGTTTCACGCCTTGCTGGGCCGCGGCAGTATCGGCGGCGGTTTTGGCTTGCTGCTCAAGCAGTTGCACTCGGTGGGCGTGATGTCCCTGGTGATCATCGTGGTCTCCGGGGTTTTCATCGGCATGGTGCTGGCGTTGCAGGGCTTCAATATCCTGTCCAGCTACGGTTCCGAGCAGGCGGTGGGGCAGATGGTTGCGCTAACGCTGCTGCGTGAACTGGGACCGGTGGTCACCGCGTTGCTGTTTGCCGGGCGCGCCGGTTCTGCGTTGACTGCCGAGATCGGCAACATGAAGGCCACCGAGCAGTTGTCCAGCCTGGAAATGATCGGCGTGGACCCGCTCAAGTACATCGTTGCCCCGCGCCTGTGGGCCGGCTTCATTTCCCTGCCTCTGCTGGCGATGATTTTCAGCGTGGTCGGGATCTGGGGCGGCTCATGGGTGGCAGTGGACTGGCTGGGGGTCTACGACGGCTCCTACTGGGCCAACATGCAAAACAGCGTGACGTTCAGCGGTGACGTGCTCAATGGCATTATCAAGAGCATCGTCTTCGCTTTCGTCGTGACTTGGATCGCCGTATTCCAAGGCTATGACTGTGAGCCCACTTCAGAAGGGATCAGTCGTGCCACCACCAAGACCGTTGTGTACGCCTCGCTGGCGGTACTGGGTCTTGACTTCATTTTGACCGCCTTGATGTTTGGAGATTTCTGATGCAAAACCGCACTGTGGAAATCGGTGTCGGCCTTTTCTTGCTGGCTGGCATCCTGGCTTTACTGTTGCTTGCCCTGCGAGTCAGCGGCTTGTCGGCCAGCTCCAGCGCCGACACCTATAAACTTTACGCCTACTTCGACAATATCGCCGGTTTGACGGTCAGATCCAAAGTGACCATGGCCGGTGTGACCATCGGCAAGGTCACGGCAATCGATCTGGACCGCGACAGCTTCACCGGCCGAGTGACCCTGCAACTGGACAAGAAGGTAGATAACCTGCCGACTGACTCCACGGCGTCTATCCTCACGGCGGGTCTGCTGGGCGAGAAGTACATCGGTATCAGCGTGGGCGGGGAAGAAGCCTTGCTCAAGGATGGTTCGACCATTCATGACACACAGTCGTCGTTGGTGCTGGAGGACCTGATCGGTAAATTCCTGCTTAATACGGTTAGTAAAGACGCCAAATGAGGAGTTTGTTCATGATCTCAACCTTGCGACGTGGCCTGTTGGTGCTGTTGGCAGCCTTGCCATTGATGGCTAACGCCGTGGCAGCGCCTTCGGCGCACGACATAATTGATAGAACCACCAAAGAGCTGCTGGCTGACCTTGCCGCAAACAAAGAGCAGTACAAGCAGAGCCCAAGCGCGTTCTACGATGCCCTCAACGGTATCGTGGGCCCGGTGGTCGATGCTGATGGCATCTCCCGCAGCATCATGACCGTCAAGTACTCGCGCAAGGCCACGCCTGCGCAGATGCAGCGCTTCCAGGAAAACTTCAAGCGCAGCCTGATGCAGTTCTACGGCAACGCCCTGCTGGAATACAACAACCAGGGTATCGTCGTATCTCCGGCCAAGGATGAGTCCGGCAACCGTACCAGCGTGGATATGCAGGTCAAGGGCAACAATGGCTCGATCTACCCGGTTTCCTACACCCTCGAGAAAATCAACGGTGAATGGAAAGTGCGCAACGTGATCATCAACGGCATCAACATCGGCAAGCTGTTCCGTGACCAGTTCGCCGATGCCATGCAGCGCAATGGCAACGACCTGGACAAGACCATCGATGGTTGGGCCGGCGAAGTGGCCAAGGCCAAGGAAGTGACCGAAGAAGCCGCAGAGAAGCAGGCCCCATGACTGAGTCGGCTGTTCGTCAAGGCCAGGCCGGCGAGCTGCTCTTGAGTGGCGTGCTCGACTACAGCACCGGGCCGGCCCTGCGCAAGCAGGGCCAGGCGCTGATCAATGCCAGCACTGCGTCGGCAGTGGTTATCGACTGCTCGGCGGTGGTGAAGTCCAGCAGTGTTGGCTTGTCATTGCTCCTGTGTTTCCTACGCGACGCCGCGGCGGTCAACAAACCTGCCAGTATTCGTGCATTACCCGAGGATATGCGGGAAATTGCCCAGGTTTGCGGTCTGGCCGAGCTGTTGGCGCATCCTTAATACACATTATTGAAGAAGCCCCCCGTCAGAGTCCTGCTATGCGGGGTTCGCAGGCGCGGGGCTTTTTTGTATGATGTGCGACCCGCGCGCACTGGGCGCCGATAGAGGTTGAGCATGCAGGCCCTAGAAGTTAAAAGCTTCCTTGAAGGAAAGCTGCCGAATACTGAGGTTGCAGTTGAAGGCGAAGGCTGCAATTTCCAGCTGAACGTGATTAGCGATGAACTGGCGGCATTGAGCCCGGTCAAGCGTCAGCAGCAGATCTATGCCCATTTGAACCCGTGGATCACCGATGGCAGCATCCATGCGGTCACTATGAAATTTTTCAGCCGCGCGGCCTGGGCCGAGCGCACCTGAGCCCCCAAGGCGTCGAGATTCTTATGGATAAATTGATTATTACCGGCGGTTCCCGTCTTGATGGCGAAATCCGTATCTCCGGGGCTAAAAACTCGGCCTTGCCGATCCTGGCTGCTACCTTGCTGTGTGATGGCCCGGTTACCGTAGCCAACCTGCCGCACCTGCACGACATCACCACCATGATCGAGCTGTTCGGTCGCATGGGCATTGAGCCGGTGATCGACGAGAAGCTGTCGGTCGAAATCGACCCGCGCACCATCAAGACCCTGATCGCCCCGTACGAACTGGTGAAAACCATGCGTGCCTCGATCCTGGTACTGGGCCCGATGGTTGCCCGTTTCGGCGAAGCCGAAGTGGCACTGCCTGGCGGTTGCGCCATTGGTTCGCGGCCGGTGGACCTGCACATCCGTGGCCTTGAAGCCATGGGTGCAACCATCGACGTCGAAGGCGGCTACATCAAGGCCAAGGCGCCGGAAGGCGGCCTGCGTGGCGCGAACTTCTTCTTTGATACCGTCAGCGTGACCGGTACCGAGAACATCATGATGGCCGCTGCCCTGGCCAACGGCCGCAGCGTCCTGCAAAACGCCGCGCGCGAGCCGGAAGTGGTCGACCTGGCCAACTTCCTGATCGCCATGGGTGCCAACATCACTGGCGCCGGCACCGACACCATCACCATCGACGGTGTGAAGCGCCTGCACTCGGCTACCTATAAGGTCATGCCGGACCGTATCGAGACCGGTACCTACCTGGTTGCTGCTGCCGTCACCGGTGGTCGCGTCAAGGTCAAGGATACCGATCCGACCATCCTGGAAGCGGTCCTGGAAAAACTGCGCGAAGCGGGTGCCGAAATCACCACCGGCGAAGACTGGATCGAGCTCAACATGCACGGCAAGCGGCCAAAAGCCGTTAACGTGCGTACCGCTCCGTACCCGGCGTTCCCGACCGACATGCAGGCGCAGTTCATCTCCCTGAACGCGATTGCCGAAGGTACCGGTGCTGTGATCGAGACCATCTTCGAGAACCGCTTCATGCACGTGTACGAACTGCACCGCATGGGCGCCAAGATCCAGGTCGAAGGCAACACAGCCATCGTCACCGGTATCGAGCAGCTCAAGGGCGCGCCAGTAATGGCCACCGACCTGCGGGCTTCGGCCAGCCTGGTGATCTCGGCGCTGTGCGCTGACGGCGACACCCTGATCGATCGCATCTACCACATAGACCGTGGCTACGAGTGCATTGAAGAAAAACTGCAGATGCTCGGCGCAAAAATTCGCCGCGTACCGGGCTAGTCCCCACTGCTCGGGCGCAGGGAAGCGCCCGCCCGAGGTGTGCACAGGCACGCCTTGGCTGAATTTGTTTCAAATCGAGGCTGTAATGGCCTCGATCTGTGTCTGGCGCCGTTTGCGACCGGACAGCAATAGCCTGATGAAGGACTGACGTTTCCCATGTTGACCATCGCACTGTCCAAGGGCCGCATCCTTGACGATACTTTGCCGCTTCTGGCTGAAGCGGGCATCGTGCCGACCGAGAATCCGGACAAGAGCCGCAAGCTGATCATCCCCACGACCCAGGACGACGTTCGCCTGTTGATCGTGCGGGCTACCGACGTGCCGACCTACGTGGAACATGGCGCCGCCGACCTTGGTGTCGCCGGTAAAGACGTGTTGATGGAATACGGCGGCCAGGGCCTGTACGAGCCGCTGGACCTGCGTATCGCCCTGTGCAAGCTGATGACTGCCGGTCGTGTCGGTGACGTCGAGCCAAAAGGCCGCCTGCGGGTGGCCACCAAGTTCGTCAACGTCGCCAAGCGTTATTACGCCGAGCAAGGCCGCCAGGTCGATATCATCAAGCTCTATGGCTCGATGGAACTGGCACCGCTGATCGGCCTGGCCGACAAGATCATCGACGTGGTCGACACCGGCAACACCCTGCGCGCCAACGGCCTGGAACCCCAGGACTTTATCGCTGACATCAGCTCCCGCCTGATCGTCAACAAAGCTTCGATGAAAATGCAGCACGCCCGGATCCAGGCGTTGATCGACACCCTGCGCAAGGCAGTGGAGTCTCGACACCGCGGTTGACTCACCTGCGCGGCCCTAGGTCGCGCCCGTCTATCCGCCTCATAGCCAGAATTCTCAGGTGCCCAAGCGGAAACGACTGCTAGTTTAGGGCGCCTGAGTTTTTGCCAATACTATTGAGGCCCTCGCTATGACCACGTCCACTGCAATTGCCCGACTCAACGCTGCCGACCCGGATTTCGCCCATCATCTGGATCATCTGCTGAGCTGGGAAAGTGTGTCCGACGACTCGGTCAACCAGCGGGTGCTCGACATCATCAAGGCCGTGCGTGAGCGCGGCGATGCGGCGCTGGTGGACTTTACCCGCCAGTTCGACGGCCTGGACGTCAAGTCCATGGCCGACCTGATCCTGCCCCGCGAACGCCTGGAGTTGGCCCTGACGCGCATCACCGCGCCCCAGCGTGAAGCCCTGGAAGTCGCGGCCGCGCGGGTGCGTAGCTACCACGAAAAACAGAAGCAGGATTCCTGGAGCTACACCGAGGCTGATGGCACGGTGCTGGGGCAGAAAGTCACGCCCCTGGACCGCGCCGGCCTGTACGTGCCAGGCGGCAAGGCTTCGTACCCGTCGTCGGTGCTGATGAATGCCATTCCCGCCAAAGTTGCGGGCGTGACCGAAGTGGTCATGGTGGTCCCGACCCCGCGCGGTGAAATCAACGAACTGGTGCTGGCTGCCGCCTGCATCGCAGGCGTTGACCGCGTGTTTACCATCGGTGGTGCCCAGGCCGTCGCCGCGTTGGCCTATGGCACCGAAAGCGTGCCGAAAGTAGACAAGGTGGTCGGCCCCGGCAACATCTATGTCGCCACCGCCAAGCGCCATGTGTTTGGCCAAGTCGGGATCGACATGATCGCCGGCCCTTCGGAAATCCTCGTGGTGTGCGACGGCCAGACCGATCCGGACTGGATTGCCATGGACCTGTTCTCCCAGGCCGAGCACGACGAAGACGCCCAGGCGATCCTGGTCAGCCCCGACGCCGAATTCCTCGACAAGGTGGCGGCGAGCATCAACAAGTTGCTGCCGACCATGGACCGCGCCGAGATTATCGAGAAGTCGATCAATGGCCGGGGTGCGCTGATCCAGGTGCGGGACATGGAACAGGCTATCGAAGTGGCCAACCGCATTGCCCCTGAGCACTTGGAGCTGTCGGTGGCCGACCCACAGGCCTGGCTGCCATCGATTCGCCACGCCGGTGCGATCTTCATGGGCCGCCACACCAGCGAAGCCCTGGGTGACTACTGCGCCGGCCCCAACCATGTGTTGCCGACCTCGGGCACTGCGCGATTTTCGTCGCCGCTGGGGGTGTATGACTTCCAGAAGCGCTCGTCGATCATCTTTTGCTCGCCACAAGGTGCTTCCGAGCTAGGCAAGACCGCCTCGGTGCTGGCCCGTGGTGAATCGTTGAGCGCGCACGCCCGCAGCGCCGAATACCGCATCGTCAAGGGGGAGTAAGACATGAGCAAATTCTGGAGCCCTTTCGTCAAGGACCTCGTGCCTTACGTGCCCGGCGAGCAGCCGAAGCTGACCAAGCTGGTCAAGCTCAACACCAACGAAAACCCCTATGGCCCGTCGCCCAAGGCCCTGGCGGCGATGCAGGCCGAGTTGAACGACAACCTGCGTTTGTACCCGGACCCCAACAGCGACCTGCTCAAGCAGGCCGTGGCCAAGTACTACGGGGTGGATGGAAGCAAGGTCTTCCTCGGTAACGGTTCCGACGAAGTCCTGGCGCATATCTTCCACGGTCTGTTCCAGCACGACCTGCCACTGTTGTTCCCGGATATCAGCTACAGCTTCTACCCGGTGTACTGCGGCCTGTATGGCATCACCTCGGCCCCGGTGCCGCTGGACGAGCAGTTCCAGATCCGCGTGGCGGACTACGCCAAGCCCAACGGCGGGATCATCTTCCCCAACCCGAACGCGCCGACCGGCTGCGTGCTGGCGCTGGACGCGGTGGAGCAGCTGCTCAAGGCCAGCCCGGATTCGGTGGTGGTGGTCGATGAAGCCTATATCGACTTCGGCGGCGAAACCGCCATCAGCCTGGTGGATCGCTACCCCAACCTGCTGGTCACCCAGACCCTCTCCAAATCGCGCTCACTGGCCGGTTTGCGGGTAGGCCTGGCGGTGGGGCATCCGGACCTGATCGAGGCGCTGGAGCGGGTCAAGAACAGCTTCAACTCCTATCCACTGGATCGCCTGGCGATTGTCGGCGCGGCGGCGGCCTTTGAAGATCGTGAATACTTCGAGAAGACCTGCCAATTGGTGATCGACAGCCGCGAGAAGGTGGTTGCGCAGTTGCAGGACAAAAGCTTTGAAGTGCTGCCGTCGGCTGCCAACTTCATCTTCGCCCGCCACCCACGGCACGACGCGGCCAGCCTGGCGGCCAAGCTGCGTGAGCAAGGGGTGATCGTGCGGCACTTCAAGCAGGAGCGGATTGCCCAGTTCCTGCGGATCAGCATCGGTACGCCTGAGCAGAACCAGGCGTTGATCGATGGCTTGGGCGATCTTTAAGCCTTAGATCTATATTGGCTGGACTGGCCTCATCGCGGGCAAGCCCGGCTCCCACATTGGAATGCGTTCCCATGTGGGAGCCGGGCTTGCCCGCGATGAGGCCATCAGCAACACCGACAGTCCCTAACCTTCAGAGCAACGGCTCGTCCGGCTTCTTGTGCTTCCAGCCATCATTGCCCGGCAGCAGCAGGTTCAGGCCAATCGCTACCACCGCGCACAGGGCGATGCCCTTGAGGCCGAAATCGTCCGGGCCAGTGCCGGTGCCGATCAGCACACCACCTATCCCGAACACCAGGGTCACCGACACAATCACCAGATTGCGCGCCTCCCCCAGGTCGATCTTGTGACGGATCAAGGTGTTCATCCCCACCGCCGCAATCGAACCGAACAGCAGGCACAGAATCCCGCCCATCACCGGCACCGGAATGCTCTGCAGCAGCGCGCCGAACTTGCCGACAAAGGCCAGGGTGATGGCAAATACCGCCGCCCAGGTCATGATTTTCGGGTTGTAGTTCTTGGTCAGCATCACCGCGCCGGTCACTTCGGCGTAGGTAGTGTTGGGCGGGCCGCCGAACAGGCCAGCCGTGGTGGTGGCGATGCCGTCGCCCAATAGCGTGCGATGCAGGCCGGGCTTTTTCAGGTAATCGCGACCGGTCACGCTACCCACGGCAATCACGCCGCCGATGTGTTCAATGGCCGGTGCCAGGGCTACCGGGACGATGAACAGAATCGCCTGCCAGTTGAATTCCGGCGCGGTGAAGTGGGGCAGGGCGAACCACGGGGCGGCGGCGATCTTCGCGGTGTCGACCACGCCAAAGTAGAACGACATGCCAAAACCCACCAGCACCCCGGCAATGATCGGCACCAGGCGGAAAATGCCCTTGCCGAATACGGCCACGATCAGCGTGGTCAGCAGCGCCGGCATCGAGATCAGCATTGCCGTCTGGTAGTGGATCAACTCGGCACCGTCGCCCGACTTGCCCATTGCCATGTTCGCGGCAATCGGCGCCATGGCCAGGCCGATGGAGATGATCACCGGTCCGATCACCACGGGCGGCAGCAGCCGGTCGATAAAACCGGTGCCTTTGATCTTCACGGCCAGGCCGAGGAAGGTGTAGACGAAACCCGCCGCCATCACCCCGCCCATGGTCGCCGCAAGGCCGAATTGGCCCTTGGCGAGAATGATCGGGGTGATAAAGGCAAAGCTCGAGGCCAGGAACACCGGCACTTGGCGCCCCGTGACGACCTGGAACAGCAATGTGCCCAGGCCTGCGGTAAACAGCGCAACGTTTGGATCAAGACCTGTGATCAGTGGCATCAACACCAGCGCGCCAAATGCTACGAAGAGCATTTGTGCGCCAGACAGGATCTGGCGCCAAAGCGGGTCGTTGAATTCATCCTGCATGCTCACGCGTCCTTCTGCTTGGTGCCGAAGATCTTGTCGCCAGCATCGCCCAGGCCCGGAATGATGTAGCCGTGCTCGTTCAGGCGCTCATCGATGGACGCGGTATAGATCACTACATCCGGGTGCGCTTTTTCGACGGCGGCAATACCTTCGGGAGCAGCGACCAGCACCATGGCGCGGATGTCCTTGCAGCCGGCTTTCTTCAGCAGATCGATGGTGGCAACCATGGAGCTACCGGTGGCCAGCATCGGGTCGATGATCATCGCCAGGCGCTCGTCGATTTCCGGGACGAGTTTTTCCAGGTAGGTGTGGGCCTGCAGGGTCTCTTCGTTGCGGGCGACGCCCACAGCGCTGACCTTGGCGCCCGGGATCAGGCTCAGCACGCCTTCAAGCATGCCGATACCGGCGCGCAGGATCGGCACCACGGTAATTTTCTTGCCGGCGATTTTCTCGACCTGGACGGGACCGCACCAACCGGGGATCTCGTAGTTTTCCAGGGGCAAATCTTTGGTGGCTTCGTAGGTGAGCAACGCTCCGACTTCCTGAGCAAGCTCACGGAAGTTCTTCGTGCTAATGTCGGCGCGGCGCATAAGGCCGAGCTTGTGTCGGATCAGCGGGTGGCGGATCTCACGGATGGGCATGGGGAAAGGCTCCGGCGGCGGGCAAAAAAACCGGCCTAGATTAATCTATCCGAGGGTGTTGTCCTATAGACAACAAGTACGTTAGTCCATAAAGGCTTGAACGTTGCGTCCCAGAGGCGTACCTTCGCCCGCTTTTCTTGCCACAGTACCCCTGGAGAGCGCCATGTCCGCTGATCTCGAGCATATCCGTCAAATCATGCACGAGGCTGACTGCCTGTACACCGAAGCGCAAGTCGAAGAGGCTATCGCCAAGGTCGGCGCGCACATCACCCGTGAAATGGCCGATACCAACCCGGTGGTGTTCTGTGTGATGAACGGTGGTCTGATTTTCGCCGGCAAATTGCTGACTCATCTGCAATTCCCGCTGGAAGCGTCCTACCTGCACGCCACGCGCTATCGCAACGAAACCAGCGGCGGCGACCTGTTCTGGAAGGCCAAGCCGGAAGTGTCGTTCATCGACCGTGACGTGCTGATCATCGATGACATCCTCGACGAAGGTCATACCCTGGGCGCGATCATCGACTTCTGCAAACACGCCGGCGCGCGCAAAGTGCACACCGCCGTGCTGATCGACAAAGACCACGACCGCAAGGCCCGGCCAGACCTGAAGGCTGATTATGTTGGCCTGCCGTGCATCGACCGTTACATTTTCGGTTATGGCATGGACTACAAGGGCTACTGGCGCAACGCCAATGGCATCTTTGCCGTGAAGGGGATGTAAGCCATGGCGCGTTTTCTTGATCAGTCGCTGTTTGCCGAATTGGCCGAGAAAGCCGCCATCAACCCCCGTGGCCGGCAGAACGTCAACTTCCACCAGATGGAAGAGCCTTGCCATCGCATGGCTGTCGGGTTGCAGCCACACACTTATGTGCAGCCCCATCGTCATCTCACCGCTGACAAAGCCGAGACCCTGCTGGTACTCAAGGGGCGCCTGGGCATTCTGATCTTCAGCGAGTCAGGCGAGGTCCTGGAGCGGCGCGTCTTGCAGGCGGGTGGAGATTGCCTGGGTGTCGACCTATCGCCCGGCGTTTTCCATGGCCTGGTGGTGCTTGAGCCCGACACGATGATGTTCGAGTGCAAGGCTGGCCCCTATCGCCCGGTGGGCGAGGGCGAACTGGCCACCTGGGCGCCCCGGGAAGGCGAGGCTGGCATGGCTGAGTATCATCGCTGGATGCTGGCCCAGTTCGATTGAACCTGGCAGCAAAAAAACAGGTGGGTTTGTGTGGGAGCGGGCTTGTCGGGTCGCCGCATCGCCGCGATAGCGGAGTGTCAGGTTAGATATATTCGACTGACCCACCGCCATCGCGGCGATGCGGCGACCCGACAAGCCCGCTCCCACATAGAGCCTCGTGGCTTCCGAACCTTGTGTCCCGCAGGTAGACTTCCACTCCCGTGTAAATGTCTGCAGGCTGGAGTCGGCAATGCGTAAAGATAAGAAACAAGTGATTGGTGACGAGATCGGCGACGATCAGATCAAGCTGTTCCTGGATTTTGAACCGGTCGACGCCACTTCACCGTCCCTGCACAAACTGATCAAAGCCTATCGCGGCCTGCGCATCGATGACTTCGGACGTTTCCTGACCTTTTTCAAAGAGGCCGGGCTGGACCTCGACGGCAAGGATGAGCATGGCCAGACCTTCGTCGATCTGATCAAGGACCAGCGCAACGCGGACGAGTACCTCGAGCTGATCGAACAAGCCCGCGGCTGATTTCCAAGACATACAAAAACGCCCCGTTCTCATCACGAGAGCGGGGCGTTTTTTGTCTTTTTGTAGACGTCAGGCGTAGCTTGCGGCCTCGCTACCTTGCTCAACCAGCTCCAGGCTGATGTTGTTCTGCACGCTGATCTTGCGATACAGCTCGGCATCGGTTTCCAGGACTTTTTCCCGGGCCGGGAAGATCTCCTGCAGCTTGGCCGCCCACTCGCCGGCCGCCTGGGTCGGGAAGCAGCGTTCGATCAGATCCAGCATGATCGAAACAGTCACCGAAGCCCCTGGAGAGGCGCCCAGCAGTGCCGCCAGCGAACCGTCTTTGGCCGCGACCAGCTCGGTGCCGAATTGCAGCACGCCGCCTTTCTTCGGGTCTTTCTTGATGATCTGCACCCGTTGGCCGGCCACTTCCAGGCGCCAGTCCTCGGCTTTGGCTTCGGGGTAGAAGCGGCGCAGGGATTCCAGGCGCTGCTCCATGGACTGCATCACTTCGCTGACCAGGTACTTGGTCAGGTCCATGTTGTCTCGGGCCACGGCCAGCATCGGGCCGATGTTGCCCAGGCGAATCGACATCGGCAGGTCAAGGAACGAACCGAACTTGAGGAACTTGGTGGTGAAGCCGGCATATGGCCCGAACAGCAGGGATTTCTTGCCATTCACCACGCGGGTGTCCAGGTGCGGCACCGACATCGGCGGCGAACCCACGGCGGCCTGGCTGTAGACCTTGGCCTGGTGCTGCTTGACTACTTGCGGGTTGTCGCAACGCAGCCACTGGCCGCTGACCGGGAAACCGCCAAAGCCCTTGCTCTCTTCGATACCGGAGGCTTGCAGCAGCGGCAGGGCCGCGCCGCCGGCGCCGAGGAACACGAACTTGGCGTCGACATGGCGCGTGCTACCGCTGTTGACGTCCTTGATGCTCACGGTCCAGCCAGCACCATTGCGCTTGAGGCCGGTGACGCGCTTGCTGTACTTGACCTGGGCATCGGCCGAACTGCTCAGGTGCGCGAGCAATTGGTTGGTCAGGGCGCCGAAGTTGACGTCGGTGCCGTTCATCACGCGGGTCGCGGCGATTTTTTCGTCAGCCGGGCGACCCGGCATCATCAGCGGCATCCACTCGGCCATTTCGGCACGGTCTTCGGTGTAGTGCATATCCGAGAACGCGTGGTGCTGGCTGAGGGTTTCAAAGCGCTTCTTGAGGAACGACACGCCTTTTTCGCCCTGCACGAAGCTCAGGTGCGGCACTGGGCTGATAAAGGACTTGGACGAGCCAAAGGTGCCTTTTTTGGTCAGGTACGCCCAGAACTGCTTCGACACCTCGAACTGGGTGTTGATGTGCACGGCTTTTTTGATGTCGATGGAGCCATCACCCGCCTGCGGGGTGTAGTTCAGCTCGCACAGGCCGGCGTGGCCGGTACCGGCGTTGTTCCACGGGTTGGAACTCTCCGCGGCACCCGAATCCATCAGCTCAACGACTTCCAGCTTGAGGCCGGGGTCGAGCTCCTTGAGCAGCACGGCAAGGGTGGCACTCATGATGCCTGCACCTACCAGTACTACGTCGACTGCTTCGTTATGCGCCATTTAACGCGTCTCCAAAATCTGCAGCACCAAATTGACGGCATGGCTGCCAGGAGTGACGGGGCGGTTCACGTGATGCCCCAGGTTACCCATGGCCAGGATCGCCATGTCCGATTCTTCGCAATTTTTTTGCAACTTCAGCGGACGCTGCCGACCAGGCCTTATCTGCATATGAACGCATTTAAGGGGCCCTGTGGCAATTCGACTTATGGTCAAGTACGTCCGATCGTGCAACCAAATCCGTAGCGGACAGGCTTCAAGCTCCGGTTTTTGAGGAGTACTCGGTCCTGTGTGGTTGGGCAGTGCCAGACGTTGATGGTGCTTGTACAAACGCAAAACTATTCATTTGCTCGCCACACTCTTGTGAAGTTGTGAAAACCCGTTTTTTTCACGCTCTTTTGAAGACGTGAACCTCAAAAAAGGGCTGCCCCAGCCTGGCACCTGGCCCGAAATCACTGCCGACACGCGGCATAACGGGCAAACAACTCAAGTGGCCGAGCGCAATGGCAGCTCTGGCAGATTCGGTAAAGGCGCAGGTTTGCAGACAAAACAGCCAGCTCGCCAGCTTCACTCGATCTGTGTGGGCGGCTCTCTGTGGGCGGTGCGGGGGAGCTAATACCAGGGCATTAGCGATGCTGCGAGGCCCGATCAGGAGACGTCCTTATAATCGGGGGGAGATTGTAGCGAAGAACTGTCGGGAAATGGACGTGTTTTATGACTTTTATTAGCGCTTCGGTCAGGCGGTCAACGGCAGGCGGTGTGATGACCGTGCGCGGCGCGGGCTGACACGGGCGCGGGCGGGCAGAGGATGGTGCATCCAGCTCAGGCGGATCTCCTGGACTTCGACCCAGCCTTCGCCCACGGGCGGCTGGCTGCACTGCTTGAAGGCCTGGCAGCGACCTTGCGAGTCGAGCAGGGCAAAGTTGCGATGGGCGGGCGTGCGCGCGAAAAAGCGCCAGAGAAGATTGAGCATGGCGGGCCTCCTGAGAATGACGCCAAGCATATCTGTCAAGAATGACATCTGGGTGACACTGAGTCGCTGCACGCAGGCCTGGACCTGAGGTTGTAACTGGCGCTAGTTCCAGGCGGTGACGCGCCGCTATACTGGCGCACTGTCGGTACCTGAATTCTGGAGAGAAAAGCATGTTGCAACGCCTGTTGTTCGGTTTGATCACTGTGACCAGCTTGACCCTGGTTGGCTGCGCCCACAGCCCGCAGCAACTCAGCCCGCAACCCAAGCTCACCACCCAGTTGGCGCCTGTGGGCCATGGCCAGCCGGTCTCGGTGCGTGTGGTTGATGGCCGTCCGTCGCCGACCCTGGGCACCCGTGGTGGCCTGTACCCGGAAACCAGCGCCATCACGGTGACCGGTGCCGACGTGCTGCCCAAGCTGCAAGCCCAGGCCGAAGCGGCTGTGCGCCTGCTGGGCTTTACCCCGACCAGTAACTCGCCAGGCGCACCGCAACTGACGGTGACCCTGGCCGAGCTGAAGTATCAGTCGCCCAAGGAAGGCCTGTACGTGACCGAAGCCACCATCGGCGCAACCTTCCGCTCTGATGTGTCGGCCGGCAATCGCCGCTACAACGGCCGTTACGCTGCGTCCCTGGACCAGCGCTTTGGTATGGCGCCGAACCAGGAAACCAACACCAAGCTGGTCAGCGACGTGTTGAGTGATGCCCTGACGCGTCTGTTCAAGGACCCAAGCATCGGCCAGATCCTCAGCTCGCAGTAATCGGTTGTAAAAAAGCCGGGCCCCGCCAAGGGCCCGGCTTTTTTGTGTCTGCTGCGGTCATGCCGCCGTTTCGACATAAAAGTCCAGCACACTCACTCCCGTCAGCAGATCCAGCTCCGGCAGGTCGGCATGCTGATGCCCGCCGAGGGCGCAATACACCAGCCAGTGCCGGTCCTGGACATTGAACGCCAGGCCGCCGACCAGCGCCTCTTGCTCATCGGTAGGGGCGATCAGGTACAGCCGATCCTGGTTCTGCGCGTGCAACATGACAAGCTCCCGGGTGTGCGAAGGGCAACAGAGTGGCTTGTTAAGGTGACGTTCAGGTGACGCTGTAAATTACTCGATACATTAGTCGTCAATGGGGGAGGGAGCTGTGAGGCGCAGGAGGGCGCAATTCGTTCAGGTTTGTATCTGAATGGATACCTGGTCACTGTTACACCGAGGTTTTTGATGTCGCTGCCGGCATTATTGCTAAATACCGCTGCCTTGTTGATCGCCTGCCCAGGCGCCGGGCTGTTGTTTGTGACCCGCCTGCGCGAGCAGCGGGCGATGGCTCGACTCACCGCGCAAAGTGAAGATCGA
This sequence comes from Pseudomonas sp. MF09156, assembly GCF_059862305.1. NCBI lineage: Bacteria > Pseudomonadati > Pseudomonadota > Gammaproteobacteria > Pseudomonadales > Pseudomonadaceae > Pseudomonas > Pseudomonas sp. MF09156. The sequence goes on from NZ_JCBCUR010000001.1 coordinate 181,061, forward strand.
GCGATTGATCAACCGATGTTGTTCCTGGATGTGCGTACCGAGCGCAGTCATCGCCTTGGCTACCGCCTAGGGTTTGCCTGTATCGGGCTGGCGCTTGTCGTCTCTTGGCTCAGCACTCAATTGTAAAAATACCCAAAACCAATGTGGGAGCGGGCTTGCCCGCGATAGCGGTGGGTCAGTCAAATAGTTATCAACTGACCCACCGCTATCGCGGGCAAGCCCGCTCCCACGTTGTGTTGTGTGTTATTCAAGCTGGTGGGTTACAGGGGGATCCCGGCCTTGACCCGATACTGATTACGCACCGGCGTCGCATATTGCAGCACCAGGTACGGTCGGTGCTCCGCCGGGCAGGCATTCAGTCGTCGCTCCCACTCCGCTTTCGCCTTGGCCAACTCATCCGCCGGGAACACCTCGGCAGCCGTCGGCACCTGCAATTGCGGGTCGGCGTCGCTCCACTGTGCGTATGCCAGGTAATGCACCGGGAACAACCGATACCCGCCGAGAATCTGCCGGTCCATCTCGGTGGCCAACAGCTTGGTGTCTTCAAAACGTTCGGTAATCGGTGGCGCAAAGTTGATATGGACCCGGCCCTTGTAACCGGTGATGCCCAGGGCAATGCTCACGTCATCTTCACCGGGCGCCTTGGTGTAGGTGCCGGTGGTGGCGCGGATATACAGCTCGCGAGCCTTGGCCGCGTCGCACGGGTCGTATTCGTAGCTGATGGACACAGGGGTCAGGTTCAGCGACAGGATGACGTCGGCGAACGGCTCTTCCTTGCGGCTCATATGGAACATCTTGAGGATCGCCGACTCGGTGCGATCATCCCCATCCTTGGCGCGGCCTTCGGCCTGGGCGATCCAGATCGACTGGCAGTCATTGCGGATCGAATGGTTGATGTAGGCCGACAGCAGCTGATACGCCGCCATCTTCTCGCGTCGCCCGGTGATGGAGCGATGCACGATAAAACTTTTGTTCAGGCGCATCAGGTCGCTGACAAACGGCTTTTGCAGCAGGTTGTCACCGATGGCTATCCGCGGTGTTGGCAGGCCGGCGTGGTACACCGCGTAGTTGACGAAGGCCGGGTCCATCACGATATCGCGGTGGTTGGCCAGGAAAACATAGGCCGTGCCGGACTTGAGCTGCTCGACCCCGGTATAGGTGACGCCGTCGGTCGCCCGATCAATGGTGTGGTCGACGTAAAACTCGACTTTGTCCTGCAAGGTGGCGACGGTGGTGACACCGGCGAACTCACGGCGCAGCTTCTGGGCGATCAGCGGCTTGAGCAGCCAGCCAAAGGCGCCGGCAAAGCGCGGGAAGCGAAAGTGGGTCAGGATGTCCAGAAAGGCCTTGTCACTGAACAGCCGGGCCAGCACTGCCGGGACTTCGCTGTCGTTGTAAGGTCGGATGGTATCGAATTCGCCCATCATGCTCTCTTGTTAGAAACGGCTAGGGTAAGTAAAGGTTTGGATCGATAAGTGACAGGGCGAGGTCTGAACAAATGGCATCAAACGAAAAAGCCCTGCAAATAGACCGGCGATTATACGCACAAGTCACCTGGGAGACCGCGATGCTCGAAAGTGCGCTGTACGATTGTCCTTATTGTGGTGAACGGATCGAGACAAGCGTGGATTTGTCCGGTGGCGACCAGAACTATATAGAAGACTGCCAGGTGTGCTGTCGGCCGATCATTTTCGACCTGCAGGTCCACGGCGATGAATGGATGCTCGAAGTGCGCAGCGAGAATGAATAAAGGGGGGGCGGCCATGCAACGAATCTACGAGCCGGAAAACCTGATGGAAGGCGAGTTGCTGCAACAAATGCTCGCCAGCGAAGGCATCGACGCCCATCTGGTGGGGCGCCATCTGCTCGGTGGAACGGGTGAACTGCCGATCTTCGGCCTGTTGGGCCTGGAGGTGGAGAACGACCAGGCCACCTACGCCCGCGAGTTGATCACCGCCTATATCGGTGCGCAACCGCTGCCCGGCGATGAACCCGACAGCTACCCCGACGTGCTGGTCTGTTAGGCTGTCGGCCGGTTTACCCAAGAGTCGTGTTGCCCCATGTGTGGACGTTATGCCCTGTTTCGCTGGAATCCCGCCTTTGCTGCCTTGCCGGGGTTCCCGGCGGATCAACAGGCCCAGTGGAATATCTCCCCCAATGATTCAGTGCTGATCCAGCGCGCCACCGATGGCCAGCGCACCCTGGCGCGGGCACGTTGGGGACTGACGCCGCCGTGGCTGACCGATCTGTCCCGCACGCCGGCCCACGCCCGCGCCGAAACCCTGGCCGAACAGCCGATGTTTCGCGAGGCCTTTCGCCTGCGCCGGTGCCTGCTGCCAGCCAATGGCTTTTATGAATGGCGCGGCACCCAGCGCAAGCGGCCGTACTGGCTCACGCCGGGGGAGGGCTCGACCCTGTTTTTCGCAGCGATCTGGGAGGCCTACCCGGTGCAGGAGCAAGTGTGGCTGAGCGCGGCGGTGGTGACCCAGGCGGCGCAGAGCCAGCGCCGGCCGTTGATTCTGGACGCGGCGGGGCAAGCGGCCTGGCTGGATCCCGAGACGCCGTTGCATGTGTTGCAGGGCTTGCTGGCCAGCGAGCCGGCGGCGTTGCGTGAGCGGGTGCTGGCTAACATGGTCAATGATCCGAAGCTCAATGGGCCGGAGTGTTTGACCCCGGGTTGAGACTGGGAGTTGTGTGGGGGATTCGCTGGCGCCATCGCAGGCAAGCCAGCCCCCACATTTTGATTTGTGAATACCTTCAAATGTGGGAGCTGGCTTGCCTGCGATACGGCCCCAAACGCCACTGAAACCTTCAGACCTTGAACTGATTGATCAGCCGCCGCTGCTGCTCCGCCAACTGGGTCAGCCCCGCACTGGCGGCACTGGACTCATCCGCCCCGCCCGCCACCTCATTGGCCACCTGGCCAATATTGATCACATTGCGGTTGATGTCCTCGGCCACCGCGCTCTGTTCCTCCGCCGCACTGGCAATCTGCGTATTCATGTCATTGATCACCGACACGGCCTGGGTGATGGTCTCCAGGGCCTGCGCGGCCTTGGCGGCGTGTTGCACGCTTTCATCGGTGCGCTGCTGGCTGTCTTCCATGACCTGCACCACATCCCGCGTGCCTTGCTGCAATTGCTGGATCATGGCCTGGATTTCTTCGGTGGCCTTCTGGGTTTTCTGCGCCAGGTTGCGTACTTCGTCGGCCACCACCGCAAAACCTCGGCCCTGTTCGCCGGCCCGGGCGGCTTCGATGGCGGCGTTGAGGGCCAGCAGGTTGGTTTGCTCGGCAATGCCGCGAATGGCAATCAGGATCGCGTTGATGTTCTCGCTGTCCTTGGCCAGGGCCTGGACTACTGTCACCGCCTTGCCGATCTCCAGGGCCAGGGCACCGATGGAGGTGGAGGTGTCGCGCACGATCTGCATGCCCTGGCTTGCAGCCTGGTCGGCATGGGTGGCGGCCTGGGCGGCCTGGGTGGCATTACGCGCCACGTCCTGGGCGGTGGCGGTCATTTCGTGCACGGCCGTGGCGACCTGGTCGATCTCGACCATTTGCTTGTGCACGCCCTGGTTGGTGCGGATGGCAATGTCGGCGGTGTGTTCCGACGAGTCGCTGACCTTCTGTACCGAGCTGACCACCTGGCTAATCATGCCCTGCAGCTTGATCAGGAAGGTATTGAAGCCGGCGGCAATCGCGCCCAGTTCATCGGCGCGGTCACTGGTCAGGCGACGCGTCAGGTCGCCTTCGCCCTGGGCGATGTCATTGAGCATCGCCACCATTTGCTTGAGTGGGCGGGCAATGCCGTGGCCCACCAGCCAGATCACCAGCAGGCCGATGCCGGCAATCAGCAGGCCGACCATGGTCATGCCGAAGATATCGGTCTTGCGCTGGGCATCCAGGTCGCCTTGCAGGGTGTGCAGGTCGGCCATTACCGCGCCCAGGGGCAGTTGCAGCATCAGGGTCCAGCGCGCATCGGTCTGGCCGATATTGAAGGGCAGGAACAACTCGATATGCCCGTTTGCCTGGTCGATGTCGTAACGCACGTCACCGACCTTCAACTGGCCGAGGTTCTCCAGTTCATTCTGGTCGAGCAGGTCGCTGGCCTTTTCCCCCAGTTTGCTGGGGTCCTTGGTGTAGGCCACCAGGCGGCCGTTGCTGGAAATCAGCGCCATTTCGCCAGCGCCGTTGTAAAGCTTCTGGTCGGCGGCGGTGAGCATTTCCTGGATGAAATTGACCGACAGGTCGGCGCCGACAATGCCCTGAAACGCGCCGTCGATCATGATCGGTTCGATAAACGAGGCCAGCATCACCGTGGTGTTGCCCACGCGATAGGGCGCCGGGTCGATGGCGCAGGGCTTCTGGGTTTCCTTGGAGCAGAGGTAGTACTCGCTGGCGCGAATGCCGGTGGCGAGGATTTTCTGGTCGGTCAGGTCGGCGAGTTTTTCCAGGCCCAGGCTGCCATCCTGATTGCGGAACCACCAGGGCATGAAGCGCCCGTTGGCAGGTTCTACGCCGACGACGGCGGTGTTCAGGTAGTTGGCGTCATTGTGGTCGATGGCGTTGGGTTCCCAGGCGATATAGGAACCGAGGATTTTCGGGTTGCGTACCACCGTTTCGTGCAGCAGGTTGATCAGTTGTTCACGGCTGACCTGCAGCGGGGCCGCGCCGTTTGCGTCCTTCATGCCCATCAGCGCATTGGTGGTGGCCAGGCCTTTGGCGGTCACCAGCGGCGCTTCCAGCTCGCGCTGGATCAGCGTGGCCTGGGTTTGCGCCAACGCCGTAAGACGTTGCTCGATGATTTGCTCGAATTGCGCCTGGGTGCGGTCCTGCACCATCTCTTGGGTCCGTGCGCCGGCGAACAGCGCGTATAGCACCAGGGCCGCCACGACACTCAGGACAATGGCCCCGGCCAACGCCGCGACAGAAAACTGAATCGACTTGAATTTCATGAAGGCTCCGGGCGCTTGGTGGGCATGATCTGCCTTTGTGTATCGGCCACAGGCCACGCAGACATGAGGCGCTGCCCTGCAAAAGAACCAGGCATGTCGTTTATAGAATGGTCGTGGGCGTCGGTGGTCTCTGAAATTAGCGGTTAAGCGTCAGGTGTATCTGGCGCCGATACATGAGAGGGCCTACGATACGCGCCATGTTTTCAGGGAGAATGTGCATGAAAAAATCATTGGCGGTAACGGCATTGAGCGCAGCCTTGCTGCTCGCCGGTTGCCAGTCGGTCAACACCACCAGCGGCGGTGCCGTGGGTGTGGAACGCAAGCAGTACATGTTCAGCATGCTGTCGAGCCAGGAAGTCGACCAGATGTACGCGCAGTCGTACCAGCAGACCCTGGGCGAAGCCAGTGGCAAGGGCCTGGTAGACAAGACCAGTGCCAACGCCAAGCGTGTGCAGGCCATTGCCAAGCGCCTGATCGCCCAGGCCCCCACCTTCCGTCCGGATGCGGCGCAGTGGAAGTGGGAAGTGAACCTGATCAAGAGCGACGAGATGAACGCCAACTGTGGGCCTGGCGGCAAGATCTTTGTCTACAGTGGCTTGATCGACACGCTCAAGTTGACCGATGACGAGCTGGCGGCGGTCATGGGCCATGAAATTGCCCACGCCCTGCGTGAGCATGGCCGCGAAGCCATGTCCAAGGCTTACGGCATCGAAATGGCCAAGCAGGGCGCTGGCGCATTGTTGGGCCTGGGCCAGGACAGCATGGCGCTGGCCGACACCGTGGCCAACTACGGCATGACCTTGCCTAACAGCCGCAGCAATGAGAACGAAGCCGACCTGATCGGCCTGGAGCTCTCGGCCCGCGCCGGTTACGACCCGAACGCGGCGATCACGCTGTGGAACAAAATGGCCAAGGCTTCCGAAGGCGCACCGCCTGAATTCATGAGCACCCACCCGGCCTCCAGCAGCCGGATCGCCTCGTTGCAGGCGGCGATTCCCAAGGTGATGCCGCTGTACCAGCAGGCCAAGAAGTCCTGATAATCCAGGCCTTGTGAAGGTCCAAAAGTGGGAGCGGGCTTGCTCGCGATAGCGGTGGTTCAGTTAATTAATACGTGACTGATACAGCGCTATCGCAGGCAAGCCAGCTCCCACATTTGTAAAGGGTTACAACCAGCCGCTGCTTTGCATGGCCTTGTACACCGCCACCAACGCCAGGATGAAGAACGCCGAAGCCGCCAGGCGCCGAATCAAGGTCAACGGCAGTTTCTCCGCCGCGAAATTCCCCGCCAGAACCACCGGTACGTTGGCAATCAACATGCCCAGGGTGGTGCCGATGATTACCAGCCACAACTCGGGGTATTGCGCCGCCAGCATCACCGTGGCGATCTGCGTCTTGTCACCGATTTCAGCGATAAAGAACGCAATCAGGGTGGTCAGGAACGGCCCGAACTTGCGCGAGGTGCTGGCTTCATCATCGTCGAGCTTGTCTGGCACCAGGGTCCACAGGGCCGTGGCGCAGAAGCTCGCGGCGAGGATCCAGTGCAGCACCGCATCCGAGAAGAAACTGCCAAACCAGGCACCCACGGCACCGGCAGCGGCGTGGTTGGCCAGGGTCGCGGCGATGATGCCGGCGATGATTGGCCAGGGTTTGCGAAAGCGTGCGGCGAGGATGAGCGCGAGCAATTGCGTCTTGTCGCCGATTTCGGCCAAGGCAACGATTGCGGTAGGAACGAGAAGTGAATCCAGCATCAGGTAGGTTTCCAGGGGCGGGTCGACACGGCTATGACACGTACAGCCTTCCCGCCCCGGGTAAGGTGTGCGTGTCATAGGTCTTGTCAAACCCAGGTCCGTCTGTGCGGACTCCTGGGTCGCATACGCCATGGTCTGCTGACCAAGTATGTTGACGTATGCCGGACGAGCATGTTGCTCGTGGGAGACTACTCCCCTAGGACGGAGCGGATTCTGCCTTGGCAAAATCCATTCGGCAAGCCTTCTTTTTCAAACGCCCGTCAGCCGCGCTTGGCCCGATAGATGCGAAAACCCTGGCCCTCGGCCTTGACTGCGCACACGCCCAGGTGCTCTTCGATCAGCGGTTGATACTTCAGGAAGCTATTGGCGACTAGCCGAAGTTCGCCGCCGTTTTTCAGATGTTGGCGGGCTTTTCGCAGCAGGTTTTCCGTGGCGAAATAATCCGTGTGTACCCCGACATGGAACGGCGGGTTACTCAGAATCGCATCCAGGCCCATGGGCGCGGCGTCGATGCCATCACCGGTCAGCACTTCGCCTTCCAGGCCATTGGCCTCCAGGGTCAGGCGACTGCTGGCGGTAGCAAAGGCGTCCACATCAAGCAGGGTCACGGTGTTGTGCGGGTAGCGCCGCTTGACCGCCGCGCCCAACACGCCGGCGCCACAGCCGAAGTCCAGCAGATGACCGCTGGGCAGTTTGTCCAGGTGTTCCAGCAACAGCGCGGTACCGCGATCCAGGCGGCCATGGCTGAACACGCCCGGCAGGCTGACGACCTTGAGCGGTCCGTCGGCCAGTGGCACTTCAAACACCTGGGCCAGGCTCGCCAGTTCCGGCGCCGCCGGAGCATCGGCCACGGTGGCCAGCCACAGCTGGCAGTGCCGTGCGTTGTCGAGCTTGCGTGGTTTGCCGAAGGCGTTCAGTTGCTTGGCGGCGCTTTCGATGCCGCCGCGTTTTTCACCCACCAGGTACAGCTCGGCGCCCGGCAGCCGTGCCGCGACGGCCTTGAGGATGTAGTCGGCCAGATCCTTGGACTTGGGCAGGAACACCACCGCCGTGTCGAATGCGCGTTGCGGCACATCGACCCCGAAATGGCTGCGCTCGGCAAACCGCGCATCCAGCGCTGCCTGGTCGCCCGCATGCCAGCACCAGCCATGGGCATTGGGCAGGCGGCCCAGCAGGTCATCGGCGGGCAGGCCGGCCAGCAACACGTTGCCTTGAAAAAGTTCGGCCTGACGAAGCAGTACTTCACTGCGCGGATCCATGGTCTGCTCCCTGAAAAAGGAGCGCAGTTTATCAACTGACGACGCGCTGCGGTGCTCCGCTGAAAAAGCCCCGGGCGTTTTCAGTCAATTGGCCGACGATCCGTTGCCGTGCTTCGCGGCTGCCCCAGGCACTGTGTGGCGTGATGATCAGCCGTGGGATGTCGCTGGCCAGCAGCGGGTTGCCGGTGGTCGGCGGTTCGACGCTCAGCACATCGCTGGCCGCCCCGCCCAGATGACCGCCGCGCAAGGCGTCTGCCAGGGCCTGTTCATCGATCAGGCCGCCGCGCGCAGTGTTGACCACGAACGCGCCCGGCTTGAGCAGCGCCAACTCACGGGCCCCGATAACGTGGCGCGTGTGTTCGTTGAGTGGGCAATGCAGGGTCAGCGCATCGATCTGCGGCAGCAGTTCGTCCAGCGGCACCCGGTCTGCACGGGCCGGGCGGCCGGGGATAGCGCCCAGTAGCACGCGCATGCCAAACGCTTGGGCCAGGCGCGCGACGGCGCCGCCCAGCTCGCCATGGCCCAGCAAGCCCAGGGTTTTGCCTTCCAGCTCGACAATCGGATAATCCAGCAGGCAGAACTGCTTGGCTTGCTGCCACAGGCCGGCGTCGACGTCTTTTTGATAGTCCTTCAGGCGTGTGGCGAGGTTGAGCAGCAGCATGATCGTGTGTTGCGCCACCGATGGCGTGCCGTAACCCTGGCAGTTACTAACGGTAATGCCCCGGGCGCGGGCAGCGGCCAGGTCGACGTTGTTGGTGCCGGTAGCAGCGATCAGGATCAGCTTCAGCTCGGGGCAGGCGGCCAGAGTCTGGGCGTTGAGCAGGATCTTGTTACTGATCGCTACCTGGGCACCTTGCAGGCGTTCGACCACCTGATCGGCCGAGGTCTGCTCACACAGCTGCAAGTCGCTGAACGTCTCGCGCAATTCGCTGAGGTCGAGGTCTCCCTGGTCCAGGGAAGGATGATCAAGGAAGACGGCGCGGCGATTGTTCGTCATCAACTGTACCTTTTGCGACAGAGTTCGAAGGCGTAATCTGCCGAGCCTACCAGATGAAATAATCAGTTACTTCTTGGAGTGTGCATGTACCTCACCGAGTTTTTGACCGTGGCGTTGATTCACCTGCTGGCCGTGGCCAGTCCCGGGCCGGACTTTGCCGTGGTGGTACGCGAGAGCGTGACCCATGGCCGGCGCGCCGGTACCTGGACGGCGCTGGGCGTCGGCTCGGCGATTTTTCTTCACGTTGGCTACTCGCTGCTTGGTATCGGCTTGATCGTGTCCCAGTCCATCGTGCTGTTCAACGCCTTGAAATGGGCGGCGGCGGCCTACCTGTTGTACATCGGCTTCAAAGCCCTGCGGGCGCAGCCGGCCAAGCCTGCCGGTGCAGAAGAGCTGCACCGTGAAGTGGGCGAGCGCAGCGCTCGCGGCGCCTTTACCTCGGGCTTTGTGACCAATGGCCTGAACCCCAAGGCCACGCTGTTTTTCCTGTCGCTGTTCACCGTGGTGATCAACCCCCACACGCCGCTGGCGATCCAGGCCGGTTATGGCCTGTACCTGGCGGTAGCCACCGCCCTGTGGTTCTGCATGGTGGCCATGTTGTTCAGCCAGCAGCGCGTGCGCGCAGGCTTTGCGCGCATGGGCCACTGGTTTGATCGGAGCATGGGCGTGGTGCTGATTGCCATCGGTGTGAAAGTGGCTTTCACCGACCGCTGAGTGCGTCATTCGTGAATGAATGCTGGCGCAAAGCTAGCATTCATCCGATTCTGCAAATCATTCCTTCGGCTGATTTGGCCGGCGTGCAAGGTCTCTACAGTGCAAATCCTTTAGCCAAGACCGTGCAGTCATAAAAAGGGATTCGTATGTTGCAGACTCGTGTTATCCCGCCCGCCGAAGGCGCGTACCAATACCCGCTGTTGATCAAACGCCTGTTGATGTCGGGCGCCCGCTACGAGAAAACCCGGGAAATCGTCTACCGCGACAAACTGCGCTACACCTACCCAACCCTGACCGAACGTGTCGCCCGCCTGGCCAATGTGCTGACCGCAGCGGGAGTCAAGGCCGGTGATACCGTGGCCGTGATGGACTGGGACAGCCACCGTTACCTGGAGTGCATGTTCGCCATCCCGATGATTGGTGCGGTGATTCACACCATCAACGTGCGCCTGTCGCCAGAGCAGATCCTGTACACGATGAACCACGCCGAAGACCGCTTTGTGCTGGTCAACAGCGAGTTCGTCGGCCTGTACCAGGCCATTGCCGGGCAGTTGACCACCGTCGACAAGACCCTGTTGCTGACCGATGGCGACGAAAAAACCGCTGACCTGCCCAACCTGGTAGGCGAGTACGAAACCCTGTTGGCCGCTGCCAGTACCCAGTACACCTTCGAGGACTTCGACGAGCACTCGGTGGCCACCACTTTCTATACCACTGGCACCACCGGTAACCCCAAGGGTGTGTATTTCACCCACCGCCAACTGGTGCTGCACACCATCGGCGTGGCGACCATCATGGGCAGCGTCGACAGTGTGCGCCTGCTCGGCACCAACGATGTGTACATGCCGATCACGCCGATGTTCCACGTGCACGCCTGGGGCTTGCCGTATGTGGCGACCATGCTCGGGCTGAAGCAGGTTTATCCAGGCCGCTACGATCCGGAATACCTGGTGGAGTTGTGGCGCAAGGAAAAGGTCACGTTTTCCCACTGCGTGCCGACCATCCTGCAGATGCTGCTCAACGCCAAGGCCGCCCAGGGTGTGGATTTTGGCGGCTGGAAGATCGTCATCGGCGGCAGTGCCCTCAACCGTTCGCTGTACGAAGCGGCCAAGACCCGTGGCATCCAGCTGACGGCGGCCTACGGCATGTCCGAGACCGGACCGCTGGTGTCCTGTGCCCACCTCAATGAAGAACTGATGGCCGGCAGCGAAGACGAACGCACCACCTACCGGATCAAGGCCGGTGTGCCGGGGCCGTTGGTGGAAGCCGCGATCATCGACGGCAACGGTAACTTCCTGCCGGCCGATGGCGAGTCCCAAGGCGAACTGGTGCTGCGCGCGCCATGGCTCAGCGAAGGCTATTTCAACGAGCCGCACAAAGGCGCCGAGCTTTGGGAAGGCGGCTGGATGCACACCGGCGACGTGGCCACCCTCGATGCCTTTGGCGTGATCGATATTCGCGACCGTATCAAGGACGTGATCAAGACCGGCGGCGAGTGGATCTCGTCCCTGGCGCTGGAAGACCTGGTCAGCCGTCACCCGGCGGTACGCGAAGTAGCGGTGGTCGGGATTGCCGACCCGCAGTGGGGCGAGCGCCCGTTTGCCCTGCTGGTGGTGCGCGAAGGCCACGGGATTGGCGCGCGCGAACTCAAGGAGCACCTCAAGCCGTATGTCGAGCAGGGCCACCTGAGCAAGTGGGCGATTCCAAGTCAGATTGCCATTGTTACGGAAATTCCCAAGACCAGCGTCGGCAAGCTGGACAAGAAGCGTATCCGGATCGACATCATCGAATGGCAGGCCAATAACAGCACCTTCCTCTCCACGCTCTGACCCCTCCTGCCGTGCCCGCCCGGGCACGGCAATGCTCTATTACAGGCCTTCGCCTTGTTATTTGCGTAATTTGAGCCATTCTCTTTCGCGTCAGCCCTCGCTGACATGGCGAAAGGGCTGTCGCAGACGGGTTGGTGATGCAAATCACACTTTAGAGGGATCAAGCGCTACCCCCTGCTGGCTATAGTCCCTCCCAGAGTTTTTCAAGGATGCGGCGCTGCGGTCCTGGGTGGTCCGGCGGCAGTCTGGCATTGGAATCGTTGTATTCCGGCCGTTACAAGCGTGTTTGAAAAGGCTCACTGCCATAACAATAAAATGCACATGGAGTAGCGTCGATGACCTCAGTAAATCAGTTCTGGCGCCGGGCGAGATTGCCCCTGGCGGTCAGTCTTGCCTCGACCCTCGCCGGGCCCGCATTCGGCGTCAGTTTCAACATTGGTGAGGTCGAAGGCAGCTTCGACTCGTCCCTGTCGGTGGGGGCCAGTTGGGGCACGTCCAAGCCCAACAAGGACCTGATCGGTGCCAACAACGGCGGCAGGGGGCTGTCGCAGACCTCCGATGACGGCCACTTGAACTTCAAGCGTGGGGAGACGTTCTCGAAGATCTTCAAGGGTATCCATGACCTGGAACTGAAGTACGGCGATACCGGTGTGTTTGTGCGTGGCAAGTATTGGTATGACTTTGAACTCAAGGACGAAAGCCGCGAGTTCAAGGACATCAGCGACCACAATCGCAAAGAGGGCGCCAAGTCTTCTGGCGGGCAGATCCTCGATGCGTTCATCTACCACAACTACTCCATTGCCGATGCCCCGGGTTCGGTGCGTTTTGGCAAGCAAGTCGTGAGCTGGGGTGAAAGTACCTTCATCGGTGGCGGTATCAACTCCATCAACCCGATCGACGTGTCTGCGTTCCGTCGTCCGGGTGCCGAGATCAAGGAAGGCCTGATTCCGGTCAACATGTTCTACGTGTCGCAATCCTTGACCGATAACCTGTCGGCGGAAGCGTTCTATCAGTTGGAGTGGGACCAGACGGTTACCGACAACTGTGGGACTTTTTTCTCGCAGCCGGATGTTATTTCCGATGGTTGCAACGACAACCTGCGGGTGCTGAACAAGCGTTCGCAATTCCCGGCAACAGCGATCCCGTTCCTGACGTCCCAAGGGGTCGACATGAACGAAGAGGGTGTGAAAGTCGCCCGTGGACCTGACCGCGATGCACGTGACAGTGGGCAGTTCGGTTTTGCGTTTCACTACAACTTTGAACCGCTGGATACCGAGTTCGGTGCGTACTTCATGAACTATCACAGCCGTGCGCCGATTTTCAGTGGCCAGGGCGCCTCCCAGCGCGTGTTCAACCTTGCCAATAACCTTCCAGCCCCGTTGGCCGGCCTGGCGCCGGTTATTGTCGCGGGTAATTCCAACTATTTTGTTGAATACCCGGAAGACATTCGCCTCTACGGTTTGAGTTTCTCCACCACCTTGCCTACGGGCACGGCGTGGAGTGGTGAGTTGAGCTACCGTCCGAATGCGCCTGTACAACTCAACACCACGGATATCCTGTTTGCAGGTGTTACTGGGGTTAATGGGTATAACAACGCCTCGGTACTCAAGGGGCAGCCTGGGCAGGACTTGCATGGCTATCGCCGCAAAGAAGTCAGCCAATTCCAAACTACCTTTACGCACTTCTTCGATCAGGTCATGGGGGCAAGCCGCCTGACGACCGTGGGTGAGATTGGTGTGACGCATGTCGGGGGGCTTGAGAGTAAGTCTGACGCGCGTTATGGGCGTGACCCGGTGTTTGGGCCAGGCAGCTTGCCCGGCGGTTTCTGTAACCGTCTCAATGCTTCGACCTCCGCTGGTGCCGGGCTGGGTGGCAGTACTGCCGGCTTGAACACCAATTGCAACCAGGACGGCTACACCACCGCCACTTCCTGGGGTTACCGCGCCCGTGCGATCTGGGAATACCCGGACGTCTTCGCCGGTGTCAACCTCAAGCCAAGCGTGGCCTGGTCCCATGACGTCAAAGGTTACTCGCCAGGCCCTGGCGGCAACTTTGAAGAGGGCCGCAAGGCCGTCAGCCTGGGTGTGGATGCTGAATACCAGAACACCTACACCGTCAGCCTGAACTACACCAACTTCTTTGGTGGCGACTTCAGCACGGTGGATGACCGCGATTTTGTCGCCTTGAGCGCCGGCGTGAACTTCTAAGCACACTCTTTAAGCAGTCAGTATTTTCAGGAAGACCAGAACATGAAAATAACCAAAAGTCTGTTGCACGTGGGTGTGCTGGGACTGTCGATCATGGCCAGCAGCGTCATGGCGGCGGTCTCGGCGGATGAAGCCGCCAAGCTGGGCACCACATTGACCCCGATGGGCGCGGAAATGGCCGGCAACGCTGCCGGCACCATCCCGGCCTGGAAAGCCCTGCCGACCAACGCCGGCGCCGTGGATGCCAAGGGCTTCCTGGCCAACCCGTATGCCAGCGAGCAGCCGCAGTTCACCATCACCGCGCAAAACGTCGAGCAGTACAAAGACAAGCTGGCCCCTGGGCAGTACGCGATGTTCAAGCGCTACCCCGAAACCTTCAAGATGCCGGTGTACACCACCCATCGCGGCGCCACCGTGCCGCCGGAAGTGTTCGCCGCCATCAAGAAAAACGCCACCAGCACCAACCTGGTAGGTGGCGGTAACGGCCTGGAAAACTTCGAGACCGCGATTCCGTTCCCGATCCCGAAAAGCGGGGTCGAGGTGATCTGGAACCACATCACCCGTTATCGCGGCGGCAGCGTCACGCGCCTGGTGACCCAGGCCACGCCACAGGCCAACGGCTCGTACAGCCTGGTGTACTTCCAGGATCAGTTCGTGTTCCGCGACAAGATGAAGGACTACGACCCGAAAAACCCGGGCAACATCCTGTTCTACTTCAAGCAGCAAGTGACCGCCCCGGCGCGCCTGGCCGGTGGTGTATTGCTGGTGCACGAGACCCTGGACCAGGTGAAGGAACCGCGCGCGGCGTGGGTCTACAACGCCGGCCAGCGCCGTGTGCGCCGGGCGCCGCAAGTGTCCTATGACGGGCCGGGTACCGCTGCCGATGGCCTGCGTACCTCCGACAACCTCGACATGTACAACGGTGCGCCGGATCGCTACGACTGGAAGCTCGAAGGCAAGAAGGAAATCTACATCGCGTCCAACAGCTACAAGCTCGACGATCCGAAGCTCAAGTACTCCGACATCATCAAGGCCGGGCACATCAACCAGGACCTGGCACGCTATGAACTGCGCCGCGTCTGGCACGTGGTTGCAACCCTGAAGGAGGGCCAGCGCCATATCTATGCCAAACGTGACTTCTACATCGATGAAGACACCTGGCAAGCGGCGGTGATCGACCACTACGACGGTCGTGGCCAGCTGTGGCGCGTGGCTGAAGCCCATGGCGAGAACTACTACGACAAGCAAGTGCCGTGGTACGCCCTGGAAACCCTCTACGACCTGCAGTCCGGCCGCTACCTGGCACTGGGCATGAAGAACGAAGAGAAAAAGGCCTATGACTTCGGCTTCACCGCCACCACCAAAGACTTCACCCCGGCGGCCCTGCGCCAGGACGGTGTCCGCTAACGTGCAGTAAACACGTTGGCCTCTGTAGGAGCTGGCTTGCCAGCGATTGCATCACCTCGGTCTATCTGACATACCGAGGCGATGCAATCGCAGGCAAGCCAGCTCCTACATTTGTTTGGGGGGGCTGAACATCGCCGGTTATTTCTTGTTGTAGTCTTTTTCAGACAAATGTTGCAAAGATCTACAAAGCGACGGGTTTTAACGCTAGTCTGCGGACATCTGCAATGCCGACCACAGCCTACTACAAGAGCCCGGCGATGACTGATCTGTCCCCAATCCAAGGGCCTGCCAGTGCGGTAATCCCCACGCTGGAAGGGCGCTTCTATCGACCCCCACTGCCTGATGGCTATGTGCTGCGCCCACGCCTTTGCGAGCGCCTGAGCGCGGGCCTGGAGGGGCGTTTATTGCTGGTCAGCGCGCCGGCCGGGTTCGGCAAGAGCTCGCTGGCGGTGGAGTTCTGCCAAAGCCTGCCGGATCACTGGCAAAGCCTGTGGCTGGGCCTCAGTGCGCGGGACAGTGATCCGGGGCGTTTCCTTGAACGTCTACTGGAGGGTCTGCAACAGTATTTCCCGCAGGTAGGCAGCCAGGCGCTGGGCCTGCTGAAAATGCGTCAGCGCCACCAGCCGTTTGCCTTTGAAGAATGGCTCGATGGCTTGCTCGACGAATTGACCGTCCATCTATCCACACGCACGCCGTTATTACTGGTGCTGGATGACTACCACCTGGCCCAGGGGCCGGTGCTGGATCGCTGCCTGCAATTTTTCCTCAATCATTTGCCTGATGGCTTGTTGGTGCTGGTCACCAGCCGCCAGCGTCCCGACTGGCATTTGGCGCGGTTGCGTTTGTCCCGGCATTTGCTGGAGTTGCATGAGCAAGACCTGCGCCTGACCAACGACGAATCCCTGGCCTTGCTTGACCGCCACAGCAGTTCGTTGCGCGGTGAGGCACTGGACAATCTGATCCGCCGCAGCGAAGGGTGGGTGGCCGGCCTGCGCTTCTGGTTGCTGGCGGCCGCCGAAGCCGGCAGCGAGGCCAACCTGCCCCAAGGCCTGCATGGTGGCGAAGGGCTGATCCGTGACTATCTGCTGGAAGAGGTGATCGATTGCCTGCCGCCGGAAGTCCAGGCGTTCTTATACGACACCGCCTCCCAGGAGCGTTTTTGCAGCGAGCTTTGCGATGCGGTGCGCGAGGCACATGACAGCGCGGAAATCCTGCGTTACCTGCAAGCTCATCAGGTATTCCTGGTGCCGCTGGACGAACAGGGTCACTGGTACCGCTATCACCACTTGTTTTCCGACTTGCTGCGCACCCGGCGCTCGCCGAATGCGATGCTACCGGCCGCCAGCCTGCACTTGCGCGCCTGTCGCTGGTTCAATGCCCAGGGCTTGCTCGATGAGGCCGTGGAACAGGCCCTGCGCGCCGGACATCTGGATGTAGCGGCGAACCTGGTGCAGAACCTGTCTGAAGAGCAACTGCTGGCTGAACAGAATGTCGGCATGCTCCTACGCTGGAAGATGGACTTGCCCGACAGCCTATTGATCAGCACGCCCCGCTTGATCGTGCTCTACAGCTGGGCGCTGGGGCTGGCCTGTCAGTTGGACGCCGCAGAAGAACTGTCCAGCCATCTAAGCCGCTTCCTGCCGGCACCGTCGGCCACGGCGCAGAAGTCGATGCTCGCCCAGTGGCTGGCCCTCAGTGGCATCATTGCCCGTGGGCGCGGCAACCGCGAGCTGACCCAGCTGTATTGCAGCGAAGCCCTGGAAAGCCTGCCGCTCAAGCGTTACGGCCAGCGCTTGATGTGCCTTTCGACCCTGTCGAACCTGGCCATCGTCGACGCCGACCTGTGGCGCGCACGCGGCTTGAATCGCGACTCCCTGGAGCTGGCGCAACGTGTCGGCAACCCGCTGTTCGAGGCCCTGGCCCATTACGATCGGGCACGGGTGCTGCAGGCGCGCGGGGAAATCCTGCGCTCCCTGGACGAGGTACGCGAGGGCCTGCAACGCTTGCAGGGCCTGGCGCCCCAGCGCCTGTATGCGGTGCGTGCGCGCCTGTCGCTGTACGAAGGGTTCCTGCTGCTAATGCGTTGCCAGCCCGAAGCCGGGCTGTTGCGCCTGCGTGCCGGGTTAGCCGAGGCTCGCGCCTGCCGGGATATCAGCGTGTTGATCGGCCACTGTGTCATCGCCAACCTCGAGGGGCGCCGTGGCGATTTCCCCAAGGCCTTTGCCGAGCTGGCCGAAGCCGAGCGGCTGATGCATATCTGGGATGTGCCGCCGATTTACTACCTGGCCATGATCACATTGATCAAATGCGAGTTGTGGCTGGCCCAGGGCCGTACGGACCTGGCCGATGCCTGGCTGGCGCGGCTGGGGCAAACCTACAACGGCGACCAGGCTGCCGCCGCCCCGGAGTTTCATCCACATCTGCCGCAACATATCGAATTGCAGCAGGCGGCCCTGGATGCCATTCGTGGCCAAGCCGAAAACGCCCTGCGCCGGCTCGATGTACTCGCCCGGCAAGCTGAAGGCAAAGGCCAGCAGATGATCGCAGTGATGGCCCTGAACCAGTACGTGCTGTTGTTGCTGGATGACGGTCAGGCTGCATCGGCCCGCCCGGTTTTTGCCCGCGCCCTGCAAGTGGCGAGCGGCGGTGCGTTGCAACCCTTCCAACGTTTGCTGGAACGTTATCCGGACTGGATGCGTGAGCAACTGGGCCACGCGCCGAATGACCTGCTGCGGCAAAGCTTGTGGGCCTTGCTGCCGGTAGTTGCCCTGCGCGAGCCGATCGAAATCACCCACACCGGCGAAACCTTGAGCGCCCGTGAGCTGGCGGTGCTGCAGTTGATCGCCCAAGGGTGTTCCAACCAGGAAATCAGCAACCAGCTGTTTATCTCGCTGCACACCGTCAAGACCCACGCCAGCCATATCAACAGCAAACTGGGAGTGGAACGCCGTACCCAGGCCGTCGCGCGGGCGCAGGAGATGGGGTTGTTGGGGTAAGGGGGAGACTTGCGCCGCAAAAGCCGGATAATGGCGGCCAATTCGTTTGCTCCGCTATTCTGGTAATCCCGCATGGAAATCAAGGTCAATTTTCTCGACAACCTCCGGCTTGAAGCCAAGTTCGACGACTTCACCGTGGTGGCCGACCAGCCGATTCGCTACAAGGGCGATGGCTCGGCCCCCGGTCCGTTCGACTACTTCCTGGCTTCGTCGGCGTTGTGTGCGGCTTACTTTGTGAAGTTGTACTGCAGCACGCGCAATATCCCCACGGACAATATCCGCCTGTCGCAGAACAATATTGTCGACCCGGAAAACCGCTACAACCAGATCTTCAAGATTCAAGTCGAGTTGCCTGCCGATATTTCCGATAAGGATCGCCAGGGCATCCTGCGCTCCATCGACCGCTGTACGGTAAAGAAAGTGGTACAGGCCGGGCCTGAGTTTGTCATCGAAGAGGTGGAAAACCTCGACGCCGACGCCCAGGCGTTGCTGATGCCGGCTTCTGCGTCAGACGCGGGTACCTATATTGCGGGCAAGGACCTGCCGCTGGAGCAGACCATCGCCAACATGTCGGCCATTCTGGCGGGCCTGGGCATGAAGATTGAAATCGCTTCGTGGCGCAATATCGTGCCCAATGTCTGGTCGCTGCATATCCGCGATGCCCATTCGCCGATGTGCTTTACCAACGGCAAGGGCGCGACCAAGGAAGGCGCACTGGCGTCGGCGTTGGGCGAGTTTATCGAGCGCCTGAACTGCAACTTCTTCTACAACGATCAATTCTGGGGCGAAGACATCGCCAACGCGGCGTTTGTGCACTACCCGGACGAGCGCTGGTTCAAGCCGGGCCGCAAAGACGCGCTGCCGACTGAAATTCTCGATGAGTACTGCCTGAAGATCTACAACCGCGATGGCGAGTTGCGCGGTTCGCACCTGATCGACACCAACTCCGGCAATGAAGAGCGTGGCATCGTCTCACTGCCGTTTGTGCGCCAGTCTGACGGCGAGGTGGTGTATTTCCCCTCCAACCTGATCGAAAACCTGTACCTGAGCAACGGCATGAGTGCCGGTAATACCCTGGCCGAGGCGCAGGTGCAGTGCCTGTCGGAGATCTTCGAGCGCGCGGTAAAGCGCGAAATCATCGAAGGTGAATTTGCCCTGCCGGATGTACCGGCCGACGTGCTGGCCAAATACCCAAGCATCCTCGCCGGTATCCAGGCCCTCGAAGAGCAGGGCTTCCCAGTGCTGGTCAAGGATGCGTCCCTGGGCGGCGAGTTCCCGGTGATGTGCGTGACCCTGATGAACCCGCGCACCGGCGGCGTATTTGCCTCGTTTGGCGCCCACCCAAGCCTGGAAGTGGCGCTGGAGCGCAGCCTGACCGAGTTGCTCCAGGGCCGTAGTTTCGAAGGTTTGAACGACTTGCCGCAGCCGACCTTTGAGGGGCATGCGGTGACCGAGCCGAACAACTTTGTCGAACACTTCATCGACTCCAGCGGCGTGGTGTCGTGGCGTTTCTTCAGTGCCAAGTCCGATTACGCGTTCGTGGAGTGGGATTTCTCCGGCCAGGGCGAAGACTCCAACGCCGAGGAGGCTGCCACCCTGTTCGGCATTCTCGAAGGCATGGGCAAGCAGGTCTACATGGCGGTGTACGAGCATATCGGCGCCAAGGCTTGCCGGATCCTGGTACCGGACTATTCGGAAATCTATCCGGTGGACGACCTGATCTGGGATAACACCAACAAGGCGCTGTTCTTCCGCGCCGATATCCTGAACCTGCACAGCCTGGATGAAGAGGGCCTGCAAGCGCTGGTCGAGCGCCTGGTGGAAAGCGAACTGGATGACTACACCGATATCACCACCCTGATCGGCATCGAGTTCGACGACAACACCGCCTGGGGCCAGTTGACGATCCTGGAGCTGAAGCTGCTGATCTATCTCGCCTTGCAGCAGTTTGAAGAGGCGAAGGAAGCGGTGGAGATGTTCCTGCAGTACAACGACAACACCGTCGAACGCGGCCTGTTCTACCAGGCGGTGAATGCAGTGCTGGAGATGCAGTTAGACGAGGATTTGGAACTGCAAGACTACGAGGCCAATTTCCGCCGGATGTTTGGCAACGAGCGCATGGACGCCGCCATTGGTTCGGTGGATGGCAGCGTGCGCTTTTATGGCCTGACCCCAACCAGTATGAAACTGGAAGGGCTGGACCGGCACCTGCGGTTGATCGACAGCTACAAAAAACTGCACGCGGCACGCGCCAACAGCTAGAAGGGACTCCTTATGCAAATCACAACTCCTGGACTGATCCGTGAAACCTTCCCCGTCGGCCCGTTGCAGTGCAACTGCACGATCATCGGTGACCCGATCAGCAAGAAGGCCATCGTGGTCGATCCGGGCGGCAACCATGAGCTGATCCTGGCACGCCTCGACGCACTGGGCTTGAAGGTGGTGAGCATCATCCACACCCATGCGCACCTGGATCATTTCCTGGCCTCCGGCCAGTTGAAAGAAAAGACCGGCGCCACGCTGCACCTGCACAAGGAGGATCAGTTCCTGTGGGATAACCTCGAAATGCAGTGCCAGATGTTCGGTGTGCCCTACACCCCGGTGCCGTCGCCGGATCGCTGGCTGGCCGATGATGAAGAGCTGGCCTGTGGCTGCGGCGTCGCCTTGCACACGCCTGGGCATACGCCGGGCTCGATGAGTTTCTGGTTTGCCGATGCCAAGCTGCTGATCGCCGGCGATACCTTGTTCCGGCGCGGGGTAGGGCGCACGGATTTGTGGGGCGGCGACCAGGCGACCATCGTGCGGTCGATCAAGCAGCGGCTTTATACCCTGGACGAAGGGGCGACCGTGGTGACCGGGCATGGCCCGGATACGCGCCTGGGGGATGAAATGCGCGAAAATCCGTTTGTCAGGGCCTGACAGCGCGAGGCTCTGCTAGGGTTTAGGTGAGCGTGCCGGCGTTTATCTTTTGTCACAGGTGCGCGGCGGAGTACGGAATTTTTACCGTTTGTCGCGTTCCAAACTCGGCACAGGTCCATTGCCAATGTCCTCTGCATCACAGAATGCAAAAGTAGGAGCTTCCTTCATGTTCACTTCGCGTCGTCTGCTTGTTGTTGCTACCGCGGTAGCCCTATTGTCGGGCTGTGCTTCCCCTAACCCTTACGATGGCAGCCAGGGACAGGCGGACAACGGTTCGCAAGGCATGAGCAAAACCGCCAAATACGGCGGCCTCGGCGCGCTGGCGGGTGCGTTGGCCGGTGCAGCCATTGACCATAACAACCGTGGCAAAGGCGCGCTGATCGGCGCAGCGGTAGCCGGTATCGGCGCTGCGGGTTATGGCTATTACGCTGACCAGCAGGAAAAGAAACTGCGTGAAAGCATGGCCAACACCGGCGTCGAGGTGCAGCGCCAGGGTGACCAGATCAAGTTGATCATGCCGGGCAACATCACGTTTGCGACCAACTCCGATGCTATCGCCAGCAGCTTCTACACCCCGCTGAACAACCTGGCTGGGTCACTCAAGCAGTTCAACCAGAACACCATCCAGATCGTCGGCTACACCGACAGCACCGGCAGCCGCCAACTGAACATGGACCTGTCCCAGCGTCGTGCGCAAAGCGTGGCCAATTACCTGACGTCCCAAGGCGTCAGCCCGACCAACCTGACCACCCGTGGTGCCGGCCCGGATAACCCGATTGCCAGCAACGCCGACGTCAACGGTCGTGCGCAGAACCGTCGCGTGGAGGTCAACCTCGGCCCGATCCCCGGCCAGCAGTATGGCCAGCCTGCGCAGCAACAGCAGCAGAACAACCAGTTCCAAGGCAATCCGTACCAGCAGTACCAGTAACCGTCAGCCAATAAAAAGGGCGCCGTGCAGTCAATGCACGGCGCCCTTTTTTGTGGCTGGCGATTACATCAGTCGATGTATTCGAACAGTTTCACAATTTTCTGTACCCCGGACACACCCTGTACCAGGTTGGTGGCGCGGGTTGCTTCCTGCTGGGTCAGCAGGCCCATGAGGTAGACGATGCCGTTGTCCGTCACAACCTTGATCCGCGAGCCGGGAATTGCGCTGTCGGTGAGCATCTGGGCCTTGATCTTGGTGGTCAGCACGGCGTCATTGCTGATTGCCAGCAGGGTGATGGGCTGCGCGACCTGCAGTTCGTTGTGGACCTTTTTCACCCGTTGCACGGTTGAGGCTGCCTGTTCGGCTTGGGTCTTGAGGTCGGCGCGCGGGGTTTGCCCGGCGAGCAGCACGATGCCGTTGAAGCTGGTCACGACGATACGCGATGCGCCGTTGCCCAGGTCGGGGGCGGCCTTGGCGACGTTGACGCCGACCTTGGTCTCGATCAGCGAGTCATCGATCTTGCTGCCAAAAGTGCGTGTGCCACGGTCGTCCTGGATAGGGGTGTCGCGGGTCGCAGTGATGGCCGAGGTGCAGCCGCTGATAGCGAGGCACAGCGTGATGGCTATAAGGCTGAGGCGGTTAACGGTCATTCTTCACTCCCGAACAGTTGGCTGTCGATCAGATCGCACAGGCAGTGGATCGTCAGCAGATGGACTTCCTGAATACGTGCAGTGACATTGGCCGGGACGCGGATCTCCACATCCTCGGGTAGCAGCAGCGAGGCCATGCCGCCGCCGTCGCGCCCGGTCAATGCTACGACAATCATTTCGCGATCATGTGCGGCCTGGATCGCCTGAATAATGTTCGCCGAGTTGCCGCTGGTGGAAATAGCCAGCAACACATCGCCCGGTTGGCCGAGGGCGCGGATTTGTTTGGAAAAAATTTCGTTGTAGCTGTAGTCGTTGGCGATCGAGGTGATTGTCGACGAATCGGTGGTCAAGGCGATAGCCGGCAGGCTCGGCCGCTCGCGTTCAAAGCGGTTGAGCAGTTCGGAGGAAAAGTGCTGGGCGTCGCCGGCCGAACCACCGTTGCCGCACGAAAGCATTTTGCCTTCGTTGAGCAGGGCGTTGACCATGACCTGGCTGGCTTGCTCGATGTGCGGTGCAAGTACGTCCATCGCCTGTTGCTTGGTATCGATACTGGCCTGGAAAAGCTGGCGAATTCGGGATTGCATGTCCATCTGTGTGACCTTAAGTAGCGCGGCTGTATGGCACACGAATGTGCAGCCCGCAAAGCAAAGAGCAAAAGTGTGCGGTGAAGATGTCTGATCGGTTCCGGTAACACTCAGCCGTCGAAGGCGTTGCGCAGCCAGTGCAGATCAGCGGTTCCGTGGGGGGTGCTTTGTATGGCAACCACATCGAAACGGCAGGGGGAGTCAGCCCAGCGACCCTCACTGAGCAGGAAAAACTGCGCGGCGAGTATCAGCTTTTGACGTTTGCGCTCGTCGATACTGGCGAGCGCACCACCCCATTGTGCGTATTTTCTGTAGCGGACTTCGACAAATACTACTGTATCGCCGTCAAGCATGACCAGATCAAGCTCGCCGCGTTTACACAACCAGTTCTGCGCCAGCAGGCGCAGACCCTGTTGCTGCAAGTGTTCAAGAGCTTGTTGTTCGGCATCCTTGCCGCTTTGTGCGCTGGAGCGTGGGGGCATCAGCGCGGGGTATCGGGCAGGCGTTCGACCTGGCCACTGACAAACTTGGCCCAAGGCATCTGGCGTTCGATCCGCTGGCTCGGGCTCATGCCCAGGTTGCCGGAAAGACCATCGATACGGGTATCAGGCAGTGCCTTGAGCTGACCCAGGCGCGGCGCCAGGCGGTAGGCATCCACGCCCATGGCGTACAGGCGGCCCAGGCTGCCATTGGCTTGTGGCCATTGGGCGGTGACCTGGTTGCGCAGTGGATCGGTGGTGTTGAGCAGCCACGGCGTTTCACAGAACATGATGCCGTTCATGTCGTTGTACTGGTTCTTGTCGCCGCTGGCACTGAACACGTGGGAAGTGGCATACACCGGCACATCGCCTGCGTATTGGAAGTTCAGCGTTGGCTTGATCTGCTGGGCCTGTTGCGGCGTCACGGCGAGGAAGATGAACTCGATGTCCTGGCGACGCGATGGCTGTGCCGCGACATCCGCGCCAACCGTGCTTTGCAGGCTCTTGGCGCGACCTTCGCTCTGGCGCAGCTTGAACAGGTCGGCGATTTGCTGGGCCAAGGCCACAGGCTGGTCGACATGTTCGACCCCAATCAGGGTGCCGCCATTGGCTTCCCAGTCCTGGCGGAAGGCCTTGAGCACGCGGTCGCCCCATTCGCCTTTCGGCACCATGGCCGCCGCGCGGTGCAGGCCGTCGGCGCGGGCGCGACGCGACACTTCGCGGGCTTCGTCCTCGGCAGCCAGGCCGAACTGGAACAGTTGCGCGGGGGCTTGGTCGCCTTCGCTGTAGTTCAGGGCCAGGGTGGTGATGGGCAGTTGCGGGCGGGCGCTGAGTTGTTTGACCAGCGGCTTCTCCAACGGGCCGATGACCAATTGCACGCCGTCAGCCTGGGCCTTTTTGTAGAACTCATCGATGGAGCTGACGCGCGAGCTGTCATAGAACTCGATGACTGGCGGCTTCTGCCCGGCCTGTTGCGCCTGGTAGTGCGCGGCCATGAAGCCTTCACGCAGGGCCTTGGCCACGCTGGCCAGCGGGCCTTGTTGCGGCAACAGCAGGGCGATCTTGTTCAATGGCTGGCTGGCCAGTTCCTTGAGCCGGGTCAGCGGCATCGGCAGTTGCACTGCCGCCGGGTGCGCAGGGTTCTGCGCACGCCAGGTGTCGATGGCGGCTTGCTGCTGCTCCAGGGTGCCGGCGTTCTTCACGGCCTGGGCCAGGCTGATCCAGCCGTCGAGGACCGGGTTGCCGCTGGCCTGCAACTGCTCGCCAGGCACGGCGGCAATCAGGCTCCAGATGGCTTCATGGTTGCTGGTGGCGGCATCGCCCGTGAGCAACGGGGCCATGGCCACGCGTTCGCGGGCGGCGGCCAGGGTCTGGCCGTCGGCTTCATAGGCGCGGGCATGCACGGTGCCGGTGCGGACCTGCTGCTCGGGCGGCAACTCCTTGAGGCTTTGCAGGCTCGGATGGCTTAGCGCCGTCAACGCAGCCTTGGGCTGGTTGCGGGTCATGGCCAGTTCTGCCGACAGGGTGCTGGCAAAAACCTGGGCGGCAGGCTTGAGGCTGTCCAGTGGCACTTGCGCGAGGATCTGCGCGGAGCGTCCTGGATTGTTCTGATGGAAGGCCATGTCTGCCGCGCTCAGGCGCAACAGTGCAGCTTTTTCCGGGGTCTTGGCCGAGGTCGCCTGTTCGAGCAGTTGCTCGATGGTGGCATCCGGGGTCCGTGGGAGTTCGCCAAGGCTTGACGAGGGCGAGCTTGCGCAAGCCGCCAACAGGGCAGCCAGGCAAAGGGCAGAGAACAGCCGCAGGCAAGCGATCATGTAAGTGTTCCTGATACCGATCAAATTAGCGTGGAATTGTACCCAAGCACTGGCCGGGGCGCGATGTTACTGGCGTGAAACCGTCTATTTAGATCGTTTAAATGTTGCAGGGCGTCAGTAACCGCCGCAAACAGACCGTCTGGACGCGACCCCGTCGGCGCATTTTCTTGACGTCTACGCGCTACAATATGGCTTTTGCCAATCATCGAGGTGTGCGCTTTGACTGCTCCAGGTCCTTTGAATTCCACTGCTGGCTCGCTTTTTGTGGTGGCGACGCCCATTGGCAACCTGGACGACATCAGTGCGCGGGCGCTGAAAGTGTTGCGTGAAGCCAAGTTGATTGCGGCCGAAGACACCCGGCACTCGCTGCGCCTGATGCAGCACTTCGGTATCGCCACGCCCCTGGCGGCCTGCCATGAGCACAACGAACGTGACGAAGGCAGCCGCTTTATTACCCGCCTGCTCGCGGGCGATGACGTGGCGTTGATCTCCGATGCCGGTACCCCGCTGATCTCCGATCCTGGTTATCACCTGGTCCGCCAGGCGCGGGCCGCAGGTATCAATGTAGTCCCGGTTCCCGGGGCGTGCGCGTTGATTGCAGCCCTTTCGGCGGCGGGCTTGCCGTCGGATCGTTTTATCTTCGAAGGTTTCCTGCCGGCCAAGGCCGTAGGGCGCCGGGCGCGCCTGGAGTTGTTAAAGGAAGAGCCGCGCACCCTGATCTTCTATGAAGCGCCGCACCGTATCCTCGAGTGCCTGCAAGACATGGAACTGGTCTTCGGTGGCGAACGCCTGGCCTTGCTGGCGCGGGAGCTGACCAAGACCTTTGAAACCCTCAAGGGCCTGCCGCTGGAAGAGCTGCGTGGGTTTGTCGAGGGCGACAGCAATCAGCAGCGTGGCGAGTGCGTGGTGCTGGTTGCGGGCTGGACGGCGCCGGAAAGTGAAGATGCCGTGGGTAGCGAGGCCATGCGCGTGCTGGACCTGTTGCTCAAGGAAATGCCGCTCAAGCGTGCCGCAGCCCTGGCCGCAGAAATCACCGGTGTGCGCAAGAACGTGTTGTATCAGGCCGCACTTGATAAACAAAAGAGCGAATAGTTCCTGGGTTTAACGTGCACGACGTCGGAACATGATGGCAATGCTGTCTTTTAATACTTGTTCTAAGACGTCCGTGCCGTTAACCTTCGCGGCGGAGAGTCGATTGGACAGTCGCTGCCCTCTATGAAAATTAGGGGGGGGAGGAAAGTCCGGGCTCCATAGGGCGAAGTGCCAGGTAATGCCTGGGGGGCGTGAGCCTACGGAAAGTGCCACAGAAAATAACCGCCTAAGCACTTCGGTGCCGGTAAGGGTGAAAAGGTGCGGTAAGAGCGCACCGCGCGACTGGCAACAGTTCGTGGCTAGGTAAACCCCACTTGGAGCAAGACCAAATAGGGTTCCAAGGCGTGGCCCGCGCTGGAACCGGGTAGGTTGCTAAAGATGTCCAGTGATGGCCATCGTAGACGAATGACTGTTCAAGACAGAACCCGGCTTATAGATCGACTCTCCACCTTTTTTCCTTCTGCACGAGTCTCGGGCAGAAACCAGGTAGTAACGCAAGAATCCCTCCCTGCCAAATCATTGGCAGATGCGTCTTCGTAATACCGAAAAAATCTTACTCTTAATAAATTACTTTAAGTTCAAGCTCTAGCTCTTTGAGCTATTTGGGGTTGTTGAGTCAAAAACATCGCCGAACTCTCGTTTCTCCTCCTTTTGCGCTCCTAAATCTCCGTTCTGTAAGGCTTTTCCTTTAATCCGCGCCTTGACGGTGTGGTGGGCGCATTCCTATAGTGTGCGCAAGTGGCGGAAAGTGGCACAAAGTGGGTTTTTTGAACGTAAAACGCTAAAATTTGGAGAAACGCATCTGTGTTTCGCGGAGCTAACGCTATAAGTCTCGATGCAAAAGGCCGTCTCGCCATGCCGAGCCGGTATCGTGACGAGCTCATTTCGCGAAGTTCCGGGCAATTAATCATCACGATTGATGCCGTTGATCCCTGTTTGTGTGTTTACCCCCTCGATGAGTGGGAGTTGATTGAAACCAAGTTGCGCGCTCTGCCTTCGTTGCGTGAAGAGAACCGTCGCCTGCAACGTTTGCTGATTGGTAATGCCGTCGATCTCGAACTCGATGGCAGTGGTCGTTTCCTGGTTCCACCGCGTCTGCGCGAATACGCCAAGCTCGATAAGCGCGCGATGCTGGTAGGCCAACTGAACAAGTTCCAATTGTGGGACGAAGATGCCTGGGATGCTGTGTCTGCAGCTGACCTGGCTGCTATTCAACAACCGGGCGCCATGCCTGATGAACTGCGTGATTTGATCCTGTGACTATTGATAGCGGCTTTAACCACATCACCGTGCTGCTTGACGAAGCCGTCGAGGCTCTCGCCGTGCGCCCTGATGGCTGCTATCTGGATGGCACGTTCGGGCGCGGCGGGCACAGTCGGTTGATCCTCAGCCAGCTCGGCCCGCAGGGCAAGCTCCTCGGGTTCGACAAGGATCCCCAGGCGATTGCCACCGGGCAAGCGCTAGCGGCCGAAGACGGCCGCTTTGTCGTTGTGCAGCGCAGCTTTGCCGAGCTGGGCGCTGAAGTCGCCGAGCGGGGCATGGCGGGCAAGGTGGCCGGGGTCTTGCTGGACCTGGGCGTGTCGTCGCCGCAGTTGGACGACCCTGAGCGCGGCTTCAGTTTCATGAATGATGGCCCGCTGGACATGCGCATGGACCCGAGCCGTGGCATCAGCGCCGCGCAGTTCATCGCCACCGCACCTCACGAAGAAATCACCCGTGTGTTCAAGGAATACGGCGAAGAGCGATTCGCCGGCCGCATGGCGCGTGCCGTGGTCGAGCGCCGGGAAATCCAGCCGTTCGAACGCACTGCCGACCTAGCCGAAGTGCTGAAAGTCGCCAACCCGGCGTGGGAAAAGGGCAAGAACCCGGCAACCCGTGCGTTCCAGGGCCTGCGCATTCACGTCAACAACGAATTGGGTGACCTGGAGGCCGGCCTCGAGGCTGCCCTGGAATCCCTGGAAGTGGGCGGTCGCCTGGTGGTGATCAGCTTCCACTCCCTGGAAGACCGCATCGTCAAATTGTTCATGCGTCGCCTGGTCAAGGGCGAGACCGATAACCTGCCGCGCAACCTGCCGGTACGTTTCGAAGCCTTTGTGCCGAAAATCAAAATCCATGGCAAAGCGCAGTTCGCCTCCGAAGCCGAACTCAAGGCCAACCCACGTGCTCGCAGCGCCGTCATGCGCGTTGCGGAGAAGCTGCGGTGAGCAAGCTTTTCGCCAAGCCTCTGCCGGGCGGCAGCTTCTTTATGTTGCTGCTGTTTGTCGGCGTGCTGGTGTCCGCGATTGCGGTGTCCTACAGCGCCCACTGGAATCGCCAGTTGCTCAATAGCCTGTACGGCGAGTTGAGCGTGCGCGACAAGGCGCAGGCGGAGTGGGGCCGGTTGATCCTGGAACAAAGTACCTGGACGGCCCACAGCCGCATCGAAGTGCTGGCCGCCGAACAGCTGAAGATGCACATTCCTGGCGCGGCTGAAGTCCGCATGGTGGCGCCATGATGAAACTCGAAGGCGCACTCTACCCATGGCGCTTCCGTGTCGTGCTGGGCTTGCTCGCACTGATGGTGGGCGCGATTGCCTGGCGCATCGTCGACCTGCAGGTGGTGGACCGCGACTTCCTGATCGGCCAGGGCGATGCCCGTAGCCTGCGTCATATCCCGATTCCTGCGCACCGCGGCCTGATCACCGACCGCAACGGCGAGCCCCTGGCAGTCAGTACCCCGGTGACCACCCTGTGGGCCAACGCCAAGGAACTGCAAGTGGCCAAGGACAAGTGGACCGAGCTGGCCCACGCCCTCGGCCAGGATCCCAGGGCCCTTAAAGAGCGCCTTGAAGCCCAGGCCAATAAAGAATTCATCTATCTGGTTCGCGGCCTCACCCCTGAACAGGGGCAAGGCGTGCTCGACCTGAAAATCCCCGGTGTCTACGGCATCGAGGAATTCCGGCGTTTCTACCCGGCCGGCGAGACCACTGCCCATATGGTCGGCTTCACCGACATTGATGACCATGGCCGCGAAGGGGTGGAACTTGCCTACGACGAATGGCTGGCCGGGGTTCCCGGCAAACGGCAGGTCATCAAGGATCGACGCGGCAGATTGATCAAGGATGTCCAGGTCACCAAAAACGCCAAGGCCGGTAAGCCCTTGGCGTTGTCGATTGACCTGCGCCTGCAATACCTGGCCAACCGTGAGCTGCGTAATGCCATCATTGAGAACGGCGCCAAGGCCGGCAGCCTGGTGATCATGGACGTTAAGACCGGTGAGATCCTCGCCATGGTCAACCAGCCGACCTACAACCCGAATAACCGTCGCAACCTGCAACCGGCGATGATGCGCAACCGCGCGATGATCGACGTGTTCGAGCCGGGTTCGACCATGAAAGCCATCTCCATGAGTGCGGCCCTGGAGTCCGGGCGCTGGAAGCCGACCGACAAGGTCGAGGTCTATCCCGGCACCCTGCAACTGGGCAAATACACCATTCGCGACGTATCCCGTAGCGAAGGCCCGGTGCTGGACCTGACCGGCATCCTGATCAACTCCAGTAACGTGGGCATGAGTAAAGTCGCCTTTGATATCGGCGGCGAGACCATCTACCACCTGGCGCAGAAGATCGGCCTCGGCCAGCCCACGGGCCTGGACTTCCCGGGCGAGCGCGTCGGCAACCTGCCCAACTACCGTGAGTGGCGCAAGGCCGAGACCGCGACCCTGTCCTACGGCTATGGCCTGTCGGTGACCGCGATCCAGCTGGCCCATGCCTTTTCCGTGCTGGCCAACAATGGCCGCATGACGCCATTGAGCCTGATCCACGTTGACGAAGCGCCGAAATCCGAACAGGTCATCCCGGAAAACGTCGCCAAGACCATGCAGACCATGCTGCAGCAAGTGATCGAGGCACCGCGCGGCGTGTTCCGTGCCCAGGTGCCGGCCTATCACGTGGCCGGCAAGTCCGGTACGGCGCGTAAGACTTCGGTGGGCACCAAGGGCTATGCCGAAAACTCCTACCGTTCGCTGTTCGCCGGCTTCGGCCCGATGAGCGATCCGCGCTACGCCATCGTGGTGGTCATCGACGAACCGAGCAAGGCCGGTTACTTCGGTGGCCTGGTCTCGGCTCCCGTATTCAGCAAAGTCATGTCCGGCACCCTGCGCTTGATGAACATCACGCCGGACAACCTGCCGCCGACCCAACAAGCCAACGCCGGACCACCGGCCGCTGCTGTAAAAGCCAATGGAGGGCGCGGCTGATGTCTCTTAGCCTGAACAAGATTTTCGCCCACGCTGGTCGCGACCTATTGATTCGTGAACTGAGCCTGGACAGCCGTAACGTACGCGCCGGCGACCTGTTCCTGGCTGTGCCGGGCGGCAAGTTCGATGGCCGTGCGCATATCGCCGACGCCTTGCAGCGCGGCGCGGCGGCCGTGGCCTATGAAGTAGAAGGCGCCACCGTATTGCCGATTACCGATGTGCCGTTGATTCCGGTCAAGGGCCTGGCGGCGCAGTTGTCGGATATCGCCGGGCGTTTTTATGGCGACCCGAGCCGTCAACTCAACCTGATCGGCGTCACCGGCACCAACGGCAAGACCAGCGTCACCCAACTGGTGGCCCAGGCGCTGGACCTGCTAGGCCAGCACTGCGGCATCGTCGGCACCCTGGGCACCGGTTTCTACGGCGCGCTGCAAAGCGGCCTGCATACCACGCCGAACCCGATCGCCGTGCAGGCGACCCTGGCCGACCTGAAAAAGGCCGGGGCCAAGGCCGTCGCCATGGAAGTGTCGTCCCACGGCCTGGACCAGGGCCGGGTGACTGCGCTGGCGTTCGACGTGGCGGTGATGACCAACCTGTCCCGCGACCACCTGGACTACCACGGCAGCATGGAGGCGTACGCCGCCGCCAAGGCCAAGCTGTTCGGCTGGACTGACCTGAAGTGCCGCGTCGTGAACCTCGATGACGCATTCGGTCGCCAACTGGCCGCCGAAAAAAGCGAAGCGCGCCTGATCAGCTACAGCCTGGAAGATTCCAGCGCCTACCTGTATTGCCGCGAAGCCCAGTTCAACGATGAAGGCGTACTCGCAACGCTGGTTACGCCCCAGGGCGAACACCATCTGCGCAGCACCTTGCTCGGTCGCTTCAACCTGAGCAACGTGCTCGCAGCCATCGGCGCCTTGCTGGGTCTGGATTATGCCCTGGATGAAATCCTGCGCGTATTGCCCAAGCTCGAAGGCCCGGCCGGGCGCATGCAGCGCCTGGGCGGCGGGACGCAACCGCTGGTGGTGGTCGATTACGCCCACACCCCGGATGCCCTGGAAAAAGTCCTCGAAGCCCTGCGTCCTCATGCCAAGGGCAAGTTGTTGTGCCTGTTCGGCTGCGGCGGCGACCGCGATCGCGGCAAACGCCCGCTGATGGCCGAGATCGTCAAGCGCCTGGCCGACGGCGTGCTGGTCACCGATGACAACCCGCGCAGCGAAGCGCCGAGCCAGATTTTCGACGATATCCGCGCAGGCTTCAAAGACGCCTCCCAAGTGACTTTTGTTGCCGGCCGCGCCGCCGCCATTGCCCAGTTGATTGCCAGCGCCAGCGCTGACGACGTGGTGGTCCTGGCCGGTAAAGGCCATGAGGACTACCAGGAAATCAACGGCGAGCGCCATGCTTTCTCCGATCTGGTCGAGGCCGATCGCGCCTTGACCGCATGGGAGGTGGCCCATGCTTAAGGCCATGCAGTTCAGCGAACTGACCCAGGCTTTGTCGGCCCGTGTGTTGTCGAGTGATTGCAGCTTCGACGGCGTCAGTATCGACAGTCGCAACATCAAGCCGGGGCAACTGTTCGTCGCCCTGGCCGGCCCGCGCTTCGACGGGCATGACTATTTGAATGAGGTGGCCGCCAAAGGCGCGGTCGGCGCCCTGGTGCAGCGTGAAGTCACTGACTCGACACTGCCGCAGTTGCTGGTGGCCGACACCCGCCTGGCCCTTGGCCAGCTGGGTGCACTGAACCGTGCAGCGTTCACCAACCCGGTGGCGGCGATCACCGGTTCCAGCGGCAAGACCACGGTCAAGGAACTGCTCGCCGGTATCCTGCGCACGCGCGGGCCGGTGCTGGCGACCCGTGGCAACCTCAACAATGATTTTGGCGCACCGCTGACCCTGCTGGAACTGGCCCCGGAACATACCGCCGCCGTGATCGAGCTGGGCGCGTCGCGCATTGGCGAAATTGCCTACACGGTGGCCATGACCCGGCCACACGTTGCGATTATCAACAACGCCGGTACCGCCCACGTTGGCGAGTTTGGCGGCCCCGAGAAGATCGTCCAGGCCAAGGGTGAAATCCTTGAGGGGCTGGACGCTTCCGGCATCGCCGTATTGAACCTCGATGACAAGGCCTTCGAAACCTGGCGTGTACGTGCCGCCGGGCGCAAGGTCCTGAGCTTCGCCGTGCACAACGCCGCGGCCGATTTCCATGCATCGAACATCACGCTCGACGCCCGTGGCTGCCCGGCCTTCACCCTGCACAGCCCGCAAGGTGACGAACACGTGCAACTGAACCTGCTGGGCAACCATAACGTTGCCAACGCCCTGGCCGCCGCCGCCGCGGCTTACGCCCTGGGCGTGTCGCTGTTCGGCATTGCCACCGGCCTTGGCGCAGTGCAACCGGTCAAGGGCCGTACCGTGGCGCAATTGGCGACCAACGGCATGCGCGTGATTGACGACACTTACAACGCCAACCAGTCCTCGATCTGCGCGGCCATTGACCTGCTCAAAGGCTTCGACGGTCGCAAGGTACTGGTGCTGGGGGATATCGCCGAGCTGGGCGAATGGGCCGAACAGTCCCACCGTGAAGTCGGTGCCTACGCCAGTGGCAAAGTCGACGCCCTCTACGCCGTCGGCCCGAACATGGCCCATGCCGTCGCCGCTTTCGGTTTGGGCGCGCGGCACTTCGCGACCCAGGCCGAGTTGATCCAGGCGCTGGGCGTGGTCGAACAAGACAAACACACAACTATTTTGATCAAGGGATCGCGCAGCGCGGTGATGGAAAACGTCGTCGCGGCCTTGTGTGGCTCAAGTACGGAGAAACATTAATGCTGCTGCTGCTGGCTGAGTATCTGCAACAGTTCCACAAAGGCTTCGCGGTCTTTCAGTACCTGACCCTGCGCGGGATCCTGGGTGTGCTGACCGCGCTGTGTTTGTCGCTGTTTCTCGGGCCATGGATGATCCGTACCCTGCAAAACCTGCAGATCGGCCAGTCCGTGCGTAATGACGGCCCGCAGTCGCACCTGTCCAAGTCCGGCACACCGACCATGGGCGGTGCGTTGATCCTGTCGTCCATCGGCATCAGCACCTTGCTCTGGGCCGACCTGGCCAACCGCTACGTCTGGGTGGTGTTGCTGGTGACCCTGCTGTTCGGCGCCATCGGCTGGGTCGATGATTACCGCAAGGTGATCGAGAAGAACTCCAAGGGCCTGCCAAGCCGCTGGAAGTACTTCTGGCAGTCGGTGTTCGGCCTGGGCGCGGCGATCTTCCTTTATATGACTGCGCCAAGCGCGGTGGAAACTACCCTGATTTTCCCGATGCTCAAGGACGCCAGTATCCCGCTGGGTATTGGCTTCGTGGTGCTGACCTACTTTGTGATCGTCGGCTCCAGCAACGCGGTCAACCTGACCGATGGCCTTGATGGCCTGGCGATCATGCCGACCGTCATGGTGGGCGGCGCCCTGGGCATCTTCTGCTACCTGTCGGGTAACGTGAAATTCGCTGAATACCTGCTGATCCCGTATGTACCGGGCGCGGGTGAATTGATTGTGTTCTGCGGCGCGCTGATCGGTGCCGGGCTGGGCTTCCTGTGGTTCAACACCTATCCGGCCCAGGTGTTCATGGGCGACGTCGGCGCCCTGGCGCTGGGTGCGGCCCTGGGCACCATTGCCGTGATCGTGCGCCAGGAAATCGTCCTGTTCATCATGGGCGGCGTGTTCGTGATGGAGACCCTGTCGGTGGTGATCCAGGTTGCGTCCTTCAAGTTGACCGGCCGCCGCGTGTTTCGCATGGCGCCGATTCATCACCACTTTGAACTCAAGGGCTGGCCGGAGCCACGGGTGATCGTCCGTTTCTGGATCATCACCGTGATTCTTGTGCTGGTTGGCCTTGCCACCCTGAAACTGAGGTAGAAACGAGTGTCCCTGATCGCTTCAGACCACTTCCGCATCGTTGTCGGCCTCGGCAAGAGCGGCATGTCCCTGGTTCGCTTCCTGGCGAACCGGGGCACGTCGTTTGCCGTGGCCGATACGCGGGAAAATCCACCGGAGCTGGTCACGCTGCGCCGTGACTACCCGCACGTGGAAGTGCGTTGTGGCGAGTTGGATGTCGAGTTTCTGTGCCGTGCCGACGAGCTCTACGTGAGCCCCGGCCTGGCCCTGGCGACCCCGGCCCTGCAATCGGCAGCGGCGCGTGGCGTGAAGCTGTCCGGCGATATCGAGCTGTTTGCGCGTAACGCCAAGGCGCCCATCGTGGCGATCAGCGGTTCCAACGCCAAGAGCACCGTCACCACCCTGGTTGGCGAAATGGCGGCTGCGGCCGGCAAGCGCGTGGCCGTGGGCGGTAACCTGGGTACGCCGGCGCTGGATTTGCTCAGCGACGATATCGAGCTGTACGTCATGGAGTTGTCGAGCTTCCAACTGGAGACCACCGATCAACTCGGCGCCGAAGTGGCCACCGTGTTGAACGTCAGCGAAGACCATATGGACCGCTACAGTGGCCTGCCGGCTTATCACCTGGCCAAGCACCGGATCTTCCGTGGTGCGCGCCAGGTAGTGGTCAACCGCCAGGATGCCCTGAGCCGTCCGTTGATGGGCGAGGGCCTGCCATGCTGGACCTTCGGCCTGAGCAAACCCGATTTCAAGGCCTTTGGTATCCGTGAAGAGAATGGCGAGAAATACCTGGCCTTTGAATTCCAGAACCTGATGCCGGTGCGTGAACTGAAGATCCGTGGCGCCCACAACCAGTCCAATGCCCTCGCGGCGTTGGCGTTGGGGCATGCGGTCGGCTTGCCGTTCGACGCGATGCTGTCGAGCCTGCGCACCTTCGCCGGCCTCGAACACCGCTGCCAGTGGGTGCGCGACCTGGATGGCGTGAGCTACTACAACGATTCCAAGGCCACCAATGTCGGCGCCGCGCTGGCCGCCATCGAAGGCCTGGGGGCCGATATCGACGGCAAACTGCTGCTAATCGCCGGTGGCGATGGCAAGGGTGCCGACTTCAAGGACCTCAAGGGCCCGGTGGCTGCTCATTGCCGTGCCGTGGTGCTGATGGGTCGTGACAGCGACTTGATCGCCGCCGCCCTGGGTGACGCGGTGCCGCAAGTGCGCGCCACTTCCCTGGACGATGCCATCGCTCAGTGCCGCGCCCTGGCCCAGCCCGGCGATGCCGTGCTGCTGTCGCCGGCGTGCGCCAGTTTCGACATGTTCAAGAACTACGAAGAGCGCGGCCAGTTGTTCGCCCGCGCCGTGGAGGGCTTGGCATGAGTCTGGACCTGAAGAACATTATCAAGCCGTACCCATCGCCGATCATCACTGGGCGCGGGATCGACCTCGACTTCCCAATGCTCGCCGGTTGCCTGGCGCTGCTGGGCCTGGGCCTGGTGATGATCACCTCGGCGTCCTCGGAAGTGGCCGCCGTACAGTCGGGCAACACCCTGTACCACATGATCCGCCACCTGATTTACCTGGTGATCGGCCTCGGTGCGTGCATCGTCACCATGATGATTCCCATCGCCACCTGGCAGCGCCTGGGTTGGCTGATGCTGATTGGCGCCTTCGGCCTGCTGGTGATGGTGATCGTCCCCGGCATCGGTCGCGAGGTGAATGGCTCGATGCGCTGGATCGGCTTCGGCGCGTTCAACGTGCAGCCGTCGGAAATAGCCAAGGTCTTTGTGGTGATTTACCTGGCGGGTTACCTGGTGCGTCGCCAGAAAGAAGTGCGGGAAAGCTGGATGGGC
This sequence comes from Pseudomonas sp. MF09156, assembly GCF_059862305.1. Lineage (NCBI taxonomy): Bacteria > Pseudomonadati > Pseudomonadota > Gammaproteobacteria > Pseudomonadales > Pseudomonadaceae > Pseudomonas > Pseudomonas sp. MF09156. The sequence goes on from NZ_JCBCUR010000001.1 coordinate 217,607, forward strand.
TTCTTCAAGCCCTTCATCGTGCTGCTGCCCATGGCTGGCCTGTTGCTGATGGAACCGGACTTCGGCGCCACCGTGGTGATGATGGGCGCCGCCGCCGCGATGCTGTTCCTCGGTGGGGTGGGCTTGTTCCGCTTTGCCCTGATGGTCGGGCTCGCCGTGGCGGCCGTAACGATCCTGGTGCAGGCGCAACCCTATCGGATGGCGCGTCTGATCACCTTTACCGACCCCTGGTCCGACCAGTTCGGTTCCGGCTACCAGTTGACCCAGGCGCTGATTGCCTTCGGTCGCGGCGAGTGGCTGGGCGTGGGCCTGGGCAACAGTGTGCAGAAGCAGTTCTACCTGCCGGAAGCCCATACCGACTTCGTGTTCTCGGTACTGGCCGAAGAGCTGGGCGTGGTTGGCTCCCTGGTCACCGTCGGGCTGTTCGTGTTCGTCTGTGTGCGGGCCATGTACATCGGCCTGTGGGCCGAGAAAGCCAAACAATTCTTTGCCGCCTATGTGGCGTACGGCCTGGCCTTCCTGTGGATCGGCCAGTTCTTGATCAACATTGGCGTGAACGTTGGCTTGCTGCCGACCAAGGGCCTGACCTTGCCGTTCCTCAGCTACGGTGGCAGCTCGTTGGTGATCTGCTGTGCCTGTCTCGGCTTGTTACTGCGTATCGAGTGGGAGAGTCGAACCCATTTGGGCAGCGAAGAGATGGAATTCAGCGAGAGCGATTTTGCCGAGGAGCCGACCCATGGGCGCTAACGTGCTGATCATGGCCGGCGGCACCGGCGGCCACGTGTTCCCGGCGCTGGCCTGTGCCCGTGAGTTCCAGGCCCGTGGCTACACCGTGCATTGGCTGGGGACGCCCCGTGGCATTGAAAATGAACTGGTCCCGGCGGCCGGTTTGCGCCTGCATCTGATCAACGTCAGCGGCCTGCGCGGCAAGAGCAAATTGTCCCTGCTCAAGGCGCCGTTCGTGTTGCTCAAGGCTGTGTGGCAGGCGCGCAAGGTCATTCGCGAATTGAAGCCGGTCTGCGTGCTGGGCTTTGGTGGCTATGTCACCGGTCCCGGCGGTGTGGCCGCGCGCTTGGCCGGTGTGCCGGTGATCGTTCACGAGCAAAACGCTGTGGCCGGTACCGCCAACAGGCTGTTGGCGCCGTTGGCGGCACGGGTCTGCGAGGCGTTCCCGAATACGTTTGCGGCCATGGACAAGCGCCGCACCACCGGCAACCCGGTGCGTACCGAACTGTTCATGGACATTGCCCGCCAGGCCCTGGCCGGGCGCAAGGCGCATCTGCTGATCCTCGGTGGAAGCCTGGGCGCCGAGCCGCTGAACAAACTGCTGCCGCAGGCATTGGCGCAGTTGCCTGTGGAGCTGCGTCCCGAGATCTTCCATCAGGCAGGCAAGAACCACGATGAAGTGACCGCCGCCCGCTATCGCGAGGCCGGTGTCGAGGCGACCGTAGAGCCCTTCATCAAAGACATGGCCCATGCCTATGGCTGGGCCGACCTGGTGGTCTGTCGCGCAGGTGCGTTGACCGTCAGTGAACTGGCCGCCGCCGGTCTGCCGTCCTTGCTGGTGCCCTTGCCCCATGCGATCGACGATCACCAGACCCGCAACGCCGAATATTTGGCCGGGGAGGGCGCTGCCTTCCTGCTGCCGCAAAGAACGACTGGCGCCGCCGATCTGGCCGCACGCCTGACTGAGGTTTTGATGCAACCCGAACGACTGAACAGCATGGCGAGCACCGCAAGCCGCCTGGCCAAACCCGACGCCACCCGCAGCGTGGTCGATATCTGCCTGGAGGTGGCCCATGGTTGAGAATCAAAAAGCCATGCCGCAACCGGAAATGCGCCGCATCCGTCGCATCCACTTCGTCGGTATCGGCGGCGTGGGCATGTGCGGGATTGCCGAGGTGTTGCTGAACCTGGGTTACCAGGTCTCCGGCTCCGACCTCAAGACTTCGCCGGTCACCGAGCGCCTGGAATCCTTCGGCGCGCAGATCTTTATCGGCCACCGTGCCGAGAACGCCGCGCAGGCTGATGTATTGGTGGTCTCCAGCGCCGTGAACACTTCCAACCCGGAAGTGGCCACCGCCCTTGAGCGGCGCATTCCCGTGGTGCCCCGCGCCGAGATGCTGGCCGAACTGATGCGCTATCGCCACGGCATCGCCGTCGCCGGTACCCACGGCAAGACCACCACCACCAGCCTGATCGCCTCGGTGTTCGCCGCCGGCGGCCTGGACCCGACCTTCGTGATCGGTGGCCGGCTGAATGCAGCAGGTACCAATGCACAACTGGGTACCAGCCGTTATCTGATTGCCGAAGCCGATGAAAGCGATGCCAGCTTCCTGCATCTGCAGCCGCTGGTGGCCGTGGTCACCAACATCGACGCCGACCATATGGCGACCTACGACGGCGACTTCAACAAGCTGAAGAAAACCTTCGTCGAGTTCCTGCATAACCTGCCGTTCTACGGTCTGGCCGTGGTGTGCCTGGACGATCCGGTGGTGCGCGAAATCCTGCCGCTGGTCAAGCGCCCGACCGTGACCTATGGCTTCAGCGAAGACGCTGACGTGCGCGCGATCAATGTTCGCCAGCAAGGCATGCAGACGTTCTTCACCGTGCTGCGTCCGGATCGCGAGCCCTTGGATGTGTCGGTGAACATGCCGGGCAACCACAATGTGCTCAATTCCCTGGCGACCATCTGCATCGCCACCGACGAAGGCGTCAGCGATGAAGCCATTGTCGAAGGCCTGTCGGGCTTTGCCGGCGTGGGCCGACGCTTCCAGGTCTACGGCCAGTTGCCGGTAGACGGCGGCGACGTGATGCTGGTGGACGACTACGGTCATCACCCGACCGAAGTCGCGGCCGTGATCAAGGCTGTGCGTGGTGGCTGGCCAGAGCGTCGCCTGGTGATGGTCTACCAGCCGCACCGCTACAGCCGTACCCGCGATCTGTACGACGACTTCGTAAATGTATTGGCCGATGCCAACGTATTGCTGCTGATGGAAGTCTACCCGGCCGGTGAAGAACCGATCCCCGGTGCCGATAGCCGCAAGCTGTGCAACAGCATCCGCCAGCGTGGGCAACTGGACCCGATCTATATCGAGCGAGGCGTGGACCTGGCGCCGATCGTCAAGCCGCTGCTGCGCGCCGGCGACATCCTGCTGTGCCAGGGTGCCGGTGATATCGGCGGCCTTGCCCCTAAATTGCTGGCGAGCCCGCTGTTTGCCGCCGCCTCTGTACAGGGGAAGTCGAAATGACTACGAATTACGCCTCCCTGTTCTCCACCATCGCACCTGCCGACTTCGGTCGCGTGGCCGTGTTGTTCGGCGGCAAGAGTGCTGAGCGTGAAGTCTCGCTCAAGTCCGGCAATGCCGTGCTCCAGGCGCTGCAAAGCGCCGGTGTGAACGCCTTTGGTATCGACGTGGGCGATGACTTCCTCGCCCGCCTGCAGGCCGAGAAGATCGACCGCGCCTTCATCATCCTGCACGGCCGAGGCGGTGAAGACGGCAGCATGCAGGGCCTGCTGGAGTGCGCCGGCATTCCCTACACAGGCAGTGGCATCCTCGCTTCGGCCCTGGCCATGGACAAGTTGCGCACCAAGCAGGTGTGGCACAGCCTGGGCATTCCGACGCCGCGTCACAGCGTTCTGTGCAGTGAAGACGATTGTATTTCTGCAGCCAAGGAACTGGGCCTGCCTTTGATCGTCAAACCAGCCCATGAAGGCTCCAGTATCGGCATGGCTAAAGTGAACTCGGCCGCCGAATTGATCGACGCATGGAAAGCGGCAAGTACCTACGATTCGCAAGTGTTGGTGGAACAGTGGATCCAGGGTCCCGAGTACACCATCGCCACCCTGCGTGGCCAGGTATTGCCGCCCATCGCATTGGGCACGCCCCACACCTTTTACGACTACGACGCCAAGTACCTGGCCTCCGATACCCAGTACCGGATCCCGTGCGGGCTCGATGCAACCAAAGAGCAGGAATTGATGGACCTCACGGCGAAAGCCTGTGAGGCGTTGGGTATCGCGGGTTGGGCGCGGGCAGACGTGATGCAGGATGACCAGGGGAACTTCTGGTTCCTGGAAGTCAACACCGCGCCGGGTATGACCGACCACAGCCTGGTGCCCATGGCTGCACGCGCGGCCGGCTTGGACTTCCAGCAATTGGTGCTGGCGATCCTGGCGGCCAGTTATGTGGCCAGTAATGAAGAGGCACGAGGTTAAGACCATGCAAGGCGCATCGCTTCGTCATCAGCAACCCGCTCCCGGCCGCAAGCCGGTGCCGCGTGGTGCCAGTCGAATGGTGGCTAAAGAGCCGATGTCGGCGCGCCTGCCGAAAGCCAACTTTGGTTTTCTCAAGGCCCTGTTCTGGCCGGTGCTGTTGGTGGCGTTGGGCTTTGGCACCTATGAAGGTGCACAGCGCCTGTTGCCGTATGCCGACCGCCCGATCACCAAGATCAGCGTGCAGGGCGACTTGAGCTACATCAGCCAGCAAGCGGTGCAGCAGCGGATCGCGCCTTTTGTTGCGGCGAGCTTCTTCACCATCGACCTGGCCGGCATGCGTGCCGAACTGGAACAGATGCCGTGGATTGCCCACGCCGAAGTACGGCGCGTGTGGCCGGATCAAGTGACGATCCGCCTGGAAGAACAACTGCCCGTGGCCCGTTGGGGCGACGAAGCGCTGTTGAACAACCAGGGCCAGGCGTTCAACCCGCGTGAGCTGGCCAACTACGAGCATTTGCCGCAGTTGTTCGGACCACAACGGGCACAGCAGCAAGTGATGCAGCAGTACCAGGCGTTGAGCCAGATGCTGCGGCCACTGGGCTTCTCCATTGCGCGCCTGGAATTGCGCGAACGGGGCAGCTGGTTTTTGACCACCGGGGCAGGCAGTTCCGGCCCGGGCATCGAGTTGTTGCTGGGACGCGACCACTTGGTGGAGAAGATGCGCCGCTTTATCGCCATCTACGACAAAACCTTGAAAGAACAGATTACGAACATTGCGAGCATCGACCTGCGTTACGCCAACGGCCTTGCCGTTAGCTGGCGCGAACCGGCTGCGCCCACGACAGCGCAGCCCGCTGTCGCGAAGAATTAAGAAGAGGCAGGACCCATGGCAAACGTGCAAAGCGGCAAAATGATCGTCGGTCTCGATATCGGCACCTCCAAGGTGGTGGCGCTGGTAGGCGAGGTCGCGGACGACGGCACGCTGGAAATCGTCGGAATCGGCACGCATCCGTCCCGGGGCCTGAAGAAGGGCGTGGTGGTCAACATTGAATCCACCGTGCAATCGATCCAGCGCGCCATCGAAGAGGCGCAACTGATGGCCGGCTGCCGGATTCACTCGGCGTTCGTCGGTGTGGCGGGCAATCACATCCGCAGCCTGAACTCCCACGGCATCGTGGCGATTCGCGACCGTGAAGTCAGCTCGGCCGACCTTGAGCGCGTCCTCGACGCCGCCCAGGCTGTGGCGATCCCGGCTGACCAGCGTGTGCTGCACACCCTGCCGCAGGACTACGTGATCGATAACCAGGAAGGCGTGCGTGAGCCCCTGGGCATGTCGGGCGTACGCCTGGAAGCCAAGGTCCACGTCGTGACTTGCGCGGTGAATGCGGCACAGAACATTGAAAAATGCGTGCGCCGCTGCGGCCTGGAAATCGACGACATCATTCTCGAGCAACTGGCTTCGGCCTACTCGGTCCTGACCGACGACGAAAAAGAGCTGGGCGTGTGCCTGGTGGACATCGGCGGCGGCACCACCGATATCGCGATCTTCACCGAAGGTGCGATCCGTCACACCGCGGTGATCCCGATTGCCGGCGACCAGGTGACCAACGACATCGCCATGGCGCTGCGCACACCGACCCAGTACGCCGAAGAAATCAAGATCCGCTACGCCTGCGCCCTGGCCAAGCTGGCCGGTGCCGGTGAAACCATCAAGGTGCCGAGCGTGGGCGACCGCCCACCGCGCGAACTGTCGCGCCAGGCCCTGGCCGAAGTGGTCGAGCCGCGCTACGACGAACTGTTCACCCTGATCCAGGCTGAACTGCGCCGCAGTGGCTACGAAGATTTGATCCCGGCCGGCATCGTGCTGACCGGTGGCACCTCGAAGATGGAAGGCGCGGTCGAACTGGCCGAGGAAATCTTCCACATGCCGGTCCGCCTGGGCGTGCCCCATGGCGTCAAGGGCCTGGGCGACGTGGTGCGCAACCCGATTTATTCCACCGGTGTGGGCTTGCTGTTGTATGGCCTGCAAAAGCAGACCGACGGCATTTCCCTGTCGGGCATTGGCAGCCGCGAAAGCTATAGCAGTGACGAGCCCAAAGCGCCGTTGCTGGAGCGCCTGCAGGCTTGGGTGAAAGGCAATTTCTAAAGATTTACCGCAACACCGTTTCAAGTAGTAGGCGAAAAAACTAGAGAAATGAAGGAGAGGGAAAATGTTCGAACTCGTAGACAACATCCCCGCAAGCCCGGTTATTAAAGTAATCGGTGTCGGCGGTGGCGGCGGCAACGCTGTCAACCATATGGTCAAGAGCAACATTGAAGGCGTTGAATTCATCTGCGCCAACACTGATGCCCAGGCGCTCAAAAGCATCGGCGCGCGGACCATCCTGCAATTGGGCACAGCCGTGACCAAGGGCCTGGGCGCTGGCGCCAATCCGGAAGTCGGCCGTCAAGCCGCCCTGGAAGACCGCGAGCGTATTGCCGAAGTGCTGCAAGGCACCAACATGGTGTTCATCACCACCGGCATGGGCGGCGGTACCGGTACCGGTGCGGCGCCAATCATTGCCGAAGTGGCCAAGGAAATGGGGATCCTGACCGTCGCAGTCGTGACCCGTCCGTTCCCGTTCGAAGGCCGCAAGCGCATGCAGATCGCCGACGAAGGTATCCGTCTGCTGTCTGAAAGCGTTGACTCGTTGATCACCATCCCCAACGAAAAACTGCTGACCATCCTCGGTAAAGACGCAAGCCTGCTGTCGGCTTTCGCCAAGGCTGACGACGTACTGGCCGGTGCCGTTCGCGGTATCTCCGACATCATCAAGCGTCCGGGCATGATCAACGTCGACTTTGCCGACGTACGTACGGTCATGAGCGAAATGGGCATGGCGATGATGGGCACTGGCTGCGCCAGCGGTCCTAACCGTGCACGTGAAGCGACCGAAGCGGCCATCCGCAATCCGCTGCTGGAAGACGTGAACCTGCAAGGTGCACGCGGCATCCTGGTGAACATCACCGCCGGTCCCGACCTGTCCCTGGGTGAGTACTCCGACGTGGGTAGCATCATCGAAGCCTTCGCTTCCGAGCACGCGATGGTCAAGGTCGGTACCGTTATCGATCCGGACATGCGCGACGAACTGCATGTGACCGTGGTTGCCACAGGTCTGGGCGCAAAAATCGAGAAACCTGTGAAGGTTATCGACAATACCGTGCACACCAGCCAGGCCTCGGCCGCCGCTCCAGCACCTGCTCGCCAGGAACTGCCGTCGGTGAACTACCGTGATCTGGATCGTCCGACCGTGATGCGCAACCAGGCCCAGGCCGGTGCTGCGGCGTCCCGTAGCCCGAATCCGCAAGATGATCTGGACTACCTGGACATCCCGGCTTTCCTGCGTCGTCAGGCCGATTAATGGAATGTATCAGGGCTATGAAGGTGATTGGTGTTCAGCAAAGGTCTGGTCTGCTATTATCGCCAGCCTTTGTTGATACCAGTTCGCAATTTGCGCTGAAGCGGTCCAAGCCATGATTAAACAACGCACCCTGAAGAATATTATCCGTGCCACAGGTGTAGGTCTGCACTCCGGGGAGAAGGTATATCTGACTCTCAAGCCCGCACCTGTCGACACCGGCATCGTGTTTGTTCGTGCCGACCTGGACCCTGTGGTGCAGATTCCTGCTCGCGCGGAAAACGTTGGCGAAACCACCATGTCGACCACATTGGTCAACGGTGACGTCAAAGTGGACACGGTGGAGCACTTGCTCTCGGCCATGGCTGGCCTGGGCATCGATAACGCCTACGTCGAGCTCTCCGCGTCTGAAGTCCCGATCATGGATGGTAGCGCTGGACCTTTCGTATTCCTGATTCAATCTGCCGGCCTGGAAGAACAGGACGCAGCCAAGAAGTTCATTCGCATTCTGCGGGAAGTGACAGTAGAAGACGGCGACAAGCGCGCCACCTTCGTCCCGTTCGAAGGCTTTAAAGTGAGCTTTGAGATCGATTTCGATCACCCGGTATTCCGTGACCGCACCCAAAGTGCAAGCGTGGATTTTTCCAGCACTTCGTTTGTAAAAGAAGTCAGCCGCGCCCGTACCTTTGGTTTCATGAGTGACATCGAGTACCTGCGCAAGCACAACCTCGCACTCGGCGGCAGCGTGGAAAACGCCATCGTGGTCGACGCGGATGGTGTACTGAACGAAGACGGCCTTCGCTATGAAGACGAATTCGTGAAGCACAAGATCCTCGATGCAATTGGTGACCTCTACCTGCTGGGCAATAGCCTGATAGGCGAGTTCAAAGGCTTCAAGTCGGGCCATGCACTGAACAACCAGCTCCTGCGCAAGTTGATTGAGCAGAAAGACGCTTGGGAAGTCGTGACCTTCGAAGATGCCAGCACCGCACCGATCTCTTACATGCGTCCCGTTGCGGCGGTGTAAGTAACAACTCTCTTTCTTTAGTTTTTAAAGGCTGCCTTCGGGTGGCCTTTTTTTATTGGCAAACATCCCGCTGTAGGAGCCGGCTTGCCGGCGATGAGGCCCCTGAACCTTGCACCGACCATCCGGCCGCCATCGCCGGCCAGCCGGCTCCTACATTCAAGGCGCCAGCAGTGTGGCCGCATCGACCACGCGGTTGCGCCCACTATTTTTCGCCTCATACAACGCCCGGTCAGCACTGAGCAGCAACTGCTCCAATGACGCGCTGCTGCGTTTGTCCCAGGTGCTCAAGCCGATACTCACCGTAACTGGCTCACTATCACCCGCAACCGGCGGCAAGTGCTGGATCCCCTGGCGGATACGCTCAGCAATCGCCCGGGCACCGCTGGCGTCGGTATGCGGCAGGATCACCGCAAACTCTTCACCGCCATAGCGCGCCGCGAGGTCGGCCGGGCGGCGGATGTGGCTGCCGATCACCTGTGCCACGCTGCGCAACGCTTCGTCGCCGCCCTGGTGGCCGTGGCGGTCGTTGAAGGCCTTGAAGTGGTCGACGTCGATCATCAACAGGGCCAAGGGCTCGGTCGAGCGGCGCGCGCGCTCCCATTCCAGGGCCAGGCGCTGGTCGAGGATGCGGCGGTTGGCCAGGCTGGTCAGGCCGTCGGTGGCTGCCAGTTCTGACAGTACTTTCTCGGCACGGTAGCGACGCCGCAGTTCCAGGCGCAACATCCAGCTCAGCCACAGCAGGCCCACACACAACACCCCGGTGGCCCCCGCCGTCAGCCACGCGGCGCGTTGCCAGGCGGCGAATACATCGTCGCTGGCCAAGGCCACTACCACGATCAATGGCAACCGGCCCACATTGGTAAAGGTGTAGAGCCGTGGGGTGCCACTGATCGCAGAGATGGCCCGGAAGCTGCCGCTGCCTTCTTGCAGCATGCGCTTGAAGTTGGGGCGTGAGCTCAGATCCTTGTCGATCATGTCCCTCTCGAGCAGGGGTTGCTGGGCCAGCAGGATGCCCTGGTTGTTCAGCAGATTGATGGTGTTACCGCTGCCGATGGTCAGGCTGCTGAACAATTGGTCGAAATATGCCAGGCGCATGGTCGCCACGGCCACCCCGGCAAACTCGCCGTCGGGCCCGGTCACGCGGCGGCTGAAGGCGATGCGCCAGATCTGCTCGCAATCACAGCGGATCTTGAACGGGCGGCTGATAAACAGCTCGGCGTCGGGGTTCTGTTGATGGACCTGGAAATAGTCGCGGTTGGCGAAGTTGCGCCGCGTGGGTGCCAGTGTGGATGAGTCGGCAAGCACCGCGCCCTGGGCGTCCAGCAGCAAGACTTCGCCTTTGTACGGCGCCGCAGTGGACTGGTCGAATTGCAGTTGGTGCCGCACATCGCCCGGCAGCCCTGACATGTCCTTGCCGGCTGCCGCAATCAGGCCTTGCAACGCCAGGTCATAGAGCTCGACGTTGCGCAGCACATCGGCATTGATCAACTGGGTGATATTGCTGGTGGAGCGCTGGGCGGTCTGCAGTGTGCTGGCATGTTCGCGGATCAGCAGCACGGCAACGATGATCAGGATCAGGGTAACTGTGAGACCACTGCCCAGAATCAGCAAAAGCTCCGGGCGTGCAGGCAGGTTAAGGGCGCGGCGTTGACTCATCGGACTGACTTCGGCGGTGACGATGATGGCAGTTTAGTTCCGCGCGCATTAAATTAAGTCATTGGCGAAAAAGATAATTGGCCGTCAGAACACATTGATCGGGTAGTCGATGATCACCCGATACTCATCCACATCGCGGTCCACCGCCGAGTAGCCATTGCTGCCTCGGTTGGTAGCCCATTGCAGGCGCACCGCCAGGTCCTTGGCCTTGCCGCCCTGCACCACGTACTTGAGGTCGATATCGCGCTCCCAGTGCTTGGCGTTCTTGCCATCGGCGCTGTACCAGGCCGAGTAGCCGCGGCTGTTGGGGTCGACTTTGGTGAGGTCGGTCTTGCCGCTGATGTAGGACACCGCCGAGGTCAGGCCGGGTACGCCAAGACCAGCGAAGTCATAGGCGTACTTGAGTTTCCACGAGCGCTCGTTGGGGCCGTTGAAGTCTGAGTATTGCTGCGAGTTGTCCAGGTACACGCTGTCGCCCTGGGCGATGTAGTCGAACGGCGTGTTGCCATTGACCCGCTGGTACGCGGCCGTGACGCTGTGATTGCCCACGCCCACGGTGAAATGCAGGCTGTAGGTGTTGTTGTCGATATCCCCCAGCAGGGCATTGCCGGTGTCTTGGGTGTGGTAGAAGTGCAGGCCCGGGTTGAGGCTGACCAGGTCATTGAGCGCGTAGGTGTAGTCCAGGTCGTAGTAGTACTGGTTCCACACGTCCTTGAGTTCGGAGGCGTACAGGTTGCTGGTCAGCCCTGGCAGACCGCTCCACGCCACGCCGGCCCAGTTCATGTGCTGGCTGTCCTGGCCCTTGGGCAGTGCGCCATAGCTGGTGCCGATGCGCCCATGGCCACTCTGGTTGTAGAGCTTGGCAAAACTGGCCTGGCCGCCTTCGAACATCCAGCCGTCAAGGCTGTGGTTGGTCAGGCTGACGCCACGAAAGGTCTCGGGCAGCATGCGCGTCATGCCGCCAGCAATCACCGGGTTGTTGAGGAACAGGTCGCCGGCCTTCAGCTCGGTATCCAAGGCGCGGATTTTCAGGGTGCCGCCACCGGTAGAAAACGAGCCCGGCGCTTTGCCGCTGCCGCTGCCGTACGGCAGGATGCTGGAGCCGTCGGTACCGCCACCGCCGTCCAGCTTCAGGCCGAGCATGCCATGCACATCCAGGCCCAAACCCACGCTGCCCTGGGTGTAGCCGGATTCGAAGATGCCGAGGAAGCCTTGGCCCCACTCTTTGCTGTCGTTGATGTGAATGTCGCGGCGGTCGCGATTCATGTAGTAGTTGCGGGTGTTGATGGTGAGGCTTGAGCCTTCGACGAATCCGTCGGCGGGAGGGGCATCTGCTGCAAGGGCGAGCGGGGAGATAGTTGCTGCAATCGCGAGGAATAACGGGGTGAATGTCAGCGCGGGTTTCACCGGGGGAGCTCCTTTGGGTAAGTCTGAACGGCCAATGTCGTGGGGTGTTCCTGGCCTTTTTTACGGCAAAAAAAAGCCGCTGAAGTCAGCGGCTTTAAGACAGATTCCCAGTGTAGAGCCCTGGAAATAAGTCGAGGGAAATGGCAGGGCGGGTCGGCTGTCTTTGCCGTCTCGCTCGTCGATGCGACATATTGGCGCAGGCGAGCGGTACGGTACAGAGTGTAACAAGATAATGACTGTTGCCCAAACCGCAACAGTAAAGACAGCGAAGATCAACTGTAGGAGCCGGCTTGCCGGCGATAGCAGTGGATCAGTGATGAATAAGTCGACTGACTGGCCGCCATCGCCGGCAAGCCGGCTCCTACAGTAGGCCGAGGTGTTTATACGGGCAGGCTGATGCCAAACGTATTGCCCCCGTGCTCACTGCGCACAAACACATCCCCGCCATGCATCAACGCAATCGCCTTGACGATCGCCAGCCCCAACCCATGATTGGCCCCGCTGTTGCTGCGCGAGGCGTCGACGCGGTAGAAGCGCTCGAACAAGCGGGGCAGATGCTCGCTGGCAATCAGCTCACCTGGATTGGTCACGCCAATCAGCACCTGTTGCTCCTGCGCTTCAATCCGCACCTCGATCACCTGCCCCGGCGAGGTGTGCTGCACGGCATTGTTCAGCAGGTTGATCAGGGCCCGGCGCAAATGGGCTTTTTCGATCCGGACCAAGGCATCGCCGTCCACCGTGACCTGCACCTGGGCGTCTTCGAGGATGAAATCCAGGTAGTCGAGGGTGGTCGCCACCTCATCGGCCAGGGAGCTTTCGATCAGCTTGGTGGCCTTGCTGCCCTGGTCGGCACTGGCCAGGAACAGCATGTCATTGATGATCGAGCGCAGGCGCTCCAACTCTTCCAGGTTCGATTGCAGGACCTCGAAGTAATGCTCGGCCGAGCGGCCGCGGGTCAGCGCAACCTGGGTCTGGCCGATCAGGTTGGTCAGCGGCGAGCGCAGTTCGTGGGCTACGTCGGCATTAAAGGATTCCAGGCGCGAGTACGCGGTTTCCACGCGCTCCAGGGTCGAGTTGAAGGAGTTGACGAACTGCTTGAGCTCCGGCGGCAACGGTGACAACTGCAAGCGCCCGGACAGTTTTGGCGGTGCCAGTTTTTGCGCTTCGTCCGAGAGTTTGATCAAAGGCTTGAGACCGATGCGCGCGACCCAAAAGCCCAGCAGCGAAGCCAGCACTACGCCGACAAACGCCAGGCTGATCAACGCCATCAGCAGATGGTGCTGGGTGGCGCGGAAGTTGGCGGTGTCGATGGCGATCATAAAGCGCAGCGGCGGGCGCTGGTCTTTGGCCGGGAACTGGCTGACCAGCACCTTGAACGGATACGCATGCCCCGGCAGGTACAAATCACGCTTGCCCGTGGGGCCGGCGGCGAATTCGCGGATGCGTGCGTCCGGGTTGCCGTATTCGTAGGTCGGGTCACTGCTCACCACCCAGAAACGAATTCGTGTGTCCTCTTCCCCCAGCAGCTTGAGTTTGCTGGTCATCTTCACCCAGTGATCCGGCGTGCCGAAACGCGTGATCGACGACTCCAGCACACTGTAGCGCGCATCCAGCTCGGCCCCCGGCAACAAGCCCAGGCCACGGTCCACCTGCTGGTACAGCGCGCCGCCGATCAGCAGGAAAATCACCAGCGCCACCAGGGTGAACATGCCGCTCAGGCGCAGGGCAATCGAGTTACTCGACACTGCGGTTCTCCAGCACATAGCCCATGCCACGAATAGTGTGCAGCAGCTTGTGTTCGAAGGGCCCATCGAGCTTGGCCCGCAGGCGCTTGATCGCCACTTCGACCACATTGGCATCGCTGTCGAAATTGATGTCCCAGACCATTTCTGCAATCGCCGTCTTGGACAGGATCTCGCCCTGGCGCCGGGCCAGGACGCTGAGCAGCGAGAACTCCTTGGCGGTCAGGTCCAGGCGCAGGCCGGCGCGGCTGGCCTTGCGGCTGATCAGGTCGATCCACAGGTCGGCGATGGTCACCTGCACCGGTTCATGCCCGCCGCTGCGGCGGGTCAGGGCTTGCAGGCGTGCCACCAGTTCGAGGAAGGAAAACGGCTTGCCCAGGTAATCGTCGGCCCCTTCGCGCAGGCCACGAATGCGGTCTTCCACACGCTCGCGGGCGGTGAGCATGATCACCGGGGTCTGCTTGCGTGCCCGCAGTGCGCGCAGCACGCCAAAACCGTCGAGGCCGGGCAGCATCACATCGAGCACGATCACTGCGTAGTCGCTCTCCAGGGCCAGGTGCAGGCCCTCGATGCCGTCGCGGGCCACGTCCACGGTGTAGCCTTGTTCCGTCAGCCCGCGATGCAGGTAGTCGGCGGTTTTTTCTTCGTCTTCAATAATCAGGACGCGCATGACCCCGCCTCAATGTGTGGTCGCCAGCCCAGGGGCCGGTGTGGGTCTATGGAAAAGTTTCTCAAGGTACAAGTATATGACCGGCGTGGTGAACAGGGTCAGCGCCTGGCTCACCAGCAACCCGCCGACCACCGCGATGCCCAACGGCTGGCGCAATTCCGCGCCGGGACCTGCGCCGAGCATCAGCGGCACCGCGCCCAGCAGGGCGGCGAGGGTGGTCATGATGATCGGCCGAAAGCGCGTGATACAGGCCTCGTAAATCGCATCGCCAGGCGCCAGCCCGCGAACGCGCTGGGCCTCCAGGGCAAAGTCGATCATCAGGATGCCGTTTTTCTTGACGATGCCGATCAACAGCACCAGCCCGATCAAGGCCATGATGGAAAAGTCCTGGCCCAGCAGCCACAGCATGATCAACGCACCCAGGCCGGCAGAGGGCAGGGTCGAGATGATGGTCAGCGGGTGCACGAAACTCTCATACAGCACGCCGAGGATGATATAGACCGCCACCAGCGCCGCGAGGATCAGCCACGGCTGGCTGGCCAATGAACTCTGGAACGCCTGGGCCGCGCCCTGGAAATTGCCGATGATGGTGCTCGGCATGCCGATCTCGTTCTTCGCCTGGTCGAGCATGATCACCGCGTCACCCAGGGCCACGCCCGGCGCCAGGTTGAACGACAGGTTGGCCGCCGGGAACATGCCGTCATGGCTGATGGACAACGGCCCGACCGTCGGCGGATCGACCTTGGCCAGCGCCGACAGCGGCACCATCTCGCCGCTCAGGGGCGAGCGCAGGTAGAAGTAGTTCAGGCTCTCGGCCTTGCCCCGTTGCTGGCTGTCCAGTTCCAGCACCACCTGGTACTGGTTGGTCTCGGTCTGGAACTCATTGACCTGGCGTTGGCCGAACGCATCGTACAGCGCCTGGTCGACATCGGTGGCGGTCAGGCCGAAACGCGCGGCGGCTTGGCGGTCGATGCTGATGTGGGTGATGCTGCCGCCCAGTTGCAGGTCGTTGGACAGGTCGCGAAAGGCCGGGTTGGCGCGCAGTTTTTCGGTGAGGCGCTGGGTCCAGGTGTTCAGGGTCGCACCATCGTTGCTCTTGAGCACGTACTGGTACTGGCTGCGGCTGGGTCCGGAGCTGAGGTTGATGTCCTGGCCGGCGCGCAGGTACAGCACGATCCCCGGGACCTGGGCCAGTTTGGCGCGGATCCGGTCGATAAACTGGCTGGCGGACACGTCGCGATCACCGCGATCTTTCAAGGCAATCCAGAAGCGGCCGTTGGCGATGGTCTGGTTGCTGCCAGTCACGCCCACCGAGTGAGAAAAGTTTTCCACCGCCGGGTCAGCCTTGATGATCTCGGCCAGGGCCTGGTGCTTGGCCACCATATCCGGGTAGGACACATCGGCCGCCGCCTCGCTGGTGCCAAGAATGAAACCGGTGTCTTGTACCGGGAAAAACCCCTTGGGGATAAACACGTAGCCGGCCACGGCCAGGCCCAGGGTCACGACGAAGATCCCGAGCATCGTGCGTGGATGGGCCAGCGCCCGTCGCAGGTTCCTCGCGTACCCGGCCAGCAGGCGTTCGCCAAACCCTGGCTTGTCATGGGGGTGGTGGGTCGGGGCGCGCATAAACTGCCCGGCCAGCATCGGCGCCAGGGTCAGGGACACCACCACCGAAATCAGGATGGTCGAGGTCGCGGTCAAGGCAAATTCCTTGAACAGGCGCCCGACCACGCCGCCCATGAACAGCAACGGGATAAACGCCGCCACCAGCGAGAAGCTGATGGACACCACGGTAAAACCGATCTCGCCGGCGCCCTTGATCGCTGCTTCACGCTTGTCCAGGCCGGCCTCAAGGTGACGGTGGATGTTCTCCACCACCACAATCGCGTCGTCCACCACAAACCCCACGGCAATCACGATGGCCACCAGGGTCAGGTTGTTCAAGCTGAAACCCAGCACGTACATCAAGGCAAAACTGGCGACCAGCGAGACCCCGAGCACGCTGGATACAATCAGGGTCGCCGACCACTGGCGCAGGAACAGCGCCATCACCGCCACCACCAGCAACACCGCGATCAACAGGGTGATTTCCACTTCATGCAGCGAGGCACGAATGGTCTTGGTGCGATCCGACAACGAGCTGACGTCCACCGACGCCGGCAGCATCGCCTGCAAGCGCGGCAGCTCGGCCTGGATGCGGTCCACGGTGTCGACGATATTGGCCCCCGGCTGACGGAAAATTACCAGGTTGACCCCCGGCGTATCACCGGACCAGGCCTGCACGTAGGCGTTTTCCGAACCGTTGATCACCCGTGCCACGTCGCGCAACTGCACCGGCGCGCCGTCCTTGTAGGAAACAATCAGGTCGCCGTATTCCTCGGGGTGGAACAGTTGGTCGTTGGTCGACAGCGTCGACACGCTGTCGCGCCCATACAGCGCGCCCTTGGCCAGGTTCAGGCTCGATTGCTGGAGGACCAGGCGGATGTCGGCCAGGGTCAGGCCGATGGCGGCGAGTTTGTCCGGCGAGGCCTGCACGCGAATCGCCGGGCGTTGCTGGCCGGTGATGCTGATCTGGCCGACCCCGTCGATCTGGCTGATCTGCCGGGCCAGCAGGGTTTCCACGTAGTCGCTCAGTTCGGTGCCGGGCATATTGTTGGAGCTGATACTGAGGATCAGCACCGGGCTGTCCGCCGGGTTGACCTTGCGCCACGTCGGCAGGTTGGGCATGTCGCTGGGCAACTTGCCGGCTGCGGTGTTGATCGCCGCCTGTACTTCCTGGGCGGCGGTATCGATGCTCTTGTCGAGAGTAAATTGCAGGGTCAGGAGGCTGGAGCCCAGGGCGCTGCTTGAGGTCATCTGGGTCATGCCGGGGATGGCGCTGAATTGCACTTCCAGGGGCGTTGCCACCGAGGACGCCATGGTATCGGGACTGGCGCCGGGCAGTTGGGCGGTGACCTGGATTGTCGGGAACTCCGCCTCCGGCAAGGGCGCGACGGGCAGGCGCGGAAAGGCGATCAAGCCCAGCAGCACCAGGGCAAAGGTCAGCAGCAGGGTCGCGACCGGATGGTCGACGCACCACGCCGATACCGAGCCACGGCCCTTCATGGCTGGGCCTGCGCTTGGGCGGTCTGGATCACTTGCGGCGGCTCCTTGAGCACCTCCACCTGGGCGCCGGCCTTGAGGCGTGACTGGCCGTCGCTGACCAGCACATCACCGGCCTGCACGCCGGTGACAATCGTCAATGCGCTGTTCTGATAGGCCACGTGCACCGGTACCACGTCCACCTTGTCGCCATTGAGGCGGTACACGAAATGCGAGTCCATGCCGCGCTGGACCACGGTCGGCGGCACCACCAGGGCGGCCTTGTCGAGGGCGGTCTGAATCTTCACCGTGACCAGTTGCCCCGGCCACAGCGTTTGCGTGGCATTGCTGAACTCGGCCTTGGCGCGGATGGTGCCGGTGGTGGCGCTGATCTGGTTATCGATCAGGCTCAGGCGGCCTTCACCGAGCAGCACCGCCGCCGGGCTATCGGTGTCGGCGCCGAGGAAGGCATCGACACTGGCCGGGTGCTGCGCGGCGATCAGGCCTTGCAGGGTCGGCAGCATCTGTTGCGGCAGGGAAAACTCCACGGCGATCGGGTCGATCTGCGTCACCGAGAACAGGCCTTGGGCATCGCTGGTACGCAGGAAGTTGCCTTCATCCACATTGCGAATCCCCACCCGACCGCTGACGGGGGAGCGAATCTGCGTGTAGGAAAGCTGGACCTGAGCTGCATCAATCGCCGCCTGGTTGCCCTGGGCGGTGGCCTTGAGCTGGTTGACCAGGGCTTGCTGCTGGTCGTAAGTCTGCTTCGACACGCCGTCGTCGATGCTCAACTCCTTGTAGCGCTTGAGATTGACCTGCGCCACCTGCAGCTGCGCCTGGCTTTCGCTCAGTTGGGCCTTGGCCTGGTCGAGGCTGGCGCGGATCGCCCGGTCATCGATGCTTGCCAGCAGGTCACCGGTTTTTACCAATTGCCCTTCCTTTACCAGCAGTTTGGTGAGGATGCCGTCGACCTGCGGGCGAATTACCACACTGTGCAGCGACAGCACCGAGCCGATGCCGCTGACAAATCGCGGG
This sequence comes from Pseudomonas sp. MF09156, assembly GCF_059862305.1. Lineage (NCBI taxonomy): Bacteria > Pseudomonadati > Pseudomonadota > Gammaproteobacteria > Pseudomonadales > Pseudomonadaceae > Pseudomonas > Pseudomonas sp. MF09156. Next base: position 235,845 of record NZ_JCBCUR010000001.1, read on the forward strand.
ATGTCCTGCTGCGTGACGCTGACCACCCGCACCGGGATCGCAGTCGAGGCAGACAGCTTAGTCTTGGCCGGCCGGGTCGAGACCCAGGCCACGACCGCCAGGGCCACGACGGCGAGCACAATCAAGGTGGTTTTGCGTTGAATGTGCATGGGCTCGCGGCGTCCGGACAGAGAATGGGAAGAGTGGAGGTTCTTTATAGCCTGCAAACCCGGTCAGCAAAGTGACCGTTAACTGACAGCGCTGTCAGCAAAGGTCGACCATTCGTACAGGCGGTGGTTAAAGATCCAGGGCGCGCAGGTATACTGCGCGCCAGTGTGGCCCGCAAGTCGGGCCCGCGTCATTTTTTGCACGCCCCGGAGCTTCCATGAATTCCCCGACACAACCGCCTGTTGAAAGCGCCGAACTCGCTGATCCAGACTGCCTCGACAGTGAAGCCAAACCGGTGATCCCGGCCTTCAAGTTCCCTTTCAAACCGGGTGAACTGGCCGGGGCGAAAGACAGCAATCAGCCGTGGTACAAAAACGGCGCGAAGAACGGCCACACCAAGACCCCCGGCATGGCGCCGCCGGGCACCCGTCGTTCGATGGGCAAACGCTGACTGCCTACAGCTCTTGCTGACTTTTCGCCTTGTCGGCCCATGACCTTTTCTTGAAAGCTTTCTCGATTCCCCTTCGCCGCGTCTGGTTGGCAGAAGTACCGGTTGAGGGAGCGGGTCTTTCAAGAAAGGGACTTCTTCATGGCTTTGGCAAAGATCTTCGTTTTATCCGTTGGGTCGCTGCTGTCGGGTGGTTTGTTTATAGGCGCAGCGACAGCTGCTGCAGCGCGCAGCGAAATCCGCTTCGCAATCTCCCCACTGTTTCCCCCCTATGAAAGCCGCGATGCCCAAGGCCAGTTGGTAGGCCTGAACATCGAGTTGGGCAATGCCCTGTGCGCCCAGCTCGACGCCCGTTGCACCTGGGTCGACCAGATTTTCACCCTTAGCATCGACGCCCTGGAAAGCCGGCGTTTCGATGCAATCATGGGCATGGCTTCAACCCCCCAGCGCCGGCAGTTGATCGACTTTACCGACGACCTGTACCCCCTCACCACACACCTGGTAGCCCGCAAGTATTCCGGCCTGCTGCCCACGGTGCGTGCCCTCAAGGGCAAGCGCGTGGGAGTACTTACCGGCAGCAATCGCGAAGCCTTTGCCCTGGCGCAATGGGCGCCGGCGGGCGTGATCATCAAGAGCTACTGGCTCAACGACCAGTTAATCCGCAGCCTGGTGGCCGGTGATATCGACGCGACGCTGCAAGGCACCGCCGAAATCCGCCAGGAGCTGCTCGACACCGAGCAGGGGCAGCCATTTGATTTTGTCGGCCGGCCGGTCACCGGCCAACAGATGGGTACCGCCGTGGCCATCGGTGTGCGCAAGTCCGACCCGCAATTGCGCGGTGACCTCAACCGGGCGCTGGAGCAGCTCAAGCAGAGCGGCGAGCACCAGCGCATTCTCCAGCGCTATCTGCAGGAGGAGCCCGAGACGGCAGCGGCGCCGGACGGCGACGGACCACACTTTTACCCCACTGAAATTGCGCTGCCTTTTTCCGAGGCAGTACGGGTTGGCAACACGCTGTACATTTCCAATATTGCGGGGCTGGATGTTCGCGGCAACCCGGTGAAGGGTGGCACTGGCGCGCAGATGAAGCAGGTGATGAAGACCCTGCACGACCTGTTGGAGCGTCATCATTCGTCGTTGGACCGGGTGGTCAAGTGCACCTTGATGCTGGCCGACCTGGATGACCTGGCCCTGGTCAACGAGGTGTACCTGGGCTACTTCGACCGTAGCCGGTTGCCCGCCCGCAGCGTACTGGCGGTGCGCCGCTTACCGCGCAGCGCGCGGGTGGCGCTGGAGTGCGTGGCCCTGATCGAGGAGTACCGCGAGCCGGATGCAGCGGTGCCCAACTAAATGCGTGGAACATGAGCTGGATCAGTATTTGCTCAACCGGTGCGCTTAGAGTCGGTGCCCCTGCCGACTCCCTCAATAACCCCCGAGCGCGCTTTCCATGAAGATCAATCTCCCGGTCACGGGTCGAAGTGTGGACATTGCCCCAGACGCCAACATCCTCTCGACCACTGACTTAGGCAGTTCGATTACCTACGCCAACCAGGACTTTATCGACGTCAGCGGCTACAACCGCGAGGAATTGCTGGGCGCGCCACATAACCTGCTGCGTCACCCGGACATGCCGTCGGCGGCCTTTGCCCATATGTGGCAGACCCTCAAAAGCGGCCGCTCGTGGATGGGCATGGTGAAAAATCGCTGCAAGAACGGCGATCACTATTGGGTCAGCGCCTATGCCTCGCCGGTCACGCGCGACGGTGTCGCGGTGGAATACCAGTCGGTACGCACCAAGCCCGATGCGCGGCGGGTGATGGCGGCGGAGCGCGCTTACGCCCGCCTGCGCGCGGGTAGTCGGCGCTTGCGGCCAGTGCTGGAGATGCCCATGAAGTTGTCGCTGGTCACCGGTGCAACCTGCGCCCTGACCTGGGGAGTGGGGGCCGGGTTGGCGAGCTACTCGTGGGCCTTGCAGGTGCTGGGCCTGGCTGCGGTGGGCGCAGCGGGGGTATTGGGTATCAACCTGTTGTTGCGCCCCTTGAGGCAATTGAGCGAGCGGGCACGGCAGATTGCCGATAACCCCGTCAGCCAGGCGATCTACACCGGGCGTGCCGATGAGCTGGGGCAAATCGAATTTGCCATGCAGATGCTCGAAGCCCAGGTGGGCGCGGTGGTCGGCCGGATTGGCGATGCATCGCAGCGTTTATCCGGGCACGCCGCCGCTCTGGTCCAGCAACTGGACAGCAGTCACGCCAGCACCCTGGGCCAGCAGACCCAGACCGACCAGGTGGCCACCGCGATCCAGGAGATGGCGGCCAGCGTGGCGCAAGTCGCCAACCATGCCCAGCAAGCCTCGAAAGCGGCCGACCAGGCCGGCAGCGAGACCCGCGAAGGCCATCAGCGGGTGGACGAAAGCCGTGATGCGGTGCTGCGCCTGTCCCAGGAGCTGGCCAGGGCCACCAGTGTGATCCATCAATTGGAAAGCCACAGCGGGGATATCTCCAGCGTACTGGAGGTGATCCGGGCGATTGCCGAGCAGACCAACCTGCTGGCCCTCAACGCGGCCATCGAGGCGGCGCGGGCGGGCGAGCAGGGCCGTGGCTTTGCGGTGGTGGCAGATGAAGTCCGCGGCCTGGCCCAGCGCACCCAGCAATCGACCAATGAAATCCAGCGCATGATCAGCACCCTGCAGGGCGGCGCCCGCGATGCGGTGATGGCGATGGAGCAAAGCAGCCAGCACGTCGAAGTCAGCGTCGAGCATGCCCAGCGCGCGGCGTCGGCCCTGGATGGCATCAGCCAGCGGGTCAACCAGATCACCGCTATGAGCGTGCAGATTGCCACGGCGGTGGAGGAACAGAGCGCGGTGAGCGAGGACATCAATCGCAATATTGTCGGCATTCGCGATGCCGGCGAGGCCACCGTCAGCGCCGGCCAGCAGAGCCAGCTCAGCTCGGGCGACGTAGCGGCCCTGGCGGAGGACCTGCGGCGGCTGGCTGAAGAGTTCTGGGGCAAACGCCGCTAATCTTCGCAACCGGCTTGCCGGCAATGGCGATTTCGCGCACGCCATCGCCGGCAAGCCGGCTCCCAAAAGGTTCAGGCAGCGCGCAGCGAGATAAACGCATAGTTGGCCGGCACTTCGGTGGCGATCTGCGCCCCGGCATCCAGCAACTGTTCGGCAATGTCCATCCCGGACACATGAAACACCCACTCATTGGCCATGGTCGGTTGCTCCACCGCCAGCGCTATGGCCTGGGCAAAGGCGCCCATGTCCGGCAGGTACGCGGTAAAACCATCGCCCTTGAGCGCCGTGGTGCGAATCCCCAGCAGGGCGCACACCGCCTCCTTGGTCTGTACATCGTCACGGTCGGCCTGGCGTGAGCGGTGGATCAGCTCGGCCAGTTCCCGGTCCATCAGCTCGCCGCCGACGATCAGCGCCGGGCCCTGTTCCCAGGATTGCGGCGGGCAATCCTTGGCGGCCGGGTTCAGCGGGATATGCGGATTGATCTCCATCGGGTAGATACGACAGACCAGCGGCCGCCGTTCATAGATGCCGCAGCGGTTGTCTTCGTCAAGATTCCGGCAGCGCCCGGCGTTGTAAGCGGCAAAGGTGATCGCCACGAACGCTTGGGTATTGCCGCTGGGCACCACCACCGAACGCCGTTCGGCATGCTCGCGTTGTTGCACAGGCAGGCCCAGGCCATTGCCCAGGAAACCTTCCACCAGCACGATGACATTGCCGCCGTCCGCCGCCCACTGGCGGGCTTCGTCGAGGGTCAGGGGTACATGATGGTCGGTGCAGCATTTACCGCAACCAACGCAGGAAAAATGGGTATTCATGGAGGATCTGCTACCAGGCCAGGTCAGAGGGCTCTCTTGAACGGTGACGGGTTTTTACCTCTATCCGCCGTTCAGAGACTCTGGAAGCAAGTTATGCGCCAGTGCCGATCAGTCGTCGCTGACCACGTCGCGCAGCACAAACACCATGCCGGCACTTTCATACAACTGGCGTGCGCGCAGATTGCTCTCCAGCACCTTGAGGTCCACATAGGGTTCGCCGCGCTGCTTGAACACCTGGAAGCTGTGCAGCAACAAGGCGCGACCCAGCCCCTGGCCCTGGGCGCAGGGGTGGACGCTGAGGTGATGGATAAAGGCACTGGTCCAGCATTGGGCCACGCCAAGAATGCCCTCGGCGTTACTTGCGACCAGGCATAGCGTGGGGTCGAACTCTGCGTCGCTGAGAAATTGCTGCTGCCAGGCCTCCAGGTTGGCCACGCGGCCGCCGCCCTGTTCCTGGGTCATGCGCAATACCGCATGGATCGCCGGGGCCAGTGCAGGGCGGTAATGATCCAGGCGGGTGTCGGCTGGCCACTGCGGTGCAGGCAGGCTGCCGGTGAGGTCGCGGCGTAGCAGTTGGTAATACGCTGTCACTATTTACAGGCCTTTTTGCGCCACGGTCTGGGCCGCAACCACCAGGCATTTGGTCAGCTCGGGCGACGAAAACTTCGTCAGTACCGAGTCGGCACCCGCCAGGCGGGCTTTTTCGCTGTTCATCGCGCTGTCCAGGGAGGTGTGCAACAGCACGTAGAGGTCCTGGAAGTCCGGGGTTTCGCGCAGGGTGCGGGTGAGGGCGTAGCCGTCCATTTCCGACATTTCGATGTCAGACACCACCACATTGATCTGCCCGGCGCTGCCTTGCAGTTCCAGCAGCACGTCGATGGCCTCTTTGGCGCTACGTGCGGTGTGGCAGGTCAGGCCGAGGTTGCGCAGGGTGTGCACCGATTGCTGCAGGGCCACCTGGCTGTCGTCCACCACCAGGATGCGTGCATGGCCGAGCACTTCGGCTTCTTCCATGGTCAGGTCAGTCGGCGCCACTTCGATCTGCGCGGGGGCGATGGCGTGGATGACTTTTTCGATGTCCAGCACCTGCACCAGCACCCCGTCGACCTGGGTCACGCCGGTGATAAACGAGCGCGTGCCGCCAGAGCCAAAGGGCGGCGGGCGGATATCGGTGGTCAGGCAATGCACGATCCGGCTCACCGCCTGCACATGCAGGCCCTGCTTGGAACGGCTGACATCGGTGACAATCAGGCAACCGCCGTCGGGGTCTTGCAGGGGCATCTCGCCCAGCGCGCGGCTGAGGTCGATCACCGACAAGGCCGCGCCACGCAGGGTGGCGATGCCTTTGACGTGCGGGTGGGACTCCGGCAGCTTGGTCAGCGGCGGGCAGGGAATGATTTCGCTGACTTTCAGCAGGTTGATGGCCATCAGCTTGCCGCTGCGCAAGGTAAAGAGCAGAAGCGAGAGTGAATCTGCGCGGGCTTTGGTGGTGGACATAAAAACCTTCTGTGGATCAGCGATAACAATCTATAGCGGGTTATCGACGTTCGCGCCAAAAACTGTAGGGGCTGGCTGGCCGGCTCCTACAATGCCGATCAGCCTTTCCACACCTGCGGGTTCACCAGGTCCTGCGGGCGCTGGCCCAGCAGTGCGCTGCGCAGGTTGTCCAGGGCACGGTTGGCCATGGCTTCACGGGTTTCATGGGTGGCCGAACCGATATGCGGCAAGGTCACCGCATTGCTCAGTTGGAACAGCGGCGACTCGGCCAGGGGCTCGCGCTCATACACATCCAGCCCGGCGCCGCGAATGCGCTGGGTTTGCAGGGCTTCGATCAGCGCGGGTTCGTCTACCACCGGGCCACGGGAGATGTTCACCAAGATTGCACTGGGTTTCATCAGGGCCAATTCGCGATGGCTGATCAGGTGCTTGGTCTTTTCACTCAACGGCACCACCAGGCACACGAAATCTGCCTCGGCCAGCAACTGGTCCAGGCTGCGCAACTGCGCGCCCAGCTCTTGTTCCAGCGCGGTCTTGCGACTGTTGCCGCTGTAGATAATCGGCATATTGAAGCCCAGGCGCCCACGGCGGGCGATGGCTGCGCCGATATTGCCCATGCCGACGATACCCAGGGTCTTGCCGTGTACATCACAGCCAAACAACGGCGCGCCGACGCTGGCTTTCCACTGCCCGGCCTTGGTCCAGGCGTCCAGCTCGGCCACACGGCGGGCGCTGCTCATCAGCAGGGCAAAGGCCAGGTCGGCGGTGCTTTCGGTCAACACATCGGGGGTGTTGGTGAGCATGATCCCGCGTTCGTTGAAGTAGTCCACGTCGTAGTTGTCGTAACCCACAGAGACGCTGGACACCACTTGCAGCTTGTTCGCCCCTTCGAGCTGCGCCCGGCCCAGCTTGCGGCCGACGCCGATCAGGCCGTGGGCGTGGGGCAGGGCTTCATTGAACTGCGCGTTGATATCGCCCTGCTTGGGGTTGGGGACGATGACCTCGAAGTCCTGTTGCAGGCGTTCGATCATCTGGGGGGTGACACGGCTGAAGGCGAGGACAGTCTTTTTCATCGCAAGTGAGGCTCATCGACGGGGAAGAATGCCAAGCACGCTAACATTCCTGCCCACACTTGTCAGGACACCGCATCACCAATGTGGGAGCGGGCTTGTCGGGTCGCCGCATCGCCGCGATAGCGGTGTGTCAGGCACTACATCTGGCACTGATATACCGCTATCGCGGCGATGCGGCGACCCGACAAGCCCGCTCCCACAGGGGATCTCCAATAGTTGGGAGTCCGTTTTCTAAATCAGCTACCCAACCGCACCCCACCCAAACTGCCGCTCAACTCATACGCCGCGAGTTCCGCCTGGTGCGCCGCGAGGATCTCCGGCAGCGAGCCGCGCAGGTACTCCACCCAGGTCTTGATCTTCGCATCCAGGTACTGGCGCGACGGGTAGATGGCGTACAGGTTCAGCTCCTGGGAGCGATACGTCGGCATCATCCGCACCAGGGTGCCGTTGCGCAGGCCTTCGATGGCCGCGTACACCGGCAGCAGGCCGACGCCCATGCCGCTGATGATCGCGGTCTTCATCGCATCGGCGGAGTTCACCAGGAACGGCGAGCTGTTGATGCTCACGCTTTCCTGGCCGTCCGGGCCGTTGAAGGCCCATTTGTCCAACTGGATCACCGGGCTGACCAGGCGCAGGCAGGCATGGTTGAGCAGGTCACTGGGCCGCTGCGCGCAACCATTGGCTTTAACGTAGGCCGGCGAGGCACAGACGATGCTGTAGGTGATCCCCAGGCGCTGGGAGACAAACCCCGAGTCCGGCAGCTCGCTGGCGAGCACGATGGACACGTCATAACCCTCGTCCAGCAGGTCTGGCACGCGGTTGGCCAGGGTCAGGTCGAAGGTCACGTCGGGGTGGGTGCGGCGATAGCGGGCAATCGCATCGATCACGAAATGCTGGCCGATGCCGGTCATGGTATGCACTTTGAGCTGCCCGGCGGGGCGCGCGTGGGCGTCGCTGGCCTCGGCCTCGGCTTCCTCGACATAGGCGAGGATTTGCTCGCAGCGTAATAAATAGCGCTTGCCGGCCTCGGTCAGGGCGATGCGGCGGGTGGTGCGGTTGAGCAAGCGGGTTTGCAGATGGGCCTCCAGATTGGAGACCGCGCGCGAGACGTTGGCCGTGGTGGTGTCCAGTTGTACGGCGGCGGCGGTGAAGCTGCCGGCCTCGGCGACACAACTGAAGGCGCGCATGTTTTGCAAAGTGTCCATGGGGTGCTCTCAAGGGAGATGACAAATTGTGACAGAAAGTTACGACTACCAGTGATCCCTACCAATGGATTATCGCCTGAACGGTAACAAAGATTCACAGGAATCCCACCTTATCGCCATTCCCCGCGCCCCCTAGAATTGCCGCACCGTCCCCGCACCACCACCTCAGGAATTCGCAGCAGTGCCGCGTCGCATCAGCAGAGAGCTGAAGACTCTCAGTGTTTGGGCTTTATCGTTAGCAATCAGCGGCTGCATCGGAACCGGAGGGATTGCCCCCCAAGGCAAGCACCTCGCCGCCAATACCCTGGCCACCGACGACGCGATCCAGAGCGCCGCCCGGGATGCCCACTGGCCGACCAGCCAGTGGTGGCAGGCCTATGGCGACCCGCAACTCGACCGTTGGATCGATCTTGCCGTACAAGGCAGCCCAAGCATCGCCGAAGCCGCCGCCCGGGTGCGTGAAGCGCGGGCCATGGCCGGGCTGGCCGAGTCGGCCGAGGCCGTGCAGATCAACGGCGACGCCACCCTCAAGCGCCACAACTGGCCCAGCGATCAGTTCTACGGCCCCGGTAAACTGGACAATTCCACCACCTGGGACAACAACGCTGCCCTGGGCCTGAGCTACGCCCTCGACCTGTGGGGCCGCGAGCGCAATGCTAGCGAGCGCGCCCTCGACCTGGCGCATCGGAGTGTCGCCCAGGCGCGCCAGGCCCAGTTGGAGCTGCAGAACAACGTGGTGCGCGCCTATATCCAGCTGTCGCTGCATTACGCCCAGCGCGATATCGTCGCCGCGACCCTGGCCCAGCAACAGCAGATCCTCGACCTGGCGCAAAAGCGCCTGGAGGGTGGGATCGGCACGCACTTTGAAGTCAGCCAGGCCCAGACGCCGTTGCCCGAAACCCATCGGCAACTGGACGCCCTCGACGAAGAAATCGCCCTGACCCGCAACCAACTGGCCGCCCTGGCCGGCAAGGGCCCGGGGGAGGGTGCGAGATTGCAGCGGCCAACCCTGGCTCTCGGCGCACCATTGAAATTGCCCTCGGCACTGCCCGCGCAATTGCTCGGCCAGCGCCCGGACGTGGTTGCCAGCCGCTGGCAAGTCGCGGCCCAGGCCCGGGGCATCGACGTGGCCCACGCCGGCTTCTATCCCAATGTCGACCTGGTGGGCAGCCTCGGCTACGTCGCCACCGGCGGCGGCATGCTGGAGTTTCTCGCCGGCAAGAAGCTCAACTACAGCGTCGGCCCGGCGATCACCCTGCCGATCTTCGACGGTGGCCGACTGCGCGCGCAATTGGGCGCGGCCAGCGCCGGCTACGATATTGCCGTGGCCCGCTACAACCAGACCCTGGTCAATGCGCTCAAGGGCATCAGCGACCAACTGATCCGCCGTGAATCCATGGCCAAGCAGCAAACCTTCGCCGTCGAGTCGGTGGCCTCGGCGCAGAAAACCTATGACATCGCCATGATCGCCTACCAGCGCGGGCTGACCGATTACCTCAATGTGCTCAATGCCCAGACCCTGCTGTTTCGCCAGCAACAGGTCGAGCAACAGGTCCAGGCCGCGCGCTTGAGCTCCCATGCCGAACTGGTGACCGCCCTGGGCGGCGGCCTTGGCGCGGGCAACGATGGGCCGGCACCCGATAAGACACTCCCGAGCAAGACCCCGGCGGCCTTGGCCGTGTTCGATCACTGATCAGGTTGCCCATGACTCCCTTGCCTGCACCGCTGCGTTGGCTGCATTCCCTGGAATGGCGCCGTGGCTTTTTCGACTGGGCGCGCAGTGACGGCGTGACCTGGGTGTATATCTTCAAAGTACTGATCGCCGCGTTCCTCACCCTGTGGCTGGCCATGCGCCTGGAACTGCCGCAACCGCGTACCGCGATGATCACCGTGTTTATCGTGATGCAACCGCAAAGCGGCCAGGTGTTTGCCAAGAGCTTCTACCGCTTCCTCGGCACCTTGGCGGGGTCGGCGGTGATGGTGTTGCTGATTGCCCTGTTTGCGCAAAACACCGAGCTGTTCCTGGGCGCGCTGGCGATCTGGGTTGGCGTGTGTACGGCTGGCGCGACCCGCAACCGTAACTTTCGCGCCTATGGTTTTGTACTGGCCGGGTATACGGCGGCGATGGTCGGCCTGCCGGCGCTCGCCCACCCCGACGGCGCCTTTATGGCGGCGGTCTGGCGGGTGCTGGAAATCTCCCTGGGGATTTTGTGTGCGACCCTGGTCAGTGCCGCGATCCTGCCGCAAACCAGCAGCGCGGCGATGCGCAACGCCTTGTACCAGCGCTTCGGCACCTTTGCGTTGTTTGTCACCGATGGCCTGCGCGGGCGCAGCCAGCGTGAAGGTTTTGAAAGCAGCAACGTGCGCTTTATCGCCGAAGCCGTGGGCCTGGAAGGGCTGCGTAGCGTCACCGTATTCGAAGACCCGCATATGCGTCGGCGCAATGGCCGGCTCAGTCGCTTGAACAGCGAATTCATGGGCATCACCACCCGGTTCAACGCCCTGCACCAGTTGCTTGAACGCCTGCGCAGCGATGCCGCCGACCATGTGGTGGCCGCGATCAAGCCCGGCCTGCAGGACCTGGCCGAGTTGCTCGATGGCTTCAGCGGGCGCGCCTTGACCAGCCCCGATGCTGCGCGCCTGGTGAGCCAACTGACGGCCTACAAGGAGAGCCTGCCGGCCAAGGTCCGCAGCCTGCGGGCGATGTTCCAGGAGAGCAGCCCCAGCGATGCCGAGCAGTTGGATTTCCACACCGCTTATGAGCTGCTGTACCGCTTTGTCGATGACCTGCACAACTACGCGCAGACCCACGCCTCCCTGGCCGAGCACAGCCACGAACGCGAGCATTGGGACGAGCCCTACACCCCGAAAACCAACTGGCTGGCCTGCGCTGCCTCGGGGATTCGCGCGTCATTCATTCTGCTGGTACTGGGCAGTTACTGGGTGGCCACGGCCTGGCCCAGCGGCGCGACCATGACCTTGATTGCCGCGGCCACCGTGGGCCTGTCGGCCGCCACACCAAACCCCAAGCGCATGGCCTTCCAGATGGCCTGTGGGACCTTGATCGGCGCGCTGGTGGGGTTTGTCGAAATGTTCTTCGTGTTTCCCTGGATCGACGGCTTTCCCTTGCTCTGCGTGATGCTCGCCCCGGTAATTGTGCTCGGCGCGTTCCTCTCGTCGCGCCCGCAATACGCCGGGGTTGGCCTTGGCTTGTTGATTTTCTTCAGCACCGGTTCGGTGCCGGATAACCTGACGATCTACAACCCCTACACCTTTATCAACGACTACATCGCCATGATCATCGGCATGCTGGTGTGTGCAGCGGCCGGGGCGATCATCCTGCCGCCCAACAGCCCGTGGCTGTGGCGCCGCCTGGAGCGCGACCTGCGCGAGCAAGTGGTATATGCCATCAGCGGCAAGCTCAAGGGCCTGGCCTCGGGTTTTGAAAGCCGCACCCGCGACCTGCTGCACCAGGCCTACGGCCTGGCCGCCGGCCAGCCCCTGGTGCAACGCAACCTGTTGCGCTGGATGTTCGTGGTGCTGGAGGTCGGCCACGCGATCATCGAATTGCGCAAGGAACAGGAGATCCTGCCGGTGCACCCGGCCTATGCCCAATCCCAGCCCTGGCGCCAGGCAATCCGGGTGATGGGGCGCTCGCTGGTGCGGCTGTTTTTGCAACCGAGCCAGAGCAACCTGGAGCGCGCGCTGGTGGCGGTCGATCACGCCATCAGCCGCGTGCAGGCCACCGACGAACCCTTCGCCCCCCACTTCGATACCTCGGCCCTGCGCCGGGTGAAAAGCTACCTGCACTTTATCCGCACCTCCCTGCTGGACCCGCAATCGCCCCTGGCTGCCTTCAAGCCTTCCGGAGTCGCCCATGCCTCGTGAAATCGCGTTCCACGGCATCTACATGCCGACCATGACCCTGATGTTCTTCATCGCCGCGGGACTGGCCTGGGCCCTGGATCGGTTCCTGGCGGGCTTTGACCTGTACCGTTTTTTCTGGCACCCGGCGCTGCTGCGCCTGAGCCTGTTCACCTGTCTTTTCGGCGCCATGGCGCTGACCGTCTACCGTTGAGAATGCCCCGATGAAAAAGTTTTTCAGCTTGCTCGCAACCCTGCTGGTGTTGGCCCTGGCGATCTGGATTGGCCGTACCCTATGGGTCCATTACATGCAGACCCCATGGACCCGCGATGGCCGGGTGCGCGCCGATATCATCAACGTGGCCGCGGATGTCACCGGCGAAGTGGTGGACGTGCCGGTGCGTGACAACCAGTTGGTGAAAAAGGGCGACCTACTGATGCAGATCGACCCCGAGCACTACCGCATCGCGGTCAAGCAGGCGCAATCTTTGGTCGCCTCACGCAAAGCCACCTGGGAGATGCGCAAGGTCAACGCCCACCGCCGCGCCGACCTCGACGCCCTGGTGATCTCCAAAGAGAACCGCGACGACGCCAGCAACATCGCCGACTCGGCCCTGGCCGACTACCAACATGCCCTGGCGCAACTGGAAGCGGCAGAGCTGAATTTGAAACGCACGCAAGTGCTGGCGGCCGTAGATGGCTATGTCACCAACCTCAACGTGCATCGCGGCGACTACGCGCGCATTGGCGAAGCCAAGATGGCCGTAGTCGATATGAACTCGTTCTGGGTCTACGGCTTCTTCGAAGAAACCAAGCTGCCCCATGTGAAGGTCGGTGATAAAGCCGACATGCAACTGATGAGCGGCGAGACCCTCAAGGGCCATGTAGAGAGCATCTCCCGTGGCATCTACGATCGCGACAACCCCGAGAGCCGCGAGCTGATCGCCGACGTGAACCCGACCTTCAACTGGGTACGCCTGGCCCAGCGAGTGCCGGTGCGCATTCATATTGATGAAGTGCCGCAGGGTGTGTTGTTGGCGGCGGGGATCACCTGCACGGTGATCGTCAACCAGGCACAACACTAAACTTGTAGGCGTTGGCTTGCCGGCGATAGCGGCCTGTCAGCCATCCACCAGTTGACTGACACACCGTTATCGCCGGCAAGCCGGCTCCTACAGGGGAGGGTTATTGGCCCTGGATATAGGTCTCGTGCAGGTGCCGCCACAGCAGCGCGCCACTGGCCTGTTTCTCGAACACCACGGTGGCGCGGCGGTCCGTTTGCGTGCCGCTGGCATCGATCTGGTGTTCGCGGTAGGTCACCGTGGCCCCGCGTGCATGGCGGTCGATGCCCGCCAGTTCACTGAGGGTGATTTTCAAGTCGGGCCGCATACCACCCAGGCGCGTGAACAGGGCCTTGACCCCCGCGGTATTGACCCGTGCGCCGGTGGCGGGGGCGATCATGCTGAACTCGGGGGAGAAGCGCGCCAGCAGGTTCTGCAGGGTGCCTTCGGGGGCTGTGCCGGCAAACCATTGCTCGATCTCGATGTGGGTCTGGATCACTTCTTCAAAAAAGTCGCTGTAATCAATCATCATTGAGGCTCGCTGGCTGGGTGAAGCAGTGCGTGAACCCTGGAGGTATCCAGGCTTGGCACTGCCAAGAGCGGCAGCAGTGTCAGGGCTGCCGCAATCAAGAAGGTCATGGTGAAGGAATCCGAGGCCGATAGCACGGCGCTGAGTGCCGCTGCACCCAGGCAAAAGCTCACTTGCCGATTGATATTCCACAGCGCGCTGGCGTGGCCCATGCGTTCGGCAGGAATATCCAGAAAGGCCAGGGTCTGCGCGGTGCTGCTGCACAGGCTGCCACCCAGGCCCATCAGGGCATAGGCGCCCACCAGCAGGGCGGGTTGGGCCGCATTGAGCAGCAGGATGCCGGCGCATTGCAAGGCCATGCCGGCCAGCAGCAATGGCTTGGGCCCGCACCGGCTGAACCACTGCTTGCTCAGGTAGATGGCCAGGGCCGAAGCCAGGGCCCACGGCAGCATCAAGGCCCCGGTGCGTGTCGCGTCGTATCCAAGGTCTCGCAGGTAGAGGATGGCGATCAGGCTGGTGCCGATAAATACGCCGGGGATGAACAGATACACCAGCATCGCCACTCGCAGCATCGGGTGGCGGATCTGGTTGAACAGACTCCCCAATGCCAGGGCTGGTCGCGTGGTGGCGGGCACATCGGGTTTTATCCACAGCAGTGCCAGCAGCAGGGTCAGGAGGGCCAATGGCAGGTTGGCGTAGAAAATCCAGCGCCACGACACCGTGTCCACCAGCAAGCCGCCCAGCGCCGGGGAGAGCGCCGGCACCAGCAGCGCCACCGACATCACTCGGGCCGTCAGTTGGTGACGCTGCCCAGGGGCAAAGTGTCGGTACGCCAAGGCCTGGCCCACCGGTATCAGCAATCCGCCCCCCAAGCCTTGCAACAGCCGCCAGCCGATCAAGGCCTGGATCGATTCGGCCTGGCCCACCAGCACCGATGCCATGCCAAACAGCCCCAGGCTCGCGGCGATCAACCGCCGCTCGCCCAGCACTGCGGCGAGCCAGACGCTCAGCGGGATAATCAGGGTCAGGCCGAGCAGGTACGCGTTGCTGATCCACGCCAATTGCGTGACCGAGGCCTGCAGTTCGTGGGCGATATCCGGGTAGGCGACGGTGGCGACAAACATGTTCACCAGGTCCAGGGCGAACCCCAGTAAAAAGATCCAGGCGACTTTCGAGCGGTAGGTCATAGGGGTGATCCAGCGTTTGAGGCTGGCAGGGTAGGCCGGTCGCAGAGCTTGGGATACACGGGTTTGCCTGTTAGTTTGTCAAAAATATTTTGACAAAGGGCGCGGTGGCCATGGTTAGCCTGGACCGATTCGACACTTTCAAGGCCGTGGTCGAGGCCGGCTCGCTGACGGCCGCCGCCGATCTACTGGGCCAGACCCGCGCGGTGGTCAGCTTCAATCTCAAACGTTTGGAAGCCGAACTGGGCGTCACCCTGCTCACCCGCAGTACCCGCCAACTGGCGCTCACCGATGCCGGTGAGCGTTTCTACCTGCGTTGTACACGCATGCTCGAAGAAGCAC
The DNA here is from genome assembly GCF_059862305.1 of Pseudomonas sp. MF09156. Lineage (NCBI taxonomy): Bacteria > Pseudomonadati > Pseudomonadota > Gammaproteobacteria > Pseudomonadales > Pseudomonadaceae > Pseudomonas > Pseudomonas sp. MF09156. Next base: position 251,032 of record NZ_JCBCUR010000001.1, read on the forward strand.
GGCTGGCGGTGGAAGAAGCACGCTCTGAACACGCCCAGCTCAAGGGCACGTTGCGCATCACCACGACTGTTGAATATGCGCTGGCGGTGGTCGCGCCCGCAGTGGAAGGTTTTCGCCGCCTGCACCCGGACCTCAACATCCACTTATCCACATCCTCGACCCATGCCGACCTGATCTCCGAAAGGTTTGACGTGGCGATCCGGCTGGGGCGCCTGGTGGACTCCAATCATCGTGCGGTGCAGTTATCCACTTACCAGGTATTTGCCGTCGCGGCGCCTGGTTTGGGTACCGCCCAAACGCTGGATGAACTAGAACAACTGCCCAAGCTGGGGCATGGCCGCTTGACCGAGTTGAGCGTGACCGACCCGGCAGGTGGCGAGCATCAATATCGCTCGGGCCCCAGTGCGCTGGTGGTTGACAGTGCTGCCGTGCTGCAGGCATTTGCCGTGCGCGGCCATGGCGTGGCGGTCCTGCCGCAGTGGCTGGTGCAGGCGGATCTGGACGCGGGGCGGCTGGTACGCCTGTTGCCGGATCATCGCTTCGCGCCCCAGGGGGTGTATGCGCTGTATCCGGACACGCGGCATTTACCGCTGAAGGTGCGGGCGTTTATTGATTTCATGAAATAGCGAAGCCCCTGTGCAGAGGGCAAGCCCGCTCGCCACAATGATCAAAGCGCTCCACTGAGCCCGAACCGCTTCTTCAACACCTTCTCCAACAACCCTTTGGGCAGCAGCGCCGCCATCAAGGGCAACGCCCGGCTGCCATTGCCCGAGCGCAGCAGGCGTGGTGGTTGACCCTGTTGCACGGCCTTGAGCACATCCGCTGCAAGCACGCTGGCCGGGGTCGGTTTGTCCTGGGAGGCCTGGGAGCGGGCGCGGATGTTTTCGCGCAGTGGCCACCATGGCGATTGTTCATTGATCAGCAATTCGGCCTGGGTGCCGGCGTTCTTGGCAAAGTGGGTGTTGATCGCCCCCGGCTGCACTTCCATGACCCGCACGCCAAACGGTGCGAGCTCCATGCGCAACGCGTCGCTCAAGGCATGCACGGCGGCCTTGGAAGCGCAGTAGGCGCCGGCAAATGGCGTGACCAGCACCCCGGACACACTGCCGATATTCACCACCAGCCCTTTGCGTGCGCGCAGGGCGGGGAACAGCGCCTGGGTCACGCCGACGATGGCGAACACGTTGGTCTCGAACTGGCGCTGCATGGCCTCGGTGCCACCGTCGAGCAGCGGGCCCATGGCGCCGTAGCCGGCGTTGTTGATCAACACATCCAGCTCGCCTACCTGTCCAGCCAGTTGCGCCAGGGCCGCGCCATCGTTGACGTCCAGTTGCACGGCCTGCAAGCCGGCAGTTGTGAGTGCGGCGACGTCTTCGGGGCGGCGGGCGCTGGCCCATACGTTGTAGCCGGCGGTTTTGAAGGTATCGGCCAGGGCCCGGCCAATGCCGCTGGAGCAACCGGTGATAAGCACGTTGGGCATGGATCAATCCTGTGCGGTTGTTAGTCGGAGAAGCTGCCTTGCAGGTGTTCGGCGCGAAACTCCAGGGTTTGCGGGCGGTAGCCGGGGCGCAGTGGCGGCACCGGCAGGCAATCTTCCCAGGTGGCGCCGGCCTGCAGCTCGCCGGGGCCGCGATAGCGCGGGGCAGCATAGACGTTATCGGCCAGGTTCACCGTATCACCCGGCGCATAGGCGCCGACGCGCCAGCGCAGTTCGGTCAGGGGGACGTCGTTGCCGTTGTTCAGCTTGAGCTGCAAGGGGCGGTCGGCGGGGCACTGCTCGGGGGCGTAGCTGATGCGCAGCTCCAGGCGCGCCAGTTGCGCGGCTTCGCGATTGTCCAGCCAGACCACCCACATCGCCACACAGCCCAGGCCCACAGCGGCGGCGAGGGATACCGGCAACGCCCTGGCCGGGTAGCGCAGCAGCAGGATCAGCCAGGTGATGATCAGTAGAACACCGAAGAACATGGGGGCAGCCTCGCGGATAGGTGAACCATCGTACCGTTGACAGCAGGCGGTTGCCTATCGGGTTGCGGTTGCCCGCACACGGACACGCCCCGATACCTTGGCGCTGGAATCATGGGCGGCGTTCGCCTCACTTAAATATATACAGCCACAGAGCGACAACCGTTGATCTGCGGTCTTCTATAGACGTGCGGAGCACACACCCCATGAGCTTTCCCATACGAAACTTTTCTCTTCCCACTTACCACCTCGTCGATGCTGCCCAAGAGAGCAGTCCGACAAAACCTGTATCCAATACCCAATCACCCTCTGGCAGCAGTGACCTGGACCACCGTAATTCGCTGATCCTGACACTGGCCGGCCTGGAGCAAGGCATTACCACGGGCCGTATATCCAATGAGCGGATTTTTCCAGCCTTGCAGACGGCCAAGATCCACCTGGCGCCGGATGCGCCACACTCAGGCCCGACCCTACACATCAGCCTTGCGCAATACATCACCGCCAATGGCTGGAGCGTTCCGCAAAACCGCGAAGAGCTCACCCAACTCAGGCAGACCGTATCGTCCCTAGAGCCCACAGCCATCTCCAATGCCTACGCAGTCATTACCGAGCAGGTGGCCAGGGCCAATCTGGAGAAAGCCAAGTTCAAGTCCATTGCGCTGGATACCGCGGTGGCATTTCCCGATGTGCGCCAAGAAGCCAAAAAGCTGGCGCAAGCTATTGTGTTCCAGTTGACCGGAACCCATGTGGACGCCGACAAGACCTATTTGAATCGGTTTGACGCATCACAATCTGCGGCCACCGTTACCGGTTGGGAACACTTGAAGGAAGAGCCCACTTCATCCATCACGTTGACCGACGCGGTATTGAAGAACTTTTCCGAGCACGACGGGATTCCCGGCACTCTGGACTCGGAAGCAGGTTTGTATAAAGACGGCCCCGGGCAAAGCCAAAAAGCCGGCTACGGTGCTCATAACCAAATCCCCCTGAAGCCTTCGGACTTCATGAAGGCCCTGTGGAAGTCCGATTTCCAGACGAGCATGTCCGAAAAAATCCACAGCTTCTGGAAAGACCACGCCGACGACTACCGCACCGTTCAGAAAGGCATATTCATCTATAAGGCCGGCGAGCAACTCAAGGCCCAGGAGGCCAGGCTACCGGCTGAGCGGGCGCTGCAGCCGGCCGAGCATGAGTTCACCCACAGCGACTATCTACGGCTGATGAAGGCTGTTACCGGTGAGGCATTGGCTGAAGACCAGCCCCTGACCGTCGACAAACTGCAGGCGAAATCCCCGGTAAGTGGCGACGTCCAGGTCCATACCTTCGATATCAATGGTTTTCAATCCAGTGACATTGTGCGTTTTACCCTGCCCGGGGAGGGCTCCCCAAAATATGTCAACGGTCGGCTGGATGGCGTGCAGATTCTCTATATCCCTGATGCCCAGCCGGCTTTTCTCAAGTTCGCCTCGCTGGAAAAAATGGATCAGTGGGTCAGCGAGCAGGCCAGGACGCCCCAGTCGCGCACCGCCCTGGAGTCGCACTTTTCCCTGGCTGATCGGCAGAACAGCGATACCGGGGGATTTGGCAGCACCTTGCTCAACGCAATAGTACCGCTGAGCTCCCTGGTGCCTGATATCCGTCCCAAAGATGGCCTGGATACCACGTTGGAGTACCTCGGTACGGCAAGTGTCAGCGATCAGGAGGGCAGCGTCATTGACCGCGGCAACTTCGCGATCAAGGGCGATGTGTTCAGCCACATGGCGGACCTGAGCCAGCAGCGCATGAACAACGATGCAGACACCGCGATCAAATCCAACAGCCAAGTCACGCGTGACACCTGGCTCAACGACATCTCGGTCGGAGCACAATTGCTGCTCAAACTGGCGCCGTTGGGCGCACCGGTCGCCGCTGCCGCCGTGGTCGCAGGCCTCACGGAAATTGTACTGGGCAGCGAAAAGGAGGCGTCGGGCGACACCCAGGCCGAGCGCCGTGATGGGGCGTCGAAGACGTTCGACGCAATGCTCAACACCTTGTTCTCTTCCGTGGGTACCGGCTCGGCAGCCGAAGACCCCTTTGCACTGCCCACTGAAGAGCCGGCAGTCCTTGAACTCGCCAACGCGGGTGTCGATGTGCCCAATCTGTTGCGACCGTCACAAGCGGGCAATCTGAGCGCCTATGTCGTCGCGGATGGCGAGGCATTGCTCGCCAGGAGCACCCTCAATAGCAAAGGGATTTATCAATTCAAGGACGAGGCGGGAGCCGATCGGTGGTTTATCCGTTACACCGATCAGTCAGGTATTGCCAATACGTATGAGATCAAAAGTGATTTCAAACTCAGTGACGGTTACGTCCAGATTGTTGACCCTTTGACGGGTAAACCCGTACTGACCGTCGAAGCGGGGGCGAATGGCGAATGGCGTTCGAGCAGGATGCTTGGGGGGAACAAACAAGCCAAGGGTGTCAACGCTTCCCGAGAACGCCCGGCCGGGTCCGGCCCGCTGGCATCAAGCTCAGCGGCGAATCAAGCATTGGTCAATCATCAGGATTGGCAATCGATCGTCGACTCGGGCACCTACAACGGCAAGCCCGTTTACATTCACTACACCAGCAAGGCAGGTTCAGAAGCCATTGCCCGCGAGCACAGTATCAACGATCTGGCGCGTGGTGAACGGCGCGCTGGTTCCAAGGGCGGGGTGTACGTTAACCCTCCAGGCCAGCAATTCAACAGTGAAAACGTTGAGAACCTGCTGTTCCTAGGCAATGAACGCTACGTGGGCAGTGGCGACTATATGGTGATATTCAGCTCTGAGCAGGCGCCCACGGACCTAGGCCCGGTCACCGCAGGCAGTCCGTTTGTTGAGCTTAAAATGCCCAAGGAAATCAAGCTGACGCCGTCGAACTTCCTGTATCTGGGGACGAACACGTTCAAGGACTATTTCCAATGAAGGCTGCCACCCTGGGAGGGTGATCAATGCCGCACTCAGAAAAAGCCCCCACTCAACCCACTGCGGATAGGGGACGCAATGGGCCGGGCGAGGGCTTTTTGTTCTGCGGTATTACTGCGCGATGGTTTTTACCGAAACGCCACGCTCGATCGGGGTCGAGCGCCCGTAGATATCTTCAAACCGCTCGATATCGTCCTCGCCCAGGTAACTGCCCGATTGCACTTCGATGATCTCCAACGGGATCTTGCCCGGGTTGCGCAAGCGATGCACCGAGGCAATCGGGATGTAGGTGGACTGGTTCTCGCAGAGCAGGAACACGTTTTCGTCGCAGGTCACTTCGGCGGTGCCGCTGACCACGATCCAGTGTTCGGCGCGGTGGTGGTGCATCTGTAGCGACAGGCACGCGCCGGGCTTGACCGAGATGTGCTTGACCTGGAAACGCCCGCCCATGTCCACCGAGTCGTAGGAGCCCCACGGGCGGTACACCTCGCAGTGGTTCTGGGTCTCGCTGCGCCCCTGTTCGTTGAGGGTGTTGACCATCTGCTTGACGCCCTGGACCTTGTCCTTGTGGGCAATCATCATCGCGTCCTTGGTTTCCACCACCACGATGTTTTCCAGGCCAATCACCGATACCAGCTTGCCGTTGCCGTGGATCATGCAGTTCTTGCTGTCCTGGATCACCACGTCGCCCTTGGTCACGTTGCCGTTGGCGTCCTTGTCGTTGACCGCCCACAGCGAAGCCCAGCAACCCACGTCGCTCCAGCCGGCGCTCAGCGGCACCACGCAGGCGCGCTGGGTTTTTTCCATCACCGCGTAGTCGATGGAATTGTCCGGGCAGCAGGCGAAGGTGGCTTCGTCGAAGGTCACGGTGTCGGCGGTGTGTTCGCTGCGCTCCAGGGTCAGCACGCAGGTGTCGTAGATGTCCGGGTCGTGCTTTTTCAGCTCTTCGAGGAAGCGGCTGGCGCGAAACAGGAACATGCCGCTGTTCCAGAAGTAACCGCCGCTCTTGACGAACTCGACGGCGCGTTTTTCATCGGGTTTTTCGACGAACTGCTGCACGCGGCTGACGCCTTCGGGCAGCAGTGAATCGTTGGTGGACTTGATGTAGCCGTAGCCGGTTTCCGGGCGGGTGGCCGGCACGCCGAACAGCACCATCTCGCCACGCTCGGCGGCCACGGTGGCCAGGGCCAGGGCGCGTTGCAGGGCTTTTTGATCGTCCAGTACGTGGTCGGCAGGCAGGACCAGCATCAGCTCGTCACGGCCTTCGTTGACCAGCATCATCGCGGTCAGGGCCACGGCCGGCGCGGTGTTGCGCCCGAACGGTTCCATCAGGATGCGCTGGCTGTCGAGCTTGCGAGTGCTCAGTTGCTCATTGACGATAAAGCGGTGGTCCTTGTTGCAGACGATGATCGGTGCGTCCATGCCTTCGAACACCAGGCGCTCCAGGGTTTGCTGGAACAGCGTGTGCTCGCCGGTCAGGGCGAGGAACTGTTTAGGGAACTGTTTACGGGAAAGCGGCCAAAGACGTGAGCCGCTACCACCGGAAAGGATTACTGGGATCATGTGTTTCTCCTTGAATCGATTTGGGTCAGAGCTACGAAGGTTTGTCGTTTCACTCTTGTTTTTGTCTCGGTCCTGAGTCGACACGCGGACAGTGTGGGAGCTGGCTTGCCTGCGATAGCGCCTTCAAGACCGCCATCGCTGGCAAGCCAGCTCCCACAAGGGGGCGTCTCAACTCAGGGAAATCATCAACGGGTCGACACGGGGCGCTTGACCCACACTGGCGACAGGTTGCTGCCGGAGCCGGTGACATACAGCACCGCCGCCTCACCACGTTCCAGGGCCACCGGCTTCACGTCGCCAACCTTCTTGTCGCCGTCGTACAGCGCCAGGCTGACCTTCACCGGGTTGATCTCGCGCTCGCCACGGCTCTTGGCGGCCACGGCCTTGACCACGTCGGTCTTGCCGTCGGCGGTCTTGAGGGTCAGGGCCTTGTCGCTGAGGTTTTGCACGCGCACCAGGGATTTCTGCTTGTTCTTGAACGGCGGTTCTTCGATCAGTTGCGGCTGGCCAGTGCTGCTGTTGACCAGGGTGTAGTAGTGATCGGCGGCCAGCTTGACCGTGACGTTCTGGCTACCGACCTTGGCGCTGTAGTCGCCGCCCGGCAGGAAGCTGAAGTCGCTGCTGGCCAGCGGTGCCACATCGCTCAGCGCGGTGTTGCCGACGCTGGCGCTGACTTCCTGGTTGCTGGCGTTGAACAGGCGCACGAAGCTGGAGCCCTTTGGCGCAACGGGGCCGTAGAGGGCGGCGTCACCGGCGAAGACGGACATGGATACGAAGCTCATGCCGGCAGCCAGGGCCAGGGTCTTGGCGAGACGACGCGGATTAGTAGTGAAAGTCATGTGAGTTACCTCTCTTTCAGTTTTGCGCCCGGTCGGGCGTCTCGGATTTTTCGGTTTTAACAGGGGTGTTGCTTGCCATGTTCTGTTGGCGCGTACCGGCGTGTTTGAGCTGCGCGACCCACTTGGGGTCGGCCTCGCCGATTTCGTTGTTCACCGGTAGATAGCGTTCAGGAAACTCCCAGATCAGCACTTGCGGCGGGCTGTTCTTGAAGTCAGCGCTTTTCAGGTAGCTGAGCATCGGCAGGATCGGGCCGTGGCCGTCTTCGGAGTAGTTCACCACTTCGCTGCCCAGGGCTTGCTTCAGGGCGCCGACGAAGTTCCAGTTGGGGTTGGCGCTGTAGCTGGTGCCCACCAGGGCCACCGGCATTTCGCTGTCGGCAAACAGCGCGTCGTCGCCTGCGGCCTGGGCCTGCACCGCGTGGGTCACGCGTTTTTGCAGGGGCTCCTTGGGCGGCATCAGGTTTTCGAACAACGGGTCCAGGGGCAGGAACAGGCGCAGGTCACCGCTGTGGGGGGCGATGCCCTCGGCGTCGGTGACAAAACGCTGGGGTTCGCCGCTGAGCAGGGTCTTGGCGTTGATCACACGGGCCAATTGCTTGGCGGCAACTTCGGCGCCATCCGGGGTCCAGTGGGTGTCGGTGCGCAGGAAAACTTGCTGGCCATGGAGCTTGGCCTGTTGCAGCGGGCCCAGCAGGTCGGGAGCGAGGATCTTGTCGGCGGCCACCCGTGCATGGAAGTCCTGGTAGAGCCCGGCATGAATGCTCGCCGGCTGCACTTCACCCAGGTGCTCGGGGTACAGGCGCACCTTGGCCGGGACAATCGCCATCACCAACTGCACGCCCTTGGCCTTGAGGGTCTGGCGCACGCCTTCGACCAGGGCGTAGTTGTCTTGCAGGTTCTGCTCTTCGTTGACGGCGGGGTTGAACTCTTCGTCGCTGTACAGCCAGTGATCGCGACCCAGCACCACGCCGGGGCGGCCTTCGTTGAACAGCTTGTAGTCCAGCGCCGCCCAGAGGTTGGTGCCCAGGCGCTTGATCGGGAACTCATCGTCGTAATGGGTTTCGACCGCCTTGGCCCAGCGCCCGTTGAGCACGGTGGCGTCGGCGTTGGTATTGAAACCGAAGAAACTGCGCACCGACCACGCGCCCAGGGCCATGAGCAGGGCCATGAACAGCGCGGCGTAGAGGATGCGGAATGAACGGGTCATGGTCGGCTCCCTCAGAATTGGAAGTAAAGGAACGGCGAGAAGCTTTGCGCCGAGAGTTTGAGAATCGACGCCACGAACAGCAGCAGGATCAGGGCGCGCATGGCGTAGCGTGGCCAGTCGGCGGTCCAGTAGGCCGGTTGCACGGCGGCGTTGCTGCCGACGCTGAAACCGGGCTCCTGGATGCTGCCGGGGTTATCCCCAGGCACTGCCTTGATCAGGCTCGGATCAGCCGGCCTGGCCTTGTCGGCCGGGCGATTGCTGTAGAAGTCGCGCAGGCCGAAGAACGCCAGCGTGGCGTAGGCCACCACCATGGTCGCCACTTGCAGGCCCGTCAGGTTGGCGCGGTTGAGTTCCGACAGCGACCACTCGCCAAAGCTGAACATCGCGCCGTACATGCGCCCGGCGACGTGCAGGTTTTCGGCACGGAAGATCACCCAGCCCATCACCACCAGCAGGAAGGTGAAGGCCCAGCGCACCGGGTTGAAACTGCGTGGCGAGGTGTTGAGGCCGATGGCTTTTTCAATCGCCAGCCACATGCCGTGCCAGGCGCCCCAGACGATGTAGGTGATGTTCGCGCCGTGCCACAGGCCACCCAGCAGCATGGTCAGGAACAGGTTGCGATAGGTGGTCAGCGTGCCTTTGCGGTTGCCGCCCAGGGTGATGTACAGGTAATCACGCAGCCAGGTGGACAGGCTGATATGCCAGCGCCGCCAGAACTCGGTGATCGACTGGCTGATATACGGCTGCTTGAAGTTCTCCATAAAGCGGAACCCCATCATCAAGCCCAGGCCGATGGCCATGTCGCTGTAGCCGGAGAAGTCGAAATACAGCTGTGCGGTATACGCCAGCGCGCCGAGCCAGGCGTCACCGGTGGTGGGGTTTTGCAGGGCAAAGCAATGATCGGCCACCACCGCCAGGGTGTCGGCGATAAACACCTTCTTGATAAAACCCTGCATGAACCGCGTGCAGCCCTCGGAGAACTTATCCAGGGTGTGGGTGCGGTTGTTGAACTGGTCGGCCAGGTCGCGAAAACGCAGCACGGGGCCGGCAATCAGGTGCGGGAAGATCGCCACGAACGCCGCAAAGTCGATGAGGTTGCGGGTGGCCGGGGTATCGCCGCGGTACACGTCGATGATGTAGCTGATGGACTCGAAGATGTAGAACGAGATCCCGATCGGCAACAGCACATGGGTCAGGATAAACGGCTCCAGGCCCGCCGATTTCATCATCAGGTTGATGCTGTCGACACCGAAGTTGGCGTACTTGAAGTAGCCGAGGATGCACAGGTCGACCGCCACGCCGAGCAGCAGCCAGCGCTGGGCCGGTTTGGTGCGCACGCCCGCGGCACCGACCTTGAGGCCGATCCAGTAGTTCCACAGGGTCACGGCGGCGAACAGCGCCAGGAAGTCCACTCGCCACCAGGCGTAGAACACGTAGCTGGCAATCAGCAGCAGCAGATTGCGATAGCGTTGCCCGCTCAAATAGTACAAGCCGAGAAAGATCGGCAAGAACAGAAACAGGAACACATTGGACGAGAAAACCATCCCGATCTCTCCATGTTTAACCAACAGTCAAGGGCCAACGGCCCCCCCAAACCCCCCACGAAAAACCGGGGAGGGTGGTACTACATTTGCACTGACGAAACGGGGTCTCTGTGGGAGCTGGCTTGCCTGCGATAACGGTGTGTCAGTTGAAATCAATGCTGAATGTCAGACCGCTATCGCGGGCAAGCCCGCTCCCACATGTGTAACCCGTTCCATCAACTGCCTTTTTCATGCGCCGGGTCGTAGACCTTGGTCAGGTCGCCACCCAGGCGGAAGGTCTTGAACGGCTGCATCTCGTGCTTGCGCTCCAGTACCTCCGGGGCGCAGGTGTAGAGGGTGCAGAAGGGCTCGAGCCAGGCGAATTTCGAGTCCTGCTCCAGATCCTGCATGTCCTGTTCCTTGCCGTTCTTCTGCTCGAACAGCTGCGGATCCTTGACCCCGGCCAGCACCTTGTCGCCCAGGCGCTTGAGCGCGCCGTTGTTTTCCGGGCGTACGTCCACGCCGTTGACCAAGGCGAAACTGGCGATCATCGCCAGTGGCGGCAGCGCATAGTTGTGGTAGGCCAAGGCCCGTTGCTGGCGCTTGAGTTCATTGGGCAGGTAGCCCTGGGCGTCAACCTGGTTGGCGCCGACCTTGTATTCCTTCACTGCCCAATCGAACAGGTCGCGACGGTTGGTGGCGACGGACGTGGCCATCACCGACCAGGCGGCCCAGTACGAGTGGTTGTTGGTTTTTTCCAGGGGCAGGTTGTCCCAGTCGCTGACCACTTGCTCGGCCAGTTTGTTGAACCAGGCTTCGATCAACTGCGATTGCTGCGGGTACTTGGCCAGCGGTTGCGACTCGGAAAACTTCAGGCGCACATAGGCCGACGCCATGCTGCCCAGCGCCCATTTGCGCATCGACTTGCCGGTGTGGTTGAAGTCCTTGGACATCAACGCATCGGCCTTGGCCCAGCTCACCAGCCAGTTCAACGTGCATTGCAATTGCTCCGGGCGACCGTCGCGCATGAACTGCATCACCCGCTTGCTGGTGTCTTTTTCCAGCTTGGTGATATCGGCGGTGCTGTCGCGAAAGGCTTTTTCCGACTGCACATTCAGGGTCGAGCGGGCTTTGTCGGAGCCTTCGTATTTGCTGCGAAACTGCAGCGAGCCGGTGTAGGGCGTGGGCATGGCGTCGCAGTCGTTCTTGAAGTCGCCGGTCTTGAACGCTTCAATCGGCGCGAAGTAGCCCTGGGGCGGACGCAGCGGTGCGGCGGCGTTGACGTGGCCGGCAAACATCGCCAGGCCGAGCAACGTTGGAATCAATAAATTCTGCATAGGTAACCTCATTGCCCGGCAGAGGCAGTCTGTTGACCACCCGCTGGGAATACGTTGCGTGTGCAAATTTTCGCTTCGACTTTCTGCGCCGCAGCACCCGCTTCGGGGCCCTGCACTTCCACGGCCAGCAGGTTCTGCGAGGCCCAGTCTTCATCGGTGCGCAGTTCAAAGGCGAAACGCCCGTCTGTCTCGGATGTCTCGGGTTTGTCGATCTTGATGTCCTCGTGGCGCCCGTTCATGTACCAGAGGGTGGCTTGCAGGGTTTTCACCGAGGGATCGGCGAAGCGAATGTCGACCTGGTGACGGCTGTTGCGCAGGTCCATGTTCTTGCTGTTGACCATCAACTCGTTCTTGCCCGGCTTGAGGGTGGTGCTGGCGCTCATCTGCGCCGGCTTGCCTTCGCAGCCGTTGTCGAGCAGGGCCATCATCTGGCGGTAGATGGTTTCCTGGTCCAGGCGATACAGCGGCGAGAATTCCCAGATCAGAATCTTCGGTGGGCTTTTCTGGAACTCTTCGCTGCCCAGGTATTGGATCATCGAGCCTTCCAGGCCGCCGCCGGGGAAGGCGACGTTAAGGATGTCGGCACCGATTTCCTGTTCCAGGAAACCTGCGAAGTTGTAGTTCTTGCCGCTGTGGCTGGTGCCCACCAGGGTGATCTGCGGGTTGCCGGAGTCGCCGAACAGGTCGCCGTCCGCCGCTTCGCCCTTGGGCTCGGTGCTGAACTGGTCCATGTACTGGATCGCGTAGCTGGTGCCGCACAGTTGCCCGGCCATGTTGTGCAGGGTGCCGGTCTTGCCCATGCGCCCGGATTTCTTGGTCTCGAATTCGCGCTGGGGGATCCCGGCGAATTCGGGCATGGCGCGCACTTTGGCGCCGACGATTTTCGCAGTGCGCTGGGCGCCATAGGGGGTCCAGTGCTGGTCGCCACGGAAGTAGAAATCGTGGGCCGGCAGTTCGTCCGGCAATTGCTCGTTGGTCAGCGGCGACAGGTCCGGCACCACATAGCCCATCTTGGCAAAACGCCCGAGCATGCTCTTGTAGTTGCCCAGGGCTTTGTCGAAGTCAAAGCGCGCTTTCTCTGCCGGGTTGAGCTTGTTGCGGTTCACCAGGCCACGGGTCGGCTGGTAGACCACCACCAGTTCCACGCCCTTGCTCTTGAACGCGTCGTGCAGTTGCTGCATGCGTTTGTAGCCGGCCGGGGTGGTGTCGAATTCGGTGCGCAGGTCTTCCTGGGTACGGAACAGCCAGTCGCCCTGGGCCTGTACCAGGGTGGTGAAATTCTGCTGGTAGCGGGTGGTGTAGTTCTTTGCGTCATGAGCCTCGGGGCACAGGTTGCAGCACGGCTCGGCGGTAAAGCTCGGCGCCTTGGCTTCATCGGCGCGCACGCCGCTGCTGGCGGCCAGGATGCCGAGGGTCAAACCCGAGAGGCTGAGCAGCTTGATCATGTGTGGGTGCATAAAGGTCATCCTCAGTCCTGCAATGGGGTCTGGCGTTCGACAGGGTCGATCAGCACGGCTTTTTTCTGGCGTACCAGCAAGTCGAGAATCTCTTCCTGGCGCTCGCCCAGAACGCCGGAGAAGCTGATGCCACTGGATTTGGTCGGCGCGAGCATCGACACGCGGTACAGCTCGATGCTCAGCGGCGAGTCGATGGACAGCGGCCCGCTGCCATTGGCCGCCAGCTCGCCGCCGACCACGATCAGCGAGACCTTGGTGTCGAACGGATCGAGCTCGATGTCGCGGTCGGTGTCGGTCAGGTCTTTGATATGGCCGTAGACGCCGGTCAGGCCGTTGGCCATGGCGAGGTTCTCGTACAGGCGGATGTTCACGCTGTTACGGATACGAATACCGTGGCGGCGGTTGCTGATCACCTTGTTGCCCCACAGCAGGTTGTCGCCGCTCTCATAGAGGGTGATGCCGTCGGTGTGGTTGCGGTAGATCTCGTTGTCGGCGATCAGGTTGTTCACGCTGTTACGGTCGATCACCAGGCCCGAAAGCTTGTTGTCGTAGCTGCGGTTGTTGAAGATGAAGCTATCGTTGACCTCACGGGAAATAATGATGCCGTGCTTCTTCTTGGTGCCGTACACAGTGTTGTCGGCAATGATCAGGCCGTGGGAACGGTCGTGGGGGTCGATGCCGTAGACGATGTTGTCTTTGTAGGTGCTGCCCTTGATCACAAAGCCGGTGGTTTCGTAGCAGTAGAAGCCGTACCACATGTCCGAGAACTCGGAATCGACGATCCAGCCGGTGGGCTCCGGGCGCTTGAGGACCTTGGCCATGTTCGGCGTGTACTGGGAAATACTCACGCCATAGGACTTGCTGTTGGCATAGCCGAAGCTGGCCATCTTGCTGTTGACGATGTAGGTCTGGGTGCCGCCCCAGGCCAGCAGGAACGGGCGGAATTCCTTGGGCGAGCGGAAGGTCGCCGGGCCGTTGGTTTTCTCGCGCCAGCCGGTGATCTTGGTGTCGCGCACAAACAGCTGGCCGTCGTTGACCAGGAACGCGCCGGCCTCCTGGGACAGGCGCAGTTCCTGGGTCTGTTGATCGATTTCGAGGATGCCTTTTTCGCCGACCACAATCGGTAGCTTGGCCAGGAACACGCCGGGCGAGGTTTCGCTCAGGTATTGCTTGGGCACTTTCTGGAGCAGGTCCTTGAGGTTCATGTAGCCGTCGTCGATAAAGATCGCCTGGGGAATGCCGTGCTGGCGCACCACCCATTCGGCCATCTTGTTGTCGCCGCCGATAAAGTCCTTGAGGGCGTTTTCCTGCATCATCCGGCGCACGCTGACCTTGCCGGCCTTGCTGCGCACGATTTTCTTCGCCACGGCTTGTGCGGTGTAGCCCGAGAGGTCCGGCAGCGTCGGCTTGGCCAGCTCCAGCGGCGCGGTGGGCGGGCTGGTGATGGTGTAGGTCTTGGCCTGTTGCAGTTCCTTGGCGATGGTGGGCGCCTTGACCTGCGGCTCGACATTGGCAAAGGCCGGGGCGCACGCCAGCAGCATTGCCGCAGCGAGCAGGGCCGAGCCTTTGAGGGCGTGAGGATTCATTGCGCAGGCTCCCATCAGAAACGCCAGATCACATCGACAAAGGCGCGGTGCATGTACGAGTCGACTTGCTTGCCATAGGCGTCGCCCGGTTTGAACACGCCGCCACGAAAGCGCACCAGGGCCGACGGTTCGTCGATCGACTGGCTGAGGGCGGCGGGCAGCAGGCCCTTCTTGAAGTACTTGGTGACCACCAGGTCCATCTCCTGGCCGAGGTCTTTCTTGCCGTCTTCCAAAGGCAGGGAGGCGCTGGACAGCACGGCGCCGGTGACGTCGTCGTAGTTGTTCTGCACCGCGTCGATGCCATTGCTGCCCACCGGCTTGTTACCGTCGACACGCCAGAACTTGTGGTAGACCAGGCTGGCGTCGTAGTCGTCGCGCAACTGCCAGGAACCGAACAGGCTCATGGACTGCATGTTGTTCATCTCGCCGCGAAACGCCTCGCCAAAACGATGCACCCGCGATTGCGTGCCGGTGAAGTTCGAGCGGTTGCTTTGCAGGCCGTTCTGTTCGTAGTCGGCGCTGGCGCGGGCATAGGCCGCACCCACTTGCCACTGCGGGTCGAGGCGCAGGCGCACACCGAGGTCGGTGGCCCAGCCATCCACATCAGTATTGCGCTTGGCGTTGGCCGGGCGGCTGCCGTCGGCGTTCAGGGCGTTGACGTTGCTGCGCTCGCCCTGCATGCCGGTGACGCTGGCCCAGTAGTTGACGCTGTTGGTGTTGCGCCAGTTATAGGCGTCGCTGTTGGCCTCCAGGCCGAGCCAGGTCAGGTCGCCGTTCTGGCGCTTGTCCAATGAGTCGGCGGCCACGCCCGGTTGCGGGTAGTCGAGCTTGCCGTCGTCATGGCTGTGATGGCCGCGCACGCCAACCCAGTGGCCCGGGGTCCACTGGTAGGCCGCGTCGGCGTAGAAGTGCTGGCGGTCCTTGTCTTCGGGGGACAGTTCCTTGAGGTCGGTGCGGTACTCGCTGAAGCGCTCGGCGGCGCCGACATTGGCCTTGAGCAGGGTGGTGTCGAAGGTCCAGTTCAGCGCTTCGATATTGGTGTCGCGCCATTGCCCGTCGTCATTGCGCAGGCGTTGGCGGCCCAGCTTGAGGATCTCGCCAGGGTAGGGGGTGAAGCCGCTGTAGCCGACCCAGAACTCGCGCAGGGCCAGGTAGTTCTTCTTGGTCTTGCGGTCGTTGTTGCTCGATTGCTCGGTGGTGTCGTCATCGGACTGTTGCAGGGTGTCGGTCTCGATGATGTCGCTGGACGCCACCGCCTGGCCCATGGCGTAGGCGCTCCACGCGCCGCGCTCACCATAGATCCACGGGCGCACATCCAGACCGATGCCGTTGACGTCGCCGCCGCGCTGGGTGCCGAGGTCGCGGTCATCTTCGGACTGGCCGGTGACTTTCACTTCCAGGCCGAAGTTCTTGTCTTCGGTCAGCGCGGCCAGGGTCGGGCACGACCACAGCAGGGCGAAGGTCAGGCCAATACCGGCCTTGACGAATGGATTGAGTTTCATAGGGTTTCCTCGCCGTCTTCTTCTTGCAGGGCGTGCAGTTGCAGCGCGCTTTGGCTCAAGGCGCCACGGGCGGCCAGCTCTTGTTGCAGCAGGCGCTGGCCCTCGGCGCGCTGGGCAGGCGGCAGTTGTTGTTCGAGTTGCGCGGCCAGTTCATTGGCTTGCGGCGTGTTTTGGGCTTTGGCCAGTTGGCTGAACACATAGGCGTTGAGCGGGTCGGGCTGGGTGCCCTTGCCTTGGGAAAACAGTTGGGCGATAGCAAAGTCGGCGCTGTTCTGGCCGTTGCGCGCGGCGGTCAGCAAATGGTCCAGGGCTTTTTGCGGGTAGACCTGGCCCAGGTAGCCACGGCGGTAGATCTGGCCGAGGTAGTAATCGGCGGCGACTTCCCGGCCCTGGGCTTTCTGAAAGTGCGCTTGCGCGGCCTTGGCATCGGCCGGCACCCACTTGCCTTCGTAGTAGAGCTTGCCCAGCAGCAGTTCGGCGCGGGGCTGGTCGGCGGCGCGGCCGTTGTCGAGGTACTTCATCATTTGCTCGACGTCGCCCAGTTCCGGGAAGTCGTAGAGCAACTGCGCGAGGCTGACCCAGGACGCCGGGTAGCCGGGGGCGATTTTTTCCAGCAGGGCCTGGGCGGTCTTTTCGTCCGTCTTGCCGAGTGACGCATCACCCAGCACACGGGCCACACTGTCGACCCGCTGGGCGCTGACGGTGCCACGGCTGTAGTCGGTCTGCATCTGCTTGAGCAGTTCGGCCTGTGGCTGCGGCTGCTCGCGCTTCTGGTAGACGGTGGCCAGTTCGACGTAGCAGATATCGGTGCTGCTGAGCGCGGCCTTGCAGATTTTTTCGATGTCATCCAGGTGCTGGTCGTAGGTGCCCTGGGTGCGGTACAGCAGCACCTGCGCCAGGCCGGCTTCCGGATAGCCGGCGGTGCGCCAGGTATCGATCTGCTGCTGCGCGTTGATGCTGGGGAAATCGTGGGGGTATTGCAGGTACAGCATGGCCAGGGGGATCAGGGTGTTGCCTTCGCCATTGGCAAAGGCTTTTTTCAACAGGCCTTCGGCTTCACGGTGCTCGGCTTCGGTGGCGCCGGGCTTGGCCACCAGCAGGCGGCCGAGACGGGCCTGGGCGCGGGGCGAGATATCGGCGGCCGCGCGGTAGGTGGCTTCGGCTTGCTTGATCTGCGCCGGGTCGCCGCTGCCGACCTGGATATCGGCCAGGCCGACCTGGGCTTCGCTGTAGCCCAGTTCTGCCAGTTGCTGGTAATTCTGTGCGGCGGTGGCGGTGTCGCCACGCTTGAGGGCTTCATTGGCCAGGCGCTGGTCGGGCAGGCCGGCGCAACCGGCCAGTGTGACGGCCAATGCCAGCAGCGCCACAGGTCGCATGGGGGAGCGAGCTTTTGTAGGAGCTGGCTTGCCTGCGATGCGCGCGACTCGGTTCGCCTGCTGCACCGAGTCGATGCTATCGCGGGCAAGCCCGGCTCCCACAGAAGTGGGCTCCCACAAGGGTTGTGTTGTTCTTGAAATAGGGTTCACAGGCAAATCCTCGCTTACAAACCAGCAGCCATGGCTTTATCAATCAGCCAGTTCAGGGACGGGCCACGGTCGCTCGTCACTTCTACCGGGCGGCCGGCATAGGCGCTGTCCAGCGGGGCATCGGGCTTGATCTGCACGCGGATATCCGAGGACAGGTCGGTGCTGTTGAGGCTGGTGCTGCTGACGATGGTGCCGGTGCGGGTCTGTTCCTCATCGGCGACCTGGAAGCTCACCGGGGTGCCTGGGCGCACATCACCGAACTGGCGATAGGAGAAACGCGCCTCGACATTCGCCTGGCTGCCGCGCGGCACCAGTTGGAAGATCACATCACCCTTGCTCGCGTATTGACCGTCGGCCACCAGTTGCTGGGCGACGATGCAATCGCAGGGCGAGGTCAGGGTGCCGGTCATTTGCTTGCCGAACAGCTCTTCGACCTTGGCCGGTTGCAGCTGGTCTTCGTCCAGGTGGCCCTTGAGCACATCCAGCATGCTGGTGCTGAAGGTCGCCAATGGCGCGCCTTTGGCGGCAACCCCGTTGTCCTTGATCAGGCTTTGCACGGTGCCGTCGCGGGGCATCGTGACGTTCATCCCCGGCACGCTGACCAGGCCGGCCTGGGCGTGGCTGACGAAGTACATGCCATACACCGACTTGAACACAAAACCGAACGCCGCCAGGCCCACCAGGAAGATCGCCAGGCTGAAGGTCACGGCGCGCAGGCGGCCAAAGGCGGTCATGCCGCTGCCGCTGTCCTTGACCTTGCGTGCCTTGGTGAAGTTGTCGCGCTGCAGGGTTGCCAGTACATCGCCCATGGTCACGATATCGCCGGACAGGTGCGAAGTGATCAGGTGGCGCAGGGTGGAAATATCCTGGGCATCCAGGTTCTGGAACTGGCAGCCGGTGCGGCCGGTCTGGCGGTCGTGGGAGCGGATCAACAGCTCCACGTCCATCGCCAGGCCGAGGTTGTCGATGACAAATTGCAGGCGCGCCTTATGCACATCGCCAAC
This sequence comes from Pseudomonas sp. MF09156, assembly GCF_059862305.1. NCBI lineage: Bacteria > Pseudomonadati > Pseudomonadota > Gammaproteobacteria > Pseudomonadales > Pseudomonadaceae > Pseudomonas > Pseudomonas sp. MF09156. The sequence goes on from NZ_JCBCUR010000001.1 coordinate 269,483, forward strand.
CTTCAGCGGTTGCTGGGCGGCATTGAAGGCCAGGCCGCCGGCGGACAGGTCGATGACCCGTACTTCCATGGGGGTGCGGTCGGCGCCGAAGAAGCGCAGCTTGGCCGGGATTTTGACCCGGGCGTGTTGGCGCTGGGCTTCGGATTCGTGGACAACATTGGCGTTTACTTGACTGTTCATCAGGGCATTTCCTTAAGTTAATTCAGGCTTGGCAGGGTCAGACCATCATCAGCAACACGGCGACGAAAATGCTGCCGGCGGAGAAGGTCATGGTCCGAGACGACCAGGTGTTGAACCAACGCTGTGCGCTTTCCAAATCACGGGTCAGTTTGGTGTCCTGGCGGGTCCAGGATTGTTGATCGAGGCGGAAGAACACGTAGATCTTCACCAGCGCGCCCATGATCTGGTTGTAATAGAGAATCACCGGGTAGGCGGGGCCGATCTTGTGGCCCGAGCACGACAGCAACAGGGTCAGGATCAGGCGCGTGATACCAATCCACAAAAGGTAAGCGAGGATGAACGCACCGCCGTACTTGAAGGTGGCGATGATCGCCACGGTCAGGCCGAGCAGGGAGGTCCACATCGACACGCGCTGGTCGAACAGCACCACGCTGGTGAACAGGCCCAGTCGGCCCATACCCAGGCCCAGGGCCCGGGAGTTCTGGCGCAGGTTGTTGCCGTACCAGCGGAACATCAGCTTGCGGCTGGCCTTGATAAAGCTTTTTTCCGGTGGATGCTCGACGGTGTTGATCGCTGCGTCGGGCACGTAGAAAGTGTCGTAGCCCAGGCGCATCAGGCTGAACCAGCTGGACTTGTCATCGCCGGTGAGGAACTTGAAGCGGCCCAGGCGCCAGTGTTGCAGCGAGTCGCTTTCCACGTCGGCGATAAAGCCGGGGTCGGTGACCACGCTGGCACGGAACACCGACATGCGTCCGGTCATGGTCAGCACGCGCTTGGACAGGGCCATGGAACACATGTTGATGTGGCGCTGGGCGAAGCGCAGTTTGTGCCACTCGCTCATGATGTAGCCGCCGCGCACTTCGCAGAACTCGTTGGTGGTCAGGCCGCCGACATTGCCGAACAGCTGGAACCACGGCACGGTCTTGCGTACCACGCCTTCGGCGAGCACGGTGTCGCCATCGATCACCGCCACCACGGCGCGGTTGTCCGGCAGGTGGCGGGAGATGGCGCGGAAACCAAAGGCCAGGCCATCGCGCTTGCCGGTGCCGGCGATGCGCACGAAGTCGAGCTTGACGTGAGCCGGTGGGTTCATCTTTTCCCAGAGGCTCTTGACCAGCAGCTCATCGGACATTTCCACCAGCGAGCAGACCACGGTGGTGGGGAAGCCGCACTCGATGGCCTCGCGAATCACCGAACTGTAGACCTGGGCCGTGGTCAATGCGTCGATGCGAAAGCTGGTGACCATCAGGAACACGTGGGAGGGGTCCGCCGCCTTGCCCAGCTTGCGCACTTTGCGCCGCAGGTGCGGGTAGACCACGTACAGGAACAGCATGCCGCGCACAAAGTGCGTCGCGCCCATGGAGTAGCGCCAGATGCCAACGGCGCCAATCAGGAAAATGAAATTCTTCGACTGCGAGTCGAATGTGCTCGCCGGCAACGCCAGGGCCAGGCACATCAACACGCTTAAAAACAACAGCCAACCGGCGGCCTGAAGGAGGCCGTGCTTTAGCCTGTGCATAATCTGCATCCGTCTGGAGTCTCGGGCGAGCCTGTGGGGTGGCCCGATGGGGTTGTGGCAGGCTTGCAGTGGGGCGCCATCGCCGGCGAGCCGGCTCCTACATGACATGCGCGACCTGTAGGAGCCGGCTTGCCGGCGATCAGCGCGCTTACCAGCAAATGCCTTCGGTACGCCCATTGACGCTGGTGGCCTGGGACATGAAGCCCACCAGGTCGATCACTTGCTTACCGTGCGGGGCTTGTTGGGCCAGGGCGCGGAATTTCTCGTCGCGGTTGCCGAGGATGATCACGTCGCTGCTGTTGATCACATCGTCGAAGTCCGAGTTGAGCAGGGACGACACGTGGGGGATCTTGCCTTCGATGTAGTCCTTGTTGGCCCCATGCACACGGGCGTATTCGACGTTGCTGTCGTAGATGCTCAGGTCAAAGCCCTTGCCGATCAGCATTTCCGCCAGTTCCACCAGTGGGCTTTCGCGCAGGTCATCGGTGCCGGCCTTGAAGCTCAGGCCCAGCAGGGCGACTTTGCGCTTGTCGTGGCTGGAGACGATGTCGAAGGCGTTCTGCACCTGGGATTCGTTGCTGCGCATCAGCGAGTTGAGCAGCGGCGCCTCCACGTCCAGGGTGCTGGCGCGGTAGGTCAGGGCGCGCACGTCTTTTGGCAGGCACGAGCCGCCGAACGCAAAGCCTGGGCGCATGTAGTACTGGGACAGGTTGAGGGTCTTGTCCTGGCAGACCACTTCCATCACTTCGCGACCATCCACGCCGACCGCCTTGGCGATGTTGCCGATCTCGTTGGCGAAGGTGACCTTGGTGGCGTGCCACACGTTGCAGGTGTACTTGATCATCTCGGCAACGGCGATGTCCTTGCGGATGATCGGTGCGTCGAGTTCTTCGTACAGCGACTGCAGGACGTCGCCCGAGGCTTTGTCCAGTTCGCCGATCACGGTCATCGGTGGCTGGTCGTAGTCGGCGATGGCGGTGGATTCGCGCAGGAACTCCGGGTTGACCGCGACACCGAAGTCGACCCCGGCTTTTTTGCCCGAGCAGTCTTCGAGGATCGGGATCACTACGTTGGCCACGGTGCCGGGCAACACGGTGCTGCGCACCACGATGGTGTGGCGGGTGGTCTTGTCACGCAGGACAAAACCAATCTCGCGGCATACCGCTTCGATGTAGTTGAGTTCCAGGTCGCCGTTTTTCTTGCTCGGCGTGCCCACACAGATCATCGACAGGTCGGTATCGCGGATGGCGTCGGCGAAGTTGGTGGTACCGCGCAACCGGCCGGTGGCAATGCCCTGGCTCAACAGTTCGCCCAGGCCGGGTTCAACGATGGGGGATTTGCCCGCGTTGATCAGGTCGATCTTATCCTTGGAAATATCCACGCCGACCACTTCGTGGCCCCGTGCAGACAGGCAACCGGCACATACTGCACCCACGTAACCCAAACCAAATATGCTGATGCGCATCGCATTTACCTCTATCTTAATCACGCCATTAGATGGCCGGAGTTCATGTTTTCAAGCGTCACTCATGCACTAGGTAATGCCGTGAATAGACACTGCATTGCCATGTACAGGCATGTTAAAAGTCGAGTGACTAACTAATGCACTCAAGTTGTGCGCAACTTGGCCTTGTTGTTGGGGCTTGCCCTGAAATGCAGCCAGCCTTCGGTGAGAAGGGTCTGGCGTCAGTGCCGCAATGCCTTGATATGGACGTGAAGCCCTTATCTATCAATGCCTTGGGTTGTCTCACTGACCCATTCGGGTAGGCTTAGCCTTGGCCTTGTAGGGGATGGTCATGCAACCTTATCGCCCGCCCTCAACTAAACAGTTGGTAATTAGACCGAAGAGTCATAGTTGTATGTGACAACTTCACTACTTCTTTTGGTCGCTGTGTAAGTCATATCGCACAAGAACAGAGATAATCGTTACCGGTGGTATGAGCGGCCCTGGAAGACATAGTTCCGGGCCGCTCATCCTGTTTCTCGAAATTTCTTGAAATATTAGGAAAGATGGCACTGGTACTATATTGATAGCACTTGCGGATTGGGCTAGTGGTTATAGGGAGTTGGCGTGGGGATATAGTTTTATGCCACTACTGTTTTAAAAAAGTGGTGCCACTACGAAAAAAACTGACGAATGTCGAGTGAAAGAAACGTTAGGAATTCTGAAGAAATATTTTTGACGTCAAATTAATGACGATTTCATTGGGGAAATGCAGATAAAAATGTGGGAGCAGGCAAGCCAGCTCCCACATTGGATTTGCGCTGTATTGGTGACCTATTGCGGTGCGTGGTCGCGCAAAAACACCAGGTTGTCCGGCTTGGACTGTTCGGCACTGAAGCGATAGCCCTGTACGTCGAACTGCTTGAGCTGCGCCGGGTCGTTGATGCGTTCTTCGATGACGAAGCGGCTCATCATGCCCCGGGCTTTCTTGGCGTAGAAGCTGATGATCTTGTACTGGCCGTTCTTCAGGTCCTTGAACTCGGTGTTGATGATCCGCGCGTTGAGGGCCGGGCGCTTGACCGCCGAGAAATATTCGTTGGAGGCCAGGTTCAACAGCACGTCATCGCCTTGCTCGGCCAGGGCTTCGTTGAGCCATTCGCTGATGCGTGTGCCCCAGAAGGCGTACAGGTCCTTGCCACGGGCATTGGCCAGCTTGGTGCCCATCTCCAGGCGGTACGGCATCATCAGGTCCAGCGGGCGCAGCAGGCCGTACAGGCCCGAGAGCATGCGCAGGTGATCCTGGGCGTAGGCGAAGTCGGCGTCGTTGAAGGTCTGGGCGTTGAGGCCGGTATAGACGTCGCCCTTGAAGGCCAGCAGCGCCTGCTTGGCATTGGCCGGGGTGAAGGCGGGGGTCCAACTGCCGAAACGCGCGGCGTTGAGGCCGCCGATCTTGTCGGAAACATGCATCAGTTCACTGATCTGCGCCGGGCTCAGCTCGCGCAACTGCTCGATCAACGCTTGGGAGTGGTCCAGGTATTGCGGCTGGGTAAAGCGCTGGGTCGCAGGCGGGCTCTCGAAATCGAGGGTTTTGGCTGGGGAAATCACCATCAGCATGAAGTCGTCTCCTGTAATCGTCGGGGGATTCTAGGGGGTTGGGGCCTTCGACTCCACCTATCACGGCAATAGCTGCCATACGGTTATCCCTGTGGGAGGATTGCGATCGGCTATAGTGGCCGACGACTCTGGAGGGGGAGACCCGTTGTGCGAATTGCGCTTTTGTTGTGCGCCTGGCTGACCTGCCTGGGTGCCCAGGCGGCCAGTGTGGCTGTCGCGAGCCTGGACCGCGGCACCTGGCCGGAAAAACTCAGCAGCCCGGCGCTGTTCGATGTGGCGTCACGCGCTGAAATCCTCATGTTCGCCAACGCGCTGCTGGCCAGCGAGGCCCTGGATGAGCCGGCCCTCAAGCAGCGCCTGGGGCTGAAGATCATCAATCAGGGGGCCATCGACGACCTGCGTCGCCACCTCTGGCAACGGTTGCTGGAAAACTACGGATTTGCCCAGCAAAGCTGCGAGCAGGACGCCTCGTTCTGCTACCTGGTGGACAACATGGACGACCTGCGCGAGCAGGCCGGCAAGTTCGCGGTGGGCGAGCAGTCCTTCTATATAGGCTGGGCCGGCCCCAGCCGCGCGTTTCACCAGCGCTACCTGGACGAGCTGTTGCGCAAGGCGGCCCTGTTTCCACAGATCAGCAGCGAAGTCGCACGTTTTGGCGATTTCGAGCGCAACGGTGATGAACTCAATGACCGCCTGTTTTTACTGACCTTCGATGACGGCCCGTCACCGATCAGCGGTAATACCGACTGGCTGGCCGACTACCTGCGCAAGCAAAAAATGACCGCGACCTTTTTTGCCCTCGGCAATAGCCTGCAAACCCGCCTGGAAAAGACCTCGCCCGCCGATATGCAGGCGTTGTACCAGGGCCAGTGCGTGGGCATCCAGGGCTGGCAGTACCGCTCCCATAGCCATTGGGTCGACTGGCAAAGTTCGATCACCCGCACGGCATCACTGACCCAGAACCTGTTGCCGGAAAACTACGTGCCGCTGTTTCGCCCGCCCTACGGCCAGCGGCGGGCTGACAGCCAGGGCTTCTTCCAGGGCCAGGGCCTGCAAGTGGCGCTATGGGATATCGACTCCCAGGACGAGCCCGGCCAGCTCAAGGCCGACGAGTCGGCCCAGCGGGTGCTGACGCTGATGCTGTTGTGGCGCAAAGGGGTGATTGTGTTCCACGACACCCAGGACAAGGCGCGGGTCGCATTGCCGCTGTTGCTCCAGGCAACGGCGCAAAGTGGGCTGGGCTGGCAGGACTGTCGGGAGGCGTTTCGCTGAAAAACGCAAAGGCCCGGCCCTGTTGGGGATGATGGCGTTTCGGGGTGATTTGCTGCGACATTTCGATGCAGGCGGACTTCCGACTTTAGCGGTGTGTGTGGCGGCCCGCCAGTGCTATTCGTCATCCTGAAAAATAAACTTCAAAAAAGCGTCAAAGTGCTTTTTCCTGTCATGGGTTTTGCGGTATTACGAAGGCAGATCGCCGAAACCTGCACCACAGGTGGCGTCTTCCCAGACTCCCTTTGCGGTGTGTTCGGCGGTCGAATCGAGGCGCAGCACTGTTGTGGTATTGCGTCGACTGGCTCCCACAAAGGTGACCGAGTATGGATGATCATGGACGTAACCCTTCTTCCGACCAGCCAATCCTTTATGTGCTTGATACCAATGTATTGATCCACGATCCAAACGCGTTGCTCAATTTCGAAGAACACCACGTCGCCATCCCAATGATCGTGCTCGAGGAACTCGACAAACTCAAAAGCGGGCACCACAGCGTTGCCGCCGAATGTCGCCAGGCGATCCGCCTGATCGACAAGACCCTGGGCGAAGCCTCGCCCGAGGATGTGGAAGTCGGCGTACCGATCCAGCGTGGCAAGAGCGGGCCCAAGGGCTTGCTGTCGATCCTGATGAGCAAGCGCAGCGAACCCAACAGCCTGCTGCCGGAAAACCTCAACGACAACAAGATCATCAACCAACTGATCGACCTGCACGCACGTGACAAGGACCTGCGCCTAGTGCTGGTGACCAAAGACATCAATATGCGCCTCAAGGCACGAGCGTGTGGGATCGCCGCCGAGGACTACAGTACCGACCAACTGGTCGACGACGTATCGATGCTGTCCCGTGGTTATCACACCATGACCGGCTCGTTCTGGGACCGCGTCAGCAAGGTCGAGACCCGCCAGGACCATGGCCGCACCTGGCATCAGGTACAGCTGACCGACAACTTGCCGGCGGTGCATATCAATGAATTCATCATCGACGAACAGGGTTTTGTAGGCTGGATCAAAGAGATCCAGGTCGACAAGCTGCTGATCCTCGACCTGCATCAGGAACCCCTGTTGCACCAGGAAGCCTGGGGCCTGAAACCGCGTGATATCTACCAGAGCCTGGCGCTGTACGCGTTGCTCGACCCGGACATCCACCTGGTCAACCTGACCGGCGCGGCGGGTTCGGGCAAGACCATCCTCGCCCTGGCGGCGGCCATCGAGCAGACCATGGTCACCAAGCGTTATCGCCGCATCATCGCCACCCGCAGCGTGCAGGGCCTGGACCAGGAGATCGGCTTTTTGCCCGGCACCGAAGCGGAAAAAATGGAACCGTGGCTGGGAGCGATCACCGACAACCTCGAAGCCTTGCACATGGATGACGAAAACACCCATGGCAGCGTCGACTACATCCTCAGCAAAGTGCCGTTGCAGTTCAAATCCCTCAACTACATTCGAGGTCGCAGCTTCCAGCAGAGCCTGATTTTGATCGATGAATGCCAGAACCTCACCCCGCACCAGATGAAAACCATCATCACCCGTGCCGGCGCCGGTTCCAAAGTGGTGTGCCTGGGCAACCTGGCGCAGATCGACACCCCTTACCTGTCCGCGACCAGCTCCGGGCTGACCTACCTGACGGAACGCTTCAAGGATTTCCCGAACGGCGTGCACATCGCCTTGCAGGGCGTCCCTCGCTCGATTCTGGCTGAATACGCCGAATCCCACCTGTAACCGCCCAGTGTGGGAGCGGGGTTGCCCGCGATAGCGGTGGGTCAGTCGATGATAAGTTGACTGACGCGCTCCTATCGCAGGTAAGCCAGCTCCCACCTTTTGATCTGCGTTGGGTTTACAATCGGGGGCTTCTGATCAGGAGTATCCCCGTGCTGACTCATCTCGATTCCCAGGGCCGTGCCCATATGGTCGACGTCACCGACAAAACCGTGACGTTCCGTGAAGCCGTGGCCGAAGCGCGGGTGCGCATGCTGCCCCAGACCCTGCAAATGATCGTCGACGGCGCCCACCCCAAGGGCGATGTGTTCGCCGTGGCCCGCATCGCCGGGATCCAGGCGGCGAAGAAAACCAGCGACCTGATCCCCCTGTGCCATCCGCTGATGTTGACGGGCGTCAAGGTTGAACTGGCCGCCGAAGGGGAAAATACCGTACACATCATCGCCCGCTGCAAACTGTCCGGGCAGACCGGCGTGGAAATGGAAGCGCTGACGGCCGCCAGTGTCGCCGCGCTGACCATCTACGACATGTGCAAGGCGGTGGACCGTGGCATGACCATCGAGAACATCCGCCTGCTGGAAAAACTCGGCGGCAAAAGCGGGCATTTCAAGGCGGACCAGGCATGAGCATCCACGTACTGTTTTTTGCACGCTACAACGAGGCGGTAGGCCTGGAGTCCCTGGAGGTCGAAGGCGACTTCGCCACCGTCGATGCCGTGCGCCAGGCACTGGCCGCAGATCCTGGCTTCGAGGTGCTCAATGAGGCCAGCCTGATGTGCGCGCGCAACCAGGAACTGTGCGCCCTCGACGAGCCTTTGCAGGCCGGCGATGAAGTGGCCTTCTTCCCGCCCGTGACCGGAGGCTGACCATGGCCATTCGTGTGCAAGCCCAACCCTTTGACCCCGGCGCCGAAGTCAACGCCATGCACGCCGCCAATGTAGGCGTGGGCGCAGTGGTGAGCTTTGTCGGCTATGTACGCGATTTCAACGACGGCCTCGATGTGGCGGGGATGTTCCTCGAACACTACCCCGGCATGACCGAAAAGGCCCTGGCCAAGATCGCTGTCGAGGCTGAGCAGCGCTGGCCGCTGCTCAAGCTGGAAGTGCTGCACCGCATCGGCGCCCTGGAGCCTGGCGAGCCCATCGTGTTCGTGGCGGCTGCCAGTGCCCATCGCCAGGCGGCGTTTGATGCCTGTGCGTTTGTGATGGACTACCTCAAGACCCGCGCGCCGTTCTGGAAGAAGGAAAACACCAGTGAGGGGCCGCGCTGGGTGGAGGGGCGCGACAGTGATCATGCGGCGGCGGATCGCTGGTAGTGGCGAGCAGCACCCACTACTAGCTCTATTTGACCTATAAAACCTTTGGTTTAGGCCAAAAGGTTCTGCACAACTGTCAATTCTGACAGTTGTTCGTCATTCTCCTTTAATACTTAATTACACTCACGGGCATTGGGTTTTCCTTTAGAGATAACCAGGCTGTATTAAGTAGTTATGCCTCCGATTGTACTTCATCGAAGATGAAAGTTTCAGGGAGAAAAAAATGACTGAGGAAAATAAACTGTCCAGGCTTTCCCATTTCAGGGTTACATGCCCGGATGGCTCGAACTTTACGGATAATCTTTATGCCAACGGGCGCCATCAATGTGAGGTTGTTGTTGAAGTAATAAAAGAGTGCCCAAATAGAATTGGGGTATGGGAGCGTACTGAATTAACTGATGAAGAAATTGAAAGTATCAGAGTTGTTTCGTTTTTTTCAGAAGATGGAGGATTTTTACCTAGTGGTTGGAGTTGTGATGAGAGAAAAAATATTTACAGTGAAGGGCTTTGGGAAGGTGATAAAAAAGTAGAACTGAAACCAACTGATTATAATCCGGGTCCCCTGGTTCAGAGGGTTTCTCGTTACTTGCGTTTCAGTTCGCAAGGCTCTATGGAGTCAGTCAGACTTGTAGCATGTATGGTTTTGAACGGTCAGGTTTATAAAACCAAGTCGTTGGCGGAAGATAGCGGTTTTGATTCGTCGGTTACCCTCCAGCCAGTGGTTCCATTTAGACTCTCTGTGAAAGATTTGGTTGAGTATAAACATGCAGCAGTTTCGGATACAACGTTCTATGCGACGGTATATTATTGGACTCCTCCTGCTGGGGTGGTGTTCGTTGCGCAAGAAGGTCTTGACCGGCCGTTGGATATGGACTACGAGGGTGACCATTTTCAGACTGGTTACGCTTATGCAAAACAGGGCAATCACACTCCCCATAAGGGGGGGGTAGTTGTTAATAAGGGGAACTCTCCCGTTATGCGGTCGGATATATTCAAGCCTTACGGTATTCCGGTTTACAATTATTATGTGCGGACTGATATGCGGCCGACAATCATGAGGGCAATAACGGCACGATCTCTTGCTTTGAAAGTTGATGTTACGCACGACTCGAATAGCACATGGAGTTTAATAGATAATTTTGGAAACTTACATCAGTTTGTATTGGAGTCGGCCGGTCCTAACTATGAAGGATTGCGTATAAAAGATAAGGGGCCAGACCTGAAGTTGACCTATTTCAAGATAAAACTTCCTAATAATCAAACTTGGACGGATGCTCTTTATAGCAACGGTCGTCATCAGTGCAAGGTCCAGGTCGAGGTGATATTGGAGCGCGAGGATACAGGTCCTGTTCCACTGACTGCAGAGCAGCGTGCTAGTGTGACGATTACACGTTACTCAACAAATGTACACGAAGTATTGCCGCCTGGATGGTCGTGTGATGTTGAAAAAAATATGTTTGACACGGGACGCTGGGTGAGAGATGGCATCATGGAAGATGAGCAACGCAACATAGGCCCGGATGATAATGGTTCGGTACCTTTTTCAGAAATAATTGATCGGTATATGCGTTTCGACTCGACCACTCCGATCGAAACTCAAAAATTCATGGCCAGAATCATAATAGATGGGGTTGTTTATACAACTAATCCGATATCTACTCCAGGTGGTAGTTCAATTGATATTCTTCCGATTAGACCATACCGTCTAAGCGTGCGCGATTTGACAGTTTATCATGATTTTGATGCGCAGCATGATGCTAATAGTGACGCAGATGTTTTTTATTATAATCCACCGGCGGGACTGAGGATTGTCTCCACGATGGGGCTTGACAACCCTTTGCAAGTCAATGATGAGGGTGATTACTTTCAAACGTCATTTTCGCAAAAAATCAACAGAGATGGATATCGGTATTGTAAGGCCGGTGTTGTCTTGCAAAAAGATGTGCCAGGCTTGAAGCTTCGGACTCATGATGTTCAGAGAAATGCTAACTTTCTTAATCCTTATATTGAATACAATGTTGTGTCTACTATTTTTCGTGTAGTGAAAATTTGGACAAAAAATCCAATTGTTGAAGGTGATACAAAAAGTACATTGCGTGTCTGGGATAATTTTGGATGTGAGCATAGATTTTTTATAGAGAAGGCGGACAGTGGGCGTAGTTTAGAACTGAGAGATGCGTGAGTGTGCGATTTCTGATGGCGAGTTCGGGTATGTAGTGTGCGTTTGGATTTAACTATTTTGCTGGTTGTCTGTACAGTTGAGGAGTTAAAAATGAATGTCTATTCTAATGCTTTTAATTTCAGTTCGTATCTCAACGGTTCAGTTGATCCGCGCACGGGGCAGTATGGTGGGCAAATTCGCTTGGCCACTTTGTATCCTGAAGGCCCACAAGAGGTGAGTCGGGATATTATGCTGTCGTTTTCTATGCTTAATTCAATTAATAGCCCTTACGGTATCGGATGGCAGCTCAGTAATACTTCATTTGATTTGGTCAGCCTGAATTTTACCTTGCTCAATGGCGGAAGATATCAAACCAGTGGTCTGCCTTCGGTAGGCGGCACGATGATATTCAAGGATTACAAGTTAAAAGATCTAGTCGTCAAACGGCCGGATACCAATACGCTGCATGTAATTTACAAAGATGGATCTGTAGAAGTTTTACGTCGCACAAGCAGTACTGTGCCGTACCGGATAGACGCTATATTGTTCGAGAATGGCGAGCGCTTGACTTTCCGGTACGGCACTACAGGTTTTTTGGAGCGGATCCTCAACCATAAGCAAGAAGATCTACTTGTTCTGACCTACTCCACCGGGCGTTTGTCGTACGTAGATGCTCGGGTCGAAGGGGGGCGTTATGCCCGCATTCAGTTTACACAGATCAATAATCTTTTGACGAGAGTGACGGCCCCCTATGATCGTAGTGAACCGCCCGGCGCTGCGGCTTATGCGTTTGAATACTGGCCGGAGTTTCGCAACGGCCTGGTCCCTATTAAGCGAGTTTATTCGCCGATGGGTGGGGAGGAACTGATTAGTTATGAGGAGAACGGGCACCAATATGCCAACAACCAATACATTCCACGGGTCGTCCGTTGGGTGCAGACACCAGGGGCCAGTCAGCCGGACATGATCCGGACCTATGCCTACAGTCAGGGCAAGAATTTTACCGGTTACCCGTTCTCCGGCGGTTTTCGCGAAGGCGAAGACAACCTGTACTTGGTAGGCAGCGCTTATGACTACTGGACCGAAGAGACCAGCCGCAGTGCTAATAATGCGGTGCTGAGCGTCAGCCGCACCACCTATAACAAGTTTCACCTGTTGACCGAAGAACGGGTTACGCGTGAGGGGACGCGGACCCAAATGAACATCACGTACAACACGGTCCCCGGCCTGTTTCCCGCCCAGCCAGCCAATCTCCACCTTGCCAAAACCATCACCAAACGCTATGAGCTAGTGGCTGGTGGTACCCCGAGGGAAGAGATCCAGCAGATAGAAACTGACGACTACGGCAACGAACTCAGTCGCACTGAGCCCTCCGGTATCCGTACCGAATACAGCTATTACCCGATTGCGGGAGAAAGCGGCAAGTGCCCTGCCGACCCCCACGGTTTGTTCCAGCGCTACCTCAAAGAAGAGCGACTCGTGCCCGTAGGAGGCGCGCCTGCTGCGCGGCTCACGGAATATACCCACACACGTGTCCCGCAGACGGGCAGTAGCTATTTTGTGCTGCAGCAATCCATCAACCAGGCTGGTGTGCTGGCCATGCAGCAGACTTATTACCAAACCCCTGTCGAGCTGGCTGGCCGGTTGAAGAGCGCCACCAGTACGGTCGGCGGGCAGGCGCTGACCAGTGAGTTCAGTTACGTGATTCAAGGCGATAATGTGCTCGAAACCCGGCGGCTGAAGGGGCGCGAGGGGCAATGGCTCGAGGCCAAGCGCACGCTTTCGCTGGTCAATCGACGCCTGTTGTCGATGACGCGAGACGGCGAAAGCACTCTGGATCTGGCTTACGACGTCAGTGGCCGGTTGACGGTGGAAACGGTTGCTCCCGGCACACCGCAAAAAGCCACGCGGCAATACGCCTACCATTTTGCGCAGGGGGTGACGCGTGCCCATTTGATCACCACGGATGCGCAAGGGATGAAGGCCATTACTTACTATGATGGTGCTGGCCGCCAGGTGGCCGAAGCACAGGTGATCGGCTCGAATCAGGAGCGACCCACTTGTACCTGGCGTTATGACGCGCTCGGGCAAACCGTCGAAGTGGTCGATATGGATTACGTGACCGAAGGGCAACGCTTGTTGAAAAGCACCCACACCTACAACCGCTGGGGCAACGCGAGCCGTGTCACCCACGCCGATGGCCGCGTAGTGATCAATGAGTACGACCCGCTGCTCAATCTCACGGAAGAGGGCGTTGTGGGCGGGGAACGCCGTATCACCTATTTCAATGCCTACAACCAGCCGATCAAGGTCGAGCGCCTGGATGCCAGCAACAATAAAGTTGAAGTGGAGTCGTACACCTACGATGGCCTGGGGCGATGCCTGACGGTATTGGATATCAATAAAACGCTCACTGAGTTGACTTACGACGGGTTTGACCGGCTGGTGACGACCCTGCAGAAACCGGTCGACGGTACCCCGCAGCGGCTGAGTAAAACTGACTACGTCCCAGGAACCAGCAGTGAGTTGGCCAGTGCCATCACCGTCGACGGCAAGCGGTTGGGGGCCCGTACTTACGACAGCCTGGGCCGGATGACCAGCCAGGTGCGTGGGACGGGACAGGCTACGACCTGGGAGTACGAGGCCGGTTGGTTTGAACCTATTGCCATGGTTTCCCCCCGGGGTGGGCGCCAGGTCATGACCTATGACAAGCAACTCGATGTGCCGACTCGGATTGAGATGACAGGACTGCCGGTGAGCACCTACCGGTATGATCCGGTGGGCGGAGCATTGACGCGTTCGGAGACCAATGGCCTGATCCATGAGCTTTTCCAGGATGCCATCGGCCATCCCGAGAAGGACATTCAAACCGCCAGCGGTACGTCGCTGACCTCCCAGTATGGCTACTCCCCCGCAGGGCGCCTGCTGCATCAGACCTCAGCCGATGGCCAGCGCAGTGCGCTTGCATACGATACCCTCGGGCGATTTTCCAAGATGACCACCGGCCCCCTGGTGATCGAACAGACTTACGACACCCTGGGCCGGCCGCAGAACCTGACCACCACCTATGAAAGCACGAAGATTCTCACACGCGTGACCTACGACTCGCTGGGTCGGGAAGCTGAGCGCCGCTTTGAGCAAAACGGTGCATTGTTCCAGGTGTTGGCCAGTACGTATTACGTCAACGGTATGTTGGCGACTCGGTTTCTTCGCAATGCGAGTTCACAGGTGGTCATTGGCGAGACCTTCACCTACGACGCCTACCTGCGGCTCAAGACCTATCGCTGTGAGGGGCCTGAACATCCCAAGGATCACCTGGGCCGGGGCATTGTCGGGGAGGATTACACCTTCGACAGCCTCAATAACATCACGCGGGTCGTCACTGCATTTGCCGATGGCACACAAGACACCTGCCAACGTTATTTTACCGGTACCGACCCCACGCAGTTGACCCGCCTGACCCATACCCGCCCGGTGCAGGATGTCACCCTGGCATATGATGCAGCGGGCAATTTGCAGGCGAGCCCGGAGGGCCACGCCTATACGTACAATGGCTTTGAACAACTCACGGCGGTGAAGGCCGGCTCCCTCAACTACAGCTATAAGTACGATGCCGAGGCGCGCCAGGTACATGCATCCCGGGGCGCTGAACCGCCCGTGATGCTGGCATACGCCGGTAGGCGTCTGGATCTGCTGGTTGAAGGCAGTAAAAAGATCCGTTTCGCTGACGGTGGGGATGAGGTGATGGCGCGCAGTGGTGGCGTGGACGGCCCACAACTGCATATGAACGATGCCAGCGGTAGTGTGCGCGGCCTGTCAACTCCCGGTCAGCCCCATGTCCGCCGGCACTACACGCCCTATGGTGATGCATATATCCCCCTGGATGATGGCAAGGTCCGCAGCATGGCCGACCTGCAACTGCCGGCGTTCAATGGCGAGCGTCTGGATGTGCCGACCAACCTGTATTTCCTCGGTAATGGTCTGCGGGCCTACAGTCCTAGCCTGAGGATGTTCTTGCAGCCTGATCTGTTGGGCCCATTTGATGAGGGGGGGATCAATTGCTATGCCTACTGTGCCGGCAACCCGATCAACATGCGCGATCCTAGTGGGATGTGGCCTGGCTGGGTGAAGTGGGTATTGACCGGGGTAGCACTGGCGTTGTCGGTGGTAACGCTTGGGTTTGGGGCTGTCGGTCTTGCGGCCACGGTATCAGCTGCTGCAGCTTCGGCAACGTCAGTTGCTGCGGGGTTAGCTGCGGCAACAGTGGCGATGACCGCTGTGGGGGCGCCGGTCGTTGCGGGGGTTTTTGCGGGCGCGGCAGCCACTGCGACTGCGGCTGGCGCTACGATTGCCGCTGCCGCCGCTGCCGCCGCTGCCGCCACAGGGTGGGTTATCGCCTCCAAGGCAGCGATCACCGTCGGAGCGGGGCTCGGTGTTGTCGGCGGGACGCTGAGTGTCGCGGGGCTGGCTACTGCCGAGGTTGATAAAGCCATGGGGTGGGACCGTTCGCACATCATCCGTAGGCTGGGGTGGGCCTCCCTCGGGTTTTCAATTGCCTCGTTGGTAGTGGGTATTGGGGGGGCTTATACCTCGTGGCACATGACCTACACCTCTGCGGCCTCAAAGGCGGCCGGAACCGGAAAACTGCTGGAAAGTCCCGCCGCCTTGGGGTTAATCGCGGGGGGCAAACGCATGTTGGGCTTATCCTACAAATTCACCGATAAATGGGGCATCACCCCATACAGCCAGCTTTTTGGGGCTACACGGGCTGTATTGAGATTTACCAATCTGGGGCGCTCGATTCAAGCGAGAGTCGGCTCACCGGCCACACCTCGACCGGAAGGCGGCGGCCCTGCTCCAGCCCAACCCCAGTCACAACCCACTGCCAGTCGAGTGGTCGATATGCCCGGCAGCAGCGCCGGCTTCTACCAGTCATTCAGAGAGGAAGCCTCGCGCATTCGCCAGCCCATCCTGGGGGAATTGTATCGAGGGTAGTCTTGGCAAACGCCGCATTAACCCAGACGCCGGGGCGACAACATCGCCTCGGTCAACCCCGCTCCCACCAACGCTTCGGGTAACGCCAGCCCACGCACCAGCGCCGCGCTGGCCTGGCCCATCGCCGGTGAGGTCTGGATGCCATAGCCACCCTGGGCCGCGACCCAGAACAAGCCCTCTACCCGCGGATCAAAGCCACACACCAGGTCGCCATCGCTGACAAAACTGCGCAGCCCGGCCCAGGTGCGCGTGGGGCGGCGGATGCTCAGGGTGGTGGCCTGTTCGATGTGATAAATCCCCGTGGCGATGTCCAGTTCTTCGGGTTGCACGTCGTGGGGCTCGACCGGGTCGGCATTGGCCGGGGAGCCGAGGAACATGCCGGCGTCGGGCTTCATGTAGAACGAGCCGTCGAGGGCGGCCAGCTCCGGCCAGGCATGGATATTCACGTCTGCCGGCGGGGCGAAGATAAAGGCACTGCGGCGCTTGGGTTGCAGGCCGATTTTTTCGGCGCCGGCCAGTTCCGCGACTTGGTCGGCCCAGGCCCCGGCGGCGTTGATGATCACTGGGGCACTGAAGCGCTGTTGCGCGGTGCGCACTTGCCACTGGCCTTGATCGTCACGGGCCAGTTTCTGCACCTCGTTGTCGGTGTGGATTTGCCCGCCATTGCGCCGAATGCCACGCAAGTAGCCCTGGTACAGCGCGTCGGTGTCGATATCGCAGACCGTCGGGTCGTAGATCGCGCCGTGGACTTTTTCCGCGCGCAGGATCGGCAGCATACGCAGCGCCTGCTCGGCACTCAGCAGCCGCGTCTCGGGCACCAGCGCCTTGGCGCTCAGGTATTGGCGCTGCAACTCGTCAGGGTCGCCCACCAGGTCCACCAGCAGTTCGCCACGGGGCGTGAGCAAGGGGTGTTCGCTGAAACCTGCGGGCGGGTGATCGAAGAAGTCGCGGCTGCCCAGGGTCAGGGCGCGCACTTGCGGCGTGCCGTAGGCCGCGATGTACAGGGCGGCGGAGCGGCCGGTTGCGTGATAGCCCGGCATGGACTCACGCTCCAGCACGATGACGCGGGCGTGTCGGGACAGCCAGTAACCGGCGCTGGCACCGGCGATACCGCCGCCGATGATGAGGTAGTCGGCCTGGTTCATGGGTTCCTCCTTGAATATAAAAGCGCTGAAAGCCAATGTGGGAGCGGGCTTGCTCGCGAATGCGGGGTGTCAGTCTCTGGATATATTGACTGATCCACCGCATTCGCGAGCAAGCCCGCTCCCACATGGTTTAACGCATCCAGCTTAAGGGCGTTTACGCTCTACGGGGCGCAGCAAGTGTGTCGGCGGCGTCTCGCAGCTGATCTTGCGGCCCAGCAGGGTTTCAATCGACGGCAATTGATACGAATCGTCTTCCCCGGCAAAGCTGATCGATACACCCGCAGCGCCCGCCCGGCCGGTACGGCCGATGCGGTGTACGTAGTCGTCCGGCACTTCCGGCAGGGTGAAGTTGATCACGTGGCTGATGCCATCGATATGAATCCCGCGGCCCGCCACATCAGTGGCCACCAGCACGCGGATCTTGCCCTCGCGAAAGCCTTCCAGGGTCTTGATGCGCTTGTGCTGCGGCACATCGCCCGACAACTGCGCGGCGTTGACGCCATCGCGTACCAGGCGTTCTTCGATGCGCCGTACTTCGTCCTTGCGGTTGGCAAACACCATGACCCGCTCCCAACCGTTGTCGTTGACCAGGTTGTAGAGCAGCTTGTATTTGTCGGCACCGGCCACGGCATAGATATGCTGCTCGACGTTCTCGCTGGCAACGTTCAGTGCCTCGATCTCGACGATGGACGGGTCGGTGGTCCATTGCTTGGCAAGGTTCATCACGTCTTCGGTGAAGGTCGCGGAGAACAGCAGGGTCTGGCGCTCGTTTTTCGGTGGGGTCTGGCGAATGATCTGACGCACTTGTGGGATAAAACCCATGTCGAGCATCCGATCGGCTTCGTCCAGCACCATCACTTCGACCATGTCCAGGTGCACGTCGCCGCGCTGGTTGAAGTCCAGCAAACGGCCCGGTGTGGCGACCAGGATGTCGCAGTGCCGCGCTTCCAGGTGCTTGAGCTGTTTGTCGAAGTCCATGCCACCGACGAACGTCATGACGTTGAGGCCGGTGTACTTGGTCAGGTCGGCGGCGTCCTTGGCGATCTGCACCACCAGTTCGCGGGTCGGGGCGATGATCAGCGCCCGTGGCTCACCCATGTAGCGCTCTTTGGGCGGTGGGGTCTGCAGCAACTGGGTAATGATCGAGATCAGGAACGCAGCGGTCTTGCCGGTGCCGGTCTGGGCGCGGCCGATGGCGTCTTTGCCGGCCAGGGTAAAGCCCAGGACCTGGGCCTGGATCGGTGTGCAATACGGAAACCCCAGGTCCTGGATGGCGTGCATCAGTTCCGGAGCCAGCTTGAAGTCATGAAAGCGAGTCTTGCCCTCTTGGGGCTCGACCACGAAGTCTTCCAGCTTCCACGGCTTTACCACAGGTTTTGGCGCGCGTTCGCGGCGCGGTTTTTCTGCGCGCGGCGGTTCTTCTGCGGGCTGGGCGGCGACAGGGGCCGGGACAGCAGGCGTGGCGGGCGGCGGTTTTGGCGAGGCAACAGGCGCGGTTCGGCCAGGCTGTTTACCATCATTGCGGCTGCCGGACGTTTGGACAGGGGCGCTGGGAACAGGGGCGAGTGGTTCAGCCTCGCTTTTACCGAACATCTTCTTGAGTGCTTTGAGCACGGTCATCTCATCAATTGGTTAAGGAATGTACGCCGGCCAGTGTAATGCAAGAATCGGGCGCGGCGTAGTGCGTTGGTCATGCGGCTACATAATGGCGGGCTTTGAGCCCAGGCGGCCGGACAACCAGGTGCCGATGTCGCGGATTTCTTCGGGTAACACCTCGTGACCCATTGGGTATTCCTGCCATGTCACGGTGACACCACGCAGCTTTAAATGCTCGTAGGCGCTGCGGCCCATGGCGTTCTGCACCACCTCATCGTACTGGCCATGCAGGCACAGGGCTGGAATTCGCTGCTGGCTGGCGGACAGTTCCAGCTCATCGCTGAAAGTCGGCGCATAAGTGGAGAGGGCAAGCACGCCACCCAAGGCACCCTGCCATTTCACAAACGCGGCGTGCAGGACCACGGCGCCACCCTGGGAAAAGCCGGCAAGGAAAATTCGCGAGGCGTCTATCCCGCTGGCTTTTTGTTGTTCGATCAAATCGATGACCATGTCTGCCGACTCATCCAGCTGTTCGCGGCTGATGGCCCGTGCCGGACTCATGGCCAATATGTCGTACCAGCTTGGCATCTCGTAGCCACCATTGATGGTCACCGCACGGGTCGGCGCCTGGGGCAATACAAAGCGCGTGGACAGCAAGGTTTCCTGCAACGCTTCGGCCACTGGCAGGAAGTCGTAGCGATCGGCACCCAGGCCATGCAACCAGATTACGCAGGCGTCTGCGGGCTTGGCGGGCTGAAGAATCAAGGGTTCGGTCATGTTTGCTCCAAAAATGTGCGTGCGCGCCGATGGGGGGCGTCGGGGCGGTGCGTGGACGGTGGCTCAGTTAACAAGATGTCGCATGGTTGACTGTTTTGCGATGGATCCTGGGCTGAAGCGGCTCAGCAGACACTCTGGTACGCCGCTTGCTATGTGTAGGTCGATGTCAGAACTATCTGAGGACGGTAACACTATCAGTGACTGCCGCCTCTGGGATAGCCGCTGCAATTACAGCGAAAGCCTCTGTCGCTTGACCCAAAAAAAAGCCAACACGGGTCGATATCGCCTCATAAGGGTGCGCAGAGGTTGGAGCTCCGACACAACAAGAGCAACTGGAGGTTTGAATGAAGGTATTGAAGTCTACCCTGGCCATCGTGACCGCGGCGACTGTCCTGGGCATCAGTGGCCTGGCCCAGGCCGGTGCCACCCTGGATGCGGTACAGAAGAAAGGTTTTGTGCAATGTGGCGTCAGTGATGGTTTACCGGGGTTCTCGGTGCCGGATGCCAGCGGCAAGATCCTCGGGATCGACGCTGACTACTGCCGCGCCGTGGCCGCTGCCGTGTTCGGTGACGCGACCAAGGTCAAGTTCAGCCAGTTGAATGCCAAGGAGCGTTTCACCGCGCTGCAGTCTGGCGAAGTCGACATCCTCTCGCGCAACACCACCATGACCAGCTCCCGTGATGCGGGCATGGGCCTGAAATTCCCAGGGTTCATCACCTACTACGACGGCATCGGCTTTTTGGTCAACAGCAAGCTGGGGGTAAAAAGTGCCAAGGAACTGGACGGTGCAACCATCTGCATCCAGGCCGGTACTACCACTGAGCTGAACGTTTCCGACTACTTCCGTGGCAATAACCTCAAGTACACCCCGATCACCTTCGATACCTCCGACGAAAGCGCCAAGTCCCTGGAGTCCGGGCGCTGCGACGTGCTGACCTCCGACAAGTCGCAACTGTTCGCCCAGCGCAGCAAACTGGCCGCGCCGAAAGACTACGTGGTATTGCCGGAAACCATTTCCAAGGAGCCCCTGGGCCCGGTCGTGCGCAACGGCGACGACGAGTGGCTGGCCATCGTGCGTTGGGTAGGCTACGCCATGCTCAATGCTGAAGAAGCCGGCGTCACCTCGAAAAACGTCGAGGACCAAGCCAAGTCCACCAAGAACCCGGACGTTGCGCGTCTGCTGGGGGCTGACGGCGAATACGGCAAAGACCTGAAAGTGAAGAAGGACTGGGTGGTACAGATCGTCAAGCAGGTCGGCAACTACGGCGAAGTGTTCGAGCGCAACCTGGGCAAGAGCACCCCACTGGAAATCGACCGTGGCCTGAACGCGCTGTGGAACAACGGTGGCATTCAATACGCACCACCAGTGCGCTGATAGCTGATGGTTCTATCACCCGGTGGGCCAACCGCCGGGTGATGTTCTGTTCCATTATTCCTGGGGCACTTAATGCAAACTCAAATCGGCGCACCAAAACAGAAGCTCAGCTTCAGTGATCCAAAAGTGCGTGGGTGGCTGTTCCAGATCATCACCATCGTGGCGGTGGTCTCGTTGGGCTGGTACCTGTTTAACAACACGCAAACCAATCTTCAGCACCGGGGCATTACCTCCGGTTTCGACTTCCTGGAGCGCAGTGCCGGGTTTGGCATCGCTCAGCATTTGATCGACTATACCGAATCGGACAGTTATGCCCGGGTCTTTGTGATCGGCCTGCTCAACACCTTGCTGGTGACCGTGATCGGTGTGGTCCTGGCGACGCTGCTCGGTTTCGTCATTGGGGTGGCGCGGCTGTCACCGAACTGGATGATCAACAAACTGGCGACCGTGTATGTGGAAGTGTTCCGCAACATTCCGCCGTTGTTGCAGATCCTGTTCTGGTATTTCGCGGTGTTCCTGACCATGCCGTTGCCGCGCAACAGCCATAACCTGGGCGACACCTTCTTTATGAGCGCCCGGGGCCTGAACATGCCGGCGGCGCTGGCGGCCGACGGTTTTTGGCCGTTTGTGGCCAGTGTGGTGGTGGCCATCGTGGCAATCGTGCTGATGGCGCGTTGGGCCAACAAGCGCTTTGAAGCCACCGGCGTACCGTTCCATAAGTTCTGGGCGGGCCTGGCGCTGTTCATCGTGATTCCGACGTTGTGCACCTTGATCTTCGGTGTGCCGCTGCACTGGGAAATACCCAGGCTTGCGGGTTTCAACTTTGTCGGCGGCTGGGTATTGATCCCCGAGCTGCTGGCGCTGACCTTGGCGCTGACCGTCTACACCGCCGCGTTTATCGCCGAAATCGTGCGCTCGGGCATTGAGTCGGTGAGCCACGGCCAGACCGAAGCTGCGCGCTCCCTGGGCCTGCGCCCGGGGCCGACGCTGCGCAAGGTCATTATCCCGCAAGCCCTGCGGGTGATCATTCCGCCTTTGACCAGCCAATACCTGAACCTGGCGAAAAACTCATCCCTGGCCGCCGGCATCGGCTACCCGGAGATGGTGTCGCTGTTTGCCGGCACGGTGCTCAACCAGACCGGCCAGGCCATCGAGGTCATTGCCATCACCATGAGCGTGTACCTGGCGATCAGCATCAGCATTTCCCTGCTGATGAACTGGTACAACAAGCGCATTGCGCTGATCGAGCGGTGAGGAAACCAGCATGACTTCCCATACTTTCAAACCTGACATGCCGCCACCGAACAAAGTGTTCGGGCCGATGGCATGGATGCGCGCCAACCTGTTCTCCAGTGGGTTCAACACCCTGCTGACGTTGCTGGCGATCTACCTGGTCTACTTGGTGGTGCCGCCGATTGTGCAGTGGGCGATCCTCGACGCGAACTGGGTCGGCACTACCCAGGCCGATTGCACCAAGGAGGGCGCCTGCTGGGTGTTTGTCCAGCAGCGCTTCGGGCAATTCATGTACGGCTATTACCCCGGCGACCTGCGCTGGCGCGTGGACCTGACCGTGTGGTTGGCCATCGTCGGCGTGGCGCCGTTGTTCATCTCGCGTTTTAAACCCAAGGCGATCTACGGCCTGGGCTTTCTGGTGGTGTACCCGATCATCGCCTTCTTCCTGCTGCACGGCGGAATCCTTGGCCTGGCCAACGTCGCGACCAGCCAATGGGGCGGGCTGATGCTGACCCTGGTGATCGCCACCGTCGGTATCGCTGGCGCCTTGCCGCTGGGCATCGTGCTGGCGTTGGGGCGGCGCTCCAAGATGCCGGCGATTCGCGTGATCTGTGTGACCTTTATCGAGTTCTGGCGCGGCGTGCCGTTGATCACGGTGCTGTTCATGGCGTCTGTGATGCTGCCGCTGTTCCTGCCAGAAGGCATGAACTTCGACAAGCTGCTGCGGGCGTTGATCGGCGTAATCCTGTTCCAGTCGGCCTACGTGGCGGAAGTGGTGCGCGGTGGCCTACAGGCGATTCCCAAGGGGCAATACGAAGCCGCCGCCGCGATGGGCCTGGGCTACTGGCGCAGCATGGGCCTGGTGATCCTGCCGCAAGCGTTGAAGCTGGTGATCCCCGGCATCGTCAACACCTTTATCGCGCTGTTCAAGGACACGAGCCTGGTGATCATCATCGGTCTGTTCGACCTGCTCAACAGCGTCAAGCAAGCCGCCTCCGACCCGAAATGGCTGGGCATGGCTACTGAGGGCTATGTGTTCGCGGCCCTGGTGTTCTGGATTTTCTGTTTTGGTATGTCGCGCTATTCCATTCATTTGGAACACAAGCTCGACACTGGCCACAAGCGTTAGGAGTTCTTTTGATGAGCGAAGCAATCAAACAGCCTGTGAGCCCTGAAGGCATTATCCAGATGCAGGGCGTCAACAAGTGGTACGGCCAGTTCCATGTGTTGAAAGACATCAACCTCAACGTCAAGCAGGGCGAGCGTATCGTGCTGTGCGGCCCGTCGGGCTCGGGCAAATCCACCACCATCCGCTGCCTCAACCGCCTGGAAGAACACCAGCAGGGGCGCATCGTGGTCGATGGCGTGGAGCTGACCAACGACCTCAAGCAGATCGAAAGCGTGCGCCGCGAAGTGGGCATGGTGTTCCAGCACTTCAACCTGTTCCCGCACCTGACCATCCTGCAGAACTGCACGCTGGCGCCGATGTGGGTGCGCAAGATGCCCAAGCGCAAGGCTGAGGAAATTGCCATGCACTACCTGGAGCGCGTGCGCATCCCGGAGCAGGCCCACAAGTTTCCGGGGCAATTGTCCGGCGGCCAGCAACAGCGCGTGGCCATTGCCCGTGCCTTGTGCATGAAGCCGAAAATCATGCTGTTCGACGAGCCAACCTCGGCCCTCGACCCGGAGATGGTCAAGGAGGTGCTGGACACCATGATCGGCTTGGCTGAGGACGGCATGACCATGTTGTGCGTAACCCACGAAATGGGCTTTGCGCGCACCGTGGCCAACCGCGTGATCTTTATGGACAAAGGCGAGATCGTGGAACAGGCGGCGCCCAATGACTTCTTCGACAACCCGCAGAATGAGCGGACCCAGTTGTTCTTGAGTCAGATTTTGCATTGATTGCGATGTGATGTTCAAAAGCAAACCCGGCCTGGCGCCGGGTTTGTTCTGTGTGGTTCAACCAGCCTGGAGTGCCTCTGCCGCTGTCAGCACGGTATGGGAAAACCCCCGCAGGTCAGCCCCATCGGCCAACTCCTTGGCATCGGTGAGCATATGCGGGTATCGATCCAGTAAACGCATCAACAATACTAAGGGCTTGGGCGGCAGAAGCTCACCGCACTCATACCGGGAAAAGGCGTTGTGCCCGCCACCGGATAGTAGTTGCACCGCTTCTTTTTGCGTCAGGTGCAGTTTGCGGCGGATACGCCTCATTTCCTGGCCAATCATTTTCCGCGCGGCGAGGACCAGTTCATCACCCGCCTTCGCGTGGCGCTGCGAGCTGTCAGGGTCATACATGCCGTCGCCGCAAGCACCGCATTCCCAGCCGCAAAGATCGTCGACGCGGCGTTCCAGGCCCTTGACGCTAATGGTTTCGCTGCGACCCTCGAACCGGACCATGGCGTCGGCGGCACCGCAGATAAAGCACTGCTGAGTTTTCATGAGTTGCACTCCTTGAAGGAGATCACCGGCGGGTTACCGCCAGGACGGTAAGTGACCTTGATGTAAATCTCCATGCCGTGTGAATTGATGCGGTACACGTCCTGCCAGATCCTATGGTCTGCATAGGTCGTCATTGATTTGTACAGCATCCCAGTTTGCAATTGAAAAACGACCTCTTGCATCTCCTGAAGGTCGAAGCCGAGTGTTCTTCCTGTGTGCTTTGCCGTTGAGGTAAATGCCCTGTCGCCAAGCCGCCTGACATCCGCCTTTATCACCGCCAAATCGTAATGAGGTGTGTACTTTTCCATAAGACACCTGCGTTCAATAATTACCCTCAGAGGGTAATTTTACTAATCGAAAATTCCGTTCTTTTGCCCGCCTGAAAATCCTAGTGCGTTGCTTCCGTAGGCAACTCCGAATAGGCTGTACGAAAATTCATCCTATGATTGGACGAAAGCACCAGACCCATGCCAAACATCGCCCCGCTTATCAAACGCTCCCTGGTCGATCTGGCCCTCGATCAACTGCGCCAGCGCATCACCCAGGGCAAGTGGGCCATTGGTGAACGCCTGCCCACCGAGCCGGAGCTGTCTGCCGAGCTGGGCATCAGCCGCAACACCGTGCGCGAGGCGATGCGCGTGCTGGCGTTTTCCGGGTTGATCGAGATCCGCCAAGGGGACGGCAGCTACCTACGCTCGATGACCGACCCGTTGGGGGTGATGAATGCCATGTCTCATTGCACCCTGGTCCAGGCCCAGGAGACGCGGCAGATTCTCGAAGTCGAGGCCATTGGCCTGGCGGCCTTGCGCCGTACGCCGGAGGATTTGCTACAGCTGCGCCAGGCGCTGCAGGCCAGTGGCGAGCACTACCACGGCGACCTGGAGCACTACATCCAGTGCGACCTGGTGTTCCACAAGCGCCTGGTGGATGCGGCCCATAACCCGGCCCTGAGTGAGCTGTACCAGTACTTTTCGAGCATTGTCGGCGCCCAGTTGCGCCAAACCCTGAATATCAAGCCGCGCCGCCAGGCGGTATTCGACCTGCATGTCGAACTGCTCGAGGCCGTGGAACAGCAGGACCCGGAGCGTGCCAAGGCGCTGTCCCGGCAGTTGATCAATGAACCTTGAACCCGAGAACGCCATGCCCCGTGCAGATAACGCCCTTGAAGAATTGCTGATCGACGCCGAAGCCGATGATGCGGTGGTCCAGCACAGCCCGGTGCAGGTGCATCGCCCGTGGCTGTTGTTGCTGGGCCTGATCCTGGTGGCGTTGAACCTGCGTCCGGCGCTGTCGAGCATGGCGCCGTTGCTCAGCGAAGTGTCCAGCAGCCTGGGGCTGTCGGCGGCCCAGGCAGGGCTACTGACTACCTTGCCGGTGCTGTGCCTGGGCCTGTTTGCGCCCATGGCGCCGATCCTGGCCCGCCGTTTTGGCGCCGAGCGGGTGGTGCTGGGGATTTTATTGACCCTGGCCGCCGGGATCATTCTGCGCAGCTCGTTCGGTGAGGTCGGGCTGTTCGCCGGCAGCCTGCTGGCCGGGGCCAGTATCGGCATCATCGGGGTGTTGTTGCCGGGTATCGTCAAGCGTGACTTTGCCAGGCAGGCCGGGGCCATGACCGGTGTCTACACCATGGCCCTGTGCCTGGGCGCGGCGTTGGCGGCCGGTGCCAGCGTGCCGTTGAGCCACTATTTCGCCGACAGCTGGAACATCGGCCTGGGCTTCTGGATGCTGCCGGCACTGGTGGCGGCGCTGTTCTGGTTGCCGCAAGTGGGGCACAAACACGGTGCGCACCAGGTGGCTTATCGGGTCAAGGGGCTGTTGCGTGATCCGCTGGCCTGGCAGGTGACCTTGTATATGGGCCTGCAATCCTCCCTGGCCTACATCGTGTTCGGCTGGTTGCCGTCGATCCTCATCGGCCGTGGCCTGAGTGCCACCGAAGCCGGGTTGGCCCTGTCCGGCTCGATCATCGTGCAGTTGGCCAGTTCCCAGGCGGCACCCTGGTTGGCCACCCGTGGCAAGGACCAGCGCCTGGCAATCGTGGTGGTCATGCTGCTGACGCTCGGCGGTTTGTTCGGGTGCCTGTACGCACCGCTGGACGGTTTGTGGGGCTGGGCGATCCTGCTGGGCCTGGGCCAGGGTGGCACGTTCAGCCTGGCGCTGACCCTGATCGTGCTGCGCTCGCGCGACTCCCACGTGGCCGCCAACCTGTCGAGCATGGCCCAGGGCATCGGCTATACCCTGGCTTCCCTCGGCCCGTTCGCGGTCGGCCTGGTCCACGACTGGACCGGCGGCTGGACTGCCATCGGCTGGATTTTCGCGCTGATCGGCCTTGGCGCAATCGCCGCCGGGCTCGGCGCCGGGCGTGCGCTGTATGTGCAGGTCAGCAGCGAAAAACTCTAGAGGTACAGCACTTCCAGAGTCGCCGAGCCGTCGAGCGGGGTGTCGCGGCTCAGGTCCAGGTTCTGCCGGGCATTAATCACCGCTTCGACCTTGACCGTGCTGACCAGCTCCTGGATCGCCGACGGCCCGGCGGTGCTGCCCTGAATGTCGGTGAACCCCAAGTAGCTGTTGGCGCCGATATCGATGGGGTTGAGGTTGGCCGTGCGCCAGGCCAGGCCGCCTGTGGTGGACTCCGTGCCAAAGACCGTTGCGGTGCTGTCCACCAGGGTGTGGCGCGGGTCGAAACTCATGGAGTAGAGGCCGATGCGATTGCCGCTGTGGTCCAGCCCCAGCCCGTAGTAAATCTCGCTATTGACCGTGGCTGTGCCATCGCGATTGTCGCGCATGCGCAAGGCAAAGCGACTCGGGGCGTTGCAGCCGATACTGACTTGCAATTGCTTGATTGGCAGGCGCGTACCGCGTTCGAGGTTCAGGTCCTGCTGGGAAATCTTGCCGTAGTCGATCAGCCCGCCACTGGACAGCAGTGGGGTGCAGGCGGTGGGCGTGATCCGGCCCGTGACGCTCAGGTCGACGGTCGAGGCAGCTGTCGCAGGGAGGGCGGCCCACAGCAGCAGGGAAGAAACAGCCAGGCTCAAGTTGTTCATAAGACAGGTTCCAGAGGTCAGAGGTAGATGATTTCGAGGGTGCCGGAGCCGTTGATATGCACCACGTTGCGCAGGTCCAGGGACTGGATCGGAGCCAGGTAGGCCTTGACGCGTACCGTGCCGGCCAGGTGCTGGATGGCAATCGGGCCCTGGGTGTTGCCGACGCTGTTGGTGAAGCCCATCAGGCTGTTGGCGGCGATTGGGATTTGCCGGGCACTGGAGCTGCTCCACGCCCGGCCATTGCTGGTGGAGTCGGTGCGATACAGCGTGCCGAAACTATCGGCGCTGAAGTCTGCGGGGTCGATGTTCAGGTAGTAGCGTCCGATCTTGTTCCGGCTGGCGTCCAGGTCCAGGCCGTAGGCGGTTTCATCGGTGCCGCCGGTAGCCGAGCCGAAGCGGTTGTCATGCATCAGCAAGGCAAAGCGTGCGGGCGCATCGCAGCTCACGGAAAACTGCAAGGTGCGGGTGGGCAGTGGGTTTTCTTGGGTGGCGCTCAGGTCCTTGGCCAGCAACGTGCCGTAGTCCACCAGGCCGCCATTGGACAGCAATGGGGTGCAGGCGGCTGGGGCGAAGTGGGCGTGCAGGGTCAGTTCCCGGTAGCGCCCGCTCTGGCGTGCGTCGAATGTCCCGGACACTTCCCAGGTGGTTGCCTCACGCACGTGGGTGGCGGCCACATCGGCCCAGGCGCTGAGGCTCAGTTGCAGGGAAAACTGCCGGCCCTGGACCACGCTGGCACCTTGTACCGGTGCGACGCCATGGCCTGGCCGCCAGCTCAATGCGCTAGCGACGCTGGCCGGTGGCTGGCCGGCGCCAGGCAACAACCCCAGCTCCACGGCCTGGCCATCCAGCACGCCATCGCTGACATGCAGGGCATAGGTGCCGTGCTCGGTAAATTGCAGGCGGTGTGCATTTGCAGCCAGGGCTCTATAAAACACGCTCATGTCCGACGGTTGCGGGCAATTGAGGTTCAGGCTCAAGCGGCGTTCGCCGAGCAGACGCTGGGGGGCACTGTCGTTTTGTGCAAGACGGCTCATCTGGCCGAAGTCCAGCAGCGACTCGCTGATATTCAACTGGCACTCGTCATTGGCCAGGGCGTTGCCGGCGAGGCCGACGCTCAGCACTGCAGCGGTCAGTCGCCGCAGGGCGCGCAGAAGGGGCATGGTGATCTTCCTCATAAGGGGTTGCAGCGCGCGGGCGCGGTTTCGAAATACACCTGGGGATCGCCCTTGGCCGGCAGTTCGAACTGCAGCCGGCAACGCGCCAGACCTGGCGCGCTGACCCACAATCCCGATGGCTCCAGCACGTTGGGCAGAAACACCTGGCCGCTGTCCTGGACCAGGGTCACGAACTCGCCGCTGGCGGTACTGACCGAGGCCCCGCGGGGCAACAGCACGCCCTGTTCGGTGCGTGCGGTGAGCAACACCCGGCGGGTCAACGTCACTGCGAAGTCCACCCGATCCACCGCCCCGCGCCCGGCCGAGATCATCGTCAGGCCATTGTTGATATCGGCATTGCGCGGCAGCGAGCGGGTCTGCACTTCCACCGGGCTGCGGCCATAGGCGCTCACCTGGGCGACGACGGCCTGGCCTTGCCAGTCGGTCCATACCGGGCCGCTGGGGGTGCTCAGCTTGATCCCGCCCATGTCGCCCACCGCGACCACGGCAAAGGTGTCGCGCACCGGATAAGGGGAAAACGTCACGCCGCCGCCGTGCACCACCACGCCGCCGCGGGCGCTGCCCTGGTAGCTTGAACGCTCGGCGTCGGAGCGGCTGTAACTGAAGTCCAGCTGGCTGTAGCGGGGCAGGGCGGAGACGCCGAGGGTGGTTTCCACTTGTTGGTCACGGGTGTCGTGTTCGGCGCTGACGCGATAACTCAGTTGATCGTCGATCTGTTCGTTCAGTCCCAGCCCCGTGCGATGTTCGCCGCCCGAATTGCGGACCCAGCCCCGCACCCGACGGTTCTCACCCAACGGCAGGCTGACATTCAGGTACACCGCGTTGTCCTGCTGCTGGTGCCCGCCCATCTGCCACTCGGCACTGGCCGACAACGACACGCTACCGACGCTGGTGCCCCAGGACGCCAGGCCGCGGCTGCTGCTGTCGCCATCAAAGCTGCTGGAGCGCGACACCCCGGCACTGAACGCCCCCAGCCATGGGTGGGACCAGCCCACCGTGGCGCTCTGTTGATCGCGATAACGGGAGCGGCGCTGCTGGGTGGATTGCGGTTCATAGGTGGCTTCTTCCAGTTCCCGGTAGCCCGGTGTGCGCCAGGAGTTGGCCACGCTGAACGCCCATTGTTCATTCAGGCGCTGGGACCATGACAGGTCGGTCTGCACCCCCCGCACTTTGTCCGGGGCCTGGGTGTCGGCCACTTGGGTGGCCAATTGCACCTGGCTGTCGAGCCACGGCAGCCACCCCAGGCTCAGCCCCGCCGCCCGGTATTCGCTGGACGCCAGCACGCCACTGCCCAGGGACAGCTGCGGATGTACAGCGCCGGTCCAGCCCGCGCTGACCACCCACGGATCGTCGCCCTGGGCATCGCCGATATTGCGCACGCGGCCTGCCGCCACCGAGTACCCCGGCGCGGGCAACCCAAGGCCGAGCATGGCGGCGGGGACCGTAAAGCGGCGTTCGCCACCGCTGCTTTCCTTGACCGTGACTTCGACGTCCGAGCGTGAGTTCAGACGGCGCACATCGGTTAGGGAAAACGGCCCGGCTGGCACCACTGTGGAGTGAATCAACGCGCCGTTCTGCCGCACCTCGACCTGGGCCGGACTGTTGGCGATGCCTTCGATGGTTGCGCCCTGGCCTTGCTCCTGCAGGGCCTGTTCGGTGAGCACTTGCACCCCGGTGATCTGCGCGCCGGCCAGTACCGGGTTGTAGAGGTTGATTTGCCCCGTCTGCAGCACTGCCTGATGGTTGGCAAAGGTGCGTTGGGCGTAGGCTTCCAGGTGGGTGCTGCGCGACAGGCCATCCTGCCAGGTCTGTACCTGGCGGCTGCGCACGATCCAGTCACCGGCGTTGAAACCCACTTCGGTGTTGGCCGAGCCGAACCGGCTGTCGTCGTCACCGAAGCGGTTGTAGAACCCGGTGAGATCGTAATTGAGCAGGCCGGCAAACCCCCCGGTCCGATAGCCCGAGACGTCCTGTTGCAACGGCCGCAGCGCCTCGGTCGGCACCACCAGCGATACGCTGAGGTTGGCCGGATCGGGTTCTACCAGGCTTTGCGGATACTGCGCGAGCACATCGTGACAGGGGCCGCTGTCATCGGGTACCACCAGGTTGGCGGCGTCCAGCAAGGCCTGGTCAAAGCACAGGCGGCCCTGTGCATCGAAGCGCACTTCCAGGCGCCCGCGGTGCTGGCCATTGACCCGCAGGGTCACGGCGTGCTGGCCTGCGGTAAAACGCGGGGCGTCCAGTAGCAGGCTGGCCAACTGCGGGTCGATACCGCGCTGGTGCAGGGTGGTGGCGTCGAAGCCCGGCTGCTCCTGGGCCCAGCCCGTGGCGGGCAATAGGACTCCCGCCAGCAGCAGGGTGGGGAAGGTGAACCGTGTGGGCACGGCGTTGCCGGCACGGCAGCTCAATACTGTTTTCACGAAAGGCACTCGAGTGATGGGCGTCTGTGCGCCCTGGCGACGGTCTTCGAGCAGGCCCACTGTGGGCGCCGGCTGACCAGCGAAAGCCATCGACGATTGCGCGGGGGGCCTGGTGCCTCGCGTTGCTCTCGGTTTTTTCGCCGGCAAGCCGGCGCCTACAGGGGGGCAGGACGCCTGGCTCTTGGTTTTTTCGTCAGGTGATAGGGGCTTCGTAGGCGGCCACGGCAAAGCCATAGACGGTGGCCGGTTGCAGCCGCACTTTGCTGGCAGGGCCGCCGGTGGCCGGCACACTCAGGGTTTCCCCCGGCAACACGTAGGTGCGTGGCAGCATGGCCTTGCCATCGCCGGGCAGCAGGCGCAGTTCCTGGGCCAGGCGCACTACATACGGGCTGTCGTTGCGCACCTGCAGGGTGTTGCCGTGCTGCGACCAGGTGAGGCCGGTCCAGGGCGTGCGATTGGGCGCCAGGCCTTTTGGATGAATGATCACCGGCAGGTTCTGGCGGACCGTCACCCCCACACGGGCATGCCCCGCTTCGGTGGCCGGGCGGCCCTGGGGCATACCTTCGAAGATCGCCCGCTTCAGCCGTTGGGTCAGCAGCGGTTGCGGGCTTTGCAGGATAAACCGCACCAGTTGCGATTTGCCCGCCTCCACCCGCGACAGCGGCGGCGTGACCACCAGCAGCGGTTCGCTGTCTTCGGGAATGTCTTGCAAGGTGACGTGCAGCAGGGCCAGTTGGCTGTCGGTATTGGTGACCGAAACAGCGGCCTCACCTTCGGCTTCGTAGACGATGACCACGGAGGTATCCGGGACCATGCCGTCGGCCTGCGCAAGGGCGCCAAACAGCAGTGTCAGGGCCACGATGCAGGCCCTGGTGTTGAACAATGTCGTCGTCATGACGGGGTTTTCCATGGGGGCTGCGTGAAGAGGTCAGAGGTAGCGCAAGTCCAGCACGATGGAGCCATCGAGCGGCACTTCCTGATTGAGGGTCAGGTACTGGGCGAAGTTGATGGACGTGTCGATGCGTAACTGGGCGCTCAACTGGCCGATAAAGTCGGGTTGGCGGTCACCGGGCGGGGCAAAGCCGACATAGGATTTGGGGTAGGCATTGGGTTCCGGCGACCAGGTTTCACCGTTGTCGCTGGAGGCCAGGGTTTGCATGGGTTGCGCGTCACCCACCGGGTTGCGGTAAGACAGCGCCACCGATCCCAGGCGCTCGGCCGGGACGTGAATGTTGCGGCCCAGGCCGTAGAAAAAACCGGGCGCCAGTGAGGACTCGGCGCGGTTGTCCAGCCCCACCAGGGCAAACAGCATCGGCCTGTTGCACTGCACGTTGAGCTCCAGCAATTGGCTGGGCAGCACGGTGAACTCGTTGGAGATCAATGTATGGGCAGGAATCTTCCCGTGATCGACCGTGCCGTCGTCAGACAGCGTGACGTGGCAGGCATCCGGTGTCAGGCGGCCGGTCACTACAAGGTCGACAAAGGAAGCGGCTAAGGTCGCCGCAGTGGTCGTCAACAAAAGCAATACTGTCAGGAGGCGAGGGAGCGTGTTCATCAGTGGGCGCCACGGGTCGGGGTGAATGCGGGCGATACAAAAACAACGCCCATGCCGCAGAGGGGTTGCCAGGCATGGGCGCCCATGGCGTTACAGGTATTTCACTTCAAGGGTTGCCGAGCCGTCGAGGGTGACCTCGTTGCTCAGGTCCAGGCCGTCGGTACGGGCGATGCTGGTGACGACCAGCAGCTCGGTGACCATTTCCTTGACGGAGGCGGGCTGGGTGGCGTCGTCCAGGGCGGCGACTGCCATGTACAAGCCCGCGTCCCAGAACTTCTCGCTGTACCAAGTGTTGCCGCCGTCCCCGGAAGCAATCGGTTGCATCGCCACGCCATCGGCCACGGGATTGCGCAAGGTCAGTTGATACCAGCCCAGCTTCTGGGTGCCGTTGATCAGGCCCAGGCCGTAGTCGGAGGCCACGGTGGAGGATCCGGCACGGTTATCGATGGAGTGCAGGGCAAACTGAATCGGCGCATCGCACAGCACAGCCAGGGTGATGACGTGGCTGCCGATATGCGTCGGGTTGTCGGGGCGCAAGTCCTTGGCGGAAATCTTGCCGTGGTCGATCACCCCGCCGCCGGACAGGTTGGGGGTGCAGGCGCTAGGCACAATCAAGCCCTTGACGGTGAGGTCGACGGTCGATGCGGCGTAGGTGCTGGCGCAACCGAGCAGCATCAGGCTGGTGGCGAGGGCGGTAAACAGGGGCTTCATGGGGACGAATTCCTTTCGATTAGGTTTATAGATAGGTGACTTGGACCGTGGCGTGCCCATCGACGGGGACTTCGTCGGTCAGGGTCAGGCCATCGGCGGGGGCGATGTGGGTGTACAGGCGGATCTGTGCGTCGAAGTCCCGTACCGCAATCGGCACCAGTTGGTTGCCCAGGGCGACGGCCGTCAGCATGTTGTGGGTGAGCAGGCTGGTGGGTAGCCAGGTCACGCCGCCGTCCACGGAAGTGATGGTGCGCACCGCCACACCATCGGCCACGGGGGCATACAGATGGAACGCGGCACCGCCGAGTTTTTCCCCTTCTGCCGTCATGCCCAGGCCATGCCAGCTGGCGTGGTTGGCCGAGGAACCGGCGCGGTTGTCGACCGTGGTCAGGGTGAAGAACGTCGGCGCCTCGCAGCGCACGCTCAACTGCATGGATTGGCTGGGCAGTGCGGTGTACTGCTCGGCCTGGAGATCCCTGGCGGCCATTTTTCCGTAGTCGACCATGCCACCGCCGGAGATCAGCGGCGCACAGGCGCTGGGGGTAATGGTGCCTTTGACGGCGAGGTCGGTGCTGCTGGCGGCCAGGGCCAGTGGTGAGGCGGCAAGCCACAACACGGCCAATGGAATAGCGGTGGAAAAATGCATGATTGGAACCTTCCGTGTGGACGGGGTTTTAGTTACAGGTACAGCACTTCCAGGGTCGCGGAGCCGTCGATGGGCGTCTCTTGACTGAAGTCGAACTGGTCGGCACGGGCGATGCTGGCGCCGACTTCCAGGTCCATCACCAGGCTCTTGACCGGCAGCAGGGTGGTGGCGTCGTCTAGGGCGCCGGCGCCCCATAGGGTCTGC
This sequence comes from Pseudomonas sp. MF09156, assembly GCF_059862305.1. Classification (NCBI taxonomy): domain Bacteria; kingdom Pseudomonadati; phylum Pseudomonadota; class Gammaproteobacteria; order Pseudomonadales; family Pseudomonadaceae; genus Pseudomonas; species Pseudomonas sp. MF09156. Next base: position 304,021 of record NZ_JCBCUR010000001.1, read on the forward strand.
AGTTCCCAGTTGCGCTCGTTGTACCAGGTGCGGCCACCGTCACCGGAGGCGATAGGTTGCACACTCACGCCGTCGGCGAGCATGTTCAGCGGGGTCAGGTAAAACCGGCCCAACCGCTTGTTGCCATTGACCAGGCCCAGGCCGAAGTCGCTGCCGCTGGTGGAGGTGCCACTGCGGTTGTCGATGGGGTTGAGGGCGAAGGGAATGGTTGCATCGCAATCGATGGTCAATTGCAGCGTCACCCGGGGCAATGACGTGGGATTGTTCTGGAGCAGGTCCTTGGCGGCGATTTTTCCGTGGTCCACCACGCCCCCGGCGGAAAGCGCGGGAGTACAAGCATTCGGGGTGATCAGGCCTTTGACGGCCAGGTCCACGCTGCTGGCGGCGAAGGCGGAGGTAGCGCTGGCGAGCAACAGGGCGGTGCCCACCAGGTTTAGCGACTTGTTCATTTCAGGTTGTTCCAGTGCAAGTTCGGCGATTGATGCGTGCAGCCGGCAGTGCCTGTCCCTTGGAAGGGGCGGGTTGCAAGGCGGCTTGGCGTATCTGTTTCGGGGTGGCCGCAGTGCGGCCTGCCCGTTCCCTCTGATTGGGGTGGAGCGCAATTTAGCGACGGGGGGGAGCGGGGGAAATACAACTATTACGACAATCACCGGGAGGCGGAAATCAGTTTTGTTTGTGTCGGAATAGGTTGCTGGATATGTAGGAAAGTTGGGTTTTTCGTAGTTGTTGCATCGTCATGCCGCCATCCATAAGGCTATTTTCAGGCGGCGATAGCAGTCATGAGGGTTTGGCTGTTGCGTCAGCGCCGTCGTGCGCTGCAGGACGGATCGTCACAATGAGGTGAACATGGAGACTGACGTATCGTTGAGCGCAGTGCTTTCCCGTGAATTGACACCCTCGAGCGCCCCCCCATTGCATTGGCAGCACCTGACCGTATTGGTGGTGGAAGACCACTCCACCTACCGCGCGCTGATGGGCTGGTTCCTGAAAAAACTGGGGCTGGGCCATCACTTGGTTGGCGACGGGCAACACGGCCTGGCTGCCCTGGCCGAACGTCCTTTCGATCTGGTGATCAGCGATTGCCAGATGCCACTGATGGACGGCTACACCATGAGCCGGGCGATCCGCCTGCGCGAACACGCCAACGCACAGCGGCGTGTACCGATCATTGCCTTGACCGGCAACCTGGTCCACGACGATCCCCAACGCTGTCGTGATGCCGGCATGGACGCCTGGTTGCTCAAGCCGCTGAGCCTCGAGCAACTGCATGGCGTGCTGGCGCTATGGCTACCCGGCCCGGCCACCATCGCCCCGAGTGCCATCGCGCCGGTGCCCTGGCCGACCCGTGCCGGCCTGATCGAGACCTTTGGCGATGCCCGCGTAGTGGACCAGATGCTCACCAGCCTGCTGTGCGAAGCCCGGGAAGACAGCGCCGCCCTGGCTCACGCGCGCCAAGCCCTGGATGCGCCGTTGACCGCCGAGCGCCTGCACCGCCTGGTGGGCAGCCTGGCGTTCCTCGGCGTCGCCGAACTGGAGCTGCGCGGGATGAGCCTGATCGAGCGCATCCACACCCAGGGCATAGTGCTGAGCAAACAGCAGTTGGACGCCTTCCAGGAGGACTTGCGGGCGTACCTTCGTTACTTGGGGGCGTTGTGATCAGGGGGGCTTGTAGGTCATTGCCAATCTGTACTGCGGGTTATGTATGTAGGTAATTTCTGTTTACTTTGTAGGCTTTAAAAAAATCACTACAAAACACTGATCGCCACGCAAAAGCCTGGGGTATGGACGGTTGTTGAGGGCCGCTGGCGAGGGTATTTTGCGGGCTCAGTTGCCATCATCCGTGGGGATTTATGCTTCGCGTAATTATTGCTGACGATCATCCCATTGTGCGTATCGGGCAGAGAGTGGTGATCGAGGCGAACGGTCGGTGCAAAGTGGTGGGGGAGGCTGACGGGCCCGATGAGCTGCTGCGGTTACTGCAAACCACTGCGTGCGATGTGCTGGTGACCGACTTCGCCATGCCCGGCGGGCAGCAGGCCGATGGCTACGGCTTGCTCAGCCTGTTGCACCGCCAGTATCCACAGTTGCCGGTGATCCTGGTGACCATGTTTGCCAACGTCGCCACCCTACGGGCTTCTTTTGCCCATGGCGCCCAGGCCATTGTCGCCAAGAGTGCTTCGGCCAAGGAGTTGCCCCAGGCGATCAAGACGGTGAGCGCCGGCCAGACCTTTGTCAGTGAATGCCTGCGGGTGCAACTGGTGGAGGCGGGCACCGGCGATCAGTCGCAACAACCGCAATTGTCCGGCAAGGAACGGGAAGTGGTGCGCATGCTCGCCAGCGGCATGACGGTCAGCCAGATCGCTGCTCGGGTCAATCGCAGTATTTCCACCATCAGCAAACAGAAAAGCACGGCCATGAACCGCCTGTGTATTTCCACCGACGTGGATCTGTTCGCCTATGCCCGTAGCTGCGGCATGGTGCCTTAGGGGTTTACCCCTGGCATTCCCGGGATTGATGCCGATGGCGTTGCAGGCCATTGCACACTATCGTGACTGACTTCCCACCTTTGCCGGATGCAACCCATGAGCGACGCCCACAACGCCCTGATCAGCGAGTTCTACAGCGCCTTCCAGCGCCTGGATGCCGAGGCCATGAGTGCCTGCTACACCGAGGATGTGCGGTTCAGCGACCCGGCGTTCGGTGAACTGCGCGGGCGCGATGCCGGCGACATGTGGCGCATGCTCACCACTCGGGCCAAGGACTTTTCCCTGACCTTCGACCAGGTGCGCAGCGACGACACCCTCGGCAGCGCCCATTGGGTGGCGACGTATCTGTTCAGCCAGACCGGCAACACCGTGGTCAACGATATCCAGGCCCGTTTTGTGTTTCGCGACGGCAAGATCTGCGAGCACCACGACCACTTCGACCTGTGGCGTTGGTCGCGCCAGGCCCTGGGTGCGAAGGGCCTGCTGCTGGGCTGGACGCCGCTGGTGCGCAACGCGGTGCGCGCCCAGGCGTTGAAAGGGTTGAAGGCGTTCCAGGCCAGTCGTTGATAAGATTGGCGCTCTTTTCGTTTGCCAGAACCTTTTGTGAACAATCCACCTGAACCCATCGCGCCCAAGCCCTGGTTTGTCTACCTGGTGCGGGCGGCCAATGGCTCGCTCTATTGCGGGATCAGCAACGATCCGCTGCGCCGCTTTGCGATGCATCAGAGCGGCAAGGGCGCGCGGTTTTTCCTGTCCAGCCCGGCGGTCGCGCTGGTGTATACCGAGGCCTGCGCGAGCAAGGGCGAGGCGCTGCGCCAGGAACGCCTGATAAAAAAGCTCAAGAAAAGCGCCAAGGAGTGTCTGGCCCGGGCTTATCAATCTGACTGATCAGTTCCCATCAGGCCAATGGCTAGGCCGCAGGGTTTTTGCACGATAATCTGGTCGCTCCTTCATCTGGCGGAGTCCGGCATGTCTGAGTTGATCCTGCACCACTACCCCCAATCCCCTTTCGCGGAAAAAGCCCGCCTGCTCCTGGGCTACAAAGGGCTGTCCTGGCATTCGGTGACCATTCCCCCGGTGATGCCCAAGCCCGACCTGACGGCCCTGACCGGCGGCTACCGTAAAACCCCGGTGCTGCAAGTGGGTGCAGATATTTACTGCGACACTGCGCTGATCGCACTCCGCCTGGAACAGGAAAAGGCCACGCCGCCGCTGTTTCCCGAAGGCCAGGAACTGGTCAGCCAGAGCTTTGCCGCCTGGGCCGATTCGGTGGTGTTTTCCCATGCCGTGGCCTTGGTGTTCCAGCCCGAATCCCTGGCCGTGAAATTTGCCAAGGTGCCGCCGCAGTTGCTGCAGGTGCTGGTGGCCGACCGCAGCAAGATGTTCGGCGACGGCAGCGCCAGCCGCGTGCCACTGGACGTGGCGCGGCACCAGTGGCCGGCAATCATTGCGCGCCTTGAGCAGCAATTGCAGCGCCAGTCGGGGGATTTCCTGTTTGGCGAGCCATCGATTGCCGACTTTGCCATGGCCCATCCGTTGTGGTTCCTCAAAGGCTCGTCGGTGACCTCGCCGCTGGTGGATAACTATCCGGCTGCCAGCGCCTGGCTGGCGCGGGTCCTGGGCTTTGGGCATGGCACTGCCAGCGAGATGAGTGCCGGGCAGGCCCTGGAAATCGCCCGCGATAGCGCGCCTGCAGCGTTGCCGGATGAAGTGTTTGCAGAGCCCAACGGGTTCAAGGTCGGCCAGCAAGTGACCATCGCCGCGACCGACTATGGCGTCGACCCGGTGGCGGGGGAGTTGATGTTTGCCGGCCGTGAAGAACTGATCCTGCGTCGCGAGGATGAGCGCGGCGGCACTGTGCATGTGCACTTTCCGCGCCTGGGCTTCTTAATCCGTTAATCAAACCGCTGTAGGCGTGGGTTAATGCGCAGATCAAATGTGGGAGCGGGCAAGCCCGCTCCCACATTTGATCTGCGCTTAACTGATCGGCATTAGGGCTTGCTCGCGCCTACAGGTTCAGGGCGGACAGGATGGCATCCGGGTTGTAGTCGCGAATCTGCGTGCCATTCACGTCCACAAATGGAATCCCGCCGCCTCCCAGGGCCTCATAGGCCTTGCGGCCCTGGGTATCCTTTTCGATATCCACGCTCTTGTAGGGAATGCCTTTCTGATCGAGGAACCGCTGGGTCTGCTTGCAGTACCCGCACCACTCGGTGGTGTACAGCGTCACCCGGGCGGTGGCCCGCACCTGCTCCGGCACCACCTGCGAGGGGTTGAACAACCGCTCGATCTTGCCCCAGTTCTGGATCGCCACCACCACCAGCAGCACCAGCAGGACTTTCTTCAGGACCCCGCCGAGCATCAGTTACGGCGCTTGAGCTGGTCGGTCAGTTGGGTCGGCAAGCCCTTGATGATCAGGGTGCCGGCGGCTTCGTCATACTCGATCTTGTCGCCCAGCAGGTGCGCTTCAAAGCTGATGGACAAGCCTTCGGCGCGCCCGGTGAAGCGGCGGAACTGGTTGAGGGTGCGCTTATCGGCGGGGATTTCCGGTGACAGGCCGTAGTCCTTGTTGCGGATATGGTCGTAGAACGCCTTTGGCCGATCTTCATCGATCAAGCCCGACAGTTCTTCCAGGCCCATCGGCTCGCCGAGCTTGGCCTGGCTGCTGGCGTAGTCCACCAGGGTCTTGGTCTTCTCGCGGGCGGACTCGTCCGGCAGGTCTTCGCTCTCGACGAAGTCGCTGAAGGCCTTGAGCAGGGTGCGGGTCTCGCCCGGGCCGTCGACGCCTTCCTGGCAGCCGATAAAGTCGCGGAAGTACTCCGAGACCTTCTTGCCGTTCTTACCCTTGATAAACGAGATGTACTGCTTGGACTGCTTGTTGTTCTGCCATTCGGACACGTTGATCCGTGCCGCCAGGTGCAACTGGCCCAGGTCCAGGTGGCGCGAGGGCGTCACGTCCAGCTCGTCGGTCACCGCCACGCCTTCGCTGTGGTGCAGCAGGGCGATGGCCAGGTAGTCGGTCATGCCCTGTTGATAGTGGGCAAACAGCACGTGGCCGCCGACAGAGAGGTTGGATTCCTCCATCAGCTTCTGCAGGTGTTCCACGGCAATCCGGCTGAAGGCGGTGAAATCCTTGGCGCCGTCGAAATATTCCTTCAACCAGCCGCTGAACGGGTGCGCGCCGGACTCGGCATGGAACAAACCCCAGGCCTTGCCTTGCTTGGCGTTATAGCTCTCGTTGAGGTCGGCGAGCATGTTCTCGATGGCGGCGGACTCGGCCAGTTCGGAGTCACGGGCGTGGAGAACTGCGGGCGTGCCGTCGGGTTTTTTGTCGATCAGGTGGACGATGCAGTGACGGATCGGCATGGGCTTCTCGGCTGGTTGGGCGGGAGCGGTTGGCCTCCCGGAAAAAGTCGCCAGTGTACCGCACCCGTTGGTCGCGGCGTCGTTTGCAGCGGTTTTGGCAGGCCTCTGACGGCCCATATGCCTTTTTTTCACGGTTTAGAGCGATAAAGCTGACCAAATGGGTAGGTAGAAGCGGATATTTCCCCGTCTCTGTGCTAGTTTTGCCCCGTCTTACGCGATGTATCGGCGTTAAGCGTGCATTCAGCATTTGTCAGGTCGAACCAAACCCCGTTTCAAGCATCTATAACCCCGATCTCTCGCGGTTATGGCCAGGGGTGCCAGGCCTTGACGGTCGGGCTCGATGGCTGACACTGCACTCTGCAATCCAAATGAATTTGATAGGGAAGGAACACCACAATGGCTTTGACTAAAGACCAACTGATCGCTGATATCGCCGAATCCACTGACACCACCAAGGTTCAAGTACGTGCAGTACTGGAGCAACTGGCTCAGATCGTTGGTGACCAGCTGGACAACGGCGGCGAAATCACTCTGCCAGGTGTTGGCAAGCTGAAAGTGGCCGAGCGTCCAGCCCGTACCGGCCGTAACCCTTCGACTGGCGCTGCCATCGAAATCGCTGCGAAGAAAGTGATCAAGCTGGTTGTGGCCAAAGGCCTGACCGACTCGATCAACAAGTAAGACGCAGCAAAAAAAACCGTGCATCGGAGCGATCCGGGCACGGTTTTTTGTTGCCTGCGATTTGCCTCTAGCGCACCCAGCGCTGGCGCCAGATCTGCTGCTCGTTCTTGGTCTGGAAGGTCCATGCCACAAAACGGCTCTGTTTCTGGCCCTGGGACATCTCCACCACCTGGCTTTCCAGGACCCCGGCCTTTTTCAGCGCGGTCTCGATGGCAGGCAGGTTGGACGCTTTTGACACCAGAGTGCTGAACCACAGCACCTTATGTGCAAAATGCGCGCTTTCGGCGATCAATTGCGTGACAAACCGCGCCTCACCGCCCTCGCACCACAGCTCTGCCGATTGGCCGCCGAAGTTCAATACCGGCAATTTGCGCTTGGGGTCGGCCTTGCCCAGGGCACGCCACTTGCGCTCGCTGCCTTTGGTCGCTTCATCCATGGAGGCATGGAAGGGCGGGTTGCACATGGTCAGGTCAAAACGCTCACCCGGCTCCAGCAGCCCCAGCAGAATATGCTTGGGATTGGTTTGCTGGCGCAGTTGGATGACCTTGCTCAGGTCATTGGACTGCACAATGGCCTTGGCGGCGGCCACGGCGGTAGGGTCGATCTCGGAGCCGAGGAAGTTCCAGCGGTAGTCCATGTAGCCGATCAGCGGATAGACGCAGTTGGCGCCCATGCCGATGTCCAGCACCTTGACGATCGAGCCACGGGGAATCTTGCCGTCGTTGACGCTGGCCAGCAGGTCGGCGAGGAAGTGCACGTAATCGGCACGGCCCGGCACCGGTGGGCACAGGTAGTCAGCCGGGATATCCCAGTGCTGCACGCCATAGAACGCCTTGAGCAGCGCCCGGTTGAACACCCGCACCGCGTCCGGGCTGGCGAAGTCGATGCTTTCCTTGCCGTAGGGGTTGAGGATCACATACTGGGCCAGTTCTGGCGTGGTCTTGATCAGCGCGGGGAAGTCGTAACGGCCCTGGTGGCGGTTGCGCGGGTGCAGGGTCGCTTCCTTGCGCGGCGCGACGGGCTTGGCCGTGGCGGCGGTTTTCGGCTTCTTGCGGGGCGGTTTGGGTGTGCTGGGGGCGGTCATGATGATTCTGGTGTTGGCTCAAAGTGGCGGCCATTGTCACACATCCTGAGCCCAACCCGTTCAACTGTAGGAGCCGGCTTGCCGGCGATGCGGGTGACTCGGTGTATCGGGCAGACCGAGGTGATGCTATCGCTGGCAAGCCGGCTCCTACATTGATTGGGTTTGCAGTGCCAAAAAAAAGAGACCCGAAGGTCTCTTTTTTACGCAGGCCGGCCCTTACAGGCTGGAAATCCGCGCATGTTGCTCCGCCAGCTTGCCCAACGCCTGTTCGGCCTCGGCCAGCTTGGCGCGTTCCTTGTCGATGACTTCGGCCGGGGCCTTGTCCACGAACGCCGCATTGGACAGCTTGCCGCCGACGCGCTGCACTTCGCCCTGCAAACGCAGGATTTCCTTGTCCAGGCGTGCCAGTTCGGCGCCTTTGTCGATCAGGCCGGCCATCGGCACCAGCACTTCCATCTCGCCAACCAGTGCGGTGGCAGACAGCGGTGCTTCGGCGCCATCAGCCAATACGGTGATCGACTCCAGCTTCGCCAGCTTCTTGAGCAAGGCGTCGTTCTCGGTGAGACGGCGCAGGTCTTCGGCACTGGCGTTCTTCACGAACACCGCCAAAGGCTTGCCCGGGCCGATGTTCATCTCGGCGCGGATGTTGCGCGTGCCGAGCATCAGGGCCTTGAGCCATTCGATATCGCTTTCGGCAGCCTCGTCGATGCGGGCTTCATTGGCCACCGGCCAAGGTTGCAGCATGATGGTCTTGCCTTCGATACCGGCCAGCGGCGCCAGGCGCTGCCAGATTTCTTCGGTGATGAACGGCATGAACGGATGCGCCAGGCGCAACGCCACTTCCAGCACGCGCACCAGGGTGCGACGGGTGCCGCGCTGGCGCTCGATCGGTGCGTTCTCGTCCCACAGCACCGGCTTGGACAGTTCCAGGTACCAGTCGCAATACTGGTTCCAGATGAACTCGTACAGCGCTTGTGCGGCCAGGTCGAAACGGAACTGGTCGAGTTGGCGGGTCACTTCGGCTTCGGTGCGCTGCAACTGCGAGATGATCCAGCGATCAGCCAGGGACAGCTCAAAGGCTTCGCCGTTCTGGCCGCAGTCTTCGCCCTTGTCCAGCACGTAGCGCGCCGCGTTCCAGATCTTGTTGCAGAAGTTGCGATAGCCTTCGACGCGGCCCATGTCGAACTTGATGTCGCGACCGGTGGACGCCAGCGAGCAGAAGGTGAAGCGCAGGGCATCGGTGCCGTAGCTGGCGATGCCGTCGGCGAACTCGTCGCGGGTCTGCTTCTCGATCTTTTTCGCCAGTTTCGGCTGCATCAGGCCCGAGGTGCGTTTTTGCACCAGGGTCTCCAGGTCGATGCCGTCGATGATGTCCAGCGGGTCCAGCACGTTGCCCTTGGACTTGGACATCTTCTGGCCCTGGCCATCACGCACCAGGCCGTGCACGTACACGGTCTTGAACGGTACCTGCGGGGTGCCGTCCTCGTTCTTCACCAAATGCATGGTGAGCATGATCATCCGGGCAACCCAGAAGAAAATGATGTCGAAACCGGTGACCAGCACGTCGGTGGAGTGGAATTTCTTCAGGAACTCGGTCTGCTGCGGCCAGCCCAGGGTCGAGAAGGTCCACAGGCCCGAACTGAACCAGGTGTCCAGCACGTCGTTGTCCTGTTGCAGCGCCACGTCCGCACCGAGGTTGTGCTTGGCGCGCACTTCGGCTTCATCGCGGCCGACGTAGACCTTGCCCGACTCGTCGTACCAGGCCGGAATGCGGTGGCCCCACCACAACTGACGGCTGATGCACCAATCCTGGATGTCGCGCATCCACGAGAAGTACATGTTTTCGTACTGTTTGGGCACGAACTGGATACGGCCGTCTTCCACGGCAGCAATCGCAGGTTCTGCCAACGGCTTGGTGGAGACGTACCACTGGTCGGTCAGCCACGGCTCGATCACCGTGCCGGAGCGGTCGCCTTTCGGTACTTTCAGGGCGTGGTCATCCACGCTGACCAACAGGCCGGCGGCATCGAACGCGGCAACGATCTGCTTGCGTGCTTCAAAGCGGTCGAGGCCGGCGTATTCGGCCGGGATCTTGCCGTCGATGCTGTCGTTCAGCGTGCCGTCGAGGTTGAACACCTGGCAGGCCGGCAGAACGGCGGCGTTCTTGTCGAAGATGTTCAGCAGCGGCAGGTTATGGCGCTTGCCGACTTCGTAGTCGTTGAAATCGTGGGCCGGGGTGATTTTCACGCAGCCGGTGCCGAATTCAGGGTCGCAGTAATCATCGGCGATGATCGGGATGCGGCGGCCGACCAATGGCAGCTCGACAAATTTGCCGATCAGGGCCTGGTAGCGTTCGTCTTGCGGGTTAACGGCCACGGCGGCGTCGCCGAGCATGGTTTCCGGACGGGTGGTGGCGACGATCAGGTAGTCGTTGCCTTCGGCCGTCTTGGCGCCATCGGCCAGCGGATACTTGAGGTTCCACAGGAAACCTTTCTCGTCGTGGTTTTCCACTTCAAGGTCGGAAATCGCCGTGTGCAGCTTGGTGTCCCAGTTCACCAGACGCTTGCCGCGGTAAATCAGGCCATCTTCGTGCAGGCGCACGAAAGCTTCCTTGACCGCTTCCGACAGGCCGTCGTCCATGGTGAAACGCTCGCGGCTCCAGTCTACGGACGAGCCGAGGCGACGGATCTGACGGCTGATATTGCCGCCGGACTGGTCCTTCCATTCCCAGATTTTTTCCAGGAATTTCTCGCGGCCCAGGTCGTGACGGCTCTGGCCGGTGGCTTCCAGTTGGCGTTCCACCAGCATCTGGGTGGCGATGCCGGCATGGTCGGTGCCCGGCTGCCACAGGGTGTTGCGACCCTGCATGCGGCGGAAACGGATCAGGGCGTCCATGATCGCGTTGTTGAAACCGTGACCCATGTGCAGGCTACCGGTGACGTTCGGCGGCGGGATCATGATTGTGTAGGACTCGCCCGCACCTTGCGGAGCGAAATAGTTCTCGGACTCCCAGGTCTGGTACCAGGAAGTTTCAATAGCGTGCGGCTGGTAGGTCTTATCCATGCGCGGCGGGACCCTAGTTGGCATTTATTCAGGAAAGCCGACAAGTATAACGAGGGATAGGGGAGAGGGCGAGACGAAGAGAAGGGCTACGGCTGGCGCGGGTCAAATGTGGGAGCGGGCTTGCCCGCTCCTACAGGGGATCTCAGGACTGGTACTGGCTGAGCAACCGCTCCATGCGCGCATCCATCCGGCGCTTGATCTCGGTTTCGATGTGCGGGGCAAAGTCGTCGATAACGTCCTGCATGATCAATTGCGCAGCGGCGCGCAGTTCGTTGTCCAGGTGCAGCAGCAAGGCGTCGGGGGCTTTTTCGGCGGCAGGTTGCGTGGGCGCCGCTTGTACGACGGGCGGCTCGACAGGCTCGGCTGCCCCAGGCTTGGCGCCGACCTGGTCGAACAGCAGGGGGATCTGTACCTCTTCTGCGACAGTATCGGTCAGCAGCGGTGGTTGCAGGTTGTCATCACCCAGCAACTGGCGGATCGACTCAAGGTCGTCCAGCAGGTGGTCAGACGGTTTTAGCGGGTTTGAAGTGTCCATCATGTGCTCAGAGTCGCTGTAATCGGTGATCTTGCAGAGAATAGCCCTGTTCGCGGTAGAAACGGAAACTCTCCCGCGCGGCCTGACGAATAGCCGGATCTTCCACCACCACTTCCGCCACGCGGGCGAAACCCTTGGCGAACGCCGGCACTTTCAGGTCCAGGTTGACCAACAGGTCATGGTGATCACCACAACTGTCGCCCACACCCAGTACCACCAGGCTCTCAGGCTCCGATTCTGCGGGGCCGTGGGGCACGAAGCTCTCGCCCTTGAAGCGCCACAGGCGGGCATCGAGGTCGTCACGCTGGGCGCTGTCGCTGCAATGCAGGTAGATGCGATGGCCCATGCGCCAGGCTTTTTCCGTGAGCTTGCAGGCAAAGTCCAGGCGCGCCGACGGATCGGCGCTGGGCAATATATAGAAGTCGACTTGGGTCATTACATGTCCTGCAGCGGCCTGCATGCTTTGCCTGTAGGAGCGAGCTTGCTCGCGAAAATCGTTAACGATGACGCGTTCATTCTGAATGAACGCGTTGTCCTCAGGTTTTTCGCGAGCAAGCTCGCTCCTACAGGGTCAAGCAGGGGCCGTGATGTTTAGGCCTTGGCGCGATCCAGCAGGTATTGGGTCAGCAGCGGCACCGGACGACCGGTAGCGCCCTTGTCTTTGCCTCCGCTGGTCCAGGCGGTGCCGGCGATGTCCAGGTGGGCCCAGTTGAAGTTCTTGGCAAAGCGCGACAGGAAGCAGGCGGCGGTGATGGTGCCGGCCTTTGGTCCGCCGATGTTGGCGATGTCGGCGAACGGGCTGTCCAGTTGCTCCTGGTACTCATCGAACAACGGCAGTTGCCACGCACGGTCGTCGGCGGCCTTGCCGGCGCTGAGCAGTTGCTCGACCAACTCGTCGCTGTTGCCCAAAAGGCCCGAGGTATGGGAACCCAGGGCGACGATGCAGGCACCGGTCAGGGTCGCGATATCGATCACCGCCTGTGGCTTGAAGCGCTCGGCGTAGGTCAGGGCATCGCACAGCACCAGGCGACCTTCGGCGTCGGTGTTGAGGATTTCCACGGTCTGGCCGCTCATAGTGGTGACGATGTCACCTGGACGCGCCGCCCCGCCGCTCGGCATGTTCTCGGCACAGGCCAGGATGCACACCAGGTTGATCGGCAGCTTGAGTTCGAGCACGGCACGCAGGGTGCCGAAGACACTGGCGGCGCCGCCCATGTCGTACTTCATCTCGTCCATGCCGGCGCCCGGCTTGAGGCTGATGCCGCCAGTGTCGAAGGTGATGCCTTTACCGACCAGGGCGAACGGCTTGTCGGCCTTCTTGCCGCCGTTGTATTGCATGACGATCAGGCGGGGTGGCTGGTCGCTGCCCTGGCCCACGGCATAGAACGAGCCCATGCCCAGTTCCTTGATCTTCTTCTCGTCGAGCACTTCGACTTTCAGGCCCTTGAACTCTTTACCCAAGGCCTTGGCCTGCTCGCCGAGGTAGGTCGGGTGGCAGATGTTGGGTGGCATATTGCCCAGGTCGCGGGTGAACGCCATGCCGGCGGCGATGGCCTGGGCGTGGGTGGTGGCGCGCTGTACTTCAGCCTGGGCGGCCTTGATGGTCAGCAGGGTGATTTTCTTCAGGGCGCGGGGTTCGGCTTTCTGGCTCTTGAACTGGTCGAAGGTGTAGCCGCCATCCAGCAGGGTTTCGGCCAGCAGGCGGGTCTTGCCATAGCTGTCGCGGCCCTTGACCACGATTTCGTCCAGCGCCAGTGCCGCATCGCTGCCGCCCAGGCCCTTGAGGGTGTTGAGGATGGCGCTGATGATCTTGCGGAACGGGCGGTCGCCCAGTTCGGCGTCCTTGCCCACGCCCACCAGCAATACGCGGTCGGCCTTGAGGTTGGGCAGGCTTTGCAGCAGCAGGCTTTGGCCGACCTTGCCGGCCAGGTCGCCACGCTTGAGCACGGCGCTGATGGCGCCACCGCTCAGTTCATCGACTTGTTTGGCGGCCGCGCCGAGCTTGCGGCCTTCGCCGATGGCGACCACGAGGGTGGCGGTCTTCAACGTTTCGGGGCTAACGCTTTTTACAACCAATTCCATGTTCGGGTCCCTTATATAAGGTCAAAGAGCCTGGAGTCTGTACTCCGGCCTGTAGGCTGGGCCGCCTGTAGGCGAGCCCGACAAGGCCCGCAGTTTGTACCGCGCCGCCCGAGCCTGACAACCCTTGACGCCAGCTTTGTGCACGGCTGTGAGCAAGCTCCGTGACAGGCGCCGACAATCACAGGATAATGCGCCATCTTTTTCGCCGGCCCGTGTCAACGGGGCGACTTGATATGCTTGCTTGTTTGGCCGCCTTAGCCTGACAACCCTGGAGTGTCTGGTTTGATTGTCTTCCGTTATCTGTCCCGCGAAGTCCTGCTGACCCTGAGTGCCGTGAGTGCGGTGTTGTTGGTCATCATCATGAGTGGTCGTTTCGTCAAATACCTGGCCCAGGCTGCCTCGGGGGCCCTGGATCCGGGTTCGCTGTTCCTGATCATGGGCTTTCGCCTGCCGGGGTTCCTGCAACTGATCCTGCCCCTGGGCCTGTTTCTCGGGATCCTGCTGGCCTATGGCCGGCTCTACCTCGAAAGCGAGATGACCGTGCTCTCGGCCACCGGCATGAGCCAGCAGCGCCTGCTGGCCATGACCATGGTCCCGGCCACTGGCGTGGCGCTGGTGGTGGCCTGGTTGAGCCTGAGCCTGGCCCCCCAGGGCGCCATGCAGTTCCAGCTGGTGCTCAACAAACAGGACGCGATGACCGAGTTCGACACCCTCGAACCGGGCCGCTTCCAGGCGCTCAACGACGGCACCCGCGTGACCTACACCGAGCGCATGACCGACGATCGGGCCAACCTCGGCGGCGTGTTCATCTCCGAGAAGCGCCTGGGCCAGGACAAGAAAGACCGTGGCATTTCCGTACTGGTGGCCGATAGCGGGCGCCAGGAAGTGCGTCCGGACGGCAGCCGCTACCTGATCCTGGAGAACGGCTATCGCTACGACGGCAGCCCCGGCCAGGCCGACTACCGCGCCATCAAGTACGACACCTACGGGGTGATGCTGGCCCGGCCGGATGTGAGCAACGAGGTCACTGACCGCGACGCGATCCCGACCCCGGCCCTGATCGGCAGCAAGGAGTTGCGCTCGATTGCCGAACTGCAATGGCGTATTTCCCTGCCACTGCTGGTGTTTATCGTCACGCTGATGGCGGTGCCGCTGTCCCGGGTCAACCCGCGCCAGGGCCGCTTCCTCAAGTTGCTGCCGGCGATCCTGCTGTACATGGCCTACCTGACCATCCTGATTTCCGCCCGTGGCTCCCTGGAGAAGGGCAAGCTGTCGCCGACCCTGGGGCTGTGGTGGGTCCACGGCATCTTCCTGGTGATTGGCCTGGGCCTGCTGTATTGGGAACCGATTCGCTTGAAAATGCAGAGCCGTCGCGGCATGAAGGAGATGGCTCGTGGGTAAGTTGGATCGCTACATCGGTAGCAGCGTACTGGTCGCCATCCTGGCGGTATTGGGCATCATCCTCGGGTTGGCGTCGTTGTTTGCCTTCATTGATGAGGTGGGCAACGTCACCGATACCTACACGGTCACTGACGTACTGAGCTACGTGGCGCTGACCGCACCGCGCCGCCTCTACGACATGATGCCGATGGCCGCACTGATCGGCTGCCTGATCGGCCTGGGCAGCCTGGCCAGCAACAGCGAGCTGACCATCATGCGCGCGGCGGGGGTGTCCATCGCCCGTATCGTCTGGGCGGTGATGAAACCCATGCTGCTGCTGATGGCCGCCAGTGTGTTGATCGGCGAATACGTGGCGCCACCGGCGGAAACCACCGCCCAGGCCAACCGTGCGCTGGCCCAGGGCTCGGGCGACGCCCAGAGCTCCAAGCGAGGCCTGTGGCACCGCCAGGGTGATGAATTCATCCACATCAACGCGGTGCAACCCGGTGGCCTGTTGGTGGGTGTCACCCGCTATCGCTTTGATGAAGAGCGCCACATGCTGTCGTCGAGCTTTGCCAAACGGGCACAGTTCAATGACAACCAGTGGGTGTTGAGCGATGTCACCACCACTCATTTCCGCAACCCCGGCAAAGGCACCGAGGCCAGCACCGAGGTGATCAACGAGCCGACACAGGCCTGGGACATCGCGCTCAAGCCGGAACTGCTCAATACCGTGGTGATGATCCCGGAAAGCCTGCCGATCTCCGGTTTGTGGAGCTATATCCACTACCTCAAGGACCAGGGCCTGAACAACGGCCGCTACTGGCTGGCATTTTGGGTCAAGGTGTTGCAGCCGGTGGTGACCGCTGCGCTGGTGTTGATGGCGATTTCGTTTATTTTCGGCCCTTTGCGCTCGGTAACCCTGGGCCAGCGGGTATTTACCGGGGTCTTGGTAGGGTTCACCTTCCGCATTGCCCAGGACCTGCTGGGGCCGTCGAGCCTGGTATTCGGCTTTTCGCCGCTGTTTGCGGTGCTGGTGCCGACTGCCATCTGTGCCCTGGCCGGGTTCTGGCTGCTGCGCCGGGCCGGTTGATCCGCGCTTGTTGAACAAAAAATGCCCCATTCGCAAGAACGGGGCATTTTTGTTATTGGTCGCCAAAGATGACGTCTGGCCCGAGCATCAGGTACAATTCCCGGCTATTTTTCAGCGGGCAATCTGCCTGCAGCCTTTTTGAGTGTTGATCCGTGAGTGATTTGAGTCATATCCGCAATTTCTCCATCATCGCCCACATTGACCATGGTAAGTCGACGCTGGCCGATCGATTCATCCAGATGTGCGGCGGCCTTGCCGAGCGTGAAATGGAAGCCCAGGTCCTGGACTCCATGGACCTCGAACGCGAGCGCGGGATCACCATCAAGGCCCACAGCGTTACCCTGTACTACACCGCCAAAGACGGTATCAAGTACCAGCTGAACTTCATTGACACCCCGGGCCACGTCGACTTTACCTATGAAGTCAGCCGTTCCCTGGCGGCCTGTGAAGGCGCGTTGCTGGTAGTGGATGCGGGCCAGGGCGTAGAAGCCCAGTCCGTGGCCAACTGCTACACCGCCATCGAGCAGGGCCTGGAAGTCATGCCGGTGCTGAACAAGATCGACCTGCCACAGGCTGATCCGGACCGCGTGAAGGAAGAAATCGAAAAAATCATCGGCATTGACGCCACCGACGCCGTCGAGTGCAGCGCCAAGACTGGCCTGGGTGTCGACGAAGTGCTCGAGCGCCTGGTCAAGACCATTCCCGCGCCAACCGGCAACTACGAAGATCCGCTGCAAGCGTTGATCATCGACTCCTGGTTCGACAACTACCTGGGCGTTGTGTCCCTGGTACGCGTGCGCCATGGCCGGGTGAAGAAGGGCGACAAGATTCTGGTCAAGTCCACCGGCAAGATCCACCTGGTGGACAGCGTCGGTGTATTCAACCCCAAGCACACCGCTACCACTGATCTGAAAGCCGGTGAAGTAGGCTTCATCATTGCCGGTATCAAGGACATCCACGGTGCGCCGGTCGGTGACACCCTGACCTTGAGCTCGACGCCTGATGTCGATGTGCTGCCAGGTTTCAAGCGCATCCAGCCACAGGTTTATGCCGGTCTGTTCCCGGTCAGCTCCGACGACTTCGAGGATTTTCGCGAAGCCCTGCAAAAGCTGACCCTCAACGACTCGTCGTTGCAGTACACCCCGGAAAGCTCCGACGCCCTGGGCTTCGGCTTCCGCTGCGGGTTCCTGGGCATGCTGCACATGGAGATCATCCAGGAGCGCCTGGAGCGCGAGTACGACCTGGACCTGATCACCACCGCGCCAACCGTTATTTTTGAGCTGGCGCTGAAAACCGGTGAAACGATTTACGTCGACAACCCGTCCAAGTTGCCGGATCTGTCGTCCATCGAAGATATGCGCGAACCGATCGTGCGCGCCAATATTCTCGTGCCGCAGGAACACCTGGGCAACGTCATTACCCTGTGTATCGAAAAGCGTGGCGTGCAGCACGACATGCTGTTCCTCGGTACCCAGGTCCAAGTGACCTACGATTTGCCGATGAACGAAGTGGTCCTGGACTTCTTTGACCGTCTCAAATCCACCAGTCGCGGCTATGCTTCGCTGGATTACCATTTCGACCGTTATCAATCGGCTAATCTGGTGAAGCTCGATGTATTGATCAACGGTGACAAGGTTGATGCCCTGGCGCTCATCGTCCACAAGGACAATGCGCACTACAAAGGTCGCCAACTGACCGAGAAGATGAAAGAACTGATTCCGCGCCAGATGTTCGACGTCGCGATCCAGGCCGCCATTGGCGGGCAGATCATTGCGCGGACTTCCGTCAAGGCACTCAGAAAGAACGTACTGGCCAAATGCTATGGCGGCGACGTGAGCCGTAAGCGCAAGCTGCTCGAGAAGCAAAAGGCCGGTAAAAAACGCATGAAGCAAGTGGGCAACGTGGAAATTCCACAAGAAGCCTTCCTTGCGGTGCTCAGGTTGGATAGTTAGGTCCTATGTCACTAAATTTCCCGCTGTTGCTGGTCATCGCCGTTGCCGTCTGTGGTCTCCTGGCGCTGCTCGATCTGCTGTTCTTCGCCCCGCGTCGTCGGGCGGCCATCGCGTCCTATCAGGGCAGCGTCAGCCAGCCCGATGGCGTAGTGATCGAGAAGCTGAACAAAGAGCCTTTGCTGGTTGAATACGGCAAGTCGTTCTTCCCGGTGTTGTTCATCGTGCTGGTGCTGCGCTCGTTTCTGGTAGAGCCGTTCCAGATTCCTTCGGGCTCGATGAAACCAACCCTGGATGTGGGCGACTTCATCCTGGTGAACAAATTTTCCTACGGGATCCGCTTGCCGGTGATCGACAAGAAAATCATCGAGGTGGGTGACCCGCAGCGCGGCGATGTGATGGTGTTCCGCTACCCAAGCGACCCGAACGTCA
Source organism: Pseudomonas sp. MF09156 (assembly GCF_059862305.1). Lineage (NCBI taxonomy): Bacteria > Pseudomonadati > Pseudomonadota > Gammaproteobacteria > Pseudomonadales > Pseudomonadaceae > Pseudomonas > Pseudomonas sp. MF09156. The sequence goes on from NZ_JCBCUR010000001.1 coordinate 322,169, forward strand.
ACTACATCAAGCGTGTGGTCGGCCTGCCGGGTGACGTGATCCGCTACACCAGCGACAAGCGCCTGTTCGTCAATGGCGAATCGGTGGCCGAGAAACTCATCGGTTCCGAGCCGAACACCCTGGGCAGCGCCGAGCTGTACGAGGAAAAACTCGGGGCGGTAGAGCACCAGATCCGCAAGGAAATGAGCCGCTACCGTTCGCCGCCCGACAACCAGTGGACCGTGCCTGCCGGGCACTACTTCATGATGGGCGACAACCGCGACAACTCCAATGACAGCCGCTACTGGGATGATCCAAGCATTCCCAAGGAGCTGCTGGGCATGGTTCCCGACCAGAATATCGTCGGCAAGGCCTTCGCGGTCTGGATGAGCTGGCCCGAACCCAAGCTCAGCCACCTGCCGAACTTCTCGCGGGTGGGGCTGATCAAGTAATCCATGCGGCGCTGTGAACACAGCGCCGAATGCTTTTCTGGGGCTTGGACATTGGTCCGGCCTCGAGCAACACACAGCATTGCCAGGATTTGAATTTGAACACAGCGTTAATCGTCGATGGCCTTTGCCGCCACGTACTGAAAGTAGGTAAACCGTGAGCGTTTCTTTGAGTCGTCTTGAGCGTCAGCTCGGTTACACCTTCAAGGACCAGGAATTGATGGTCCTTGCCCTCACACACCGCAGTTTTGCCGGGCGCAACAACGAACGCCTGGAATTCCTCGGTGATGCCATTCTCAACTTCGCCGCTGGCGAAGCCCTGTTCAACCGCTTCCCCCTGGCCCGTGAAGGCCAGTTGTCGCGCCTGCGCGCGCGCCTGGTGAAAGGCGAGACCCTGGCCGTCCTGGCCCGTGGTTTTGACTTGGGCGAATACCTGCGCCTGGGTTCCGGCGAGTTGAAAAGCGGCGGTTTCCGCCGTGAGTCGATCCTGGCCGATGCCCTGGAAGCCCTGATCGGCGCGATCTATCTCGATGCCGGGATGGAAGTGGCCAAGGAGCGGGTCATGGCCTGGCTGGCGTCGGAAATCGACAGCCTGACCCTGGTGGATACCAACAAGGATCCCAAGACCCGGCTGCAGGAATTTTTGCAGTCGCGCGGCTGCGAACTGCCACGCTACGAAGTGGTGGATATCCAGGGTGAGCCGCATTGCCGTGTGTTCTTCGTCGAGTGCGAAGTCACCTTATTGAACGAAAAAAGCCGAGGTCAGGGTGTGAGCCGTCGTATTGCCGAACAGGTAGCGGCCGCTGCAGCACTGATTGCCCTGGGCGTGGAGAATGGCCATGACTGATTCAACCGCAACACGCTGTGGCTATGTTGCCATCGTCGGCCGTCCCAACGTGGGCAAGTCCACGCTGCTCAACCATATCCTGGGGCAGAAGCTGGCGATCACCTCGCGCAAGCCGCAGACCACCCGCCACAACATGCTGGGCATCAAGACCGAAGGCAACGTGCAAGCGGTCTATGTCGACACCCCGGGCATGCACAAAGGCGGCGAGAAAGCCCTGAATCGCTACATGAACAAGACCGCTTCAGCGGCGTTGAAAGACGTCGACGTGGTGATCTTCGTGGTTGACCGCACCAAGTGGACCGATGAGGACCAGATGGTGCTGGAGCGTGTGCAGTATGTCACCGGCCCGTTGATCGTCGCGCTGAACAAGACCGACCGTATCGAAGACAAAGCCGAGTTGATGCCGCACCTGAGCTGGTTGCAGGAACAACTGCCGAACGCCCAGATCATGCCGATCTCGGCCCAGCACGGGCACAACCTTGAAGCCCTGGAGCGGGTGATCGCCGGCTACCTGCCGGAGAACGAGCACTTCTTCCCGGAAGACCAGATCACCGACCGCAGCAGCCGTTTCCTTGCCGCCGAACTGGTACGCGAGAAAATCATGCGCCAGATGGGCGCCGAGCTGCCGTACCAGATCACCGTGGAAATCGAAGAGTTCAAGCAGCAGGGCAAGACCCTGCATATCCACGCGCTGATCCTCGTCGAACGTGACGGCCAGAAAAAAATCATCATTGGCGACAAGGGCGAGCGCATCAAGCGCATCGGCACCGAGGCGCGCAAGGACATGGAATTGCTGTTCGATTCCAAGATCATGCTTAACCTGTGGGTGAAGGTTAAGGGCGGCTGGTCTGATGATGAGCGCGCACTGCGCTCCCTGGGCTACGGCGACCTGTAATCAGTCACCAGTAACACCGCAGGACAAAATGTGGGAGCGGGCTTGTGTGGGAGCTGGCTTGCCTGCGATAGCATCGCCTCGGTCTACGTGACACATCGAGGCGTCTGCATCGCAGGCAAGCCAGCTCCCACACAAGACAGGTCCCACATTGGTTTATCGCTGTTCTTAAGTTCTGCGAAGAGACATTCATGTCCCCAACCCCACCCCCCAGCCAACCCGCCTACGTCCTGCACAGCCGCGCCTACCGCGAGACCAGCGCCCTGGTGGACTTCCTCACGCCCCAAGGCCGGCTACGCGCGGTACTGCGCAGCGCGCGGGGCAAGGCGGGCACGTTGGCGCGGCCATTCGTGGCCCTGGAGGTGGAGTTTCGCGGCAAGGGCGAGCTGAAAAACGTCGGCCGCCTGGAAAGCATCGGCACCTCGGCCTGGCTCAATGGCGAGGCGCTGTTCAGTGGCCTGTACCTCAACGAACTGCTGATCCGTCTTTTGCCCGCGGAAGACCCGCACCCAGCGGTGTTCGATCACTACGCCGCCACCTTGCTGGCCCTGGCCGAAGGCCGTCCCCTGGAGCCGCTGTTGCGTGCCTTCGAATGGCGCCTGCTCGACGACCTGGGCTACGGTTTTGAACTGAGCAACGACCTGCACGGCGAGCCAATCGCCAGCGACGGCATGTACCGCCTGCAAGTGGACGCCGGCCTGGAGCGCGTCTACCTGCTGCAACCCGGCCTGTTCCAGGGCACCGAGTTGCTGGCCATGGCCGACGCCGACTGGAGCGCCCCCGGCGCCCTGTCTGCCGCCAAGCGCCTGATGCGCCAGGCCCTGGCCGTGCATCTGGGCGGTCGGCCATTGGTCAGTCGCGAGTTGTTTCGAAAGCCCTGACATCCCCGTGTATGCTGTGCACCGATTCTTTCCCTTTTCAGGAGCGCTTCCGTGACCACCAGCAATCGCATTCTTCTTGGCGTCAACATCGACCACGTCGCCACCCTGCGCCAGGCCCGGGGCACTCGCTACCCTGATCCGGTGAAGGCTGCGCTGGATGCCGAAGAAGCAGGCGCCGACGGTATCACCGTGCACCTGCGCGAAGACCGCCGGCACATCCAGGAGCGCGACGTACTGGTGCTCAAGGACGTGCTGCAAACCCGCATGAACTTCGAAATGGGCATCACCGAAGAAATGATGGCCTTCGCCGAGCGCATCCGCCCGGCACATATCTGCCTGGTCCCGGAAACCCGCCAGGAACTGACCACCGAAGGCGGCCTGGATGTGGCCGGCCAGGAAGCGCGGATCAAAGCCGCCGTCGAGCGCCTGTCGCAGATCGGCAGTGAAGTCTCGCTGTTTATCGACGCCGACGAACGGCAGATCGAAGCCTCGCGCCGTGTGGGCGCCCCGGCCATTGAGTTGCACACCGGGCGCTACGCCGATGCCACAACCCCGACCGAAGTCGCCGACGAACTGCAACGCATCATCGACGGCGTGGCCTGCGGCCTGCGTGAGGGCCTGGTCGTCAACGCCGGCCATGGCCTGCACTACCACAACGTCGAAGCCGTGGCGGCGATCAAGGGCATCAACGAACTGAACATCGGCCACGCCCTGGTCGCCCATGCGCTGTTCGTCGGTTTCAAGGGCGCGGTCGCTGAGATGAAAGCGCTGATCCTGGCCGCCGCCAAGCCCTAACCAACGCTGAAGATCCAACGTGGGACGGGCTTGTGTGGGAGCGGGCCCTTTCCCACATGCGGCAATGCGAAGCCTTACTGTTTAGCCAGCAGGGGTGTATCGTATTTGCCCTTTGCGGGCCCTGGGCCCGCGCAGATCCGTGAGGTTGTTGTGTCCCGATCCTTTTCCCGTCGACAAATCCTTGGTGGCCTCGCCGGCCTGGCAGTGGTGGGTGTCGGTGCCGGTGGCGCCTATCGCTACTGGCTGGGGAAAGTCGCGGACGCCAGCGCCGGGCGTGATTACGAGTTGATTGCCGCACCGTTGGACGTGGAACTGGTGCCGGGACACAAGACCCAAGCCTGGGCCTTTGGCCCCTCGGCGCCGGGCACCGAGTTGCGTGTACGCCAGGGCGAATGGCTGCGGGTGCGCTTTATCAACCACCTGCCCGTTGCCACCACCATCCACTGGCACGGCATCCGCCTGCCCCTGGAAATGGACGGCGTGCCGTACGTCTCGCAATTGCCGGTACTGCCTGGCGAGTATTTCGACTACCAGTTCCGCGTGCCCGACGCCGGCAGCTACTGGTATCACCCCCATGTCAGCAGCAGCGAAGAACTGGGCCGTGGCCTGGTCGGCCCATTGATTGTCGAGGAGCGCGAGCCCACCGGCTTCCAGCACGAACGCACCCTGAGCCTGAAAAACTGGCATATCGACGAGCAGGGTGAATTTGTCGAGTTCAGCATCCCCCGCGAAGCAGCCCGTGGCGGTACGGCCGGGCGCCTGTCGACCATCAACGGTGTGCCGCAGGCGGTCATCGACCTGCCTGCCGGGCAAATCACCCGGGTGCGCCTGCTCAACCTCGACAACACCCTGACCTATCGCCTGAACATTCCCAACGCCCAGGCGCAGATCTATGCGCTGGACGGCAACCCCATCGAGCCACGGCCTTTGGGCAAGGAATACTGGCTAGGCCCGGGCATGCGCATTTGCCTGGCAATCAAGGCTCCGCCGGCCGGCGAAGAGCTGTCGATCCGCAATGGCCCGGTGCGCCTGGGTACCTTTCGCTCGGTGGCTAATACTGATGCGCCGGGCGAGTGGCCGCCCGCGTTGCCGGCCAACCCGATTGCCGAGCCGGACCTGGCCAATGCCGAGAAACTCAACTTCAATTTCGAATGGGTCGGCTCGGTCTCGGTCAACGTCGAAAACAGGCCGCCGAGCCTGTGGCAGATCAACGGCCAGGCCTGGGATATCACCGACAAGACCTGCGCCGACCGGCCGATTGCCAAGCTCGAGTTGGGCAAGAGCTACATCTTTGAATTGAAAAACATGACCCAGTACCAGCACCCGATCCACCTGCATGGCATGAGCTTCAAGGTCATCGCCTCGAACCGCCATAAAGTGACGCCGTACTTCACCGACACCTACCTGCTGGGCAAGAACGAGCGCGCCCGCGTGGCGTTGGTGGCGGATAACCCCGGGGTGTGGATGTTCCATTGCCATGTGATCGACCACATGGAAACCGGCCTGATGGCCGCCATCGAGGTGGCGTGATGCGCCAGATTCGCCCCACGGCGATCATCGACCGCAGCCGTGACCAGGACTTCATGCGTGAAGCCCTGGCTCTTGCCGCCCAGGGCGCGGCCCTGGGTGAAGTACCGGTAGGCGCGGTGCTGGTGCAGGACGGCGAAATCATCGGGCGCGGCTTCAACTGCCCGATCAGCGGCAGCGACCCGAGCGCCCATGCCGAGATGGTCGCCATCCGCGCGGCGGCCCAGGCCGTCAGCAACTACCGCCTGCCGGGCAGCACGCTGTACGTGACCCTTGAGCCGTGCAGCATGTGCGCCGGGCTGATCGTCCACTCGCGCATCGCCCGGGTGGTGTACGGCGCGCTGGAGCCCAAGGCCGGGATTGTGCAGAGCCAGGGGCAGTTCTTCAGCCAGGGCTTTCTCAATCACCGGGTGTTGTATGAAGGCGGGGTGTTGGCCGAGGAGTGTGGGACGGTGTTGAGTGAGTTCTTCAAGGCCAGAAGGGCCAAGCCCAGCACCTGATCTCAATGTGAAAACCCAATCAATGTGGGAGCTGGCTTGCCTGCGATAGCGGTCTGCCAGTTGCCAAATGTGTAGCTGACCCACCGCTATCGCAGGCAAGCCAGCTCCCACATTTTTGATCTTCATGTTTTCTGGAAGAGTGGGGGTTACTTCTTGGCGATAATCACCGCGCGCATCGGCGCCGGCAGCCCTTCAATCGTCTTGCTGTGATCTTCAGGGTCGAGGAAGTCACTCAAGGACTGATACTTCATCCACTCTGTCCCACGCTGTTCCTCGACCGTGGTCACGCTCACATCCACGCAACGCACTTCGCTGAACCCGGCACGCCGCAGCCAGAGCATCAGCGCTGGCACCGAAGGCAGGAACCACACATTACGCATCTGTGCGTAACGGTCTTCTGGCACCAGTACCTGTTGTTGATCACCCTCGATCACCAACGTCTCAAGCACCAGTTCGCCTCCCTTGACCAGGCAATCCTTGAGCGCCAGCAAATGCTCGATCGGCGAGCGGCGGTGGTAGAACACGCCCATGGAGAACACTGTGTCGAAACCTTCCATGTTCGGCGGCAGGTCCTCGAACGGGAACGGCAGGTGCCAGGCGTTGGGGGCCGACAGGTAGCGCTGCACCGCCTGGAACTGGCAGAAGAACAGCCAGTTGGGATCCACGCCAATCACACTGTCGGCGCCGGCGCCGAGCATGCGCCACATGTAATAACCGTTGCCACAGCCCACATCGAGGATGCGCTTGCCTTTGAGGTTCAGGTGCGGCGCGACCCGCGACCATTTCCAGTCCGAGCGCCATTCGGTGTCCACATGCACCCCGAACAGGTTGAACGGCCCCTTGCGCCACGGGCTCAGGCCCATCAGCGCGGCATGCATCTGCTCACGGGTTGCGTCATCGCAATCGGTGTCCAGGGTCAGGCCGTTCAGCAGGTCGATTTTGCTTGGCAGGATCTTGGGCAAGGCGTCCAGCGCACTTTGCCAGCGGGCCAGGTCGCCATGGCCCTTTTCCATCTTTGCATCGAGTTGTGCTTGCAGGCCCTGGGCCCATACGGCCAGGGGAGTGCCGACCAGATGGCGGGCGAGGGGAGACAGATCAATCATGGCAAGGCAATCAACGAGGCAAAGTTAAGACACTGGAACCACGGCACGACTTTTGAGAACCCGGCTGCCAGCAGGCGTTCACGGTGTTCTTCGAGGCTGTCGGGCTTCATGACGTTTTCGATGGCGCTGCGCTTCTGGGCGATTTCCAGTTCGCTGTAGCCGTTGGCGCGCTTGAACGCCACGTGCAGATCGGTGAGCAATGCATGTTCTTCGGGATCATTGAAGCGCAGTTTTTCCGAGAGAATCAGCGCGCCACCGGGCAGCAGCGCCTGGCGAATCCGCCCAAGCAGCGCCAGGCGCTCCTCGGGGGCGATAAATTGCAGGGTGAAATTCAGCGCCACCACCGAGGCCGGCTGGAACTGCAGGGCGAGGATATCGCCTTCGATTACCTCCACCGGCAGCAGCTCCTGGAACATCGAGTCCTGGCCGTTGAGGTATTCGCGGCAGCGCTCGACCATCGCCGCCGAGTTATCCACAGCGATCACCCGGCAGCCGTCGGTGCGCACATGGCGCCGCAGGGCCTGGGTCACCGCACCCAGGGACGAACCCAGGTCATACAGCACACTGCCCGGCTGGGCGAACTGCGCTGCCAGTACGCCGAGGTTCTCGACAATGGTCGGGTAACCGGGCACCGAACGCTTGATCATGTCCGGGAACACCCGCACCACGTCCTCGTTAAAGGCGAAGTCCGGCACCTGGGGCAAGGGCTGGGCGAATAGGCGATCGGGTTCTTTGCTCACGGCTGTTCCGGCGACGAAGTGGAAAAGGCCGGCATTTTAGCCAGGTTGGCGAGGCGATGCGCGGGTTGTCTGATGGAAAGCCGATGCGGTGATGCCCCATTGCCCCAACCAGTAGGTGATGATCAACAGATACGGCGCCGCATCTAAGGTCACCACAAAGCGGTTGATGCCGATCAGCGTGTCGGAAAACACAAACAACGCCGCGCCGATGGCCGCCAGCTGTGCCGAGCGCTTGGGCACGTCGCTACCCAGGCGAGCCAGCGCACGCCAGAGCATGGCGCTGATCACCAACGCGTACACCACCACCGGAATCAGCAAATCGCCCAGGCCGTGGGAAATCAGGATGCTCAACAAAATTGCCCCAACCCCCAGCGCCAGGGCCAGTGGCAACAGGGCCGGGCGGCGGCAGTCGCTGAAGTAGGCCTTGAGGTACGCCAGGTGCGCGAACAAAAACGCGCCCAGGCCGAAGATAAACAGGTCGCCGGGCCAGGCCAGCAACACATCGCCCACTACGGAGAAAATCAACCCCAGGCTGATCCAGCGTCGATAGTCGCTGGGCGGCGCGTCATGCAGCCAGCCCAGCATCGCCAGCACCGGTAGCGGCTTGACCAACAGGCAAAGCAAGGTGGCATGCGTGCTCAGACCGTAGATAAAGGTACCGGCACCCATCAACGCAAGAATCATCCATGGCATATCAGTTCACCGTAATGGCGCAGTCAAAGGTGTCCACCGGATTCACTTCCGGGGCCCAGGGTTGTTGGGAAGTCAGGCGCAGGCGGCCACTGCCTGGGGTAAAGGCCTGGAAGCGCCAGGTGGATTGCCCGGCGGCACCCACCACGCCGGCGTCCTCGGGGTTGCTGTAGACCTCGGGGCCGAGGCTGCGCAGCACGCCGCCGGCCGAATCCTGGATCGCCCAGCGATAACCGGTGGTGGGGTTGCTCGGCAAGGTCAGGGTCAGGTTTTGCCCGGCCTTGAGCTTGAGCGGGCAGGCGCTCTGTTTTTCGACGGTGACGTTTTGCTTCGGTGCACTGGCGCAAGCCCCGAGCAGGGCGAGGCTTAGCGCAAGAAGCAGGCGGGCAGCGGTCATGAAGGCTCCGTTTATTGGCGACGAAGGGCGAGCATAACCGAAGATGAGACAAGGTGTTACAGCAGGGTTTTGATGTTGGCCGTGCTGGCCCTATCGCGGGCAAGCCCGCTCCTACAGAGTACGCATTCCAACTGTAGGAGCGGGCTTGCCCGCGATGAGGCCAGTGCAGGCGCTACAGAACTATCAGAACAACACCTTCGCCACATCCGCAAACCGCTTGGCAAAGTGCACCGTCATGCCTTCCTTGAGGTACTCCGGCAACTCTTCAAAGCTGCCGCGGTTGGGCTCCGGCAGGATCAGTTCATGGATCTTCTGCCGCCGCGCCGCAATTACCTTCTCGCGCACGCCGCCAATCGGCAGTACATGCCCGGTCAGGGTCAGTTCGCCGGTCATGGCCACGCCTTTTTTCGGCGGCTGGTTGCGTGCCAGCGAGAGCAACGCACTGGCCATGGTCACCCCGGCACTCGGGCCGTCCTTGGGCGTCGCACCTTCCGGCACGTGCAGGTGCACGAAGGCTTCGTCGAAGAACTTCGGGTCACCGCCAAACGACTTCAGGTTGGAGCTGATGTAGCTGTAGGCGATTTCGGCGGATTCCTTCATCACTTCACCCAACTGCCCGGTGAGCTTGAAGCCGCGATTGAGCGTGTGGATGCGCGTCGCCTCGATCGGCAAGGTGGCGCCACCCATGCTGGTCCAGGCCAGGCCGGTGATGACACCCGTGCCCGACAGTACCTGCTCGTTACGAAACACCGGCATGCCCAGGGAGCTTTCCAGGTCCTTGTTGCCGATCTTGATCACCGAGTCCGGCTCATCCAGCAGCTTGACCACCGCCTTGCGTACCAGCTTGCCCAGTTGCTTCTCCAACTGGCGCACCCCGGCTTCGCGGGCATAGCCGTCGATCAACGCGCGCAGGGCGCCGTCGGTGATGCTCAGGCTGGTTTTTGCCACACCGGCTTTTTCCAGCTGCTTGGGCCACAGGTGGCGCTTGGCGATGGCGACTTTTTCTTCGGTGATGTAGCCCGACAGGCGAATCACTTCCATGCGGTCCAGCAACGGGCCGGGGATCGAGTCCAGGGTGTTGGCGGTACACACGAACAGCACTTTGGACAGGTCCAGGCGCAGGTCCAGGTAGTGGTCGAGGAATTCGACGTTCTGTTCCGGGTCGAGGGTTTCCAGCAGGGCCGACGCCGGGTCGCCCTGGTAGCTCTGGCCCATCTTGTCGATCTCGTCGAGCATGATCACCGGGTTCATCACTTCTACATCTTTGAGCGCCTGCACCAGCTTGCCCGGCAGGGCGCCGATGTAGGTGCGGCGATGGCCCTTGATCTCGGCCTCGTCGCGCATGCCGCCGACGCTGAAGCGGTAGAACGGCCGCCCCAGGGACTCGGCAATCGATTTGCCGACGCTGGTCTTGCCCACGCCCGGCGGGCCCACCAGCAGCACGATGGAGCCGGCGACCTCGCCTTTATAGGCGCCCACGGCAAGGAACTCGAGGATGCGACTCTTGATGTCGTCCAGCCCCGCATGGTGTTTATCCAGGACTTTGCGTGCGTGCTTGAGGTCGAGCTTGTCCTCGCCATACACGCCCCACGGCACCGAAGTGGCCCAGTCCAGGTAATTGCGCGTCACCGCGTACTCCGGCGATCCGGTCTCGAGGATCGACAGCTTGTTCAGCTCTTCATCAATGCGCTTCTGCGCCTGGGCCGGCAGCACCTTGCCTTCCAGGCGTTGCTCGAACTGCTCGACGTCGGCACTGCGGTCGTCCTTGGTCAGCCCCAGCTCCTGCTGGATCACCTTGAGCTGTTCCTTGAGGAAGAACTCGCGCTGGTGCTCGCCGATCTTGCGGTTCACCTCGGCGGAGATTTCCTTTTGCAGGCGCGCAACTTCCACCTCTTTGCGCAGCATCGGCAAGACTTTTTCCATGCGCTTGAGCATCGGCACGCAGTCCAGCACTTCCTGCAACTCGTTGCCGGTGGCCGAGGTCAGTGCGGCGGCGAAGTCGGTCAGGGGCGACGGGTCGTTGGGGCTGAAGCGGTTGAGGTAGTTCTTCAGCTCTTCGCTGTACAGCGGGTTGAGCGGCAGCAGTTCCTTGATCGCATTGATCAGCGCCATGCCGTAGGCCTTGACCTCATCGGTCGGCTCGCTGGGCTGGTGCGGGTATTCGACTTCCACCAGGTACGGTGGGCGGTGATGCTTGAGCCAGGTCTTGATGCGCACGCGGGTCAGGCCCTGGGCAACGAACTGCAGCTTGCCGTTTTCGCGGCTGGCGTGATGCACCTTGACCAGGGTGCCGTACAGCGGCAGGGCGGAGGTATCGAAATGCCGTGGGTCTTCGGGTGGCGTGTCCATGAAGAACAGCGCAAGGGAGTGATGGTCGGATTTGCTCACCAGCTCCAGGGTCTCGGCCCAGGGTTCTTCATTGACGATCACCGGCAACACTTGCGCCGGGAAGAACGGGCGGTTGTGGATCGGGATGATATAGACCTTGTCCGGCAGGTTTTGCCCAGGCAGGGCCAGGCCGGTGTTGGACGACGGGGTTTGTGCGTTTTCGGGGTCGGCGTAGTCGTTGAGGTCGATATCGGGGAATTCTTGCTGGTCGCTCATGGGGCACCTGCATAGTGAAGTATGGAGGTTAGATGGGGCAGGTGAGCGGTGGTTTCAATGGCGGCGGGTGGTTAGCAACAAATTGCATGATATTTCGACGTCAGCGCGGTGCCGCTGCGGGAACGGGCAAGTCACCGCGCACCGGCACTCTCTTGCGCAAAAAAACACGGCGATTTGAGGCCTGCCTGCGGGGTTTAGACGGTGATCTGTCGTCAAAATAATGTCAGCCAGGCGCCCGCATTTATTAGGTTTACTTCTGCCCGGCTGCGGCTAATCTGGGTTTTCCAAATGCCCCGAGAGAACGGGCATTTATTTGACACCGGGTCTGCAGTCGCGAGGGATGCGTATGACAAAAGGACGCTTGAGCTGGGGCGCGGGCACGCTGCCAGGAGGCAAGCGAATGAAGTGGCGCCACGCTTTCCAGACGCGGCTGGTCGGGGTGTTGGGGTTATTGCTGCTAGTGGTGGTGGGCGCGGTGTACTTCGCCGTGAAGGTTGCCACCACCCGCGCCGTGGAAAACCAGGCCCAGGTGCAACTGGAGACCGGCAGCCGGGTGTTCGAGCGCCTGCTGGACCTGCGCGGACGGCGCCTGCAATACGGCCTGGACTGGCTGACGGTGGACGAGCAATTTCGCCGCGCGGTCGCCGAGGGCCAGCCGGCACCGATCCTCGCTGCCCTGCGCCGGCATGGCAGCGGGATCCGTTCCAGCGAGGTGTTTGTGCTGGGGCTCGATGGCCAGGTCATCGTCAGCACTTTGGCTGGCGTGCCGGCGCAGCAAGCCTTCCCCTATGCCGATGCACTGCGCCATGCCCGGCGCAACTCCCTGCAAATGTTGATCGTCGCCCTGGCCGGCCAGCCGTTTTTGCTGGTGCAGGAAGAGGTGCTGGACCCGCTGCCCATTGCGCGGGTGGTCATGGGCTTTTCCATGGATGAGGTGTTTGCCGCCGAATTGCGCTCCCTGAGCAATCTGGAGGTGTCGTTCATGAGCATGGACCAGGGGCAGCCGGGCACCCTGTTCAGCACCCAGCCCTCGGCCGACCGCCCGGCCATCATCCAGGCGCTGCAGGAATCGAGCACCGCCGAGCTGGCGCAGATGAGCGAATTGCACGGCCAGCGTTTTCTCAGCCAGGTCCTGCCCCTGGCCAACACCGGTGATGGCGGGCAAGTCATGGCTTTGCTGCAAAGCCCGCTGGACCATGCCCTGCAATCCTTTGCGCCGCTGGACCGGCAGTTTCTCGGCATCGCCCTGGCAGCCCTGCTGGTCTCGCTGGTGGGCGCGCTGTTGATGGCGCGCCGCGTGTCCCGCCCGCTCGATGCCCTGGTGCAGGCGGCCGAGCGTATTGGCGGCGGGGATTACCGCACCCCAGTGGCGGTGCGCGGCAAAGATGAGTTCGGCCTGCTGGCCCGGGCCTTCAACGCGATGCAAAGCGGCATTGCCGTACGTGAGCGGCAGTTGGCGCACAACGCCCTGCACGATGCGCTGACCGGCCTGCCCAACCGCGCGCTGGCCATGGAACGCCTGGGCAGTGCGATCAGTGCACGGCGGCCGGTGGTAGTGCTGTACCTGGGGATTGAAAACTACCGGGTGATCAACGAAGGCTTTGGCCCCCAGGGCGTCGAGGAAATGCTGCGTGAGGCCAGCCGCTGCCTGCTGTCGAGCCTGGCGGCGGGGGATTCGGCGGCGCGCATTACCGGCAGCGAATTCCTCGTATTGCTGGAAAACACCAAGCTCGACAGCGCCGTGGCCCGCGCCGACCGCCTGTACAGCCTGTTGACCGAGCCGCAGCGGGTCGGTGGCGACGAACTGCGCCACGAAGTGAGCATGGGCATTGCCGCCTACCCCGAGGATGGCCAGCAGGTCGAAGAGCTGATCAGCCGCGCCGCCATTGCCCGTCACGACGCGGCCGCGCTGCCTGGCTATTTACAGATTTATCAACAGGACCGAGACCTCGCCCATCAACGCCAGATCAGTCTGATCCGCGACCTGCGCCGCGCCGCCATCGAAGACGAACTGTTCCTGTGTTATCAACCCAAGCTCGACCTGCGCCACGGCTATGTGCGCCAGGCCGAGGCGCTGTTGCGCTGGCAGCACCCGACCCTGGGCCTGGTATCCCCCGCCGAATTCATCCCCCTGGCCGAACGCTCCGGCAGCATGGCCAGCCTGACGCACTGGGTGATCGAAGAGGCGATCCGCCAGTTGGCAGAGTGGAGCGTGCGTGGGCTGGAAGTGCAGCTGTCGCTGAATATTTCGGTGGACGACCTGGGCGATGAAGGGCTGGCACCACGGGTCACCGAGCTGCTGGAACTGCACGGGGTGCTGGCCGGGCAGTTGATTTTCGAGATCACCGAAAGCGCGATCATGCACAACCCGGAACAGGCGTTGCGCATTCTCGAGCAATTGCGCGGCTGTGGCATCAGCCTGTCGGTGGACGACTTCGGTACCGGCTACTCGTCCCTGGCCCAATTGCAGCGCTTGCCGGTGCAGGAACTGAAGATCGACCAGTCGTTCGTGCGCAACCTCGACAGCACCAGCGGCGACGCGGTGATCGTGCGTTCGACCATCGAGATGAGCCACAACCTGGGGCTCAAGGTGGTGGCCGAAGGGGTGGAGTTCGAACCCAGCCTGAGGCTGCTCAAACAATGGAATTGCGACACCGCCCAGGGCTACCTGATCAGCCGGCCATTGAATGCCATGGCCTTTGAGATGTGGATGCGCCGCGATCGCAGCACGGTGTGACGGGCCCGGCGCGGTCAACATGTGGGAGAGGGCTTATGTGGGAGAGGGCTTGTGTGGGAGCTGGCTTGCCTGCGATAGCGGTGGATCAGTTGGCATATGTTGCACTGACCCACCGCTATCGCAGGCAAGCCAGCTCCCACATTTGAACGGTATTTCAAATAAAAAACCCCGGAATCCCGGGGTTTTTTGTTGCAGCTGTCGCTTAATCCGCCAGCTTGAACGCCATCACATAGTCACCCTGCTTGGTCCCCAGGGAACCATGACCGCCCGCCACGACCAGCACGTATTGCTTGCCGTCCTTGCCGGTGTAGGTCATCGGGGTGGTTTGCGCGCCCGCAGGCAGGCGGCCTTCCCACAGTTGCTTGCCGTTTTTCACATCATAGGCACGCAGGTACTGGTCGAGGGTACCGCTGAGGAAGGACACGCCACCGGCCGTGGTGAAGGTCCCGCCCAGGCTTGGCACGCCCATGCTCAGGGGGATGGGCACTGGCGAGCTGTCACGCACGGTGCCGTTCTTGTGCATCCAGATGGTCTTGTTGTTGGTCAAGTCCACAGCGGCCACATAACCCCAGGCCGGCGCCTGGCACGGCAGGCCCATGGGCGAGAGCATCGCTTCCAGGACCACGCCATAAGGGGTGCCTTTGTTCGGCTGCACGCCTTCGGTCTCGCTGACACGCGGGCCCATGGCGGCGATTTTTTCCGCCGGGATCATGGTCGACTTGAACGCCATGTAGCTTGGGTTGACGAACGCGATCTGGCGTACCGGGTCAACCGAGATGCCGCCCCAGTCGAACACGCCGAAGTTGCCTGGGTAGACGATCGAGCCTTGCAGCGAGGGCGGGGTGAACGGGCCGTCGTAGCGCAGGGACTTGAAGTCGATCCGGCACAGCAGTTGGTCGAACGGGGTCACGCCCCACATGTCACGTTCCTTGAGGGGCGGTGGCATGAAGTTGAGGTCGGACTTGGGCTGGGTTGGCGAGGTGTGATCGCCCGCGACCGCACCTTGCGGTACCGGGATTTCGTTGATCGGCACCACCGGCTCGCCCGTTGCGCGGTCGAGCACGTAGATGCTGCCTTGCTTGGTCGAGGCCATCACGGCTTGCTTCACGCCGGCGGCGGTCTTGATGTCGATCAGGCTTGGCTGGCCGCCCACGTCCATGTCCCACAGGTCATGGTGAGTGAACTGGAAATGCCAGCGCACTTTACCGCTGTCGATATCCAGGGCAGTCAGGCCGGCAGCATGCAGCTCGGAAGCCGGGGTACGGTAGCCACCGAACTGGTCCGGGGTCTGGTTGCCCATCGGCAGGTAGAGCATGCCGAGTTTTTCATCGACCGCGAACATCGACCACATGTTGGGCGAGTTGCGGGTGTAGGTCTTGCCTTCGGCAATCGGCGTGGTGTCGTCCGGGTTGCCGCTGTCCCAGTTCCACACCAGCTTGCCGGTGTGCACGTCGAACGCGCGGATCACGCCGCTCGGCTCGTCGGTGGAGACGTTATCGGTGACGTGACCGCCAATCACCACCAGGTTCTTGGTGACGGCTGGCGGCGAGGTGGAGTAGTAGCCACCGGGGGCGAACGTGCCGATGTTGGCGCCCAGGTCGACCTGGCCTTTGTCGCCGAAGTCTTCACACATCTTGCCGGTGTCGGCGTTCAGGGCGATCAGGCGGGTGTCGGCAGTCGGCAGGAAGATGCGGCGCGGGCAGGCATTGGCGGCTGGCGCAGCGGCGCCGGTGGCCGGGCTTTGCTCGGTGGCGGCATAGGCTGCGTCATCGTGATACGACACGCCACGGCAGGTCATGTGTGCCCAACCCTTGAAGTTCGCGGCTTTTTGCGTCGAGAGCTTGGGGTCGAAACGCCAGATTTCCTTGCCGGTATCCGGGTCAAGGGCAATCACCTGGCTGTGCGGGGTGCACACGTAGAGCATGCCGTTGACTTTCAGCGGGGTGTTTTCCGCAGTGGTTTCGCCGGGGTCGCCCGGGCCAGGCAGGTCGCCGGTGCGATAAGTCCAGGCCGGTACCAGCTTGTGGGCATTTTGCGGGGTGATCTGCGCCAGCGGCGAGTAACGGTCACCGAAGGCCGAGCGGCCATAGGAATTCCAGTCGCCATCGGCCTGGGCCGGCGCGGCATTGGTCATGCCCGGTACCGCGTCGCGGTCCAGTTGGCCTTTGATTTCACCGGGGTTGGTGAACTGGCTGGCGATGGCGGTTGCGCCGGCCAGCACCACGGCCACGCTCAGCGCGCCGGTGCCCAGCGGGGCGGGTTGGCCACGCAGCAGGGGACGGCGCAACCACGGCAGCAGCATGACGATGCCCAAGGCGAACAGCAGGGCCAGGCGCGGCACCAGTTGCCACCAGTCCAGGCCGACTTCCCACAGGGCCCACACCGTACTGGCGAACAGCACCACCGCGTACAGGCCCAGCGCCGCGCGGCGCGTGGCCAGCAGCAGGAGGCCGGTCAGGGTGATGCCGATACCGGCCAGCAGGTAGTACAGCGACCCGCCGAGCATGCTCAGCTTGATGCCCCCGGCCAACAAGGCCAGGCCCATGATCAGCAGCAAGATCCCCAGCAACCTGGGCAGCAGGCGGCTTGGACTTGAAGCACCATCAGTGCTCATAGTGTGATTCTCCGTGACGTTTAAGGTAGTCCCGCGCTTGTTCACTGTAGATGACGTTTGCGCACAGGCTTGGTTCAGGGCTAATTGCGTTTATTGCGATTCAGAAGGACGCTTGCAGCTTGATCCCGCCGACCAGCGCGTCATCCACCTGGGCGACGGCCCCCGGATGACGGATGTATTGCAGGTTCGGGCGCACGGTCAGCCAGTTGCTGACGTGCACGCCGTAATAGAGCTCGGCGCTGTATTCGGTGTCTTGCACCGGCAGGTACGCGCCGTCGTCAAAATCGTAGAGCGCACGGGCCTGGTTGCGGGCCTGGGCGTTCTTGCGATAGGCCGGGTTGACGTGCACGCGGGCCACGGCAAAGCCGATATCGTCGCGGGCGCGGGCATCGAAGGGGCCTTTGTAGACCACACCTGCCTGCACATAGTTATCCACAGCGTTGGTTTTCTTATCGTGCATCGTCGCGTTGGCGAACACGCTCAAGCCACGGGAGTGGTCACTGGCCAGGCTGGTGACTTGCTGCTGCACACCCAGCCACACGCCATGCTTGCTGGAGGCGCTGCGATAGGCCTCGCCACTGACGGCGGCGGGTTGGTCGTGGCGGTCCTTGTACACATCGCTGGCCTTGGCGCTGCTGTAGTAGTAGCCGGCGCGGTATTCGCCCGGCAGGTCGTGGAACGTTGGCGTCCACACCAGCTCCACCGGTAATAGGGCGCCCTGGGTGCCGCTGCCGCTGAGCTTGAAGCCATTGCCGCGATCGAGGTTGGACGGGTTCTGCTCAAAGGCGCCGATTTGCGCGTACAGCTCGGGCGTCAGGTGGTATTTGACCCGCAGCGCCCATTGGCTCACCGGCCAGTTGTACCAGATGCCACCGACCCAATTGCCCACCTGGGAGCCGCAGAACGCCAGGTTCTGGAAGTCGCAGGGGAAGCTGTTGAAGTCTTCGCCTTCGCCAAAACGCCCAGCTTTGATATCCAGTTTTTGGTCGAAGAATTTCTGCTGGTACCACATCTGCGTCAGGCGCCAGGTCTGGCCACGGCCCCAGACTTCCTGGGACGAGGTAAAGCCGCCGACCCGCGGGTCGTTGATGCGGTCGTTGCTGATGTTATTGCCACTGCGCTCGGTGATCGTCAGTTGGAACTCGGCGTCGTGCCAGCCGAGGATCTTCTGCAGATCCAGGTGACTGCCGAAGGCCCACTGGTCGCTATAGCGAGCGGTGCGGTCATGGTCCGAGCCGCCGTGCAGGTTGCTGCCCATCTCGCCTGTGTAGTCGATCTTGAAGTCATAGCCTTGCTCAGACAGCGCTGTCCGGGAACCGCCAAGATCACCCAGCATCCACGGGGACTCATGGTCAAAGGCAGGGGCGGCCTGGGCGCAGTCGATCAGGCACAAAGGCAGCAGCGCAGCGCACAGGCGCAGTGTTGGGAAAGCAGGCATAGGCAAGGGCAGGTCTTAATAGTTTTTGGTTTTAGTACGCAAACGGCGGCCGGGGGATGGACGCTCGTCAGGTCTGGCTGAATGATGAAACGTTTCAGTTTGTTGCAGGCAAGGATAAAGCGCCGGCTCGGGGAGAGAAAGGGCTAATCGCAAGATGGATTATTTCGGATTTGGTAACAGTCGGCGCAGATACCGCAGAGCGATGTGGGAGCAGGCTTGCCCACTCCCACAGGGGGGCTCGTTTACAGCACGAGTTTGGCTAGACAACACGATTTAATGTGGGAGCTGGCTTGCCAGCGATAGCGTTGTGTCAGCACCGGATAAGCTGGCTGACCCACCGCCATCGCGGGCAAGCCCACTCCCACAGGGGATCTCGTTTACAGCACGAGTTTGGCTAGACAACAGAATTTAATGTGGGAGCTGGCTTGCCAGCGATAGCGTTGTGTCAGCACCGGATAAGCTGGCTGACCCACCGCCATCGCGGGCAAGCCCACTCCCACAGGGGGGCTCGTTTACAGCACGAGTTTGGCTAGACAACACAATTTAATGTGGGAGCTGGCTTGCCTGCGATAGCGTTGTGTCAGCACCGGATAAGCTGGCCGACCCACCGCCATCGCGGGCAAGCCCGCTCCCACAGGGGGCACGTTTGCAGCACGGGTTTGGCTAGACAACACAATTTAATGTGGGAGCTGGCTTGCCAGCGATAGCGTTGTGTCAGCACCGGATAAGCTGGCTGACCCACCGCCATCGCGGGCAAGCCCGCTCCCACAGGGGGCTCGTTTGCAGCACGGGTTTGGCTAGACAACACAATTTAATGTGGGAGCTGGCTTGCCAGCGATAGCGTTGTGTCAGCACCGGATAAGCTGGCTGGCCCACCGCCATCGCGGGCAAGCCCGCTCCCACAGGGGGGCTCGTTTGCAGCACGAGTTTGGCTAGACAACACATAGCTCCCACAGGTTGAACATCACTGTCTGTTAGAAGGTCGTGCGCAAGCCCACCTGCACACTACGGCCTGGCGCCGGCGCGATATCGCGCAGGATCGAGCTGGCATAGCGTACGGTCTGGTTGGTCAGGTTCTCGCCGTTGACGAACGCCAGCCACTGGCTGCCGCCCAGGTTGAAGCGATAGCCGGCACTGGCGCCCAACGTGGTGTAGCCATCGGTGCCGCTTTCGTTGCTAGGCACCCGGCCCTGGCCAGCAGCATGCTCAACATCAATGCGCGCTTGCCAGCGATCCAGTTCCCACAGCAAGCCGCTGTTCAGACGCAGCGGAGCAATCCGTGGCAGGGCTTCGCCAGTATCCAGGTTGGTGGCGCGGGTGTAGTCACCCGACAGTTCCAGGGCAAATTTACCGTAGGCACTTTCGCCAAGTTTCCAGTGGTCCTGGGCTTCGAAGCCGACGAAACGTGCGCGCACACCTGAGTAGGTGTATTCCGGGATGCCATCGGCAGCCTCTTCGCCCTCGTCATTCAAGGTGCGACCGCTGTTCAGCAGGCCGATGTAGTTGGAAAAGTGGCTGTAGAACACGCCAACACTGCCCTTGTGCGTGCCATTGTCAAAGCGCAGCGCCAGGTCGCTGGCCACGGCTTTTTCCTTGGACAGCTTGGCATCGCCCACTTCATAGGTGCCGGTGGCGACGTGGGCGCCATTGGCATACAGCTCGTAGAAGGTCGGCGCGCGTTCGGTATAGCCCAGGGTCGCGGCCAGCGACCAGATCGGGGTCAGGGTGTAGACCGCACCCGACGACAGGCTGCCGGCGGTGAAGCTGCTGGAGCTGTTGGCATTGGCAAACCGCTCGTTGCCTTTGCCATCCGGGTCGACGGTGGTGTGTTCCAGGCGCCCGCCCAGGCTCAGTTTCAGGCGTTCGGTGGCCTGCATTTCTTCAAGGATAAACAGCGCGCCGGCATTGGTATCGGTTTGCGGTACGAAAGCTTCCTCGCCCAGTGCGGAAAATTCGCTACGGCTGACCTGGACACCGACGATGCCATCGAACGGCCCCAAGGGCTGGTGCCGCGCCTCGATGCGCGCTTCATAGCCCTTGTTCTTGAAGGTGGTGCCGGTTTCGCCGCCTTCGATTTCCCGGTGTTCGTAGTCGGTGTAGCCGGCGTCGAGTTTGACCGAGGTAAACGGGCCTTGCAGGTTGCGGATCTCGGACGCGAAGGCGTAGTGCTCCTGCTGCATGCGGATGCGCACGTCCTGTTCGGCGGGCGAGCCGTAGTTGCTGTCGGAGTTGCTGTAGGACAACCCGGCGTAACCGTCGTCCCACGTGTAGGAACCGCCCACTGCACCACTGTCCTGACGCCCGTCGCTGTTGCCCAGGCGGCCGTTTTTGCCGGGGCCGTTTTCGCTTTCCGCAGCGTGGCGGCTGCGGGCGTAACCTGGGATTTTCAGGTCGTTGAATTGCCGTGCGCTGGCATCCAGGTGCAGGGCGAAGGTGCCGTTGCCGGCCTCCAGTTTGCCCGCGCTGCTGCGGGTGGTATCGGCGCCGCCGTAGCGCAGTTCGCCCGCGCCATGGATGCCTTCGATGGCTTCGGTGGGGATGCGGTTGTCGAAGGTATTGACCACCCCGCCGATGGCGCTGCCGCCGTAGAGCAGGGCGGCCGGGCCACGGACGATCTCGATGCGCTCGACGTTGACCGGGTCCAGCGGCACCGCATGGTCATACGACAACGACGAGGCATCCAGCGCGCCGACACCATTGCGCAGGATGCGAATGCGGTCGCCATCCTGGCCACGGATGATCGGGCGGCTGGCACCGGGGCCGAAGTACGACGACGACACCCCAGGCTGCTTGTTCAGGGTTTCGCCCAGGCTGCCTTTTTGTTGCAGGGTCAGGTCATCGCCTTCCAGCACGGTGCTTGGCGAGGCCAGTTGTTGGCTGCCCAGCGGGTTGCCGGTGATGACTTGGGGTTGCAGTTCCAGGGCGTGGGCCTGGGTACTGATCAGCAGGGCAGCGGCCAGCGGGGTCAGGCGCCAGAGAGGGGAGAGGGACATCGGGGGTTCCTTGGCAAAGCAGAGAGGTTGGATATGAATGGTTACAATATAACATCTCTTTTTCCTCCGGGAAGCGGAACTTTTCATAAACCCCTGTAGGAGCGAGCTTGCTCGCGAAGATCGTCAACGATGACGCGGGCAGCCTGAATACACGTAGTGCTCCTACGTTTTTCGCGAGCAAGCTTGCTCCTACATTGGTTCGGGAGTGGGCCTACAATCATGGCAATGCTTCCACCTGCCTGGCCTCTCGGCTAAGGTGCGCGGCTTCCTCTTTATTTACTTGGCAAAGGCCCGGCATGACCGCATCGAACAACAACCCCCTGCACGGCGTTACCCTGGAACAGGTGCTCACCGCACTGGTGGCGCATTACGAATGGGAAGGCCTGGCCGAGCGCATCGATATCCGCTGCTTCAAAAACGACCCGAGCATCAAGTCCAGCCTCACCTTCTTGCGCAAGACCCCGTGGGCGCGGGAGAAGGTCGAAGGCCTGTACGTCAAGCTGATGCGCACCAAACGCCCGCTGGACTGATCCCATGAAGCGGTATGTGGCGGCAGCGGCGCTGGCCGGTTGGGCAGGCCTGGCGATCCAGCAATACTTGATCCTCTACTCACGCTGGCTGGTCGATGCCAGCCTGTTGGGCGGGTTGGTGAATTTCTTCAGTTTCTTCACGGTGCTGAGCAACACCCTGGCGGCGGTGGTGCTGAGTTATGCACTGGTGAGTCGGCCTTCGGCCGGGCGCAGTTTCTTCCTACAGCCTGCGGTCAGCAGCGGCGTAACCGTGAGCATCGTGGTCGTAGGGCTGGCCTATAGTGTGCTGCTGCGGCATTTGTGGAGCCCCGAGGGCTGGCAGTTCATCGCCGACGAACTGCTCCACGACGTGATGCCGCTGCTGTTCCTCGGCTATTGGTGGTGGTGCGTGCCCAAGGGCACGTTGCGCTTCGGGCACATCGGCTACTGGGTGATTTACCCGCTGGTGTATTTCGTTTATGTGCTGCTGCGCGGGCATGTGCTGGGGCAGTATCAGTACCCGTTTATTGATGTAGGCACCTTGGGTTATCCACAGGTGTTTATGAATGCAGGGGGGATATTGCTGGGGTTTGTGGCGGTGGCGTTGGCGATAGTAGGGCTGGACAAGCTCCCCAGGGCAACCAAGAACTAATGTGGGAGCGGGCTTGCCCGCGATTGCAGTGGATCAGTAGCAAATGTGCCGACTGATACAGCGCAATCGCGGGCAAGCCCGCTCCCACATTTTGACCGAGTAAGTCCTATTCTTCGCTGCTGCCCTCGGCCCGCCAGTAGCCTACCGCCTTGACGAACTCGTCGTTAAGCTGATGTTTATCCAGCAGCACCCGCCGAACCTGGCGCGACAGCTTGGTCTCGGTGGCGACCCAGGCATACAGCGATCCACCCGGTAGCTGCAGGTTCTCCACGGTGCTCAGCAGGTCATCGATCCCGCGCACCACCCAGATCACCTCGACATTAGCCGCACTGCCAAGCGCCTGCTTTTCATGCACATCGGCAATTTCAATCACCGCCAGCACCGTGCGCCCGGCCGGCAGTTCTTCCAGGCGTCGGGCAATGGCCGGGATCGCGGTTTCGTCGCCCACCAGCAGGTAGCTGTCGAAGATATCCGGCACGATCATCGAGCCCCGTGGCCCGCCGATGTACAGGTGTTGGCCGACGGCAGCCTGTTCGGCCCAGGTCGACGCCGGGCCGTCGCCATGCAGTACAAAGTCGATATCCAGCTCGCCAATGGCCAGGTCGAAACGCCGTGGCGTGTAGTCGCGCATCGCCGGTTGTGGGCCTTCGCCCTTGATGGCGAAGGTCGGGCTTTGCAGCGCAGCCAGTTCAGCGGCGTTCTGCGGGAACAGCAGCTTGATATGGTCATCGCTGCCCAGGCTGACAAACCCGGCCAGTTGCTCGCCACCCAGGGTGATGCGGCGCATGCGCGGGGTGATATCGACCACCCGCAGTACGTCCAGGCAGCGGCGTTTAATCTCGTGGGTGACGCGGTGGATGACGGGCTTGTTCATTCACTTTTCCCCTGTACAGGTTGGACGGCGGGGCCATCCACAATGGCTTGGGCGGTGCTGTTGAGCAGCTCCGCGACACGCGTGATTTCTGCCGGGCTCCAGCGCCCGTGGTGCAGTTGCAAGGCATGGCGCAGGTTATGCACCGCCTCGTGGATCTCTGGTGGCCGGTCATGGCCGCGCAGCGAACGCTTGCTCACGTCGATGCGCATGCGCACACCGTCCAGGGCAATTTTCTGTTCGCTCAAGAAGAGACGTCCGGCGTCGGTGATTGTGTAGCGTTTTTTCCCGCCCTCGGCGTCGCCACTGATCAATTCGCTCTCTTCGAGAAAGGTCAGGGTGGGGTAGATCACTCCGGGGCTGGGGCTGTAGGCACCGTCGAACAGCCCTTCGATCTGGCGGATCAGGTCGTAGCCGTGGCACGGCTGCTGGGCGATCAGCGCTGGCAGGAGAATTTTCAGGTCGCCGGGGGCAAAGACCCGCGGGCCTCGGCCACCGCGCTCGCGGCCTGGGCGTTTCTCGAAGCCGTCGCGGCCGTCACCGGGTTCACGGTGGGAATGATGGTCTCTCATTGTGCTGCTCTCTGTGGTTATCTAAGACATAACGTAAGATATATCTTATGGATCGAGCAATGTGTTCTGACGAACGGTAGGCTGGCACTCCTGCCTGCGGTACCCGGTCTGCCACGTCAAATAATTGCAATATCCACTACAAACTAACGAGTTCTCGGCTTAAATAAGGCGTGGAGTCTTTGCTCTAAATCGAGTGATGATTAGTTGTGCGGGTGCATGTAATACATTTCTGACGGAATGATGTTTGCAGTATGTAAGTTAAACAGGTTTCAGTTGTCTTCCATGTATGACAGTTAGTCCGTGATTTATTGAGAAATAAGGTTTTTTTCTGCCTGTGTATAAGGGCTGGAAACTACGTGTTACACGGAATTTGCTGGCTTACCTGAAGTTGAATTCGGTTGATCATTTACTTGCGTCTTAGGACTCGACCTCTTCATTGAAAGTTAGGTTTTTTGCGCGGCGTGAAGTTTCGATCGACTCGAATCTTTAACTTACTTAAAAAGCACCAACAGGTATTTAACGATGCTGAAAAAAACTGCTCTCGCCCTGCCACTGGCCTTGCTGGCCGTCGCTTCCTCCAGCGTGTTTGCTGCCGGTGAAGCCACCAGCGTGATCAACATCAAGGCCTCGATTCCTACCAAGCAGTTCCACGCCCAGCCGCTGGATCCGGACTTCGGTAAGGACGAAACCATGACCTACAACACCGTCACCGGTCAGTTGAGCTCGCTGCGGGCCACTTATGCGGTAAAAAACACCGACGGTTCGATCAACGCCTACATCCAGGGTGGCCCGGCTTCCCTGACTAACGGCACTTCCTCCATTCCCCTGACCACCACCTTCAACGGCGTGACTCTGACCGCTAACCCGCAGCAAGTTGTCGATGACGCCAGCTCGACCCCAGGCACCCAGGCCGACATGGTGGTCGCCGCTGCCAAGCCAGCCGACACCGATGCGGGCCTGTTCACCACCGACTTCACCGTGGTGTTCGACCACGTGCCACGCGTCTCCAACCCTTGAGCGCGGCGCGTTGATCAATAAGTCCTGGCTTGTTGCTTGACCTCTACCGATCGACAGGCAGCCGCTGTCGGTTGATCGGTATTCAAGTCTTCCCCTGAGCGTAATCAGAGTATCCGTTCATGTTCCCGATGATTCTCATCGCGGCAGCGCTTGCCTTGTTGTTTTGTACGGGGGCGTTTGCAGCTGACGCGGCAACTGGCACAACCCCAAGAAGTTTGCTGTCCCAGGCCAAGGGTTTACCGGCGGACTTTGAAGAGCATTTTTTTGATGTGCCATTGGCGGTACGGGTCGAACTGGACCAGGAGTTTGTGTCCGAGGCGATGATCGTCCTGACCCGCGATGACCGCCTGACCCTGCTGGATTTCACTGACCACGAAGGCAGTGTGATCAAGGACATCGACCGCGACCGCTGGGGTGACTACCTCAAGCAGGGCGTGTCCCTGGGCACCTGCGCCATTGATTGCCCGGAGCAATTGCTGGCAGTGCACTACAACCTGGAAAAGTCCCTGGTCACCTTGCTGACCGAGAACGCCGAGCGCGATGGCCTCCAATCCCAGTACTACACCCTGCCCACCGCAGGCAGCAGCGGCTTGATCGTGCGTAACCAACTCAATATCAGCGGCGGCCAGGGCCAGGACCTCGGCGGACGCCTGGGCCTGGATGCCAGCGGCAGCCTGGGTAACTGGAACCAGGTCTTGAACATGCAGTTCTCGCGCCTGGGCGGGCCGGATGATGACGACCTCAACCACGCGGTGTACTCGCTCTACGGCCAGCGTGAATTGCACGGGCAATTCCTGCGCCTGGGTTACTTCACGCCCAACGCCGAAGGCCTGACCCGCCAACTGCGAACCTTCGGCGCCAGCCCCGACACCGCCGTAGGCGTGATGTATGGCAGCTCCGACAGCCTGATGATCAGCAACCCCAAGCCGAGCATCTACCCCATCTACGTCACCGCCAACCGCCAGGGTTCGGTGGAGATCTACCGCAACGGCCTGCTGATCAACACCCAGGCGGTCGGCACTGGCCTGCAAAGCCTGGATACGCGGCCGTTGCCCGGCGGGATCTATGAAGTGGAAGTGCGCCTGCTCGAAGACGGCCAGGTCACCAACACCACCCAGGAGTTGGTGTACAAGCCCAACAACTGGCGCAACCTCGACAACCGCTGGCGCTATAACGTGTTTGCCGGCCAGGAAAGCAAGCTGCTGAGCAACTGGGACAACCAGTCCAGCGGCGACCTGACCGCCGGAGCCTCGGTCAACTACCTGGCGCACCCACGAGTGGTGCTTGGGCTGTCCGGGCGCCAGGTCAAGGACAGCATGCAGTACGGCACGTCCATCGACTGGAGCCTGGCCAATAACTTCAGCCTCTACGCCAACGTCTACCAGACCGATGACTACGGCACCGGCGTGGACCTCAACAGCCTCTATAACTACGGCCTGGGCAGCGTGGTGTTCAGCCACACCCGCAGTTGGCTGGATACCCGCAACACCTACGAAACCCTGCCCGACGGTACGCGCATTCGCCAGCGCGATGTGTTTGTCGGCCAGACCAGCCTGTCGTCGGTCTCTCTCAGCCATCGCTTGAGCAACCTGCGCTCCATCAGCGCGCGGCTGTCCTACAGCGAAGGCAATGTGCAAGGTACCGGCCTGGACCTGGGCTGGAACGAACGCAGCCATCTGTTTGGCAGCGACGCCAACTGGCGCTTGTCGCTGTTCGACCGCCCGGCCAGTGCCAGCACTGGCGACAAGCGTAACCGTGGGGTCGACCTGAGCGTCAGCCTGGCCCTGGGCGGCCCAGGCGAGCAGTGGGCGGCGAGTATCGGCACGCGCACCTCCCGCGAGGGCGAACGTGACAACAATGCCTCACTGAGCTACCGCCGCGACCTGCAAGACCACGTGCTGCAAAGCGTCTCGGGCACGGTACTGGCCGACACCTATGGCGTGGGCCTGTCGGGCATGGCCAGCTTCCAGACCGACAGCGTCAATGGTGATGGTTTTGTCCAGCGCTCATCGTTTAACAACGACCTCACCGGTGGCCTGAACCTGGACAGCACCTTCGCCTTAGGCGGCAACCGGATGGTGCTGACCAGCCAATACTCCGGCGCGGGCTCGGGAATGATTGTCGACGTAGAAACCGATGTCGATGACATCGTCCTGCGCGCCGATGACTTGAGCGGTGGCAGCACGGTCCTGCGTCCGGGGCGCAACTTTATTCCGATCACCGCCTACAAGGGCAGCTCGGTCAGCTTCGACTTCGACGGCAACCACGCGCCTGCGGCCAGTATCCAGCCGCCGCGCGCTGCCTACCACCTGAACAAGGGTGGCGTGGACTACCGCAAGGTCAGCGTGATGCGCAGTGTCACGGTGCTCGGGCGCCTGGTGGACCCCGAGGGCAAGCCGCTCAAGGGCCATCACATCATCAACCACGCCAGCCGTGGGGTGAGCGAGGTCGACGGGTTCTTCTCCCTGGAAATGAACGCCAGCTCGCCCACCCTCGAAGTGCGCCGCGATAACCGCCTGCTCTGCCAGTTCCGCCTCGACACCAGCGGCGCGCGGGAGGCCGACGACGTGCTGATGATCGGCGACCTGCGCTGCACGCCGGACACCCTGGCCGATTCCACTTTTACCACTCAGACCGCAGGTTGAGGGTCATGACGAGATTGCCTAGCACCATGAGACGTATCAGCACCTTGATCACCCAGCTTGGGGTCGCGGGCGCGGCACTGTTGTGCAGCTCCACGGCGCTGGCCCTGACCCAGGACATCACGGCGGTATTTACCCCGGACCCTGGCAACCCTTTTGTGAACACGTTTCGCAATACCACGCCGGTCAGTTCTATCTGTCAGTCGCACATTCCCAGCCAGTGCAAGGCGCTGAACTTGTTCAGCCTGCGGATCCCGGCGTTCGACGCCCTGAGCAACGCGCCGATCCAGGCCAACCACGAAGATGAGCGCCAGGGTTTTATGGTGCAGGTGCCCTCCAGTTGGCGTGATGCACAAGTCACCCACACCCGCACCGGGGAAGTGGAGACCGTGCAGATGCGCATCGCCGGCTTCGGTGGGCTGTGGCAGGTTTCCTATCCGCCGGGCGTGTCGGGCTGGGCCCAACCGGGTTTTTTTTGGACGACTCAATGGCTCAGGGCCCCAAGCCCTTGCGTCAGTACTGGCCACCTTGCGGCGGGTCGGCAAACGGCGACCTACTTCTGGATCGTCCCGGAAGGCGCCGGGGTGTGCAGTCGCAAGCCGTCCCAGGACCTTGACTACATGCGTATCTACCAAATGGAGTACGCCTATGAGATCCGCACGCCCAACCCCTTGGGTATGTCCAGTGGCGAGTACACCGGCAGCCTGACCTACACCCTGGGGCCACGGGGTGACTATGACTTTGGTGATGTGCTGATCCCCACCGACAACCAACTGACCTTCAACTTCAACCTAGAAGTGCAGCACCAACTCCAGGTGGAGGTCCCGCCGGGCGGCAACCGCGTCGAGTTGGTGCCCCAGGGCGGCTGGCAAGCCTGGGTCAACCAGGGCCGCAAACCGGCGCGGCTGTTTCGCGACCAGACCTTCAATATCTCTGCCTCGTCACGCTTCAAAATGCAGATGACCTGCGA
The DNA here is from genome assembly GCF_059862305.1 of Pseudomonas sp. MF09156. Taxonomy (NCBI): domain Bacteria; kingdom Pseudomonadati; phylum Pseudomonadota; class Gammaproteobacteria; order Pseudomonadales; family Pseudomonadaceae; genus Pseudomonas; species Pseudomonas sp. MF09156. The sequence continues at coordinate 350,588 of NZ_JCBCUR010000001.1, forward strand.
GCGGGTGATCGGCGACACCTGTGCCTTGCGCAACACCAGCGACGGTCACGAGGTGCCGGTGGATGTCGCCGTCAGCCTGCCCCACGGCCTCAACCGTGAGGATGGCGCCGGGGTGATCCGCCAACCGCTGTTGCTCAGTGGCGTCGGCACCGAGATGTTGCAACCGACTTTCTACGTCAACCGCCGGCCCGGCACGTTGCACTTCGAGGTCAAGAAAGAGTACGCCGACCAGATGCTGGAGCGTGGCGGCACCACCTATGCGGGCCAGGTCACGGTGGTCTGGGATTCGGAGCTTTAAATGAGGTGTATGGGTATGAAATATCTGTTGGCGCTGTGCACGCTCTGCTGGCTGCCGCTGTCGATGGGCGCGCCGAACATCAATGTCGGCGTGTTCTACGACTACCTGGCTGAGGACAAGAGCACCTACCTCAAGCGGGTGTTCAACAGCGGCGACAGCACGGCGTTTATCAAGGTGTCGGTGATGGAGATTGTCTACAACGCCGACGGCACTTCCGAAGAAGTCGAACTTAAAAGCAACCCCGAAAACACCGCCCGTGACGGCTTGGTGGCGACCCCGGCGCGGCTGATCGTGCCGGCCAATGGCATGCAGGGCACGCGCCTGCTGTACCTCGGCCAGCGCGACAAGGAGCGTTATTTCCGCCTGCGTTTTGTGCCGGTGATGCCAGAGCCCGAAGACGGCTTTGTGGTGTCCAGTGAAGAGCGCGAGACCTACAAAAATAGCCTGTCGGCCGGGGTCACGGTACTGGCTGGGTTTGGCACGGTGTTTTTCGTGCGGCCCAAACACAGCCGCTTCGCCACCCGTGTCGATGAGCGCAACGACGCCTATGGTCTGCACAACGACGGCAACAGCGTGGTGGTGGTGGATCAGTTCAAGGACTGCCCCACTGGCCAGACCCAGGAGTGCCTGCCCGTGACCAAGAACCACATCCTGCCGGGGCGCAGCTTCAGCTTTGCCAAAGAGGCCGGGCGTACCTACCGCTTTACGCTGGTCGAGGGCCGCGCGAAAAAACACTACGAGGTCAAAGGCTGATGATCATTCAACGCGCCCCCGAACCCCCGCGCCGCTCGGGCAAATTGTGCAAGGTGCTGACGGCAACCCTGCTGCTGCTCGCCGTGGCCCTGCTCAGTACCCAGGCCCTGGCGATTCGCGAAGAACAGGTGTTTGACGTCACGGTGAGCATTCCCACCGCAGACTTTTATGTGCTGCCGATCCGCCCCGCGTTCCTTGAGCGCCAGCAGGAAATGACCTGGAACCTGGTGACCCGCACGCTCAAGCCGCTGCGCGAACAGTTCGACGTGAAGAACAGCGGCGGCGGCATTGTCGCGCGCCTGGGTCAGTTGCCGACCCTGTCCAATGGCCGGCGCCTGATCCTGCTCAATGTCGAGTTCAACGGCCAGTTGCTGGATTTGACCGATACCCAAGTGGTCTCTGCCGAGCAAGCGCGGGCCGGCAAACGTGTGCAGCTGGAAATTTCCGCCGTCGAGCCCGAGGACGGTTATGTGGCCGGCGACTATTTTGGCAGTGTGCATCTGATCTTCGACGCGCTGCGCCCGTAATCAATGAGGTGCTTATGAAATACCTGTTTGCAGCACTGGGAATGTGCCTGTGGTCGCTGAATGCCCAGGCGGGACCGGCGATCAATGTCGGTGACTTCTACGACTACATGAACGGCGACAAGAACACTTACCTCAAGCGCGTGTTCAATGGCGGCACCAGCACCGCGTTCGTCAAGGTCGACATCACCGAAATGCTCTACAAACCCGACGGCAGCTATGACGAAGTGCCGCTCAAGGACCAGGCCGGCACTGGCCTGGTACGCGATGGCCTGATGGCCAGCCCGGCGCGCCTGATCGTGCCGGCCAACGCCATGCAGAGCACGCGCCTGCTGTTTATGGGCGAGCGCGACCGCGAGCGTTACTTCCGCGTGCGCTACCTGCCGGTGGCGCCGGAGAAGGACGACGAGTTCGGTGTCAGCGACGAAGACCGCACCGCCTATGAGGCCTCGCTGGCGGGCGGGGTGCGGGTGATGTCCGGCTACGGCACGGTGTTCTTCGTACGCCCCAGCCAGAGCCGCTTCGACACCCGTGTCGAGAACGGCGGCCAGCGCTACACCTTGCGCAACGCCGGTAACACCGTGGTGGTGGTAGACGAGTTCAAGGACTGCGCCGTGGCCGATCGCCTGGACTGCGCGCCCGTGACCAAGAACCACATCTTCCCTGGCCGGGTGTTCAGCTTCGACAAACAGGCCGGGCGGATCTATCGGTTTTTCCTGGTGGAAGGCGCGGCCGAAAGGGTGATTGAAATCAGCGGCTAGCCCGGCGATTACGCAGCTCTCGCGCCGCCATCAAGGCGGTGCGGGTGCGCTGGCGCATCCACTCCTCGGCGTTGTAGCCCAGTTCCTCCTCACGTTTTTCGCAGGCAGCTTGGAATTTCAGCGGGTCTGCCAGGTTCGACTCGGTCATGCCCTGCGCCTTGGCCAGGGCAGCGATCTGTGCGGGTAACGGTACTTTCTGCGGCACCTGTTCCCACATCTCTTGCAGATCAAGCAACTGCTCATGCTGGGTCCTGAGCCACTGCTGCTGTTCGGCGTATTGGCCGGCATAGCGTTTTTGCAGCCAGGCGCGCCAGTGCGGGTCCAGCAGCATGCGGTTGACCAGGCCGTCACCGTTTCCCAGCTCCTGCACCCGGGCATAGGCCGCGTCAATCTGCGCGGCGCTGACCCGGGCGGTGCTGCGGTACAGCATATGCTCGGCGATCCACGGCAGGTCCAGGCGCACGGCAAGTGCGGTCTGGTAGGCCAGGTAGATTTCTACCTCATCGACCTGGCCGGCCACGCCGTCGACCACTTCGGTGAGAAACCGCAGGCCCTGGCCGCCCTCGGCGACCGGCGCCAGGCGTTGTTGCACATCGGTGCGGATCACATCGTTGAGCTGTTGCAGGCGCGCCCGGCCCCTGATCAGGGTGGCCAGTTGCAGTTCATGCGCCTCTGGCGTCTGCGCCTGGTGCTCGATCTGGTAGAGCAGCACCTCGACCCCCAGTTCATTGAAAATCTGCGTCCCCGCATCCGGGCAGTTGCTGGGGAAGCTGGCCATCTCGAACAACCGTTTGCGCAGCGGCGTGTCGACCACCGCCGCTTGCAGCAAGAGCCACACCTGCTGCGTCAACTGGCGGTGGTTGGCGGCGTAGCGTTGTTGATCTTGCGGGGTCTGGAACACCTCCGGCTGCTCCAGGGCCTTGAGCACCTCGAACAAACCCTGGGAGCCATGTTCGCGCTCCAGCGCGTCCCAGACTTGCCGGGCTTCTTCCCGGGCGGCCGGTGACAGGTAGTTCAGCCACGGCGTGCAATCGCCGCGAGGTTCATAGGTGCGCTCCGGGTCCAGGCCGACCGACGCGCGGTAGGCTTTGAACTGTTCGCGTTGCAGGGCGTCCAGCGCCGAGCGGTTGAGGTAGGTGCGGGCCACCAGCGCGGCTTCGCGACTGCCCAGGGCCACCGCGGGCAGGCGGGTGATCGCGGTGCCTTGCAGGTTCAAGAAAAACGGCGCCGGTCGCGGCACCTCGAACAGCCCCTCGGGCCAGCGTTTGATTGGGCTGTGGCTGAGGTCCAGGTGTATCAGGTCGCGCATGCGCCCGATGTCCGGCGCTTGCTGGGCGCGGGTGTTGTTGAGCTTGAGGCGCCGCAGGTAGCGCAGGTTTTTCAGGCGGGTGATGTCTTCGACCGGCAAAGTCAGCGGGCACCCGGCCAGGTCGAGGTCTTCCAGGTGCCGCAGCTCGCGGATTGCCTCAGGCAGGCGGGTCAGCGGGTTCTCTGCCAGATACAGGGCCGACAGTTGCGGGAAGTGCTGCAGGAACTGGCCGTGGGCCGGGCCGAACTGACTGCGGATCAGGTTCAGCTCCGTGACATGGCTGAAGTCGGCGCGCAACGGCGGCAGCGTATCGGGCAGTGTCACGCCGCTGAGGTCCAGGCGCGAGCCGAGGGGCTCGGTGGCGGCGCGGATCTGGTCCTGCCAGCATTCGAGAACTTGCCCCTGAATGAAACTGCGCAACTCCCGTTCCATGGCGGGCGGATGATGCCCCGGCTGGCGCGACCAGTGCGCCAGATCGCCGTCCAGACGGTAATGTTCAACGATTAACTGGTTGACCCGGGGGCCGATCTGCTCGTGGCCGACCTTGTCCATAAAGGCCAGGATGCGCGCTTCGCTCTGGTGCGCAAAGACTGTCTTCAAGGCGTTCAGGATCAACGCGTCTGCACTTCTGAGTACCGCAGTGCGCACGGGTATGGGTTTGCCTAGCAGCTTCAGCGTTTGCGGGTCGGCGTGGCGTGGGACCGGCGGTTGGGCCAGGGCGGCGCGGCGTTCGGCCAGAGGCTCAAGGGTGGTCAGCAGCCAATGCCGCAAACCTTCGCCCTGGCCGGGGCCAAGGCCCAGGGCCCGGCGGCTGTCGAGGGGGGCGGCGTGCAGCAGGGCTTCGTACAGGGTGTCGAGGTCATGCAGCTTGCGGTGCTCGGCATCGCGCACTTCGTAGCCCAGGTGGTCTTTCCTGACCAGGATGCGCCGGGTACTGGCGTTGGCCGGCCCTGCCTCGCAGCGCAGCCGCCCATCTGCGCTGTGCTCGCGGATTTGCAGGTGCAGGTCGGCAAACCAATCGCTGTGGCGTTTGAGGGTGCCGAGCAGCATGCGTTCGCTGTCGATACTCTGGCGCCAGGGGAAGTAGAAACCTTCATAGGCGTGGCTGGTGCCGGCGCTGAAGTGCAATTCGCGGGCGAGGTTTTTCAGGCGCAGCGGCAGGCGCCCCTGGGTCGCCATCAGGTTGCGCTCGGCTTCATCGGCAGTGGCGAGCAAGGCCCGCGCCACGCTCGAATCCATCTGCGCGAAATGCTCGCGCAGCAGGCGGATACCCGGCTCATCGGACAGCTCGCGCAGATGATGGGCGTACTGGCCGATCTCTGGCGCCTGGCGGGTGACGTAGGCCGCCAGTTGCTCGCGCAGGTGTTGCACTTGCTGGGCCTTGGGCACCTGGGCGCCGAGCAGGGCACGGGTTTGCGGCTCATCGAGAAAAGCCAGTACCTGTTCCGGCAACTGGCCGGACATGACTTGCGCCACACTCAGGCGCAGGGTGTCGGCAGGCGCCGCAGCGAGGTTGCCGTAGCGGTGCGAATCGCCGCTCAGGCTGGCGCTGAGGAACACTTGCAGGGCCTTGTCCTGGGGCCAGCCCTCCAGTTCGGTGACGGTTTGCTCGAACCAGGCGGAGTCTGGGGCCAGGGGCATGCCTGCGCGGATCTGCGCGCTGGCCTGTTGTGCGCTGGCGTAGGCCTCGAAGCGGTTCAGGGTGTCGGCCAGCAACGGCGGCAGAGGCTGCTCATGCAGGTACAGGCTGCGCAACTGGTCGTCATCGCAGCCACTGGTGCGGCGGATCTGCTCCAGTTGCGCGGCGCTGAAAGCCTCGGCCCTGGGCCCGAGGCGGCGCATCAGGGTGGAGCTGTCCCAGGTTTGCGGCTGCTCGGCTTCATGCACCACGATGCCATTGCCGCGCCGATGCACGTGGGGCCGGTAGGCATCCGCGCGGCGCGGGTGGACGATGCGCCCGTGTTGCACCTGATACTGCGCACCCTCGTGGCGCATTAACGGTTGATCTGCGGGTGCGCCCGGGTCGGCGACATAGGGCGCCAGGTCCGGGTTCCACAGGCGCCGGCGGCCGTCGGCGAGCGTCACTGGCGTGAGCCCTTCGACAAACGCCGACAGCTTGAGGCGCAGCGGCGCCGCCACCTGGATGCCGGCGGCGAACAGGCCGAACTGCACCAGGTCCTGGGCCACCCCGATCAAATGCTGCGCCGCCTCTGTGCCCCGGCCCTGGGCCCAGTCGAGCACCCCCTCGAACACCTGGTCGGTGAGCTGATAGGCGGTGTAGGCGAGCATCACTTCCCCCAGCCCCGGCACAAACGGGGTGAGCACTTGCAAGGCGGCGTTGAGGATATCGCCGAGGATTCGCCCCAGGTTGTCCCACCAGGCCTGGCGGGCCAGGCGGTCGACGCGGCTGGTCGAGACGGCAATGTCCTGGGCGTCATTGAGCACTTTGTTCAGGTGCACCCGGTAACGGTAGTGCCACAGGTCATTGTTGCCGCTTGAATGCGCGCGGTTCTGGTAGTCGTCGGCAATGGGCTGCACATGGAATTGCAGGTGGGGATGGTCCAGGGGCGTGTCTTGCCAGGTCGGTTGGCTATCGGTCGCGGCTTTGGCGCGCCACTGCACCCGGCTCAGGCGGGTATTGAGGTTGGCGAAAAAAAAGCCGCGCTGATCATGGTCGACAAAGCGGCTGAAGAACACCTGATAGCGTTCGCTGTCACGCAACTGGCGGGTCAGTTCGCGAATGAAGGCCAGGGGCGTGGGGTATTGCTTGAGGGGGTGCGCGGGGTCGTCCGGCACATAGGCAATCACCCGCGCCGCCGAGTGGGGTGTGGCGCAGAACAGCAGGATGCCGGTCAGGCGAGTGTTCATCAGGTCCAGGGTGTGGCCGGCAAGCACCTGGCCATCCAGGCGCAGGGCGGTGTTGCCAGCGATCAGCGCGAGCACTTCGTCACAGGCATCCTGGGCCAGGTCGCCCTTGACCAGGGCCAGGTGGGCGGCGGCCTTCAACGCGGCTTGGTGCTGGGCGATCACCTGGCGGCGCAGGTCGCGGGCCACCGTGGGGTTGTAGACACCCATGACAATCTTCAGATGTTCACGGTAGTGCCCGCCGATGTTCAGTGCGCGGCACAGTTGCTTGAAACCCTCGGCGGTCAGGGGCGTGCCGCGGGTCTTGTGCTTGAAGGTCAGGCTGCGCTGCTGCCCACGGGCATCGGCGCCAGACAGGAAGGCATAGTCGACAAAGCTGTCGGTGGCGGCAAAGTTATGCAGCGCCGCATCCAGCAGCGACAGCGTATGGCTGGTGACGCCTGACTTGAAGTCATGTACCCACCAGGCTGTCGACGCTTTGACATACAGGCGCACATAGGTGTTGCGCACATCAATCGGACCATAGTCGGCGCTTAGCGCGCCGCCCAGGATGCGCTCGGCGTAGGCATACAGATCATTGAGGGGCTGGAGGCGCTTATCCAGGGTGTTGAGGGCTTGCCAGTGGCCGGCGATAGCCTGCCGCAGGTTGGCGTGCTGCGCCGGCGCGGCGTTCGGGTAGGGCGCCGGGTCCTGGAGCCCGACGGCCTGCAAGGCATCCAGGCGGTGCGGGGCGGTGGTTTTCAGCCACGGCGACAGGGCACTTTCAAGCAATGGGTAGTGCCGGCCTTGAAACGTGGCCGGGCGCGGGGAAGGGAGTAAGTCAGCCATGCAACAGATCCTGAAAAGAGCCATGAAAGCGCTTCAGTCTATTTTGGGCTGGGGCCGAGAATAAGTTTGAATACTGGGTCCAACAGGCCGCTTACACAGGCGAACCGTTCAAAAATCATCACCTTGAAAACAGCCGGCTACCGCCCTGGTTCAGCGCCATTGAGGCGGGGGCACACAAGGTGTGGCTGCCCGGTTGCAGATAAGGCGTGAGGATCGGCGCCATGCCCTTGAGCACCTGCACCGGCAAGGCCGAGGTGAAACTGAAGCCCTGGGCCGTGGCGCCGGGGACGAAGGCGGTCAAGGTGCCGAAATGGTGCTCGCCGATATAGAACACAAACGTCGCCGTGCGGTTGATGGCCTTGGAGCTGAGCACGCGCCCGCCGGCCCCGATGGCCTCGATGCGGTTGTCGCCGGTGCCAGTCTTGCCACCCATGGCCAGTGGTGTGCCGTCGGCCAGCTTGAAACTGCCGGCCACGCGCTTGGCGGTACCGGCATCCACCACTTGCGACAGCGCCTCGCGCAGGGCCGTGGCCACGGCGCTGGGCATCACCCGCTTGCCGCGCTCGGGGTCGTTGACCAGGCGTGTGTCGTAAGGCGTGCCGGCGGCAAAGTGCAGGCTGTCGATGCGCAGTGTCGGCTGGCGGATACCGTCGTTGAGAATAATCCCCACCAGTTCGGCGAGCGCGGCCGGGCGATCGCCGGAACTGCCGATGGCGGTGGCGAGGGACGGTACCAGATGGTCGAACGGGTAGCCCACCTGTTGCCAGCGCTGGTGGATATCCAGGAAGGCCTCGATCTCCAGCATGGTGCGGATGCGGCTGTCCCGCGCGCTCTTGTGCCGGCTCTTGAACAGCCAGCTGTAGACCTCCTGGCGCTCGTGCGTGCTGGCCGCCACCGCCTGGGTGAAGGTGGCGTCGGGGTGTTGCAGCAGGTAGCCGAGCAACCACAGGTCCAGGGGATGGACCTTGGCGATATAGCCCTGGTCCGGCAAGTCGTAGGCACCGGGGCCGTAGTTCTGGTAGAGGGTGGCCAGGCGTTCGTCGCTGAGTTTGGCGCGGGCCGTGGGGTCATTGAGGTGGGCGCGCACAAAACTGTTGAAACTTTGCTGGCTGGCCTGCGGCAACAGGTAGCGGTGTACGGCGGCCAGGCGGATGGCGGTGGGGTGCAGGCTGTCGAGAAAGGTGTCGAGGCGCGCCTGGGTGTCCTTGTTACGGTACTTTTTCCAGAACCGCAGCAAAAAGGTGGTGCCCTCGCGGTCGGCGAATTTTGCCAGGTATTCCTGGCGGCGCGGGTCGCTGTCGTCCTTGAGCAGTTCGGCGCTGTTGTTGGCGCCCTGGTAGGTGCTGTAGCGCACCAGGTCGCGCATCAGGCGGACAAATGGCAGGTTGATCGACTCGCGTAGCGCCTCGCGCAAGGTCGGGTTGCGGCCGTTGTCTTCGTTGCGAAAGTTATGGAAGTGATGCAGGCCGCCCCCTGTGAAAAAACTTTCGCCGGGGCTGGCGGAGTAGTGCCGGTCCAGGGCTGCGGCGAGCATCGTCGGCAGGTTGCGGTCACTGTTCTGCACCAGGTAATCCACGGCCCAGCGTGTCAGGCGGTCCTGCTCGTCGATGGCGACTTTTTTCAGCGCCGCCGGGCTCTGGTCGGCATAGCGTTGGTGCAGTTCGCTGATGATTTGCAGGTAGGTGGTCAGCACCCGCAGCTTGGCGGTGGAGCCCAGTTCCAGCTTGCTGCTTTCATTGATATCGAAGGGCTGGTCGGTGTTGTCGGTCTGCACCCGCACCCGGGCGCCGTCGGCGGTCATTTCGTAGAGGGTGAAGCTATAGCGCACCTGGGCCGTGCTGGCGGGGGTCAGCAGACGCGGCCCGAGCAGGCCGAGCTGGCCGGCGAAGGCCGGGTCGGCCAATTGCTTGAGGTACGCGGTGGCCTGGCTTTGCAGATCGCTTTGCAGGGTGCTGGTGGCGGCCAGGTCGAGGCGGTCGAGGTCGTACAGCGGGCGATCGAGCAGGGCGGCCAGGCGGCTGCGCGCGACACTGATGCCCTTGTTGGTTTCTATGGGCTGCAGGGTCGGTTGCTGCTGCCAGTTGCGGTAAGTGACCTGGCTGGCCAGGGCGGCGCTGGCCAAGGCCGGATCGATCACCGCGTTCTGCGCCAGCAGGCGGATATGGCTGTCGGTGAGGCTGGCCAGCTCGTCGCGGCCCTTTGACAGGTAGTGGGAAGGACGGCGCTGGGCGATGGTCAGCGACAGCACTTCACGCAGGGCCAGGCCTTTTTGCGCAAGATCCTTGGGGTCGTCACTGGCCAGCAGGCTGTTGGTCCGGTTGAAGTCGGCGCCGTACCAGACCCGCAAGCCTTCGGCCATGCCATGCACTTCACCATGCCCGGGCACCGCCGACAGCGGCACGCTGTTGAGGTAATCGCGCACGATCGCCTGGCGCGCTACCAGCGTCTGGGGGCCGTCCAGGTAGGTGCGCACGCTGGCGGAAATCATCTGGCGGATCTTCTCGCCACCCGACAGTGTCAGCCCGTCGGGCGAGTGGCGATATTTCTCCAACTGCGTGGCTAGGGTGCTGCCGCCTGCAGTCTGGCCCGGCAGGTGCAGCAGCCGGGCCACCTGCGACCAGGCGGCCTTGGCAAAACGCGGCCAGTCCACGGCGGGGTTGGCCTGGGGCTGGGCGGGGTCGAGCAGCTCGCGGTTCTCGATAAACAGCAGGCTGTTGACCACCACCGGCGGGATCGCGGCAAAGGTCGGATAGAACTGCTGCGGGTAGCTGAACTGGTACAGCGGCTCGGCGCGGCAATCGCTGATCGTCAGGCCTGCCTGGATCTTCTCGTCATAGGGCACAAACAGCCCCTGGCGGCTGTAGTCGAGCAAGGCCTGGGAGAACTGCGCCTGGCTCTGGATCAGGTAATTGCGCTTGAGCAGGCGTGGCAGAAAATCACTCAGGGCACTGTAGCCCAGGCGTTTGTCGAAGGGGCCGGCGCCGGGGTAGACAATCGCCGCGCTCGGGCCGGGCTGCACCTGGTAACTGAGGGTGGCGGCGATCCGGCTGAATTCCCGGGCCTGCCACTTGGAGGTGCGCATTTCCCGGGACGCGGCATAGGCCAGGCCGATCAGCAGCATCACCAGCAACAGCCAGAACATGCGCCAGCCGAAGCGGCGTGGGCGGGTTTTTTGTGGCAAAGGCGGTTCATCCGCACTGTCGGTTGGCACCGCAGCCTGGGTCGAATCGGTTTGCCATAAAACACCCATAGTCGATTGATCCATTCACGCAGATTGATCGGACTTGTTTCAAGCGTAGTCGCTGATTGGTCCACGCAAGGAATTTGTCTGCGCCGGCGATGACCGACTACCACCGACGGCAGCGGGCGCGGCCTTTCGCAGCATCCAGGCCGGACAGAGCGGGCGCGTGACGCATGCCCTGGCGATTCATCGCGGCGAAATCCACTTGCGCATGGCGCGCGAGCTGTTCTTTGACGCGCCGCCCTGGCCTGAGGGCGAAGTGCCGTTCTAGAGCCTTTGCGATTGGTAAATGCGACCAGGGTAGGGGCATGACGCTGCACCCATGCTGTGCAATACTCGCCGCCGTTTTCCAGGGAGAACGGCGTTCCAGGCAGATGATGCCTCGCCGTCATATCGGCTTTTGCCGAGAGTTCTCGCTGAATTTTGCCGTTTATTGAGTGAAAAGCTCTATAGGGAGCTTTTTATACTGCACGCCCGCTGATCTGGCCGGTTTTCCTGTCAGACGGATCTGCCCACAAGGTAGGCCCGGTGACCCAGGCGTACGAGCCCACCCGCTGGTACGCCCGAGACTCGGTGGTTCAATCCAATAACAAAATGAGGTTGTACCCCTATGCCTGTTGGCAACCATCAGCCCCACGGCGAGACCGCTTCCGGCGGCCCGCTCAAACGCGAACTCGGCGAACGGCATATTCGCTTGATGGCGCTCGGCGCCTGTATCGGTGTCGGTCTGTTCCTTGGTTCGGCCAAGGCCATTGAAATGGCCGGCCCGGCAATCATGCTCTCGTACATCATCGGCGGCCTGGCGATCCTGGTGATCATGCGCGCCCTCGGTGAGATGGCCGTACACAACCCGGTGGCCGGCTCCTTCAGCCGTTACGCCCAGGACTACCTCGGCCCGTTGGCGGGCTTTTTGACCGGTTGGAACTACTGGTTCCTGTGGCTGGTGACCTGCGTTGCAGAAATCACCGCCGTCGCCGTGTACATGGGCGTCTGGTTCCCCGATACACCGCGCTGGATCTGGGCCCTGGCCGCCCTGATCAGCATGGGCACCATCAACCTGATCGCGGTCAAGGCCTTCGGTGAGTTCGAGTTCTGGTTCGCCCTGATCAAGATCGTCACCATCATTGCCATGGTGATTGGCGGCGTCGGTATCATTGCCTTTGGTTTCGGCAACGACGGCGTGGCGCTGGGGATTTCCAACCTGTGGGCCCACGGTGGCTTCATGCCCAATGGCGTGCAGGGTGTGTTGATGTCCTTGCAGATGGTGATGTTTGCCTACCTGGGCGTGGAAATGATCGGCCTGACCGCCGGTGAAGCGAAGAACCCGCAAAAAACCATCCCCAATGCCATTGGCTCGGTGTTCTGGCGCATTCTGCTGTTCTACGTCGGTGCGTTGTTCGTGATCCTGTCGATCTACCCATGGAATGAAATCGGCACCCAGGGCAGCCCGTTTGTGATGACCTTCGAGCGCCTGGGCATCAAGACTGCCGCCGGCATCATCAACTTCGTGGTGATCACCGCCGCGCTGTCGTCGTGCAACGGCGGGATCTTCAGCACCGGGCGCATGCTCTACAGCCTGGCGCAGAACGGCCAGGCCCCGGCGACCTTCGGCACCACCTCGCGCAATGGCGTACCCCGCAATGCGCTGCTGCTGTCGATCTTCGCCCTGCTGCTGGGCGTGCTGCTCAACTACCTGGTGCCGGACAAGGTCTTCGTCTGGGTCACTTCCATCGCCACCTTCGGCGCAATCTGGACCTGGGTGATGATCCTGCTGGCCCAGCTCAAGTTCCGCAAAAGCCTGAGCCCGGCCGAACAGAAGGCCCTGAAGTACCGCATGTGGCTGTACCCGGTCAGTTCGTACCTGGCCCTGGCGTTCCTGGTGCTGGTGGTGGGCCTGATGGCGTACTTCCCCGATACCCGTATCGCGCTGTATGTCGGGCCGGTGTTCCTGCTGTTCCTGACCGTGCTGTTCTACGTGTTCAAGCTGCAACCGACCCAGGCCGGCGTCGGCTCACAGCGTTCGGCGTAAACCCTTGAGCCCTGGCCGGCCTGTCACCTGCGACAGGCCGGCCCAGGTTCACGTGCGCATCAGCGCCCGTTGCGTGCCCTCCGTCAACTGCCGGACCAGGCGGTTATGTTCGCTGGTTTCCAGGTCAACCAGTGCCTGGCGCCGCTCCAGAAATACCTGCGAACGTTTGTCCTGGAGTTCCCGATTCAACAGGCTGACCTTGTAGCTCACGGCTTGCTTGACCGTGATAAAAGGCTCCGGATGACTGTTGGCCAAATACTCAATCCAGAACTCACTCATCAAAATCGCCTCCTGCACGGCCGGTGATTGGCCGAGTCTGCGCAGGGTGCTGCGTGCCCGGCCCACCACCTCATCGGTGACATAGTCATCCACGGTGTACAGCAGCTCCAGCGGATAAAACGGCAATTTGAATTCACTGGCCAATTGGCTGCGCAGGTACACCGTGACCTCGGCCGGATCGACAGGCAGCCCGGCACGCTCGCGCTCGAGAATGAACTGGTCGGCAAAGTGGTCCAGTTGGTTGAGGTAGAAGCAACTCTCGGCCAATTCCAGCAACGCCCGGTCAGCCAGATAACTGCGCGGTTGCAACTTGGCCTGATGGATCCGGTGGTGCAGCTCCATGTTGGTAAAGGCCAGCAGCACACTGTCGCCGCAGTTGCCGGAGCCGTAGGTGTTGAGGCACACCGCGTTGCGCAGTTGCGTCGACTCGCCCATGGCCTGCAACAAGGTCCAGACTCGCTTGGTCAGGCCAGGCCTCAACTTTTTGTTGCGGTAGGCGTGCGTATTCTTCAGGTCACGCAGCACGCGGAATACATCATCGGCACTCGCCGTTTCATTGGCCTTGAGCTGTTCCCACAATTGTCGGCGCGGCGTTACGTCCTTCTCGGCGACGTCGGTCAGCCAGGTGTCGAAGTCATTGGGCGTCGCTGGGGCATGGGCGGGGGTGCGCAGTTGGCCACCCAGGCGAATACCGGTCTCGAGGTAGTAGCGGTCGATGCGTGCCAGGGTCTCGGCGGTCAGCGGGTTCTCATGCAAAAAGGTGTTGCGATTGGCGGCTTGCAGCCACGGGTTGGTGAACACTTCTTCGGGAATGGTGCTAATCGAGTTGGTCTGCAGGTGCAACTCCTCCAAAACCGGCAGGGTGCCGGCGCCGATCGGCCATTGGCTGATGCCGGTGTTGGCCAGGCGCAGGCGGCGTAGCCGGCTCATTTGGCTGACATCCGGGGTCAGGTCCAGGTCCGGATTATCGTTGAGGTCGAGGTGTTGCAGATTGACCATGCCGGCCAGGCGTTGCACGGCGTCTTCGGTCAGGCGAAGGTCGTTGTCGTTCAGGTCAAGGTGGTTGAGCGTGGTCATATCGGTGACCGCGCTGGGCAGTTCCGTCAGGTAACAATCCAGGCGCAGCACTGCGAGCCCGGTGAACTTGGTCAAAAAGTCCGGCCCCGAAGCGGGGAACGCGTTACCGGAAATCCGCAGGAATTGAATGTGATTGAAACCGCTGGTCCCGGTTATGAACGAGGCCGGTGGCAAGCCTTCGTCGTCCAGTTGCAACTCCAGTGACGCTACGTTGAACAGGCCGGCCATGTACACCGTGGAGGTTTCCCGGCGCCATGCCGCACACAGTTGGGAGGCGATATAGCGCCGCCTGCCCCGGCCGGTGCCCAACGGGTCGATCAGAGGGTTGTCGGCCGCCACAGGGGTTTCGCTCCAGCGCGTCAGTTGCGTATCCATGGCCTGGTACTCGGCTTTCAGCCGTTCCAGTTCGAGCAGTTTTTCCGGGTCGGTCATGTTCAACGCGCTCAGGAAGCTGCGTGCATCGGCATTGCCCAAGCGCGGGTACAGCTCCTGGACCTTGGCTACCAGGTTCGGCGGCCGTGGCCCGTGAAACGGCCAGAGGCGCTGCCACAGCGGGTACACCAGGAACGAACGATCCAGGCCCATGGGCGGTTGCATCCAGGGCTGCAAGTGCGGGATATCCAGCAGGCCCTTGATCTCCACGCGGCGAGCCAGGGCCTGCTCGGCGATCTGGCGGCGCAACTCGGCAATCGCGCTGTCGGTGTCAGCCTCCAGCAACACCTGCTCGGCAGCGGACAAGGTGCTGAGAATGACCATCAGCAATCGGGTCGACGGTTGGCCGAGTGTCTTGCCGTGTTCGTCATAGGCCTGATATCCACGGTTGGTCCTGGCCACGGTCTTGCGTGACGAACCCGCCAGGTGGCCCGCTGTTTCCAGCAGGCGTCCCTGGTCGTCCCATTCGCGGATATCGACGCGCAGGTTCTTCGGCCAGGTCGGCAGCCGGCGCAGCAGGTACAGCGTGATCCGGTCGCTGTCGGCATTGGCGCAGGCGTCCACATACAAGCCTTCGAAGGCACGGTTGAGGCGCAAGTCATGGGTTGTCAGGCGCGCCTGTTCTGACAGGCGCAGGCTCAGTTGGTTTTTTTCATGCAGTTGCTTGAGTTCCCGCGGCGAGGCATGGCCGAGAATCGCCTTGACCGCGTTGTTCGGCAGCGCCGGGTACTGGGTCTTGACGGAGCGTTCCTGGGCGGTGGCTGCGGCCTCGCTGCGCTGGTACATGGATTCGAGGATTTGCCCACGCTCGCGCTCAGTGTATTCGACCATCCGGTTGATCAGTTGGACCAGGCGCTGTTCCAGGGTTTGCGGCAGCTCGCCGAGCAGGGCCAGGGCAAGGTCGTCGTCGGTGACGAGTTTTTCCAGGAGCCCGGGGCTCCTGATGTCCTGGTCGGTGACTTGTACCACCTTGGCCCCGGGTGCTTGGTTTGTTGGGTAGCGCAGGGGGCTGGCGCTGCCGATAATCTCCAGCACGTGGCTGGCGGGCCAGCCTGGCAGGCTGGTGAGGATCAGCAGGCGCAGGTCCGGGTTGGCGACCGAGGTGCTGGGCACCTGATAGAGCGAGACGATGAACTGGGTGATCTGCTGGTCCATCCTGAAGCGCTTACAGGTATCGGCAAGCATCGGCGGGGCCGGCCGGCCGCTGCGGTGGACCTGGCGCAGCACGTGGGCCGGGGTGTCGGTCAGGGCGATGATTTTCGCCGCTTCGCCCTCGTCGACCAGTTGGTGGTCACCCCCCAAGCGGTACAGCAGTCGATGCTCGTCCCATTCCATGGGGTTCTCGCTGGACAGACGCCAGGCCCCTTCACGGTTGTGTTCCAGGGTGGGCGTATCGACGCCAATCTTGTCCGGGTGCTTGAGCCGCCACCGGAAAACCCGCTGGTCATAGATGACGCGGTACAACGAGCCAAACAACGGCAGGTAATGCTCGCCCTCATGGGAATACAGCCCCTGGGTATCGGGCAACAGTTTGGCCGGCAGAGACAGGGTGTGCTCGTATTGCTTCAGCGAACCGTCGGCCAGGCGCACATAGCCTTGCGGGTTGCGCTGGTCGCTCATGTACTTGCCCAGGGTGTTTCGCAGGCCTGGGGCGTCGGTCACGCTGGCCATGCCCAGCAGTTCCCGCTCATGGGGTTGCAACACCGAACCGATGGCCAGGTAGAAACTGTCGACGGCCGGTGTTACGGCGATCGTGCCCGCGTTGCGCATGTCATAGGCTTCATAGTGGCCCTCGCCGCTGTGGCGCAGCTCCACGGTGAGATCGTCAGGACCGCTGGAGCGATAGGGTTTGGCGATCCCGCCGTCGCGCACCTCGGTAATCACGAAGCCGCGCTGGAGCCGCTGGCGTACCAGGGCCGAGGCGAACTCCCTGGCCCATTGGTCGGCGTCGTTGTTGAATAACCGTGGGTGGTACAGGCCATCGATGGCCGCGTCGATGCGCAGGCAAGTGCGGTGGTTGTCCAGCAATTCACGAAAGGCGCCGGGCAGTTCCCCACCTTGCAGGTAGGCCCGTTGTTGGCGGGGTGTCAGCGGCTGTTGTTCCAGCAGCCGTTCCAGCAGGGCTGCAGACAAGGGGCGGTTTAGGTCGCGCAGTTTTTTCAGCAGCGGTGTGACGGCCACCAGCGGCGCGGAGGCCTTGACGGGCAGGAAGCGGCGCACAGCGGCGGGCGGCAGTTGCTCGGGTTTTTCATAGCCGGCGTAACTGACCAGCGCGGCAAACAGCGTCAGGCGCTCCTGGCGTGCCAGGGTGACCACGGCCTGGCGCACCGCCATGATCCGCTGGGCCGGCGTGGCATCGGGTTGGTTGCTCAGGCCCAGTTGCGAGGTGCCGGGTTGCAGGCTGATCACCAGGCCCAACAGCGGTTCGGCGCGGTAAGGCACCTGGCCGCTATCCTCTTCACTTTGGTAGCTGCCGTCTTCGTTGCGGATGATCGTAATGGTCGTCGGCTCGAGCAGTGGCTGGGTGCTTTTGCCGAAGGTCTCGATCACGCTGCGCTGCGGATCGCGGATGCTCAGCAGGGCGGTGGCCGGCCATTCGGGCAACTGGGTCAGCAGGCACAGCACTACGCTGTCGCCGTAGGGCGGCAAATAACCGGCTTGATGAAAGCGCCCGATGATGTGCTGGATCAGTTGGTCGGCTTGCAGGCGCCGCACACCTTCGATCAGGTTCAACGGCGCCGGCTCGCCGTGCCATACCTTGTCGAGGGTTGCACGGGAGGTGGCGGTGCAGAGCAACATTTGCTCGAGGTCGAGCTGGGTGATGTTCGAGGAGTCGCCGGGCAGCATCTGTTGCAGCAACTGGGTATCCGACAGGGCCTGGGCGTTATGCAGGTCGAAGGTCCAGGCTTGCAGCGCCGGGTCGAACACGATGGGTGGCTTGTAGCTGCTGCGCCCGTTCTTGAGCACGTAGCGCTGGGTTTGCTGGTCGTGGGTGACTTCGGCGACCTGGGTCTGCTGTTCATGGTGCAGCTTGACGTACTGTTTGCCCTGCACGGCGAATACGCACAGGGCATCGGCAGTCTTGCCCTCCAGCAGGTAAGGCTCGTCATGGGCGTAGGGGTGCGCGTCAGGCTTCCACAGTTCATCGACCCCGTCGGGCCGCGTCACCTTGCGCGGGTTGCCCAGGCGCTGCAGGTGTTCGAGCATGCGCTGGTGATGGACCCTGCCGGCGATGCTGATCAGGCGCCCGCTGATGGCCAGGTCGGCGACATCGCTGAGGGTCGTGGCAAAGCTGCTGGCATCGCCTTTGGCTGCTTCATTCAGGCCCACGCTGACGCTGTAGGTCATGCTGCCCAGCACCGCCAGTTGCATCACCCGGTTCATTCCCGTGACTCCGCCGGGCAGGGGCGTGAGCAGCAGTTGCAGGACTTCGGCGGCGATGGCCGCAGCGGCGTCCTTGAGTGCTTGCCAATCGGCTTCGGAGCGGGTGTTGGCCAGGGTGTCCATATCGGCCTGGCAGCGCTGGACCTGCCGATAAGTCAGGGTTTGCAGCAGGGTTTCGGCGGGGCCTCTGGGTGGGTCGACGGTGAAGCGGATGTCGTCGAGGGTGCGTTCGGGGAAGGCTGCGTGAAACCCGTCGTACAGCTTGCCGGCCAGCCAGTTCAGGCCTTCGGGGCGCTTCTCCAGGGTCAGCAACGGCTTGAACACCGACAGCCCCACCAGCGGCAGTTGCCGGGCAAACCAGCCGAGGTCGTCCTGGCGATGGCTGTCGCGCAGTTGCCGGCGAAAGTCGGCTTCTGCCGCGCGCGCGTCGGGGTGGTAGCGAAACGCACCGCCGGGGCGGAAAGGGAAATACGACAGCACCCCGAGGCTGGCCACGCGGATCAGCAGGAGCGGCACGGGAATGGCGCTCTCCCAGGGCACGAAGGGCACGGCGGCAATCGGGGTGACGCCCGAGGTCAGGCTCAGGCTCTCGACCGCCAGTGGCGGCCCGCTGCCATCGAGCGAGGCGGTGAGGCTTGCGTACACCGTTTGCGTCAGGCCGTTATGGGCGCGGTTGCGCCAGGCGTCCAGGGCATCGAACTGCAACAGGGCCTGCGCTGCCACCCCCATCAAGCGGCGCAGCGTACCCTGCTGATCGAGGGTGGCCTTGATCTTCACTTGCAGTTGGTGGCCCAGGTCCAGCTCGCGGGCGATGGCGATAAACTCCCGAGCCTTGAGACTGCGATCGCCGTCGGGGCCCACCACTTTGCTGGCGTCGACGAGGCTGTAGCCGGAGTCCTGGCGCAGGCCTGAGGTGAAGCCGAAGTTCACACAGGCTGCTTCCCACAGGGACATGCTCTTGACGTGTTCGATTTCGCGGTAATCGATATCGGAGCGGCGCGGCGTGCGGATGTGGCTGCCGGGCTGGCGATCCCAGGGTAAGGGTTGCTCGATTTTTTCAATGTAGGTGGTGTCGAAGCGGTACTGCTCGGGATCGCGCCCGCCGATCCGGCTGCGCAACTGCGCCAGGCCATCGGCCTTGAAGGAACGCACCACCCGTTCTTTTTCGCTTTCAACGGCCGCCAGTGCCGCGTGGGCCTGGCGTTGCAGTTGCACGAAACGCTGTTGTTCTTCGGTGTCCAGGCCCTGTAGGGCTTGGGTCACATTGCGCTGGATCAGCTCCAGCGCCTGTTGCTGGGCCCAGGAGGTGCTCGATTGCAGATTGCCAGACAGGCCGTTGAGTAAATGATGAGTCGGCATGCGCTCTACCTTTCACGATAAGTGGAAGGCAGATGGAAGCACTGCGCATGCGCGCCCGGGGCCTAACTATTTAACGGGCGGCCCTCACTGCGTTGGGCCTGGTTCAACTGCTTGTTGAACTCCAGCCACGCCGCCAGCCCGGCCATCAACACCAGGCCCAGCAGCGCACTGAATATCTGCATCGGCCAGGCGTCGTCGACCTGGGCGTTGAGCATGTCAGCCAGCGGCGCCAGCAGCACTCCCAGGCAGAACACCTCCAGGGAGTAGCGCCCCATGCGGCAGCTTTGTTGCGCCAGCCAGTTTTGCGTCCAGCCCCGGCCGGGCAGCAGCTTGGCGGTGACATAGGCCAGGGCCAGGAAGTGCAGCAGGCGTACCGGCGACAGGTCGGTCTTGCTGATGGGGTACAGCAGCTCGCTCAACACGGCCGGCATCACGGCATCGTGGATTTCGGGCCAGCGCCAGGACAGGGTGATCACCCCAGCCAGCAGCGTATAGGCCGCCGCGCCAAGAAACAGCGGCTGCCTGTGCAATGGCCGGGTTTGCGGTGTGCGGGGCATACCTGCGCGGATCGCCGCCGCACCGCCGAGGACGAACAGGAACTGCCAGGTCACCGGATTGAAGTACCACACGCCATCGGCAATCGCCGCCAGGTTCCAGCCCAGCCGTGGCGCCAGCAGGTACACCACCATCGACACCACTACCACCGCCAGGGGCTTGCGTACCAGCACCGGCAGCACCAGCGGCAAGCCCAGCAGCAACACGATATACAGCGGCAACGGGTCCATCAGGTTGGGCTTGAAGCGCAGCAGCAATTCATCGGTCAGGGCTTGTTGTGGGTTGGTGATGAAGTGGGTCAGGCCCATTTCCTGCACCAGGTCGCGGGTTTCTACCTTGCTGTTGGCGAAGAACACGATGCCCATCAGCATCGCCAGCAAAAAGATATGCACCACATACAACACCCAGGCGCGGCGCAGGATTTTCAGGCAGGCCATCGGGTAGCCTTCGCGCTGCAACACCTTGCTGTAGGCCAGCACCGAGGCGTAGCCGGCGAGGAACACAAAGACCTCGGCGGCGTCGCTGAAACCGAAATTGCGCAGGGTGATCTGACCGAGCGGGTTGTGGGGCACGTGATCCCAAAAAATGAAGATCAACGCCAGGCCCCGAAAAAAATCGATGCGCGGGTCGCGTCCGTTAAGCATGGCTGCGGGCTCTTGAACAAGTCGTTAAGTAATGACCCGGGATGGTCGGCAATGGTACGCGCCGTACGTCGGGCCGGCGCAGGTTGGCGGTATTTGTAAGCAATTGCAAAGGTTGGGTATTACTGAATGTCTCAATTGCCCGAAAGGGTCATGCCGTTGGTCGTATAAGCGCTGCTACCTGTTATTTCTGACAGTAGACGGGCTTTTGTGAGCATGGCTTGCTTGCCTATCGGCTGCGATAGGCAACGAGGCGTGATGGTGGCATGAGCAGACTATGGATAGGGTTCTCCAGCTATACGGTGATTGGCATCGCCAACACAGTGATCCACTGGCAGCTTTTTTTCGTGCTCCGGGCAGCGCTTGACCTGAGCCAGGCCGTGAGCAATTTCCTGGCGTTTTGCGTGGCGGCGAGCTTCTCGTTTTTTGTGAATGCCACGTTCACCTTTGGGGTATCCGCTTCGCTTGGCCGCTACCTGTTATTCATGCTGTGCCTGGGCAGTTTGAGTCTGGTGGTCGGCTGGATGGGTGACTATTGGCGATTGCCCGGCCTGGTCACGGTGGCGGTGTTTTCCCTCAGTAGCCTGTTGTGTGGCTTCCTGCTGTCCAAGTACCTGGTGTTTCGCAGGCCTGAATCATGAGGCTTTCGCTGATCGTGCCGTTGTTCAATGAAGAACTGGCGATCGAGCCGTTCTACCAGGCCATACGCCGCGAACCATCGCTGCTGGAGCATGAGGTCGAGATCGTCTTTATCAACGATGGCAGCACCGACCGCACGCTGGAGATCGCCAGGGATATCGCGCTGCTTGATCGCAACGTGGTGCTGATCAACTTTTCGCGCAACTTCGGCAAGGAGCCGGCGTTGTTTGCCGGCCTTGAGTACGCCAGTGGCGAGGCGGTGGTGCCGATGGACGCCGACCTGCAAGACCCGGTGGAGGTGGTTGCTTGCCTGATCGAGAAATGGCAGCAGGGCGCCGATGTGGTCCTGGCCAAACGCCGCGACCGCTCCAGCGATGGCTACCTAAAACGCCACAGCGCCTCGCTGTTCTACCACCTGCTCAATCGCATCGCTTACACCCATATCGAAGAAAACGTCGGCGACTTCCGCCTGATGGATCGCAAGGTGGTGGACGTGATCAAGGCGCTGCCAGAGCAGCAACTGTTCATGAAGGGCGTGTTGTCCTGGGCAGGGTTCACCGTGGCGATTGTCGAATATGACCGGGCCTCACGGGTGGCTGGCCAGAGCAAATTCAATGCCTGGAAGTTGTGGAACCTGGCGCTGGAGGGCATCACTTCGTTCAGTACCTTGCCGTTGCGGTTATGGAGTTATATCGGTGCCGGTATTTCGTTATTGGCACTGGGGTATGCGGGGTACCTGATTGTCGACAAGTTGCTGTTTGGCAATGAGGTGCCGGGGTATCCGTCGTTGATGACGGCGATCCTCTTTCTGGGCGGTGTGCAACTGATCGGAATAGGCATATTGGGGGAGTATGTGGGGCGGATCTATATGGAGGCTAAGCATCGGCCGAGGTATGTAGTGAAAGAAGTAGTTCGGAACATGGCTCGGAGGTAGGTGCGATGTGGAATCAAAGGGAGTTGAGCCGAAAAGAAATAATGATAGTGTTTGTAGTGCTTTCCTTCGCTTATATTTATCCACTTGTTCATGCGGACTATGCCTATGTCGATGATAATTGGCGAGCTTTGCATCAGGCGCAAGATGCGTGGAAAAATCAAGGCCGGATCTTGCTTGAAGTGTTGCATAGGGTCTTGACGTTTACCGGTGGTACAACCAATATATTTCCTCTGCCGCTGTTGATATCTGTATTCGCACTTGCATTGGCCATGACGCAGTTGACCCTGTGGTATTTTACTCGCCCCTGTATTTTAAGTTGCCTGGTGGTGTTGCCAATTTTATGTAACCCCTTTTTCTTGGGCAATCTGACTTATCAGTTTGATGGTCCAGGCATGGTGTTGGCGGTTGTTGCGATCATTTATGCAATTACCTGCACTATTGAGCATGTGGTTTATCGGGGTTTTGCATCCGCATTATTGATAGCTATTTCATTGAGCTTGTACCAGCCCACCCTGTCGCTGTTTGTTGGCTTGAGCATTGTTGAATTCGTCTGTGGAGTAAAAAATAGGATTTCTACCGTTAAAGCTTTGTCATTAGCTACGCAGAGGTTTGTGCAACTGACTGTAGGAAGCCTGATCTATGCTCTGACTGCCTACCAGTTGACTGTGGATGGACGAGGAAACTTGAGTGTTTTTGACGCTAGATGGCTTGAGGTAGCGGGTCAAAAACTGATCTTCGCTATGGAACAGGTTGGTCTATTGGTTAACCCTGGGGCAATTTATTTTACTGTTTTGTTGCTGGTTGTCGCGACGTTTGCGTTTGTTTTATTTATGAAAAATATCGTTGATATGCCAGGAGGAGTACTCAGCAGAGTTATAGTGCTGGCTGTGTATTTGCTTGGTTTTCCAATATTGCTGTTAAGTATCCCTGGCGTCATGCTGTTTCTCGTGGAGCCAAATCTGGATGCAAGAAATTATATCGGATTTTCCGCTGTCTTGGTTCTTGTCTTGTATTTGAACTATGAGGTGCTGGGGCGAGCTTGGCTAGCCGCTCGATGGGTGTTGGTAGTTCCAGTGTTGTTCATGTTTGCCTTTTGTTATGCCTATGGTCAGGTAATTATCGCGAAAAAAGAGCTTGAGATGGCGATGGCTCAATACATTGCAAAAGACATTGTTTCGGAAAAACAGCTGGGATTGGTACCGGTATTTTATTTTGTAGGTCCACAAACGGGGGGTAACTGGCTACCTCGGGGGCACGATGCCATGACCTATATGCCAGCACTGAGGTATATTTTGAGTAATGCTAACGTCTTGCTGCATCCTCACTTTTTTCCTCGGTTGGGAATCAATAATGTTGTTGGCGGTAAGCGTGATGTTTTTAACAAGTTGGTTGCTTTAAATGGCGTGGGTTCGCCTGTGGTGGACAGTAAGTTCTATTCGATTTATGTGACCTCTGAAGGGGGATACATTGTCATGAAAGAAATACGCGATTCCGAAAACTACAATGACATCCCCTAGAGCCGCTGCCGAATCGATGATCGGCAGCGGGAGATTATTTAAAACCCATCCATCAACAACACCCGGCACGGCCTGGCCTGATACGCATTGATCTGCGGCACCAGGCGGGTGAAGTGTTCGGTCTGGCAGTGCGCATCCAGCGCGGCCTGGTCGGGCCATTGCTCGATAAAGATAAAGTGCCCCGGGTCTTTCTGGTCGATGAACAAGTCGTAGGCAATGCACAGCGGTTCCTGGCGGGTTTTTTCCACCAGTTCGGCGTACCAGGGGCGCACTGTGTCCAGGTGTTCGGGTTGGATAAAGTCTTCAGCAATAACTTTCAACATCAGATCGGTCCTTAGGCAGCTTCTACTTCATGGGGCTCGAAACTGTCGGCTCGCGCCATCTGCCACATACGCGAATAAAACTCGCCGTTCACTTCGCCGGTCAGCAGTTCCCCAGGCTTTAAGAACACATGCAACTGCGAAAACAGTTTGATCTCGGTGGCCGACATGCGCCGTACCAGGTGCTTGGCCGACAATTGCGACGGATGATCAAGGCCGGCCGCCGCGAGCATTTCCGCCAGGGCCTTGAGGGTGTTGCGGTGGAAGTTGAACACCCGCTGGGCCTTGTCCGGCACCACCAGTGCGCGTTGGCGCAAAGGGTCCTGGGTGGCCACGCCGGTCGGGCATTTGTTGGTGTGGCAAGACTGCGACTGGATACAGCCGATGGCGAACATAAAGCCCCGGGCCGAGTTGGCCCAGTCGGCGCCGATGGCCAGCACGCTGGCGATATCGAAGGCGCTGACGATCTTGCCGCTGGCGCCCAATTTGATCTTGTCGCGCAGGTTCAGGCCCACCAGGGTGTTGTGCACAAACAGCAAGCCTTCGCGCAGGGGCACGCCGATGTGGTCGGTGAATTCCACGGGCGCAGCGCCAGTGCCGCCTTCCTTGCCGTCGACCACGATAAAGTCCGGCAGGATCCCGGTTTCCAGCATGGCCTTGGCAATGCCCATGAACTCCCACGGGTGGCCCAGGCAGAACTTGAAGCCCACCGGCTTGCCGCCCGACAGCTCACGCAACTGGGCGATAAAGTGCATCAGTTCAATCGGCGTGGAAAACGCGCTGTGGCGGGATGGCGAGATGCAATCTTCGCCCATCAAAATGCCGCGGGTCTCGGCGATTTCCTTGGTCACCTTGTGCTTGGGCAGGATCCCCCCGTGACCGGGCTTGGCGCCCTGGCTCATCTTGATTTCGATCATCCGCACTTGCGGGTTTTGCGCCTGCACGGCAAAGCGTTGCGGGTCGAAACGGCCGTCGCTGGTGCGGCAGCCGAAGTAGCCGCTGCCCAGCTCCCAAGTCAGGTCGCCGCCGTTTTCCCGGTGGTAGGCGCTGATGCTGCCTTCGCCGGTGTCATGGGCGAAGTTGCCGAGCTTGGCCCCCTGGTTGAGGGCGCGGATGGCATTGGCGCTCAACGAGCCGAAACTCATCGCCGAGATATTGAACACCGACGCCGAATACGGCTGCGTGCACTGCGGGCCGCCGACCATCACGCGAAAGGCGCTGGGGTCGCTCAACGGGGCCGGACGCATGGAGTGGCCGATAAATTCGAAGCCGGACTGATACACGTCGATCAGGGTGCCGAAGGGTTTGTCGGCGCTTTCATTCTTGGCCCGCGAATACACCAGCGAACGCTGGGCCCGGGAGAAGGGCAGGGCATCGCTGTCGGACTCCAGCAGGTACTGGCGGATTTCCGGGCGGATGCCTTCCACCAGGTAGCGGATATTGCCCAGGATCGGGTAATTGCGGCGCACCGCGTGGGGGCTTTGCAGCAGGTCGAACACGCCGATCAAGCTGAGCACGCCGGTCACCAGGGTAAAGGGCCACAGCCATTCGTGTTGGATAAAGGGGAGGCTGGCGAGGGTGAAAATCACACACACGGCAAAGAATGCATAACGGCTAAGCAACGACAGGCTCATACGGTTTCCTTGGGTTCGGACTCTTTCTAACCTGCGGGAGCCGGCTGGCCGGCAATGGCGTTTTCGATCGCGCTATCGCTGGCAAGCCAGCTCCTGCAAGGATCTCCAGGCTATGGATGCCTGTGCTCTCACGGAGTCCCAGCTTACGGGCGAGGTCCTTGCCGGGGCAACCACATAGAACCCGGGCTTCTATCGGTATTGCAATACGTTCTCGTTTGGGTGCATTATTTGTGTTACTGTATAACGTATTGATTCTGCCCAAACGCCCTGGAGGCCCTATGAAAGCTGGTATCCATCCCGACTACCGCACCGTGCTGTTCCACGATACTGCCGCCGATGTGTTTTTCCTGATCGGCTCCACAGTCGACACGGACCGCACCTACCAACACAGCGATGGCAACACTTACCCCTATATGGCCCTAGACGTGTCCAGCGCATCCCACCCGATCTACACCGGCCAGCAGCGCAAGACCCAGGTCGAAGGACGGATCGCTGGCTTCAACAAGCGCTTCGCCTCGTTTAGTTCGTCCGGCAAAGCAGCTGAGGCCTAAGGGGCTTAAGGCACACTGGTGGCAAATGGCATCATTTAGCCACTACCGACTGAAAACTGACTAAACTACTAGGTAATAGCCAGGAGGCTGTTACCTTGACCGTAGGAAGCGCACACCGACGCGACTAGATCCGAGGTGTCCCGTGGGAGAGTCAGTTACCTTTTCTGAAACCGATCGTCCCGTGGTGCTGTTGATCGACACCCACCCGGACGTGCATGACCGCCTCGCGCAGCTGCTGCGCCTGGAGCCCTTTGAACTGTGCAGCGCCACCACGGCGGCCGAGGCCCTGGCCATTCTGGCGCGCCAGCCCGTGGACCTGGTGATGAGTGCCGCACGCCTGCCGGATATGGACGGGGCCACGCTGCTGGCGCAGATCCATCACGCCTATCCCCAAACGGTGCGCCTGTTGTTGACCGGCGAGACTGACCTGACCCTGATCATCAAGGCGATCAACGAAGGGCAGATCTACCGCTACCTGAGCAAACCCTGGAAGGATGAAGAACTGCTGCTGGCCCTGCGTCAGTCCCTGGCCCACCAGCATTCCGAACGGGAGCGCCTGCGTCTTGAGCAACTGATCCGCCAGCAGAACGAGGAGCTCAAGCAACTCAATGCATCCTTGGAAAAACGCGTGGTTTCGCGCACCAGTGAATTGCAGCAGACCGCCGACATGCTCGACCTGGCCTACGAAGAACTCAAGCACAGCTACGCCACCGGCACCGAGGTGTTCTCGCTGCTGGCCAACCTGCGCCTGCCGCGCAGCAAGCAGACCAATCGGCAGATCATCGAGCTGGTCCGCACCTGGTGCGTGCTCCATGGCCTGGACGATGCCAGCAGCCGCGACCTGACCATGGCTGCGGCGCTGTACAACATCGGCAAGTTGAGCTGGAGCGACAGCATGATGGTCGCGCCCTCGGACTTGCTGCACAGCACCGACCGCGAGCGCTTTCGCGAGTACTCCACACAGAGCGAGTCGCTGTTGATGACCCTGGAGCCGATGAAGGACGCCGCGCGGCTGATCCGCCATCACCAGGAACGCTGGGACGGCAGTGGTTTCCCCGACCATCTCAAGGGCGAGGCAATTCCCTTTGGCTCGCGCCTGCTAAAGCTGGCGGTGGACTTTATCGAACTGCAGCGCGGCCTGATCCTTGAGCGGCAGATGAACAGCGACGAGGCGCTGCTGTACATCCGCAAATACGCCGGGCGCCTGTATGACCCGGACATGGTCGAAGACTTCGTCCAGGCCTGCGCGGCCTTCCTCAGCGACGTGACCCTGGGCGACCCGATGGTCAAGGTGCTTGGCACTCGCGAACTGGCCGAAGGCATGGTCTTGGCGCGCAACCTCAATGCCGACAACGGCATGCTGCTGCTCAACGCCGGCAAGGTGCTGAACCTGCCGCTGGTGGACAAGTTGATCGCCTTTGAAGCCATGGAGGGCGCCAAGTACAGCGTGTTCATCAAGGAAGCCGAGTAACCCGAAACCCTGTAGGAACCGGCAAGCCGGTTCCTACATTCATTGCGAGGAACAGGGCAGCCGTGTGATCCTTTGCGCCCTTTACTCCAAGGCGTTTTTTTCATGTCCAAGACCATCCGTATCGCCGCCGCCCTGTTGATCGGCAGCGACGGCCAGACTCTGCTGGTGCGCAAGCGCGGCACCCAGGCCTTCATGCAGCCGGGCGGCAAGATCGACGCGGGCGAGCAACCGGCGCAGGCCCTGGCGCGTGAGCTGCACGAAGAACTTGGTCTGCGGATCGACCCGGCAGCGGCGCAGTACCTTGGCCACTTCTCGGCGCCAGCGGCCAATGAGCCGGGGTTTACCGTGGAGGCCGAGTTGTTTGAAGTACGGATCGATGTGCCGGTGACACCCGCCGCCGAGATCGAAGAAGTGCGCTGGATCGACCCGGCCGGCGATGGCGGCCTGCAGTTGGCGCCCTTGACACGTGACCTGATCCTGCCGTTCTATCGCGCATCGCTGACTACCACAGCCTGAACTGTCAGGCGCAAAGGACTGAGCCGTGATCCCCCTCAATGACCTGCTGATTTTTGCCGCCGCCTCGCTGCTACTGGTGCTGACACCCGGCCCGAACATGATCTATTTGATCTCCCGTTCGATCTGCCAGGGCCGCAAGGCCGGGGTGACGTCGTTGCTGGGGGTGGTCGCGGGTTTTTTTGTACACCTGTTTGCCGCCGCTGCCGGTTTGACCGCTGTGTTTCTTACGGTGCCGGTGGCCTATGAAGTGCTGAAGTGGGCCGGCGCGCTGTACCTGCTGTGGCTGGCCTGGCAGGCGGTGAAACCGGGCGCGCGTTCGCCGTTCGAGGCCCAGCAACTGCCCGCCGACTCACCGCGCAAGCTGGTGACCATGGGCTTTTTGACCAGTGCGCTGAACCCGAAAATCGCGGTGTTCTACCTGTCGGTATTCCCGCAGTTCATCACCCCGGAGCACGGCTCGGTCTTCACCCAGAGCCTGATGCTGGGTTTTACCCAGATCAGCGTCAGCTTTGTGGTCAACCTGCTGATCTCGCTGTGCGCCGCCAGCATCGCCGCCTGGTTTATCCACAACCCCACGTGGCTGGCGGTGCAGCGTTACTTCATGGGGTTTGTGCTGGCCGCCCTGGCGGTGCGCCTGATGCTGGAGCAACGGCGCAGCGCGTGAGCCGTCACCGCACCGCGCTGACCCCATCCAGGGTCGAAAACGACGTGTCCTTGGCCGTCAGCAAGAAGTCGCGCATGTACGGCGCATCCAGCATATCTGCGCGGATCCCGGCGTACAGCGTGGCGAACAGACCCTTCTCCCCCAGCCGCTTGGCCTTCACATAACCCCGCGAGCTGTACTCGTGCAGCGCCCAGTGGGGCATGCCACACACGCCGCGTCCGCTGGCCACCAGTTGCATCATCATCACCGTCAGCTCCGAGGTGCGCACCTGGGCGGGTTCGACGTCGGCCGGTTCCAGGAAACGGGTGAAAATGTCCAGGCGGTCGCGCTCCACCGGGTAGGTAATCAGGGTTTCGCTGAGCAAATCCTCGGGCACGATGTATGGCTTGTTCGCCAGGGCGTGCTGGTTGGCCACGGCGAGCATCGCTTCATAGGTGAACAACGGCACATAGGTGATGCCCGCCAGCTCCAGCGGGTCGGAGGTCACCACCAGGTCCAGGTCGCCACGGGCCAGGGCTGGCAGCGGGGCGAAGGCAAAGCCGGAGGCCAGGTCCAGCTCGACTTCCGGCCAGGCATCGCGGAACTGGTCGATGGTCGGCATCAGCCACTGGAAGCAGCTGTGGCATTCGATCGCCATATGCAGGCGCCCGGCAGTACCGCCGGCCAGGCGCGCAATATCCCGTTCGGCACCGCGCAGCAGCGGCAGGGTGGCATCCGCCAGTTGCAGCAGGCGCAGGCCGGCGCTGGTGAAGCGCACCGGCTTGGTCTTGCGCACAAACAGCGGCATGCCCATGCGCTCTTCCAGCTCCTTGAACTGGTGGGACAACGCCGACTGGGTCAGGTGCAGGCGCTCGGCGGCTTCCACCAGGCTGTCGGCTTCGCGCAAGGCGTGCAGGGTCTTGAGATGACGGATTTCGAGCACGGGCTCTCCATGAAGACAATTTGTGACAAGTTCGGATAGCGTGAGTTTGTCTCATGTTGGCAAATCTGTCGACCATGACCGCTGGGCGCTCTTCATCAAACTGTCACGTAACTGTGGCAGCGCGCTTGAACAAACTTCATCAGACTCGCGCTCTACTGGGGTTCTGCGTTTCGGTGTTTTTCATGCGCGTGTTGCTTTTACTGGCTGCCTTACTGGTCGGCCTGCCGTCTTTTGCGGCGTCTCGATGTGATGTCAATGTCCCGACTGAGCGGGTCGACCTGGACCAGGTGAGCCTGGCGTACCAGAGCATTGGCCGTGCTTCTGACCCAGCGTTGCTGCTGGTGATGGGCTTGGGCGGGCAGTTGATCCATTGGCCGGACGAGGTGGTGGTTGCCTTGTGCCAACAAGGTTTTCGGGTGATTCGCTACGACAACCGCGACGTCGGCCTGTCCACCTGGCGTCAGGCCCCGGCCAGCGCCAACCTGACCTTTGAAGTGTTGCGCTACAAACTCGGCCTGCCGGTGGCCGCGCCCTACACCCTGACCGACATGGCCGACGACGCCCTGGGATTGATGGATGCGTTGCAGGTGCGCCAGTTCCATGTGCTGGGCGCGAGCATGGGTGGGATGATCGCCCAGCACCTGGCGGCCATGGCCCCGCAGCGCGTGGAAAGCCTGACCCTGATCATGACCAGCTCCGGTGCCGAAGGCCTGCCTGCGCCGAATGCCGCGCTGGTACAACTGTTGTCACGGCGCAGTGCGCCCAACCGCGAAGTGGCCCTGGAGCAGCAGGCCGACTTGCTGGCGGCCCTGGGCAGCCCCGAGGTCAAGGATGATCGCCAGGCGTTGTTGCAGCAGGCTGCGCAGTCCTATGACCGGGCGTTCAATCCCGAGGGTGTGAAGCGCCAGATCATGGCGATCCTTGCCGAACCGAGCCGCGTGCCGCTGCTCAACCAACTGCGGGTGCCGACCCTGGTGGTGCATGGCACGGCCGATCCATTGCTGCCGGTGATGCATGGGGTGCACCTGGCGGCGCATATCCAGGGCAGCCAGTTGCGGCTGATCCCGGGTCTGGCCCATCGGTTCCAGGAAGCGTTCAAGGCGCCGTTGCTGGCGGCGGTGTTGCCGTACCTGCAAGCCCACCGCGAAGAGGCGGCGCATTGGGCGCAGGTTGATCCCGCGCCGCCTTCCAAGGTTTTATGAGCGGCGCGTAGGGGTGTATGGTGCGACATTTATGGCGTGTAATGCCTGCGAGGTTGCCTGAATGAGTACTTCCCTGAAAATCGATTTCGTCAGCGACGTGTCCTGCCCCTGGTGCGTCATCGGCCTGCGCGGCCTGACCGAGGCCCTGGACCAGCTGGGCGCCGAAGTGCAGGCCGAGATCCACTTCCAGCCGTTCGAACTGAACCCGAACATGCCTGCCGAAGGGCAGAATATCGTGGAGCACATCAGCGAGAAATACGGCTTCACTGCCGAAGAGTCCCAGGCCAACCGCGCGCGCATCCGCGACCTGGGCACCGCGTTGGGCTTTGCGTTCCGTACCGATGGCCAAAGTCGTATCTACAACACCTTCGACGCCCATCGCCTGCTGCATTGGGCTGGGCTTGAGGGCTTGCAGTACAACCTCAAGCACGCGTTGTTCAAGGCTTACTTCAGCGATGGCCAGGACCCGTCCGACCACGCCACGCTGGCAATCATTGCCCAGAGCGTTGGCCTGGACCTCAAGCGCGCAGCCGAGATTCTGGCTTCGGACGAGTACGCCGCAAAGGTGCGCGAGCAGGAGCAACTGTGGGTATCGCGCGGGGTGAGTTCGGTGCCGACCATCGTGTTCAACGACCAGTACGCGGTCAGCGGCGGACAGCCGGCTGAAGCGTTTGTGGGGGCGATCCGCCAGATCATCAACGAAGCCAAAAGCTAACAAACACCACCGGCCAAAGGTGGGAGCGGGCTTGCCCGCGAAAGCGGTATATCAGCTAAGTATCTCTTAACTGACCCACCGCCTTCGCGGGCAAGCCCGCTCCCACATTGGCTCCTGGCCCATCCCTTGCATTACCCCCCTAAAGCCCAGCCGGCATGCGGTTGGGCACTGCCAAGGGGTGAAACATTACCTTGAATATTCTCGATCTCGACCACAGCCTCACAGCCCAGGCACCCATTGCCCGGCGTCTGGCCAGTGGTCAGGCCACGCGCCTGGATTTGCTCGACCTGGGTCCGAAACTGCGCCTGTGGTCCACCGAAAAAACCTGGAAACGCTTTGCCCAGCGCCTGGCCCAACGGCCACGGCCAAGCACGGCGCGGCCGGAAATCTTCTTTGTCGGCTCCGGCGACTACCACCACCTGACCCCGGCCTTTCTCGCCGAAGTGCAAGAGCCGATCAGCCTGATCCACTTCGACAACCACCCCGACTGGGTACGCCTGGCCCCGCGCCGGCACTGCGGCTCGTGGGTCAACCAGGCCCTGAAGATGCCGGCGATCAAGCGCATCGTCACCCTCGGCCCGTGCAGCGATGACCTGCACAACCCGCAACTGCGCGGCGGCAATCTTGGCGCCCTGAAGCGCGGGCACCTGCAGTTGTTTCCCTGGCAGCACGCGCCGTCGAAAGTCTGGGGCCGGGTTGGGGATGGCGCCGGCCATGCACAGCAGGAAAACCACCTGCACTGGCGCAACCTCGCTGAGCTCGACTGGCCTGCATTCCTTGAGCAAATGATCGCCAGCCTGCCCACCGAGGCGGTATGGATCACCCTCGACAAGGACGTGCTAGCCAGCGAAGACGCGGCCACCAATTGGGACCAGGGCGGCATGCGCCTGACGCACCTGTTGCAAGCCCTGCGTGCGTTGGCGGCGAGCAAGCGGATTATTGGCATTGACGTGTGTGGCGAGTTTGCCCGGCCTGCGTTCAGCAACGCGTTCAAACGCTGGGAAGCCAAGTCCGACCAGCCACCGGCCGAACGCTGGAGCGACGACGACCTGCTGCGTAACGCGACCACCAATGAAGCGTTGATCAACCTGTTCGAGGAGCTGTTTCCGTGACCCTGACCGTGGTGTTGTTGGTGGCCTTTTCCATCGTGCTCGATGTGATCGGCCAGTTGTGTTTCAAACTGGGCCTGGACCGCTTGCCGGAGCTTTCCGGCGGGTTTCGCCTGAGTGCCTTCTGGGGCCAGGTGTTCAATGCGCCGTTGCTGTGGGCGGGCATCGGCGCCTATGTCATCGAATTTTTCGTCTGGCTCGAAGCCTTGTCCCGCGCGCCGTTGAGCCTGCTGTTCCCGGCCGCCGCGCTGGCCTATTGCGGGGTGGTGCTGGCGGGCAAAGTGGTGCTGGGCGAAACCGTCAGCCGCCGGCGCTGGTTGGGCACGATGGTGATTACCGCCGGCGTGATGTTGGTGGCTGTAGCAGGAGCACAATCATGAGTGCGCAAGAGATGACTATCCGTCCGGAAGGCTGGCTGCATGGGCGCCTGGGCACGGTCGTGTTATGGGCGCTGTTGATCCTCACCGAAAGCGCCGGGCAGCTGTTTACCAAGGTGGCCGGCGATCAAATAGGGCAGATGGATTTCAGTTGGCAGTGGTTGGCGGCGGTGGCGGTCAACCCGGGGATCCTGGCGGCGATTGCCTGCTATATCGGCGCGTTCTTTGTGTGGATGCTGATCCTGCGGCGCAGCAGCCTGTCCCTGGCCTTCCCCTTGAGCTCGCTGGTGTTTGTGGTGGTGTTGCTCGGCTCCTGGCTGGGGTTGGGCGAGCACATCAGCTTGCTGCATTGGGTGGGCGTGGTGGTGATTATTGGCGGGATTGCACTGCTGGCCGAGGGCGAAGAAAACTGAGTTCCCTGTGAAATACGGACTAAATGTGTGAGCGGGCTTGTGTGGGAGCTGGCTTGCCTGCGATGCAGGCGCCTCGGTGTCTCAGTTACACCGCGGTGAGGCTATCGCAGGCAAGCCAGTTCCCACATTTTGATGGGTGTCGCCCTTGAGACAATCAATCGAAGGTATAGCTGATCGCCGTCTGCACCTGTCCCTGGTTGACCTCGCCGGTCTGGCGCACGATGCTGCTGTCGGCCGCCGATCCCAGCAGATGCACCCAACTGGCACTGGTCAGTAACGTCCACTTCGGTGCCAGGGGGATCTGCAAGCTCTGGGTCAGGGTCAGGTTCTGGAACCCGCCGCTGGCGCTGTACGGACGGATCCCGGAGTCTGTCGCCTCATGCTCATCCACCCCGAAAAATGTCTGGGCCTGGCGGCCGTCGGCAAAATGCGCGACCAGGCCCGTGCTGCCAATCACTGCGCCGCCCAGCGGGTAGCCCAACTCCCCACCCAACTTGCCGAGCACGCCGCTCTGCTCGCGGGCACCGCCCACGGCCCGGCCCAGTTGCGCATAGACCCGCCAGAAGTCGGCAGGCGCGTACTGGATAAACCCGCCGACCTCGGCCATGTCCGACACATCCCGCAAGCCCTGTAGCGGCCCGTTGGCCGTGCGTCCCGGCAAGTAATTGAGGTACGGCCCGGCACTCAAGCCATTGCGGTTGAGCGCGCGCCAGGTCAGGCCGTCATCGGTATCGAGGCTGACATCTCCCCAATCCAGGTCGAAGTAAGGCACAGGCACGGTCTGATAACGACTGGCGGCGGGTTCCCGTGGCTGATAGCTCAAGCCCAGGCCCACCTCGCCGCTGATGCCGGCCGCCGCTGCCGAGTCCATCCACAGCCCCAGGACGCCGGCGAATACCAGCGAAGTCACCCTGAACATATTGCTTGCTCCTCTTGCAAAACATGCGCGCATGAACGCGCAGGCGCGGGGGCTTGTGCAAGCACTCATGTTGTTTGTAGCGACCTACAAAATTTGTAGCTTCGCCGCAGCCTTTATCACCCATCCATGCCCGCGAGCCCCAGCCCTGCTGGGTTTTGCCCACTTGGCACAGTCCCTGCTCTATCCCTGGTAACGGCGCATCAGCGCGCTAGCATCCAAGGTAAACGCAGATGAATGACTGGCATATCGTGTGTGACTTCGATGGGACCATCACACCCACCGATGTCATCGACAATGTTCTCCAACGCTTCGCCGGCCCCGAATGGGAAACCATCGAGCAGCAATGGCTGGATGGCCATATCGGTTCGCGCGAATGCCTGAGCCGCCAACTGGCGCTGATCAAGGCGAGCCCGGCCGAACTGCTGGCGTACTTCGACACCGTCGAGATCGACCCGGACTTCCCGGACTTCGTCGACCATGTCCTGGGCCAGGGCGCGTCCCTTGAGGTGGTCAGCGACGGCATCGAGCAAGGCATCGCGCGGATCCTTTCGCGCAACTACGTGACCCTGCTGCCGATCATCGCCAACCGCCTGCGCCAGGTTGACCAGAACAGCTGGCGCATCGACTTCCCCCATGCCAGCGACGCCTGCCGCGCGGCCTCGGGCAACTGCAAATGCAAGTCCACCCCGCGTAACAAACGGGTGTTGGTGATCGGCGACGGCAAGTCCGATATGTGCGTCTCGACCACCGCCGATTTTGTCTTCGCCAAGGGCAGCCTGGCGCAGTACTGCCAGGCCCACGAGATCCCCCATCTGCGCTTCGACACCTTTGCCGAACTGCCGGCCTTGCTGGCCAAGCTGCCCCAGGGCATCGCCGCCAACGCCACCCATTTCACTTTTGAAAATCAGGAACTCTTTCATCATGTCTGATATCCGTATCGCTACCGCCGAAGACCAGGTTCTGCTGGATAAAGAAGCCAAGTACTGCTCCTACGGCGACACCGTCCACTACATCGACCCACCGCGTATCTTCAGCCGTTGCGAAGGCTCCTACGTGTGGGACACCGAAGACCAGGCCTACCTCGACCTGCAAATGTGGTACTCGGCGGTCAACTTCGGCTACGCCAACCCGCGCCTGAACAATGCGCTGAAACAGCAGATCGACACCCTGCCGCAAATCGCCAGCCAGTACCTGCACAAGGGCAAGATCGAGCTGTCGGAAATGATCGCGGTGGACGCCAAGAAAAAATTCGGCCTCGATGGCCGGGTGCATTTCAACGTCGGCGGTTCGCAGTCCATCGAGGATTCGCTCAAGGTCGTACGTAACGCCACCAACGGCAAGAGCCTGATGTTCGCCTTCGAGGGCGGCTACCACGGGCGCACCCTTGGCGCGTCGTCCATCACCTCCAGCTACCGCTACCGTCGTCGCTACGGCCACTTTGGCGAACGCGCCAACTTCATCCCGTTCCCGTACCACTTCCGTGGTCCCAAGGGCATGACCAAGGAAGAATACGGCAGCCACTGCGTGCAGCAGTTCGCGCGCCTGTTCGAGACTGAATACAACGGTGTGTGGGACCCGAAAGTCGGCCAGAGCGAGTACGCAGCGTTCTACGTCGAGCCGATCCAGGGCACCGGCGGCTACGTGATCCCGCCGATGAACTTCTACAGCGAACTCAAGCAGGTGCTCGACCAGCACGGCATCCTGATGGTGGTCGATGAAATCCAGATGGGCTTCTGGCGCACCGGCAAGTTGTGGTCGATCGAACACTTCGATGTGCAGCCGGACGTGATCGTGTTCGGTAAAGCCCTGACCAATGGCCTCAACCCCCTGGGCGGCATCTGGGCCAAGGAAGAGTTGATCAACCCGAAAGTCTTCCCGCCGGGTTCCACCCACTCCACCTTTGCCTCCAACCCGCTGGGTACGGCGGTGGGCCTGGAAATGTTCAAGATGACCAGCGAAGTCGACTACGGCGCGATGGTCATGGCCAAGGGCAAATACTTCCTGGAAGGCCTGCAAGAGTTGCAAAAGCGCTTCCCGATCATCGGCGACGTCGATGGCCTGGGCCTGGCCCTGCGCTGCGAAATCTGCGGCCCCGATGGCTTCACCCCGGACAAGGCGACCCTGGACTACATGGTTGACGAGGGCATGAAAGGCGACATGCTGGTCGACGGCCAGAAACTCGGGTTGATCCTCGATGTGGGCGGCTACTACAAGAACGTGATCACCCTGGCGCCGTCCCTGGAAATCAGCTACCCGGAAATCGACCTGGGCCTGAAGCTGCTGGAGCAACTGCTGACCCGAGCGATGAAGCGGTGAGCCTGGCCGATATCGATCTCGGCGAAGGCAACGCCGGCTTCGTTCTCGGCAACGGTCCGGTCGGGATCCTGTTGATCCACGGCCTGACCGGCACCCCGACCGAGTTGCGTCGGGTCGCCCAGGGCCTGGCCAAGGCGGGCAACTGCACGGTGTACGTGCCCACCCTGGCCGGGCACTGCGGGGGCAACGAAGACCTGCAGGCCACCGGCTGGCGCGACTGGTACGAGGGTGTGCGCAAGACCTTTGTCGGCGTGCAGCAGCGCCATGCGCAGGTGTTCGTCGGTGGCTTGTCCATGGGCGCGGTGATGTCGATGTACCTGGCTTCGGAGTTTGCGGGCCAGGTCGCCGGGTTGCTGATGTACTCCACGACCCTCAAGTACGACGGCTGGAGCATCAACAAATTTGCCTTCATCACGCCGTTGCTGATCCGTATTCCGTTCGGCGTGCGCCTGTTCCGTTTTACCGAGAAGCCGCCCTACGGCATCAAGAACGAACGCTTGCGGGCCATCGTCGAGCGGCAGATGAAAGAGGGCGAGAGCAGCGAGGCGGGGTTGTTGACCATGGAGGGCGTCACCGTACGCGAGCTGCACTGGATGAACGCGGTGGTGAAAAAACGCATGCCGTCGATCAAGACCCCGGCGCTGGTCCTGCACTCCATCGAGGACGACATCACCAGCCGCTGGAACGCCGACTACGTGGAACGCCACCTGGGCGGCCCGGTGACCAAGATCCTGTTGGACAACTGCTACCACATGATCACCGTTGACCTGCAATACCGGCGGGTGATCGAGCTGAGTGCGGACTTTATTGAACAACACACCACCCCTGTGGACGAATATCTCCGGGCTTGACACCGCCCCCTGTGGGAGCGGGCTTGCCCGCGATGGTCGTGAACGATGACGCATATGGCCCGGTTTACGCGGTGTTTTTAGATGAAGGAAACGCTGTGATCAGCACTAAAGCCTATTCAACTATCCAAGCCATCGACCGCAGCGCCTGGAACGACTGCTTTCCCCAGGCCCTGGAAGATTGGGACTACTACGTTGCCGTGGAAAACGCCGCCATCGAGGATTTCCAATGGCGCTACCTGGCCCTTTATGAGGATGGGCAACTGCTGGCCGTTGCCCCGGCGTTCATCACCCATTACCGCCTCGACACCACCGTGTCGGGCATCGCCAAACGCTTTACCCAACGCCTGGAGCGCTGGCGGCCCGGGGTTTTGCGCCTGGGCCTGTATGCGATCGGCTCGCCGGTGGCCGAGCAATGCCATGCCGGTGTCGCCAGCCACGTGCCCGCTTCACGCCGTGGCGCACTGTTGGCACACCTGCTGGCCGCCGCGCGCCGAGATGCCGATGCCTTTGGCATCGGCTTGCTGGCCGTCAAGGACGCCCCGACCCTGGACCCGGACTGGGCCGACAGCTGCAAGGCTGCCGGCCTGCACAGCATGCCGAGCCTGCCTACGGGGCTGTTGCCGCTGCCCTACGGTTCGGTGGATGCCTACCTGGGCTCCCTAGGCAAATCCACGCGCAAGGACTTGCGGCGCAAGATGCGCGCGCCGGGGCCGCAGGTGGAGTGGAGGGACAATATCGATGATGTGCTGCCGGATATCATGCGCCTCTACGAGGCCACGCTGGCCCGCGCTGACTTGCAATTCGAACGCCTGCCCGCCGGGTATTTCAGCCAGGTGCTCGCCCAGCTTGAACAACGGGCGCGCTGTGTACTTTACTGGGTGGACGGGCAACTGGTGGCGTTCAACCTGGTGCTGCTGGACCAGCACCGGCTGATCGACAAGTTCTTTGCCCACGACCTGGCCCACAGCCGCGAACATAACCTGTACTTTCGCAGTTGGCTGACCAACGTCGACTACTGCATCGCGCACAATATTGCGTTGTATGAGTGCGGGCAGGCCGGGTATGCCAGTAAGCTACGCCTGGGCTGCGAGTTCGCGGGTAATGCGCTGTTCTTCCAGCATCGCAACCGCCTGCTCGACACCCTGCTCAAGCTGGTAAGAATGTTTATTCGCCCGGACCGATCCGACCCTGCCATGGCTGCTGCAATAAGCGAAACCCGATGATTGCCAAAACCCGCCAGAAAGCCCGCCCGTTTGCCATTTCCCGCTGGAGCCTGCAGCGCAAGCTGGTGTTGGCGTTCTGGCTGGTGACGGTGATCCCGACGATGATCGCCGCGGAGCTGGCAGCCACCACCCTGTCGCAGATTTTCGACAGTAACGTGCGCATCTGGCTGCAAGAGTCGACCCGCATCGTCAAGGATGAAGTCAGCGACATCCTGCACGACAACGCCCGTGTCGCGCAGATCTTCCTGCGGTATGTGCGTCCGCCCTCCAGCCATGAAGCGATGCGTCATGACCGTCTGATCGCGGACATTGCCAGCGCCACTGATATTGACGTGGTGACGCTGATTCGCAGCAGTGACAGCAAGGTGATGTTCAGCACCGTGGGCGATGATGTGGTGAAACAAATCAGCCTCGCTCCCAATGCCGTACTGCAAACCGTGCAGGTCGGCGGCGTGGCCACCGGGGCCGTGATTTCGTCGTTCGAGACCAGCCAGGATGGCGTCGACTATGAACTGCTGGTCGGCACCTACCTGGACAGCAGCTTCCTGACCAGTGTCGCCGAGGTGCATTCCCTGGACTTGCGCCTGTACCTGGCCAATACCGATGGTTTCTCGGAGATCTTCTCTACCCAGCGTTTTGAAGACCACCCGACCCGCGTGCCGAAATCCGTGGAAACCCTGCTGCGCAGCACCAAGCAGCCCAGCGAACAGTTCACCAGCAACTACAGCGGCCTGTACTGGCCGATCTTCAATGACACCGGCGAGTTGCAGGGCGTGATCTTCAGTGGCCTGCTGCGCCACACCAGCCTGGTGGGGCTGGTGAACCAGAGCAATCTGTTCGTGCTGATCTTCCTGCTCAGCTCTGCCTTGTCCCTGGGCGCCGGGGTGCTGGTTTCCCGGCACCTGACGCGGCCGCTGCGCGAGTTGTCCCAGGGCGTGAGCGCGGTGATCAGCGGCAACTACCAGCACCGCGTGGCCGTCACCGGCGGTGACGAGTTGGCGCAACTGAGCAGCACTTTCAACCACATGACCGAACGCCTGGGTGAGTTGCATCACCTCGAAGCGCAAC
The DNA here is from genome assembly GCF_059862305.1 of Pseudomonas sp. MF09156. Taxonomy (NCBI): domain Bacteria; kingdom Pseudomonadati; phylum Pseudomonadota; class Gammaproteobacteria; order Pseudomonadales; family Pseudomonadaceae; genus Pseudomonas; species Pseudomonas sp. MF09156. The sequence goes on from NZ_JCBCUR010000001.1 coordinate 390,284, forward strand.
TGCGGCGCCGCGATCGCCTGCATGCCCTGGGCGAAGTGGCGATGGGCCTGGCCCATGAAATCCGCAACCCCCTGGGCATCATCAAGACGGCGACCCAACTGCTGCACCGCCGCGCCGATCTACCGGAGACCGACAAGCGCCACCTGGAATACGTGATCAGCGAAGTCAGCCGGATCAATGACCTGATCACCGACTTCCTCGACTTTGCCAAGCCCAGCGAACCGCTGCGCAGCCAGCAACTGGCGCGGCCGCTGGCGCAAGAAATCCTCGGTTTCTGCGCGCCGGAGCTGGCCAGTCATGCCATCGACGCGCACCTCGACGACCAGGCGCCCGGCGCGACCCTGTATGTGGACGCCAAGCAAATCAAGCAGGCGTGCCTGAACCTGATCCTCAATGCCGTCGATGCGATGCCCGAGGGTGGGCGCCTGACGTTGGGCATCAGCCGCGTCGATCACTTCACGGTGATCAGCATCAGCGACAGCGGCCCGGGCATCGCGCCGGAAATGATCGAGCGGATCTTTACCCCCTTCGTCACCACCAAGGCCTCGGGTACCGGCCTGGGCCTGGCGAAAGTCTACTCAATCATGGAAAGTCACGATGGCCGCATCGAGTGCACCAGCGAGAAGGATGCGGGTGCTACCTTCAGCCTGTACATACCGGCCAACGGTGAAGATGACGGCGACGACGAGGACAGTCATGACGCATAACATATTGGTGGTCGACGACGAGCCCAAGCTCTGCGACTTGCTGGCGTCGGCCCTGAGCCAGAACGAGATCCAGGTGTTTATCGCCGGCAACGGCCTGCATGCCCTCAAGGTGCTGGAGCAGGAAGACATCGACCTGGTGATCAGCGACTGGCGCATGCCCGGCATGGACGGCCCGCAACTGCTGGCCGAGATCAAGGTGCGCTACCCGCAGTTGCCGGTGATCGTGATGACGGCCTACAGCACGGTGAAAAATGCCGTGCAGTCGATGCGCAATGGTGCCTACGACTACATTGCCAAGCCCTTCGATATCGACGAGCTGGACATCACCGTGGCCAAGGCCTTGCAGTTTCGCGACATCATGCGCGACAACGCACGGCTGCGCGCCGAGCTTGATGAGCACGCCCAGTTCGACAGCCTGGTGGGTGACAGCCCGGCGTTTCGCCGGGTGTTACAGGCGGTGGATTCGGTGCGCGAGAGCAATGCCACCATCTTGCTGACCGGCGAAAGCGGCACCGGCAAGGAAATGGTCGCCCGCGCCATTCACAAGCATGGCAACCGTGCAGACAAACCCTTTGTGGCGGTCAATTGCGCAGCGATCCCCGAAGGCTTGCTGGAAAGCGAAATGTTCGGTCATCGCAAAGGCGCGTTTACCGGCGCCGTGGCTGACCGGGTAGGGCGCTTCATGCAGGCGGACAAGGGCACGCTGTTTCTCGACGAAGTAGGCGATATGCCCTTGGCGTTGCAGGCCAAGATCCTGCGCGCCTTGCAGGAGCGGGTGATCGAGCCGGTGGGTGACCCGCGTGAACGCAAGGTGGATGTGCGGGTGATCGCCGCCACCAACAAGAACCTTCTGGATGCGGTGGCGAACAAGGAGTTTCGCGAGGATCTCTACTACCGTCTCAACGTCTTCCCGATCCCGCTGCCCGCCCTGCGCGAGCGTGTCGAAGACATCGCCCCCCTGGCCCGGCACTTTGCCCGCAGCCTGAGCGCCACAGCCGGCAAACGCATCACCGGCTTCAGCGCAGATGCCTTGCAGGCCATGGCCGCCTACAACTGGCCGGGCAATATCCGCGAGCTGCAAAACTGCGTGGAGCGCGCGACCATCGTGGCGGCCAGCCCGGTGATCGAGGACATTGACCTGCCGGCCTATCTGTTTGCGTCCCAGCCGACGGCGGGTGATGTGACGACGATTCTCAGCGAAGGCCCGGGCGTGCCTCGGGACCTGGATGCGGCGCTGGCAGAAGTGGAGAAGGCGTACATCCTGGCGGCGTTGCAGGAGAGCAATGGGGTGCAGGCGGCTGCGGCGTCAAGGATCGGGATCTCCGAGCGCAGCTTCTGGTACCGCTTGAAAAAGCTCGGCATCCAGATTGACAAGATCGTGCGCTGAGCCCTGGGAGTCACACAGCTCCCATGAGGGTTCGGGGAAGCACACTGAGCAAATGTAGGAGCTGTCGAGCTTTAGCGAGGCTGCGATGCGGGCAACGGGGTTTTATGGGTGTACCGAGTCGATCCCATCGCCGCCTCGCCGGGGCTCGACAGCTCCTACAAGGGATCGGGGAGGCACACGGAGCAAATGTAGGAGCTGTCGAGCTTTAGCGAGGCGGCGATGCAGGCAGCTCGGTTTTGTAGGTATACCGAGTTGATCCCATCGCAGCCTCGCCGGGGCTCGACAGCTCCTACAAGGGATTGGGGAGGCACACGGAGCAAATGTAGGAGCTGTCGAGCTTTAGCGAGGCGGCGATGCAGGCAGCTCGGTTTTGTAGGTATACCGAGTCGATCCCATCGCCGCCTCGCCGGGGCTCGACAGCTCCTACAAGGGATCGGGGAAGCACACGGAGCAAATGTAGGAGCTGTCGAGCTTTAGCGAGGTGGCGATGCAGGCAACTGGGTTTTGCAGGTGTACCGAGTCGATCCTATCGCAGCCTCGCCGGGGCTCGACAGCTCCTACAAGGGATTGGGGAGGCACACGGAGCAAATGTGGGAGCTGTCGAGCTTTAGCGAGGTGGCGATGCAGGCAGCTCGGTTTTGTAGGTATACCGAGTTGATCCTATCGCCGCCTCGCCGGGGCTCGACAGCTCCTACAAGGGATTGGGGATGCACACGGAGCAAGTGTGGGAGCTGTCGAGCTTTAGCGAGGCTGCGATGCGGGCAGCTGGGTTTTGCAGGTGTACCGAGTCGATCCTATCGCCGCCTCGCCGGGGCTCGACAGCTCCTACAAGGGATTGGGGATGCACACGGAGCAAGTGTGGGAGCTGTCGAGCTTTAGCGAGGCTGCGATGCAGGCAGCTCGGTTTTATGGGTGTATCGAGTTGGTCCAGTTCCCACAGGGGAGCGGTGGAGTGTCAGGCGTGGATTCGAATCCACACACTCACCAGCACCGTCGCCGCCATCAACCACGCCACTGCGGCCACCGCCAGCGAGGCCTCCAGGCGCATGCGATCGACCATCACGTACAGCGTCGCCAGGTACACAAAGTACGGAATGATCGACCACATGCCGAACACGATGGTGGTCTTCAGATCGTCTACCGACCGGCCTTTGCCGACGATGTAGTGGGCGATCAGGGCAAAGGTCGGAAACAGCGGCACCAGGCCGGCGATGTAATAGTTCTTGGTTTTGGCCAGCACCGCCAGGAGCAATACCACCGCCGCACCGAGGGCGGCCTTGAAGACTAAATCCACGCAGTTCTCCTTAATGGCTCAGGCCGTATTTCTTGACCTTGTCGAACAGGGTGGTCTTGGCCATTCCCAGTTCCAGGCTGGCCTGGGTCAGGTTGCCGCCGCTGCGTTGCAGGGCGTCGCTGAGCAGGTTGCGTTCAAAGGCTTCCACCGCCTCGGTAAAGGCCAGGCCATGGTTGTCGGGGCTGGTGCCGCTTTTCTTGAAGGCCGGCAGGCCCAGGGCAAAACGTTCGGCGACGTTGCGCAGTTCACGTACGTTGCCAGGCCAGTCATGGCTCATCAGGCTGGACAGGGTCTGGTTGTCCAGTTCCGGGGCGATGCGGTCAAAGCGCAGGGAGGACTGCTGCAGGAAGTGTTCGAACAGTTGCAGGATATCTTCACGACGCTCGCGCAGCGGCGGCAGTTCCAGGGTGACCACGTTCAGGCGGTAGTACAGGTCGCTGCGGAACTGGTTGGCGCGACTCAATTCGTCGAGGTCGGACTTGGTGGCGGCGATCACCCGGCAATCCACGACCACGCTCTGGTTCGAACCCAGGCGTTCCAGGGTGCGCTCCTGCAAGACCCGCAGCAGTTTGATCTGCAGGTTCATCGGCATGCTTTCCACTTCGTCGAGGAACAGCGTGCCCTCGTGGGCATGTTCGATCTTGCCGATCCGCCGTTTGCCCGCGCCGGTAAAGGCGTTGGCTTCGTGGCCGAAAATCTCGCTTTCAAACAGGTTTTCCGGCAGGCCACCGCAGTTCAGGGCGACGAACTGGTGGGCGTGGCGGCGGCTGAAGTCGTGCAGGCAGCGGGCGACCAGCTCCTTGCCGGTGCCGGTCTCGCCTTCGATCAGCACGTTGGCCGAGGTGTCGGCGACGTTGGCGATCAGCTCGCGCAGGTTCTGCATCGCCGGCGAGCGCCCGATGATCCGGCCTTCCAGGGAGTCACGCTCGGCCAGTTGGCGGCGTAGCGCCCAGACCTCCCGGGCCAGGCCGCGCTGTTCGAGGGCGCGGCGCACCACGTCTACCAGGCGCTCCGGGGAAAAGGGTTTTTCCATGAAGTCATAGGCACCGTTGCGCATCGCGCCCACGGCCATGGAAATATCGCCGTGGCCGGTGATCAGCACCACCGGCAGGCTTTTATCCAGGGCCTTGAGGCGGGTCAACAGCTCCAGGCCGTCGATACCGGGCAGGCGGATATCGCTGATCACAATGCCGGCAAAGTTCTCGCCGACACGTTTGAGAGCCTCTTCGGCGCTGGCCACGCCGACGCTGGGAATATCTTCCAGGGCCAGGGCTTGCTGGCAGCCGAGCAACACATGGGGATCGTCTTCGACGATCAGCACGGTCAGTTCGGTATTGGGTTGGCTGTTCATATCGATTCGCCGGGTTGATGGCCTGCCAGGGGCAGGCTCAGGACAAAGGCCGTACCACCAACGGCCGGGTGCTCGACGGCCAGGTTGCCGCCGGTGGCCGCTGCAAGGCTGGCCGACAGGGTCAGGCCCAGGCCCAGGCCTTGCTCGCCGGGTTTGGTGGTAAAAAAGGGTTCGAACAGATGCTTGCGGGTCTCAGGGTCGATGCCATGCCCGTTGTCCCGCACCCGCAGGCGATATTTTCCGTCGCTGATATCGCTTTCCAGCCACAACTCGGGGGCGGGTTGGGCGTGCATCGCATCCAGGGCGTTGCCGATCAGGTTGACCAGGATCTGCTCCAGGCGTGTCTGGTCGATCTGCAACAGGGCCTGGCTAAAACCACGGTGGACGGTCAGCGGCAGGCTGTCGAGGCGGCTGCCCAGGACCTGGAACGCCGCATCCACGGCCTTGCCCAGGCTGGCTTCGCCCTGGTCGTCGCCGCGTCGGGCAAACGAGCGCAGGCTGGCGGTGATGCGGCCCATGCGGTCGATCAGTTCGTTGATGGTCTTGAGATTGGTGCTGGCAGTATCCAGGGCCCCGCGTTCCAGGAAGCGCACGGTGTTGCCGGACAAGGTGCGCAGGGCCGCCAGGGGCTGGTTCAGTTCATGGGCGATGCTGGTGGACATCTGGCCGATGGCCGCCAGTTTGCCGGCCTGGACCAATTCGTCCTGGGCCCGGCGCAGGGTTTCTTCGGCCTGGCGGCGTTCGCGGATCTGCGCCTTGAGCCGTTCGTTGCTGGCCCGCAGGTCGGCGGTGCGCTCGGCAATCCGCCGCTCCAGCTGGTTGTTGGCTTCTTGCAGGGCCTCGCGGGCAGCCAGGCGCGTGGCGATCACCTTGCGTCGCTCGTTCCAGGCAATCAGCAGGAACGCCACCAGGGCAAAGGCCACGGCGACGAGGATGCCCTGGTTGATCGCCGCCTGGCGCAGGTCGTTGAGCGGGGTGAGCAGGGTGAAGTTCCACGGCGTGTCGTTCAGCGGTCGGGTCTGGGCGAGGTAGGTGACTTCCTGGTCGTCGGTCACCACTTCACTGTTGGCCGGGAACGTCAGCTTCTCGGTACCAGCATCCAGCTGTTCGCGGGCCAGGGGTTGCAGTTCGTTGAGGGTCGCCCAGTAATATTGCAGGCTGCGAGCCAGGCGCTCCTTGGTATCGTCGCTCAGCGGGCGCACGGCCTTGAGCCGGCGCGCCGGGTCGCTGGAGAGGATGATGATGCCGTTCTCATCGCTGACAAAAGCTTCCAGGCGCGCGCGCTGCCAGCGTTCTTCCAGCGCTTCGAGGCGCACTTTGACCACCGCGACGCCAATGATCTTGCCGCGTTCTTCCAGGCCATGGGCCAGGTAGTAGCCGGGTTCGCCATTGGTGCTGCCGATGCCATAGAAACGGCCGGGCTGGCCACGCACGGCATTCTGGAAATAGGCGCGGAACGACAGGTCTTCACCCAGGTAGCTGTCAACATCGCGCCAGTTGCTGGTGGCCATCACACGGCCGGTGGTGTCCATCACATAAATCGCCCGACTGCGGCTACGCCGGTTCAGGCCTTCGAGGTATTCGTTGACGGCTTGCCGGTGTTCCGGGCTTGGCTCGGCCAACAGCCTGGAGACGCTGGATTCCAGTTCCAGCAGGCTGGGCAGGTAGGTGTATTTGCTGATCTCACTCTCGACCGTGCGCGCATGCAGCTCCAACTGACGCTCGCCGTTCTCGCCCAGGGTGCGGATGCCGTAGTGCTCGCTGGTCCAGAAGCCGATAAAACCCAGGCCGATCATCAACAGGATGATCAGGGGCGGCAGGAACAACTGGCGAATCAGACGAGGCTTCACGGCAAGTGATGGCGGCGCGGCGCGATAGAGGGTGGGGTCGCATTTCATCACAGATGCCTTGGGTCAACCAGCGCTTGCCTGGACCGGTGTGGGAGCAGGCTTGCCCGCGATGACGGTAGGTCAACCACAGACAGGTTGACTGATACGCCGCAATCGCGGGCAAGCCCGCTCCCACAGGGCCCGGTTTATACAGTGGACGCTGTGTTGTGCTTAGTGCTGCAGGATTTTCTCGAGGAAGTGCTGCGCACGTTCGGAACGGGCGCTGATATCGCCGAAGAACTCATCTTTAGGGCAGTCTTCGATGATCTTGCCGGCATCCATGAAGATCACACGGTCGGCCACTCTGCGGGCGAAGCCCATTTCGTGGGTCACGCACATCATGGTCATGCCTTCCTGGGCCAGTTGCACCATCACGTCCAGCACTTCGTTGACCATCTCCGGGTCCAGGGCCGAAGTCGGTTCGTCGAACAGCATGACGATCGGGTCCATGGCCAGGGCACGGGCAATCGCCACGCGCTGTTGCTGGCCGCCGGAAAGCTGGCCTGGATGCTTGTCCTGGTGCGCCGACAGGCCCACGCGTTCGAGCAATTGCAGGGCTTTCTTCTTGGCCTCTTCTTCGCTGCGGCCCAACACCTTCACCTGTGCGACGGTCAGGTTCTTGATGATGGTCATGTGCGGGAACAGTTCGAAGTGCTGGAACACCATGCCCACGCGCGAGCGCAGTTTCGGCAGGTTGGTCTTCGGGTCGGCAATCGAGGTGCCGTCGACCACAACGTCACCTTTCTGGAACGGTTCCAGGGCGTTGACGCACTTGATCAGGGTGGACTTGCCCGAGCCGGATGGCCCGCACACCACGATCACTTCGCCTTTTTTGACATCAGTGCTGCAATCGGTCAGCACCTGGAAGTCGCCATACCACTTGTTGATGTTCTTGATAGAGATCATACGGCAAACCTTTTTTGCAGACGCTTGACCAGCAGCGAGGCGGCAAAGCTGATGATGAAGTAGACGACACCGGCAAAGATCAGGAACTCATTGGAGCGGCCGATAATGTCGCCGTTGGAGCGGGCGGAGTTGAGGAAGTCCACCAGGCCCACGGTGTAGACCAGCGAGGTGTCCTGGAACAGGATGATGCTCTGCTGCAGCAGCAGCGGGGTCATCTTGCGAAACGCCTGGGGCAGGATGATCAGGCGCATGGTCTGGCTGTAGGTCATGCCCATCGCTTGTGCCGCAGCCATCTGGCCCTTGGGGATCGACTGCACGCCGGCCCGCACGATTTCGCAGAAGTACGCCGCCTCGAACATCATGAAGGCCACGACGCAGGAGGTGAATGCACCGATTGGCGTGTCTTCGCCAGTGATCCAGCGCAATACGAATGGTACCGCCAGGTAGAACCAGGTGATCACCAACAGCAGCGGGATCGAGCGGAAGTAGTTCACATAGACGCCGGCCACGCGCGACAGCAGTTTGCTGGAGGACAGGCGCATCAAGGCCAGGATGGTACCGAGGAAGATACCGCCGACCACGCCCATGACCATCAGCTTCAAGGTCATGACCATGCCGTTCCACAGGCCGGGCATGGCTGGGATAATGCCGCTGAAATCGAAGTCCATTATTTGCCCCCCACGGAAATCAGGCCAGGCACCGCGACTTTCTTCTCGACCAGGCGCATCAGCAGCATCAGGCTCATGTTCAGGGTGAAGTAGATCAGCGTAGCCAGGGTGAAGGCTTCAAACAGGTTGGCCGAGAATTCGGCGGTCTGCTTGGTTTGTGCCAGCAATTCCATCAGGCCGATCAAGGACGCCACGGAGGAGTTCTTGAACACGTTGAGGAATTCCGAGGTAAGCGGCGGGATGATGATCCGGTAGGCCTGGGGCAGCAGCACGTTCCAGTAGATCTGTGACAGGCTGAAACCCATGGCACGCGCGGCGGCTTCCTGGCCGCGAGGCAGCGCCTGGATACCGGTACGCACTTGTTCACATACGCGGGCGGCAGTGAACAGGCCCAGGCACACGACAACGCTCAGGTAGGCCGAGGTGGTCGGGTTCAAGTCTTGTTTGTACCAGTCCTGCAGGTTTTGTGGCAGCAGGTCAGGTACCAGGAAGTACCAGATGAACAGCTGAACCAGCAGCGGCACGTTACGAAACAGTTCCACGTAGCAGGTGGCGATACCGGCTACGAGGCGGTTAGGCATCGTGCGCATCACACCCAGCATCGAGCCCAGCAGCAAGGCGACGATCCATGCCACGACGGCGATGGCGATGGTCCAGCCCAAACCGGAGATGAACCAGTCGAGATAAGTCTCGCTGCCCACGCCGGTGGACTTGAAGAATACGCCCCAGTCCCAGTTGTAATTCATTAGGGTCTCCCCCGAAATCGATCGATGTACAAGCACCCGCTTGGGGAAGATCCATTCCCGCCTGACGGTGAACGTCAGACACACGCGATCGGCTCGCAAACCGCCAGGTCGAGTGTTCCAAATAATGCCAGCAGGTAGTAACAGGCACCTGAGGGAGGGTTGGCTCCCCCAGGGGATAAGGTTAGTTCGGAATCAGGACTTTTTTTCAGCCGTTTTGTCGTCGGCTGCTTTGTCGGTCGGATTGGCGATCAGGGCCTTGAGTTCGTCGCTCATCGGGAACATCAGGTTCAGGCCTTTTGGTGGGATCGGCTTTTGGAACCAGGTGTCGTAGATCTTGTTGATCTCGCCCGACTTGTAGGTAGCAACGATTGCATCGTCGACTGCTTTCTTGAACGGTGCATCGCCTTTGCGAACCATGCAGCCGTAGATTTCGTAGGACTGTGCAGTCCCCGTTACAGCCCAGTCGTCTGGCTTCTTGGCCTTGGCCATTTCACCGGCCAGCAGCGCATCGTCCATCATGAAGGCAACGGCGCGGCCGCTTTCCAGCATCTGGAAGGACTCACCGTGGTCCTTGGCGGAGATCACGTTCATGCCCATCTGCTTATCAGCGTTCATGGACTTGAGAATGCGCTCGGACGTGGTGCCGGCGGTGGTCACGACGTTCTTGCCCTTGAGGTCAGCGAAATCCTTGTAGGTCGAGTCCTTTTTGGACAGCAGACGGGTACCGATTTCGAAGATGCCGACGGAGAAGTCGACTTGTTGCTGACGCTCAACGTTGTTGGTGGTGGAACCACACTCAACGTCCACGGTGCCGTTCTGCACCAGCGGGATACGAGTTTGCGACGTGACCAGGTTGTATTTGACCTTCAGCTCGCCTTCCTTCATGCCGAGGTCTTTCTCGACAGCTTTGACGATGGCCAGTTGAATGTCGTGGGAGTAGCCCACTGGCTTGCCCGAACCATCCGCAATGTAGGAAAACGGAATGGAGGCGTCGCGGTGGCCCAGGGTGATGGTGCCCGACTCTTTGATTTTCTTCAGCGTGCCGGTCAGTTCGGCGGCGAAGACTGGAGTGCTAATCAGAGCGGCAGCAATGGCTGCGCCCAAAATATGGGGAACGATACGCATCAATACTTCCTCGACATTTGTTTTTTTTATGAAGCCTGGACGGCTCTTTCGATACAGCGAATGCCTGTGACGGCTCCTGAAGCATCTCAGGCAAACACGTCCCAAGTGTAGAGCATGAGTCGTGCCAGACTGCTAATAAAGATCTAACTATATGATTTATATGGTGATTAACTTTATGTGACGATGTTTATCCGGTGTTTAAGTCCGGCAAACCGAATAGGGGGAGGTATCGCGTTCGGAAAACCGAATTTGTAGGAGTCTGCTTACGATGTGCGAGCCAAAAAAAGCCCCTGGACCTTTCGGTGCAGGGGCTTTGTCATTCAGGCCGCTTCGATCTTGCTGCGGTTCTGCTCGACCTTGACCAGGTAGCGCTGCAGGTTCTCCTGCTCCTCGGGGGTGGTGAACAGCCCCAGTTTGGTGCGGCGCCACAGGATGTCGTAGGCCTGGGTCGCCCATTCCTCGGCGCACAGGTAGTCGACTTCCCGGGTGTACAGGCCACCACCCAGGTGCTCGCCCAGGTCGGCCAGCGATTGCACGCCTTCGAGCAGGCGCCAGGTGCGGCTGCCATAGGTGGTCGACCAGCGGCGGGCGATTTCGCTGGGAATCCACTCGAACTTGCCGCGAATGTCCGAGGCCAGGGCTTCTGGCGTGCTCATGTCTTCGCCGCCGGGCAGGCTGGCCTTGGCCGTCCAGCTTGGCTTGATATGCGGGAAGTACGGGGCCAGTTGCGCCAGGGCCGACTCGGCAAGCTTGCGGTAGGTGGTCAGCTTGCCGCCGAACACCGACAGGATCGGCGCTTCCTCACCAGTACCGGACAGCGCCAGGGTGTAGTCGCGGGTGATGGCCGACGGGTTATCCGACTCGTCGTTGCACAGCGGACGCACGCCGGAATAGGTGTGCACGATATCGTCGCGGCTCAACTGCTGCTTGAAGTGGGCATTGACCACCTTGAGCATGTAGTCCGTTTCACCTTCGGTAATCGCCACTTTCGCCGGGTCGCCGGTGTACTCACGGTCGGTGGTGCCGATGATGGTCAGGTGGTTGAGGTACGGAATGGTGAAGACGATACGCCCGTCCTCGTTCTGCAGGATGTGCGCATGGGCGCCTTCGTACAGTTTTGGCACGATCAGGTGGCTACCCTGGATCAGGCGGATGCCGTAGGGCGAATCGAGCTTCAAATCATCCTTGATGAATTTGGCGACCCACGGGCCGGCCGCATTCACCAGGGCCTTGGCGCGGATCGACAACAGGCTGCCATCGGCGCGTTCCAGGTGCAGGTGCCACAGGCCCTTGCTGCGACGGGCGCTGACGCAGCGGGTCTGGGTGTGGATATGCGCACCTTTTTCCCGGGCGGCCATGGCATTGAGTACTACCAGGCGTGCGTCGTCGACCCAGCAGTCGGAGTATTCGAAGCCCTTGGTGATCTCGCTTTTCAGCGGGCTGTCGGCACCGAACTTCAGGCTCTTGGAACCTGCGAGTTTTTCGCGCTTGCCGAGGTGGTCATACAGGAACAGGCCGGCACGAATCATCCAGGCCGGGCGCAGGTGCGGGCGATGGGGCAGCACAAAGCGCATCTGCTTAACGATGTGCGGAGCCTTGGCCAGCAGCACTTCGCGTTCGGCCAGGGCCTCGCGGACCAGGCGGAATTCGTAATGTTCAAGATAGCGCAGGCCGCCGTGGATCAGCTTGCTGCTGGCGGACGAGGTGTGGCTGGCCAGGTCGTCCTTTTCACAAAGGAATACCGACAGGCCGCGACCGGCTGCGTCTGCCGCGATGCCCACGCCATTGATCCCACCACCGATAACGGCAACATCATAGACTTCGGCAAGGGGTGGAGCAGGCAAGGTAGAAGGGGTCATCGGCTGGCCTCGCGATCTTTATTTATATTTGAATTCGAACATTAATGTTCATTTGCGAAAATGGTAGCCTATAAACGCGGGCACAGCCAGTCGACTTCGATTGAAAAAACTCATCGAAGGGCGGGGAAAGGAAAAATTGTGAACATTGAGCCTGCTGCTGGCTCAAGAGGGTTGTTGCTCTTTAGGCCGCCATCGCGGGCAAGCCCGCTCCCACAGGTTGATCGCATTCCAACTGTGGGAGCGGGCTTGCCCGCGATGAAGGTGGTCCAAGCGCCAGAGATCTCAGGGCCAGATCAGACGACTTCCAGGCGAATCTTGTTCTGGCTCAACAACTGCACCAGCGCCGGCACCGGCTGCTGATCGGTGACCAGGCAATCAATCAAGCTGATCGGCCCCAGGCGAATCATGGCATTGCGCCCGAATTTGCTCGAGTCCGCCGCCAGGATCACCTTGCGTGCATTGGCAATGATCGCCTGGGAAACCCGCACTTCCTGGTAATCGAAGTCGAGCAGGCTGCCGTCCTCATCGATGCCGCTGATACCCACCAGGGCGAAGTCGACCTTGAACTGGTTGATGAAGTCCACGCTGGCCTGGCCCACCACGCCGCCGTCACGGCGCACATTGCCGCCAGTCAGCAGCACGTCGAAGTCGTCCTTGGCGCTGAGCATCATGGCGACGTTGAGGTTGTTGGTGATGATCTTCAGGTGGCTGTGGTTGAGCAGCGCCCGGGCGATGGATTCGGTGGTGGTGCCGATATTGATGAACAGCGAGGCATGATCGGGGATCTGTGCGGCAATGGCTTCGCCGATACGCTGTTTTTCATCGCGCATCTGGTCGGCACGCATGGCGTACTCGGTGTTTTCGACGCTGGAGTCATAGGCGGCGCCGCCGTGGTAGCGACGCAGCAGGTTGGCTTCGGCCAGTTGGTTGATGTCGCGGCGGATGGTTTGCGGGGTCACAACGAACAGCTGCGCCATTTCCTCGATACTGACGTAGCCGCGTTCGCGGACCAGTTCGAGGATTTGCTGCTGACGGGGAGGCAGATTCATGGGGCGTCCTTTGGGCTGCCGTACAAAAAAGTGGCCCATGATGACGCAGGAATCTGCTCCCTGCCAGTTACAACCCTAAGTGGGTCCGGCGCGTGGCTTATTCGGCGCCTTCGTGGGGTTCCCAGTCGCGGGTGCGGCTGACCGCTTTTTTCCAGCCGGCGTAGAGTTTTTCTTTGGCGGCCTCGTCCAGTTGCGGTTCGAATTCGCGCTCGATCACCGCCTTGCCACGCAACTCATCCAGGCTGCCCCAGAAGCCACAGGCCAGGCCGGCCAGGTAGGCCGCGCCCAACGCCGTGGTCTCGCGCATTTGCGGGCGCTCGACCTGGGTGCCGAGGATATCGGCCTGGAACTGCATCAAGAAGTTATTGGCCACCGCACCGCCGTCCACCCGCAGGGATTTGAGGCGTTCGCCGGAGTCCTGCTGCATGGCGTCGAGCACGTCGCGGGTCTGGTAGGCAATCGACTCCAGGGCTGCACGAATAATGTGATCCACGCGTACGCCACGGGTCAGGCCGAACAGCGCGCCACGGGCATAGGGGTCCCAGTACGGAGCGCCCAGGCCGGTGAACGCCGGCACCAGGTATACGCCGTTGCTGTCCTTGACCTTGTTGGCGAAGTATTCGGTGTCGTGGGCGTCGTTGATGATCTTGAGCTCGTCGCGCAGCCACTGCACGGTGGAGCCGCCGTTGAACACCGCGCCTTCGAGCGCGTAGGCCACTTCGCCACGGGGGCCGCAGGCGATGGTGGTGAGCATGCCGTGCTGGGACTTGACGGCCTTGTCGCCGGTGTTCATCAGCAGGAAGCAGCCAGTGCCGTAGGTATTTTTCGCCTGGCCCGGCTCGACGCACATCTGGCCGAACAGAGCAGCTTGCTGGTCACCGGCAATGCCGCCGATGGCAATCCCGCTTTTGGTGCGGCCATAGATTTCTGAGGAGGACTTCACTTGCGGCAGCATTTCCCGCGGGATGTCCAGCACCTCGAGCATCTTCGCATCCCACTCCAGGGTGTGGATGTTGAAGAGCATGGTGCGCGAGGCGTTGGTGTAGTCGGTGACGTGGGTCTTGCCGCCGGTAAATTTCCAGATCAGCCAGCTGTCGATGGTGCCGAACAGCAGTTCGCCGTTGCGCGCGCGTTCGCGGCTGCCTTCGACGTTATCGAGGATCCACTTCAGCTTGGTGCCGGAGAAGTACGGGTCGGTGACCAGGCCGGTGGTGTCGCTGATGTATTGCTCATGGCCGTCGCGCTTGAGCTGCTGGCAGATCTCGGTGCTGCGCCGGCACTGCCAGACGATGGCGTTGTAGATCGGGCGGCCGGTGATCTTGTCCCAGACCACCGTGGTTTCACGCTGGTTGGTGATGCCGATGGCGGCAACCTGGTCGTGATGCAGGCCGGCTTGTGCCAGGGCCTCGACCATCACGGCACTTTGGGTGGCGAAGATTTCCATCGGGTCGTGCTCGACCCAGCCGGCTTGCGGGTAGTGCTGGACGAATTCGCGTTGGGCGGTGCACACCACGTTGGCGTCACGATCAAAGATGATCGCCCGGGAACTGGTGGTGCCCTGATCGAGGGCAATGATGTAGTTCTTATTCTGTGTGTCGGTCATGTCGATTGCCTTGGACGGAAAAAGGGAATGGGTAAGTAGCCTGGGCCGCAAAGGGGCAGAAGGGCCCAGGCTACCGCTTTCAGGAAGTTCGGGTGTTACCGCTGGCGGCGGTTTCGGCTGCATCAGTTGTAGCCGCTGTGGCGTTGGGCAGATGGCGGGCAATCAACCCGCGATAGGCCGCAGCGCCGAGGCAGGCACCGACAATCGGTGCAAAGATCGGAATCAGGAAATAAGGAATATCGCGCCCGCCGGTGAAGGCCATTTCACCCCAACCGGCGAAAAACGTCATCAGTTTAGGGCCGAAATCCCGTGCCGGGTTCATCGCAAACCCGGTCAGCGGGCCCATGGCGCTGCCGATCACCGCGATCAGCAAACCGATCAGCAGCGGGGCCAGCGGGCCACGGGGCAAGCCATTGTTGTCGTCGGTCAAGGCCATGATCACGCCCATGAGGATGGCGGTGATGACCATTTCCACCAGGAACGCCTGGGCTGTATTCAGCAAGGCGTGGGGGTAGGTAGAGAACACCGAGGCCAGCTCCAGGCTGGCTGCGGAGCCGCGGACCATCTGGTGAGTTTGTTCGTAATCGAAAAACAGGTTGCTGTAGAGCGTGTAGACCAGCGCGGCCGAGCAAAAGGCGCCGGCAACCTGGGCAATGATGTAGAAGGGCAGTTTGCGCTTGTCGAAATCGGCAAAGATGCACAGCGCGATACTGACGGCTGGATTGAGATGAGCCCCGGAAATGCCGGCGCTCAGGTAGATCGCCATGCTCACGCCGATCCCCCAGATGATGCTGATTTCCCACAAGCCAAAGCTGGCACCCGCGACCTTGAGCGCAGCGACACAGCCGGTGCCGAAGAAGATCAGCAGCGCGGTGCCGAGGAACTCGGCCATGCATTGGCTTGAAAGAGAAGGCTGTTGAAGAGCAGTTGTCATTGAAAACCTCGATTTTTTTTCTTGTCTGGCGCGGTGCCACAACGGGCGGTGCGCGATTTTCACCGTGACGAGGATCCCCATCCTGGTCACGGCTTACTGCTCGGACACTGTGGATAGATTCCTACAGTATTCGGAAACGAAAAAATATAGACAAGAAACACCGCTGTCAAAGGTCGAAAGTGAACGGTCGGTCATTTTCAAACTATTAACACGGTGAATGATCGCCGCAACAAGGCGACGCAATGGGCGGCGAGCGTGGCCAGGATCTGCGCGGATTCGTCGCACAGCGCCCTGCACTAGAGCGTTTTGCCTGGGTTTGTCCTAGAATCGGTGGCCTGCTTTTCCACGTTTCCCCCGAGCCTGGAGCCCCTATGACACCCGCATTGGACTTGTTGAAAAAAGTTCGCGCCGAACATCGTATCCACAGTTACGAACATGACCCCAAGGCCGCTTCTTATGGCCTGGAGGCCGCGGAGAAGTTGAGTCTCGACCCGGCGCGGGTGTTCAAGACCCTGCTCGCCAGCAGCGAAAAGAGCGAGTTATTGGTGGCGGTGGTGCCGGTCGTCGGAAGTCTGGATTTGAAGGCCCTGGCGCATGCGGCAGGGGTGAAGAAAGTCGAGATGGCCGACCCCGCTGCGGCGCAGCGTTCTACCGGCTATTTGTTGGGCGGGATCAGCCCGCTGGGGCAGAAGAAACGCTTGCGCACCTTCATCGATGAGAGCGCACAGCCTTTTGCGACAATTTTTGTCAGTGCGGGTAGGAGGGGCTTGGAAGTGGAGTTGGCGGCGGCGGTGTTGGCCGAGCAGACCCAGGGCAAATTTGCGCCGATTGGCCGGGCTTGATTTCAAGAACGGTGGGATCAAATGTGGGAGCGAGCCTCTGTGGGAGCTGGCTTGCCTGCGATAGCATCACCTCGCTGTAGCTGACAACCCGAGGCGCCTGCATCGCGGGCAAGTCAGGCTCCCACACAAGCCTGCACACATTTTGGATTCGGTTTCTTCAGCTGGCAGTGCTGTAGCGCCGCACGCCGGACTCCACCTGCGGAATCTGCGCCGCCGTGCTCCCCGAGGCCTGGAACAGCACCAGGTGTTCGGCCGCCACGCGGATCCCCACCTGCGCACCCACCTGATGATCGGCATGGCTGGGGAAAATCGATTCCAGCTGGGCGCCGGTCGGCAACTGTAAGCGGTACAAGGTCGAGGCACCCAGGAAGGTCTTGCCGACAATCTGCGCTTTCAAGGCGCTGTCCGGTGCATACACGATGTCATCCGGGCGCAGCAAAACGTCTACCGCAGAGCCAGTCGGCCAGGTATAGGCACGATTACCGCGCAACTCGCCCAACTCGGTGCTGACCGACTCCGGCGTGCTCAACTGGCCACGGATGAAATAACCCTGGCCAATAAAGCTCGCGACATAGGGTGTCAGCGGTTCGTGATAGAGGTTGTAGGGCGTATCCCACTGCTCCAGCCGGCCTTCCTTGAACACGCCGACGTGATCGCTCACGGCAAACGCTTCTTCCTGGTCATGGGTGACCAGGATCGCACTGGTGCCACGCGCCTTGAGGATGTCGCGCACTTCATGGCTGAGCTTGCGCCGCAGTTCACCGTCAAGGTTGGAAAAGGGTTCGTCCAACAGCAGCAATTGCGGCTCCGGCGCCAACGCACGGGCCAGGGCCACGCGCTGTTGCTGGCCGCCAGACAGTTCGTGGGGGAAGCGCTTGCCCAGGTTCTTCAGGTTGACCAATTCCAGCAGCTCGGCGACCACGCGCTCTTTGTGCGGGTGTTTGCGAATGCCGAAGCCAATGTTGTCGGCCACGCAGAGGTGCGGAAACAGCGCGTAGTCCTGGAACACCATGCCAATGCGACGTTTCTCCGGTGCCAGGGTAAAGCCGGCGCTGGAGATCACTTCGCCGGCCAGGTTGATCTCACCTTCGTGCACCGGTTCGAACCCGGCAATCGCCCGCAGGGTAGTGGTTTTGCCGCAGCCCGAGGAGCCCAGCAGGCAACCGATATCGCCGGCGTTAAGGTGCAGGTTGAGGTTCTGCACCACCCGTTGGTCCTGATAGCCGCATGCCAGATTGCGTAGATTCAGCAGAAGTGGCTGGCTCATGCGTGGTGGTACGCCGGTGGGACCAGGAACTCCAGCAAGGCCTTCTGGGCGTGCAGGCGGTTTTCTGCCTGGTCCCAGGCGACGGAGCGCGAGTCGTCCAACAGGTCGAGGCTGATTTCTTCGCCGCGATGGGCCGGCAGGCAGTGCATGAACAGCACATCCGGCGCGGCGAGGTCGAGCAATTCGCGGGTGACTTGATAGGGTGCGAACAAGGCCAAGCGCTTGGCGGTCTCGTCTTCCTGGCCCATGGAGGTCCAGACGTCGGTACTCACCAGGTGCGCGCCGATCACCGCGTCCTTCGGGTCGCGCACGATTTGTACGCGGGCGTCGGCCTTGGCCAGGAATTCGGCGCTCGGCTCATAGCCCTCGGGGCAGGCGATGCGCAGATGGAAGTCGAACTGGATCGCCGCTTCTATATAGCTGTTGCACATGTTGTTGCCATCGCCGATCCAGGCCACGGTCTTGCCCTGGATCGAGCCGCGATGTTCGAGGAACGTCTGCATATCGGCGAGCAACTGGCAGGGATGCAGGTCATCGGACAGGCCGTTGATCACCGGCACCCGCGAGTTGGCGGCAAATTCGGTGAGGGTGCTGTGGGCGAAGGTACGGATCATCACCGCATCGAGCATGCGCGACATGACGATGGCGCAATCGCTGATCGGCTCGCCACGGCCCAGTTGGGTATCCCGTGGCGACAGGAAAATGGCCTGGCCGCCGAGCTGGATCATGCCGGCTTCGAAGGACAGGCGGGTACGGGTGGACGATTTCTCGAAAATCATCCCGAGTACGCGGTTTTTCAAAGGCTCGAACAGTACGCCGCGATTACGCAGGTCTTTAAGCTCAATGCCTCGACGGATCACGCTGACCAGCTCTTCGGGCGTGCAATCCATCAGGGAGAGAAAGTGCCTTGCGCTCATCATTAACTACCTTTTTGCAACAGACCGCAGATACTCAAAGCCTTGTTTATTGTGACAACGGGCGAGACCTGCGGCGAAAGCCGCACGGGGCGACGAAATAGGGGAAGGCGCGATATTGACACTAAATGTCGCGTCTTACCAATAGGCTACGGTTTTTTAGGGGTGTTCAAAGGGGCGGGAATTGCACTTTTGAGGCCTGTTTACGGACAGCAGCGGGTCATTTGTACACTGGCGCCGCGACCTTTTGCAATGTGTGATGGCGGCCCCGGGCCAGGTTGGGTCGGTTTCCTGGGCGGTGTGGGAGGTTTCTGAAACATTTGCTCATGCTTACCCATGGCCTGGCCTGATGCCCGTTGATTCACGGGGCGAACGTTGCTGGCGCCGCCGATGGGCGCGGCTCATAGTCGGGCCAAAGCCCTAATAAAGAGACTGGCCATGACCAAGACTCTCCATCACCGTGCCTGCCACCTGTGCGAAGCCATCTGCGGCCTGACCCTGGAAACCACCACCTCGGATGATGGCAGTATTGCCATCACCTCGATCAAGGGTGATGCACAGGACACCTTCAGCCGCGGCCATATCTGCCCCAAGGCCGTGGCCCTACAGGATATTCAGAACGATCCCGATCGCCTGCACCAACCCATGTTGCGGGTAGGCAGCGAATGGCAGCCGATCCCCTGGGACGAGGCCTTCGCCCTGGTGGCCGAACGGCTGGCGGGGATCCAGGCGCGGCATGGGCACAATGCGGTGGCGGTGTACCAGGGCAACCCCAGCGTGCATAACTATGGCTTGATGACCCACAGCAATTACTTCCTCGGGCAGTTGAAGACGCGCAACCGCTTCTCTGCGACATCGGTAGACCAGTTGCCCCATCACCTTTCCAGCCACCTGATGTACGGCCATGGCCTGTTGCTGCCCATCCCGGATATCGACCAGACCGACTTCATGCTGATCCTTGGCGGCAATCCACTGGCCTCCAATGGCAGCATCATGACCGTGCCGGACGTGGAGAAACGCCTGAAGGCCATTCAGGCACGTGGCGGCAAAGTGGTGGTGGTCGACCCCCGGCGCAGTGAGACGGCGGCCATGGCCGACCAGCATCTGTTTGTGCGCCCCGGTGGCGATGCGGCGTTGCTGTTTGGGTTACTCAACACATTGTTCAGCGAGCACCTGACCCGCGACAGCCACTTGCCGGTGGATGGCCTGGACGAGGTGCGCCGCGCTGTCGCGGGCTTTACCGCCGAGGCCATGAGCGCGCAATGCGCGGTGCCGGCCGAGCAGATTCGCCAGTTGGCGCGGGATTTTGCGGCGGCAGACAAGGCTGTCTGCTACGGGCGCATGGGGGTGTCGACCCAGGCGTTCGGTACCTTGTGCCACTGGCTGGTGCAGTTGATCAACCTAGTTACCGGCAATCTGGACCGGGTCGGCGGTGCCTTGTGCACTGAGCCTGCGGTAGACCTGGTGGCGGCCACGTCCGGCGGGCACTTCAATCGTTGGCAGAGCCGGGTGTCCGGGCGTCCCGAGTACAGTGGCGAGTTGCCGGTGTCGGCCCTGGCCGAAGAAATGCTCACCGAGGGCGAAGGACAAATCCGCGCACTGGTGACAGTGGCTGGCAATCCGGTGCTGTCCACGCCCAATGGGCGGCAACTCGAGCAGGCGCTGGACGGCCTGGAGTTCATGGTCAGTGTCGATCTGTATATCAACGAGACCACACGCTATGCCGACCTGATCCTGCCATCGACCTCGGCCCTGGAAAACGATCACTACGACACCACCTTCAACATGTTTGCAGTGCGCAACGTCACGCGCTTCAACCGGGCGATTCTGCCCAAGCCCGAGGGTGCACTGCACGACTGGGAGATTTTCGTCGGCCTGGCCCAAGCGTTTGCGGCCCGCACCGGCAACCCGCTCAAGCCGACCCTGGCGCCGGCGCAGATGATTGACCTGGGCCTGCGGGCGGGAGCCTATGGCGACGCCTCCACGCACAAGTTGTCAGTGGCGATGTTGGCCGAGCATCCCCACGGCCTGGACCTGGGGCCGCTGAAGGCCAACCTGGCCGCGCGCTTGAAAACCGCCAATGGTCGGGTGCAGGCGGCGCCAGCAGTGATCCTCGCGGACCTGGCGCGGTTTGCCGCATTGCCGTTGCCCAAGGTCGATGAGTTGCTGTTGATCGGCCGCCGGCACGTACGCAGCAATAATTCATGGATGCATAACTATCACCGGCTGGTGAAGGGCAAGCCGCGGCACCAGTTGCTGATGCACCCGGATGACTTAGCCAATCGCCAGCTCAGTGACGGGCAGCGTGTGCGGGTCAGTTCGCGGATCGGCATGATCGAGGTGCAAGTGCTGGCCAGCCTGGAGATGATGCCCGGTGTGGTCAGCCTGCCCCACGGTTGGGGTCATGGCCGGCCGGGCGTGCACATGAACATTGCCAGCGCGCAGCCGGGGGCCAGTGCCAACGACCTGACGGATGAGCGGCAGTTGGATGAGTTGTCGGGCAACGCGGCATTGAATGGCGTGCCGGTGCAGGTCGCGGCGGCGTGACGCAGTGAGTCTGTCGGGGAGCCCGAGCACCACGCTGGGATTTTGCGTTACAATGCGCCACCGTGCCGACCTGTGAGTCGCAAAGTTCCAGCCGAGGTGTTCCATGGATATCATCGAAACGATTAAAGAGCAGATTGCTAACAACACCATTCTGCTTTACATGAAGGGCGCGCCGAATGCCCCGCAGTGCGGCTTCTCCGCGAAGGCCTCCCAGGCTGTCATGCAGTGTGGCGAAAAGTTCGCTTACGTCGATATCCTGCAAAACCCGGAAATCCGCGCCAATCTGCCCAAGTACGCCAACTGGCCTACTTTCCCACAACTGTGGGTGGCCGGTGAGCTGGTCGGCGGTAGCGACATCATCACCGAAATGGCGGCTGATGGTTCGTTGCAAACGCTGATCAAGGATGCTGCTGAAAAAGCGGCGGCCAAGACCGAAGCGTAATCGGCGCGCAATAAAAAGCCCCGCTTCTCATTCGAGAGCGGGGCTTTTTTGTGCCTGATGTTTACCGGCAGGCGATGGGTTATTCACCCATTTGCGATTGCAGGTAGTTCTCCAGGGTCACTTTGTCGATCAGGCCAACTTGGGTTTCCAGCCAGTCGATATGTTCTTCCTGGTCTTCGAGGATGTCTTCCAGCAGTTCGCGGCTGCCGAAGTCGCCCTTGGTTTCGCAATGGGCGATGGCGGCCTTGAGGTCGGCATGGCTCTTGCGTTCGAAGCCCAGGTCGCTGTTGAGCATTTCCAGGGTGTGCTCGCCGATGTTCAGCTTGCCCAGGTCCTGGACGTTCGGCAGGCCTTCGAGGAACAGGATGCGCTTGATCAGCGCGTCTGCGTCCTTCATGGCCTTGATCGATTCCTTGTACTCACGCTTGCCGAGCTTTTCCAGACCCCAATCGTCATACATGCGTGCATGCAGGAAGTACTGATTGATCGCGACCAGTTCATTGGCAAGGATTTTGTTGAGTTGCTGGATGACTGAGATGTCGCCTTTCATGATTGGGGTCCTGCCCTGTGTTCGTTGTATATAGGGCGGAGTTTGAGCTGCGCAATTACTGGTGTCAAACCTAAGTTATTGAATAATAAATGAAAATTAATCGGAATAAGAATGTTTGTGTTCCGCGTCTTGGCCCTAACTATTTGAATTACAGGCATAAAAAAACCGGACACTAAGTCCGGTTCTTTAAAATAGGCTGTTTCAGGCGTGTGTAAATTCTGCCGAGTAGGGGATCGCCGCCTGGGCTACCTGCAGTTTTGTCAGGGTTTCCCGTACCACTTGCTTGGCAAGGCAGGCACATTTGCCACATTGGCTGGCAACGCCGGTGGTTTCACGCACTTCCTTGTAGCTGCAGCAACCTTCATAGATCGCTTCGCGGATTTGTCCGTCGGTGACGCCAGTGCAGAGGCAGACATACATAAGGGAGAACCATCGCGGTTTAAGGCTTAAGTGCGATGGATCTTAATGTTAACGAGAATGATTGTCAAAGTGCTTTCTCAAACCGTTGCCCGCCCTGGCCCCCACACTGACGAACGGCTTTTTTCAGGTATGATGGTCGGTCTTTACGAAGCGTGATCGCGTCACAGGCCTGTCGTCAATTCGCGGCAGACTCAAGGGCGGTCCATTTACTTCAATTACCATCAGGAGATAACCAATGAGCGTACTCGTCGGCAAACAAGCCCCGGATTTCGACGTCCCAGCCGTCCTCGGCAATGGCGAAATCGTTGATAGCTTCAAGCTGTCTGAAGCCATCAAAGGCAAATACGGCCTGGTGTTCTTCTATCCGCTGGACTTCACCTTCGTCTGCCCGTCCGAGCTGATCGCCCTGGATCACCGCATGGACGATTTCAAGGCGCGTAACGTTGAAGTGGTCGCCGTTTCCATCGACTCCCATTTCACCCACAACGCCTGGCGCAACACCGCTATCAATGATGGCGGCATCGGCAAAGTCAAATACACCATGGCTGCCGACATGAAGCACGACATCGCCAAGGCCTACGACGTTGAGTCCGAAGGCGGCGTGGCTTTCCGTGGCGCGTTCCTGATCGACGACAAGGGCGTTGTGCGCTCGCAGATCATCAACGACCTGCCGCTGGGCCGTAACATGGAAGAGCTGATCCGCCTGGTCGACGCTCTGCAATTCCACGAAGAGCACGGCGAAGTCTGCCCAGCCAACTGGAAAAAAGGCGACAAAGGCATGAACGCTTCGCCAGCAGGCGTTGCGGCTTACCTGACCGAGAACGCTGGCAAGCTGTAAGCCAGGTTCGCGGTGAAAAAAAACCGGCCTGAGAGGGCCGGTTTTTTTATGCGTGGGATTTGGCGATTCAATCAGTCGCTGAAATCTTCCCAGCCGCCCATCTGCTTCCAGCGGTTGACGATGCCGCAGAACAGATCGGCAGTCTTCTCGGTGTCGTAGCGAGCTGAGTGGGCCTCGCGACCGTCGAAGTCGATACCGGCTGCCTGGCACGCCTTGGCCAGTACGGTCTGGCCATAAGCCAGGCCAGCCAGGGTGGCGGTGTCAAAGCTGGAGAACGGGTGAAACGGGTTGCGCTTCATGTCCAGGCGCGCCACGGCGGCGTTGAGGAAGCCCAGGTCGAAGCTGCTGTTGTGGCCGACCAGGATCGCGCGTTTGCAGCCGTTGGCCTTCAAGGCCTTGCGTACGCCACGGAAGATATCGGTCAATGCCGCTTCTTCGCTAACGGCCATGCGCAACGGATGGTCGAGCTTGATCCCAGTGAATTCCAGGGCTGCGGCTTCGATGTTGGCGCCTTCAAACGGCTCGACGCGGAAGAAATGGGTGTGTTCTGGATACACAAAGCCCTGTTCGTCCATGCCGATGGTGGTTGCTGCAATTTCCAGCAGCGCATCGGTAGCGCAATTGAAGCCGCCGGTTTCTACGTCGATAACGACAGGCAGATAGCCGCGAAAACGCTCGGCCATCGGATGGCGCGAACCGCCGCCACCGTGTTCCTGTTCGTCGTCGTAATGGTCTTCACTCACTTGTGTTCCTCCAGCAGGCGCCAGCGCAGTGTTTCACCGGCGCGCAGCGGGATAACGGTCAGCTCGCCAAATGGCAGGCTGGTGGGGGCGGTCCAGTCTTCACGGACCAGGGTAATACGGTCGGTATTCGCCGGCAGGCCGTAGAAACGCGGGCCATTGAGGCTGGCGAAAGCCTCGAGTTTGTCCAGGGCGTTACGCGCCTCGAAGGCCTCGGCGTACAGCTCGATCGCCGCATAAGCGGTGTAGCAGCCGGCACAGCCGCAGGCCGCTTCCTTGGCGTGCTGGGCGTGGGGCGCCGAGTCGGTGCCGAGGAAGAACTTCGCATTGCCACTGGTAGCCGCATCGAGCAACGCCACCTGGTGGGTGTTGCGCTTGAGGATCGGCAGGCAATAGAAGTGCGGCCGGATCCCGCCCACCAGCATGTGGTTGCGGTTGTACAGCAGGTGATGCGCGGTGATGGTCGCGCCGACGTTGGCCGACGCCTCGGTGACGAACTGCACGGCGTCTGCGGTGGTGATGTGCTCGAACACCACCTTGAGGGTCGGGAACAGTTCGACCACACGGCGCATGTGTTCGTCGATGAAGATCTTCTCGCGGTCGAACACATCGACATCGCCACGGGTGACTTCACCGTGGATCAGCAGCGGCATGCCCACTTCGGCCATGGCTTCGATGGCGGGCAGGATCTTGTCGATACTGGTCACGCCTGAGTCGGAGTTGGTCGTGGCGCCGGCCGGATACAGCTTGGCGGCGTGTACGAAACCGCTGGCCTTGGCCTCGCGGATTTCGGCGGGCTGGGTGCGGTCGGTCAGGTAGAGCACCATCAACGGTTCGAAGCGGCTGCCGGCCGGCCGCGCAGCGAGGATGCGCTGGCGATAGGCGTCGGCTTCTGCGGCATTGCGCACCGGAGGTACCAGGTTAGGCATGATGATGGCGCGGCCAAACGTGCGCGCAACATCGGCCACGGTTTGGGGCAACGCAGCACCATCGCGAAGATGAATATGCCAGTCGTCGGGACGCAGCAGGGTCAGGCGGTCGGACATTGGGGATTCCAGGCGGGTCAATCTGGTGGGAATGCTACCGGAAAAGACTCTTGCAGGCACTCGCTATCAAGTTTTGCAGGACGCGACCGATATCCCTGGGTATGCCTTAACGATGTATGACGCCTTGTTGTGTTGTAGAAACCAGTGGAGCCGCCCGTGCGCCAGCAATATCTAGCCCTGCTCAGCGTGTTCGCCAGCCTGCCCGCGATGGCCCTGACGTTCCAGACGCGCCTGGAAAATATTGAGTGGAAGGTGGAAGGCGACAAGTTCGAGTGCCGCTTGAGCCAGCCGATTGCCGATTTTGGTTCGGGTGAGTTCGTGCGCCGGGCCGGCGAGCAGGCGACATTTCGTTTGAAAGCCTACAACGGTGCGTTGGGCGTCGGCTCTGCAACACTATTGGCGGCGGCCGCGCCGTGGCAGCCTGGGCGCGGTGATATCAACCTCGGCGCCGTGCGGGCCGGCAGTGGTGATGTGCTGTTCAACAGTTCCCAGCCCCAGGCCGGGCGCCTGTTCAATGGCTTGCTCGATGGCCGCAGCCCGACCGTGCGCCACTATTCGCGGGATGGCGGTTATTCGGAGATCCGCCTGCTGCCGGTACGCTTTAACAAGGCCTACAGCGACTACCAGTTGTGTACCGCGAAGTTGCTGCCGATGAACTTCGAGCAGGTCAAGCAGGCTGAAGTCGGCTTTCCGGGCGGCGGCATCGACCTGGACCCAGCCGCCAAGGCCAAGTTGATGGTGATGCTTGAGTTCATCAAGGCCGACCCTACGGTCAACCATATCGAGCTGGACGGCCACTCGGACAACAGCGGCAACCGCCTGACCAATCGTGACCTGTCCCGACGCCGAGGCTTGGCCGTGATGGACTTCTTCAAGGCCAACGGCATCCCCGAGTCGCAGATCGTGCTGCGTTTCCACGGTGAACGTTATCCACTGGTACCCAATACCAATCCTGCCAACCGGGCGAAGAACCGACGGGTGAATATCCACCTCGACCGCGTGCCCGCCCCAGAAAAGCCGGCGCCTCAGGCTGCGGGTCCGGCGAACGCAGCAGCGACCTCTTAGGTGCGGCCATTCGTCGCTCGCCCGACATAATCTGTCGCTTTATCTTCATTTGCTGTCGCGCCCCTGTAATTTCACGGTTTTGATCGGTAGAATCGACGCCTTTCCGTAAAACCCCGTGGAGTGATGGCATGGCCGACGTAAACAAGGTCGTTCTCGCGTATTCCGGCGGCCTGGACACTTCGGTGATCCTCAAGTGGCTGCAGGATACTTATAACTGTGAAGTGGTGACCTTTACCGCTGACCTGGGTCAGGGCGAAGAGGTCGAACCTGCACGAGCCAAGGCGCAAGCCATGGGCGTCAAAGAGATCTACATTGACGACCTGCGCGAAGAATTCGTCCGCGATTTCGTTTTCCCGATGTTTCGCGCCAACACCGTCTACGAAGGCGAGTACCTGCTGGGTACTTCCATCGCACGTCCTCTGATCGCCAAGCGCCTGATCGAAATTGCCAATGAAACCGGCGCAGACGCCATTTCCCATGGTGCCACCGGCAAGGGCAACGACCAGGTGCGTTTCGAACTGGGCGCCTATGCCTTGAAGCCAGGCGTGAAAGTGATTGCTCCTTGGCGTGAGTGGGACCTGCTGTCCCGTGAAAAGCTGATGGATTACGCTGAAAAGCACGCCATCCCGATCGAGCGCCACGGTAAGAAAAAGTCCCCGTACTCGATGGATGCCAACCTCCTGCACATCTCCTATGAAGGCGGCGTACTGGAAGACACCTGGACCGAGCACGAAGAAGACATGTGGAAATGGACCGTCTCCCCGGAGAACGCTCCTGACAAGCCGCAATACCTGGAACTGACCTACCGCAACGGCGACATCGTTGCGCTGGACGGTGTCGAAATGACTCCGGCCACCGTACTGGCGACCCTGAACCGTATCGGTGGCGAGCACGGTATCGGTCGTCTGGATATCGTCGAAAACCGCTAC
Source organism: Pseudomonas sp. MF09156 (assembly GCF_059862305.1). Classification (NCBI taxonomy): domain Bacteria; kingdom Pseudomonadati; phylum Pseudomonadota; class Gammaproteobacteria; order Pseudomonadales; family Pseudomonadaceae; genus Pseudomonas; species Pseudomonas sp. MF09156. The sequence goes on from NZ_JCBCUR010000001.1 coordinate 417,402, forward strand.
GTGGGCATGAAGTCCCGTGGCTGCTACGAAACCCCGGGTGGCACCATCATGCTGCGCGCTCACCGCGCCATCGAGTCCATCACCTTGGACCGTGAAGTAGCTCATCTCAAGGACGAGCTGATGCCCAAGTACGCCAGCCTGATCTACACCGGCTACTGGTGGAGCCCTGAGCGCCTGATGCTGCAACAGATGATCGACGCGTCCCAGGTCCATGTGAACGGCGTTGTGCGCCTGAAGCTGTACAAGGGCAACGTGATTGTCACCGGTCGCAAGTCCGATGAGTCGCTGTTCGACGCCAACATCGCGACCTTTGAAGAAGATGGCGGCGCCTACAACCAGGCCGACGCCGCTGGCTTCATCAAGCTCAACGCTCTGCGCATGCGCATTGCGGCCAACAAGGGCCGCAAGTTGTTCTGATGTCGTCCAGGCTGGATAAAAAGTGGTCCCTCGAATGAGGGGCCATTTTTTTTGACTGTAATTTTGGGCGTCGTTGTTTAATCATGTTTAATGTTTTTTCTGGTGTTGAGGGTGTTGCTGTTTATTATGGGTTGCTTGTGATTTTTGTATCTGGAAGTTGGTAGGTTAACCGTATATGAGTATTTATGTTTAAATTCATTCGGTTAATTAGTAGGACGGATCAGGTATCTGGTTTTATCTTAAGAATTATCTGTCAGATGGTTCGGTACATGGTTAGTAGTGAATTTTTCCATGGAACTTTTCCGAGAGGTGTTTTTCTGTATTGGTCCCTCCCGGTACAACCCTGGCAAGGGGCATTTCCTGAAAGTGGCGTGCGTCGTGTTTACTTTTGCTGGTTTGGCAGGCGTTTTTTTGCTCAAAATATGTTTGCTCACGGAAAGTTCTGAAAGGCCAAACAATAACCCACACATCCATATAGGCGTTTTTTTGTAGGCCTATTCTCATAACTTTGTGGGTTGGGTCTCTGCTTGTCGTTACTTGGGGGGGAGTGCTATGCCAAGGAGGAAACGACTAGGCTATTGTGCTGGTTCTGAATAATTCGAACAGCGAAATTGGACTTGCCCATGAATAAAGTGCTGATCGTGGATGATCATCCCGTCATTCGCCTTGCTGTACGCATGCTAATGGAACGTCATGGTTATGAGGTCGTTGCAGAGACCGATAACGGAGTCGACGCGTTGCAACTAGCGCGGGAGCATATGCCGGATATTGTCATCCTGGATATTGGAATCCCCAAACTTGACGGTTTGGAAGTTATTTGTCGCCTGTCTTCCACCAAGCAGGCGCAACCCTTCAAGGTATTGGTGTTGACGTCGCAGGCGCCGGGCCACTTCTCCATGCGCTGCATGCACGCGGGCGCGGCTGGCTACGTGTGCAAGCAACAGGATCTGACCGAGTTGCTGAGCGCGATCAAGGCGGTGCTGTCCGGCTACAGCTACTTCCCCAACCAGGCACTCAACTCGGTGCGTTCCAGCCAGGGTAATACCTGCGAAGCCGACATGGTCGAGCGGCTTTCAGGCCGGGAGATGATGGTGCTGCAGCAACTGGCCCAGGGGAAGACCAACAAAGAGATCGCTGATGGCATGTTCCTCAGCAACAAGACTGTGAGCACGTACAAGACGCGCTTGCTGCTCAAGCTCAACGCCCGGTCCCTGGTGGACCTGATCGAGCTTGCCCAGCGTAACGGCCTGGTTTAAGAAGCAGGGAGCAACAGGCAGAAAAAAGCCTCCATGGCGGAGGCTTCTGTGTGATCGTTTGGCTAGAGATCGAAATCGTAATCGGCCAACTGTTTTTGCAAGCGTCGCTCTTCCAGAAGGTTGTCGATGGTGCGGCGTTTGCTCAAATTGGTCTTGGCAACTTCTACAGGCGCCTCGGCTGCCTCGTCCGTGTCTGCGGCCACAAAGTCTTCTTCTACATCCAGTTGTTCTTTGCCAGTGCTCATAAGGTTAACTCCAGGCTAAGACTGCCGTTGGCGCTCCTTATATCGACAATCGTGCACCGGGTAAAAAAGATTTTTTCAATCGACTGATCAATAAAACCAATGATTGCTCAATCGTCCGACGTCTTTTCCTTGTATTCGCACAAGTCTTCGATGCGGCAGCTGCCACAGCGCGGCTTGCGGGCCTGGCACACATACCGACCGTGCAGGATCAGCCAGTGGTGGGAGTCGAGCAGGTAAGGCTTCGGCACAAACTTCATCAATTGCTTTTCGACCTCCACCACATTCTTGCCCGGCGCAATTCCCGTGCGGTTGCTGACACGGAAAATATGGGTGTCCACCGCCATGGTCAATTGGCGAAACGCCGTATTGAGCACCACATTGGCCGTCTTGCGGCCAACGCCGGGCAGGGCTTCAAGTGCTTCGCGGGTCTCTGGCACTTCACCGTCATGCAACTCGACCAGTAGTCGGCAGGTTTCAATGACGTTTTTCGCCTTGCTGTTGTACAGGCCAATGGTCTTGATGTACTGCGACAACCCTTCGACCCCCAGGGCATGGATCGCAGCCGGGGTGTTGGCCACGGGAAACAGCTTGGCCGTGGCCTTGTTGACGCCTACATCCGTCGATTGCGCAGACAGGATCACGGCAATCAGCAACTCGAACGGCGATGAGTAGGCCAGTTCGGTCTTGGGCTCGGGGTTGTCCTCGTGAAACCGACGAAAGATCTCCAGGCGTTTTGCGGCGTTCATTGGGCGAGCGGTTCCTTCAATTTGGTGTGTGGCGTTGGGTCCAGGCCTGCCACCCGGCGAGCAGCAACCCGAGCAGGATAAACCCTGTGGGGGCGAGGGTGGCGATGCTACTGCCGAGTAACAAGCGCGAGAGGGTGATTGCAGCCAGTAGCCCGGTTACTAGCGCGAACAGTTTAAGTTGTGCCCTGCGCTGGTGGGCGGCGAACAGGCCTTCGTGCTCAAGCAGCACGCATTGCAGGCCGATCAAGGCCAGGTATGCCCCCAGGCCCGTAGACGGGGCAAAGGCCACTGCCTGCGCCACTAGGTTGGCGCAACTGACCAAGGTGGTGGCCAGTAATACATTGGCCATCAGCCGCCACTGGCCACTGAGGCGATTGCGCACCCAGCCGCAGCTCCAGCCATGGAGCATCATGATCAGCGCCCACATAACCCAGAACGTTGCAGCGCTCGCCGGCGTGTCACTGACACCCAGCAGCGCCGGCAGCAGCAACAGGTTGCCGAGGACCAATGGCTTAGTCATGGTCGGTGCGCTCCAGCAGGGCCTGGCGGTGCTCGTCAAAATACCGCAGGGCATCGTGGATCGCGTTGATCACGGCGCGGGACGTGATGGTCGCACCGGCCATTTGGTCGAACTGGCCACTGTCTTTCTTCAGCGCCCAAGCCTGTGGATTTTCCTGCGACAGCCCCTTGAATGAGGCAAGCCAGGGATTGCCGGGTTCGCCGATATGCCCGCCCAGCGTGGGCGTTTCCGTGTGTGCCAGGGTCTTGACCCCGAGCAGCTTGGCGTTGCGGTCGATGGCAATTAGCAATTGGATGCGGCCACCATAACCCTCGACCTGGGAGCGCAGCACCACGGAGCTGGGTTTGCCGGCCAAGGTCGCGAGGTAAGCTCCCAGCAGTTGGCTGTTGTCCAGCATTGCCGAAGTAGCGTCCAAGGGGCGTTCCAGCGGTTGATTGTCATAACTGCCAGCAGGCAGTACATCCAGCAACGCCCGGCTTTGCATTTCACGCTGCTGCGCGGCAATGGGCTTGGCGGTCAGCTGTTGCAGGCCAAGGGTCAGGCCTACCGCGCCGGCGGCGATCAAAAGCACGCTCAAGGCTTGCGAGGTGCGCTTCATGCTTCCACCGCCTGCGGCCGCGCCCAGCGCTCCAGTGCCGGCACTGCCAGGTTCATCATCAGCACCGCGAACGCCACGCCATCGGGGTAGCTGCCCCAGGTGCGGACCAGATAGGTCAGCAATCCCACGCCCACCCCAAACAACAAGCGTGCCCGCGCACTTTTTGCACCCGACACCGGCTCGGTGACGATAAAGAAGGCCCCGAGCATAGTGGCTCCGGTCAGCAGGTGAAACAGCGGCGAGCCATGGGAGTCCGAACCCGATCCGTTCCAGCACAGCAGGCTGATGACAAACAGGCTGGCGAGCATACCCACCGGCGCATGCCAGCTGAAGACCCGTTGCTGCAGTAAATAGAGGCCGCCAGCGAGAAATGCCAGGTTCACCCACTCAGTGCCTTTACCTGCGAGCTGGCCGAAAGCCGGGTGGCGGGCAAACAGCTCGTCGACAGTCAGGCTGTTATTGATGCGCAAGGCATCCAACGCCGTGGCCCGGGCCCAGGCATCGGCGGTCTCGCCGTGCAGGCCGAACACTTGTTGCAGACCGGCCAACAGGTCCAGCCCGTGGGACGCCGGCCAATGGGTCATTGGCTGGGGAAAGGCCAGCAGCATCAACGCATAACCGAGCATGGCCGGGTTGAAGGGGTTTTGCTTGCCGCCATACAGGTGTTTGCCCAACAGCAAGCCACCGCTGACAGCGCCCAGGCATAACCACCACGGGCAATAAGGTGGTAGCGCCAAGGCCAGCAACACCGCGCTGACCAGGCCGCCCAAGTCGCGGGAATCATGGCCGCGCACTTGGCGCACACCGGCTTCGACGGCCCATGCACAGCTGCCGGCCAGCAACAGATTGATCAGCACGCCCCAGCCATACAGCCAGAACAGCACCAGCACGCCGGGCGTTGTGGCCAGCAATAATCGCTGCATGGCGTGTTGCTGGCGATCAACCACCTCAGGCGCTGACATGACTATCTACTTGCCGTTGGGCTTCATCCACGCGCAGCCTGGCATCCGTCAGCTCGGCGGCACTGCTGGTGGGCTGGCGCTCAAGTTTGCTCAGGTCGGCGCGGGCATAGGCCAGGGCGGTCTTCAACTGGCGCAGGTGACGGTCGATGGGCCGTTTCTCGATACGTTGCAGGTCCGGCCGGGGCTGCTCGGATTTTTCTTCGGCTGCGTGCAACACCCGTTCGGCGGCGGCCAGGGCTGCGCCGAGTGTGGTCAGTTGCTCTGCATCGGCCAGTGCGTCCTGGGCCTTTTTCAGCTCGGCGCGACGCATGGCCAGCTGGATTTTTGCGCGCTTGAGCTCAGGGTCTTTACTGGCCTGGGGGGACGCCAGTGTGGGGGCGTTCGCTTCGAGGGCGGTCAATGCCTGTTCGGCGGACTCAAACTGCTGCTGCAGGATGATCAACTGCGACTGCTGCTCAAAGGTCGGCGGATGGCCAAAGGCTTTCAGGGATTTGTGCAGTTGCGCCCGGCTCATTGCCAGGTTGACCTTGGCTTTTTTTAACGCTGTGTCGATCTCTGCGGCTTTTTGTGCGCGCATGCGTTCGATGGCGGCCTGCAATGGGTCGCTATTGGCCTGCACGATGGGGGCCGGGCGTTTGCTGCGGGCCAGGCGCTCCGCCAGCTTGTGTTCTTCCTCGCGTTGCAGCCTTGCGTTGCGTTGCTCGAAGCGACGGCGGGCGCGATCACGCTTGGTCCCGCGCGCCTGGCGCTCCTCGGCAGTAATCGCGTAGCCCGCGACAATCGGCAGCACCGCGGCCAGGGGCAGCGGCAGCATGTCGATGCAGTCCACCGGGCAGGGAGCCACACACAAGTCGCAGCCGGTGCATTCATCCACGATCACGGTATGCATCAGCTTGGCCGCGCCGACAATCGCATCCACCGGGCAGGCCTGGATGCACTTGGTGCAGCCGATGCACTCGGCCTCGCGGATAAAGGCGATCTGCGCCGGGGCTTCACCACGGGAACTGTCCAGCTCCAGCGGTACCAGGTTCAACAACTGCGCCAGTTCGGCAATGGTTTCGGGGCCGCCCGGCGGGCACTTGTTGATGGCCTCGCCCTGGGCGATGCCTTCGGCGTAGGGCCTGCAACCGTGGTGCCCGCATTTGCCGCATTGGGTTTGGGGCAGCAGGGCGTCGATACGTTGAATCAGGCTCATGGTTTGATCATTGCGTTTAAGCCCAGGAATGCCACGGCCATCAGCCCGGCACTGAGCAGGTCCACGGGCAGGCCTTTAAAGGGCTGGGGGATATCGTTTTCATCTATTCGCTGGCGCAAATCGCTGAACAGGCTGAAGGTCAGCCAGAACGCCGGGCCGATGCCCAGGCTGTAGATCAGTTGGCTGGCGTTGCCCGGGCCCAGGAGTACCACGCTGAGCACGCCGGCGTTAGCCAGCAGTGGCACCCATAAGCCATCGACGGGCAGGGCGGGCACGTGGCGCGAAAGCCCATTCAGCAACGGCTGGCTCAACAGGATTGCCACGGGCACATAGGCAAACAGCCATAACGCGTCCAGCGCCAAGGGTTGCAACACGAAATGAACAAGCAGGTAGCTCGAAACACCCGTCAGCACCATCAACAGCGTGGTCGCCAACCCAAGGGCGTGTACCCGCAGTCGCTCCACCCCGGGATCTCCAGGCAGCGCCAGGCGCAGCAGGTAATGGCTGATCAGGGCGGCGCAGAGAAGGGCGACAAGCAGTTCGGTCATGGTCGAGCCGGTTAAGCAAACAGGGCCTGATTATCCGGCAAGCAGGGAGAGGGTACTAGCGCAAACCGCCCTGTCGCGGCCAATCACCGCGACAGGGCGCTTCGGGTTACTTGATGCGCTGGCCAGGCTTGGCGCCGCTGTCGGGGCTGAGCAGGTAGATTTCTTCGCCGCCAGGGCCGGCTGCCATCACCATGCCCTCGGAGATGCCGAACTTCATTTTTCGTGGCTTGAGGTTGGCGATCATCATGGTCAGTCGACCATCGAGCTTGGACGGGTCCGGGTAGGCACTCTTGATCCCGGAGAACACGTTGCGTTGCTCGTCGCCGATATCCAGGGTCAGGCGCAACAGCTTGTCGGCACCTTCCACGGCTTCGGCCTTGATGATCAGTGCAACCCGCAGGTCCACAGCGGCGAAGGCGTCGAAGTCGATTTCCGGCGACAACGGATCCTTGGCCAGCTCGCCATTGCCGGCCGGGGCGGCTTCGCCGGTGTCGGTCTGGCTAGCGGTCAGGTCTTCCTTGGACGCGTCCGTCATGGCTTGCACCTTGACCGGGTCGATACGGGTCATCAGCGGCTTGAACTCGTTGAGCTGATGGTTGTTGAGCAGGCTGGCGTGGTCATTCCAGGTCAACGGCGCAACGTTGAGGAAGGCCTCGGCGTCAGCGGCCAGCAACGGCAGCACCGGCTTGAGGAAGATCACCAACTGGCGGAACAGGTTGATGCCGGTGGCGCAGATGGCCTGGACTTCATCCTGCTTGCCTTCCTGCTTGTTCAGCGACCACGGCGCTTTGTCGGCGATCCAGGCGTTGGCGCGGTCGGCCAGGCCCATGATCTCGCGCATGGCGCGGGCAAAGTCGCGGGCTTCATAGGCGTCGGCAATGCTTGGCGCGGCGGCCAGGAAGGCATCGGTCAGCTCCGGTGCGGCGTTGACCGGCACCATCACGCCAGCATTGCCCTTGTGGATAAACCCGGCGCAACGGCTGGCGATGTTGACCACCTTGCCCACCAGGTCCGAGTTGACCTTCTGCACGAAGTCTTCCAGGTTCAGGTCCAGGTCGTCGACGCCGCGGCCCAGCTTGGACGCGTAGTAGTAGCGCAGGTACTCCGGCGACAGGTGGTCCAGGTAGGTGCGCGCCTTGATAAAGGTGCCACGGGACTTGGACATCTTCTGGCCATTGACCGTCAGGTAACCGTGTACGGCGATGCCGGTCGGCTTGCGGTAGCCCGAACCTTCGAGCATCGCCGGCCAGAACAGGGCGTGGAAATTGACAATGTCCTTGCCGATGAAGTGGTACAGCTCGGCGGTGGAGTCCTTGCCCCAGAACGCGTCGAAATCCAACTCTGGCGTGCGGTCGCAGAGGTTCTTGAAGCTGGCCATGTAGCCGATCGGCGCGTCCAGCCACACATAGAAGTATTTGCCCGGCTCATCGGGGATCTCGAAGCCGAAATACGGCGCATCGCGGGAGATGTCCCACTGTTGCAGGCCGGCATCCAGCCATTCGGCGATCTTGTTGGCTACGGCGTCCTGCAGGGTGCCGCTGCGGGTCCAGGCTTGCAGCATTTCCTGGAAATCCGGGAGCTTGAAGAAAAAGTGCTGGGAGTCCTTGAGCACCGGGGTGGCGCCCGAAATCGCCGACTTCGGATCCTTAAGGTCGGTTGGCGCGTAGGTGGCGCCGCATTTTTCGCAGTTGTCGCCGTACTGGTCTTCGGTGCCGCACTTGGGGCAGGTGCCCTTGATGAAGCGGTCGGCCAGGAACATTTTCTTTTCCGGGTCGAAATACTGGGTGATCGAGCGGGTGGCAATGTGCCCGGCGTCACGCAGCTTGAGGTAGATCTGGCTCGACAGCTCGCGGTTTTCTTCGGCGTGGGTCGAGTGGAAGTTGTCGAAATCCACCAGGAACTCGGCAAAGTCGGCGCTGTGTTCAGCCTGGACGTTGGCGATCAGTTGTTCCGGGGTGATGCCTTCCTTTTCGGCGCGCAACATGATGGCCGAACCGTGGGCGTCGTCCGCGCAGACATAAATGCATTGATTGCCGCGATGCTTCTGGAAGCGCACCCACATATCGGTCTGGATGTACTCAAGCATATGGCCAAGATGGATGGAACCATTGGCATAGGGCAGGGCGCTGGTGACGAGGATCTTGCGTGGCTCGGACATGGGGCTCGGCTACTTGATGAAACGGAGGTCGGCCACTATAAAGCGCCGGGAAATTTATTTCACCCCGTGAGGCTGTTTCAGGGTTTTCCAATGTCGCGAAAGCATGCCCCTCACGCCTCGGAACGGTTAGGATAGCCGCCTGTTTTAGTCTGTCTTTTCCGGGAGTAGCCCATGAGCGCCGTCAATCGCGCAGCGGTGGAAGCCGTTCTTCGCCAGTACACCGACCCCTATCTGAACCAGGACCCGGTCAGCGCCGGCTGTGTCCGGGCCATTGATGTGCAGGGCGACCAGGTTTCGGTCCAGCTTGAACTGGGCTACGCCGCAGGTCTGTTCAAGAGTGGTTGGGCACAGATGCTGCAAATGGCCATTGAAGGCCTGGATGGCGTGCGCTCGGCCAAGGTCGACATCCAATGCGTGATCGCTGCGCACAAGGCCCAGGCGCAGATCCCGGGCCTGGCCAACGTCAAGAACGTGGTGGCCGTGGCATCCGGCAAGGGCGGCGTGGGCAAGTCGACCACGGCGGCCAACCTGGCCCTGGCCCTGGCCCGTGAGGGCGCGCGGGTGGGCATCCTCGACGCCGATATCTATGGCCCCAGCCAAGGTGTGATGTTTGGCATCGCCGAAGGTTCGCGGCCCAAGATCAAGGACCAGAAGTGGTTCGTGCCGATCCAGGCCCATGGCGTGGAAGTGATGTCGATGGCCTTCCTCACCGATGACAACACCCCGATGGTGTGGCGCGGGCCCATGGTATCCGGGGCCTTGATGCAGTTGGTGATGCAGACCGACTGGGGCAACCTGGACTACCTGGTGATCGATATGCCACCAGGCACTGGCGATATCCAGCTGACCCTGGCGCAGAAAGTACCGGTGGCAGGCTCGGTGATCGTCACCACGCCCCAGGACCTGGCGTTACTGGATGCGCGCAAAGGCGTGGAAATGTTCCGCAAGGTCAACATCCCGGTGCTGGGCGTCGTGGAAAACATGGCGGTGCACATCTGCTCCAACTGCGGTCACGCCGAGCATTTGTTCGGTGAAGGCGGCGGCGAAAAGCTCGCCACCCAATATGATGTTGAATTGCTGGCGTCGTTGCCGCTGTCGATGGGCATTCGCGAGCAGGCCGATGGCGGCAGGCCGACGGTAGTTGCCGAACCCGATGGACAGATCGCCATGATCTACCAGGAACTGGCCCGTCACGTCGGGGCGCGGATTGTCTTGCAGGAAGCCAGCACCCAGGCAATGCCGACCATCACTGTCAGCGACGACTGATCGGCCTGAAGGCAGAAAAGCCTCGACCCTGTCGGGGCTTTTTCTTGCCTGGCGTAAACCTTTTGGGCGGTCGGGTGTGCATTTTCCTAATGGGCGTTGTAAGCATTCGCTTACTTTTGAGTAAGTGTTTGGTTTTTTAACCGCGCCGGGACGTCTCGAATTACCTGTGCATATTTATAACTATTTGAAAAGTAAGGTTTATTTATTTCTGTTTGAGGAGCGTGGCAGGTTGTGCTTGCGAATGGATCCCGTTGAACTTGTTCGGGAAGTCTCTAATATCAGCCCTGTGTCCACGGATTGACACAGTCATCAAGGAACGATGACTCAGGGAAGTTCGCAGGATGCGATTCATCAGGACGATGAAAAGGAACACAGGGACTAGGGAAAAATGTGGGCGGGTCAAACCGCCCCTTTTTTTTGCCCGTAGAAAAGTGAAATCCACCCCGTAGAAATGCAAAAAGGCCCGCAAGGGGCCTTTTAGAGGACATCGGCGCGATCAGCGCTCGAGGTCTGCGATCTTGCCTTTTTTGCCATCCCACTCTGCCGCATCCGGCATCGGGTCTTTGCGCTCAGTGATGTTGGGCCAGATTTCCGCCAGCTCGACGTTCAACTGAATAAATTCCTGCATCTCTGCCGGGACTTCATCCTCGGAGAAAATCGCAACGGCCGGGCATTCTGGCTCACACAGGGCGCAGTCAATGCACTCATCCGGGTGGATTACCAGGAAGTTCGGCCCTTCGTAAAAGCAGTCCACCGGACACACTTCTACGCAGTCGGTGTACTTGCACTTGATGCAGTTGTCGGTGACGACGAAGGTCATTTCTAATTTTCTCCTCAGGCGGCGGCAGCGAAACCCCTTGTGGCAGGGCTCGCGAGGTTTGGGAGCGATAGTCTGCAGGCCAGGCTAAAAGCCCGCAGCATCCCAAACCGCGCGAGATTCTATCAGCTTGCAAGCGTCTGCGTTAGACCCGTGTCTTCAGTGCATAGAGCAATTCCAACGCTTTTCGTGGAGTCAAGTCGTCCAGGTCAAGCTTTGCCAACTCATCCAGCACGGGGTGAGGCAGGCTGGCGAACATATCACTCTGCATCGGCACACCCGGTTTACTGGCGGCCTTGGCTGGGCTGGCCACCACGGTTTCGTGGGGCAGGGCGGTGGTTTCCAGGCGGCTGAGGTGCTCGCGGGCGCGCAGGATCACATCGTTCGGCACACCGGCCAACTGGGCCACGGCCAGGCCGTAACTCTGGCTGGCCGGCCCTGGCAGCACGTGGTGCAGGAACACGATGCGTTCGTTGTGCTCGGTGGCATTGAGATGCACGTTGGCCACCAATGGCTCGCTTTCCGGCAGCACGGTCAATTCGAAGTAGTGGGTGGCGAACAGCGTATAGGCCCGCAAGTGTGCCAGGCGCTCGGCGGCCGCCCAGGCCAGCGACAGGCCGTCGAAAGTGCTGGTGCCGCGCCCCACTTCATCCATCAGCACCAGGCTGCGGTCGCTGGCGTTGTGCAGGATATTGGCGGTTTCGCTCATTTCCACCATAAAGGTCGAACGGCCACCGGCCAGGTCATCGCTGGAACCGATACGGGTGAAGATGCGGTCCACCAGGGACAACTCGCAACTGGCCGCCGGCACGAAGCTGCCGATATGCGCCAGCAGCACGATCAATGCGGTCTGGCGCATGTAGGTGGATTTACCGCCCATGTTCGGACCGGTGATCACCAGCATGCGCGTATCGTCGTCTAGCGACAGGTCGTTGGCCACGAACGGGGTGGTCAGCACTTGCTCCACCACCGGATGGCGGCCCTGGACAATGCGCATGCACGGCTCGCTGACAAAACGCGGGCAGTTCAGGTCAAGGTTCAGCGCGCGCTCGGCAAGGTTGCTCAATACATCCAGCTCGGCCAGGGCCGCAGCGGTGTCCTGCAACGGCGCGAGCTGGCCGATCAGGTCTTCGAGCAAGGCCTCATAGAGCATTTTTTCCCGGGCCAGGGCGCGGCTCTTGGCCGACAGGGCCTTGTCTTCGAACTCTTTGAGCTCAGGGGTGATAAAGCGCTCGGCACCTTTAAGGGTTTGGCGACGCTGGTAATCAATCGGGGCCTGCTCGGCCTGCTTGCTCGGCAACTCAATAAAGTAGCCGTGCACGCGGTTGTAGCCGACCTTCAGGTTGGCCAGGCCGGTGCGGGCTTTTTCGCGGGCTTCCAGGTCGATCAGGAACTGCCCGGCGTTTTCGCTCAAGGCCTGCAGCTCATCCAGCTCACTGTCGTAACCGGTCTTCAGCACGCCGCCGTCGCGGATGATCGCGGGCGGGTTGTCGATAATGGCTTTTTCCAGCAGCGCAGCCAGTTCCGGGTAAGTGCCGGCCGTGACAGCAAGTTGTTGCAGGTGCGGCGCTTCCAGCTCGGTCATCGCCTGTTGCAGCTCGGGCAGCACACCCAGCGCGTCACGCAGGCGCGCCAGGTCACGCGGGCGGGCATTACGCAGGCCGATCCGCGCGAGAATCCGCTCGATATCGCCAATTTCCTTGAGCTGCGGTTGCAGCTTTTCAAAGCGGTAGCCGTCCAGCAGGCAGGTAATAGAAGACTGGCGAGCCTGCAGCACGGTCAAATCGCGCAGCGGGCGGTTCAGCCAACGGGTCAGCAAACGGCTGCCCATGGCGGTCTGGCAACGGTCGACCACCGACTGCAGGGTATTGTCGCGCCCACCGGCCAGGTTGGTGTCCAGTTCCAGGTTGCGCCGGCTGGCACCATCGAGCACTACCGTGTCGTCCAGGCGCTCATGGCGCAGGCTGCGTAAATGCGGCAGGGCGGTGCGCTGGGTTTCCTTCGCATAATTGAGCAGGCAACCGGCAGCGCCGATGGCCAGGGTCAGGGTCTCGCAACCAAAACCTTTCAGATCCTGTACGGAGAATTGCTGGCACAGGCTTTTCAGCGCCGAATCGCGCTCAAAATCCCACGGCGCGCGACGCTTGGCCCCACGGCGTTTTTCCGCCGGCAGATCCTTGGGCCAATCATCCGGGATCATCAACTCCACCGGATTGATGCGCTCCAGCTCCGCCAGCAGGTTCTCCCAGCCCTTGATCTCCAGGACGGTGAAATTGCCACTGGTGATATCCAGCACCGCCAGGCCGAACAGCCGCTCATCCCCCAGCACCGCAGCGATCAGATTGTCGCGCCGCTCATCCAGCAGCGCCTCATCACTCACCGTCCCCGGCGTAATGATCCGCACCACCTGACGCTCCACCGGCCCCTTGCTGGTCGCCGAGTCGCCGATCTGCTCACAGATCACCACCGACTCACCCAGCTTGACCAGCTTGGCCAGGTAACCTTCCAACGAATGATAGGGAATCCCGCACATCGGAATCGCCTGCCCAGCCGACTGCCCGCGCGCGGTCAGGGTGATATCCAGCAACTTGGCGGCCTTCTTCGCATCTTCATAGAAGATCTCGTAGAAGTCGCCCATGCGATAAAACATCAACTGATCAGGGTGCTGGTTTTTCAGGCGCCAGTACTGCTGCATCATTGGGGTGTGGGAGGACAGATCGGACGTATTTTTACTCATTGGGTAGTAGGCAAATTCGTTGAAAGTGATGGGGCAAAGGGGGCGCTTGGCCCAGCATTTTTTGCGATGGCGGCAAGGTTAACATGTGAGGTCAGTGCTTCGCAGTTCACAAACGGCCAGGTACAACCGCATGCACCATGCACAAAATATGCAAATTAGCATTTGCCAACCCCAAAAACTCCCGTCACTATCCCATTTATGCAAAAACGCAACGTTTCTATCGTCTTAAGAGAGCTGCTCGCTCGCGACGGGATCTCCCCCACGGAGCTTCACCGGCGTACCGGCGTGCCTCAATCCACTCTGTCACGGATTCTCAGCGGCAAGATCGTTGATCCGTCGGACAAGCACATCTCGCGTATCGCCGATTACTTCCGGGTGAGCACCGACCAGTTGCGCGGGCGCGCGGGGTCGGCGTGGCAGGATGAACGCGATCCGATGCATTCGGAGCTCAAGGATATAAGCCTGTGGGACGACGACACGCCCGTTAATGATGACGAGGTGTCGATCCCCTTTTTGCGCGAGGTTGAATTGGCTGCTGGATCAGGAAGATTCGTCATCGAGGAAAGCGAGAAGGCCAGCCTGCGTTTTGGTAAGCGCAGCCTGCGGCATAACGGTGTGCAGTTCGACCAGGCCAAGTGTGTGACGGTGCGTGGCAACAGCATGCTGCCGGTGTTGCGCGACGGGGCGACGGTGGGGGTGAATGCCGGCAAGAGCGGGATCGGCGATATCGTGGATGGTGACTTGTATGCCATCAATCACAACGGTCAATTGCGGGTCAAACAGCTCTATCGCCTGCCATCGGGGATTCGCTTGCGCAGTTTCAATCGTGACGAGCATCCGGATGAGGACTATAGCTTCCAGGATATCCAGGAGGAGCAGATCAGCATCCTCGGTCACGTTTTCTGGTGGGGCATGTACGCCCGTTAACCTCGCTCCGTAAGAAACAGCCCGCCCACGAGCGGGCTTTTTTTCGTCTGTGCAAAACCGCAAGTGCCCGCTATATAAGGGTTTTATGCGTTAACGCATTTTTGGTGGCGATATAAATGCATTTATGCATTGACTGTATATGCATACATGCATATTCTCCATCTCAAGCCAGCCAACAAGGCCTGGTGGAGGCGGCAGGGATGCTGCCAAGGAAGACAAGGAAGGCACGCAACACTGGCATGGACGCCACCGAGTGATGGCAAGGACGCCAGGCAACACCGGCAAGGATGCCGACGCTCTTTAGTTTCACGGTTTTACAACAGGCAGCGATGAACCGGCCTTGACGGTTCAGAGGGTTGGCAACTGACCCGGGTGTGCAGCGTAAAGCACCACAAGCAGTTATCCGGCAGACAGGGATCGTGGTCGGAAAAACATCGAGGAAAGATCCGTACCGCGCCAGTAGCGCCGAAAGATCCAAGGACCGCATTACTGAAAAGCCCGGGCCACCGGGCTTTTTGGAATGCCTACCGACACCCCCATCCATCTATTTAACAAAGCACCGGCCATCTGCCGGTTTTACGCATTCCAGGAGGCGTGACATGACAAACGAGCAGCAAGCGTTGGCAGAAATGCCTATCTGGCTGGTGATTATTCTGGCCCTGATTGGCGGTGTATCCGGGGAGATGTGGCGCGCCGACAAGGAGGGCGCCCGCGGTTGGTCACTGGTGCGCCGCCTGGCCCTGCGTTCCGGGGCGTGCATGGTGTGCGGGGTATCGGCGTTGATGCTGTTGTACGCCGCCGGCATGTCGATCTGGACGGCCGGTGCTCTGGGTTGCTTGACCGCCATGGCCGGCGCCGATGTCGCTATCGGCCTTTATGAGCGCTGGGCCGCCAAGCGCATCGGGGTCAACCAGCCCCCGGACTCAAAGTGATCGTTGCAAGGAAGCCACACCATGACCCTCATTGAAAAACCTTCACAACTGCCGATAGCCATCGGCCAGGCCCTGCGTGCGGCGTTTCCCGAGCTACGGGTGGGCAGCCCGCCGGGCATCCTGGCGGCGGATGAACCCTGCGTGGCAATCACCATCGAGCGTAATGGCCCGGGCGTCCGTTCCCTGGAGGGGCGCAAGGCTCATGTGCTGTCGATCTCGCTCAAGGTCATGTCCGCCCAGGGCGCGCAGCCCTTTGATGCCTGTGACCTGGCGAGCCGGCTGATGGACCTGGTGCTGGATAATCGTTGGCAGTTGCCGGCGGCCCAGTGCGATGTGCCCGTCAATATCGTTGCGCTGCCGTTGACCCTGGTGGGGGCCGACACTCACTACGACAGTTGGACCGTGTCCTTCAACCAAACCCTCTATCTCGGCCCGCCGCTGCTTGATGACCCTATCGGCAAGCCGCTGTTTGCCTGCACCTGGGAGGTGTCGAATATCGACGACCCCGATCAATACCGGCCATTGCAGGAGTAGCCCATGTTCGATGCACTGTTACGCCTGCAACTGGCGCCCATCGTCGAGCGCCTGGCGCAGATGGAAACCCAGCTTGAGGACCTCTATCGGCGCGCCGAGAGTTTTTGCCGGATCGGCGTGTGCCAGGAGGTCGACGCGGCCAGCAATACCTGCAAGGTCAGGCATGGCGAATTGCTGACCCCGGCGATTCGCTTTTTCAACCCCAGCGCCGGGGCGCAGACGGAAACGCGGATTCCCACCGTGGGTGAGCAATGCCTGCTGCTCAACTACGGTGGCGGCGAGGGCGGCGGGCAGTCGGTGGCGTTGTTTGGCCTCAACAGCGATCGCTTCCCGCCGCTGTCCAGTGTGGCCAGCCTGACGAGCCGGCGTTACCCGGACGGCACGCAAAGCGCCTACGACGCCGCCGGTCATGTACTGGATTGGAGCAACGGCCCCACGGCATTCAGTGGCTCCCGCGAGCAGGTGGAAATGAGTCTGGGCGCCGCCCGTTTGGTCATGACCGCCGCAACCATCAGCGTGCAGGTCGGTGCAGTTGGCCTGCTGCTGGATGCGTCCGGCGTGCACTTGAGTGGCCCGGTGGTGGACCACCAGGGCCGAGTTATCAGCACGGCATAAGGATTTGCCATGATCGGAATAGAGAGAAACACCGGGGCCGTGGTGGACGACTGGCCGCAATTTGTCCAGCGCGCCACCCGGGCCCTGACCACACCTTTGGGCACACGGCAGAAACGCCCGCTGTACGGTTCGCTGATCCCGCAATTGTTGGGGCAGAACCTGGGCGATGACCTGTTGATCCTCGCCCAAAGCCACGCCGCCCAGGCTTTTTACAACCCACAGAACGGCATCGCCGATTTTGATCCGCAAGTCATCGTCGCCAATCGCCAGGGCGCTGGCCTGTTGCTGCGGTTTGCCGGGACCTGGAAAAACCGCAAGCAATCCTTCGAGGTGGTGACATGAGCATGTTGATCCCCGGGCAGAACCAATTGGCGCCGCCCGACTTGATCGCCGTCGACGAATTCGAGCCGTTGCTGGCGCAGTTCAAGGCGTTTGTCGTCGACTATGTCGCCGCCCGCGCTCCGCAAAGCGCGGCCAAGCTCAAGGTCAGCCTGGACAACGAAAGCGAGTTGCTGACCCTGGCCCTGGAGGCGTTTTGTGTGCGCCTGCAAACCCATGAGCGCAAGTACAACGCGCGCATCCAGCAGATGCTGGCGTGGTGGGCCAACGGCAGCAACCTGGATGCGCGCCTGGCCGATATGGGCCTGGAGCGCCAGGTGCTCGACCCCGGCGACCCGGCGGCGTTCCCGCCGGTGCCGCCGACCCTCGAAAGCGATGACGATGCCCGGCTGCGCTACTACCTGGCACCCCACGCGCCGGCCGCTGGTTCGCGCATGCAGTATCGGCGCGAGGTCTTTACCCTCGGCGAACGGCCGGTGGTGAAAGTCCACGGTACTGCGGCGGGGGTGGTCACCGTCAGCTATACCTTCGACCCGGATGGCTATGCCGCCCAGGTCAAGGACGGCAACGCCCGGCGCACCGCACCTGGGCAAGTGATGGTCACCGTGCTGTCTCGTACCGGCAATGGCACGCCGTCGGCAGATTTGCTTGAAGGGGTGCGGCGTCATTTCGCCCGGCCCGATGTACGTCCGGAAACCGATTGGGTGGCGGTGCAGGGCGCGCAGATCGTGCCGTACAAGATCCGCGTGGTGGCCAAGATCAACGCCGGCCCCGACTCGGGGCTGACGCAAGTGGCGGCCCAGCAGCTACTGCAAACCTATGCCGAATCCTGCCACTGCCTGGAAGGGCGCGTGGACCCGAGCTGGATCGACTACACCATCCACACCGCCGGGGCGGCGCAGTTGGAGATTCTCGAACCGCTGGCGCCGATTATCACCACGGCATTCCAGGCCCCGTATTGCATGGGTGTCGAGGTGGAGGTGCGCAGCTTATGACTGAACAATCTCCCAGCCTGTTGCCCGCCAACAGCTCACCGCTGGAGAAGGCGCTGGACCTGGGCTTTGGCCGACTGCTCGAACGGGTCGCCCCGCCATTCCCGGCGTTGATGAACCCGCTGCAAACGCCCGCGCCGTTCCTGCCTTACCTGGCGGCGGACCGTGGCGTCAGCGAATGGAATGCATCTGCCAGCGAAACCGAAAAACGCCTCACGGTCGCCCTGTCCTGGCAAATCCAGCGCCAGGCCGGCACACCCAAGGCGTTGAGCCACGCGGTCGAATCCCTGGGATTCACCCCCAATATTCTGGCCTGGTACCAGCAGCGCCCGCAGGCCCAGCCCTACACCTTTGACGTGCAGGCGATCATCGGCCGCAGTTGGTCCAGTGGCGACCACAACCGTTTGATCCGCCGCATCAACGCGGCCAAGAGCGAGCGCGACCTGGCCACCATCACCCTGGTGCACGAAGTGTTCGGTGGGCTGCCGATGACCGGCGCCGCCCACCGTGCACTGAGCGACGGCGAGTTGTCGTTGTGGGGCGCGCTGCCGGAACTCGCATTGAGTTCAAGGCTAAACAGTGCGGGCATCGCCCAGCACTACACCATTAACGACTACGACCTCAGGGCGCAGCCATGACCGATGACATCACGCGCCTGGTGCGCTTCACCTCCAAGGGTTTGGATGAAGTGCTGCAGGCAAAGAACCAAGGCTTGAAAGGCGAAATCACCCACATCGCCGCCGGCACCGGCCGCTACAACCCCACCGGCAACGAAACCGCCCTGCGCAATGAGCGCCAGCGCGTAGCCATTGTGGACTACGAAGACCTGGGCCAGCGCCAACTGCGCATGGCCGCGCTGTTTGATGGCGATGGCGAATATGAGATTGGCGAGTTCGGGTTTTATCTCGCCAGCGGGACGTTGTTGGCCGTGTATTCGGTGGCGGGGCAGTTGCTGACGTATAAGGCGGCGGCGGCGCGGGTGCTGCAGAAGTTCACGTTGGATATTTCACCGCTGCCGGCGGATAGCGTGACGATTGTGGTGGGGAGTGAAAACTTGAACGTGTTGTTGACCGAGGAGATTGCAGAGCTTGCTACGGCCAGCGTTGACAATATGGCTCGGCATGTTGGTGTGCTATTTCGAGTCATGGCTCTGGAAGCCAAGTGACGAGCGGATTAACAAGATAAGTCATATAGGGAGTTGAATATGAGTATGGAAACTACGATCACTAGTTTGGTCGCGGCTGCAAATAAGTTAACCAGCGCGATAAATGGGAAGGTCGCTGAAATAGATGCTTCTGTTTTGGCGGCGGTTCGCGCAATTCCTGAAATGTCCCGGTCATTTTATGTCGATGCGGTAGGTGGTAGCGATATGGCCTTGGGATCGGTGGAGGCCCCGCTCAAATCTATTAAAGAGGCGATGGGGCGATCTAATATTACCCCTTATGTAACGATTTACCTGAAGGCAGCTCAGACGCATGAGTATGCGGCTCCTACTGAGCAAACCCCTTACTGGTCAATCGCGAATAAGCTGGTTTTCATGAGGTATGGTTCAGGGAGTAATCCGGTTTTTTCTCCAAAGGTTGGCGAATATATGGCTGGTAGTTCAAATATTCACTTCTTGTCGCTCGAGGGGGGCAGTGTCTACTTTCGATTCGTTGATGTTGTTATGCCGACTGTATTAAAAGCAGGAACGTCTGGTTGGTATTCCTTCGCTTCATCTCTGTTTCATCGCGCACATGGTCCGGCCGCTTCCGTGCAGGGCTCGGTTACCTTCTCGGGGAGTAAGCTGACGTTGGGTGCGGTAAACGTTTTTTACTCAGGGTACTCTGCTAACTATAAGGTGGAGCTTACGTCCTCCGTTGTGGATGCGGATTTTTCAACGAAATTTGCTGAGTTGGCCGGCGCTACGATGTTGTTGTCGGTATTTGCCTCGTCGATTACAGGAAATAAAACTTGGTCGCACCTTGTGACTGGTTTGGTAAAAGACTCCGGAGGGAGTCTGTCCAATTTGCTGAGTAATGTTGGCAACGTCGTAGCTGCTGGAGTTTGATGATGATTAAAGAATTCAGAAATAAAGATCAGACTTTCTACAATGTGACTGTAGAGCAGTTGCTTGAGATGGGTTTTTCTAAAGCCGAAGTCGACACCGCTTTGCAGATCGAACAGGCTGCTGATTTGGCTTTCAATCGTCGCCAGGCCTACCGAGTAGATGCGGACCCGCTCTATATGGAGTGGCAGTACGATCAGACCGAGGCCAAGGAGAAAGCATGGCGGGCTAAAGTCGCCGAAATCAAGGCTCGTTACCCACTGCCGGGTGAGTAAACCGGCAGCAATCACAAACACCGCGAAAGCGGTTTTTTTTCGCATCCAAGAAAGCCCCATCGCTGGGGCTTTCGCGTTTCTGGAGTCTCCCATGGCCAACCGCCAAACCTACACCGTCCTCATCCCATTCCCCACCGGAGGTGGCCACTGGTCCACCGTCGGCCAGGAACTGGAGCTGCTGGACGTCGAAGCAACCGCTCTGCGCACCGCCGGCCGCCTGGAACTGACCAGCGTGCTGGCTGCCGCCCAAGACACCCCACCGGCCAAGAAGGCCGCTACCAAGAAGGCTGAATAATCATGGCTGAGGTTTTGAACTTCGAGCATAACGGCATCACCGTCAATGCCAGCGAATCCCCCGAGGCCATGGGTGGCCTGGGTGACAACGT
The DNA here is from genome assembly GCF_059862305.1 of Pseudomonas sp. MF09156. NCBI lineage: Bacteria > Pseudomonadati > Pseudomonadota > Gammaproteobacteria > Pseudomonadales > Pseudomonadaceae > Pseudomonas > Pseudomonas sp. MF09156. Next base: position 437,914 of record NZ_JCBCUR010000001.1, read on the forward strand.
GATCGGCCTGGTCGGCACCGCGCCCAATGCGCACCTGTCGATCCCGAAAAACGCCCCGTTCCGTATCAATAGCTTCACCGCCCAGGCGCTGCTGGACCCCACCGGCGCCGAGTCGGGCACGCTGTTTCATGCGGTGTACCAGATCCTCAAAGTGGTCAAGGTGCCGGTGTATGTGGTGATCGTCGAAGAGGGCGCGACCCCGGCCGATACCCTCAACAACGTGATCGGCGGCAATGAGCCGGTGACCGGTCGCAAGCTGGGCCTCGCGGCGCTTGGCAGCGTCCCCGAAGACCTGACCATCATCGGCGCCCCGGGCTTTACCGGGACCAAGGCTGTGGCCGGTCAATTTGCCGCGTTCGGCAAGCGCATCAAGGCCCGTGTGGTGCTGGACGGCAAAGACGCCAGCGTCGCCGACCAAGTGACCTACAGCGGCGAGCTGGGTGGCGAAGGTCTGGGTTTCGACCGCTGCCTGCTGGTGCACAACATGCCGTCGGTGTACTCCAAGGCTGCGAAGAAAAACGTGTTCCTCGCGCCGTCGTCCCTGGCCATCGCCGCATTGGCCAAGGTCAAGCAGTGGGAAAGCCCGGGCAATCAGGTGACCTTCGCCGAAGACGTTTCCCGCGTGGTCGAGTACAACATCCTCGACACCTCCACCGAAGGCGACCTGCTCAACCGCTACGGCGTGAGCTACTACGCGCGCACCGTCCTCGGCGGCTTCTCGCTGCTGGGTAACCGCTCCGTCACCGGCAAGTTCATCAGCTATGTCGGCCTGGAAGACGCCATCAGCCGCAAGCTGGTCAAGGCCGGGCAGAAAGCCATGGCGCACAACCTGACCAAGTCGTTCATGGACCAGGAGGTCAAGCGCATCAACGACTGGCTGCAAACCCTGGTGGCCGACGAAACCATCCCCGGTGGCAGCGTGTACCTGCACCCGGAACTCAACAGTGTCGAGAAGTACAAGAACGGCACCTGGTTCATCGTGATCGACTACGGCCGCTACGCGCCGAACGAACACATGGTTTATCAACTCAATGCCCGCGATGAAATCATCGAGCAATTCCTGGAGGACGTTCTCTAATGTTTACCAACCGAGTAAGACAGGCCATTGCGGCCACCCTCCAGGGCCTGCCGCTGTCGGCGACCGTCGAGGAATTCACCCCGCCGAAGATCGAGTTCGACATGGAGCCCATGTCCGGCGGGCGCTTTATCGCCGAGGAAATGGCCAAGAGTGGCAAGGTGCTCAGCGCCAAGCTGGTGCTGCAAGGTGCAGGTCCCGAAATCATGCTGGCCCTGGGCGTGCGCCTGGGCGAAGACATCCTGCTCAACGTGCGCGAAGCGGGCCAGGACCAGGACGGCAAGACCTACTTCACCTACCACACCGTCGGCGGCAAGCTCAAATCCCTGGAGGAAGCCAAGCTGAAGATGGGCGAAAAGGCGACCACCACCCTGGATCTGTCCTGCCGCACCTACCATCGCCTGGACAACGGCGTGCCGGTGATCGACATCGACGTGCGCACCCAGAAGTTTGTGCTCAACGGCGTCGACATCCTCGGCGATGCCCGGCGTGCGGTGTTGATGCCGTAAACCTTTCCACGAATCGGAAATAGGCACGGCCAGTGTGGGAGCTGGCACGCCAGCTCCCACATTGACCGTGTCCACGTGTTCAACATTGTTCATCAAGGAATTTCGCCCATGGCCTGGAAGCCACCCCTGCATATCCTGCTGGCGCCCATCACCGCCGACAGCGGTGCGACGATCGAGCAGATCCAACTCAAACCCTTGTTCTACGCCCCACAAAAACAGGCGCTGGCCCGTGCGGGCGATGACGAGGACGATCAATTCTTCGAACTGGCCAAGCTGGCCACCGGCCTTTCGGAAAAAGAACTCGACCAACTCAAGCGCCCGGACTACGTGAGCATCGTGCAGTACGTGCACGACCTGTCGACGCGCCCGGCTTCGTTCTTCCTGGAAGGTTCCACCGAGCCCGGCGAACAGGTGCAACTGCTGCTGCCACTGGACGTGGCCGGCCGCGTGTTGACCAGCGTCACCCTGGAAATGCCCGCCCTGCGCGCCACCAAGGTGATGAAAAAGCTCGCCACCAACAAAGAGCGCGCCGAGTTCATTACCTCGCACTGCACCGGCCTGATGATCCCCGACCTGGACGGCCTGACCGTGCCGGACTGGACGGAGATGCAGGAGCGCATCGACGATTTTTTAAACAAACCGGCGGACTTCTTTCGCAGCGCGACATCGAAGTAATCCTCGACGTTGTACCGCTGGTTTACTCGGTAAACGAAGCGGAAATCCTCGAATGGGATGCCGCAAAAGCATTGCGCCGCTACGACATCGCGATCAATCGCCTTGGCGTCAAATAGGAGTAGAGCGAGATGCAAGACCCTCGATATACGCTCAAGCTCGCCGACGAAGACAAACGCTGGATGACCTTTCCCGCACTGGCCGAAAGTGGAGCCTTGCAACTGCCGGGCCTGCTTGAAGCACAGGACGAAAGTCTGGTTGGCGCCTCCAGTGCGGGCGGCGCAACAGAGCCGCCGTCTGAGCTGAGCCTGGCCCTGGCCAATGCCAGCCTGCATATCCACGCGTTGACCGAAGAACAGGTGCGCCTGCGCGAGAGCCTGGAAACCCTTAATGGCACCCTGTTTATCACGGGCGGCTCCCTGCTCGGTGGTGTCGCTGCAAGCTCCGTCCCTGTGGCTCCAGAGGCCACCCAAGACAAGGAGCCGGCAGCGGACTCCTGGTACACCAAGGGGGCAAAGTGGTTGGGGGAGGGCTATCTCGAGACGGCCAGGAGCCGGTTAACGGGCAAGGCTGTCGATGTGACGCTTGGCAAGTTGCCCGGCGTGGGGAAACTGTTCCGCGACGATAGCAAGGATTGCTGCTGCCCAGGGGCAACCGAAACCTTGAAGGGACGTGCGCGTTTTCTGCCGAAAAAAACGCTGCGCGAGAGACTCACGGAGCGGTCGTCGTCGAAGAAAACCACCCGCGTCGGCAGCAGCATTGCTGGGTCAATGGCAACGCTGCAGCGTATTTTTGGACAGGCCAGCAAGGCGTTTGACGGGCCCAAAGTGGGTTTTCATGGTGCGTCGTTTCAAGCTGATCGGCCCGCTCCGCGCCTGGGCGAGCGTTCATCCAAGGCGCTTGTTTCACCCGTTCGTGGGCCGCTGTTGCTCAGCGCTCCAGCGCTGGTTTTGCCCAAGACTATCCCCTCCAGCCTGGTTTCAACGATGACCAAACTGGAGTCCGTCGGCACTCGATCCCTTGCGCCGCTGCGCTACGCCGACACCGCCGTCAACCTCGTCCAAGGTGTGCGCAATGGCGACCTGCAAGCGGTTGGCAGTAGCCTCGGCACTGCCGGCGGCGCATGGGCCGGCGCCACTGCCGGCGCAGCCCTTGGTACCCTGGTTTTGCCAGGCGTTGGCACTGCCGTCGGTGGCCTGATCGGCGGCCTGTTGGGCGGCGAAGCGGGCACCTGGCTGGGGGAGAAACTCTTCCCTTCCAGCAATCGCCTGCCATCGCCCGATACAGTGAGCAAAGAGCTCAACAGCGCCCGCTCGGACAACGTCCAGGTCACCCTGGCACCGAGCATCCAGATCACCGGCGTCAACCCCGCCGACGCCCAGCAGGTGGTCGACCGGGTCCTGCAAACCCTGCAAAACCAATGCGTGCCGATGCTCACCGATTCACTGGCGGTTCGGCGCAACGCGGCACTGACCGATGGAGGTGATTAATGCGACAGCAGATGGTGCTGGGCGACTTTATTTTCGGGCTGTCTCGAGGGTTCGCCTATTCCACGCTCCAGCGCAGCAGTGATGGCGGCTGGGGTGACCTGGAGATTATTGCCAGCAAGCCCCAGTCGCGGCAGAACGGCCAGAAGCTGGAAAAACTGACCTTCGCCGGCACCGCCATGGCGGCCGTTGGCATGCAGCGCCTGGACCAATTGCGCGCCTTGCAGGATGCACGGGCACCGCTGCCGTTGGTTGATGGCATCGGCCGCAACTGGGGCCTGTGGCGCATTACCGGGCTCACGGAAAACCAGGCCAATGTGATCGACGACGGCACTGCCATGTTGATCAATTGGTCGCTGGTGCTGGAGGAATTCGTCAATGCGTAGAGTACGAAGTATTGCCGGTGATTCGGTCAACCTGCTGCTCTACCGCGAGCTTGGACGTTGCGATGACGCAGCCGAAGAAACCCTCTGGCGCTTGAACCCCGGGCTTGCCGAGCATGGCCCGGTGTTGCCGGCGGGCGTAGGGGTGATCGTGCCCGAGATGGACGCGCAACCGGGTGTTGCAAAGCCCGTTTCGGCCTGGGATTAAGGAGGCAGCATGGCAATGGGATTTACCCCGGTCGTGGAGATTTATGGCGCCAACGCAGCTCTGATCAACCCGCGGCTGATGCAGTGGAAGCACACCGATGCGGCGGGGATCGAATCCGACCGCCTGGAACTGACCATCAATATCGAGGGCCTGGAAGGCCTGCCTAGCCTGGGCGCCAAGATCGGTTTGCGCGTGGGTTACCGCGAGTCGGGCCTGGTGGAAAAAGGCGAGTTTGTGATTACCCAGCGCACCCCCTACCTGTTTCCCATGCGCCTGGCGCTCGTGGCCACGGCGGCGCCGTTCAGCGTGATGGACCAGAGTGGCTACCGCCAGCGCCGTTCCGCCAGCCATGGGCCCACGACCCTCGGTGCGCTGTTTCGCCAACTGGCGACGCGGCATGGGTTTTCGCCCAGGGTGGCGCCGTCGCTGGATGGGATTGCGATTGATCATATCGACCAGTCCAACGAGACCGACATGGGCTTTATCACCCGCCTGGCCGGGCGCTACAACGCGGTGACCAAGCCGGTCAACGAGCTGTATGTGCTGGCGGAAAGCGGCCAGGTCAAGTCGCTCTCGGGCCAGCAACTGCCGGATGTGCGGCTGTCGGTGACCCATGACAACCGTCCCGGCGAGCAGGCGTTTATCAGTGCCCGGGTTGATGAAAATGCGCGGGCCAAATACCAGGGTTGCCGTGTCAGTTGGTGGGATGCCGCGGCCTCTCGCCAGCGCGTGGTCGAGGTGGGGATCGCACCGTTCAAGACGTTGCGCCAACGGTGCCAGAGTGAAACCGAAGCGCGCTCAGTGGCACAGGGCGAGTTGCGCCGGGTGGGGCGTGAAGGTTTGAGCATCACTATCGACTGCCCTGGTAACCCGTTGCTGTCCGCCGAAGGGCTGTTGCTGCTGGATGAAACCTGGCCGGGGTATATGCAGGGGCGTTGGTCGATTGACAAGGTGACCCATGTAGGCGACACGACGACGGGGTATCGCAGTTCGATCATGGCCCGTGGATTGGCATCTTAAATGGTTGGAGATCAAGGATGATCACGCTGACGCAGTTGCAACAGATCCTGCCTAACGCCGGCGCCCAAGCGGGTGTTTTTATTTTGGCGTTGAACGCCGCCATGCTTCATCGACACATCACCGGGTCCAAGCGGATGGCGGCCTTTATCGCCCAGGTCGGGCATGAGTCCGGCGAACTGCGTTACGTGCGTGAACTGGGCGGCGAGCACTACCTGAGCAAATACGACACGGGCACCTTGGCTGCACGCCTGGGCAACACTCCCGACGCCGACGGTGACGGCCAGAAGTACCGGGGCCGCGGCTTGATCCAGATTACCGGGCGGCGCAATTACCTGGCCTGTAGCCGGGCGCTGTTTGGCGATGAACGTCTGCTGCATTTCCCCGAACTGCTGGAACAACCGCAATGGGCGGCGGAATCCGCCGCCTGGTTCTGGCACAGCAATGGCTTGAATGAACTGGCGGACCAGGACCAATTCACCGCGATCACCCGCCGGATCAATGGCGGCCTCAATGGGTTGGAGCATCGCCAGCAATTGTGGGCGAAGGCGAGGGCGGTGTTATGCAGTTGAGCTGGCGCATGCTGGCTGTTGTCCTGCTGATGGTCATCCCGGCGGCGGCCAGCTGGCAGGTCCAGGCCTGGCGCCATGGCCTTGCCTTGGAACGCCAGGCTGCGCGGCATTCAGAGGCGCTCAACCGACAAAGCCAGGCGGCGCTGGGCCAATACCGGGCCGAACAGCACAGGCGCCAGGCGTTGGAGCAACAGCTTCAGGCCAGCGATCAACAACACACCCGGGAGTTGAATGATGCACAGCGTCACCAGGTTTATCTGCGCGACCGGCTGGCCACTGCTGATGTGCGCTTGTCAGTCCTTCTCGACCCCGCCGACCCCGCCAACAGCCACGCAATGCCAGCCACCGCCGCCGGCAGCGTGGTTCATGGCGCCGCGCGAGGCCGACTTGACCCGGCGCATGCTCAACGAATTATCGGCATCACCGATGCCGGCGATGACGGATTGATCGCGTTGCGGGCCTGCCAGGCCTATGTGCAGGCCATCTCCCGGTAAGTCGATGAACCCGTCTGCACCTTGCGTGGCCGATGGGCTCCTGTAGGGTAGGCAAACCCCCGCATTTTCCTGGAGACGACCGTGAAGGAAATTACCCAACTCGCCGCCGAACTTGGCCGGCGTTTGCAGGTGCTCAATGCCCACGTCACCACCGCCGAGTCCTGCACCGGTGGTGGTATCGCCGAAGCCATCACTCGTATTCCGGGGAGTTCGGCCTGGTTCGAGGCCGGGTACGTGACCTATTCCAATCGGCAGAAGACCCGCCAGCTGAATGTGCCGCAGGGTTTGTTCCCCAAGGTCGGCGCGGTCAGCCGTGAAGTGGTCGAGGCCATGGCCCGGGGCGCCCAGGAAAAAAGCCTGGCGCGGTTTGCCGTGGCGGTCAGTGGTGTGGCGGGCCCCGATGGCGGCTCGCCGGACAAACCGGTGGGCACCGTATGGCTGGCCTGGGGCGTCGGCGAAGAGGTTACGGCCGAGTGCCAGCACTTCCCCGGCAACCGCGACGAGGTCCGCCGACAAACGGTAAAGGCCGCATTAGAGGGGCTGTTGCGACGAGCTGCAGCAGAAATAGAAAATCAGGGGTAGGCGATCCCCGATCTTTATGGAACAATACTGTCTACTTATACAGGTGTTGGCCGTCAGGCCTTATTGATTACGTGAGGACTTTAATGGACGACAACAAGAAGAAAGCCTTGGCTGCGGCCCTGGGTCAGATCGAACGTCAATTCGGCAAGGGTGCCGTAATGCGTATGGGCGATCACGACCGTCAGGCGATCCCGGCTATTTCCACTGGCTCTCTGGGTCTGGACATCGCGCTCGGCATTGGCGGCCTGCCAAAAGGCCGTATCGTTGAAATCTACGGTCCAGAGTCTTCTGGTAAAACCACCCTGACCCTGTCGGTGATTGCCCAGGCCCAAAAAATGGGCGCCACCTGCGCGTTCGTCGATGCCGAGCACGCCCTGGATCCTGAATACGCGGGCAAGCTGGGCGTCAATGTCGACGACCTGCTGGTTTCGCAGCCGGACACTGGCGAACAAGCCCTGGAAATCACCGACATGCTGGTGCGCTCCAACGCCATCGACGTGATCGTGGTCGACTCCGTGGCGGCCCTGGTGCCGAAGGCCGAGATCGAAGGCGAAATGGGCGACATGCACGTCGGCCTGCAAGCCCGTCTGATGTCCCAGGCCCTGCGTAAAATCACCGGTAACATCAAGAACGCCAACTGCCTGGTGATCTTCATCAACCAGATCCGGATGAAGATCGGCGTAATGTTCGGCAGCCCGGAAACCACCACCGGTGGTAACGCGCTGAAGTTCTACGCTTCTGTCCGTCTGGACATCCGCCGTACCGGCGCGGTGAAGGAAGGTGACGAGGTTGTCGGTAGCGAAACCCGCGTCAAGGTGGTGAAGAACAAGGTAGCCCCGCCATTCCGTCAGGCTGAGTTCCAGATTCTCTACGGCAAGGGTATCTACCTGAACGGCGAGATGATCGACCTGGGCGTGCTGCACGGTTTCGTCGAGAAGTCCGGTGCCTGGTATGCCTACAACGGCAGCAAGATCGGTCAGGGCAAGGCCAACTCGGCCAAGTTCCTGCAGGACAACCCGGATATCGCGGCGACCCTTGAGAAGCAAATCCGCGACAAGCTGCTGACCCCGGCGCCAGACGTCAAGGCTGCGGCTAACCGTGAACCTGTTGATGACATGGCAGAAGCCGACGCTGATATCTGAGTCCAACGATGACAGTTGTACTCGATACGCTGGTTGCCGTACGGCGTACGGCAATGGACCTGCTCGCACGACGCGAGCATGGTCGTGTCGAGCTGACGCGTAAATTGCGTCAGCGTGGCGCCCCTCCTGAAATGATTGAAACAGCCCTCGACCGCCTGACGGAAGAGGGGCTGCTTTCCGAAGCCCGATATCTCGAAAGTTTTGTTTCCTACCGGGCACGCTCGGGCTACGGGCCTGCGCGGATTCGTGAGGAGCTGAGCCAGCGGGGCTTGCTGCGCGCGGATATCGATCTGGCACTGCGCGAGTGTGGCATCAGTTGGCAAACACAACTGGAAGACACCTGGCGCCGCAAATTTGCTGGCCATCTGCCTATTGATGCCCGTGAGCGTGCCAAGCAAGGGCGTTTTTTGAGTTATCGCGGGTTTTCGATGGAGATGATCAGCCGGCTGTTGAGCGGTCGAGATCTGGACGACTGATTCTTCGGCAAGCGACGATCAAAGGTGGGAGCTGTCGAGCTCCTGCGAGGCTTCGATGGTGGCCTCACAGCGAATAGTGTATTGCCTGACACGCCGCCATCGCGCCTCGCAGGGGCTCGACAGCTCCCACATAAAACAGCACTAAAAAGGCCCGCTATGAAAATAGCGGGCCTTTTTTGTGTTTTACGGCATCACGCCGGTTCCGGCGCTACCCGTTGCTGTGTTTTACCCTGAGCCTCAGCCCAGTTCTCTGGCAGGTTGATGTAATCCACCAACTCCCGCAATCGCCCCTGGTTCCGCCCGGTGAAGTTGAACACCAGGCGCGTCAGGTGGCTGAAGCGTGCTTCATCGTGCTCTTGGCCCCCGTAGGGCAGTTGCTGGAAGTCATCACTGAGCCGCAGATCAGCGAAGGCCGTCTGTATATGCGCCATTGCCTGCTCGCTGAGCGGATGGTTCATGCGCACCACGAACTGGCGCTTCAACCAGCGAGTGGAATGGAAGTTGGCATAGAACTGGTTGATTTCATGCACCGCCTCTTCAGCGCCGTGAACCAGGCGTACCAGCTTGAGGTCGGTGGGCAAGATGTAGCGGTTGGCCTCCAGTTGGTTGCGAACAAACTCCAGGGCACCTTTCCAGAAACCGCCGCCGGGCTCGTCCAGCAGCACCACAGGCACCAACGGGCTCTTGCCGGTCTGGATCAACGTCAGGACTTCCAGCGCTTCATCCAGGGTGCCGAAGCCGCCGGGGCAGAGCACCAACCCATCAGCTTCCTTGACGAAAAACAGCTTGCGGGTAAAGAAGAAGTGAAATGACAGCAGGTTTTCCGTGCCATCAATGGTCGGGTTGGCATGCTGCTCAAAGGGCAGGGTGATATTGAACCCCAGGCTGTGTTCCAGGCCCGCCCCTTCGTGGGCCGCGGCCATGATGCCGCCGCCGCCGCCGGTGATGACCATCAGATCCGAGCGCGCCAGGGCTGCGCCCACTTCCCGGGCCAGGGCATAGAGCGGGCTTTCCACTGGTGTGCGGGCCGAGCCGAAGACGGTGACCTTGCGTCGGCCCTTGAACTGTTCGAGCACGCGAAACGCATGGTCCAGTTCATTTATCGCCTTCAATGTGATCTTGGCGTTCCAGCGGTCGCGGTCGTCCTGGGCCATGCGCAGCACGGTGAGGATCATGTCGCGATACAGGGAAATATTCGGGCTGCTGGGGGCAATCAGCTTGAGTTGCGCTTCGACCTGTTGTGTAAGGTCGGTCCCGTTTTCTGGAAAATGACGGGACAGCAGGTCATTCGGTTGATCAGGCATTCAGCTTCTCCTTCGTTACAGAGCCCCGGCGTCTTGCTTGCAGGCTGCTGACGGCGACGAAACAGGCTCTGTATGTTCCTTGTGGTTAAAAACCTTTGCACTGCAAGTCACGCGAGGGCAACCTTTTTTGCCCTGGAAATGTTACCGGATCGCTCGATCATGAGCCCCTAAAGTCTTGTCTGGCAATAACTTAATGGGCATTGATCGAGGTTTTGCGGGCGGGAGCTGTCGCGCCGTTGGCCAACGGCGCGTGGGAGAGGGGGCTTACTTTTTCTTCTTGGCCGGGGCCGGGCAATCAGTCTCGACGAACTTGACCGAGGCCACTGGCCGGTTGGTCTTGTTTTCGGTGATTTCGTAGCGCATCACGGCGCCCTTGGCCATCAACTCGCGATAGCCTTTGTTCAGGCAAACGCTTTGTCCCAGTTGGAAATACACGGCTTTGGGGTTGGCGCGCATTTGCTCGGCGCGCTCGGGCAGCACGCTCAAGTGATCAATCAGTTGCATGCCTTCGACGGTGTAGGCCACTTCCAGGGTTTGTTCATCAATTTCCCTGGGCAGGTCTTTGTTGCTTTCTGCCGCGACGCTTTGCAGTTTCTTGTTCATTTGCAGCTCCACCAGGGAGGCTGCCTGGGCGCCCAAGGGCAATACCAGCGCCAGGGCGACGGTCGGGGCGGCAAGACGCAACATAAGACGCAGCATGAAACTCTCCTGATTCGGTTACTGGTCCATAGACCCATCACTGCGCTATGCGTTCAGTGGCGCAGGATTATAGGTGACCTGTCGCCGCGACGGCCAGGCGTATTGGCGGGGCGGCTCTGGTAAACTGCTGGCACTTTTGCCTGCCCCCGAGTTTTGTCCGTGTCGATTTTCATCGCTTCACAACGGCACCCGCTATGAGCCACGCGGTGTTCCGTCTGCGTACCCAGCGCCTGGCCCGTGCCGTCAGCCCCTTTGTCGCACGCGGCTCGCGTGCCGAACGTTGCCCCAGATGCCGAGTGATCCCCCAATACTGCCTGTGCGCCTGGCGTCCCAAGGTCCAGGCCAGGTCGGCCATGTGCCTGTTGATGCACGATGTGGAGCCGATGAAGCCCAGCAATACCGGTTGGCTGATCGCTGATGTGATCGAAGACACCAGCGCCTTCCCCTGGACGCGCACGGCCGTCGAACCTGAGTTGCTGGCGCTGCTGGCCGACCCGCAATGGCAGCCCTACATCGTCTTTCCCGGCGAGTTTGTGGCGCCGCAGCGGGTGGTCAGCGAGGTGAAGGTGGCGCAGGGCAAGCGCCCGTTGTTTATCCTGCTGGACGGCACCTGGAGCGAAGCGCGCAAGATGTTTCGCAAGAGCCCGTATCTGGAGCACCTGCCGGTACTGAGCCTGGAGCCGGAGCAGCTTTCGCGCTACAAATTGCGCCGCTCCAAGCGTGATGACCACTTCTGCACCGCCGAAGTGGCCGCGTTGTGCCTGGAACTGGCCGAGGACCAGCAGGCCAGCGAAGTGCTGGACGCCTACCTGGATGTTTTCAGTACCCATTACCTGGCGGCCAAGTTCCAGTTGGCGCTGGATCCGACGGACAGTGTCCACACGCGTCTGGCACCTTATCTGTAGGACTTCGGGGTCAGATGACCTTTGCATGATGGCACTGCATCGCCTGAGCCGGCTAAAATGCCATCAAGCGTAACTGTTCGTGACAGCCGCTGGCTGGCACCTTGTACGTTGGCGAGCACCGAACCCATCGGTGCTCCCATAAAAAACAGGATCATTTAATAAATGGCCACATACGAAATCCTGATTGCCGATGACCACCCGCTTTTCCGCAGCGCGCTGCACCAGGCCGTCACACTGGGCCTGGGCCCGGACGTCCGCCTGGTGGAAGTGGGCAGCATCGCTGAGCTGGAAGCCCGCCTGACTGACAAGACCGATTGGGATCTGGTGCTGCTGGACCTGAACATGCCCGGTGCCTACGGGTTTTCCGGCCTGGTGCTGTTGCGCGGGCAATACCCGCAGATTCCGGTGGTGATGGTGTCGGCCCAGGAAGAGGCAGACGTCGTAGTGCGTTCCCGCGAGTTCGGGGCCAGTGGTTTTATCCCCAAGTCCAGCTCCATGGAGCAGATTCAAGCAGCGGTGCGCACGGTGTTGGACGGTGATGTCTCATGGCCGCCGCAGGCATTCGAAGAAATCAACGTGTCCGCCGAAGCCAAGGCCGCTCAGGAAGGGCTCGCCAGCCTCACGCCACAGCAGTTTCGTGTGTTGACCATGGTCTGCGAGGGCTTGCTGAACAAGCAGATCGCCTATGAGCTGAGCGTGTCTGAAGCGACCATCAAGGCACACGTTACCGCGATCTTCCGTAAGCTGGGCGTGCGCACCCGCACCCAGGCGGCGCTGCTGTTGCAACAACTTGAGTCAATTTCCCACTCATAGGCCTGCTCGATTCACGCTTTTTTGACTTGGCGTGCTCTAGCTTCCTTCCATCTTTTTTGCTCAGTTGCCTACCTATGTCGCCTTTCAAGGGTCAAACCGGTATCAAACGTATCTTCAACGCCGGGGGCTATTCCCTCGATGGCCTGCGTGCCGCTTTCACCGGCGAGGCGGCTTTTCGTCAGTTGGTGTTGCTCAACGTTATCCTGATTCCGTTGAGCTTTTTCCTCAGCGTCAGCCGTGTAGAGCGCGCACTGTTGATTGCCGTGTGCTTGCTTGCGTTGATTGTCGAGTTGCTCAACTCGGCGGTGGAAGCGGCCATCGACCGGATCTCCCTGGATCGCCACCCCTTGTCGAAAAACGCCAAGGACATGGGCAGCGCCGCGCAATTCGTCGCGCTGACCATGATTACCGTGGTGTGGGCCGTGATCCTGATCTAGGCGATATTCGGCAGCACGATCTCGTCGCTGCGCTGCACCCCGGCGGTAAAGGCGCGGCACAGTTCGAGGAACTCGCGCATGGCCGAGGTCTGGTACTTCTGTTTATGCCAGATAAAGTAGAACTGCCGGGCCAGGTCCAGGTCCGGGGTCTCGACGGGCACCAGGCTGCCGCGCCGGAACGCATCCCGTAGCGCCAGGCGGGAAATGCAGCCAATCCCCAATCCCGACTCCACGGCGCGCTTGATTGCTTCGGTGTGCTCCAGCTCCAGGCGGATATTCAGCGCGCTGCGATGATGGCGCATGGCCTGATCAAACGTCAGGCGCGTCCCGGAGCCCTGCTCCCGCAGGATCCAGGCTTCATGGGTCAACTGCTCCATGCTCGCCTGGCCACGCAGGGCCAGGGGATGCTGGGGCGCACAGAACACCACCAATTCATCCTCGACCCAGGTTTGCACCTCAATGTCCGGGTGGCTGCAGTCACCTTCGATTAGACCCAGATCAATTTCGTAATGCGCAACCTGATGCACGATATGCGCAGTGTTCTGTACATGCAGCTTCACCTGGCTCTCGGGATGCTGCTGCATGAAACTGCCGATCAGCAGTGTGGCCAGGTAATTGCCGATGGTCAGGGTCGCGCCGACTGCCAGGGAGCCGAAGCCGGACTTGCCGTTGAGCAGGTCTTCGATTTCCTTGGCCTGGTCCAGCAGCGCCACCGCCTGGGGCAGCAACTGATGACCCAGGGCGTTGAGGCTCAGGCGTTTACCGGCGCGGTCGAACAATTGGCAGCTGGATTGGCGCTCCAGCTCGGTGATCGAGGTGCTGGCGGCGGATTGAGATAAGGCCAGAAGGCCAGCAGCGCGTGACACACTTTCCTGCTGGGCGACGGCGACGAAGACTTGCAGTTGACGGAGAGTAAATCGCATATCGATATAACCGATAACCCTTATCTTAATAATCCAGTTAACAGATATTGTCGCCGCCATTAGAATACTGTGCAATTGCGCACCTATCATTTTGGCGCAGACCCATTTCCAGGAGTTCCCCGTACATGAGCAACATGAACCACGAGCGTGTCCTCAGTGTTCATCACTGGAACGACACTCTGTTCAGCTTCAAGTGCACCCGCGACCCGGGCCTGCGCTTCGAGAACGGTCAGTTCGTGATGATCGGCCTGCAGCAGCCCAACGGCCGCCCGCTCATGCGTGCTTACTCCATTGCCAGCCCGAACTGGGAAGAGCATCTGGAGTTCTTCAGCATCAAGGTCCCGGATGGCCCGCTGACTTCCCAATTGCAGCATTTGAAGGAAGGCGACGAGATCATCATCAGCAAAAAACCGACGGGCACCCTGGTGCTCGACGATCTGAAGCCGGGCAAACACCTGTATCTGCTCAGCACCGGTACTGGTCTTGCGCCATTCATGAGCGTGATCCAGGACCCGGAAACCTACGAGCGCTTTGAAAAAGTGATCCTGTGCCACGGCGTGCGTTACGTCAACGAAGTCGCTTACCGCGAATTCATCACCGAGCACCTGCCACAGAACGAGTTCTTCGGCGAAGCGCTGCGTGAAAAGTTGATCTACTACCCGACCGTGACCCGCGAGCCGTTCGAAAACGAAGGCCGCCTCACCGACCTGATGCGCAGCGGCAAGCTGTTCAGCGATATCGGCCTGCCGCCGATCAATCCTGAAGACGACCGCGCCATGCTGTGCGGTAGCCCGAGCATGCTCGACGAGACCAGCGAAGTGCTGAACAGCTTCGGCCTGAAGGTTTCGCCACGCATGCGTGAGCCGGGTGACTACCTGATCGAACGTGCGTTCGTCGAGAAATAAACGCGGTCAAAAAATGTGGGAGCTGCCCGGTGTAGGAGCTGGCTTGCCTGCGATATAGGCACCTCGGTGTATCAGTTACACCACAGTGATGCCATCGCAGGCAAGCCAGCTCCTACACCGGCCAGCTCCTATATTTGTTTTTGGCGTTTATTCGGCCGCAACCACTTCAAGCACACAAATCATCCCCGCCTCGGGATAGTGCCAACGCACATCCACATCCCAGAAGCGTACTCCATATTCGCGCTCCGGCCCTGGCGTCTGATACGCCGGCCGTGGATCCTGCGCCAGACACTGCTCAATCAGCTCTACCAGCGGCTCGTCCAGGCGCTGGCCGTGGCTGTGAGCCTGGTGCAGGGCGGTCTTGAGCCACTGCACAGGAATCAGCGGTGGTGCGCTGCTGGCGATGCTGTTGGTGGCGGTGTCGATGATGTCGGCATAGGGCACATACGGCTTGATATCCAGGACTGGCGTGCCATCGAGCAGATCGATCCCGGAAATCCACAGCCGGCCCGGCTCTACCTTGTCCAGCTTGACCACTGACTGGCCAATGCCATTGGGGCGATGGGTCGCGCGGGTGGCAAATACGCCCATGGACGTGTTGCCGCCCAGGCGTGGCGGGCGCACTTTCAAGCGCGGCTTGTCTTCCAGGGCCTGATGAAACAGGAACAGCAGCCACACATGGCTGACCTGCTCCAGGCCCTGTACTGCCTCACCCTGGTCGAACGGCGCGACCAACTCCAACACGCCGCGGGCGGCGGGCGCCAGTTGTGGCTGGCGCGGGATGGCGAACTTCTCCCTGAAGCAGGAGCGTACGAAGCCGACGGGCGAGACGTTGTAACTCATGGCTTACGCGCGAACCCGCAGGGTCAGGCCCTTGAGGAAGTTACGCAGCAACTGGTCGCCACACGGGCGATAGTTGGTGTGGCCGAACTTGCGGAACAGCGCGCTCAATTCCGGCTTGGATACCGGGAACTCGGCCGCCTTGAGGATGGCGTGCATGTCGTCTTCCTTGAGTTCGAAGGCCACGCGCAGTTTCTTGAGGATGATGTTGTTGGTCACCGGGGTTTCGATCGGCTGCGGCGGACGGCTTTCGTCCTTGCCGCGCTTGAAGATCACCAGGCCATCGAGGAAGTGCGCCATGACTTCGTCCGGACAGAATACGAAGCCTTCTTCCTCGTCTTTCTTGAGGTAGGTCAGCAGGTCGTCCTTGGACACTTCCATGCCGCCGATCTTGATGATCTCGACCATCTTGTTGTCGCTGATGTCGAGCATGTAGCGCACGCTGCGCAGTACGTCGTTGTGAATCATGGTGGGCAATCCTGGTATTCGACTGTAGACCTCGCCCGGGCGGGCGAGGTCGAGAGATAGGGTGGCTTAGAACTTTTCTTTGCCGGACATGTAGCGCCACTGGCCGACCGGCACCTTGCCGATGGACACGCCGCCAATGCGGATGCGGCGAATGGCCACAACCTTCAGGCCAATGGCTTCGCAGAACAGGGCAATGATGCCGGGCTGCGGGTTTTTCAGGGCAAAGCGCAGGCGGTTCTCGTTCTGCCAGCTGGCTTTGACTGCAGGCAATTCCTTGCCTTTGTACATCAGGCCGTGGGCGAGGCGGTTCAGGCCGTGCGCGGCCACGTCGCCTGAGACTTCAACCACATACTCCTGCTCGATCTTGGCGGCGTCGGCCGTCAGCTTGCGCAGGATCTTCCAGTCCTGGGTAAACACCAACAGGCCGCTGGCCTTGGCTTGCAGGTCGGCGCTGGCGGTCAGGCGCAGGAAGTGGCCCTTGAGCGGGCGCTTGCTGAAGCGGTGCTCCTCGGACAGGGTCTCGGCGCTGAGGGACTGCATCGCGCTGTCGACGTCCACGCCGGCCGGCGCATGAAACAGGATAGTCACCGGCTCTGGAGCGGTGGCCTTGGCCTCGGGATCAAGTTCGACTTTTTGTGTCGTGACCTTGAACTGCGGTTCATCGATCACTTCGCCATCCACCGAGACCCAGCCGCCTTCGATGAACAGCTCGGCCTCCCGACGGGAGCAACCGACCAGTTCGATAAGGCGTTTGGAGAGGCGTATGGGGTCAGTCATGACAAGGGCCGTAACAAAAGGGGGCAGCTATTGTACCTGCCTGGAGCCGGTTAATCCCGGCCCCATTTCGCCGCAGTTGCTTTTTGTGGGAGGTGTCAGCCACTGCGTGTTTGCTGGGCCTGGCGCAAACGCATATGCAGCAACGGATAAGGCTGCCCCATGCCGTCATGCTCGGTGCGCCCGATCACTTCAAAACCCTGCTTGATATAGAAGCCCAGGGCCTGGGGGTTTTGTTCGTTGACGTCCAGCTCATCGGCATTCATCGAGGTAATGGCATAGTGCAGCAACTGCCGGCCCAGGCCCTGGCCCCGGTAGTGCGGGTCGATGAACAGCATTTCCACCTTGCCCGCCGCAACGCCGGCAAACCCGGTGATCCGTTGGCGCGCGTCCTTGGTGCAGATCAACATCACGGCATCCAGGTAGCGCGTCAGCACCAGGTGCCTGAGGCGTTCGATGTAGCTTTGCGGCAGGAAGTCATGGGTGGCGCGCACCGAGGCCTCCCAGATCCGGGTCAGTTCCGGGTAGTCGCTGGTTTTTGGGGTGTGGATGACCGAGTGCTGGCCCATGCCCGCTGCTCCTTGCTGCTTGTTGGCGTTGATGGGGCAAACGATAGACCTAAAAAAGCCCCGCATCTTGTCCAGAAGCAGGGCTTTTTCAATTTTTTACAGCTTAGTCGCGTTTTTGCGCCCAGAGGTCGTACTCGTCGGCGTCGGTGACCGTGCACCAGACCTTGTCGCCTGGCTTGAGGCCGCTGGCGACATCGATAAATACATTGCCGTCGATTTCCGGTGCGTCGAAGAAGCAACGGCCGACCGCGCCTTGCTCGTCCACTTCGTCGATCAGCACTTCGATTTCCTTGCCGATACGCAGTTGCAGGCGGGCCGAGCTGATGGTCTGTTGATGGGCCATGAAGCGCTCCCAGCGGTCTTGCTTGACGTCATCCGGCACCACGGCCAGGTCCAGCAAGTTGGCCGGGGCACCTTCCACCGGCGAGTACTGGAAGCAGCCGACGCGATCCAGCTGGGCTTCAGTCAGCCAGTCCAGCAGGTACTGGAAGTCTTCTTCGGTTTCGCCGGGGAAGCCGACGATAAAGGTCGAGCGGATGATCAGCTCGGGGCATATCTGGCGCCAGTTCTTGATGCGCGCCAGGGTCTTGTCTTCGAAGGCCGGGCGTTTCATGGCCTTGAGCACTTTGGGGCTGGCGTGCTGGAACGGGATGTCCAGGTACGGCAGGATCTTGCCGGCGGCCATCAACGGGATCAATTCGTCGACGTGCGGGTAAGGGTACACGTAGTGCAGGCGCACCCACACACCCAGGCTGCTCAGGGCTTCGCACAGTTCGGTCATGCGGGTTTTCACCGGCGCGCCGTTCCAGAAACCGGTGCGGTACTTCACATCGACGCCGTAGGCGCTGGTGTCCTGGGAGATCACCAGCAGTTCCTTGACGCCAGACTTGACCAGGCGCTGGGCCTCGTCCAGTACATCGCCCACCGGGCGGCTGACCAGCTTGCCGCGCATCGACGGGATGATGCAGAAGCTGCAGCTGTGGTTGCAGCCTTCGGAAATCTTCAGGTACGCATAATGCCGCGGGGTCAGCTTGATGCCCTGGGGTGGCACCAGGTCGATCAGCGGGTTGTGGTCCTGGCGCGGCGGCACTACCTCGTGCACGGCGTTGACCACCTGCTCGTACTGCTGCGGACCGGTCACGGCCAGCACGCTTGGGTGCACGTTGCGGATATTGCCTTCTTCCACACCCATGCAGCCGGTGACGATGACCTTGCCGTTTTCCTTGATGGCTTCGCCGATCACTTCCAGGGACTCTGCCTTGGCTGAGTCAATGAAGCCACAGGTGTTGACCACCACCACATCGGCGTCCTGATAAGTGGACACGACGTCGTAGCCTTCCATGCGCAGTTGCGTGAGGATGCGCTCGGAGTCGACGAGCGCCTTCGGGCAACCCAGGGAAACAAAGCCAACCTTGGGGTTGGCTTTTGCGATGGTGGTGGACATGTCTAACCTCGGTATTGAATGACGCCGCCGGTCGGGCACGACAGGGCAGCGGACGGGCACTTGATGTGCCTCTGATCAAAAAGTGCGCAATTCTAGCGACGGGAAACGCACTTGACCAGCTTTATGCAGGGAAATACGACGAGTGCTGCGCTATGCTGCGCGCCGTTGCACCGGGGCTAGGTTGGTAGTCAACAAATAATCTGTTACCAGAAGTACAGCGGCACATGCTGTGTATAGCTTAGCTTTGGGCTTAAGTGTATAGCTGGGCTGTTTATAAAAGACCTCAGGTCAAAAGGGCAGGAGTGGTTGATGGGTCAGGTAAATAGTCAGGCGGCGGGTGCCGGGCATTCCAGCGCAAAGCCAATCGGCATGTTGGTGGCGGCGGTCGGGGTGGTTTATGGCGATATCGGCACCAGCCCGCTCTACACCCTTAAAGAGGTGTTTTCCGGCAGTTATGGGGTGCAGGTCAATCATGATGGGGTGCTGGGGATCCTGGCGCTGATCTTCTGGTCGTTGATCTGGGTGGTGTCCATCAAGTACATGTTGTTCGTGCTGCGCGCCGACAACCAGGGCGAGGGCGGCATCATGGCGCTGACGGCGCTGGCCCGACGGGCGGCGGGCAATCATCCGCGGCTGCGCAGTTTCCTGGTGGTGTGCGGCCTGTGTGGCGCGGCGCTGTTCTATGGCGACAGCATGATCACCCCGGCGATTTCGGTGTTGTCGGCCATCGAGGGCCTGGAACTGGCGTTCGACGGCCTTGAGCATTGGGTCGTGCCCGTGGCGTTGGTGGTGCTGGTAGGGCTGTTCCTGATCCAGAAACATGGCACCGACCGCATCGGCAAGCTGTTCGGGCCGGTGATGGTCACCTGGTTTTTGGTGCTGGGCGGCCTGGGCGTCTATGGCATCGTCCAGCACCCCGAAGTGCTCAACGCGATGAACCCGATGTGGGGTGTGCGTTTCTTCATGGTCCATCCGGGTATCGGCGTAGCAATCCTCGGCGCCGTGGTGCTGGCCTTGACCGGCGCCGAAGCGCTGTATGCCGACATGGGCCACTTCGGCCGCAAACCCATTGCCCGAGCCTGGTTCATCCTGGTGCTGCCGGCGCTGGTGCTCAACTATTTTGGCCAGGGCGCGATGTTGCTCGGTGATCCCGAGGCCGCGCGCAACCCGTTCTACCTGCTGGCGCCAAGCTGGGCCTTGCTGCCGCTGGTGGGCTTGTCCACCCTGGCCACGGTGATTGCTTCCCAGGCAGTGATTTCCGGTGCGTTCTCGTTGACGCGCCAGGCGATCCAGCTCGGCTACATCCCGCGCATGCATATCCAGCACACTTCCAGCGCCGAGCAGGGCCAGATCTATATCGGCGCGGTGAACTGGTCGCTGATGGTCGGCGTGATCCTGCTGGTGCTGGGCTTCGAGTCCTCGGGCGCCCTGGCCTCGGCCTACGGGGTAGCTGTGACCGGGACCATGTTGATGACCACCATCCTGGTTTCCGCCGTGATGCTGCTGTTGTGGAAATGGCCGCCGGTCCTGGCCGTGCCCGTATTGCTGGGCTTTTTGCTGGTGGATGGCCTGTTCTTTGCGGCCAACGTGCCGAAAGTGGTGCAGGGCGGTGCGTTCCCGGTGTTGGCGGGGATTGTGCTGTTTGTGCTGATGACCACCTGGAAGCGCGGCAAGCAATTGCTGGTGGAACGCCTGGACGAGGGCGGGTTGCCGCTGCCGATCTTTATCAGCAGCATCCGCGTCCAGCCGCCCCATCGCGTGCAGGGCACGGCGGTGTTCCTCACCGCCCGCCCGGACGCGGTGCCCCACGCCTTGCTGCATAACCTGCTGCACAACCAGGTGCTGCACGAGCAGGTGGTGCTGCTGACGGTGGTCTATGAGGATATCCCGCGCGTCCCGGCCCAGCGCCGCTTCGAGGTAGACGCCTACGGCGACGGCTTCTTCCGGGTGATTCTGCATTTTGGCTTTACCGATGAGCCGGACGTGCCCGAAGCCCTGAAACTGTGCCACTTGGACGACCTGGACTTCAGTCCTATGCGTACCACCTACTTCCTCAGCCGCGAGACGGTCATCGCCTCCAAGCTCGAAGGCATGGCGCGCTGGCGCGAGGGGTTGTTTGCTTTCATGCTGAAGAACGCCAACGGCAACCTGCGTTTCTTCAAGTTGCCGGTGAACCGGGTGATTGAGTTGGGGACCCAGGTAGAAATGTAACTCCAACAAAAAGCCCCCGTTGCCATGCGGTAGCGGGGGCTTTTTTGTACCTTGGGAAACTGGCTGATCACCTTGAGGGGCCGGCAAGCCGGCTCCTACCGTTATGGGGTATTACTCGGCCTTGACCTGGCGCTTCTCGATGATATCCACCAGGCGCTTGGCCAGTGCCGGGTAGTTCTCGTCGAAGTGATGGCCGCCCGGTAGCTTCATGGCTTCGCCCACGGCGCTCTTGTCGGTGCAGCCGCTCTCGTCGACTTCTTCCTCACCGTAGATGCACACCACCTTGGTCGCCGGCAGCTTGGCCATTTCCGGGCCGGTGGCGGCTTCCTTGCCGGCATTGCCGAGCCAGCCTTCCACTTCGATCTCAAAGCTGCCCGTGCGGGCAAAGGCCAGCAGGATTATCGCGTCTACCCGTTGCTGTTCGGCTTCCGGCAGGCGGTTGTAGATGGCCGGCAATACATCGGCGCCGAACGAGTAACCCGTCAGCACAAAGCGCTTGGTGCCCCATTTCTGCCGATAGTGCTGCATCAGCTCGGTCAGGTCCTTAGCGCTCTGCTCCGGGCTTTTGTGCTGCCAGTAATAGCGCAGGGTATCGATGCCGACCACGGGGTAGCCGATCTTGGCCATCTCGCCAGCCACGTCGCGGTCGAGGTCGCGCCAACCGCCGTCACCGGAAAGGAACAGGGTCACGGTGTCCTTGGCCTGGCCGGCCGGCACTTCCACCACCGGGATCGCCAGGCCACCATTGTCCGAACCCACCAGTTGCTTGCGCAGTTCGTTGTTCAGCACTTGCGGGTAATTGATGTCGTAGTCGCTGATGCTGGTGGTGGCGCGCGGGGTATCGCGTACGAAACTGGCGCTTTCGTCGTCAGGGTTATCGTTCCAGGCGACCAGCCAGTTGCCGTGGGCGGCGGTCTTGGGCAGTGGGTCCTTGCAGCCTTCCTGGACCAGGGCGAAGCCCACGGAGATGGCATTGGCCTTGTCGTCGTTCTGTGTCGCCAGCCAGCGCCAGGCGAGTGCCGCGCCAGGGCCGATGCCGCTGACCAGGGTGGCCGGGCCCTTGAGCTGGCCCAGGGCTGCTTGCAAGGCCTGCTCCTGCAGCTTGCAGTCGTCCTTGGGCAGGATCACTTGCACGATCTGTGCGCTGCCGCCCTGGCTCAGGGCAATCAGTTGGCTGTCGCTCAGGCTGGCGTCGGCCAGTACGGCGACGGCTACGCGAGCCTTGGGGGTGGTGCCAGGGGTCACACGGGTCAGGGTCGAGCCGTCGGCCTGGGGCAGTTGCTCCAGGGTCGGTTGGGGGGCGGGGCGATTCCAGTACCAGTAGCCGCCACCCAGGATCAGGGCCAGCACCACCAGACTTGCCAATACATACCGCCAGGAGCGTCGAATCATCAGCGTTTCACCAATCCAGTCAAGCCGCCCGCGATCAGGGCGGCGGTATCGGCCAGTGCCACCAGCGGATCAAGTCCCGCGGGCACGGCCATGTAACGAGGTTCCCAGTCAGGCTGGAACTTGTCTTTGAAGCGGCGCAAACCTTGGAAGTTATACAGTTGCTCGCCACGGCGGAACACCATCGAGCCCAGGCGCTGGGTCAGCGGTGCGCCACGGCGCGGTTGCAGGCCCGACAGCGGCACCATGCCGAGGCTGAAGCGTGCATAGTTGTGGCTCTTATAGTGCTGGATCAAGCCGACCATCATGAACTCCATGGTCAGCTTTGGCGCATCCGGGTGCGCACGCATCAGGTCCAGGCTGGCCAGGTCATGGCTGTAGGTCTCAAGCAGGTTGGCGAAGGCCACCGGCTGCCCCTCGAAGCGAATCACCGCAATGCGAAAATGCTTGAGGTACTCGTCGCTGAAACGGCCCAGGGAGAAGCCCTTCTCGCGCACGTTCTTGCCGGTCAACCAGGCATCGGAGATGACTTTCAAGGCATCCATCGGCGCCTGGCCCGGCTCGAAGATTTCCAGGGACAGGCCATCCCGGGTCCCGCGGTTCCAGGTGTAGCGCAGGTCCTTCATCTCCTTGCCCTTGGCTTCCAGGTCAAAGCGCTTGAGATCGACCCGGGCTTCTTCGCCCAGCTTGATCGCGGTCAAGCCGATATCCATATAGAAGGGCAGGTTCTCCGCACGTACCTGGTAGAACACCGGGCGGGCGTGGTGGATGTCGCACAGGTCGCGAAACTGCCAGATCATCTCGGCCCGTGGCTGGGTCGGGCCGATCGGGTCGTACAGGGCCACCAGGCTGCGGCCGCGCCGGGCGTACATCAGGAACGCTTCGTCGTTGGGGTGAAACAGCAGGGCCTTGTCGCCGGTCAGTGCCAGGCCGCCGTCGGGTTGCGAGGAGGCCATCAGGATCTTGGTGGCACGCTCCAGCTCATCGGCGGTCGGCAGGTGGATCACCGGGCGGGCGGTGCGCAACAACCAGGTCAGCGACACAATCACCAGCAAGATGGCGGCGCCCAGCAGCGAGCGCAGGCCACGCGGGGCGTTGGCGTCGAGGGTGAACTGCCACCACAGTTGATGGCTGTAAGGTACGTCCTGATAGGCGAACAGCAGCAGCCAGATCGACGCCCCCAGCACGCACACGCTGGCCACCAGATACAGCGGGGAAAACGGGAGTTCGGTCAGGCGGCTGGCGCGGTAGAACGAGCGCCGGAAGATTGCCAGCAGCACCGCAGTGATGGTCATCAGGCTGGCTTCTTCCCAGTCGAAGCCTTTGAGCAGTGAGAGCAGGGCGCCCACCAGCAACAGCACCATGGTCAGCATCCAGGCTGCCGACAGGCGTCGACGCAGGCCCTGGGCCAGCAACAGGCACAACACGCCGATCAGGCTGGCGCCAAAGTGCGAGGCGTCAATCAGGCGGTGGGGAATCAGGAAGCCGATGTTTTCCAGGCGTGAGTCGATTTCCGGGGTGGCGCCGGAGAACAGCAGCACCACCCCGGACAAAAAAACCAGCACGGCCAACACCGGTGCCGCGAGGCCTGAGGCCACCCGCAGGCTTTGTTGGGTCTGGAACAGGCGCTGGGCTTCGTTGATCAGCAGGAAGATGCACGCGATCAGCAATGGCAGCACCACGTAGATCATCCGGTACAACAGCAGCGCGGCGGCCAGTGGTGCGGCGCCGAGCTTGTCGGCAAACGCGGCGAGCAGGATCGCCTCGAATACGCCGACACCGCCAGGCACATGGCTGAGCACACCGGCCGCGAGCGCCAGCAGGTACACCAGCAGGAACGGGCCAAAGGGCGGGGCTTCTGGCAGCAACATATAAAGAACGGTAGCGGCGGCGGCGACATCCAACGCGGTGATGATCAGTTGCAGGAACGTCAGGCGGCGCCCAGGCAGGCGCAAGGTGCGGCGGCCGGCCTTGACCAGCAGGTTGTCGGGGTAGGGCTGCTCTGGCAGGCGCCGACGATAAATCCCGATACACAATACGGCTGACAGCAGCAGCACCGCGCCTGCGATGCCGCCGAGCAGCGCTGCGGGCAGATGCAGGGCGTTGGAGGCGGCGGGCAGGTTGCTCAACGTGGCCAGGGCGGCGAGCGGCGGCAAGGCGCAACCCAGTGCCAGGCTGGCAAACACGGTCATATGGGCCACTTCCGAAGCCCCGATGCCATGCCGTGCATAAAGGCGGTAGCGCACCGAACCACCGGACAGCATCGACAGGCCAATCGCATTGCCGATGGCGAATGCTGTAAAGCCGCCGTAGGCCAGGGTCTTGGCCGGCAGTTTTACCCCGGCGTAGCGTGCGCCGGAAAATTCGTAGCCCAATAGAATGATGAAACCTGCGATCGCGGCGGCAAAGGCGCCCAGCAAGGCGGGCTTCGGTACTTCCAGGATCGAGTCGTGCAGGGCGTATAGATCCAGCTCTAGCAGCAGGTGGCGGCAGGCGATCAAGGCAATTGCAAACAGCAGCAGAGTGACCGCCAGCCCAATGGGTTGGCGATACTTGCTCAACAGATCCAGCCAGCGCAGGCGAGTGGGGGCGATCGGTTGTGTGGCTGTGACAGTGTCTTGTGGTTCAGACGAATTGGCGCGCATCAATCACCTCGTGGATTGTGCGCGACAGGATGGGGGTATCCAGCCAAGTTACCAATCCCTATGTACAAAATAATTACAAATAGTAACGCGGATCACCGGTCCCGGCGACAGCGTCCATTGGTCGCGCAAGGACGCGCTCGACACTTGAGCATAGCTTGCAAATGGATGGACTCTGAAACCCGCGGGCGGTTTCATGAAAGATGCCATGCCATTGTTTCAAAAGAACTTTTTCTGCGGATACAAAAAAGGCCACTCTTTCGAGTAGCCTTTTTTGATGTTTGGTTGCGGGAGCCGGATTTGAACCGACGACCTTCGGGTTATGAGCCCGACGAGCTACCAGACTGCTCCATCCCGCGTCTGTGGGCGGCATTCTACAGCGCAACGACGAGGTGTCAACCGTTAATGACATAAAGCGCAAAATAACTGCAAATTAGCCTAAGTGCTCGATTGAAAAAGACTTTTCACTGCCCTGGCGCATCGCCGGGAGTAGCAGGGCAAAAACCTGCACGCACAAAAAAGGCCACTCTTTCGAGTAGCCTTTCTTGATGTTTGGTTGCGGGAGCCGGATTTGAACCGACGACCTTCGGGTTATGAGCCCGACGAGCTACCAGACTGCTCCATCCCGCGTCTGTGTGTCGGCATTCTACAGAGGAATGGCAGTGTGTCAACTGCTGATTCCAAGAAAAGCGCTTGTGCTTCAATCGGTTAGCTCTCCAAGGCAAGGGCAGTATGGGGTTGCGGCCAGTCTAGCCGTGGCTTCCAGCTCTATTGGAGGGTGTTGTTCGATTGAAAAAATGAATTCATCCAGGTTTTTTCCTACCACTTTGTCAGATGATTCAAAGTACTGGTGCTATATACAGGTGTGAATGCGATACTGGCGATCCGTCTACTTATGTCCTGACCACGCCTCTCTTTATATGACGCAGCGCAAAATCATCCATGTCGACTGTGATTGCTTCTACGCTGCCATCGAAATGCGGGATAACCCGAGCCTGGCGCAAAAGCCCCTGGCGGTGGGTGGCTCGGCGGACCGGCGCGGGGTGATCGCCACCTGCAACTACGAGGCGCGAGCCTACGGTGTGCGTTCGGCGATGTCATCGCGCCATGCATTGAAGCTGTGCCCCGACCTGACCATCGTCAAGCCGCGCATGGATGCCTATAAAGAAGCATCGAAGGAAATTCAAACGATTTTTTGCGACTACACCGATCTGATCGAGCCGCTGTCGCTGGACGAGGCTTACCTGGATGTTTCCGATTGCGCGCATTTCGGCGGCAGTGCCACGCGTATTGCCCAGGATATCCGCCGGCGCGTCTCCAACCAGTTGCATATCACGGTTTCGGCGGGGGTGGCGCCCAACAAGTTCCTGGCCAAGATCGCCAGCGACTGGAAAAAGCCCAATGGGCTGTTTGTAATCACCCCCGACCAGGTGGAAGATTTCGTATCGCAACTGCCGGTAAGCAAGCTGCATGGCGTCGGCAAGGTCACTGCCGACAAGCTGGCACGCCTGGGGATCGAGGACTGCCTGCAATTGCGCGAGTGGAACAAGCTGGCGCTGGTGCGGGAGTTCGGCAGTTTCGGTGAGCGGTTGTGGAGTTTGGCGCGTGGGATTGATGAGCGTGCGGTACACAACGACAGCCGCCGGCAATCGATCAGTGTAGAAAACACCTACGACGTCGACCTGCCGGACCTGCCCAGTTGCCTGGAAAAACTCCCGGAACTGATGGCGACCCTGGCCGGGCGCATACAGCGCATCGACAGCAGTTATCGACCGGGCAAACCCTTTGTCAAAGTGAAGTTCCATGACTTTACCCAGACCACCCTGGAGCAGGCGGGGGCGGGGCGGGACCTGGAGAGTTACCAGCAGTTGCTGACCCAGGCGTTCAATCGTGGGGGCAAGCCGGTGCGGTTACTGGGGATTGGCGTGCGCTTGCTCGACTTGAGCGTGGGGAATGAACAGCTGGAGCTGTCCTGGTAGATGGCTGGAGGTGGGCCTTATGTGGGAGCGGGCTTGCCCGCGATGGCAGTGGGTCAGTCGAATGTATCTAACCTGACACTCCGCTATCGCGGGCAAGCCCGCTCCCACACAAGTCCGCTCCTACATTGAGTGCTGCCTCAGCGGGTACCCGGATCCGCCACCAGCCGGCCGCCATCCTTGGTCAGCGCCTTGAGAAATTCCTGCTGCAATTCGGGATCATTGCGGGTCAGTTCAATCAGGCTCTGTTCCAGTTCGCTGGCTTCTTCTTCCAGGCCCAGTTCCGACAAGCGCTTGACCCGATGCACCCATTGGCTGACTTCGTCATCCTCCAGGTCGTCGTAGATTAAGGCGTGGGCTTCCAGCAGCTTGCCGCGCAAGGTCGTGCTGATGGCCAGGGATGAGTCCGAATGCACATCATCCTGGGCATCTTCAATGCTGATCCGCAAGGTGCGGACCTGGCTCAAATCCTGTTCGGCAAACGGGCTGTCCAACAGGTTCAGGCGCAGGACGCCGTTGCGATCGGTGGTCATCTCGTGGGTCTGCTTGCCGGCCTTGACCTGCACCGGTCGCTCACTCCACGGCAGGCTGGTGTACTCCAGGCGGCGGTCACGCTGGATTTCATCGATACCCGCCAGGTTCTGTTGCGCCCGGCCGTGGGACTGCACGTTCATGAACGGGTTGAGCCCGGCCACGCCGTAACTGATCCAGTCATGGGTCATGCTGTCCGGGAGGTTGCCCAGGGCAAAGATGTTCGCCACGTTGGCCCCGGCGCCCGCCACCACTGCCACCGCACCCAGCGGGATCTCGTAGAGTTCGCGCCAGGGTTGGTAGGGCGTGTAGCGATCATAATGGCGCGTGACTTCAAATTCAGTGACTTCGAAAGTCCGCTGTTCATGAATGCGCACGCGGCGTTGCGGCAGTTCGAGCACCTTGGGTTCGCCGACATCGATCTGCAGGCTGTGGTCGAGCAACTTGCGCTCGATCCGTTCCTCGTGCTCGCTACGCTGCGACATCTGATTGGCGCAGCCGCTGACCAGCAGGGCGCCGCACAAGGCGGCGCCCCCCAGGGCTTTGGTGTTTCGCTTGAACATGACTTCTCTTGATCTGGTTTTCAGCGACGAATACGCGCCTGAAGGAAGGGCAGCACGTCAGCCACCGGCAACGGTTGGGCTTGGGCTTCGGTCCGGCTCTTGTATTCCAGATTGCCATCGGCCAGGCCGCGGTCACTGACCACGATCCGGTGAGGGATGCCAATCAGTTCCATGTCGGCAAACTTGATGCCCGGGCTGGTCTTCTTGTCGCGATCATCGAGCAGCACTTCGAAACCGGCGGCCGTCAGTTCGGCATACAGTTTGTCGGTGGCTTCGCGAACCTGCTCGGTTTCGTAGCGCAGCGGTACCAGGGCGATCTGGAACGGCGCCAGGGTGTCGCTCCAGATAATACCTTTGTCGTCGTGGTTCTGCTCGATGGCAGCCGCCACCACGCGGGAAACGCCAATGCCATAGCAGCCCATTTCCAGGGTCACCGGCTTGCCGTTTTCGCCCAGCACTTCGCACTTCATCGCCTTGCTGTACTTGTTGCCCAGCTGGAAGATGTGCCCCACTTCGATGCCGCGCTTGATTTCCAGGGTGCCCTTGCCGTCCGGGCTTGGGTCACCGGCCACCACGTTGCGCAGGTCGGCCACGGTTGGAACCGGCAGGTCACGCTCCCAGTTGACGCCAAAGTAGTGCTTGTCGTCGATATTGGCGCCGATGCCGAAGTCGCTCATCAGCTCGACGGAACGGTCGATGATGATCGGCAATGGCAGGTTCAGCGGGCCCAGGGAACCAGCGCCGGCGCCAATGGCGTCACGCAGTTCGGCGTCCGAAGCCATGACCAGCGGGCTGGCCACGCCAGGTTGCTGGGCAGCCTTGATTTCGTTGAGCTCGTGGTCGCCACGGATAACCAGGGCGATCAGCTTGCCTTCTTCCTCGGCATGCACGATCAGGGTCTTGATGGTCTTTTCAATCGGCAGATTGAATTTTTCGACCAGGGCCGCGATGGTCTTGGTGTCTGGGGTGTCGACCAGGCGCAGCTCTTCAGCCGGCGCAGGACGGGAAGTTTCCCGTGGCACCGCTTCGGCTTTCTCGATGTTGGCCGCGTAGTCGGAGCCGTCGCTGAAGACGATATCGTCTTCGCCGGACTCTGCCAGCACGTGGAACTCATGGGAGCCCGCGCCGCCGATGGAACCGTTGTCCGCTTCAACTGGGCGGAATTTCAGGCCCAGGCGGGTGAACACGTTGCAATAGGCCTGGTGCATGCGGTCATAGGTGACCTGCAGCGAAGGCTGGTCGGCATGGAACGAATAGGCGTCCTTCATGATGAACTCGCGGCCACGCATCAAGCCGAAGCGTGGGCGGATTTCGTCACGGAACTTGGTCTGGATCTGATACAGGTTGAGGGGCAGCTGTTTGTAGCTGCTCAACTCGTTGCGCATCAGGTCGGTGATCACTTCTTCATGGGTCGGGCCTGCGCAGAAGTCGCGGCCATGACGATCCTTGAAGCGCAGCAACTCAGGGCCGTACTCTTCCCAGCGCCCGGATTCCTGCCACAGTTCAGCCGGCTGAGTGCTCGGCATCAATACTTCCAGAGAGCCGGCGGCGTTCATTTCTTCGCGAACGATCGCTTCGACCTTGCGCATCACCTTCAAGCCCATGGGCAGCCAGGTGTACAGGCCAGAGGCCAGTTTGCGGATCATACCGGCGCGCAGCATCAGCTGGTGGCTGATCACGACCGCATCGGAAGGCGTTTCTTTCTGTGTGGCGAGCAAATATTGACTGGTACGCATGGTAGGCCGTTGTCGGTTGCTTGGACTTGAAGTGACCTGGGATTGTACGGGCGGTCGCCGCCAGAGTACAGGCATCAGGTGCTGACGGGATTTCTGTGGGAGCGGGCTTGCCCGCGATGCCGGCGCCTCGGTGTGTCAGGCAAACCGCAGTGATGCTATCGCGGGCAAGCCCGCTCCCACAGGTATCAGCCTTCTTCGGGCGGGTTCAAACGGATCCGTCGGCTTTCCTGGTACCAATGCAAGGCAATCAGCAGCAGTGTCGGCACGCCGAGCAGCGCGGTGATCAGGAAGAAGTTGTGATAGCCGAACTTTTCCACCATGACCCCCGAGTACCCGCCGATCAACCGTGGCAACAGCAGCATGATCGAGCTGAGCAGGGCGTACTGGGTGGCGGAGAACTTAAGGTTGGTCAGGCTCGATAGGTAGGCGACGAACGCCGAAGTCGCCAGGCCCGAGCTGAAGTTGTCCAGGGAGATGGTGAAGATCAGCATCTGCAGGTCGGCGCCCATGTCGGCGAGCATCAGGAACAGCAGGTTGGTGCCGGCCGAGGTGATACCACCGATAAACAGGATCGGCAGGATGCCGAACCGCACGATCAACAGGCCGCCCATGCCGGCGCCGACCAGGGTCATGATCAGGCCGAAGATCTTGCTGACGCTGGCGATCTGGTCCTTGGTGAACCCCTGGTCGATATAGAACACGTTGGCCATCACGCCCATCACCGTGTCCGACATCCGGTAGGTGGCGATCAGCCCCAGCAGCAGCAGGGCCTGCCAGCGGTAGCGCAGGATAAAGTCGTTGACCGGCGTCAGCACCGGCGCCAGGCCCCGGCGGCCCATGGCCGAGAGGCACAGGGTGGTGAGGGTGATATAGAGGATGGCGCGCAGGAACGCGCGGTCTTCGAGCAGCAGGTCGAACAGGCTCACGCCTTCGAACAGCACGCTGGCAAAGTCAGTGTTGTACAGCTGGGTGAACATCGCCGGGACCGACACCAGCAGGACGATCAACACGAATACCGACATCAGTTGGTGGGCAAAGGTATAGCGCCCGGCCTGCAACTGGGTGCGCAACGGCACATCGGGTTCGCGCATGAAAAAGCTGGTGAGCAGGGCGGGGATCATCAGTACGCCGAACAGCACATAGGTGCCGGTCCACGCCGAATGTTTGTAGTTAAAGCCGGTGGAGCCAAAGCCCTCGGCAAAGAACAGCGCGCCGGCGGTGGCCAGCAGGGCGGCGATACGGTAGCCGGACATATAGCTGGCGGCCAGTGCGGCCTGGCGGCTGTCGTCGGCGATTTCCAGGCGATAGGCGTCTACCGCGATGTCTTGGGTGGCGGAGGCAAATGCCACGATAACGGCAATGGCGATCAGCCAGGACAGGTGTTTCTGCGGGTCGCAGAAGCCCATGCCGATCAAGCCGAGAATTACCAGGGATTGGGACAGCACCAGCCAGGAGCGACGACGCCCCAGCTTGCCCAATAGCGGCAGGCGCCATTGGTCCAGTAGTGGTGACCAGACCCACTTGAACGCATAGGCCAGGCCGATCAGGCTCGCATAGCCAATGGTTTCGCGCGCCACACCGGCTTCACGCAACCAGACCGAGAGCGTCGAGAACACCAACATGTAAGGCAGACCGGCGGCGAAGCCGAGCAGTAACAGCACTAACGTCGAGGGGCTGGCATAGGCAGCGAGCGCGGCGCGCCAGGTTTTACGGGGCATGGGCTGGAGTCTGCCTCAGATTTACGGAAACAAAGCGCGCACTCTAACCGCTGTGCTCTACCGGGCGCCAGCCATGACGCTGAATATCAACGCGATTGTTCAGGATACTGACACCTTCGCTGCGCAAACGCGCACGTTGTTCATCGCCCGAAGCGCTACCCACAGGCAGACTTATCCGACCGCCGGCGGCGACTACCCGGTGCCAGGGCAACTTGGAACCCTCGGGAAGCTGGCTCAGGGTGCGGCCCACGAAGCGTGCGGCGCGCCCCAGGCCGGCCAGGTGCGCCAGTTCGCCGTAGCTCACCACGCAGCCTTCGGGCACTTGGGCCAAGGTCAGGTACAGCGCGGTACGGCGCATTTCGGCCGGGTTTTGCGGGGTGTCGGCGGGCTCGTTCACTGTTCTGGCAGCTCGGTTGAAATTGGTCGTCGATATGTAAGAAACGTCTGTAAAAATGCCGTTGAGAATTGAACTCAATAGAAAACCTTGAGTCAGTCCTTGCTAAGACTTCAGCTACGCCGATAATGCCTCCTTTTTCGCCAAACTTGAGCCCCGTAACCGCTTATGTTGTCCAGAACCCTGTTGTGCCTCGCTGTCTTTACTGCTTCTACCCCTGTGCTGGCCGATACGGTCTGGTTGAAAAACGGTGATCGCCTGACCGGCAAGATCAAGGTTTTCGACGGCGGCAAACTACTGATCCAGACCGAATACGCGGGTGCAATCCCGGTGGACTGGAAGCAGGTGAAAACCCTGGAAAGCGACCAGGAACTGCTGGTCAAGCAGGATGCCTACACCGGCGAGAAGGCCAAGTCCCTGCACCCGGCGGAGGATGGCAAGGTGGTCCTGGCCAACGGCGAGACGCCCAAGACGGTGGAGTTGGCCAGCATCCAGCAGATCATCAAGCCCAAGCCGGTGATCGAGGATCTGGTGTGGAAGGGCAACGTCGACGTGGCGCTGGACTACAAGCGTGCGGAAAAAGACACCGACGATTATGACATCGACTTCAAGACCACCGCCCGTCACGGCAAGTGGCGGCATATCGCTGAAGGCGAATACAACCGCGAATTCCAGAACGATGTGGTCACCACCGACAACTGGAGTGCCGAGTACGCGCTGGACCGCTTTATTACCGACCAGTGGTTCTGGCAGGGGCGCTTGACCTACAAGCACGACAGGGTTGAAGACCTGCGTCGCCAGCGCACCGTCGGTACCGGTCCGGGTTATCAGTTCTGGGATGATGAACTGGGCGCGTTCTCCCTCGGCTCGCTGCTCAACCGCACTGACTATGAATACCAGGACGGCGGCAAGGACAACTTCTATTCCCTGGCCATGAAGTGGGACTACAACCGCTACCTGATCGGCAAGACCGTGGAGTTCTTCACCAACGGCGAAGTGGGCAAGCCCCTGGCCGGTCCTGCCGACTACGCCCTCGATGCCGAAATGGGCCTGCGCTACAAAGTCACTGAATGGGCCTCGCTCAATCTCAAGGCCGAGCGCGACATCATCAGCGGCGGTTCGGACAGCGACTTGAGCAAGACCCGTTACACCGCAGGTTTTGGCGTGACCTGGTAAGCCTGCCACGGTACGAATGCGGACTTTTAATGTGGGAGCGGGCTTGCTCGCGATAGCGATGTATCAGTCGACATATTCGTTAACTGACCAGTCTGCTATCGCGAGCAAGCCCGCTCCCACAGTTGTTTTTCGGCGTTGTTACAGGCGCAACCCGCCATCCAGCTCCAGGATGCGCCCGGTGTAATAGTCGTTCTCGAAGATATATCCCGCCGAATGGGCGATTTCTTCCGGGCGGCCCATGCGCTTGAGCGGGATCCCCGACGTCATCTTCTCCAGCGCCTCGGGCTTCATGCCCAGGGTCATCTCGGTCTCGATAAAGCCCGGCGCAATGCCCGCCACGCGAATGCCATAGCGCGCCAGTTCCTTGGCCCAGGTCACCGTCGCCGACGCCACGCCGGCCTTGGCCGCCGAATAGTTGGTCTGGCCCACGTTACCCGCGCGGGAGATCGACGAGATATTGATAATGGCGCCCTGGTTTTTCAGCTCCACCATCTTCGCCGCCACTTCGCGGGTGCAGAGGAACACGCCGGTCAGATTGACGTCGATCACCGCCTGCCACTGGGCCAGGCTCATCTTGGTCATCTCGCCGTCCTTGACCTTGAGCAACAGGCCATCGCGCAGGATCCCGGCGTTGTTGATCAGACCGTGGATCGCGCCGAAATCATCGGCGATCCGTGCCACGGTGTAGGTCACCTGTTCTTCGTCTGCCACATTGCATAGATAGCTACGCGCGGTGACGCCATGGGACTGGCATGCAGCCACTGCCGCATCGAGCTTTTCCTGATTGAGGTCCACCAGCGCCAGGTGGGCACCTTTACTTGCAAAATACTCGGCCATGGAACGGCCCAAACCCTGGCAACCGCCGGTGATAATGATTACTTTGTCGTTGAGATGCATTCGCATGTCCTGTGAGCAGATTTAAGCGGTTGCCCAAGTCCGTTTTTTGACGGAATTTATCGAAGGAGTCATAAGTTGAGCGTCCACGTCGCCAAGAATGCCCGAGAACTACTGCTCAAGGAATACCGTGGGGCGCTCGCCACACACTCCAAAGCCATGCCCGGCTTCCCCTTTGGTTCGGTGGTGCCTTACTGCCTGGACGCCGAGGGCCGGCCGCTGATCCTGATCAGCCGTATTGCCCAGCACACCCATAACCTGCAAAAAGACCCTAAATGTTCGTTGCTGGTGGGTGAGCGTGAGGCGGATGACGTGCAGGCCGTCGGGCGCCTCACCTATCTTGCCGAAGCCGAAAAACTCGAGGACGAGGCGGCCATTGCTGCCGCCGCCGAGCGTTACTATCGGTACTTCCCGGATTCGGCGAACTACCACAAGGCCCATGATTTTGATTTCTGGGTCCTCAAGCCGGTGCGGCATCGCTATATCGGCGGTTTCGGGGCGATCCACTGGGTGGATCATCTGACCCTGGCCAACCCGTTCGCCGGCAAGGCCGAGTTGAGCATGATCGAGCACATGAACAGCGATCACACCAAGGCCATCGCCCACTATGTCGAACTGGCCGGCCTGCCGACCTTCGAGCCGGCGCAACTGGCCGGCATCGACAGCGAGGGCATGCATTTGCGCATCGGCCAGGGCTTGCACTGGTTGCCTTTTGCGGATACTTGCAACACTCCGACACAAGTGCGCGAGGCCCTGGTTTTCCTGGCCCATGCCGAGGCTTGGCCGAAAAAAGCCGTCACACACGCTTGAATTCACGAAAGGGCGACGTCATCTAAGGTCTAGTAGCAAGGCATTCTTGCGTTGAGGAACCATTTGATGCGCCCTTTTTTATTGCTCTTTCTGCTGTTTCCGGTGCTGGAGCTGTTCGTATTCGTCAAGGTCAGCGGGGCTATCGGGTTTTTCCCGGCGCTGCTGCTGATCATTCTCGGCTCGATGCTCGGCGTGTTCGTGCTGCGGATCGCCGGCCTGGCCACGGCACTGCGTGCCCGTGAAAGCCTGAACCGTGGCGAGTTGCCGGCCCAGACCATGCTCGAAGGCCTGATGATGGCCTTGGCCGGTGGCCTGCTGATCGTGCCGGGTTTTGTCAGCGATGTGCTCGGTTTGATCCTGCTGTTGCCATTCACCCGTCGGTTGCTGGCGGGCAAGCTGCGCCAGCGTGCCGAAGAAGCGGCGATCCGCCAGCGTGCCTTTGCCGACGACCTGCAACCCCGTGGCGGCCCGGCACCTCGCCAGCCGCTGGGGCGTGAAGGTGATGTGATCGAAGGCGAGTTCGAGCACCGCGACTCCAAGTAATACCCTCCCTGGCATGGCCCCTGCGGGTGCCTTGCCGGAGTAAAAATTTTCACCGCTGGCCCTTGTAATAAGCATATACGCCCTTATGTAACGGTCACCGCAAGGTTTCTGGTGGCGACACCAGACAGACTTCCGCGTTTCGCTTGGCGAACCGCGACCGGCACCGCCGGACTACCACCAGCCGGTACTGATACCGGCCGATGAAACTTACAATTAGGAGAGATCGACAATGAGCAAGCTTCGTCCTCTGCACGACCGCGTCGTTATCCGTCGCAGCGAAGAAGAAAAGAAAACCGCTGGCGGTATCGTTCTGCCAGGTTCGGCTGCTGAAAAAGCCAACCACGGTGTGATCCTCGCAGTTGGCCCAGGCAAGACGCTGGAAGACGGTCAAGTACGTGAGCTGGCTGTGAAAGTGGGTGACAAGGTTGTATTCGGTCCTTACTCCGGCAGCAACACTGTGAAAATCGACGGCGAAGACCTGCTGGTGATGGCTGAGAACGAGATTCTCGCTGTCCTGGAAGGCTGATTTCCCCGCTCATTTTCCCGTTACTACAAAGTATTTAAGGAATATCGATCATGGCTGCTAAAGAAGTTAAATTCGGCGATTCCGCCCGTAAGAAAATGCTCACCGGTGTCAACATCCTGGCTGACGCAGTAAAAGCGACCCTGGGCCCGAAAGGCCGTAACGTGATCATCGAGAAGAGCTTCGGCGCTCCGACCATCACCAAGGACGGCGTTTCGGTCGCCAAAGAAATCGAACTGGAAGACCGTTTCGAAAACATGGGCGCGCAGCTGGTCAAAGACGTTGCCTCCCGTGCCAACGATGACGCAGGCGACGGCACCACCACCGCCACCGTTCTGGCTCAGGCAATCGTCAACGAAGGCTACAAAGCCGTCGCTGCCGGCATGAACCCGATGGACCTCAAGCGCGGCATCGACAAGGCGACCATCGCCATCGTTGCTGAGCTGAAAAGCCTGTCCAAGCCATGCGCTGACACCAAGGCTATCGCTCAGGTAGGCACCATCTCCGCCAACTCCGACAGCTCCATCGGCGACATCATTGCCGAAGCCATGGAAAAAGTCGGTAAAGAAGGCGTGATCACCGTTGAAGAAGGCACTGGCCTGGAAAACGAACTGTCGGTTGTAGAAGGCATGCAGTTCGACCGTGGCTACCTGTCCCCGTACTTCGTCAACAAGCCAGAGACCATGGTTGCCGAGCTGGACAGCCCGCTGATCCTGCTGGTCGACAAAAAGATCTCGAACATCCGCGAAATGCTGCCAGTACTGGAAGCCGTTGCCAAAGCCGGCCGTCCACTGCTGATCGTTTCCGAAGACGTTGAAGGCGAAGCCCTGGCGACTCTGGTTGTGAACAACATGCGCGGTATCGTTAAAGTCGCAGCCGTCAAGGCTCCAGGCTTCGGCGATCGTCGCAAGGCCATGCTGCAGGACATCGCCGTCCTGACTGGCGGTACCGTTATCTCCGAAGAGATCGGCCTGAGCCTGGAAAGTGCCACCCTGGAAAACCTGGGTAGCGCCAAGCGCGTGACCATCTCCAAGGAAAACACCATCATCGTTGACGGTGCTGGCGTGGAGCAGGACATCCAGGCGCGCATCACCCAGATCCGTGCCCAGGTTGCTGAAACCTCCTCGGACTACGACCGTGAAAAACTGCAAGAGCGCCTGGCCAAGCTGTCCGGCGGTGTTGCAGTGATCAAGGTTGGCGCTGGTTCCGAAGTTGAAATGAAAGAGAAGAAAGCCCGCGTTGAAGACGCCCTGCACGCAACCCGCGCAGCCGTCGAAGAAGGCGTGGTACCTGGCGGTGGCGTTGCGCTGATCCGTGCCCTGGAAGCCTTGGTAGGTCTGACCGGCGACAACGCTGACCAGGACGTGGGTATTGCTGTACTGCGTCGTGCTGTTGAAGCACCGCTGCGCCAGATTGCTGCCAACTCCGGCGACGAGCCGAGCGTTGTGGTCAACGAAGTCAAGAACGGCAAAGGTAACTACGGTTACAACGCTGCGACTGGCGTCTACGGCGACATGATCGAAATGGGCATCCTGGACCCTACCAAGGTGACTCGTTCCGCGCTGCAAGCGGCATCCTCCATCGGCGGTCTGATCCTGACCACCGAAGCTGCGATCGCTGATGCACCGAAGAAAGAAGGCTCGGCTGGCGGCGGTATGCCAGACATGGGCGGCATGGGTGGCATGGGCGGCATGATGTAAGCCAGCCTTACCCCTGATGCATAAAAGCCCCGCCTGAGTGATCAGGCGGGGCTTTTTTATGGGCGCTTATCGAGTCAGCGCGTACTCATTTGAGGGACGGCGTCTTTCGCGCCTTTCCAGGCTAACAGGTGTTGCTTGAAGTCATGACTGGCTGCCTGGTAGTAAGTGATCGCACGTTGGATCAACGGGTCATTGCTGTCTACCCGGGACTCCTGGCTCGCGCCCAGGGCCTGGTCATGGCGCCGCAGGCCTTGGCGGGGGCTGAGGATTGCCAGGTTGGTGCCGTCAAACAAGCCCAGGTGCTGATAGTTGCCGATCACTACGCGAGGAGGCAGCGGGTTGTCTTGCAGCAGGTTGCGTCCGAAAAACGTCGATTCATAGCTCAGGTTCAACAGACCCAGGAGTGTCGGGGCGAGGTCGATCTGGCTGGCCAGTTGCGCGCTTTCCCGGGCCTCGATCAATTTCGGCGCATAGATAAACAGCGGAATCTGGTAGTTGGCGACGGGCAAGTCTTCCTTGCCCGCGCTGCCGGCGGTGTGGTCGGCGACAAACACGAAGATCGTATTGTCGAACCACGGTTTTTGGCGCGCAGCCTGTAGGAATTGGCCGATGGCGTAGTCAGTGTATTTCACCGCACCGTCGCGACCGTTGCCGGACTTGATGTCGATCCTGCCGTCCGGGTAGGTGTAGGGGCGATGGTTGGAGGTGGTCATCAACTGCAGCAGGAACGGTTGCTGCTTGGCATAACCGGCATCCGCCAGCTTCAAGGTTTGCTTGAAGAGGTCTTCATCGGCCATGCCCCAGGCGTTTTTAAAGCTGATTTCGGATTCGGCGACACTGCTCTGGTCAACCACCCGGTAACCGTTGCTGCTGAAAAACGCATTCATATTGTCGAAGTAACCGCGGCCGCCATACACAAACACGCTGTCATAACCGATTGCACTGAGCTGCTGGCCCAGGCTGGCGAAGCCGCTTTCGCGACCAATCCGTTTGACGATGGAGCGCCCCGGAGTGGGCGGGATGGCCAGGGTAATGGCCTCCAGGCCACGGTCGGTGCGGGTACCGGTCGCGTAGAAATTGTTGAAGTACAGGCTGTGTTTGCGCAACTGATCAAGGTTGGGGGTCAGGTTGCGGTCGTCGCCATTGCTGCCCATGTATTTGGCGCTGAAGCTTTCGATGGTCACCAGCACGATATTGGGTTTGCGCAACGTGCCGGGGTTGTCGATGGCGCGGCGGATATCCAGTGGATCGTTGCCAATGAACCGGGCATTGGGTTCACTGAGTTCCGCCCGTAGCTGGCGGGCCACGATATCGCTCGGCAGGCTTTTGTAGAACTGGCTGTAGTCCAGTTCATTGTTGCGGAACGCGGCGAAGAATTGGTACGGGCCATTGCTGGCCAGCTCATTGTTATAGGCGTTGCCCCCCTGGGTGCGCGGGCTGTCCTGGCTGACCAACTGCAGGCTCAGGCCGGCAACCACCAACAATCCCACGGCATTGAGCAAGCGCCCACGCATGGCCGGCAGCGGCGAGTCGAGTGCTGCGTTGAACAGCTTGCGCAAGGCCAGGCTCAGGACAATCGCCAGTATCGCCAACAGGCTCAATAGTTTGCCGATGGGGTAGGACTCCAGCAGGTTGTTCAACACCTCATCGGAATACACCAGGTAATCGACGGCGATAAAGTTGAAGCGCACCCCGAATTCATCCCAGAACAACCATTCGGCCACCGAGGTGAACAGCATGGCGAACAGGCTGACGGTCAGTACGCCTTGCAGGAACCAGCGGTGGCCGCGCCGCCGCCACAAAGCCGGTGGGCACAGCAGCAGGTACAGGCCCAGGGGCAGCGCGGCATAGGCCAGGAAACCCAGGTCGTAGAGCAGGCCCACACCGAACACCGGCAGCAGGTTGCCGCCGACTTCATCCAGGTGGGTAATGAGCAGTACGCTGCGGGTCAACAGAAAAATGACCAGCCAAGCGCCGGTCACCAACAGCAAATAGCGCATTGGCGCAGTTTTGATAAAACCCATATCCAAGTTCCTTATATCAATGGGGGGCGATTTTCACTCTGGTACTGTAGTCAAGCTGTGAACCGATAGTGAAAAACTCGTTGCATCAGTCAATCAGTTGAAAAGAGTAATAGGTCAGCCCCTCAGGCCTAGCGGTAAGCCCGGCTTGGCCTTAAGCTGCGCGAGCCAACACGGCCGTTACCGCGTACGGAGACACTGCCCATGCGAATTTTATTGGTTGAAGACAACCGCGATATTCTGGCCAACCTGGCGGATTACCTGGGGCTCAAGGGCTACACCGTGGACTGTGCGCAGGACGGTTTGTCAGGCCTGCACCTGGCCGCCACCGAGCATTACGACCTGATCGTGCTCGATATCATGCTGCCCGGCATTGATGGCTACACCCTGTGCAAACGCCTGCGTGAAGACGCGCGCCGCGATACGCCGGTGATCATGCTCACCGCCCGCGATCAATTGGACGACCGCCTGCAAGGCTTCAAATCGGGTGCCGACGACTACCTGCTCAAGCCGTTTGCCCTGTCGGAGTTGGCCGCACGCATCGAAGCGGTGCTGCGCCGGGCCCAGGGTGGCGGGCGGCGGGAGTTGCAAGTCGGCGATTTGTCCTACGACCTCGACACCCTGGAAGTGACCCGCGAAGGGCGCCTGCTCAAGCTCAACCCGGTCGGCCTGAAATTGCTCGCGGTGCTGATGCAGAAAAGCCCTCACGTCCTGCGCCGCGAAGTGCTGGAAGAAGCCCTGTGGGGCGATGACTGCCCGGACAGCGACAGCCTGCGCAGCCACGTCCACCAACTGCGCCAGGTGATCGACAAGCCATTTGCCAAGCCATTGCTGCAAACCGTGCATGGCGTGGGTTATCGCTTGGCCGAGGGCCGTGATGGAGTTTAAGCAAAGCCTTGCCCAGCGGATCATCATCGCCTTTGCGCTGATGAGCGCGCTGGTAGCGGGGGCCTTTGCCATGGGCATCGTTGCCACGGTGCACCTGGTGGAAGAAAAACTGATTTCGGCGGGCCTGGGCGGCGACCTGCAACGTCTGCTGTTGATGGACAGTGTCGAAGACTGGCGTCACCGCCCCGAGCCGGACCAGTTGTTCTACTTCAGTGGCGGGCGTGGTGATTTTCAGCTGCCCAAGGACTTGCGGCACCTGGACGCCGGCTTTCACGAAGTGTTCCGCGATGCGCTTTCCTACCATGCGATGGTCGAAATCGTCGACGGCCGTCGGTATGTCCTATTGCAAGACCAAAGCGATTTCGAAGAGCGCGAGCGCGTGCTGTTTGCGGTGGTGCTGGTGGGGTTTGTCCTCAGCCTGGCGCTGGCGGTATTCCTCGGCTGGGTCCTTGCCCGCAAGGTGATGGCACCGGTAGTACGCCTGGCGCGCCAAGTGCGGCATCGTGACCAGTTGTTGGGCCTGGCCCCACCGTTGGCCCCGGACTACGCGGCCGACGAAGTAGGCGAGTTGGCGGTGGCTTTCGATGCGACCCTTGGCCGTTTGCGCCAGGCCCTGACCCGCGAGCGCCTGTTCACCAGCGATGTCAGCCATGAGTTGCGCACCCCCTTGATGGTGCTGGCCAGTTCCTGCGAGCTGCTGCTGGAAAACCCGGCCATTGATTCACGGGGACGCAAACAGGTCGAGCGCATCGCCCGGGCCTGCGAGGAAATGCGCGAACTGGTACAGACCTTCCTGATGCTCGCTCGTGCCCAGCACGATGACACCACGATGTCGCCCCAGGTCAGCCTGGCCGAGGTCGCGGAGGGCTTGCTGGGGATCTGGCGCGAACCCATCGAGCGCAAGGGCATCGAGTTGTTCTACCAGCCGGGCAACCCACTCGATACCCGCTACAACGCCACCTTCCTGCATGCGGTCATGGGCAACCTGCTGCGTAATGCCCTGCACTACACCGAG
This sequence comes from Pseudomonas sp. MF09156, assembly GCF_059862305.1. Lineage (NCBI taxonomy): Bacteria > Pseudomonadati > Pseudomonadota > Gammaproteobacteria > Pseudomonadales > Pseudomonadaceae > Pseudomonas > Pseudomonas sp. MF09156. The sequence continues at coordinate 479,342 of NZ_JCBCUR010000001.1, forward strand.
CAGGGGTTTATCCGCCTGACCCTGGAACCCACCGGCTTTGTGGTGGAAGACAGCGGCGTGGGGATTCCCGAAGACAAGCGCGAGGCCATGTTTGAGCCGTTTGTGCGCGGCAACGAAAAGCGCGGTGATGGCCTGGGCCTGGGTTTGTCGCTGGTCCAGCGCATCTGCGAAAGCCAGGGCTGGGTGGTCAGCCTCAGCACCATGGAGCCTAGCGGCTGCCGTTTCCATGTTGAATTGAGCCACGTCAAATCCTGATCTCTTCCTGCCCCTATCCTGGGGCAGACTCCTTCCTGTTCGACGAAGATGGCTTCCTGCCATGCTTTTTCCCTGTAAAACCTTGTAATTCTTTAGGGTTAGACGGGACGTTTTTTTCACAAAGGGTTGACCTGCGGATGACGTGCGACTGCTTAAGGTTGTAGGCATCAGTCCAGGAGACTCGTTGATGGCTACTCCGATCAAGCTTGAATTTTCCGCAAAGTACGATGACCGGCACGCTCAGCAATATTTGCACAAGCACCAGGACACTTTGGCGCGCCGGCTGTCCCACAAACGCGACGAACAATTGGCCCGTGGTGCGCTGGCGATGGCCGGCGAGCCCGGCCTGGTATTGGACTTGCCGTGCGGCGCCGGGCGTTTCTGGCCGCTGCTGGCCGAAAAGCCCAACCGGATCATTATTGGGGCGGACAATTCCGAGTCCATGCTGAACATCGCCATGGGGGCGCAACCGGCGGATGTGGTCAAGCAGGTACGACCCTTGCAGACATCTGCGTTTGATATCGATTTGCCAGATAACGCCGTGGACAGCATTTTTTGCATGCGCCTGTTGCATCACATCGGCGAGCCGGCGCATCGCATGGCGATATTGAAGGAATTTCAACGAGTTACCCGCGACAGTGTGATTGTTTCGTTGTGGGTGGATGGCAATTTCAAGGCCTGGAAACGCAAGCGCCTGGAAGTGCAGCGCCGCAACAAAAGTGAGCAGGACAGTTACCGAAATCGATTTGTGTTACCGGCTGCTACTGTTGAGGCTGAGTTTGAGCAAGCTGGTTTCCGCGTCCAGGAGTGTTTGGACTTCATACCGCTGTATGCCATGTGGCGAGTGTACGTATTGCGCAAGAGGTAGCAGGATGGTGGTTGAGTACGTAGCAGGCAGTCACGTAGCTCCTGAGGAGCGGTTCGATTATTTCTGGCGGCAGCAGGGCGAGTGGGTCGAGGAACCCAATCGACGTCGGGGTGGCGAAAGCGGCGTACAGCGGGTGATCGGTACCAATGGGCGCTTGCTCTACAGCAAGCGCCAGACAGGCCATACCTACCGCAGCTGGCTGCATCCCTTTGGGCGGCCTACGGTGCTACGCGAGCGTGATGCGCTCAGGGGCCTGCGCTTGCTCGATGTAGGTGTTCCGGAGCTGGTGTTCTGTGGTGCCCGTCGTGATCCGGACCACCAGTGGAAGGCCTTGCTGGTGACGGCTTCATTGGACGGATTCGTGGAAATCGACAACTGGTACGCCGCCGGCGGTCGCGAGCAATGCGGGGAGCTGGTGCATGAGCGCCTGCTGGCTGAATTGGCGCAGACCCTGGCGCGCATGCACAAGGGGCGCTGGCAGCATGGCTGCCTGTACAGCAAGCATATTTTTGTGCGGGTCAGCGGGGCGGGTGAGGGCGCGACGGTCGAAGTGGCGCTGCTGGATCTCGAGAAGTGCCGCCAACGCTTGACCGCCCGCCGGGCCGCCGCCCATGACATGCAGCAATTGCGTCGCCATTCGTCGTGGAATACCGCCGACTGGCAAAAACTCAGCTACTTTTACCAAGCGGCGTTTGGCAGCGCTATCAAGGGTTTAACTTAATGAAGCTAGAAATAGCACGAGGTTTGTTTCTGTTGGGGGCCTTGGGCATCGCATCCCTGGCCCTGGCTGCCTGGGAGCAGCCCCGTACAGAAGTCCTCAGCGCGGTACACAGTGGCGGGCAATGCCCGCTGCCACGGATCGCCAAGACCGCTGGGGTCACGCAGCCTGATCATCAGCTTTTGCTGTTTATGTTTGGGATGTCCCAAGGCATGAGGCCTGCAAGTTGAAGAGATTGACGCCCCGATAAAAGGCCTCGCATAGCGAGGCCTTTTTTTGTGGACCACGGCAGAGCCCGAGCGCGCAGCTACATCCCTTGTAGGAGCCGGCTTGCCGGCGATGACGCCAGTAAGAACACCTCGGGGATGACAGGTATCCAACGTGATCGTTAACGACCATCGCCGGCAAGCCGGCTCCTACAGTGGGATGCGCACGCGTCAACGATCAGGTCAGTGCCGCTACCGCGGTACTCAATCAGCCAAGGGATCACGCTTGGCCAGCAACGTATAAACACACGGCAACACAAACAAAGTGAACAAGGTGCCCACCGACATCCCCGTGGCAATCACCATTCCGATATCAAACCGACTGACCGCCCCGGCCCCCGTGGCAAAGATCAACGGCACCATGCCAAACACCATCGCCGCCGTGGTCATCAACACCGGGCGCAGGCGAATCGCCGCGGCTTCTTCTACCGCTTCTCTGGGTGTCAGGCCCTTGTCCTTGCGCAACTGGTTGGCAAACTCGACGATCAGGATCCCATGCTTGCTGATCAGCCCGATCAACGTCACCAACCCCACCTGGGTGTAGATGTTCATGCTCGACCAGCCGAGGAACAACGGGATCAACGCGCCGCAGATCGACAGCGGCACCGTCACCAGTATCACCAACGGGTCACGGAAGCTCTCGAACTGTGCCGCCAGCACCAGGAAGATGATCGCCAGCGCCAGGCCAAAGGTGATCCACAACGCGCTGCCTTCCTGGATGAACTGGCGCGAGGCGCCGCTGTAGTCGAAGGCATAGCCGGCCGGGGTTTCTTCGATGGCAATCTGGCGCACGGTGTCGATAGCCTCGCCCATGCTGACAATCGGGAAGCCCGAGATCAGCGCCGAGTTAAGTTGCTGGAACTGGTTCAGTTGGCGCGGGCGGGCACGGTCGCTGACGCTGATCAAGGTCGACAGCGGCAGCAGTTCGCCCTGGGTGTTTTTCACGTAGTAATTGTTCAGCCACTCGGGGTTGTCCCGGTAGGCCCGTTCCACCTGGGCGATCACCTTGTAGCTGCGCCCATCAATGGTGAACCGGTTGATCTCTGCCTCCGCCAGCAAGGTCGCCAGGGTGCTGCCCAAGTCCTGCATCGACACCCCCATCTGCGCCGCCTTGGCGCGGTCGATGTCCACCACCACCTCGGGCTTGTCGAACGCCAGGTCGATATCCACGAAGGCGAACTTGCCCGACTCCATGGCGCGCTTTTTCACACGGGCGGCCACTTGCAGCAATGACTCGTAGTCATTGGGTGTGTTGATCACAAAACCGAAGGGCAGGCCTTCGCCGGTGCCCGGCAGCGAAGGCAAATTGAAGCCGAACACCTGCAAGCCGGGGATCTGCTCCAGGCGTTTCTGCACCTCAGGCAGGATCTGCATTTGCGTGCGGTCGCGCTCGTTCCACGGCTTGAGCAGGAAGCCGCCGATACCCGATTGCACCCCGTTGAACCCATTGATCTGGAACGAGGAGTAGTACTCCGGGAAGTCCTTGAAGATTGCGATGAACTCGTCGGTGTAGGTGTTCAGGTAGTCCAGGTTGGTCGGCTGCGGCGCGCTGGCCATCATGAAGATGATGCCCTGGTCTTCGTCGGGGGCCAGTTGCGACTGAGTGAACTTGAGGAACACCGGGATCAGGCACAGCACGATCAAGGCAAACACAATCACCACCGGCCGGGTGTTCAAGGTGCCATGCAGCATTGTCTGGTAGCGGCGCTTGAGGCCCTCGAAGATGCGGTCCAGGCGGTGGCTCAGGCCGCTGGGGTTTTCGTCGTGGCGCAACAGCAGGGCGCACATCATCGGCGACAGGGTCAGGGCGACGATGCCGGAAATCACCACCGCACCGGCCAGGGTCAGGGCGAATTCCTTGAACAACGCCCCGGTCAGCCCCTCCAGGAAGCCGATGGGCGCGTACACCGCCGCTAGGGTGATAGTCATCGACACCACCGGCACGGCAATCTCCCGCGCGCCTTCCAACGCGGCGTCCAGCGGCGTCTTGCCGTCTTCTATGTGGCGGTGGATGTTTTCCACCACCACAATCGCATCATCCACCACCAGGCCAATAGCCAGCACCATCGCCAGCAGCGTCAGCAGGTTGATGGAGTAGCCCATCAATTGCATGAAAAACAGCACGCCAATCATCGACAGCGGGATGGTCACCACCGGGATCACCACTGAGCGCAGCGCCCCGAGAAACAGGAACACCACGACGATCACGATCAACACCGCTTCAAACAAGGTCTTGACCACCTCGTTGATGGAGGCCTGGATAAACAGCGTGGCGTCGTAGGCGATTTCTGCCTTGAGGTTGGGCGGCAACTGGGATTCCAGCTCCGGCATCAGTTTGCGCACTTCCTTGATCACATCCAGCGGGTTGGCGCTGGGCGTGGCCTTGATGCCGATGTACACCGAGGGCGTGCCGCCAAAGGAGCTGATGGCGTTGTAGTTTTCCGCGCCCATTTCCACCCGCGCCACGTCGCCGAGCAGCACCCGACTGTCGCCATCGGTCTTGACGGTGATGGCGGCGAAGGCTTCGGCGGTCTTCAGGTCGGTATTGGCGTTGATGCTGGTGACCACATACTCACCCTTCACTTCGCCGGCGGCGGAGAGGAAGTTGTAGTTGCGCACGGCATTGGTGACGTCGCTGGCGCTCAGGCCAAAGCCGGCGAGCTTGACCGGGTCCAGCCACAGGCGCATGGCAAATACCTGGTTGCCGAGGATCTCGGCTTCGGCCATGCCGGGCAGGGTCGCAAGCTTGGGCTGAATCACCCGCGACAGGTAATCGGTGATCTGCGGGTTGCTCAGTTGCTGGCTGGAGAAGCTGATGTACATCAGCGCCGAGGCATCCGCGGCCTCCTTGCTCAACACCGGGTCTTCGGCGTCCTGGGGCAGCTTGTTCTTGACCTCGTTGGCCTTGGCCAGCAGTTCGGTGAACAGGCGGTCGCTGTTGGCGCCGATCCGCGCATAGATGGAAATCACCGAGAAGTTCTGGCGACTGACCGAGGTCATGTAGTCGATGCCTTCGGCGCTCGCCAGGCTTTGCTGCAGCGGTTGAGTGATGTAGCCCTGGATCGTCTCGGCATTGGCCCCGGGGTAAGCGGTAGTCACCGTGATCAGGGCATTTTCCATGGACGGGTATTGGCGCAGCGGCAGTTTGCTGTAGGCCTGGAAACCCAGGAGCACGATCAGCAGGCTGACCACCATGGCCAGCACCGGGCGGCGGATAAACGTATCGGTAAACGCCATGGCTCAGTTCCTTGAACCGTCGTTGCGCGGAGGTTGGCCAGGGCTGGCCGGCAAGTTTTTATCCGCCGTGATGGCGATGTGCGCGCCGCTGTCGAGCTTGATTTGCCCGGCGCTGACCACTTGCTCGCCACTGCTCAGGCCCTGGGTGACCAGCACCAGGCCGTCGCGTCGTTCGCCGGTCTCGATAAAGCGCCGCTCGGCGATCAGGATCGGTTGGCCATTGGCATCTTTTTCGAGGCTGCCGTCCTCGGTCTTTTTCTGCGCTACGACGTAGGCTGAATTGCCGTAGAGGGTGTAGGTAATTGCACTTTCCGGTATCACCACCTGGGCCTGCGGGTCGGGCAACAGTACTTGCAGGCTGCTGAACATGCCCGGCAGCAGTTTAGTGTCCGGGTTGGCCAGGGTCGCTCGAACCAGCACGTTGCGGGTGCTGCTCTCGACTTTCGGGTTGATCGCACTGAGGGTGCCGGGGAAGGTCAGTTTCGGGTAGGCCGAGACTTGCACCTGCACCCCCTGGCCGACGGCCAGCTTGGGCACCGATTGTTCGGGCACATAAAAGTCGACGTAGAGGCTGCTCAGGTCCTGCAAGGTGGCGATCACCGTGCCACTGGCCAGGTAGTCGCCCACATCGACCTGACGGATGCCGATAGTGCCGCTGAATGGCGCGACGATGTGTTTCTTGGCCAGAGAGGCCTTGAGCTGGTTGACCGTGGCCTTGTTTTTTTGCAGTTGCGCCGAGAGCCGGTCGAACTCGCCTTTGGAGATCGCCTGGCTGCCCACCAGTTGGCTGCCGCGACCGTAATCGAGCTGGGCCAGGCCCAGGTCGGCCTGGGCGGTTTGCAGCAGGGCGTCTTCGACCGCGCTGTCGAGTTGCACCAGCGGTTGCCCGGCCCTGACCTTCTGGCCGGACTCGAACTGTACGTCCTTGACCGTTCCGGCAATCTCAAGGGCCAGGTTCACCCCCTGCAAGGCCTTGAGCGTACCCACCGCCGGCAGGCGCTGTTGCCAGGGTTGTTCGACCGCCGTGGCCACCGCCACGCTGATCGGCGGCTTGGGCGCGGAAAAGACCTGGATCTGCTGATAGATGGAAAAGGCTTTATAGCCCGCCAACAGCAGGACGATTAACAGGACAACGGCCAACATGATCAGCATGCGACGACGCAGCATATTCCGGTTCCTTGGAAAAAACTGAGGCAGACGAAGACGAACGATTGGGCACATTACTCCGAGTTTCGGCGCGATTCCAACTGGTAAATGCCGCCGCGTGCGCACAGGCTCAAGGGCAATGGTTTTGAGGCGCAGGGGAGTGGGAAAGGGGGGCAGGCCTTTCCCGCAGGAGGTCAGGGAGCGGGCGTATCGCGCTTGGCCAGCACCGTATACACGCAAGGCAGGACGAACAACGTGAACAAGGTGCCGATGGACATGCCGGTGGCGATCACCATGCCGATATCAAAACGGCTGACCGCCCCCGGACCGCTGGAAAACACCAGCGGGACCACCCCCAGTACGGTGGCGATCGTGGTCATCAGTACCGGCCGCAAGCGAGTCGCGGCGGCTTCCTCGATGGCGGCCCGCGCAGACAAACCTTGCTCCTTGCGCAACTGGTTGGCGAATTCGACGATGAGGATGCCGTGCTTGCTGATCAGGCCGATCAGTGTGACCAAGCCTATTTGTGTGTAGATGTTCAGGGTCGACCAGCCGAGGAACAGCGCGATCAGCGCACCGCAGATCGACAGCGGCACGGTCACCAGGATCACCAGTGGGTCACGCAGGCTTTCAAACTGTGCCGCCAGCACCAGGCCGATGATCGCCAGGGCCAGGCCGAAGGTGCCCCACAGCGCATTGCCCTCCTGCACGAACTGGCGCGTGGCGTTGCTGTAGTCAAAGGTGTAGCCCGCCGGCGCCTCCTCCCGGGCGATGGTTTGCACGGTCTCCAGCGCGTTGCTCATGCCGACGATCGGATACGCCGAGACCAGCACCGAATTGAGCTGCTGGAACTGGTTCAACTGCCGTGGGCGTACCTGTTGGCTGGACACGCTGATCAGTGTCGACAACGGTATCAACTGGCCCTTGGCATTTTTTACGTGGTAGTGGCTCAGCCAGCCCGGATTGTCCCGGTAGCTGCGTTCGACCTGGGCAATCACTTTGTAGAGATTGCCATCGATCCTGAAACGATTGATTTCTGTCTCTGCCAGCAGGGTCGCCAGGGTCAGGCTCAGGTCTTCCATGGACACGCCCATCTGCGCGGCCTTGACCCGGTCGATGTCAATCATCACCTCGGGCCGGTCGAACGCCAGGTCGATATCCACGTAGGCAAATTTCCCAGAATCGATTGCCCGTTGCTTGACGCGTTCGGCCACCTCCAGCATCGATGTGTGGTCCTGCTGGGAACTGATCACAAAACCAAAGGGCAGGCCCTCGCCGGTGCCCGGCAAGGACGGCAGGTTAAAGGCAAACACTTGCAGGCCAGGGATGCTGTCGAGCTTTTTGCGCAGGGGCGCCAGGACCTCCATCTGCGTACGCTTGCGCAGGTTCCAGGGCTGCAACTGGAAACCACCAACCCCTGAATGCACACCGTCCAGGCCATTGATCTGGAACGAGGCCTGGTATTCGGGCAGGGTCTTGAACTGCTCGATAAACGCCTGGGTGTAGGTATTGAGGTAGGCCAGGTTGGTCGGCTGCGGCGCACTGGCGAGGATAAAGATCAGGCCCTGGTCCTCATCGGGGGCCAGTTCCGAGAGGGTGAAGATGAGCATGGCCGGAATCAGGCCGAGTACCAGCAGGGCGAACACGATAACCACCGACTGTGCCCCCATGATCTGGTGCAGGCAGCGCTGATAGCGTTGTTTCAGGCTATTGAAGAACCGGTCGAGGATCAGCGCCAGGCCCTGTGGCTGTTGTTCCGGGCGCAGCAACAGGGCGCACATCATCGGTGACAGGGTCAGTGCGACGATGCCGGAAATCACCACGGCGCCGGCCAGGGTCAGGGCAAACTCCTTGAACAGTGCACCGGTCAGGCCCTGGAGAAAGCCGATGGGCGTATACACCGCCGCCAGGGTGATGGTCATGGAGATCACCGGCATACACACCTCCCTGGCACCCTTGATCGCGGCCTCGAGGGGAGATCGGCCTTTTTCGATATGCCGGTGGATGTTTTCCATCATCACAATGGCGTCATCGACCACCAGGCCGATGGCCAGCACCATGGCCAGCAGCGTCAGGACGTTGATCGAATAACCCATCAGTTGCATGAAAAACAGGCTGCCGATCAGCGACAGCGGAATGGTGATGACGGGAATCACCACCGAGCGTAACGAGCCGAGAAACAGGAACACCACCAGCACCACAATCAGGATGGCTTCCATCAGGCTCGACAGAACGTGCTCGATTGAGGCGTTGATATACAGCGTCGAGTCGTAGGCAATGTCCGCATGCAGTTGGGGCGGTAGTTGCGCCTGCAATAGTGGCATCAGGTCGCGCACGCGCTTGCCCAGCTCCAGCGGGTTGGCATCGGGGGTGGGCTTGATGCTGATATAGGTTGCGGGCAGGCCGTTGAAAGAGCTGAAGCTGTCGTAATTCTGGGCGCCCAGCTCCACTCGCGCTACATCACCGAGACGCACCTGGCTGTCGCCGCTGGTTTTCAAGGTAATGGCCCGGAAGCCTTCAGCCGATTGCAGTTCGGTATTGGCCGTGACGCTGGTTACCACGTACTCGCCGGTGGCATCGCCGGCGATGGACTGCACGTTGTAGCGCTTGATGGCCTGGGTCACATCGCTGGCGCTCAAGCCAAACCCGGCGAGCTTCAGCGGGTCGAGCCACAGGCGCATGGCAAAGCTCTGGTTGCCGATGATCTGCGCCTCGGCCATGCCCGGTAACGTCACCAGGCGCGGCTGTACCACCCGCAGCAGGAAGTCGGTGATTTGCGCGTTGTTCATGGTGTCGCTGGAAAAGCTCAGGTACATCAGCGCGGTGTTGTCTGCGGCGACTTTGCTCAGGACCGGGTCGTCAATATCCCGGGGCAGTTGATTGCGCACCTCATTGGTCTTGGCCAGCAGCTCGGTGAACAGGCGGTCGCTGTCGGCACCGACGCGGCCATAGATGGAAATAATCGACACATTCTGCCGGCTGGAAGAGCGCATGTAGTCGATGCCTTGCGCGCTTGCCAGGCTTTTCTGCAACGGTTGCGTGATATAGCTCTGCACGGTCTCGGCGCTGGAGCCCGGCGCGAGCGTGGTCACCGTGATCAGTGCACTTTCCATCTGCGGGAACTGGCGCAGCGGCAGTTTCCCGTAGGCCTGCCAGCCCAGCAGCACGATCAACAGGCTGACGACCAAGGCCAGCACGGGGCGGCGGATAAACAGATCGGTGAAGGTCATTCGGCGTGCTCCGGAGGGGGCGCCAAGGGCGGTTCATCGGGTTGTGTGCGATCAATACTGATATGCACCGGGGTGCCGTTCTGCAGCTTGATCTGGCCCGCCGTGACGACCTGTTCGCCTTTGTCCAGGCCCTTGGCAATCACGATATCGCCATCGCGTCGCTCGCCCGTTTCAACCAGGCGTTGTTCAGCGATCAGGCCCCCTGGGCCCTCATTGCCGGTGTGGGGTTTCACGACGTATACGTACTGGCCGTATGGGCTGTAGGCGATCGCGCTTTCCTGGATCACGACATGGGAGGAGGGGGTGTCCAACAGCACCTGCAAATGGGCGAACATCCCCGGTAGCAGATATTTGTCCGGGTTGGCCAGGGTCGCACGCACCAACACATTTCGCGTGTTGTCGTCGACGATGGGATCGATGGCACTGATGCTGGCGCGACTGAAAAGCCCTGGCCGTGCCGAAACTTCAACCTGCACCGGCTGGCCGATCTTGATCAGTTGGACGGCCTGCTCGGGGACATGAAAGTCCACGTAAAGGCTGCGGGTGTCCTGCAGGCTGGCGATCACCGTGGAGCTTTGCAGGTAGTCACCGATGTTGACCTGACGGATACCGATAGTGCCGTCGAACGGCGCGACGATCTGTTTTTTTGCCAGGGCCCAGCGGCGCTGTGCAACCAGGGCCTTGTTGCGGTTGAGCTCGGCGGACAGGCGATCGAACTCGCCCTGGGAGATGGCATTGATACCCACCAGTTGGTGCCCACGCTGAAAGTTCTGCAGCGCCAGGCTGCGATCGGCCAGGGCCACGTCCAACTCGGCCTGTTCGGCCTGGTGTTCGAGCTGCAGCAGGGTTTGCCCGGCCTTGACCGCCTGCCCCGAGTCGAAGTGCAACTGAGTGACGACGCCGGGTACCTCGATACTCAGGTTGATACCTTGCAACGCCTTGAGCGTACCGGCCGCGGGCAACTGGCGCTGCCAGGGTTTTTCCACGGCATTGGCCACGGCCACGCTGACGGGGGGCTTGGGCGCATGCAGCAATTGCAGTTGCTGGTAAATCCAGAATGCCTTGTAGCTGGCAAGCATCAGCACGACCAAGAGGACGATGCTGAGCATGGTAATCATCCGGCGGCCCGGCATAGTTGCTTCCTTGTGAGGGTGACGTGGTGCGTGGGGCGCACGCAGGAGCGCCGCTGGCACGGTGAGCCACGCAGTCTTCACGAGAAAGGCGGGTGCTATAAGACGCAAAGTCGCGAGTGTGTGTGTGAAGTCTGCTCCCTCGTCGAGGGGCGTTTTCACAGGTCGCGTAGGATTTTTTCAGTGGGGCGGCTCCCAGGTATCAGCCCGGGAGCGCTGCGATGGCGTCAGATCAAATGCAGGTGGTTATCCCAGAACCCAGTTGGCAGATCCAGGGGCTTGGCCACCAGTTGAGGCTGGCGGCAATCGTAGAAACGGCAGCGGCCCTGGCCGGATGTCACGACAAACCCGTCCGCTACCGCACCCACGCCGGCACAGTCGGGCAACGGTCCGTCCAGGCGCAGTTCGCCGCTGTCCATGTCCCAGATAAAGAAGCGATTGCCCCGTGGCGCGGTCAGTGCCACCAGGCGCAGTTCACTGTGTACCGCCACGCTGGCGGTGTAGTGCCCCATGGCCTGCAACTGCTCGTCCGCCACCGGGAACGCCACGAACGGCTGGCCCGGACGCTTGATCGCCAGCAGCTCGGAACGCTCCTGTGACGGGCCCATGAACTGTTGCCCGGTGAGGATCGTGCCATCGCTGGCGATCCCCATATGGCGCACGCTGTTCATGGGTTGGCCGAGGGTTTCCTTGCTCAGTAGCGTGCCGTCGCGCTGCATCAGTACCAGGCTGGGTTCCATGGCGTTGAGGTTCATCTCGACCCGGCTTTCGGCCTCGGTGCGGATCCCGCCATTGGCCACGATCAGAGTCTCGCCATCGGGCATCCACGACACCTGGTGCGGGCCGATGCCGTGGGTGGAAAGCTCCCCACTGTGCACCAGGCGCTCACCTTCGAACCGGTACACCCCCAACAGGCCGCGACCGGGGTCGGTGGTGTCGTTTTCCGTGGCATACAGCCAGTCGCCACTCTTGTGGATCACCGCATGCCCATAAAAGTGCCGGTTGGCCTGGGACGTCACGGTTTGCAGCAGCGTGCCGTCGCGCAGGTCCACCAGGTAGCTCTCGGTGCCCGGGCGGCGGGCCACGAACAGCGCGATGGGCAGGCTCGGGTGGTTGATGATGTCGTGGCAACGCTGGCCAACCTGGGTGGCGAACACCTGGCTGCCATCCAGGCGATAGCCCACGGCGTAGTGCTTGCCGTCGCCATCATCCCGGGCCGACAGCAGCAGCGGGCTGTCGCCCTTGCGCTTGAACAGCGTCCAGCCGCCCAGGGTGATTGCACTGAGCAGCACGCTACCAATGGCCAAAGCCTGTCGCCTGAGCATCATCAGTCACCATCGTTGGCATTGAAGCCCAGTTGGATGCCCAGCGCCTTGGCCAGTTCGCCTTCGTGCAGGCGGTGGACCACGTTGAGGCTGTCGTAGATAGCGTTGAGTTGCTCGCGCCCGGCGTCGTCGGCCAGCAGTTCATTGAGCGAACGCTGGTTGCTGTCGAACAGTTTCAGGGAGGCTGCGTAGGCTGCGTCGATCTTCTCGGCCAGAGGCTTCTGGTCGGCAGGCAGCAGGCCGCGCAGGCCCTTGTTGTCGACCCCGACCCAAACGGTCTGGGCCGCCGCGAGGCTGGCTCGCAAGCCTTGCAGGGACGATTGGCTGCGCCACGCATCGGCCTGGAACGGCTGGGGGATACCCTTGGACAGGCGACCCATCGGTGTGCCGAGTTTTTTCTTCAGGGTGTCCAGGGCCGTGACCTGCACGCGCAGCAGTTCGGCGATGGCTTCGTGGGAATCGGCGTAGCGCTGGTTAGGAAACTTGGTCATCTGCGCCAGCATGCCGTCGGTGCTGTTCCAACTGGCCAGAATTTCTTCGGCCAATTGCTTCTGGCGCTCGCCGATGGCGATCAGCAGCGGGCAGTAGCGGGCTTTCTGGGCGTCGTTGGCAATGTCGGTCTTGGCGTCATACAGGATGTATTCGTAGGCCGACAGGCCTTGCACCACAACGCTGGACTTGGCCAGGGCAGCGGCATCGATCTGCGGCTGGGCGGTGGCCAGTTGCTCGACCTGACGGCCAACGAGGTTTTTCTTGTCTGGCCAGAACTGCACCTGCCAGGCGCGATTGCCCTCAGCCAGCGGGCCGATCAGCAGCGGTTGCAACTCGGCCCAGGCTTTTTGCGCGTGGAGGAAGTCGGCGCGGGCGGTCTCCAGGGATTCCTTGCCTTGGCAGTAAGCCAGGGCGCTGACGGCCAACTGCCGGTCAGCTTCGACCCAGCGGCTGTAGGTCGGCAGGATCACTTGCTTGGCAATGGCCGCCGAGGTGACCGCTTGCGGATCCTGCGGCGCGCAGGCGCCAAGGGCCAGGGCGGCGAGGCTGGTGAACAACAACTTGGGACGGAACATGTCGAGCTCCCTTCAATAATTGGGGCAAAGCTTATAGAGAATTCAGGAACGCGAGCAATGCTGCTCGCTGCTGCGCATTAAAAGACAACACCTGTTGCTGCGCCGCCTGGGCTTCACCGCCGTGCCACAGCACGGCTTCAAGCAGGTTGCGGGCGCGGCCGTCATGCAGGAACTGGGTGTGGCCACTGACGTTTTGTGTCAGGCCAATGCCCCACAACGGCGGCGTGCGCCAGTCGCGGCCACCGGCCTTGAATTCGGTACGGTTATCGGCCAGGCCCGCGCCCATGTCGTGCAGCAGCAAGTCGCTGTACGGGCGGATGACCTGGTTGGCCAGCTCCGGCTCGGCGGCATTGCTGGCCGTGGTGAACGTGGGCGTGTGGCACGCCTGGCACCCGGCCTGGAAAAACAAGTTTTTGCCGGCCAGCACCTGTTGCGCATTGACATCACGGCGCGCCGGTACGGCCAGGTTGCGGGTGTAGAACAGCACCAGGCGCAGGATGTTATCGCTGACTTCCTGCTCGCCATTTTCGCCATTGCCGTTGGGCGCCTGCCTACAGGCAACCTGTGCGTCGGTACAGTCATCCATGGGCCGCAGGCGGGTGGTCAGGCCCATATCACCAGAAAACGCGTGAACATTTTGTTGATTGAGGTTCGGTTGCCCGGCTTTCCAGCCAAAGCGCCCGAGCACGGTTTTTTGCTGGGCATCATCCCAGACCCAGTTTGGGCGGCCGAGCACGCCGTTTTTGTCCGGGCGTTTGCTGGCGTTTTGCAGGATGTCCGCGTCGCTGATGGCTTCGAGCAAGCCCAGGCCGATCATGGGCGGCGCCACGCGCGCAGAAAACCGCGTATCCGGGTGCATCGGCCCGTAGCCGAGCTGGGTGATCTGCAGGCTCGGCTTGCGCAACTCGACCACCGTGCCGTCCTTGAACGTGACGTTGACCGGGGTGTAGTCGACTCGCACCTTGCCTTCCGGGGCCACACCGGGCACGGCCATGTCCTGCAACTGCCCGCCGTACACCGGCTCGGGGACGATCCCCAGTTGCTCGATGACCTTGGCGTAGGGCGGCGAATCCGGGATCGATAGGCGCACCAGCATGGACACCGCGTTGCTGGCCTCAGGCAAGGGCGGATGACCGCGGCCATCCTTGATATGGCAGTTCTGGCAGGCATTGGTGTTGAACAGCGGCCCCAGCCCATCACGGGCGGTGGTGGTGGCCGGGGCGATCACCCACGGATTGCGGAAAAAGCTGTTGCCGACGCTGAAGTCCAGGCGGCGCGTTGGCGCCAGGTTGGCCGAGGGCAGCGAAAAGGCATTCTGGTCGGTCTTCCTTACCGTCGTGCTGCCTCCCGAACGCGCCTCACCCGGCTCGGCCTGGGTAAACGTCGGCGGCGGGGCGTCATCGCAGGCACTCAGGCTCATGGCCATCAAGAGTGCAGACAGGCGAAGAGGCAAGCGGGGCATCGATAATCCTGGAAGACGGGCGACGGTGGATGAAATTCAGGGGGCAAAGTCTAACAGGGCGGGGCGGATTGAATAAGAGCAATTATCGTTTGCTCCAATCTGATGCATTCCCGCTAGAATGGCCGCACATTTTTCCTGGAGGTGGCCAATGCAGGCTCTCGACGCTTTGCTCAACCGTGTTTCCGTACCGCGCCTGCTGGAGCCGGCCCCCACTGCCGAGCAGCGCGAAGTGCTGTTCGCGGCAGCCATGCGTGCACCGGATCACGGCCAACTGCGGCCTTGGCGCTTCCTCACCGTGGAAGGCGCGGCCCGTGAGCAAATGGGCACCCTGCTGGCCGAAGCGGCCCGCCTGCAAGACCCCGAGGCCCCGCAAGCGGTGATCGACAAGGCGCAGAACGGCCCATTGCGTGCGCCGCTGGTGGTGGTGGTGATTGCCCGTCTGCAGGAACACTTCAAGGTGCCCAAGTCCGAGCAGTTGCTGGCGGCGGCCTGTGCGGCCCACGGTATTTTGCTGGCGGCGTATGCCCAGGGGATCGGTGCGGTGTGGCGCACCGGCGAGTTGTCGTATTCGGCGCATGTGGCCAAGGGCCTGGGGTTGAGCGCGGGTGAGGAAGTGATTGGCTTCCTTTATCTGGGGACCGCGCAGAACCCGCCGCGTACGGCGGCCAAAGAAGACATCACGGCGTTTGTCAGCGCCTGGACCGGTCTCTGACCCACCGCAAACCTATGTGGGAGCGGGCTTGCTCGCGAATGCGGTGGGTCAGTCAATACATTCATTACTGACCCACCGCATTCGCGGGCAAGCCCGCTCCCACATTTGATCTTCACTGCTTTGAGCATTGCGTTCGCTTAACTGATCGGTATTAGGGCAAGTCCCCTCCCACATGGGGTATTTCATTGTTTTCAGGACCTGGGCTTACACCCGGAACTGATCCATCAGTTTCATCTGCTGATTGGCCAATGCATTCAATTGGCTGCTGATCGCCGCTGATTCAGTGGCCTGGCCAGTCAACGTCTCGGTCACGGTACGGATCGCCGAAACGTTGCGGTTGACCTCTTCGGCCACGGCGCTCTGTTCTTCGGCGGCGCTGGCGATTTGCAGGTTCATGTCGCTGATCACCGTCACCGCATCGCTGATCTTGCCCAGGGCCTGGACCGCCTGCTGGATCTGCCCGGCGTTGTTCTGTGCCTGGCTCTGGCTCGAATGCATGGTGGTCACCACCCCACGGGTCGCGCTCTGGATGCGTTCGATCACCAGGCGGATTTCTTCCACCGAATCCTGGGTGCGCCGCGCCAGGTTACGTACCTCGTCCGCCACTACCGCAAACCCCCGCCCGCTTTCCCCGGCGCGCGCGGCTTCAATCGCGGCATTGAGGGCCAGCAGGTTGGTCTGCTCGGCAATGCTGCGGATCACCTCCAGCACCGAGCCGATCTGCTCGCTGTTGACCGCCAGGGCTTCGACTTCGGTCACCGCCTTGCTGACTTCTTCGGCGAGGGTGGTGATATCGCGGGTGCTGCGCTCGATAATCGCCAGGCCTTCGCGGGCCGATTGATCGGCGCCGCGCGCTGCACTGGCCGCGTTTGAGGCGCTGTTGGCCACATCATGGGCGGTGGCGCTCATCTCGTTGGAGGCGGTTGCCACCTGGTCGATCTCGCGGAACTGTACCTGCATGCCTTCGCTGGTCTGGCGGGCGATTTCCGAGGACTGGTCGGCGGTGCCGCGGGCTTCGGTGATGCTCTGCTTGATCTGGGCGATGGTCGGTTGCAGTTTGTCGAGGAAGCGGTTGAACCAACTGACCAGCTCCCCCAGTTCGTCTTTTTTCGTGTAGGCCAGGCGTTGGGTCAGGTCGCCGTCGCCGCTGGCAATGTCCTTGAGCATCGCCGCCACGCTGTTGATCGGGCGGGTCACGCCGGTAGCGGTCAGCCACATCAGCAGCAGGCCCAGCAGGCCGGCCACGGCGCCGACCAACAGCGCTTGCAGCGTGCCACGGGCCTGGGCCTCGTCGAGCACCCCTTGCAGCTTGACCGAGTCGGCCAGCAGCACGTCCTTGGGCAGTTTGATCACCACGCCCCAAGGCTTGGCATCGGCAATCGGCTTGACCGGATACACCGCGCGAATCGTATCGTCCTGCTCGCGGACCTTGCGCGTGTCACTGGCCAGCAGTTGCACGATCTCTTTGCCTTCGGCGCCGAGCACATCGACGATGCTCTTGCCGACCTTGTCCGGCTCGCCGCTGTAGCTGGCAATCAGGCCACTGCTGGAGAGGATTTCCATGATCCCGGCGCCGTCAAACAGCTCTTTTTGCGCGGTATTGGCCGCCGCTTGCAGGGCATCCAGCGCAATGTCGACGCCGATCACCCCAATGACCTTGCCGTCGGCCAGCAGCGGCAGGGAGATGGTGGTCATCAGCATCGACTTGCCGGCGACTTCATCGGCGTACGGGTCCAGCAGGCAGACGTTGCGGGTATCCCGTGGGCAGGTGTACCAGATGTTGTAGGGCGTACCGCTGAGGTTGAGGGTGGTCTTGGTCAGGTCCGCTTCCACCATCACGGTGTTCAGCCCTTCGCCACCGGCACGGCTCCAGTAGCTGGAGAACCGCCCGGCCTCGTTGGAGGCGCGCAGCTTGTCGTCGATAAATTCGCTGTCCTTGCCATCCAGGCCGTTGGGTTCAAACGACAACCAGATCCCCAGCACCTTGGTATTGCGCTCGAACGCAGTCTTGATCCGCTGGTTGAGTTCCTCGCGCACGGTGGCCGTTTCCAGCGAACGCTTGGCGGCCATGTTACGCAGGTCCTTGACCTGGTCGGCGAGGGCGGTGACCACCAACAGGCTCTCGCCGAAGGCTTTCTGCACCTGCACGGCCTGCTCGGCGGCCCTGGCCTGAAGCAGGTTCTCCACGCTGGCGGTGAGCATGCGCGAGCTGGACGCGCTGACCAGTTGGTCGTTCTGGTTGGACTGGTAGATATTCAGGCTGACAATCAGCGCAATCACCCCCAACAGGCAGAGACCGGACAGCAGCACGATTTTCAAGCGGATGGAGAGGGTGTCGAACATGGGCTTACTCGCGATTGGACTTGTTGGTGTGCAAGCAGGGCAACGGCCAAGTCCATTCGGCGCTATGCCCGGAACATCGGCACCGACGGGTAATTCATGAGGAATAGGCGATGAGCGGTAGGGCGCTCAGGCAGCGGTTCGCGCCAGGCGTTCGGGACGTGACCAGATCCACAGGTTGCCCAGGCTCATACCGGTGATGGCCAGGTAGATCGGCCAGCCGTGATCGAGCATCACCAGCATCAGGCCGGCACACAGCAACATGCTCACGGTGGCACTGACCTTGGCCCGACGGGCGATGATCTTGCCATTGCGCCAGTTGAACAGGATCGGCCCGAACAGCCGGTGGTTTTCCAGCCAGGCGCTCAGGCGCGGCGAGCTCTTGGTGGCGGCCCAGGCGGCCAGCAGGATGAATTCGGTGGTGGGCAGGCCCGGCACGACAATCGCGATCAAGCCGATCCCCAGGCTGACATAGGCCAGCAGGCCGAACAGGATTCGGGCGAGTTTGGAGGAGGATTGGGCGGGGGCTGTCATAGGTACGATTTGTCAGGGTTTCGAAAAATCTGAAAATGGAGCGCGATCAACATGTGGGAGCTGGCTTGCCTGCGATGCAGACGCTGCGGTGTATCAGTTAGACCGCAGCGATGCTATCGCAGGCAAGCCAGCTCCCACACAATCCCGCTCTCACATTCATTGCATTCCAGCAGCGCGATCAGGCCAGTTCTGGGGCGCTAGCGTACGCCTGTTCCAGCAACACGGTGAAGCGTACAAACGCATCCACGGCACCTTTTTCTGCTGCGGCTTCTTCTTCGGCGCTCAGTTCCAGGCTGTCGAGGGTGCGGGTGAAGCTCTTCCAGCCTTCTGCACGACCACCGGCTGGCTCGCCCAGGTGGCGGGCACCGAAGGTTTCGCTCAGGCCCAGGCCGACGGCACGCTTGATCAGGAACGCTGCGCCCAGCTTGGAACCTTCGGACACGAACAGCCAGCCCAGGGCCTGGGCCTTGCTCGGGTTCTGCACGGCACCGGCCACGGGGGCGGGTACTTCGGTTTCCAGGTCGGCCAGGTCCAGCTTGGCGGCTTCGGCGCGGCAGCGCTCGGCCAGGTCCGGCACCAGCTTGATCAGCTCGGGATCGTTGTACAGCGCCACCAGTTCCGATTGGAACAGGTATTGCGCCACCACGAAACGGGCGAAGTTGGCCTGGGTTTCAAACGGGGCGTGAGCCTTGACCAGGGCATCGAGCTTGGTGTGCGGCTCGTTGGTGATCTGGTTCAGGCGCTGGGAGCGCAGGCTTGCGCGTTCTGCGGTAGTGGAAGCGGTCATTGGATGTCCTTGAGAAGGAAAAGCGCCTTGTTGCCAGGCTGTTATTACTAGACGAACAAGAAGACGCGTCACAGTAAAAAATCCTCACCCCGCCGGCGATAAAACCGGCGAGGTGGGGCTGCATGGGTCAGATGTCCCAGATCAGGTTGATCGCAAAGTTGCGTCCTGGCTGGGTCAGGCGGTCCAGGCTGGCTGGCGACGTCACGCCGGCTTCGCCCACACCGTCGTAGCTGCGCACGTCATCCCAGTTCCAGTATTTCTTGTCGGTCAGGTTGTACAGGCCGCCGTTGACGGTCAGCTCGTCGGTGACTTTGTAGAAGCCGGTCAGGTCGACGATGCCAAAGCCCGGGGTCTTGAACGGGCCATTGGCCTTGATGCCGGTCGGGGTAAAGAACGTGGCGCTGTCGACCCGGTTCTGTTTCTTGACCAGGGTCCAGCTGACCAGCGCACCGTAGGTGTCCTGGTCGTAGCCCAGGCCGAACACACCCTTGAGCGGGTTGACGCTGTTCAGCGGCTGGCCGGTTTCGTCGTTGCGCCCGTGGGCGTAGGCAATCGCGCCCTTGGTGTACAGGCCTTGCGGTGCGCCGAAGGCGTCCAGGTTCAAGCGCCCTTTGACCTCCATGCCCTTGATGGTGGCACGCTTGATGTTGCCTGGCTGGAAGATGGTGCCGGTGGGGCCCAGCGCGGCGTTGTCCTCGTCAATGAAGTCGCGGTACTTGTTATAGAACACCGCGACGTCGAAATTGCCTGCGTCGAAGTTGCCACGGATCCCGGTTTCGTAGCTCTTGCTGGTTTCCGGCTTGAGGTTCGAGTTGGGCTCGACGATGTAGCCTTCGCCCAGGTTTTCAAAACGGCCATACAGCGCTTTGGCTGATGGCGTACGGAAACCTTCGGCGTACTGGCCAAACCAGGTGTACTGCTCGGTCAGTGCGTAGGTCACGCCCAGTTTTGGCGAGAAACGATGCCAGGTTTTGTTCGAGTCGTCGTGGGGGAACTTGCGGTCCGGGTCGGTGGTATTGAGGAACTCTTCGGTCAGCTTGGGTTTGAGCTGGATGTAGTCGTAGCGCACGCTCGGCAGGAAGGTCCAGTCATTCCAACTGATCTGATCCTGGGCGAACAGCGCGTAGCTGTTGATGGTCGGATCGGGGAAGTCGCTGGCTTTTTTCACGCTGTCGGCAGGGGTTGGGCTCGGTGCGCCGATGGCCGTGCAGCCCGCGCCTACAGCCAGGCAGGTCGCCGCACCTTCGCGCGAACCGGTGACTTTCTGCTGCTTGATCGTGGTGCCGTAGGTCAGCAAGTGATCGGTGTCGCCGATGACGAAGGCCTTGTCCAACTGCGCGTCGAACACCCACTGCTTTTCTTCGTAGAGGGTGTCGCGGGTCCGCAGCACGCGGCGGCCGGCCTGATAGATTTCGCTGGTGGCCTGGTCGGTCTTGGCGATCTGGTAGTTGAGGCTGGTCTTGATGTGATCGGCAATCGGCGAGTCGAGGGAAAACTTGTTTTCCAGGCCAAAGCGCTCGCGGGTGATGGTGTCGTTACCGCGACGGTCACGGTACATATTCATACCCTGGCCTTCGAGGAAGATCCCGCCTACCGCGCTTTTCTGGTTGATGTCGCGGTCGTCCTTGTACTTCTCGTAGGTCAGGCCCAGGCGGTTGTCTTCGCCGTAGTTCCAGCCCAGCTTGGCCAGCACGTTGGTGGTGCGCACGTCTTCCGGGTTGGCGCCGGTGCGGGCCAGGCCGGTGGCGTTGTTGCCGTTGTAGGACTCCATCTCGTGGCCATTGCGCTGGCTCAGGTGCAGCAAGCCGTCGAAGTCCTGCACCCGCCCGGCGACGGTGCCGGAGGTCAGCCAGCTTTCGTCCGCCGAGCTGTAGCCGGTCTTCAGGCGCGCGCCCACATCCTGGCCGGGCTTGATGATATCGTCCGGGTCGAGGGTGAAGTAACTGACGGCGCCGCCGATGGCGCTGCTGCCGTACAGGGCCGAGGCCGGGCCGCGGATAATCTCGACGCGCTTGACGATTTCCGGGTCGACATAGTTGCGGCGGGTCTTGGCGTACGGGCCGTTGAAGAAGTTGTCCGGGACCTCCACGCCGTCCACCTGGGTGAGGATGCGGTCGCCGTCGATGCCGCGAATGTTGTAGCCGGAATTACCGGACCGGGTGCCGGCGCCACCGACCGAGACGCCCGGTTCGTAGCGCACCAGTTCGCGGATGGTGTTGACGTTCTGGCGGTCCAGTTCCTCGCGTTCATGCACGCTGACGGTGCTGGGCACGCTATCGACCGCCTGTTCCGTACGGGTGGCGCTGATGGTCATTTGTTGCAGGGTGAGAGCGCTACCCGCCGTGCGCTTTTCCAGGACGATGTTGTTATTGCCCAGTTTGCGGTAGTTCAGGTTGGTCCCCACCAACAGCCGGTCCAGGGCTTTTTCCGGGGTCAGCGAGCCGCGCACGCCAGGGGAGGAAACCCCTTGGCCCAGTTCGGCGGGCAGGCCGATCTGCCAGCCGGTGACGGCGGTAAAGGCGTTGAGTGCCGAGACCAGGGATTGCTGCTCGATGCTGAAGGTGTAGTTGGCGTGGCTGCGCGCCGCGGGTTCGGCGGCAGTGGCCGTGAGGACCGGGCTGCCCGCCAGCAGGATGGCGGCGGTCAGCAGGCACAGCGTAGGCGAAGAGGACCGGCGGTTGAAACGAGAGGACATCGAGAGCGCTCCGAGGGACGAGTCTTATAGTTGCGAGCCTGAATCAAATAGGAATCAGTTGCATTGGCTAAGACGAGACGTACCAGCGGTGGCTATCGAGTAAAAATAATTATTCTCAGTTGAGAATCACTAGCGCAGGGAACTCCGAGAGTTTGGCCGAGGTGATGTGGGCCAGGGAACGCACCACGTCCAGCGGTTGGTCCAGACGGTAATTACCGGTCACGGCGACGCTGGCCAGTTGCTCGTTGGTATTGACGATCCAGCCCGGGTAATAGCGCCGCAGCTCTGCCAGCACCTCGCTCATCGGGCAGTTTTCAAAGACCAGCCGGCCCTGGACCCACGCCAGTTCCTTGGTGGCATCGAGCTTGGCCGGTTGGCCGAAACCCTTGGGGCCGACGCGAATGCTCTCGCCGGCACTCAGGCGCACCCGGTTGTTGCCGAAGGTGGTGCTCAGGTCGACATCCCCGCGTTGTACCTGCACCTGCGCCTCACCGTTGAGATAGCGCACGGCAAACGCCGTATCGCTGACGCTGGCGCGCACCGGGCCGGCGTCGATCTGCAGGGGCAGGCCACGGTTGGCCGCGACTTCGAAAAACGCCTCGCCCTGATACAGGCGGGCGATGCGCTGATGCTCGTCGATGGTGCTGGAAAACGCCGAGTTGGTGTTGAGCAGCACCTTGGAGCCGTCATCCAGTTGCAGGCGCTGGCGTTCACCGACCACGGTCAAATGATCGGCCTGCAGGCGCACCGGCAGGTTGCTGAAGCTGAACAGCCCCAGCAGCAACACCGCCGCCGTGGCCAATGGCTTCCAGTGCGGCTTGATGCGCCGCCAGGCGCTGGGCTTGCGCGGCGCATTCAGGGCCACGGCGGCGCTGTGCACCGGCGCACCGCCCCAGGCGGCCTGGGCTTTGGCGAAGGCTTGGGCGTGACTCGGGTCGGCATCCAGCCAGGCCTGGAACTCGGCTTGCTGGCCAGGCTGCGGGCACTGCAAAGCGATCAGCCAGTCGAGGGCTTGGTCCATGGCCGCATGTTGCAACACCTCATGAGCCAGCTCATGGGGGTGCAGTTTGTTCGGGTCCGTCACGGTGTTCCTCGGGTCTTCGCCACGTTTTATTCAATAGCTTTTGTGACATTGCTGTCGGCTTGTCCCGACAAAGCTTAAGGGTGATCGAGCCGTTCGGCCACACCTATGCAGATGGCCATGATCAATTTCAGTTCCTTTTGCACGGTGCTCAAGGACACCTGCAACTGGTCGGCAATCTCCTGGTAGCTGCAACCGTGCAGGCGGCTGAGGATAAAGATCTGCTGCTGGCGAGCGCTCAACTGCCCGAGGCTGACGCTCAGGTGCTCCAGCAATTGCTCGGCGTGGGCGGCGTCTTCGGGTGTGGTGACTGGCGAGGCGACGCTTTGCAGGACATCCATCGGGACATCTTCCTGCAAGGTGCGGGACTGGATCCGACGCGAGCGTAGATGATCCAGGGCCAGGTTGCGCGCGGTCTGGAACACGAAAGGCTCGAGGTGATCAATCGGTCGTTCGCTGAGGGCCCGTGTGACGCGCAGGTAGGTTTCCTGCAACAGGTCCTCGGCGGTGCTGTGGTTATTCACCATCCGCTGCAAGGTGCGCAGTAGCACCACCCG
Organism: Pseudomonas sp. MF09156; assembly: GCF_059862305.1. NCBI lineage: Bacteria > Pseudomonadati > Pseudomonadota > Gammaproteobacteria > Pseudomonadales > Pseudomonadaceae > Pseudomonas > Pseudomonas sp. MF09156. The sequence continues at coordinate 502,752 of NZ_JCBCUR010000001.1, forward strand.
TTGGGTGAGGAAGACTTGATTGAAGCGAGATAGGCTCACAGTGATACCGGACCGATTGGCAGTTAATGATAATGCTTATCATCAGCGCAAATGGCAAGTGGCTATTTCTCTGAACCCACGCAAGACAAATGTGGGAGCGGGCTTGCTCGCGAATGCGGTGGGTCAGTCAATACATTCATTACTGACCCACCGCATTCGCGAGCAAGCCCGCTCCCACAGGGGGGGTTACTCGGCGTTACACAGCGCCAGGCAGTTATCCAGCATGCGGTTGGAGAAGCCCCATTCGTTGTCGTACCAGGCCAATACCTTGAGCAGCTTGCCGCTGGACTTGGTGTGGTTGGCGTCGAAGATCGACGACAGCGGGTTATGGTTGAAGTCGCTGGAAACCAGCGGCAGGGTGTTGTAGCCGAGGATTTTCGAGTGCTGGCTGGCTTCTTTGAGCAGCGCGTTGACCTCATCGGCCGTGGCTTCTTTTTTCAGTTGCACGGTCAGGTCCACCAGCGACACGTTGATCACCGGCACCCGCACCGCCATGCCGGTCAGCTTGCCTGCCAGTTCCGGCAGCACCAGGCCCACCGCTTCGGCAGCGCCGGTCTTGCTCGGGATCATGTTCTGCGTGGCCGAACGGGCGCGGTACGGGTCGGTGTGGTAGACGTCGGTCAGGTTCTGGTCGTTGGTGTAGGCATGGATGGTGGTCATCAGGCCGCTTTCGATACCCAGCTCGCGATGCAGCACCTGGGCCACCGGCGCCAGGCAGTTGGTGGTGCAGGAGGCGTTGGAGATGATCTGGTGGGATTGGCGCAAAATGTCATGGTTGACCCCGTAGACCACGGTGGCATCCGCGCCCTTGGCCGGGGCCGAGATGATCACCTTGCGCGCGCCGGCGCTAATATGGGCGGCGGCCTTGTCACGGTCGGTGAACAGGCCGGTGCATTCGAACACCACGTCGATCTTGTGTGCAGCCCACGGCAGGTCGGCGGGGTTGCGAATGGCACTCACGGCAATCCGGTCGCCATTGACGGTCAGGCTTTCCTGATCGTGAGCGACCTCTGCATCGAAAGTGCCATGGACGGTGTCGTATTTGAGCAGGTGGGCATTGATCGAACTGTCGCCCAGGTCATTGATGGCGACGATCTGCAAATCCTGACGGTAGCCTTGGGTATAAAGTGCGCGCAGGACGTTGCGGCCAATGCGGCCAAAACCATTGATTGCAATTCGAAGAGTCATTTGAAAGCGCCTGTCGTCGATTTGTTGTAAGAATTACAAGATTATTCGCATAAAAATAGAAAACAAGCCTTTTTAGTGGCAATATTTTGTTCAATCTACAACGAGTGACCTGAATCAACTGGTCCGATTGGTCAAGTAACTCCCTGCCAACCTCTTCGCGGCGGGCTTTTGACCAGCATAGACACTCAGGTCGCCACATCCGTTAGCCTGGAGTTCTACACATGCATCCCCGCGTACTTGAGGTCACCGAACGCCTTATCGCCCGCAGCCGGGCAACCCGTGAGGCGTACCTTGCGCTGATTCGCGGCGCGGCCAGCGACGGGCCGATGCGCGGCAAGCTGCAATGCGCCAACTTTGCCCACGGCGTGGCCGGCTGCGGCACTGAAGACAAAAACAGCCTGCGCATGATGAATGCCGCCAACGTGGCAATTGTTTCGTCATATAACGACATGCTCTCGGCGCACCAGCCGTACGAACATTTCCCGGAACAGATCAAAAAAGCCCTGCGCGAAGTCGGCTCGGTTGGCCAGTTCGCCGGCGGCACCCCGGCCATGTGCGACGGCGTGACCCAGGGCGAGCCGGGCATGGAGCTGAGCCTGCTGAGCCGTGAAGTGATTGCCATGTCCACGGCGGTAGCGCTGTCCCACAACATGTTCGACGCCGCGCTGATGCTGGGGATCTGCGACAAGATCGTCCCCGGCCTGATGATGGGCGCTCTGCGCTATGGCCACCTGCCGATGATCTTCGTGCCCGGTGGGCCGATGCCGTCGGGCATCTCCAACAAGCAGAAGGCCGATGTGCGCCAGCGCTACGCCGAAGGCAAGGCCAGCCGCGAAGAGCTGCTGGAATCGGAGATGAAGTCCTACCACAGCCCCGGCACCTGCACCTTCTACGGCACCGCCAATACCAACCAGTTGCTGATGGAAGTGATGGGCCTGCACTTGCCGGGCGCCTCGTTCGTCAACCCGTACACACCGTTGCGCGATGCGCTGACCCGTGAGGCCGCGCACCAGGTCACGCGCCTGACCAAGGCCAACGGTAACTTCACGCCGATTGGCGAGATCGTCGACGAAAAATCCCTGGTCAACTCCATCGTCGCCCTCAACGCCACCGGCGGCTCGACCAACCACACCCTGCATATGCCGGCTATCGCCATGGCGGCGGGCATCATCCTCACCTGGCAGGACATGGCCGACCTCTCGGAAGTGGTGCCAACCCTGTCCCACGTCTACCCGAACGGCAAGGCCGACATCAACCACTTCCAGGCGGCGGGCGGCATGTCGTTCCTGATCCGCGAGCTGCTGGAAGCCGGCCTGCTCCACGAAGACGTCAACACCGTCGCCGGCCATGGCTTGAGCCGCTACACCCGCGAACCGTTCCTGGTGGACGGCGAACTGATCTGGCGCGAAGGCCCGATCGAAAGCCTCGACGAAAGCATCCTGCGCCCGGTAGCCCGGGCCTTCTCCCCGGAGGGCGGCTTGCGGGTGATGGAAGGCAACCTCGGCCGTGGGGTGATGAAAGTCTCGGCGGTGGCCCTCGAACATCAAATCGTCGAAGCGCCAGCCGTGGTGTTCCAGGACCAGCAGGACCTGGCCGATGCGTTCAAGGCCGGCCAGTTGGAGAAGGATTTTGTCGCGGTGATGCGCTTCCAGGGCCCGCGCTCTAATGGCATGCCGGAATTGCACAAGATGACGCCGTTCCTCGGCGTGCTCCAGGACCGAGGTTTCAAAGTCGCATTGGTGACAGACGGGCGTATGTCTGGCGCCTCGGGTAAAATCCCCGCCGCGATTCACGTCAGCCCCGAAGCCCAGCGCGGTGGCGCGCTGGCGCGGGTCAAGGATGGCGATATCATTCGCGTCGATGGCGTCAAAGGCACCCTGGAGCTTAAGGTGGACGCCGAAGAATTTGCAGCGCGCGCGCCTGCCACGGGCCTGTTGGGCAATAACGTGGGGGCCGGTCGCGAGCTGTTTGCATTTATGCGCCTGGCCGCAAGCTCCGCAGAGCAGGGCGCCAGCGCCTTTACCTCTGCCCTGGAGACACTCAAGTGAAGCTTGCGCTGGTTGGTGATATTGGCGGTACCAACGCCCGGTTTGCATTGTGGCGGGACCAGGCACTGCATTCGATCCGGGTGCTGGCCACGGCGGATCACGCCAGCCCCGAGGAGGCGATCCAGGTCTACCTCGCCGAGGAAGGTTTGGCGCCGGGGTCCATCGGCGCGGTGTGCCTGTCGGTGGCGGGGCCGGTGAGTGGTGACGAGTTCAAGTTCACCAACAACCACTGGCGCCTGAGCAAGACCGCGTTCTGCAAGGCGCTGCAAGTGGACGAACTGTTGCTGGTCAATGACTTCTCGGCCATGGCCCTGGGCATGACTCGCCTGCAGCCTGATGAATACCGCGTGGTCTGCGCCGGCACACCGGAGCCGTGGCGCCCGGCGGTGGTGATCGGCCCGGGCACGGGGTTGGGCGTGGGCACTCTGCTCGACCTGGGCGCCGGCCGCTGGGCTGCGTTGCCGGGGGAGGGCGGGCATGTCGACCTGCCCCTGAGCAGCCCACGGGAAACCCAGTTGTGGCAGCACATCTATAACGAAATCGGGCATGTCAGCGCCGAGACGGCCCTGAGCGGCGGCGGTTTGCCCCGCTTGTACCGGGCGATCTGCGCGGTGGACGGCCACCCGGCGGTATTGCAAACCCCGGAGGCGATTACCGCTGCGGGGCTGGCTGGCGATCCGGTGGCGATGGAGGTCCTGGACCAGTTCAGCATCTGGCTGGGCCGCGTGGCCGGCAATAACGTGCTGACCACCGGTGCCCGGGGTGGCGTGTATATCGTGGGCGGGGTGATCCCGCGGTTTGCCGAGTTCTTTATCAACAGTGGTTTTGCCAAGAGCTTTGCAGACAAAGGCTGCATGAGCGACTACTTCAAAGGTATCCCGGTGTGGTTGGTGACGGCGCCGTATTCCGGGTTGACCGGGGCGGGCGTGGCATTGGAGCAGGCATTTGCGTAGGCAGTGATGGCCTTATCGCGGGCAAGCCCGCTCCCACATTTGATTGTGTTCACAAATCAAAATCTGGGAGCGGGCCTGCCCGCGATGGGGCCCTAGAGAGCACCCCATAACAACAAGGAGGCCCCCGTGAGCGTAATCAGTAAATCCATTCTCCTGGTCGACGACGACGAGGAAATCCGCGAGTTGCTGCAAACCTACCTCAGTCGCGCCGGCTTCCAGGTGCGGGGCGTGCCCAATGGCGCGGGGTTTCGCCAGGCCATGGACGAGGCCCCGTGCGACCTGGTGATCCTCGATGTGATGCTGCCCGACGAAGACGGCTTCAGCCTCTGCCGCTGGGTGCGCCAGCACCCGCGCCAGGCCCAGGTGCCGATCATCATGCTCACTGCCAGCTCCGACGAAGCCGACCGGGTCATCGGCCTGGAACTGGGCGCCGACGATTACATCGGTAAACCCTTCAGCCCGCGGGAGTTGCAGGCACGCATCAAGGCCCTGTTGCGCCGCTGCCAGTTTGGCCAGGAGCGCACGGGTGGCGACGTGCTGGTGTTCGATGAGTGGCGGTTGGACATGATCAGCCATCGGCTGTTTCACGTTGATGGCGAGGAAGTCATCCTGTCCGGTGCCGACTTTGCCCTGCTCAAGCTGTTCCTCGATCACCCACAGCAAATTCTTGATCGCGACACCATTGGCAACGCCACCCGTGGCCGTGACCTGATGCCCCTCGACCGTATTGTCGACATGGCTGTCAGCCGCCTGCGACAACGCCTGCGTGATACCGAGAAACCTCCACGGCTGATCCGCACCGTGCGCGGCAGCGGTTACCAACTGGCGGCCAGTGTGGTTGCCAGCAATGCCCACTGAACGCCGGCGCATTCCGGTCCCGCGTTCATTGCTGGGGCGCATGCTACTGCTGACCCTGTTGGCGGTGCTGTTTGCCCAGGCGTTATCCAGCGTGATCTGGGTCTCGCAACTGCGCGCCACCCAGCTTGAAGGCCTGGTCACCAGCGCCCGCAGCCTGGCCCATTCGATGACCGCCAGCGTTAGCTATTTCCGTTCGCTGCCGGTGGCTTATCGGCCGCTGGTGCTCGACCAGTTGCGCAGCATGGGCGGCACGCGTTTTGTGGTGACACTCAACGACAAGCCGCTGGATATGCAGATCTTGCCGCAAACCCCGCGCAAACAGGCGGTGCTTGGTGCCGTGGACGAAGTGCTGCGCCAGACCCTGGGCAGTGACGTGCATTTTTCGGTGGAGTTTGTCAGTGCCGAAGACCTGCGCATCTTCAATGCCGGGCTGAAGCTCGATGAGTTGCCACGCTCCTGGGCGCATTACGCCCTGACCCTGGAGCCGGTCAACCCGCCGGTACTGGTGACGCAGATCGAGTTGGGCGCCGGCGAATGGCTGTATATCGCCTCGTTGCTGCCCGAGCCCTACACCAGCCTCGAAGAACAGGGCCTGCCGTCCCAGCAGGTGTGGTTTATCGTGCTGACCAGTGGCTTTCTGTTGCTGTTTATCGGCTTGCTGGTGCATTGGCAGAGCCGGCCGCTCAAGCGCCTGGCGCGGGCGGCGCGGGACCTGTCCCTGGGCGCCGACGTGGAACCGGTGGCCGAAGGTGGCGGCAGCGAAGTGGTGGAAGTGGGCCGTGCGTTCAATGCCATGCGCGAGCGGATCAGCCGCTACCTGACTGAACGCAGCCAGTTGTTCAGTGCAATTTCCCACGACCTGCGCACCCCCATCACACGCCTGCGGCTGCGGGTAGAACTGCTGGAAGACGAAAAGCTGCAAGCCAAGTTCGGCCGCGACCTGGATGAGTTGGAACTGCTGGTCAAGGGCGCGTTGCAGTGCGTCAAGGACACCGATATCCACGAGAACATCGAGCCGGTGGACCTCAACCATGTGCTCGACTGCCTGGTGGAACCGTATCTTGCGCCCAACGGCAATGGCCGGGTGACCCAGCATGGCCGGGCGTTGACGGCCTATCCGGGCAAGCCGCTGGCGCTCAAGCGCTGCATTGGCAACCTGATCGATAACGCCCTGAAGTACGGGCAGAACGCCCATCTGCGTATCGAGGACGATGGCGCGCAGTTCATCCTACATGTGGATGACGAGGGCCCCGGGGTGCCGGAGCAGCGTCTGGAGCAGGTCTTCGAACCGCACTTTCGCCTGGCCGGGCAGCAGCAGGGTTATGGCCTGGGGCTGGGGATCGCCCGCAATATCGCCCACAGCCATGGCGGCGAAGTCAGCCTGCAAAATTTGCGTGAAGGTGGCCTACGGGTGACCTTGCAACTGCCCCGGACCCTGGACTAAACAACACCGCGTCACCCTGTAGGAGCTGGCTTGCCAGCGATAGCGATACATCAGTCACATTTGCAGTACCTGACCTACCGCAATCGCTGGCAAGCCAGCTCCTACAGACGGGCGTTGGGTCAGATGCTCTGGCGTAGCCTGGCCAAGTCGCGCAACGGCGGCGCGCCAAACAACCGGCTGTATTCCCGGCTGAACTGCGACGGGCTCTCATACCCCACCCGATACCCCGCCGCCGAGGCTTCCAGGCCTTCGGCGATCATCAGGCGCCGGGCCTCCTGCAAGCGCAACTGCTTCTGGTACTGCAACGGGCTCATGGCGGTGATGGCCTTGAAGCGGTGGTGCAGGGTCGACACGCTGAGATTCACTTCCTTGGCCAGATCATCGATGCGCAGCGGTTGTTCATAGTTGCCGTTCAACCAGGTGATCGCCCGGCTGACCCGATGGCTCTGGCTATTGGCCACGGCAATTTCGTACAGGCGATAGCCCTGTGGCCCACGCAGTAGTCGGTAGAGAATCTCGCGATTGATCAACGGCGCCAACATCGCGATATCTTTGGGCGTATCCAGCAGGCGTGCCAGGCGCAATACGGCGTCGAGCAACTGGCTGTCGATCCGGTCGACATACATGCCGCGTGCGGTCGGGCGCGTGGGCACGCCCATCGGCCCGGCTTCGGCAATCAGGGCGGTCAGTTGCGCCGGGTCGATATTGATGCGCACCGACAGGTTGGGGTCTTCGACTGTGGCGTCGATGACTCGCCCGGCCACCGGCATCGCGACCGAGAACACCAAGTAGTTGAGGGGGTCGTAGGCAAAAATTTCGTCGGCCAGGCGCACTTCCTTACTGCCGTTGGCGAGGATGCACAGCGCAGGTTCCACCAGCACCGGCATGAAGTCGCGTGGCGTGTTGTGGCGGTTCAGGTACAGCGAGGTGATCGCTGTGCCGTAGGAACCGTCTTCCCAGGTATGCCGGTGCACAATGCTGGCCAGTTCGGCGCGCTGTTTTTCCATCTCGGCATCGAGGGGAATGGACTGCTGTTCGGGCGACGACATGGGGCGTCCTCTGCATGCTTCTTTGATGGGCACAGCTTAGCGGTGGCGGTGCAGCAGCGTTATGTCGATTCTGCACAATCCTTGCCTGATCCTGCGGCGCGTCTTGAATCAGGCAAGCACACAGCCTGTCATCTGCCTGAAACAAGGCGCTAACCCCTGCAATAAAGCCTGACGCCAAACCCTGGGTCTACGCTTCTGGCAGGATTGTGCAATAAGCCGGCAGGAATCGACTAACCGCGCTGGGGCCTGCGCCCGTATCTTTGACCCTGTGGCAACACGCCCCCACAGTGCTTGCCGAGCATCACTTCTCAACGGGAGAGTCGAACATGTCCACCCCCATTCCCGCGAGCCATATGGCCTTTATCCGCGCCCGCAGCGGGTGCAGCACCGAACTGGGTGCACGCTTGAGCAGTTTGATCGAACCGGGCCGCCAGGCTCAGGGTTGCCTGCAATTCTCGTTGCAGCACTCCCAGGTTGACCCCGATGTATGGCTGGTTTCAGGTTTCTGGAGCAGCGAACAGGCGATGAGCGCTTATTTCAGCTCGCCGGCCCTGATGCTGTTTACCGAGCTGTTGAACGACATGGTCGTGCGCAGCATGGACTTCCAGACCTTCACCGACGCATCCGCCGCCAATGCCTACGGCGAGTACCTGCAACTGGCAGGTTAAGGTTTAGAATGGCCGACTTTCCATTGGCCAGGACCTGCAACATGGCACGTAAAGAGTTTGCCCACCACGAAGCTGTTTCCGCCCTTGTACGCGAAGACCAGGGTGGCTATAGCGCCGCCATCGCCGTCAAGGCACTGGACGGCATGAGCGCACCGCGCTTTCACAAGATCCTCGATGGCCAACTGTTCAAGACTGCCGACGACGCCGACGATGCGGCGGCCCAGCAATTGGAGCGCTTGATCGCTATCGATGAAGAGGGCCAGTTGGCCTGGGCAACTGCAGCAAACTAAAGAACACCACCGACCCAACTGTGGGAGCGGGCTTTGTGTGGGAGCGAGTAAGCCCGCTCCCACACAAGCCCGCTCCCACATTTTTGACTGCATTGCATCCAATCAGGGTTTGGTAGCACCTGGTCGGTACATCTTGAACAGAGCTTGCGGTCCCAGCTGGAAATAATCCGCCGGGCCGCCGCCCCGCAGAATCGGCTCGGCCGCTGCGGTGTCGTACACCCCATCCTTGAGCAGCCATTTGGCGATGTGCACCGCGACCACTTCGCCAAGTACCAGCCAACTGGGCACCAGCTCCTTGTCGGCCCGCTGCAACTGAATGATCTGCGTGACCTTGCACTCGAACGACACCGGGCTTTCGCCGACCCGTGGCACGGCAATCACCTTGGACGCCACTGGCGTCAGCCCGGCCAGTTCAAACTCGTTGACCTCTGGCGACACGGCGGCGCAGCTCTGGTTCATCTGCTCGGCCAGCGGGCGCGTGGCCAGGTTCCAGACAAACTCGCCGGTCTGTTCGATGTTATTCAGGCTGTCTTTACGCCCGACACTGGAAAAACCAATGATCGGCGGGATGTAGTTGAAGGCATTGAAAAAACTGTAGGGCGCCAGGTTAAGGCGGCCTTCGCGGTCCTGGGACGAAATCCAGCCAATCGGGCGCGGGCCGACGATGGCGTTGAACGGGTCATGGGGCAGGCCGTGGCCGTTGGCGGGTTCATAGAAATGGATATCGTCAGGCATGGACGGCGGTTCCTGCGGCGGGGAAAGCGCAATAGTGCAGGCCCAAGGGCAGGATTTCCACCGGATTGGCGCTGCCCTATGGAATTTTCATCCATCGCCCACCTATTTTTCACAGCTGCACGGCCAGTCTGCACGCCAGGTCGATACCCCCCCATGAGTCGGCCTTTCGAGACTGAACTCTGGAGCCTTCTGCACAATGAACAAACTACCTCAGATTACCCTGGCGTTCTGGGTCATGAAGATCTGTGCGACCACCCTTGGCGAAACCGCCGGGGACTTGTTGTCGATGACCCTGAATGTCGGCTACGCCATCAGTTCGATGATCCTGCTCAGCGTGTTCCTCATCACGTTGCTGACGCAGTTATGGTCGAAAACCTACAACCCGGTGCTGTACTGGATCGTGATCCTGTCGACGAGCACGGCGGGCACCACCATGTCCGATTTTATGGACCGTACCCTGGGCCTGGGGTACGCCTCCGGTTCGATGATCCTGATTGTCCTGTTACTGATAGTGTTCGCCCTCTGGCACCTGAGCGGCAATTCGCTGAACGTGAACAAGGTGCAGACCCCGCGCGGCGAGCTGTTCTACTGGGTGGCAATCCTGCTCTCCAACACCCTGGGCACGGCCCTGGGGGACTTCCTGGCCGACGACTCTGGCCTGGGCTTTGCTGGCGGTGCGATGTTGATCGGCGCGAGCATCCTGCTGGTGGTGGCGCTCAAATACTGCACGACGGTTTCGTCGGTGGTGTTGTTCTGGGTAGCGTTTGTGTTGACCCGGCCCTTTGGCGCGACCCTCGGGGACTTCCTGACCAAACCCCATGAAAAGGGCGGCCTGGACTTTGGCACTGTCGGCTCATCGGCGGTGCTGGCGGCCGTGCTGCTGGTGATGATCGCCGGTGCCTGGTATGTACAGCGCCGGGATAACCGCCAGCCGCTGGCAGAGCTGTCCTGACGGGATAAAAAAGGGGCCATGTCATTTGCATGACATGGCCCCTTTTCTACACCTGGCGAACGCTTAGTCCGTGGTGATCCGCGAATGCTTGCGGGTGTCTTTCATGGTGATGTAGACCAACAGCGATACGGCAATACACGCGGTGACGTACCAGTAGTAGCCGGTTTCCATGCCGATGCTCTTGAACCACAGGGCGATGTATTCGGCGGTGCCGCCGAAGATCGACACGGTCAGTGCGTAAGGCAGGCCTACACCCAGCGCACGGATTTCGGTGGGGAACAGCTCGGCCTTCACCACGGCGTTGATCGAGGTGTAGCCGCTGACGATGATCAGCGCCGCCATGATCAGGAAGAACGCGCCCCACCAGGTCTGGACAGTGTGCAGGGTGGTGAGGATCGGCACGGTGAACAGGGTGCCGAGGATGCCGAAGGCGATCAGGATCGGCCGGCGACCGACCTTGTCGGACAGGCCGCCGACAATCGGTTGCAGGCACATGAACAGGAACAGCGTGGCCGCAGAGATGGTGGTGGAGTCGGAGATGCTCATGCCGACGGTGTTCACCAGGTACTTCTGCATGTAGGTGGTGTAGGTGTAGAAGGCCAGGGTGCCGCCCATGGTCAGGCCGACCACGGTCATCAGTTCCTTGGGGTGGCGCATCAAGGTGCGCATCGCGCTTTCCTTGGCTTTTTCCTTCTTGGTGAACGACTCGGTTTCTTCCATGCCACGTCGCAGGTACAGGGCCACCACCGCGCACAGGGCGCCGATGGCGAACGGGATACGCCAGCCCCAGGCATACAACTCTTCAGTGGTGAGGAGCTGTTGCAGCACGATCAGTACCGCCAACGCGATGAGCTGGCCGGAGATCAGGGTCACGTACTGGAAGCTGGAGAAGAAGCCGCGACGTTCCTTGGTCGCCATTTCACTCAGGTAGGTGGCCGAGGTGCCGTATTCGCCACCCACCGACAGGCCTTGCAGCAAGCGGGCGAACACCAGCAGGATCGGCGCGCCGACCCCGATGGTTTCATAACCGGGGCTCAGGGCGATGATCAGCGAGCCGAAGCACATCAGCAGCACCGACGCCATCAACGCGGCTTTACGGCCTGCGCGGTCGGCGTAGAGGCCCATCAGCCAGCCGCCAATCGGGCGCATCAAAAAGCCCACGGCAAAAATCGCGGCGGTGTTGAGCAGTTGGGCGGTGGTGTCGCCTTTAGGGAAGAAGGCTTTGGCGAAGTACAGCGAGAAAGCGGCGTAGACGTACCAGTCATACCACTCGACCATGTTGCCGACCGATCCGCTGAAGATCGACTTGATACGGCTGGAAGTGGTGCGTTCTTGCGCCGGCGCAGCCGCCGACCCCAGAGGCAGGGAATTGGAGTTATCCATTGAAGGATCCTTCATGTCATTGTTTTTGTGGAGCGCGCGTCAGCGCAGCCTGGTTGCAGCTATAGCAGGAGCTGTGCCAAGCAGGGGGAGGCCCGGTCTAGAAGGGTTGGGGGATTTTTTTGAGCGGAAAGCCGCTGATGGTTTTTTGGTGATGAGCGGAAATCCGCTTATGGCGGCTATCCTCATCGCAGGCAAGCCAGCTCCCACATTTTGATTTGCGAATACATTCAAGTGTGGGAGCTGGCTTGCCTGCGATGAGGCCCTAAGGGGCCTTCTCAATCGGGCGACAGAAACATTTCCCGGGTCAGCCCATGGCGCTGCAGCTTTTCATTGAAGGTCCGCCGTGGCAGTTGCAGCTCGGCCAGCACCGCCTTGATATCGCCCTTGTGCCGGGTCAGCGCAGCTTTCAGGCAATGGGCTTCGAACGCTTCCTGCTGGGCCGCCAGGGATTGCCCGGCCTCGATGCCTTCCGGCTCCGGCTCGCCGAGGCCCAGCACCTGGCGTTCGGCAACGTTGGCCAGTTCGCGCACGTTGCCCGGCCAGTCATGGCTGAGCAGCCGCCCCAATTGCGGCCCGCTGAGGGGCGCGGCCTCACGGCCCAGGCGTTCGGCGGCGCTCTGGGTGAAGTGGTCGAACAGCAGCGGGATATCTTCGCGGCGCTCACGCAGCGGCGGCAGGCGCAGTTGCGCCACGGTCAGGCGGTAGGCCAGGTCTTCGCGAAAACGTCCGGCGCGGGCTTCGTCCAGCAGGTCGGGCTTGGTCGCGGCAATGATGCGCAGGTCGACCTTGATGCTCTGGTTCGAGCCCAGGCGCTCCAGCTTCTGTTCTTGCAGCACCCGCAGCAGTTTTACCTGCTGGGCCAAAGGCATGCTTTCGATCTCATCGAGAAACAGCGTACCGCCGTCGGCGTACTCCAGCTTGCCGATGCGCTTGCCCTGGGCGCCGGTGAAAGCGCCGCTTTCATGGCCGAACAGTTCGGCTTCAAACAATTGCTCGGGAATCGCCGCACAGTTGAGCGCGACAAAAGGTTTTTTGGCCCGTGGCCCGAAGTCATGCAGGCAGCGGGCGACCAGTTCCTTGCCGCTGCCGGTCTCGCCACGGATCAGCACGTTGACCGGCAAGGCGGCGAGGTCCAGCACCTGGCGGCGCAAGTTCTGCAGGCTGCGCGACACCCCCAGCAGGCTCGACTCCAGTTGGGCGCGATGATCGGCCTGTTGGTGCAGGCGGCGGTTCTCCAGGATCAGCCCGCGCTTGTCCAGGGCCCGGCGCAGGCTGGCGAGCAGGGCGTCGGGGCTGAAGGGCTTTTCCAGAAAGTCGTAGGCACCGTCGCGCATGGCTTCGACGGCCATCGGCACATCGCCATGGCCGGTCAGGAGGATCACCGGCAGGTCGGCATCGCGCCGTTGTACTTCGGCCAGCAGCTCCAGGCCGCTGAGGCCCGGCATGCGCACATCGCTGAGAATCACCCCGGGAAAGTCCCTGGGCAGGTGGGCCAGGCAGTCCTCGGCGCGGCTGAACAACTGCACCGCGAACCCGGAGAGGTTCAGCCACTGTTCCACGGCCGTGCGGATGCTGGCCTCGTCATCAACCACGATCACCGCGTTCAGCATAGGTCCGGCGCCTCCAGCGCGATGGGCAGGGTCAGGGTGAAGACGGCGCCGTCGCCCTGATTGGCCGCACTCAGGCGTCCGCCCAGTTCATGCACGATAGCGTAGGACACCGCCAACCCGAGCCCGAGCCCGTCACCCACCGGCTTGGTGGTGAAGAACGGGTCGAACACGTTGTTCAGGTGTTCCTCGGCAATGCCGCCGCCGCTGTCGCTGACGCTCAGGTGCCACAGTTGTTGATCGGCATGCAGGCGGATTTCCAGGCGCTTGCGCGGTTTGTCGGCCATGGCATCCAGGGCATTGCGCAACAAGTTGATCAGCACTTGCTCCAGGCGAATGGCATCGCCGCGTACCCAGGCCGGGCGGGTCAGGTCGAGCACGGTGCCGATGGCTTCGTCGCGCAGGCGCGCGTCGAGCAAGTGCAGGGACTGGTCGACCACGGTTGCCAGGTCCAGGCGTTCGCGCAGGCCGCTGGGGCTTTTGCGGGCGAAGGTCTTGAGGTGGCCGGTAAGGGCGGCCATGCGAGTGAGCATGTCGTCCAATGGCGTCAGCGCCTGATAGGCGTCATCGATGCGCCCGTGATCGAGCAGCAGGCGCAAGGTAGCCAGTTGCATGCGCTGAGTGGTCAGCGGCTGGTTGATTTCATGGGCCAGGGCCGCAGACATCTGTCCCAGCGCCGCCAGCTTGGCCGATTGCACCAAGCCATCCTGGGCGGTGCGCAAGGCGCGGGTGCGTTCTTCCACCAGGCGCTCCAGCTCTTCGCGGCTGCGCTGGCGCAAGCGGGCCAAGCGCCAGCGCTGGCTGAGGAACAGCACCAGGAACACCAGGGTCAACCACAGGCCCGCCGCGGCGAGGCCGGCGTTGCGTTGGTCTTCAAAGGCCACCTGGGGTTTGCGCAGCAGGTGCAGGGTCCAGCCTTCGGCTTTGAGGGGCAGGGACTCCCAGATGTAGTTGGCGTTGCCTTCGGGCCCGGCCACGCGCACCAGATGACTGTTCTCGTCAAAACGCTGCAAGGTCTGGGTGTCCAGGGGCTGCAATTGCTTCTTGTCGTATTGGCGCGTGGCCTTGAGTTCGGCCAGATCGTTGGCCGACAGCGGACGCAGGTTGCGGTAACGCCATCCGGGTTTATTGGCGATAAACACGATGCCCCGGGCATCGCTGACTAGCAACAGGTCGTCGCCCTGGGCCCATCCGCGCTCCAGCTCCGGAAACTCCAGTTTCACCACCATGGCGCCGATGAACTGCTCCTGCTCATCCACCACCGCGCTGGAAAGGAAGTACCCCGGAATCCCGGTGGTCACCCCCACCGCATAAAAACGCCCGGTGCCCTGGCTGCGGGTCTGGCTGAAATAGGGGCGGAACGCATAGTTATGGCCGACATAACTGCTGGGCAGGCGCCAGTTGCTGGCGGCCACCGCCAGGCCGGTGCGGTCCATCAGTTCCAGGGTCGATGACTGCGCCGCACCGTTGATGCGCTCCAGTTTGTGGTTGAGCACCTCCTGGGTCGCCGGATCCAGCGGGCCTTTCAGGGCGCGGATCATTTCCGAATCCAAGGCCAGCACGGCGGGTAGGGCGCGGTAGCGTTCGATCAAGGTGTGCAAGGAGTTGGCATACAGCGCCAGTTGCTGGTTCGCACGGCCGGCATCGTCCACCAGGGACTGGCGTTCCGCCTGGCGCATGGCGACTGCGGCGGCCAGGACGGCACCGGCAATAATCAGCAGGGAGTAGAAGGTCAAACGCAATGGGCGAGGGATCGCGATCATACGAGAATGAACAGCTGCAGTAGGGGGCGAGCACCATAACATGCAGCAGGACGAGCGCAGTACTTGTGGGAGCGGGCTTGCCCGCGATTGCATCGACGCGTTCTGCTGCCAGACCGCAGTGCCTGCATCGCGGGCAAGCCCGCTCCCACAAAATCGCCGGTCATAAAAAAGGCGACTGTGGCATGGAGCCACAGTCGCCTTTTATCCTTGCGGGGACGTGCTTACTGCACTTCTACCGCCAGGCTTTCACTGATCTTTTGCTGCCAGATGGCGGGACCTGTGATGTGGACTGACTCGCCCTTGCTGTCGACTGCAACAGTGACCGGCATGTCCTTGACGTCGAACTCGTAGATCGCTTCCATGCCCAGTTCGGCGAAGGCCACCACGCGCGACTTCTTGATGGCTTGCGCCACCAGGTAGGCCGCACCGCCGACTGCCATCAGGTACACGGCCTTGTGGTCCTTGATCGCTTCGATGGCGGTCGGGCCGCGCTCGGATTTGCCGATCATGCCCAACAGGCCAGTCTGCTCGAGGATCTGGCGGGTGAACTTGTCCATCCGCGTGGCGGTGGTCGGGCCAGCCGGGCCAACCACTTCTTCGCGCACCGGATCTACCGGGCCGACGTAGTAGATGAAACGACCCTTGAGGTCTACCGGCAGGGTTTCACCCTTGTTCAGCATCTCGACCATACGCTTGTGCGCCGCGTCGCGACCGGTGAGCATCTTGCCGTTGAGCAGTACGGTTTCTCCCGGTTTCCAGCTTTGCACGTCTTCCGGGGTCAGGGTGTCGAGATTGACGCGGCGGGCCGACGGGCCGGCTTCCCAGACAATTTCCGGGTAGGCGTCCAGCGGCGGCGCTTCGAGCGAGGCCGGACCGGAACCGTCGAGCACGAAGTGCGCGTGACGGGTGGCGGCGCAGTTGGGGATCATGCACACCGGCAGCGAAGCGGCGTGGGTCGGGTAATCCATGATCTTCACGTCGAGCACGGTGGTCAGGCCACCCAGGCCCTGGGCGCCGATCCCCAGTTGGTTGACCTTCTCGAACAGCTCCAGGCGCATCTCTTCGATACGGTTGGACGGGCCGCGCTTTTTCAGCTCGTGGATGTCGATGGATTCCATCAACACTTCCTTGGCCATGACGGCGGCTTTCTCGGCGGTACCGCCGATGCCGATGCCGAGCATGCCCGGTGGGCACCAGCCGGCACCCATGGTCGGAACGGTCTTGAGCACCCAGTCGACGATGGAGTCGGACGGGTTGAGCATGGCCATTTTCGACTTGTTCTCGGAACCACCGCCCTTGGCGGCCACGTCCACTTCCACGGTGTTACCCGGGACGATGGAGTAGTGGATCACGGCCGGGGTGTTGTCCTTGGTGTTTTTGCGCGCGCCGGCCGGGTCGGCGAGGATCGAGGCACGCAGCACGTTTTCCGGCAGGTTGTAGGCGCGACGCACGCCTTCGTTGATCATGTCGTCCAGGCCCATGGTGGCGCCATCCCAGCGTACATCCATGCCCACGCGCACGAACACGGTGACGATCCCGGTGTCCTGGCAGATCGGGCGGTGGCCGGTGGCACACATGCGCGAGTTGATCAGGATCTGGGCCATGGAGTCACGGGCGGCCGGCGATTCTTCGCGCAGGTAGGCTTCGTGCATTGCCTGGATGAAGTCAACGGGGTGGTAGTAGGAAATGAATTGCAGGGCGTCGGCAACGCTCTGAATCAGGTCGTCTTGCTTGATCACGGTCATGAGTCGCGCTCCTCTATAAGGGAACATTCAATAAAGGTGGCTTCAGATGGGTGTATCGGTCGCTGAAGCCACCTTTTCCAAGGCACGCCGGGTAGTGCTGGCGCGACGCTAAAAAGGCGCGGCAGTATAACCCGGCGCGATGGCCGATACACCCGACGATGGTCAAACTCTCCCGACCACCCTAGGAGCCGGCTCCTGCAAAAAGCAGTTACAGTGATCGCACATTTTGATTCGAGGCCTTTCATGCCTGAACTGCACGTCGGCGAACGCCAGTGGTCGGTCTCCACCGGCAGCAATCTGCTGGATGCTTTGAACCAGGCCGGTGTGGCCGTGCCTTACAGTTGCCGCGCGGGCAGTTGCCATGCCTGCCTGGTGCGTTGCCGGGGTGAGGTCGAGGACAAGCAACCCGACGCCCTGAGCCCGGCCCAGCGCCAGGACGGTTGGCGCCTGGCCTGCCAGTGCCAGGTCACAGGTGATGTACAGGTCGAGGCCTTTGACCCCTTGCGCGACGGCGCGGCGGCAACGGTGCTGAGCGCCGATTGGCTGAACCCGACGGTGTTGCGCCTGCGCCTGCAACCCCAGCACGGGCTGCGTTACCGGGCCGGGCAGCACCTGGTGTTGTGGGCGGGGACGGTGGCGCGGCCTTATTCCCTGGCCAGCCTGCCCCAGGAAGATCCGTTTTTGGAGTTCCACCTCGATTGCCGCCTGCCCGGCGAGTTCAGCGATCGTGCCCGCCGGCTTGAGGCCGGTGACCCATTACGCCTGGGCGAATTGCGCGGCGGGGCGTTGCATTACGATCCGGACTGGCAAGCGCGGCCGCTGTGGCTGCTGGCATCCGGCACGGGGCTGGGGCCGCTGTGGGGCGTGTTGCGCGAAGCCCTGCGCCAGGATCACCAGGGCGCTATCCGCGTGATTCACCTGGCCCATGATACGGACGGGCATTATCTGGCCGAGCCCCTGGCCCAACTTGCCGCCAGCCACGGCAACCTCACCATCGAACTGTGGACGGCGGCGCAGTTGGCCGGTGCCTTGGCGCAACTGCGGCTTGTTTCCCGGCAAACCATGGCCTTGCTCTGCGGGCACCCCAGCAGTGTCGAGGCGTTTTCCAAGCGCCTGTTCCTGGCTGGCTTGCCGCGTAATCAACTGCTGGCCGATGTGTTCCTGCCCCGTGGTTGAGCGCTGATGGCTATCTGCGAGAACTCACCGTGTGCATTTGAAATGCATTGCAATGTGGGAGCGGGCCTTTGCAGTCAATCAATCACTCTCCTTTGGAATGCAAAAGGCCCTGGCATTCACATGCCAGGGCCTTTGCTTTGAGCAGGTCAGTCACTCAGACCATTGGGTCGCCAACGTGCAGGATCTTCATGCCGTTGGTGCCACCGATGGTGTGGTAGCTGTCGCCCTTGGTCAGGATCACCCAATCGCCTTTCTCGACTACGCCACGCTTGAGCAGTTCGTCGATGGCAGCCTGGCTGACTTGCTCAGGCGGCAGCGACGCCGGGTCGAACGGTACGGTGTAGACGCCACGGAACATGGCCGCGCGGGCCTGGGTTTCGCGGTGCGGGGAGAACGCGTAGATCGGGATCGAGGAACGGATGCGCGACATGATCAACGGCGTGTAGCCACTTTCGGT
Organism: Pseudomonas sp. MF09156; assembly: GCF_059862305.1. Classification (NCBI taxonomy): domain Bacteria; kingdom Pseudomonadati; phylum Pseudomonadota; class Gammaproteobacteria; order Pseudomonadales; family Pseudomonadaceae; genus Pseudomonas; species Pseudomonas sp. MF09156. The sequence goes on from NZ_JCBCUR010000001.1 coordinate 521,107, forward strand.
CAGGGCGATGATCGCCTTTACGCCCGGGAAGTGGTTGGCGGTGTACATGGCGGCCAGGGCGATGCTCTGGTCGCAGCTTTCGAACACTTTGCCGATGCGGTGGCTGGAGGTCTTGCTGGTCGGGTGCTTTTCAGCGCCGACGCAGATACGCGCCATGGCCTGGACCGCTTCCAGCGGGTACGGGCCGGCAGCACTTTCTGCCGAGAGCATCACGGCGTCGGTGTAGTCGAGCACGGCGTTGGCCACGTCGGACACTTCGGCACGGGTCGGCATCGGGTTCTGGATCATCGACTCCATCATCTGGGTCGCAACGATCACCGCTTTATTGTGGCGGCGTGCGTGCAGGATGATTTTCTTCTGGATGCCGATCAGCTCCGCGTCACCGATTTCCACGCCGAGGTCGCCACGGGCAACCATCACTGCATCGGACGCCTTGATCAGGCCGTCGAGGGTTTCGTCGTCGGCCACGGCTTCGGCGCGCTCGATCTTCGCCACCAGCCAGGCAGTACCGCCGGCTTCGTCGCGCAGTTGGCGGGCGTACTCCATGTCGGCGGCGTCGCGTGGGAAGGACACGGCGAGGTAGTCCACTTCCATTTCGGCGGCGAGCTTGATGTCAGCCTTGTCTTTTTCGGTCAGGGCCGGTGCAGTCAGGCCACCACCGCGACGGTTGATGCCTTTGTGGTCGGACAGCGGGCCGCCGATGATCACGGTGCAGTTGAGCTCGGTGACGGTGGCGGTGTCGACACGCATGACCACACGGCCGTCGTCCAGCAGCAGTTCGTCGCCGACGCCGCAGTCTTTCACCAGGTCCGGGTAGTCGATACCCACGACTTGCTGGTTGCCTTCGGTCAGCGGATGGCTGGTGGAGAAGGTGAATTTGTCACCGATCTTCAGCTCAATGCGCTTGTTGGCGAATTTGGCGATACGGATCTTCGGACCTTGCAGGTCACCCAGCAGCGCGACGAAGCGGCCATGCTTGGCGGCGAGGTCACGTACCAGCTTGGCGCGAGCCTTGTGCTCGTCCGGGGTGCCGTGGGAGAAGTTCAGACGGGCAACGTCCAGGCCAGCCAGAATCAGCTGTTCGAGGACTTCCGGCGAGTTACTGGCCGGGCCAAGGGTGGCGACGATTTTGGTACGACGGACGGACATGCACGGACTCCTGAGTTCTAGCGCTGGGGAAGGCTACTATGCTCTTTGGCTGTAGTCATTGTTCGTTTGCACTACTTATTGTCGATTCGCTTGTTTTCACTCTATGACGCCAGACGAACAACCTTGAAGATTTTCGCCCAAGGGTCGATACACTGCTCAAGACAGGAGAACACCCCATGCGAGTTTTGATCATTGCTGCCCTGGCCGTCAGTGTTGTCGGCTGTACCCGTTGGTCGATGGACCATCATTTGAACAATGCCTACCGTGCCTACAACGTGGGCGATTGTGAGCGGGTCACCCTGGAATTGTCCCAGGTCGACCGTGAAAGCCGGTCCCGTCGCTACGTGCAGCCGGAAGTCTCGATGCTGCGTGGGCAGTGCCTGGAACGGCAGAAGTTGTTTGTGGATGCGGTGCAGACTTATCAGTTCATCATTAGCCAGTACCCATCGAGTGAGTACGCGTTCCGGGCCCGTGCACGCCTGGATACGCTGCAACAACTGGGGCATTACCCTGGCGCAAGTGCAGCGCGCGCGCGACCTGCAGCCTTGTGATGATATACGCCATTTAATTGCTGGCCTCTTGCCAGAGTTGGGCTATTCTTTTGAAGTGCGTTTGTATAACTTTCAATTCAAACAGACACAAAAACAGGATTCGGTGGTTGTAGAGTGACAGGGCAGGGGCCGCTGTTGCACCGGGATCCAGGAGAGCGGGGGGGCATGTAGCTTCCCGGCCCGAATCACAGCAACGGCCACAGTCTTGGCCATTGGACGGCGATCTGATCATGTTGACTGACCGACGGATTGAGCGGCACCAGTTGCCCTATTTTTTAGAGGTGTTCAATCGCTTCACAGGTAAGCCCATCGGTTACTTGGGTAATATTTCCAGTGAAGGGCTGATGCTAGTCAGCCAATTACCCATGATGGTCAACGTGGATTTTGATCTGCGCTTGAAGATTCCAGGTCCTGAGGGTGATATGCACACCGTTGATTTCACTGCGACCTGCCTGTGGAGTCGTGAAGATATCAACCCCCGGCATTACGACTCGGGGTTTTGCGTGTTGGAGGCGCCCGCGGAGTACGGTCAGCTGATTGTTGCGCTGTTGCAGTACTTCAGCTTTGACCCCTTGCAGGCTTCGGCCTAGCGTCACACGCCGCTCACAACACGCCGGCTTTTTTCCAGCCCAGATATCGGGTTACCAGGTCGGCGCCCAGCTCAGAGGGATGGGCATCCATTACCATCAGGCCCTGCGCCTTGAGGCGGTCATGAAGTTCTTCCCGTGCATTGAGGTAATCGACGCTGCCACAGTAGGCCAGCGCCTGCGCCAAGGTCTGCACGGGGGCCTGGCGCAATTGATCCAGCACTCCTTCGCGCAGGCTCGCCACCAATACCCGGTGCTGGCGGCCGATGCGCTTGACGGCCGTCAGTAGTTCCTCATCGTCCTCATCGCGCAGGTTGGTCACTACGATCACCAGCGCCCGCCGTTTCTGGCGGGCCAGCAGCTGATTGGCGGCAGCCTGGTAATCGGCCGTGCGCCGGGTGCTGTCCAGGTCGTATACCGCGTTGAGCAACTGGTTCAACTGACCGCTGCCCTTGACTGGTGCCAGGTAGCGCGGCTGGTCGCAGGCGAAGGTACACAGGCCCACGGCATCGCCCTGGCGCAAGGCCACATAGCTGAGCAGCAGGCAGGCGTTGAGGGCGTGGTCGAAATGTGACAGTTCGCCGTCCTTGCTGCGCATCCGTCGGCCGCAATCGAGCATGAACATAATCTGCTGGTCGCGCTCATCCTGGTATTCCCGGGCAATCGGCGTGCGTTGCCGTGCCGTGGCCTTCCAGTCGATCTGGCGCAGGCTGTCGCCCTCGCGAAATTCGCGCAGCTGATGAAACTCCAGGCCCAGGCCGCGACGCTGGCGCTGGCGTACACCCAGTTGGCTGAGCCAGTTGTCTACCGCCAGTAACTGCGCACCGTACAGGCGGGCAAAGTCCGGGTAAACCCGGGTTGCATCCTTGACCGATACCTGGCGTTTTGCGGTCCACAATCCCAGGGGGCTGGGCAGATGCACCTCACAGCGCTCAAAGCTGAAATGCCCACGGCTCAAGGGGCGCAGGCGGTAGCCCAGGTCACTGTGTTCACCGGGGCGCAGGGCGATGAACTGCGGCAGGTTCTGCACGCTCAAACCATCCGGAACGTGATCAAACACCTTCAGCGTCAATGGCTGTGTGTAGTCATGCTCCAGGGTGATCCGCACCTCGCTCCAGCGTCCTAGCGCCAGGCTGCCTGGCATGTGCCGCCGCAGGCGTGGCGAGGGACGGCGTTTCAGGCGGGCAGCATCGAGCAATGCCAGCAAAAGCAGCGCCAGGAGCAGGCCCCAGGCCACGGAGTGCAGGGCGGCCGGCACCTTGAGTTGCAGGGCCGTGGCCGTTCCGAGGGCGATGTTCAGGCCCAGCAGCACCGCGAGCCAGGCCAGCAACAGGCGAGTAGGTCTCATGGGCATGTCACTGGCGTGGCGCCGGCACTTGGTCGAGCAGTTGGGCCAGTACCTGATCCACCTCGAGGCCTTCGATATCCAGCTCCGGGGCGAAGCGTACGCGATGGCGCAACACTGCCAGCGCGCAACTCTTGATGTCGTCCGGGGTCACGAACTCGCCACCGCGCAGCAGAGCCCGGGCGCGGGCACCACGTACCAGGGCGATGGAGGCGCGAGGCCCGGCGCCAAGGGCCAGGCCGGGCCAGGTGCGGGTGGTCCGGGCCAGGCGCACGGCGTAGTCGAGTACCTGGTCATCCAACGGCAGCTCACTGGCGACCTGTTGCAACAGCAGTACATCATTGGCTTGCAGCACGGTGCGCAATGGCTGTACGTCGAGCATATCGGCGCCGGAGGAACGAGTCACTTCGCGCACCATATCCAGCTCTTGCTGCGCCTCTGGGTAGTCCATGCGTACCTTGAGCATGAACCGGTCGAGTTCGGCCTCCGGTAGTGGGTAAGTGCCTTCCTGTTCGATGGGGTTCTGGGTGGCCAGCACCATGAACGGCTGGCCGATGGGCAAGGCTTCACCCTCGAGAGTGACCTGTCGTTCCTGCATGGCTTCGAGCAGGGCGGCCTGGGTTTTCGCCGGGGCCCGGTTGATCTCGTCCGCCAGTAGCAAATGGGTGAACAACGGCCCTTTGCGCAGCTTGAATTGCTCGGTGTGCAGGTCGTACACCGCATGGCCTGTGACATCGCTGGGCATCAGGTCCGGGGTGAACTGGATGCGTGCGAAGTCGCCGTCAAAGCAGCGCGCCAGGGCCCGTACCAGCAAGGTCTTGCCCAGGCCGGGTACGCCTTCGAGCAGCACATGGCCGCCGGCGATCAACGCGGTCAGTACGTCATCGATCACCGCATCCTGGCCAATCACTGCCTTGCGCAACTCGGTGCGCAGCGCCTGGGCGAGTTGGGTGGCGCGCCCGGTGTCGAGGGTATTGGGTAAATCCACTGGAGAATCGCTCATAGGGCATTCCTGAGGGTTTGCAGGCAGGCCACCTGGCGGCTGAAATCGGCGCTGGAAAGCCGTTTTGCCGGGAGTGGGCCCAGGGCCTGGCTGATAATTGAAGCGGGTTGGCGGGTCAGGCGCTCAAGGGCCTGCCATTGTCCTGCGGTATCTAACTGTTCGAATCCGGGGTGGCGGCGACGTGCGGAACGCAGGATGTCGCGCTGCAAGGCTTGCAACAGGCTGTTTTGCCCGCTGCGGCGCAGCAGGAAGTCGGCACTGGCATTCAGGTGTTCCTGCAATTGACGGCGGGCTTTCGGGGCTGGCGCCTGGATGGGCCCCTGGCGCACGCCGGCGCGCCACAACCCCAGCAGAGTCAAGGCGGCCAGTGCTACCAGGGCCTGGGGGAAATACCGCAGCACCAGACTGAACAGGTTTTCGACGTCCGTGTTCGATAGCAGGGTGACATCGCTGCCCTGGGTCAGGTACCACAGCAGCCAGGCGTTGTCGTGCAAGCCGATGGCCGGGGTCTTCCACAGCTCGCTGTCGGTGATCACTGTTACACGACCCAGCCCGAGATCGAGTTGCATCAGGTGGCTGGACTTGGCGCTGTTGGCCGAAAACTGTGCCAGGTGCCTGGGGTCGATCAGGGTGAAGTCAGTGTCGAAACTGAAAAACGCCGGCGCGGTTTCGTTATCGACATACAGCCGTGTCAGGTCCGATTTCTTGTTCTTGCGGGCGGGGGGCGGCTGGTCAAAGTCATCGCTGAAGGCCTGGCGCAACTGCAGGCGATCGAGCAGCAGGTCGCCGCTGTCCTGGGTTTCTTCATCCCATATGGCTTCGGCCACCAGCAGCAGATGGCCGCCAGCCTTGGTCCACTCCAACAACTGGTCAACCTGGCGCGGGGTCATGTTGCTGCGTTCGCTGAGCAACAGCAGGCTGCCGCCCTTGGCGGGCAGGGTGGCCAGGCGTTCCAGGCTGCGGGCATGCTCGATGGCCAAGCCTTGCTGGCGTAGGAAGTGTTCCGCCGCCAGGTAGGGGTTGGCCTGGGCTTCAGGTGAGGGCCCGCGGTCAACCACTTCTTCGTAGGGAATCGCCTTGTGCCAGGCATAGAAGCTCCCGGCCGTCAGCAGGCAAGCCAGGATCAGTCCAATCCAGATCAGTGGCCGGTTCATCGCGCGGCCTCGCTGTCGAACAAGCTGCGCCAACCGGCGCAGAGCTGTTGCTGGGCCAGGGCAGGCGGTATGCGATGGCCGTAGGCGAGGTTTTGCCAGTGCCGGGTCAGGTCGTCGCTAAAGGCCAGCAATTGCGGCTGTTGCAAGTGGCGCACCCGTTCCAGGACCTGGCCTTCGGTATCGGCGTTTTTCAGTGGCAGGTGGAAGTCATGCAGCAGCCGGCTCAGCAGGCCGCGATACAGCAGGCCAAGGGCCTCACGGGGCTGTGTGGCCCACAGTTGTTCGGCGGCACCGGCAATATCCTCGGGCAAGGTCTGCACGCCCATGTCCAGGCCGAACAGTTGCGACGGCACGGGCTGCACGGCCTTGGGGCGTTGGACGCGGCGACGACTGACAAAGGCGTGCAGCCAATCACGATAACGCCAGGCAACCAGGGCAATGCCGGCGATCAGCAGGCCCCAGAGCAGCACCTCCATCACCAGGGCCAGGGGCTTGAAGGTGTCGCTGTTGAGATTGTCCAGCAAGGATTTGAGCCAGGCCGGCAGATGGGCACCTCCCGGGGACTTGGCGTTGCTGCTGCTCTTGTCCTCGCCGAAACGGTAGCGGGTAACGGTTTGCGGATTCTTGAACGGGGGTTGTTCCAGCAGGCGCTTGATCGATTGACTGGCTTGCGGCGTGCTCAACGGTTTTGAGTCGACCGGCGGGTTGGCCATGGCCTGGGGAGTTGGCGCGATCACTAGCAGGCCGACAGCCAGCAACAGGGCGGCCACTGCCGACCCCAGGCGCTGGCGCAGGCGGCGGAACACCAATTCCAGGTCCCAGGCTTCAAGCACGGTACGCCGGTTCAGGTAGAGGCTGAATCCACATGCCACGTAGATCGGTTCCCAGAACACCAGGATCAGGGCGTAGAAGGCATTGCTCAGGTGCTCCAGCCAGAGCCAGTCCTGGCTGCTGGCCAATGCCAGTTGCTGCCAGTCCCAGTCCAGCTCTACCTGTTGCGGCAGGAACAGGTAGAACAGCGCCATCAAGCCGATCCACAGCGCCGTTTCCAGGTGCATGCCGATCAGCGTCAGCCAGCGCGCCGCGCCGGCATTGCGTTGCAGCAGCACACCCAGCCGTTGTTGGCGGGCCAGGCCGCCGAGGCCCTCAAGTTGCATCACGGGCATGGCAAAGCTGCGACTGAGGCTAAAGCGCCGCCAGGTCAGGCTGGCCAGCAGTTGCCCCTTGAGCAGCCGTGGCCATTGGCGCAGCGCCTGTTTGAGCGTCGGCGTCTCGCCAAACAGCGCTTTGGACAGGATATACAGCGGCAGGCGCTCAAAGGCCGGTTTCAACCACCAGAACAACAGCACGGCAACGGAGGGGTAGTCCCACAGCACGACGCTGATCAGGATAAAAATCGGCAGGCTGACCAAGGCCCAACTGCTCATCAAGAGCACGCGGTGCTCACGGGCGAGCAACACTCCGAGGTCCATGGCTTCCCACGAGGAGCGGGGGCGAATCACCACGCTGGCGTCACTCAGGCGCATGATGACTCCTGCCGGCGAACAGCAGATAGGCGATCACCATCGCCCAGAGCGCCGCGCCCACCAAGTATTTGCCCCAGGGCTCCACGGCTGTGGTGGAGGACCAATAGGCTTCTATAAAGGCCGCGATCAGCAGGAACAGAATCACCCCGCAGATCATTTGCACGCTTTTACTGGCTGCCAGGCGCAGTGCTTCCCCCCGGGGCAATGCTCCCGGTGCGATCAACGCCCAGCCCAGTTGCAGGCCGGCCGCACCGGCCAGGGCGATGGCCGTCAGTTCAAACGCGCCGTGGCCGATGACAAAGGACCAGAAGGTTTGCCCGTAGCCGATTTCGGTCAGGTGCCCGGCGATGGCCCCGATCATCAGGCCATTGAAAAACAGGAAGAACACGCTGCCCAGGCCAAACAGCAGGCCGCCGGCAAAGGTCTGGAACGCGATGCCGATGTTGTGCATCACGTAGTAGCCGAACATCATCCAGTCCTCACTCGAGGCCCGCTCGGCCGCGCGCCCCAGGCGACTGGCGTCGGGGTCGTACATGGTTTGCATCTCGGTCACTTGCTGGGTACTGACGATGGTGTAGATCAGGTCGGGGAACAGATAGACCAGCAGGGCAATGCCGACCAGGCTGCCAAAGAACAGCAGGCTGGCCACCAGCACGAAGCGCCATTGTTCGCGGACCGTGCGGGGAAAGTCGGCCAGCAGGAAGCCCAGGACCTTGGCGCCGAGCTGGCTGCGATGGCGATACAGCTGTTGATGGCCGCGCAGGGCCAGCTGTTGCAACGGGTCTACCAGGTAGCTGCTGTAGCCACGCTCCTGCGCCAACGCCAGGTGCTGGCACAGGCGTCGGTAATCATGGGGGAAGTGCGTCAGCTCCTGGGCCTTGGCCTTGCCTTGCTCAAGCAATGCCAGTTGCGCGGCAAAGGCTTGCCAGTGCGGCTGGTGACGGTTTTCGAACAGGCTCTGTTTCATGTCGGCCCCAGCAGGCCGCGGGCCACGCCATTGAGCTGGTCCACGGCGCGTGCCGGGGAAACCTGCAAGGGCGTGGCCAGAATCGCCGCTAGCTCTTGGGTGCGCTCGGCGGACAGTTCACCCTGGCGCTCGGCAAAACCGAGGATCGCGCGCTGCTCGTTCAACGCCAGGGCAAAGGGCAGGCGCAATGCCGGGGCCTGGGGCAAGAGAGGGCGGGCCACGGGCTGTTCGCGGTAAACCACCAGGGTCCCGGCTGCGATGTCGCCCAGGCGTTTGAAGTGGGGATGTTGCAGGCAACTGATGGCGCCGAGGAAATAGCCGAACGGCAACATATCGACAAAACGCAGCAGGTTGCGGATCAAGGAGGCGGACCAGCCAATGGGCGTGCCGTCATCCTGTACCACGCGCAGGCCCATGATCTGCTTGCCCGGTGAACAGCCCTGGTTGAGCACTTCGAACAGCACCATGTACCACCAACTGACGAGGAACAGCAGGATCGAGCCCAGGCCGATGCCCAGGTCGCCGAGAAACGCCAGGGCGATGAACAGGATGCCGAGGATCAGGCCGCGCAGGCCCAGGTCGAAGCCGAATGCCAGCGCCCGGGGCATCAGCCCGGCGGGGCGCAAGGGCAGGTCGATGCCTTCCGGGGTCTCGATCTGGTAGCGAGTGTCCAATGGGGCGGTGGGCATTGCATTCCCTGGCAGTACGGCGTGGCTGGGCATGGGCAATCTCATCGGGCGGCCGGCGAAAATGAGAGGTCGATGCTAGCAGTGTCATCGCTGCAAGTAACACCTGAAAATGCGCCAAGGTTTCACTGAATGTTTATCCAGTGCACATGGCGCTGGCCCCGGGCGGCGTCCAGCGCCTAGACTTTGTCGGTCTTCAGCACAGGAATAGCCCGTGACCTCGATCTTCTGGTACGACTATGAAACCACCGGCATCAACCCGCGCAGCGACCGCCCGCTGCAGGTTGCGGGAATTCGCACCGACCATGACCTCAACGAGGTAGGGCCGCCGGTCAACCTCTATTGCCAGCCCAGCGACGATATCCTGCCGCACCCGGCGGCATGCATGATCACCGGCATTACCCCTGGCCAACTGGCGGAAAAAGGCCTGGCCGAAGCCGACTTCATGACGCGGGTGCATGCTGAGCTGGCGGCCCCCGGCACTTGCGGCGCGGGTTACAACACCCTGCGTTTCGACGACGAAATGACCCGCTACAGCTTGTACCGCAATTTTTTCGACCCCTATGCTCGGGAATGGCAGGGCGGCAACAGTCGCTGGGACTTGATCGATGTGCTGCGCACGGCCTATGCCCTGCGCCCAGACGGAATCGTCTGGCCCGAGCAGGACGGGCGCGTGACCCTCAAGCTGGAGCGCTTGACCCAGGCCAACGGGATCGACCATGGCCAGGCCCACGAGGCCTTGGCCGACGTGCGCGCCACCATTGCCCTGGCGCGATTGGTCCGGGAAAAACAACCCAAGTTGTACGACTGGTTGTTTCAACTGCGCAGTAAACAGCGGGTCATGGATCAGATCCGCCTGTTGCAGCCCATGGTGCATATTTCCGGGCGTTTTTCTGCCGAGCGTCATTACCTGGGAGTGGTCCTGCCGTTGGCTTGGCATCCGCGCAATCGCAACGCGTTGATTGTCTGTGACCTGGGGCTCGACCCACAGGGCCTGCTGGACCTGGATGCCGAAACCCTGCGCCGGCGCCTGTACACCCGGCGCGATGAGTTGGCCGACGGCGAATTGCCGGTGCCGCTCAAATTAGTGCATATCAATCGTTGCCCGGTGGTCGCGCCGCTGAGTGTATTGCGCGCGCAAGATCAGCAGCGTTTGAACCTGGACATGCCTGAATATCAGGCCCGGGCGCTGCGGCTAACTGACGCACAGGAACTTTGGCGGGATAAATTGCCGGCGATTTATGCCGAAGAAGATTTCGCCGCCAGCGCTGACCCGGAGCAACAGCTCTACGATGGTTTTATTGGTGATCGGGATCGGCGGTTATGTGAACAAGTCCGCACTGCCGAACCTGCGCAACTAGCGCGCCAGCAGTGGCCTTTTGATGATCATCGTTTGCCGGAATTATTGTTTCGCTATCGTGCCCGTAACTTTGCGTACACCTTGGACGATGAAGAGCAACAACGCTGGAAATTGTTCTGTCAGCAACGCTTGTCAGACGCGGATTACGGTGCCCCCAATACCCTCGAGAGTTTCAATAAGGCCAGGCTTGAATTGGACGTTAGTGCTACATCGTTTCAGCGCCAGGTACTGGATGAATGGCAAGAATATGTTGATGCTTTACGCCGGCGGCTGAGCCTGTAATCGACCTTTGATAAACAGTGGGCAATAAAAAACGCCAGCGAACTGGCGTTTTTTATTGTGTCGCGAATCAGGTGGCGACCTGGCGAGCCTTAGCCCAGCAGGGTAGCCCAGCCTTCAACCACGTCACCGCCCCACTTGGCTTTCCACTCTTTCAGAGTTTTGTGGTTGCCACCTTTGGTTTCAATCACTTCGCCGTTGTGCGGGTTTTTGTACTGCTTGACCTTACGCGCGCGCTTGGTGCCGGTAACTTTTACCGCGCCGCGTGGTGCTTTAACTTTCGATTCCGGATCCAGCAGCGCAATGATGTCACGCAGGGACTTGGAGTATTCACCCATCAGGGTGCGCAATTTGCCTTCGAATTCCAGCTCGGTTTGCAGTTTGTCGTCTTGGGACAGATTCTTCAAACGGGCTTGCAGCTCTTTGATAGCTTCTTCGGTGGCACGGTATTCGTTGATCAGGGACATGTGGACTACCTTATGCGGGGCGCTGAGGGACAGGGATAGTGGCCTAATAATAGTCAGACAGTTTCCCCAAGTAAACATTTAAGCTCGGTTTTATGTAATTTACTTTGAATGTTTGTAGCCAGAGGCTCGGAGTGCATTATTTAGTGCGCTCGAGCGGCTAAAGATATTCTCCTTAGATCTTGGGTAATTGTGGTAACAGATGCTTGTACACACATAACGCCCAGGTAAAAACCGTACTCTGTTTAGGGACACCACAAGGAATTGCGCGAATAAGCGTTGAGGAATACTGCAGTTTTTCTACGGTATCGCTAGAATGGCGGCCTTTGCGAAGTTCTGGAGTTTGCCCCTAATGCGCACTTTTCGTCTGGTGATTGCCTGCCCGGATCGGGTTGGTATCGTCGCTAAAGTCAGTAACTTTCTGGCCTCTCACAACGGCTGGATCACCGAAGCGAGTCATCACTCGGACAATCTCAGCGGTTGGTTTTTCATGCGCCACGAAATCCGTGCCGACACGCTGCCCTTTGGCCTGGAGGCATTTCGCGAGGCATTTGCACCGATCGCCGAAGAGTTCTCGATGACATGGCGCATCACCGACACCGAGCAGAAAAAGCGTGTGGTCCTGATGGCCAGCCGCGAGTCCCATTGCCTGGCGGACTTGCTGCACCGCTGGCACAGCGATGAACTGGACTGTGAGATCGCTTGCGTGATTTCCAACCACGATGACCTGCGCAGCATGGTCGAGTGGCACGGCATTCCGTACTACCACGTGCCGGTCGACGCGCAGAACAAACAGCCAGCCTTCACCGAAGTCTCGCGCCTGGTCGAGCAGCATGAAGCGGACGTCGTGGTGCTGGCGCGCTACATGCAAATCCTGCCGCCGGAACTGTGCCGCGAATATGCAGGCAAGGTGATTAACATCCACCACAGCTTCCTGCCGTCGTTTGTCGGGGCCAAGCCGTACCACCAGGCGTCCCTGCGCGGTGTGAAGCTGATTGGCGCAACCTGCCACTACGTCACCGAAGAGCTGGACGCAGGTCCCATCATCGAGCAGGACGTGGTACGCGTCAGCCATAGCGACAGCATTGAAGACATGGTGCGCTTCGGCCGCGATGTCGAAAAGATGGTCCTGGCCCGTGGCCTGCGCTATCACCTGGAGGACCGCGTGCTGGTACACGGCAACAAGACTGTAGTGTTCTGATAAAGCAAAAAGGGCCTGGGCGTTAAATCACCCAGGCCCTTTTTATTTGTGTCAGCTATGAGGGTCGAACGATGAGTGATCCCCTGGATAAAGCCACCTCCAAGGCACCCGCCACCTTGGGCGAGGGTTGCTTGAGCCGCTACGATCCGGATGCCCTGGATGCCGAGGACGGCACGGATTTCCCCGACGCCGCCCGTTTGTGGGAGCAATTGCAGGAAGAGTCAGAGCCGCACGACAAGCCCGGCCCTGGTAAACACAACGCAGATTGAATGTAGGAGCTGTCGAGCCTGAGCGAGGCGGCTCCTACAGTTGATTTGCGATGTCCTCGGGTTTAGATACGGAAGCTCCCCACCAGTTGTTTCAAGCGTGCCGCTTGCTGCTCCAGGTCAGAGCAGGCGCGCAAGGTGGAGTGCAGGTTTTCCACGCCTTCCTGGTTGAGCGTATTGATCTCGGTGATATCGATGTTGATCGACTCCACCACCGAGGTCTGCTCCTCGGTGGCGGTGGCCACCGATTGGTTCATGCCGTCGATTTCCCCGATACGCTGGGTCACGCTGCTCAGGCGTTCGCCTGCCAGGTTGGCGATTTCTACGCTGTCGAGGCTGTGGCGCTGGCTTTCGCTCATGGTGCTGACTGAGTCTCGGGCGCCGACTTGCAGCTCCTCGATCATCTTTTGCACCTGTTGCGCCGACTCCTGGGTGCGATGGGCCAGGTTGCGCACCTCGTCGGCCACCACCGCAAACCCGCGTCCGGCTTCCCCGGCGCGCGCCGCCTCGATGGCCGCGTTGAGCGCCAGGAGGTTGGTTTGCTGGGAAATACTGGTGATCACTTCGAGGATCTGCCCGATATTCACGGTCTTGCTGTTGAGCGCCTCGATATTGCTGCTGGAGGCGCTGATCATTTCGGACAGTTGCGTCATGGCCTTGATGTTGCGCTCCACCACTTGCTGGCCATCTTCGGCCAGGTGGCGGGCATCGCTGGCCTGGTGCGAGGCCTGCGCGGCATTACGGGCAATTTCCTGGGCGGCGGCGCCCAACTGGTTGATCGCTGCCGCGACACTGTTGGTGCGGTTGGCCTGTTCGTCGGAGTTGACCATCGACGAGTTGGAGGCGCTGACCACGCGCAACGCCACTTCATTGACCTGGCCGGTGGCGGAGGACACTTCGCGAATCGATGTGTGAATCCGTTCCACAAAGCGGTTGAAGGCTTTGCCGAGGATGCCGAATTCGTCATGGTTCTGGATCGTCAGGCGGCGCGTGAGGTCGCCTTCGCCATCGGCGATGTCTTCCATGGCCCGGGTCATTACATGCAGCGGTTGCATCAGCACGCGGATCAGCATACCCAGCAACGCAATGATGATCGCCACGGCAATCGCGGTGGCAATGATGGCCGAAGTGCGGAATTCGCTGAGCATGGCGAAGGATTTGTCTTTATCTACTGACAGACCGATATACCAGTTCACTGACGGCAAGCCCTTGATCGGGGCAAAGGTGACGATGCGGGTTTTGCCATCGACCTCTATTTCGCTGAAGTCAGCACTGATCTTGACGGTCTGGTTCGGGTACGCCTCGCCCAGGGTCTTCATCACCAGGCTTTTATCCGGGTGCACCAGAATCTTGCCGTCGGCACTGACCAGGAACGCATAGCCCATGCCGCCGAAGCTCAGGGCGCCGATGTTGTCCACCAGGGTTTGCAGGCTCAGGTCACCGCCCACCACGCCGACGCTTCGCCCGGCCTGGCTGCTGGGGGTGGCGATGGAAATGATCAACTGGCCGGTGGCCGCGTCGATATAGGGTTCGGTCAGGGTCGAGCCATTGCTGGCCTGGGCGCCTTTGTACCAGGGACGTGCACGCGGGTCGAAGCCGTCGGGCATCTTCGCGTCGGGGCGAATGGTGAAGCCGCCTTTGCTGTCACCCAGGTAGGTTGCCATAAACGATGACGTCAGGGCTTTCTGCTCGAGCAGGTTGGCGACCACACTCGGCTCGGGATTGATGGCGATGTTCTGGGCGGCGTTTTCCACCAGGACAATACGCCCGGCCAGCCAGCTCTGGGTATTGCTGGCGGTGACGCCGCCCATTTCATGCAGGTAGCTGTCGAGGTCGTCGCGAATCGCGTTTCGTTGCAGGTAGTCGTTGTACAACGTGAACAACGCAAATGCGGCAATGACGATAAGGGCGGCTGCAAGCAGGATTTTGTGGCTGAAGCGCAGATTTTTATTCATGGCTCGTCGTGTCCGCTAAGGTCTTAATGTCCGAGGCGCGTCTTTTATGGAAACGCACAAATGGCAGCGTTAAATAAAGTGTGATATTTCCATCTGCTCCTGCAGGAATTATCCGGTCTAACTTTTTTAGACTTTTTGGGTCTCTCGCTTTGTCTGTATCGACCGTGCAGCGCTAAAGATTAACCATGGGTGACAAAATGCCTGACTCCTCGCAACTTCTTATTGGCGCAGACCTTGAAGGCCAGCCCATTGCCCAGGCCATGCGCCTGGCTAATCGCCATGGCCTGATTGCCGGCGCCACCGGCACCGGCAAGACCGTGACGTTGCAGCGGCTGGCGGAGGCGTTCAGTGATGCTGGCGTCGCGGTGTTCGCCGCCGATATCAAGGGTGACCTGTGTGGCCTCGGCGCCGCGGGCAACCCCCAGGGCAAGGTGGCCGAGCGGATTGCCGGCATGCCTTTCCTGAATTACGCACCTAAGGCATATCCGGTAACTCTGTGGGATATCCACGGTCAGTCTGGTCATCCACTTCGTACAACCTTGAGCGAAATGGGCCCACTGTTGCTGGGCAGCCTGCTGGAGTTGACCGACAGCCAGCAGTCGACCCTATATGCAGCGTTTAAAGTGGCAGACCGCGAGGGCTTGCTGCTGCTGGATCTCAAGGACCTCAAGGCCCTGCTCAACCACCTCAAGTTCCATCCCGAGCTGCTGGGCGATGACGCTGCCCTGATGACCACTGGCTCCAGCCAGGCTTTGCTGCGGCGCCTGGCCGTGCTGGAGCAGCAGGGCGCCGAAGCCCTGTTCGGCGAGCCGGCGCTGCAACTGGAAGATATTCTGCAACCGGCCAGCGATGGGCGAGGGCGCATTCATCTGTTGGATGCCAGCCGCCTGGTGCACGAGTCGCCCAAGGTCTATGCGACCTTTTTGCTGTGGCTGCTGGCGGAGCTGTTCGAGCAGTTGCCGGAGCGCGGGGATGCCGACAAGCCGCTGCTGGCGCTGTTTTTCGACGAGGCGCATTTGCTGTTTGCCGATACGCCCAAGGCCTTGCAGGACCGCCTGGAACAAGTGGTGCGGCTGATTCGCTCCAAAGGCGTGGGGGTATATTTTGTCACCCAATCGCCGGGCGACTTGCCGGACAACGTGCTGGCCCAGTTGGGCTTGCGGATCCAGCATGGCCTGCGCGCATTCACCACCAAGGAACAAAAATCCCTGCGGGCGGTGGCCGATGGTTTTCGGCCGAACCCGGCGTTTGATGCGCTGGCGGTGTTGACCGAACTGGGCACGGGTGAGGCGCTGGTGGGCACGCTGCAGGAAAAAGGCACGCCTGAGGTAGTCCAACGGGTGCTGGTGGCACCGCCGCAATCACGGATCGGGCCATTGACCGCCGCAGAGCGTACGGCCTTGATCGCCAGTTCGTCGCTTTTGGGGCGCTACGACAAGCCGGTTGATCGTGAGTCGGCCTATGAAGTGCTGATGGCACGCAAGGAGCTGGGACCTGCGGCAACTGCTGCGCCTGCCGCTGAAGAACCGAGCTTCACCGACAAGGCCGGCGCGTTCCTGGGAACCACCGCGGGCAAGGCCCTCAAGTCTGCGATGCAGCAGGCGGCCAACCAGATGGGCCGCCAGTTGGTGCGCGGGCTGCTGGGGTCCTTGCTTGGCGGTAGCAAGCGTAAGTAGCCATCAAGGTCTATACAACCCATTGTGGGAGCGGGCTTGCCCGCGATTGCGGTGTCTCAGTCGATACATGTGCCGGCTGGCACGCCGCAATCGCGAGCAAGCTCGCTCCTACTTGGGGTTGTGCAGTTTCAGGCCTTGGGCTTGCCATGACTGGCCAGCCGCTCCAGCGCCGCACGCAGCTTTGGATCGCTAATCCCGTCCGCCGTCGCCTGGATGGTTTCGGCGGCATTCACCGACAAATCCATGGTATGCCCCACCGCACCTTGCTGTACGGTCGGTGGCTGGACCTTGAACTGAATGCGCAGCAGGCTGGCAAACACATCAAACGCCTGTAACTGGCGCTGCAAGCGTTTTTGCTGGTAGCGCAGGCGGGTCGCCCAATGCCCATCGGTGACGATCAGCAGTAGCGTGCCTTCACGCCATGACGCCACATGACAGTGCTCGCGGGCCGCAGGTTGTAGTTGGGTTTCCAGAAGGCGTTGCAGGTGGCCCAGGCGTTGCGCATGGCCAAAGATGGCTTTTAATGGCTTGGCTTCGCGCAGCAACACGGCGGGAGCACGGGCCGTAAGAGGGCGAAATGCCATGATCTAGACACCTTAGGTAACAGAGCGGCCATGGTAGCAGAAAGCGTGTGCGGCACCTTGGTCATTGCTTTGTCAGCAGTTTATCCATTAAATCAATAAGTAACTTCTCGCTCGAATGGGTTGAAGTTCAGCAAAAAGCCCTTATTTTAAACAAGCCCTCCCGTAACGCTGTGTCTGCATCGTGGAACAACGCCACTTTCCTCACCCTCGTTTCCGGGTAGAATGCTCGTTCGCATGCGGCCGTGAGGGCTGCTCGGGCGACTTACGGGGCGCCCCTTCATCCCTAATGTGTGGAAGAACCTGCCGATATGTTTGCGCCTTTGTTAAAGAAACTTTTTGGAAGCAAGAATGAGCGCGAAGTCAAACGCATGCTCAAGACGGTGCAGCTGGTCAATGCCTTCGAAGAGCAGATGGTTGCTTTGTCGGACGAGCAATTGCGCGCCAAGACCGAAGAGTTCAAGGCCCGCATAGCCAAAGGTGAAACCCTCGACAAACTGCTGCCCGAAGCCTTTGCGGTCGCCCGCGAAGCCGGTAAGCGGGTGATGGGCATGCGCCACTTCGACGTCCAGTTGATCGGCGGCATGACCCTGCATGAAGGCATGATCGCCGAAATGCGTACCGGTGAAGGCAAGACCCTGGTAGCAACCCTGGGTGTTTACCTCAACGCACTGTCCGGCAAGGGCGTGCACGTTGTGACGGTGAACGACTACCTGGCCCGCCGGGACGCCAACTGGATGCGCCCGCTGTATGAATTCCTCGGCCTGACCGTCGGCGTGGTAACGCCGTTCCAGCCGCCGGAAGAGAAGCGCGCCGCCTACGCCGCCGACATCACCTACGGCACCAACAACGAATTCGGTTTCGACTACCTGCGCGACAACATGGCGTTCAGCATGGAAGAAAAATTCCAGCGCGAACTCAACTTTGCCGTGATCGACGAAGTCGACTCCATCCTCATCGACGAAGCCCGTACCCCGCTGATCATCTCCGGCCAGGCCGAGGACAGCTCGCGCCTGTACACCGAGATCAACAAGCTGATCCCGCGCCTTGAGCAACATATCGAGGAAGTGGAAGGCGTGGTGACCAAAGAAGGTCATTACTCCATCGACGAGAAGACCCGCCAGGTCGAGCTCAACGAAGCCGGTCACCAGTTCGTCGAAGAGATGCTGACCCAGATCGGCCTGCTGGCGGAAGGCGAAAGCCTGTACTCGGCACACAACCTGGGCCTGCTGACCCACGTGTATGCCGGCCTGCGCGCCCACAAGCTGTTCCACCGCAACGTTGAATACATCGTCCAGGACGGCCAGGTGGTACTGGTCGACGAACACACCGGCCGTACCATGCCCGGTCGTCGTTTGTCCGAAGGCCTGCACCAGGCCATCGAAGCCAAGGAAGTGCTCAATATCCAGGCCGAGAGCCAGACATTGGCCTCGACCACCTTCCAGAACTACTTCCGCCTGTACAACAAGCTGTCCGGCATGACCGGTACCGCTGATACCGAAGCGTTCGAATTCCACCAGATTTACGGTCTGTCGGTGATGGTCATCCCACCGAACAAACCGCTGGCGCGTAAAGACTACAACGACCTGGTGTTCCTGACCGCTGACGAGAAATACGCGGCCATCGTCGCCGACATCAAGGAGTGCATGACCCAAGGCCGTCCGGTCCTGGTGGGTACTGCGACCATCGAAACCTCCGAGCACATGTCGAACCTGCTCAACAAGGAAGGTATCGAGCACAAGGTCCTCAACGCCAAGTTCCACGAAAAAGAAGCCGAGATCATTGCCCAGGCCGGTCGCCCTGGCGCGCTGACCATCGCCACCAACATGGCCGGTCGTGGTACCGACATTCTGTTGGGCGGCAACTGGGAAGTGGAAGTGGCTTCCCTGGACAACCCGACCCCTGAGCAGATCGCCCAGATCAAGGCCGACTGGCAGAAACGCCACCAGGCGGTGCTGGAATCCGGTGGTTTGCAGGTGATCGCGTCCGAGCGTCACGAATCGCGCCGTATCGACAACCAGCTGCGTGGCCGTGCCGGTCGCCAGGGCGACGCCGGTTCCAGCCGCTTCTACCTGTCCCTGGAAGACAGCCTGATGCGTATCTTCGCCTCGGATCGGGTGAAGAACTTCATGAAGGCCCTGGGCATGCAGTCCGGTGAAGCGATCGAGCACCGCATGGTGACCAACGCCATCGAAAAGGCCCAGCGCAAGGTCGAAGGCCGCAACTTCGACATTCGTAAGCAATTGCTGGAGTTCGATGACGTCAACAACGAACAGCGTAAAGTGATTTATCACATGCGTAACACGTTGCTGGCCGCCGACAACATTGGCGAAACCATCGCCGACTTCCGTCAGGACGTGCTCAACGCCACCGTCAGCGCCCATATCCCGCCACAGTCCCTGCCTGAACAGTGGGATGTTGCCGGCCTGGAAGCGGCGTTGAAGAGCGACTTCGGTGTCGATCTGCCGGTCCAGCAATGGCTCGACGAAGACGACCACCTGTACGAAGAAACCCTGCGCGAAAAACTGATGGCCGAACTGCTGGCCGCGTACAACGAGAAAGAAGAGCAAGCCAGCGCCGAAGCGCTGCGCACCTTCGAGAAGCAAATCGTTCTGCGTGTGCTGGACGACCTGTGGAAAGACCACTTGTCGACCATGGACCACCTGCGTCACGGCATCCACCTGCGTGGCTACGCCCAGAAGAACCCGAAGCAGGAGTACAAGCGCGAGTCGTTCACGCTGTTCTCCGAGTTGTTGGATTCGATCAAGCGCGATTCGATTCGTGTGCTGTCCCATGTTCAGGTGCGTCGCGAAGACCCGATCGAGGAAGAAGCCCGTCTGCGTCAGGAAGCCGAAGCCCTTGCCGCGCGCATGCAGTTCCAGCATGACGAAGCACCAGGCCTTGAGTCGCCGCAAGTGTTGGGCGAAGAGGTCGATGTGGCCCTGGCCCAGGCGCCGGTACGCAATGAGCAGAAGCTGGGCCGCAACGAGCCGTGCTGGTGCGGTTCGGGCAAGAAGTTCAAACACTGCCACGGCGAAATCAATTAAGATTTTTGCCTGAAGCTGCAATACCCCGCGCCGCGACCGGCATCAGCCGTCGCGGCGTTTTGCCATTTAATCACCGTCGACGACGACGGTGCAGACATCACATCGTTAAGGAGCGCATTCATGGCTGTTGGTCTTGGTCCTTTGCCCACGTTGCACCCGGTTGCCGGTTTTGAACTCGGTATCGCTTCGGCCGGTATCAAGCGCCCCGGGCGCAAGGACGTGGTAGTGATGCGCTGTGCCGAAGGTTCGACCATCGCCGGCGTGTTCACCCTGAACGCGTTTTGCGCGGCGCCCGTGATCCTCGCCAAGCAACGTGTCGAAGGCCCGGTGCGCTACCTGTTGACCAACACCGGCAATGCCAACGCCGGCACCGGCGAGCCTGGCCTGGCTGCGGCTGCGCGCACCTGCGCCAAGCTGGCGGAGTTGACCGGCGTGGACGCCAGCCAGGTACTGCCGTACTCCACCGGGGTGATCGGCGAGCCGTTGCCCGTGGAAAAAATCGAAGGCGCATTGCAAGCCGCGCTGGACGACCTGTCCGTGGATAACTGGGCGGCAGCGGCCACCGGGATCATGACCACCGACACCTTGCCCAAGGGCGCCAGCCGCCAGTTCGTGCATGAAGGCGTGACCGTCACCGTGACCGGCATCAGCAAAGGCGCGGGCATGATCCGCCCGAACATGGCGACCATGCTCGGCTACATCGCCACCGACGCCAACGTCTCCCGGGACGTGCTGCAAAACCTGATGCTCGATGGCGCCAACAAGTCGTTCAACCGTATCACCATCGACGGCGATACCTCGACCAACGATTGCTGCATGTTGATTGCTACCGGCAAAGCCAACCTGCCGCAAATCACCTCGTCCAACGGCCCGCTGTTCGCGGCGTTGAAGCAGGCAGTATTTGAGGTGTGCATGGAAGTGGCCCAGGCCATCGTGCGTGACGGCGAAGGCGCGACCAAGTTCGTCACCGTTGAAGTCAACGGCGGCGGCAATCACCAGGAATGCCTGGATGTCGGCTACACCGTGGCCCACTCGCCGCTGATCAAGACCGCGCTGTTTGCGTCCGACCCGAACTGGGGCCGGATCCTCGCCGCGGTTGGCCGTGCCGGCGTGCCGAACCTGGATGTGAGCAAGATCGACGTGTTCCTCGGCGATGTGTGCATCGCCAGCCGTGGCGCCCGTGCCCAAACCTACACCGAAGCCCAGGGCTCGGCGGTGATGCAACAGGAAGAAATCACCATCCGTATCGAACTGGGGCGCGGTGAGTGCAGCGAAACGATCTGGACCACCGACCTGTCCCACGAGTACGTGAAGATCAACGCC
Organism: Pseudomonas sp. MF09156; assembly: GCF_059862305.1. NCBI lineage: Bacteria > Pseudomonadati > Pseudomonadota > Gammaproteobacteria > Pseudomonadales > Pseudomonadaceae > Pseudomonas > Pseudomonas sp. MF09156. The sequence goes on from NZ_JCBCUR010000001.1 coordinate 542,227, forward strand.
GAATACCGCACCTGATACCTGTTCGGGGCATTGGCAATGCCCCGGCAGGCGCCGGCTTAGAGGACGTAATACCGTGAAACGAGTTCATGTAGCAGCCGCAGTCATTCGCGGTACCGATGGCCGGATTTTGCTCGCGCGTCGTGCAGACACCCAGCACCAGGGCGGCCTATGGGAGTTTCCAGGAGGCAAGGTGGAGGCCGATGAATCGGTTTTTGCCGCACTGGGCCGAGAGCTGCAGGAGGAACTGGGTATCCAGGTCACTACCGCACGACCGTTGATCCAGGTTCAGCATGATTACCCGGACAAGCAGGTGCTGCTGGATGTCTGGGAGGTTTCGGCGTTTACCGGCGAGCCCCATGGCGCAGAAGGGCAGCCTCTTGAATGGGTGGCGCCACGGGACTTGCAGAGCTACGAGTTTCCAGCGGCCAACGCACCAATCGTCGCTGCTGCCCGCCTGCCCGCCGACTACCTGATCACCCCAGGCGAACTGGAAACCCCGGTGCTGTTGCGCGGTATCCAGAAAGCCATTGCCGGTGGCACCAAGCTGATTCAGTTGCGCGCGCCCAATGGCTACGACCCCAAGTACCGCGACCTGGCGGTGGATGCAGTGGGATTGTGTGCCGGCAAGGCGCAGTTGATGCTCAAGGGGCCATTCGAATGGCTCGGCGACTTCCCTGCGGCGGGATGGCACATGACTTCGGCGCAACTGCGCAAATACGCCAGCAAAGGCCGGCCGTTGCCCAAGGACCGCTGGTTGGCGGCGTCTTGCCACAATGCCGAAGAACTGGCATTGGCCGAATTGATGGACGTGGACTTCGTCACCCTGTCGCCGGTGCAGCCGACCCAGACTCATCCTGATGCACAGCCGTTGGGTTGGGAGCAGGCGGCGCAGTTGATCAAAGGCTTCAGCAAGCCCGTGTTCCTGTTGGGTGGGGTCGGGCCTGACGAGCGGGAGAAGGCCTGGGAGAGCGGGGCGCAGGGTGTTGCGGGGATTCGGGCGTTCTGGCCTGAGGTGTGAGTCGTCAGTGCTGGCCCCATCGCAGGCAAGCCAGCTCCCACATTGGAATGTATTCACAAATCAAAATGTGGGAGCGGGCTTGCCCGCGATGAGGCCCGCTCAAGCAATACAAAATCCAGCATTAACCTCGGTGCGGCCTAGCCGCTTGCCACAAAATCCCCCACATTGGAGTGTATTCACAAATCAAAATGTGGGAGCGGGCTTGCCCGCGATGAGGCCCGCTCAAGCAATACAAAATCCAGCAATAACCTCAGTGCGGCTTAGCCGCCGCCTGCCACAAAATCTCTGCAACCCCTTGCCGCCTGGCAATCACCCTTGCTGCCACAAACAGCAAATCCGATAGCCGGTTGATGTACGCCAAACCTACCCCCTCCAACGGCTCCAGTGCATTCAATTGCTGGCAGCGCCGCTCGGCGCTGCGGGCCAGGCTACGGCACACATGGGCCTGGGCAATCAGCGCCGAACCACCGGGCAGGATGAAGTTTTCCAACGGCCCCACTTCCTCATTCCAGCGATCAATCGCCGCTTCCAGCCGGTCCACCTCGCCCGCATTGAGCGCCTTATAGACCGGCATCGCCAATTCGCCACCCAGGTCAAACAGTCGATGCTGGCAGGGTGTCAGTACCTCGATCACATCCTTCAACGCCGGATGCTGGCCGCTTTGCTCCTCAAGCCCGGCCAGCAGCAGGCCCAATTGGCTGTTGAGGCTGTCCACCTCTCCGATCGCCTCCACCCGGGGGTGATCCTTGGGCACGCGGCGGCCGTCACCCAGGCCGGTTTCGCCTTTGTCGCCGGTACGGGTGTAAATTTTCGACAGGCGAAAGCCCATGGTCAGTGCTCCAGTTGAGTCAGTTCGTGGGGGGCAAGCTGGCTGCCGGCCAACGGCAGGCGCAAGGTGAAACAGGTGCCCTGGCCCAGGGTGGAGTGAACCTCCATCTGGCCCTTGTGATTGTTGGTGATGATGAAGTACGAGACCGACAGGCCCAGCCCTGTGCCCTGGCCGATTTCCTTGGTGGTGAAGAAGGGCTCGAAGGTGCGCTTGCGCACGTTCTCACTCATGCCGATGCCATTGTCCTCTACCTGGATCTCGGCCCATGGTGGGTTGAGCCGGGTGCGCAGGATGATGCGCCCCGGCTCGCTGTCGTCTTCGCGCAGGTGGATGGCCTGGGCGGCGTTTTTCAGCAGGTTGAGCAGCACCTGCTCCAGCTCGTTGGCGGTGCCAGGCACCGGGCCCAGCAAAGGATCGAACTGGCGGATGATTGCCTGGCCCTTGAAGTCGAAGCCGATGGCCAGGTCGAAGTCGTTACCGGCAATTTCTACCGCTTGGTCGATCAACGCTGGCAGGTCGCAAGGTGCCATCTGGCGATTGCTGCGGCGGCTGAAACTGAGCATATGGGTGACGATTTTTGCCGCACGGGCCCCGGCTTGCTGGATGCCGTCGAGCAGTTGCGGTACTTCGCGGCTTTGCAGGTAGCGGTTGACCGTCTCCAGTTCCACGCCCACCTGCTCGGCGTGCTCCTGGTTTTTCGGGAGGTCCGCCGACAGCCGCCGCCGGATGTTTTGCACGTTATGCAGGATCGCCCCCAGGGGGTTGTTGATCTCGTGGGCCATGCCCGCTGCCAGCCCGCCGACCGACAGCATTTTTTCTGACTGCACCATCATCTCTTCCAGGGACAGACGCTGGGTGATGTCATCGATGCGGATCACCACCCCGCGCCCGGCGCCGCCCATCAGCGGGTAAAAGGTCAGGGCATAGTGCTTGGGCTCGTCGTCCTTGACCCAGGTGACACGCTCGATGCGCTCCACCGTGTGCTGTTCCACCGCGGCCTTGAGCTGCGGCAGGTAGGGCTTGAGCGGCTCGAAGGCAAGGAAGATCGGCTGGTTCAGGGCTTCGCCCAGGCGTGTGCCGGACAGGGCACTGGCTTCCTGGTTCCATTGGGTGACGTAGAGCTGCTCGTCCAGGGCGATCAAGGCAGATGGCATGGAGTCGATGATGCTGTTCAGATAATTCTGGAAACCGGTGAGTTTTTTCTCGATTTTGCTGCGAACCTGGACTTCCAGCTCCAGCTTGCGGTTGGTATGCCGTGTTTCCTCGGCCAGGCCCTGGGCCTGGTCATAGGCGGCCTGGGAGTCGTCGCGCGCACGTTTGAGCTGCTGCTCGCGGGCTTCGATGCGTGACAGCATGGTATTGAACGCTTCGGCCAGGCTGCCGATTTCGTCATGGTTTCCGCGCCCGGCCCGCAGGGCGTAGTTCTCCTCGCGGGTGACCTGGCGCGACAATTCTTCCAGCTCATGGATGGGCCGGGTAATCAGGCGCTTGATCTGTCGGGCGATCACCAGCCACAGCAGGATGCTGAAAATCAGGATGCCGAGGCTGGCGGTCAGGGTGCCGGTGTAGAAGGCGACCGGCAGTTCGCTACTCGCCACCAGCAGCAAATGCCCCGAGGGCAAGCCGGGGCGGGGCAGGGTGATGATTTGATTGCTGCGAAATTCGGTGACCCGCCAGGCTTCGATGTCGCGGTAGTGTGCCGGCAGTTGCAGGCGGTCGCCGTGTTGCAGCTGCGCCAGGCGACTGCCTTCACCGTCATACAGGGCCGCCGCCCGCAGTGGCGAATAGCTGGTCAGCTCGTTGAGCAGGGCGTCGGCCTTGGCGGGAGAATCCAGGGCTTGCGCGGCGAGGGCCGGGTTGGAGACCAGCCGGCCAATAGCCTGCAAGGCTTGCGGGGCCATGCTTTCCTGGGAGATCCAGTAGGCGGCGCTGATAAAGGTCAGGTTGGCCACCAGCAGCACGGTGGTCAGCAGTACCAGCAGGGCCGCCAGCAGTTTCTGCCCAACGGGGAGATTTTCGAGACGCTGGCGCAGTGGCATCAGGTTGTTCGCAGGCAAGGATCAAGTCGGCAGGGTAGCGCGTGCCTCAGTCGCGGGGCAATCCGCGTGCGTCCAGGTAACCGGCCAGGCGCACCTGCAGTTGTTGCAGGTGTGGCAAGCTCAGGCGATGGCGCAAGGCCGCCTGGCAGGCATGGCCGAGCAGATAGCTGATCTCGGTACGCCGCCCGTTGGCCACATCCTGGTACATCGACGAGAAGTTCGCCGCCGTCGCCTGGATCACCCGCTCCACTTCGGTTTGCAAATCCTGGGCTGCCGCCGGCTGGCCGCAGCACTCCAGCAGCTCGGCGAGTTCGGCGCACAAGGTCGCTACTTCGCATTGGTGCGCCTGTAGTCCGCCATTGCGGCATTGATAGAGCACAGTCAGAGGATTGATCGCACAGTTGAGTGCCAGTTTTCGCCACAGGCGCGTGAGGATATCGGTGCTCCACTGGTGGGGAATGCCGGCGGCTTGCAAGTCGTCCAGCCACAGCGGCGCCGTGGGATGGGTGGCGTCACCCAGCCAGGTAAAGCCATGGCCGGCGAACACTACGCTGCCATCGTTCTGGCGAAACGCACCCTCGGTGCTGGAAGCGAAGATGCAACGCGCCTGGGGCAGTTGCGCGGCAACCGCGTCCTGGCTGCCCAGGCCGTTCTGCAGCAGGATCACCTCGGCGTTGGGTGTCAGGCGTTGGGCCAACTGAGCGACGGCACCAGGTGCGTCGTAGGCTTTACACGCGACCAGTAGGCGATCAATCGGCTCGGGGCTGTCGGATGTTTGTGCCGTCACCGGATAAGTCTGGGCATGCCCTTGCTCGACCAGGGTCAGCCCCGGCGCTGCCCGGTAGCGGGCCAGGCGCGCCTGGTCTCGCAGGATCAGCGTAACGGGCAGGCCTGCGCGGGCCAGGCGTGTGGCCCATAATGTGCCGAGACTGCCTGCGCCGAGGACATGCCAGGTGGTGGACATCAATTTTGCTCCGTAAGCCGCTGGGTGAGCCAAGCAGCTCAGGGTAAAGAGTCGTTATAATGCCCCGGCATTTTACCCGCAAGCCAGGCGTGCTCCATCTCTACTGAGCCGCGCCCCTTTTTTATTGGAGAAACTACATGCCGTCGTTCGACGTGGTATCTGAACTGGACAAGCACGAAGTCACCAACGCCGTCGAGAACGCCGTCAAGGAGCTGGACCGTCGTTATGACTTGAAAGGCAAGGGCAGCTTCGAGTTCAAGGAAAAGGAACTGACGGTCAACCTGACCGCTGAAGCCGATTTCCAGCTCGAAGCGATGATCGAGATCCTCAAGCTGGCCCTGGTCAAGCGCAAAATCGACGTGCAATGCCTTGAAGTCAAGGATGCCTATGCGTCGGGCAAGTTGATGAAGCAGGAGGCCGTGCTCAAGGAAGGTATCGACAAGGAGCTGGCGAAGAAGATCGTCGCTCACGTCAAGGATGCCAAGCTCAAGGTCCAGGCCGCAATCCAGGGCGAGCAGGTGCGTATCACTGGCAAGAAGCGCGACGACTTGCAGGAGGCGATTGCCGCCCTGCGCGCCAAGACCTTCGATATGCCGCTGCAGTTCAATAACTTCCGCGACTGATCCGGTTTTGGGGAACCCGCGGGGCTTTTCGACGTCCCACGCCCCAGAACCTGCAGAAACGATTGAGCCCTTCGGGGCTCAATTGCTGTGGCGACCTTTATTTGCAGTGCTAGACAGGAGAATCTAGATGGATTTGAACGCTGAAGTGGATCAATTGATCAAGGCTTCCCAAGCCTGGGTCCCGATGATCATGGAATACGGCAGCCGCGTATTGCTGGCGGTATTGACCCTGGCCATTGGCTGGTGGCTGATCAACAAGCTGACCCACAAGGTAGGGCGCCTGCTGGCCCTGCGCAATGCGGACCTGGCGTTGCAGGGCTTTGTGACCAGCCTTGCGAACATCGTGCTCAAGGTGATGCTGATCGTCAGCGTAGCCTCGATGATCGGAGTCGAAACCACCTCGTTTGTCGCCGCGATCGGTGCCGCGACCCTGGCCATTGGCCTGGCATTGCAAGGTAGCCTGGCCAACTTTGCCGGTGGCGTGCTGATTCTGCTGTTCCGCCCGTTCCGTATCGGTGACTGGATCGAAGCCCAGGGCACGGCGGGTACCGTCGATAGCATCCAGATCTTCCACACGGTGATCCGTACCGGCGATAACAAGACGGTCATTGTGCCTAACGGCATCTTGTCCAACGGCATCATCACCAACACCAATCGCCAGCCAACCCGCAAGGTGGTGTTTGACGTGGGTGTCGACTACGAAGCCGATTTGCAGAAAGCCCGTCAAGTGCTGCTGGAATTGGCCAAGGATCCACGGGTTCTGGCGGATCCCGAGCCTGTCGCAGTGGTTTCGACCCTGGGCGACAGTTCGATCACCGTTTCCCTGCGTGTATGGACCAAGACTGCGGATTATTGGGACGTGATGTTCATGTTCAATGAACTGGCGCGGGACCGTTTGAAAGCGGCCGGAATTGATATCCCGTTCCCGCAGCGCGTTATTCGCGTGATGCAAGAAGCGCCTGCCAAATAAGAACGGGTGCAGGGATTTAACTTGGCTGAAGAGTCAGGTTTTGTCTCGATAATAAACTTGATAGTTAGCTTGCTAGTTATCAAGGTCGCAGAAATAAAAGTGCAATAAAAAAGCCGCTCACTGGTTAAAAGTGAGCGGCTTTTTCATTAAGGGCCGAAGCCCTCGGGCATCTTTGATTACAAGATGTTCAACGGGTATTGCGCAATCAGACGCAGTTCATCGATGGACGAAGAACCGTAGTAAACGCCATCAGACGAACGATAAGTCGCTTGGCGAATACGCAGGCTCAGGTCTTTGGCCGGGCCGCTCTGGATCACGTACTTGGCTTCAAGATCGCGTTCCCATTCTTTGCCGTTCGAGGTCAGGGCGGTGTTGGCGCCGCTACCGGTGACGTACGCAGCCAGGAAGCTCAGGCCAGGTACACCGAAGGTGGCCATGTCGAGGTCGTAACGGGCCTTGAAGGATTTCTCGCCTTCGGCGTTGAAGTCGGAACGTGCAATGGAGTTGGCCAGGAACACTGTGCCGCCGCCGTCGATGCCGTAGCCGTAGTCGCCGTCACCAGTAACCTTCTGGGCCGCCAGGGTGAAGGTGTGTGCACCGATGGTGTAGGCACCCTGCAAGCTGAACGCGCGGTTGTCGAGTTTGGTAACGTCGTCTTTGTAGGCGCGTTGCAGGCCGGCACCGTCGCTCTTGGTGTCGTAGATGTTGAAGTCTACGGCCACCGACTGGTCATCGCTCAGGGCGTGGGTCCAGTTGACGTTGGCGTAGTATTTGCGCCAGTAGTCTTCGACTTTCGAGTAGTAGAGGCTGGTGGTGAACTCAGGCGTCCAACCGTAGGTGCCGCCTACGAAATTGGCTTGCTTGATGCCTCGGGAGGTTTCAGGGAAGTCGAGAATACTGTCCTTGAAGGTCTGCGCCTGGGCCACGCTGGAAGTGAAGTGACCGGCTTCCAGCTTGAGGTCCTTGATCTCGTTACTGACGATCGAGATACCTTGTGGCAGCTCTGGCAGCAAGCGACTGTCGTCGGATGCGAATACCGGTGCGGTGGTGTACTGGTCGCCGACTTTCAGCACGGTATTGGAGAGGCGGAACTTGATGGCGCCGCCGCCCTTGGAGTATTCATCCTCTGAGCGGCCATCCGAACCTTCCGGGAACAAGCCAGTGCCATTACGGCCTCTGCCGCTGTCCAGTTTCACGCCGAGCAGGCCGATAACGTCAACACCCACACCGATGGTGCCCTGGGTGAAGCCCGACTGGTACAAACCGTTGAAGCCCAGGCCGGTTTCCCGGGTGTAGCTTGTGCCCGACTTGTTGTTGCGGTTGTCTCGGCTGAAGTACAGGGTGCGGGTATTGATGCTGAAGGTACTGTCTTCGACAAAGCCCTTGGCATCGTCTTGGGCGGACGCCATTGCGAACTGTGAGGTGCCTGCTGAAACAGCGAGGGCGATCATGCTCCACTTCATCACGCGCATCGTGATTTGCTCCTTTGGTTTTAGGAAGAGTACTGCCGTCCCACCTATATTTTTGTCTGGGCGGCTCTTTCTTTTTTGTGACAGCGCAAACTTATAGCACGCTGGCAATAATTGGCGATACTTGCACATCTGTCCTTTCAGCTTCTTTACGAGGCTGTCGTAAATTGCTAGATCCATGTCGCAAATCTACAGTCTGCTTGTAACCAGACTGACAACTTCAATACTGTTTTTAATACCCTGGACAGAGGTGCAAAGTACCCTGTTCAAAGTTTAAAACTTCCTGTTTTTGTATTGACTCACTGTTGTTTTTATCGTGAAGCACTGCCTTCCTGGCAGGTGCCGTTGTCGACGATAGGGGAGTGAATGCAACAAGCGTGCTCAAACTGTCGGGCAGATGTCATTTTTTCGTGAAAAATGTGCTGGGTCTGTGAAAACCGCCTGGGCACGGGGCTTTTGCGTGGTTTTTTTTGGAATTCAGGGCCTCGGCTGTGCGGGATTTCGAACGGATAAAAATGTGTTTCTGTCAGAAATGTTACCGGTTCACCCTGCACGGTGAGTAATCGGCGGATAGGCCCTGCCCGATGCGGGGCATAAAAGACTCATTTTGGTGCGTCGGTGCCCGGTCGCGCGATTGCCCATGGCGCGCGCGCGGATTGCCCCGTGAAGCAGCCGCCATTCGCAGGTATGCTGGGCGCCTGAAACTGACTAGCCGAACGGAGTGCCTGCGGTGTTCGCCTTGGATCCACGTCTGCAAAACGACACCTTGCCCATCGGGGAATTCCCCCTGTGCCGGCTGCTGCTGTCCAATGACTCTAACTACCTCTGGCTTATCCTGGTGCCGCGCATTGCCGGTATCAGCGAAGTGTTCCAGCTCGACGCGGACGACCAGTCCCGCCTGTGGCAAGAAACCACGACGTTGGCGCGGTTGCTCAATGACGGGTTTGGCGCCGATAAAATGAACATTGGCGCCCTGGGTAACGTGGTCAACCAGCTGCATGTGCACGTGATTGTGCGCAAACGCGACGATGCGGCTTGGCCTGCCCCCGTCTGGGGCAAGCACCCGGCGGTGCCTTATACCGACGCTCAGGTCGCGCTGATTCGTACCCGCCTGCGCGAGTTGTTGCCGCCCGAATTCACTTTTGCCCAGGACTGAGCCATGGACCTGCAAGACCGCGTGATGGACCTTGAGAGCCGCCTGGCTTTCCAGGACGACACCATCGAGACCTTGAATGACATCCTGGTTGCCCAGCAACGAGCGGTAGAACGCCTGCAATTGCAGATGACGGCCTTACTCAAGCGTCAGGAAGAAATGGGCGGGCAGTTCGAATCCTCCGAGGAAGAAGCGCCGCCGCCTCATTATTAAGGGGGCGGGTAAACTCCCGGCGATAAAAAACCGCGATGCAGTATCAACTGCATCGCGGTTTTTTTTTCGGGCCTGTTCTGGGATCAGCGACGCGGCAGGGCGGCGATCACGTCTTCAGCTTGCAGGCCTTTGTCACGGTTCATCACGGAGAACTCCACGCGCTGGCCTTCCACCAGGACACGATGGCCTTCGCCGCGAATGGCTCGGAAGTGGACGAAGATATCGTCGCCCGAATCCCGGGAAATAAAACCGAAGCCTTTGGAGGTGTTGAACCACTTGACGGTCCCGGTATCCCGGTTGGTCATATCGTAGTTTTGCGAGGAGGCCGGGGCAGACGAACGGTAGAAGCTGATGGCCAGGTGAAGAACGATAGCGACTACGGCAATGGCCAGGCTGAGCAGGATGGCTGGATGGCCACCGACTTCAGGCATGGGGGCCAGGAGGGTGAGGGTTTGTACGACGACAGTCAGCACCAGCAGTGCGCTGACCAGGTTTTGCAGTTGATGGCGTGTGCCTTTGTTCCAGTAGGGGATCACTGGCGCCAGCGTCAGGTTGAGAAGGCCGAACAGAGCCAGGTACAGCGCGTCGTGTTGTTGCAGATACGGCAGGCTTTCTGGTTGCAGGCTCGGGATAAAGGACAGCAGCAAAGCTGCAGCGCCCGTTAGCAGGTGGACGATTTTCAACATTTTGATTAACTCACGTTAAGACGGATCACGAAGGAAGAGCTGACTGGCACGGTTCGCTTCTGAACAATGGGAGGCGTTGGACACGTGCGCGATTATTCAGCCTATGCCGCTTGCCGCAGGAAATAGCGGTGGCGACACGCTGCCTATTTAACAGCAAAGCCTGTGCCTTCTCAAATCAAGCGTTTCAAGGCGTTGCGAAGATCATGGCATTTATGCGGCAAACCCTTGTCCTAGACAGGTGCGGGTGTTTTTCACCGCGCCAGGCCTTGCCGCTCGTGGTCGAGCGCGTTGCAAAGGGGCGATTTGCCGCAGGCCGAGTGCGGCGGCAGGGCTGCGCAAGGCGAGCACTCTTGCTAGAGTGGGTAAGCACCTGATCAATGAATATTCATCAATTGAAGGGAATAGACATGGCAATCGATATCGGTATCAGTGAAGAAGATCGTAAATCCATTGTTGACGGACTTTCACGGCTGCTTTCAGATACCTATGTACTGTATTTGAAAACCCATAACTTCCATTGGAACGTTACCGGGCCGCAATTTCGCACATTGCACTTGATGTTTGAAGAGCAATATAACGAACTGGCGCTGGCAGTTGACTCCATTGCCGAACGTATTCGTGCCCTGGGCTTTCCAGCGCCGGGTGCTTACTCTATCTATGCCCGTCTGTCTTCGATCAAGGAGGAAGAAGGCGTACCCAGCGCTGAAAACATGATCAAGCAACTTGTCGATGGGCAGGAAGCGGTTACGCGAACTGCACGCGGGATCTTCCCGTTGCTGGATAAAGTCAGCGACGAGCCGACCGCGGACCTGCTGACCCAGCGCATGCAGATCCACGAAAAAACCGCCTGGATGCTGCGCTCGCTGCTCGAAGGCAAGTAAGCCCTGCAGGCCAGTGGTGCCCGGCAGGCGCCGCTGGCTGCACCTGATTGCTTCCTGATATATGCGTTGGCTTGTCCTACGAGTCGCGACTCTCCGTCTTCTGGCTGCACTTGCCTGCTTGATGTTTTATAGGCTCAACGGCCAATAACAGCCGTGTATTCAAGAGCCGTTTGGCAAGGGAGTGTCAAGTGTATGTCGCGTAGTATGAGTAAAGGTGTGCTGGAAACTTCCGGGGTCTACAAGACAAAGATCGATCCCTTCGTCAAAGGGTTCGATATGGCGTTGGCCCGGCCATTATCACGTTCTGTCCGGTTGAATGGTTTTTCGACATGCCTGCGGCTTGAAGAAGTCTATTGGAACATTCTTGGTGAAATAGCCAGGATCAATACCTGTTCGGTCAGTGCGCTGCTGTCCTATGTGGATCGTGAGGTGCACTTGCGTTATGGCGGGGTCAAGAATTTCAGCGGCCTAGTCAGGGTGGTCTGTGTGGTTCATGCGTTGAAAGGGCAGGTATGCGCCGCAGATCAGGCTGGCGTGATGTAGGCCGGTTGTCCCGTATCAGGGGGGCAGAGGTGTTGGTCTAAGTGGGCTGCACGTTGCCACGGCTGCACAGCCTCGATTTAACGGATATAATCTCGCCCTTTGCTGCGCATACCGGCTGGTACGGAGCGTGGCGCAGCAGTGATGTGATCGCCGAGATATTCCATGCCCATGTACGATTACCAATGCGCTTCCTGTGGTCATCAGTTGGAAGCCATTCAAAAGATCAGCGACGCGCCGTTGGTCGATTGCCCTGCTTGCCAGGCGCCCGAGCTGAAAAAAATGTTGTCGATGCCGGGCTTTCGCCTGAGCGGTAGCGGCTGGTACGAGACGGACTTCAAGACCGGCGCCAAGAAGAATCTGGCGGGCGGCGACAAAGCAGACTGAGTTGAACTCTACGCGCGAGCTCCTGCATTATCCGTGGCCTGACTTAATAGGTGCGGTGTCCGAGCAGGAACTCCACCGAATTTCGAATTACGAGAAGTGAAACCACTACCATGATGCGCAGCCACTATTGCGGCCAACTGAACGAGACCCTGGAAGGTCAGGAAATCACCCTTTGCGGATGGGTTCACCGTCGCCGCGACCATGGCGGGGTGATTTTCCTCGATATCCGTGATCGTGACGGTCTGGCCCAGGTGGTATTCGACCCGGATCGCGCCGAGAGCTTCGCCGCCGCTGACCGCGTGCGCAGCGAATACGTCGTGAAAATCACCGGCAAGGTTCGCCTGCGTCCGGCCGGTGCCACCAACGCCAACATGGCGTCGGGCATGATCGAAGTCCTGGGCTACGAGCTGGAAGTGCTTAACGAGTCGGAAACCCCGCCGTTCCCACTCAACGAGTTCTCCGACGTTGGCGAAGAAACCCGCCTGCGTTATCGCTTCCTCGACCTGCGTCGTCCGGAAATGGCCGAGAAGCTGCGCCTGCGCTCGCGCATGACCACCAGCATCCGTCGCTTCCTCGACGAGAACGGCTTCCTGGACGTCGAGACCCCGATCCTGACCCGTGCTACGCCAGAAGGCGCACGTGACTACCTGGTGCCAAGTCGTACCCACGCCGGTAGCTTCTTCGCCTTGCCGCAATCGCCGCAGCTGTTCAAGCAACTGCTGATGGTCGCTGGCTTCGACCGCTACTACCAGATCGCCAAGTGCTTTCGCGACGAAGACCTGCGCGCCGACCGCCAGCCGGAATTCACCCAGATCGACATCGAGACCAGCTTCCTCGATGAAAAAGAGATCATGGGCCTGACCGAAGAAATGATCCGCAACCTGTTCAAGGAAGTGCTGGACCTGGAATTCGGCGAGTTCCCGCACATGACCTTCGAAGAAGCCATGCGCCGCTACGGTTCCGACAAGCCAGACCTGCGCAACCCGCTGGAGCTGGTCGACGTTGCCGACCAGCTCAAGGAAGTCGACTTCAAGGTATTCAGCGGCCCGGCCAACGATCCGAAATGCCGCATCGCCGCACTGCGTGTGCCAGGCGGGGCGAGCATGCCGCGCAAACAGATCGACGACTACACCAAGTTCGTCGGCATCTACGGCGCCAAGGGCCTGGCTTACATCAAGGTCAACGAGCGCGCCAAGGGTGTTGAAGGCCTGCAGTCGCCAATCGTCAAGAACATCCCGGAAGACAAGCTCAATGTGATCCTCGATCGCGTTGGCGCAGTCGATGGCGATATCGTGTTCTTCGGCGCCGACAAGGCCAAGATCGTCAGCGAAGCCCTGGGCGCGCTGCGGATCAAGCTGGGCCACGACCTCGACCTGCTGACGTGCAAGTGGGCACCGATGTGGGTCGTCGACTTCCCGATGTTCGAAGAGAACGACGACGGCAGCTTCAGCGCCCTGCATCACCCGTTCACCGCACCCAAGTGCACGCCGCAGGAACTGGAAGCCAACCCGGCTGGCGCCCTGTCCCGTGCCTACGACATGGTGCTCAACGGCACCGAGCTGGGTGGCGGTTCGATCCGTATCCACCGCAAAGAGATGCAGCAGTCGGTGTTCCGCCTGTTGGGCATCAACGAAGCGGAACAGGAAGAGAAGTTCGGCTTCCTGCTCGACGCCCTGAAATACGGTGCTCCACCCCACGGCGGCCTGGCCTTCGGCCTTGACCGCCTGGTGATGCTGATGACCGGTGCCCAGTCGATCCGTGAAGTGATTGCCTTCCCGAAAACCCAGAGTGCTGCGGACGTCATGACCCAGGCTCCAGGTGTGGTGGATGCCAAGGCACTGCGCGAGCTGCACATCCGTCTGCGCGAGGCGCCGAAGGCTGAGTAAGGCTGCGGCGTGAAAGCGCGATAAGGTTGTACGCAGTCAAAAAGGCGCATCTTCGGATGCGCCTTTGCGTTTAAAAGAGGGAAATCTCGCCTTGGGCGGGATTGAAAGGTTTCTAGAGAATTTCGGAGTTGTGTTATGGCTGGCCATTCCAAGTGGGCGAACATCAAGCACCGCAAAGAGCGTCAGGATGCCAAGAAAGGCAAGATCTTCACCAAGTGGATTCGTGAACTGACCGTCGCTGCCCGCCAGGGCGGCGGTGATCCTGGCTCCAACCCACGCCTGCGCCTGGCGCTGGACAAGGCCCTGGGCGCCAACATGAGCCGCGACATCATCGACCGCGCCGTGGCCCGTGGGGCCGGTGCGGCCGATACCGACGATATGGTCGAACTGACCTATGAAGGCTACGGCCCGGGCGGCGTTGCGGTGATGGTTGAGTGCATGACCGACAACCGCAACCGTACCGCGGCGGCCGTACGCCATGCGTTCAGCAAGTGTGGCGGCAACCTGGGTACGGATGGTTCGGTAGCCTATCTCTTCGAGCGCAAGGGCCAGATTACCTTCGCGCCAGGCACCGATGAAGACGCGCTGATGGAAGCTGCGATGGAGGCGGATGCCGACGATGTGGTGACCAACGAAGACGGCTCCATCGACGTATTCACCTCGTTTGCCGGCTTCTACGCGGTGCGTAACGCCCTGGAAGCGGCGGGTTTCAAAGGCACCGACGCGGAAATCGTCATGCTGCCGACCACCAGCGCCGAACTGGACCTGGACGGCGCGCAGAAGGTGCTCAAGATGCTGGACATGCTTGAAGACCTGGATGATGTGCAGAACGTCTACTCCAACGCCGACATTCCAGAAGACGTGGCCGCACAGCTAGTCTGAAGGCTGGTGTAGACCATAATGTGGGAGCGGGCTTGCTCGCGAAAGCGGTTTGTCAGTCAGTACATGCGTTGACTGAAGCACCGCTTTCGCGAGCAAGCCCGCTCCCACATTGGATCTTCGCTGTATCAAAAAATGTGTTTACCCAACCTGCAGGCGTTATGACTTTAATCCTAGGTATCGACCCCGGTTCGCGCATCACCGGCTTTGGCGTGGTGCAGCAGACCCCGCGTGGCTGTATCTACGTGGCGTCGGGATGTATCCGTACCGGCGCCGGGGAGCTGGCCGAGCGTTTGCAGATCGTCTATCGCGGCGTACGTGAAGTGATCCAGACCTACGGGCCGGTGACCATGGGCATCGAAAAGGTATTCATGGCCAAAAATGCCGACTCGGCCCTCAAGCTGGGCCAGGCCCGCGGCGCCGCCATCGTCGCCGGAGCGGAGGAGGGCATGGAAATCGCCGAATACACCGCGACCCAGGTCAAGCAGGCGGTGGTTGGCACCGGCGCGGCGAATAAAGAGCAGGTGCAGATGATGGTCATGCACATGCTCAAACTCACCTCCAAGCCGCAGATCGACGCTTCTGACGCCCTGGCCATCGCCATTTGCCATGCCCACACCCGCTCCAGCCTGCTGCCTCACGGCCTTGGCACGGCACGCAGTCGTGGCGGGCGCCTGCGTCTCTGATAGCATCAGCGCAATCGTTATGGTCGGGCCTCGATCTGACCTCAAGCTTTAAGGATCTGAACCGTGATTGGACGCTTGCGCGGCACCCTGGCTGAGAAACAGCCGCCGCACCTGATTCTGGATGTAAACGGGCTGGGGTATGAGCTGGAAGTGCCCATGACCACCCTGTACCGCCTACCGTCGGTCGGTGAACCGATAACGTTGCACACCCATCTGGTGGTGCGCGAAGACGCGCAACTACTCTATGGTTTCATCGGCAAGCGCGACCGCGACTTCTTCCGCGAGCTGATCCGCCTCAATGGCGTTGGCCCGAAACTGGCCCTGGCCTTGATGTCGAGCCTGGAAGTGGACGAGTTGGTACGTGCTGTTTCGGCCCAGGACACCTCGGCGCTGACCAAGGTGCCGGGTGTCGGCAAAAAAACCGCTGAGCGCCTGCTGGTGGAGCTCAAGGATCGCTTCAAAGCCTGGGAAGTGGTGCCAAGCATGTTTGCGCTGGTGCCAAACCAGCCGGATATGCCGGCGGCCCAAGTCGCCAGCGCCGAAAGTGACGCCGTCAATGCGCTGATCTCCCTTGGCTACAAGCCACAGGAGGCCAGCAAGGCAGTGTCGGCCATCAAGGACAAGAACCTGAGCGCTGAAGACATGATCCGCCGAGCCCTGAAGGGAATGATTTAAGTGATTGAAGCTGATCGTCTGATTGCAGCCACCGGCCCTCGCGACCGTGAAGAGGTCCAGGACCGGGCCATCCGCCCCCTGAGCCTTGCCGATTACATTGGCCAGCCCACCGTGCGCGAGCAGATGGAGCTGTTCATCCAGGCGGCACGTGGGCGTGCCGAGTCCCTGGACCACACGCTGATCTTCGGCCCGCCGGGGCTGGGCAAGACTACCCTGGCCAACATCATCGCCCAGGAAATGGGCGTGTCGATCAAGAGCACCTCCGGCCCGGTGCTGGAGCGCCCGGGCGACCTGGCTGCGTTGCTGACCAACCTTGAACCCCATGACGTGCTGTTCATCGACGAAATCCACCGGTTGTCGCCCATCGTCGAAGAAGTGCTATACCCGGCCATGGAAGATTTCCAGCTGGATATCATGATTGGCGAAGGGCCGGCCGCGCGCTCGATCAAGCTCGACCTGCCGCCGTTTACCCTGGTCGGCGCCACCACCCGTGCCGGCATGTTGACCAACCCGTTGCGAGACCGTTTCGGCATTGTTCAACGTCTAGAGTTCTATAGCACTGCTGACCTTGCGACGATTGTCAGCCGTTCGGCGGGGATTCTCGGCTTACCGCTCGACCCGGAAGGCGCCTTCGAGATTGCCCGCAGGGCCCGTGGCACACCGCGGATTGCCAACCGTTTGCTGCGCCGGGTGCGCGATTTTGCCGAGGTGCGGGCCAAGGGCCATATCACCAAGGCCGTGGCCGACCTGGCGTTGAACCTGCTGGACGTCGATGAACATGGCTTCGACCATCAGGACCGGCGCCTGCTGTTGACCATGATCGAGAAGTTCGATGGTGGGCCGGTGGGCGTGGATAGCCTGGCCGCCGCCATCAGTGAGGAGCGCCATACCATTGAGGATGTGCTGGAGCCGTACCTGATTCAACAGGGTTACATCATGCGTACGCCAAGGGGGCGGGTGGTCACGCGCCACGCGTATCTGCACTTTGGGTTAAACATTCCGTCACGATTGGGGGAGATGCCTGTGGTAGACGAATTCCTCGATGCAGTGGACGATTAAAAAGGCATGGCGGGTCGATTTATTCGGCGTTTGTGCTGTCCTAGTGGCTGGCGTCGTCATTCTTTCGTTAGAAATGCTGCAGAGAATGAAAAACAGTTGCCTGGCCGGATTGGCAACCTGAGGAGTAAGCACTAGAGTATGCGCGCGCAAAACGGGGATCAGTCGTTCGCACATCGCTGTCGCGTTTATTACGAGGACACCGATGCGGGCGGCATCGTGTATTACGTCAATTATCTAAAGTTCATGGAGCGGGCTCGAACCGAGCGGCTACGGGAGCTGGGCTTTGCCCAATCCCAGCTGGCAGGGGAGGACCTGTTATTTGTCGTGCATTCCAGCGAGGCCCGTTACTACGCGCCGGCGCGACTGGACGATGAATTGCTGGTCAGCGCGCAAGTAATCGAATTGAACCGTGCCAGCCTGCGCTTTAAACAGCAGGTCAGGCGGGCAACGGATGCAACGCTGCTCTGTGAGGGGCAGTTCCTGGTGGCGTGTGTGCGCACCAACAGTTTGAAACCCAGGGCCATTCCCGAAACTCTACGTGCGGCCTTTGCCAACGTGAGCGGCGCGGGTCAACAATCAAAGCAGGAGATTTAGCGTGGAACCTACCGTCGTCGACCATTCCTCCATGTGGAGCCTGGTCAGCAATGCCAGTGTCGTGGTTCAACTGGTCATGCTGACCCTGGTAGCCGCATCGGTTACCTCATGGGTCATGATTTTCCAGCGCAGCAACCTGCTGCGCGCCGGTCGACGCGCCCTGGAGAGCTTCGAAGAGCGCTTCTGGTCGGGTATCGACCTGTCCAAGCTGTATCGCCAGGCGGGCAGCAACCCGGACCCGGACTCGGGCGTCGAGCAGATCTTTCGTGCCGGCTTCAAGGAATTTTCCCGCCTGCGCCAGCAGTCCGGCGTCGACCCTGAAGCGGTCATGGAAGGCGTGGCCCGTGCGATGCGCGTAGCGATCTCCCGTGAGGAAGAAAAGCTCGAGCAGAGCCTGCCGTTCCTGGCCACCGTCGGTTCGGTCAGCCCGTATATCGGCCTGTTCGGCACCGTATGGGGCATCATGAACTCCTTCCGTGGCCTGGCAACGGCCCAGCAAGCGACCCTGGCCACCGTGGCCCCGGGTATCGCCGAAGCGCTGATCGCCACTGCCATCGGCTTGTTCGCTGCAATCCCCGCAGTAATTGCCTACAACCGTTTCGCCGCCACCAGCGAAACCCTGATTGGCCGTTACTACACCTTCGCCGATGAATTCCAGGCGATCCTGCACCGTAAAGTGCACACCAGCGAAGAATAAGCAGGTAATTCCCAATGGCTTTAATCGCTCGAGCTCGCAAAAAGCGCAAGCCGGTCGCCGAGATGAACGTAGTGCCTTACATCGACGTGATGCTGGTGCTGCTGGTGATCTTCATGGTGACCGCGCCGATGCTCAATCAGGGGGTGAAGGTTGATCTGCCCAAGGTTTCCAGCGAAGCCTTGCCGCAGGACAACAACACCCAGGTCCTGACCATTTCGATCAAGGCTGACAAGACCTATTACTGGAACCTTGGCAGCGAAGTCGACACCCAGAAGCAACAGGACAAGGCCATGACCTTGCCGCAGATGACCGACGCCGTGACCAAAATCATCCGCGCCGGCAATGAAGGCGGCAAGCACACCCAGGTGTTCATCCGCGGTGACAAGTCGGTCGACTACGGCTCCGTCATGGGCGCCATGGGCGGGCTGCAGAAGGCCGGGGTCGGTAATGTTGGCTTGATTACCGAGGCGCCCTGATGCAGCAACAGCGAGAGCCGTCCGCCTCGGAAAGCTTCTTCTGGCCTAGCGTCTGGGCGATTGCCCTGCACGTTCTGGTGTTTGGCATGCTGTTTGTCAGCTTTGCCATGACCCCGGAGCTGCCGCCAGCCAAGCCGATCGTGCAGGCGACCCTGTATCAGCTGAAATCGAAAAGTCAGGCCACCACCCAGACCAATCAGAAGATTGCCGGTGAGGCCCAGAAGTCGGCTGCGCGCCAGACTGAAGTCGAACAGATGGAACAGAAGAAGGTCGAGCAGGAAGCGGTGAAGGCTGCTGCGGAACAAAAGAAAGACGAGGCGGCTCAAAAGGCCGAAGAATCGAAAAAGGCTGACGAAGCGAAGAAGGCCGACGAGGCGAAAAAGGCTGATGAAGCCAAGAAAGCCGAGAAAGCTGCCGAAGCCAAAAAAGCCGAAGAGAAACAATTGGCTGATATAGCCAAGAAGAAATCTGAAGAAGAAGCCAAGAAAGCGGCTGAAGAAGAGGCCAAGAAAAAGGCCGCTGAAGAAGCCAAGAAAAAGATAGTCGAAGACGCGAAGAAGAAAGCCGCCGAAGACGCCAAGAAAAAAGCTGAAGCAGACGAGGCGAAGAAGAAAATCGCCGATGACGCGAAGAAGAAAGCTGCCGCCGACGCCTCCAAGAAAAAGGCCCAGGAAGCAGCGCGTAAATCCGCCGAAGATAAAAAGGCCCAGGCCTTGGCAGATTTGCTTTCCGACACGCCGCAACGTCAGCAGGCCTTGGCCGATGAACGTGGTGACGAAGTCGCGGGCAGTTTCGACGATCTGATTCGCGCTCGCGCAGCAGAAGGCTGGACACGTCCACCTTCGGCACGCAAAGGCATGACAGTCGTGCTGCAGATCGGCATGTTGCCAGACGGTACGGTGACTTCGGTCAGCGTGGCCAAGTCCAGTGGCGACGGTTCGTTCGACAGTTCGGCGGTTGCAGCGGTCAAGAATATTGGCCGGTTGACCGAGATGCAGGGAATGAAACCAAGCGACTTCGCTCCCTATCGTTCATTCAAGATGACATTCACACCTGAGGATCTAGCCTTGTGAGAAACCTTCTTCGAGGAATGCTTGTCGTTATTTGCTGTATGGCAGGGATAGCGGCGGCGGATGAAAAGAACATCCTGGTAACCAGCGGTAGCGATCGGGCCACCCCGATTGCGGTTGTACCGTTTGGCTGGCAGGGCGGCAGCGTGCTGCCGGACGATATGGCGGAAATCATTGGTAATGACCTGCGCAACTCGGGTTACTACGCGCCAATTCCGAAACAGAACATGATCAGCCAGCCGACCCAAGGCAGCGAAGTGATCTACCGTGACTGGAAAGCCCTGGGCGCCCAGTACCTGATGGTAGGTAGCATCGTTCCAGCAGGCGGTCGCTTGCAGGTGCAATACGCTCTGTTCAACGTGGCCACCGAGCAGCAAGTGCTGACCGGTAGCGTGTCGGGCAGCGTTGACCAACTGCGGGACATGGCGCACTACATTGCCGACCAGTCGTTCGAGAAACTGGTGGGTATCAAGGGTGCGTTCTCTACCCGCATGTTGTACGTGACGGCTGAGCGTTTCTCGGTGAACAACACCCGCTACACCCTGCAACGTTCGGACTACGACGGTGCCCGTGCAGTGACCCTGTTGCAATCGCGCGAGCCGATCCTGTCGCCGCGTTTTGCGCCAGATGGCAAGCGTATTGCCTACGTGTCGTTCGAGCAGAAGCGTCCGCGCATCTTCGTCCAGCACATCGACACCGGTCGCCGTGAGCAGATCACCAACTTTGAAGGCCTGAACGGTGCCCCAGCCTGGTCGCCGGATGGCAATCGCCTGGCATTCGTACTGTCCAAGGACGGTAACCCGGATATCTACGTGATGAACCTCGGTTCGCGCCAGATCACCCGTGTCACTTCCGGCCCTGGTATCAACACCGAGCCGTTCTGGGGCAAGGATGGTTCGACCATCTACTTCACGTCAGACCGTGGCGGCAAACCGCAGATCTACAAGAGCAGCGTTGGCGGTGGTGGTGCGGAGCGTGTGACCTTTATTGGTAACTACAACGCCAATCCGAAGCTTTCGGCGGATGAAAAGACCCTAGTAATGATCCATCGCCAGGATGGTTTCACTAATTTCAAGGTGGCGGCCCAGGATTTGCAGCGCGGAAGCGTAAAAATCCTCACAGATAGCACTCTTGATGAGTCGCCTACTGTTGCGCCCAACGGCACCATGGTAATCTACGCCACCCGCCAGCAGGGCCGGGGAGTCTTGATGCTCGTGTCCATTAATGGACGCGTAAGGCTCCCGCTTCCTACCGCACAAGGCGAAGTCAGAGAACCGTCCTGGTCCCCTTACCTGAACTGACGCGGCGCTACAAAAAGAAGTACTTAACACACTGGGGTTCATTAGGAGTTTCACGATGGAAATGCTGAAGTTTGGTAAGTTTGCTGCTCTGGCTCTGGCTCTGTCCGTAGCCGTTGGTTGCTCGTCTAAAGGCGGCGACAATGCCGGTGAAGGCGCAGCTGTTGATCCAAACGCTGGTTACGGCGCCAACACTGGTGCAGTTGACGGCTCCCTGAGCGAAGAAGCTGCTCTGCGCGCGATCACCACTTTCTACTTCGAATACGACAGTTCGGACCTGAAGCCAGAAGCCATGCGCGCTCTGGACGTTCACGCGAAAGACCTGAAAGGTAACGGCGCTCGCGTTGTTCTGGAAGGCAACACCGACGAACGTGGTACTCGTGAGTACAACATGGCACTGGGCGAGCGTCGTGCGAAAGCCGTTCAGCGCTACCTGGTACTGCAAGGTGTTTCCCCAGCTCAGCTGGAACTGGTTTCCTACGGTGAAGAGCGTCCAGTTGCTACCGGCAACGACGAGCAATCCTGGGCTCAAAACCGTCGCGTCGAACTGCGTAAGTAATTCGTCATGCGAACGTGCCGTCGTGTTGTAACCGTATTGGCTCTCAGCCTTTCACCGCTTGCGGTGTGGGCTGCGGTTCCCGTGGAAGATAGCAACTCTGGCTATAACAATAGTGGGAGCAGCTATCCACCTGCAGGTTATGGCACGAACGGCGCCTATGCGGGGGGAGCGGCCACGGCCGCTCCTTCGGCACAGGGCGAACTGTTCAACCAACTGCAACGCATGCAGGATCAATTGGCGCAGCAACAAGGCACCATTGAAGTTCTGCAAAATGAAGTGCGTCAGCTCAAGCAGGAAGGCCTGGAGCGTTACCAGGATCTTGACCGACGTATAGGAGCCGGTGCTACACCAGCCGCTACTCCTGATAATTCTTCTGCCGGTGGCGCCGCAAGCGCCGCCGGTGGTGCAGCCGCAGGCGCCACTCAGGCCCCTGCCGCCAGCAGCGAACCGGCTGATCCGGCGAAGGAAAAGCTGTATTACGACGCAGCCTTCGACCTGATCAAGGCCAAGGATTTCGACAAGGCCAGCAAGGCGTTCACCGCTTTCCTGGGTCGTTATCCAAACAGCCAGTACGCGGGTAATGCCCAGTATTGGTTGGGTGAGGTCAACCTGGCCAAGGGTGATTTGCAGGGTGCAGGCCAGGCGTTTGCCAAGGTCAGCCAGCTTTACCCCAAGCACGCCAAGGTGCCTGATTCGCTGTACAAACTGGCTGATGTAGAGCGCCGCCTGGGTCATACCGACAAGGTCAAAGGCATTCTTCAGCAGGTAGTGGCCCAATATCCGGGTACCTCTGCCGCCCAGTTGGCTCAGCGTGATTTGCAACGCTTGTAAGCATTGCTGTCCCGCTTGGAAGAAACCCGCGCCTGTCGCGGGTTTTTTCGTTAGAATCCACGCCCTTTTATGAAATACGCTTTCTGGGGTTCACGCTTTGCCGGGATCCCATGAAGTGCCTGACGGAGGCGGACAGCCTGTTTAGCTGTTACGCCCGTGGCGACTATGCAAGACACATTACGCATCACCGAAGTTTTTTACTCGTTACAGGGTGAAACGCGCACTGCCGGCCTGCCCACAGTATTTGTGCGCCTCACCGGCTGCCCGTTGCGCTGCCAGTACTGTGACAGCGCCTACGCCTTCAGCGGCGGCACCATTCGTACCCTCGACGACATCCTGGAGCAGGTTGCAGGCTTCCGGCCGCGCTACGTCTGTGTAACAGGCGGCGAGCCGCTGGCCCAGCCCAATGCCATTCCTTTGCTCAAGCAGTTGTGTGACGCCGGTTACGAGGTGTCCCTGGAAACCAGTGGCGCCCTGGATATTTCCGCGGTCGATCCGCGCGTCAGCCGCGTGGTTGACTTGAAGACCCCGGACTCCAAAGAAGCGCATCGCAACCGTTATGAGAATATCGAGCTGCTGACCGCCAACGACCAGGTCAAGTTTGTCATTTGCTCGCGGGACGACTATGACTGGGCCAACTCCAAGCTGATCCAGTACGGCCTGGACCGACGCGCCGGCGAGGTGCTGTTCTCTCCAAGCCACCATGACTTGAACGCTCGCGACCTCGCAGATTGGGTGGTCGCGGACAATCTGCCGGTGCGCCTGCAATTGCAGCTGCATAAATACCTTTGGAACGACGAGCCAGGACGCTGAAATGACTGAACAAACGACTGATCAAAAACGTGCCGTAATCCTGCTATCTGGCGGCCTCGACTCCGCGACCGTGGTGGCGATGGCGCGTGCCGAGGGCTATAGCTGCTACACCATGAGCTTCGACTATGGCCAGCGCTCCCATGCCGAGTTGCACGCCGCCGCCCGTGTCGCCCACGACCTCGGCGTGGTGGAGCACAAGGTGATCGGCTTGAACCTCAATGGCATTGGCGGCTCGGCCCTGACTGACAGCTCCATTGACGTGCCTGAGGCGCCCACTGAGGGCATCCCGGTCACCTACGTGCCGGCCCGTAACACCGTGTTCCTGTCGCTGGCCCTGGGCTGGGCAGAGGTGCTTAACGCCCGCGACATCTTTATCGGCGTCAACGCGGTGGATTACTCCGGCTACCCGGACTGTCGCCCAGAGTTCGTCGAGTCGTTCGAGCGCATGGCCAACCTGGCGACCAAGGCTGGCGTAGAAGGGCATGGCTTCCGTATCCAGGCGCCACTGCAAAACCTGAGCAAGGCGCAGATCGTCAAGGCGGGTGTAGGGCTTGGTGTCGACTACTCGCTGACTGTTTCCTGCTACCAGGCGGACAATGATGGTCGTGCTTGTAGGAAATGTGACAGCTGCCGCCTGCGCGCCGAAGGCTTCCAAGCGGCCGGAATTACTGACCCGACGCGTTATTTCTGATTTATTTAAAATAAGGTGTTGAATAATCCTTAGAAATCAGTATTATACGCGCCACCACACAGCGGGTCGTTAGCTCAGTTGGTAGAGCAGTTGGCTTTTAACCAATTGGTCGTAGGTTCGAATCCCACACGACCCACCATTTTCAAAGCGGATGTGTGTTTTTAAGAGTCGAGTTAAGCGGTATCTACTCAATAGACATGCAGCCGTCTGCGGCAGACATTAGTTTCGATGCCGTATGATGTCAATATGCACCGGTTTTTTCGGTGCATATACCGGGGTATAGCGCAGTCCGGTAGCGCGCCTGCTTTGGGAGCAGGATGTCAGGAGTTCGAATCCCCTTACCCCGACCAGCAAGAGAAAAAACGCCCACTGGGCGTTTTTTTTTGCGCGCACGAAACCCATGCGTCATAAATGTTCGCATTTTTGATCTTCAAGCATCACTTTGTTAGTGAAGCGTCCAAGCTTTACTCTGCAACTGCACCTAGGTGCTGGTCACAGGGTCGAGCTAACAGTGCGCAATTGCACAAACGCCTTTCACCAGGTGCTGCTACCCGACGAATGGTCATGGTGAGGCTTTGAACCCTCGCATCCCATTCGTCATTGATCCTAAAGTGTTTGCACTTAAGCTTTTGAAGGATTGTTTCAAGAGGGAGCTCATAGCGCTCAGTTTTGCTGCCGGTTTTGAATGGATGGCTGATGACGGCGACGGTTGACGATAGTAGCTGACCACATCATCCAACATTTGTCCCAGCTCACGGCCATTCGACAGCCCCATGGCTTTGGATATCTGCTCCAAGGCCTTGGGCGGCGGCAGACGCCTCGGAGTTTCGACCGCCAGATTTCGCACTTCATTCTGTGGCTGAGGTAAGTGGCTTAAATCTTCTCGCCTGATTTTCCTAAGTGCTCCCTGTATCACACTGCGCTCATGCAGGACTGTGCGCATATGTGCATGGTCGGTTTCGATGTAGCCCATTGTCGTTGCGATATTTGAATGGTTCAGCAGACTTTTCGTGAGATGGATGTTTCGCTCTGGCTGCTTCATCAGATCCGTGGCAATGGTGTGCCTGAAACGATGTGGCGTCATCCGCACACTGATTTTGTTGG
This sequence comes from Pseudomonas sp. MF09156, assembly GCF_059862305.1. Lineage (NCBI taxonomy): Bacteria > Pseudomonadati > Pseudomonadota > Gammaproteobacteria > Pseudomonadales > Pseudomonadaceae > Pseudomonas > Pseudomonas sp. MF09156. The sequence continues at coordinate 567,317 of NZ_JCBCUR010000001.1, forward strand.
TCAGCTTACGGTACATCGCTTCCACTTGGTCGATGTTCATTTCCTTGCCATGGTAATGGCGAGAGAATCTATTGACGTTGAAAAGCTGGTCATTTGCCGCAAAGCCTATCGTTTTTGCTTCCTTCAGAATCTTTGAGATGTGTGGTGCGAGCCCCTCCATAATGGGCACCGAAAACTCTCGATGAGTTTTTTCCGTTTCACCACGGATCAAAATCATCTGGTTGTTCCAGTCAATGTCCTTGTATCGGATGTGCAATAGAGCATTGAGCCGGATACCGGTGTAATAAAAAACCTCGAACACAGCTAGCCAAAACCATGCAGGAGTTACCTGGCTTCTCTCGTGTGTACAGCGCTCAGTACCCTCCAACTCCAGAAGCCAGTTCCGCGCCTTCCGGATCGCTTCATGGGACACCGTCTTGCTGCCCCGTTTCGGGGGGATCACACTGGTTTTTTTGAATGGATTGACCGCAGTATGGGTGATCAGCTCTTGCTCCAGGGCAAAGCTCCAAACAGTGCGCAAATGGCTTGAATAGGTGTTCCAACTGCGCTTGCCCAGACCGCTTTCTAGTTTTTTCTTTCGCCACGCCAGAACCGCAAGGTGGTCGATCTCCTCGATGGGGGTAGCCCCAAAGTGTTCGAGTAAAACTTTGGCTGATCTACGGTAGATTGTCTCAGTATCTGGGCGTAGATCGCGTGCAAGGATGTAATCCTCCGTGAGTTTCAAGAGTGTGGTCATTGTGTGGGCTCCATTGATTCTGATCTGAGCGACAAACTGGTGTTGTCGAAAGGGACTTCCGTGAAAATCGTGAGTGGATCCCGAAGCAAATAGCCCTTAAGCTGTTTTGATTTGCGAGGACCAACGACGTCGCACGTCCAGATGTTCAAACTGTTCTGGGTTTTTCGATGAAGTTTCTGTTTCTCGAAGCTGCGCTGGACCAACTGCCAGGCTGTGACCTGCTGTGTCTTGGCTAGACGTTCTATTTGGGGATGTTCCAGGACATAGCGTTTGAAGATGCCGGGCGTGACAAGCAAGGCAGTTCCCGCCACGGTGTGAACCAGCGCTTTGGCGTCGTTGATGACAAGGGTGCGCGAGGCGACGCTTTTTTTAAGCCACTCGACAAATCCCTGACCTAGCTCGACAGGACTATTCGGCACTGGGTCGGCCCCTTGGACTGTTTCTGGAAATACACCTCCTGACTCGTGGGCTTGGGAAGGCTGAAAACTCTCCGGTGCCGAAGGGGTTGTGTTCGCCGACGAGACGTTTACGCTGTTTTTGTTATTAGAGTTGTCTGGTGGCTCATTGATACTACCAAGAAGAGAGAGCAGCGCGTCAATTTCAGCGGGGTCGCTTGCAGGAGGGGGGCGCGTTGTTGCAGAGCTTATTGCCGTGACGGCTTCGGTTGGGGCAATCTTGGGCTCAATGGGCTGAAACGTCGCTTCCTTGGGCTCTGTGTTCAGTGTGTTCTCTGTCTGCTCCTCTGTCGGTTGGCCAACCTCTACCTCAACGATGCCTGTGTACGTTTCGGGCCGATCATTGGGATTATTCCAGATCAGTGCCGGTGAGAGCTTCAGTAGCGTGAGTGTGTTGCGCCAGCCACGGCCATTATCAATCGTGGCCTTCCAGATGGCCTTGTCCTGAGCGTTTGTCTGAATTACTCCCTGATCTTGCAGCATGTTGAAGAAGGGGGCATTCGAACTGGGAACGCCCTCAACACCCTGTGTCAGCAAGTAAGCGCGTAGCTGATCGGAAATAGGCTTGCTGACCAACCAAAGAGCATCCTGTGTCAGCCATCCATCTGACGGTCCATCGGGTTGGTTCAGTTTGAATGTATCTCGGACCAAGTAACGCAGCCCGTCTGCCAATTGACGCTGCAAAGACTGTTTTGGCGCGGACAGTGCGCGGGCTGGGTTTCCGCCGAGCTCCTGGGCGACGGACGCCTGGTCGGCCTTGACGATGATCTCGCCCAGAATGCCGGCGTGTTCGTATTGACCGGCCAAGACAAAGATCAACTGCGACCACACTTCAGGGAAGTCACTGAGCCAGTCCAAAATCTCCGAGGAGAGGATCTGCGCGTAGATCAGTGCGGCAGCGGCGCCGTGCAGTTGGTAGTTGCGTCCCTTGACGTAACGAAAGCGATAGGGACGATTGATTGGGCCATGCCAGGGGTGCCAAGTTTTGCCCCCCTCCAGTTCGATATGCACGTCGACGGCGATCTTGCCGAGGTCGTGTATCAGAGCGCCATAAGCAGCCGCGGCAGTCCATGCTTCAGCCTGTGCCGACTGAGACTCTGGTGGTGCGCCTATAGGGAGCAGGTATGTCTGTCGAATCTTCAAGGCATAGGCGACGATTTCAAGCCCGTGATCCAGCATGCCGCCAGGGTGTGCATGGTGGTGGTTTTGCGAGGCAGGGAGCTGCTGGACCAACTCTGCGTAGCGCTCAAGTGGACGCCGGTAGAGTTCGACAAACTGGGAGCGGGATAACGAGGCGCGCTGCCAGATGTTCTCCAGTAGTTTCTGGCGGCGCGGGGTTCCCAGCAGTGCTTGGCTGGAGGCCGGCTGCATAAACCCGTTAGGGGAGGGGCCTTGGGCGGGTAGCACTTTATTGCGGCGGAAAATAGAGAACATCGCCTGCTCCATAAATGATTCATGGGGCGGGCTTTTCGCCTATCCGAGGTGCAGTGAACAAGGTGAAAGTAACATTAGTGGTCGCAGGTATTTCTTTGGCTACTTGCCACCTTTTGCTGGTGCGGTGATCAATGTTCTCCAGGAGTGACGCATTCGTGCCGTGCAGCCTTTTGCTTTTCCCCGCTGACGGCGGCCCTTTCGGGTAGGGCTTTTACCCTTGTGAACCTTTCCATTCGCTTTTTCGGACCCTTTTACCTTTTGGGCCATTTTTGCTGCAGGCAGTGAGGCGAGGCCTCTGGTGCAGTGAGGCTGGCCGTTTGTCCAGTAGTCTTGCGGCAGAGCAGAATCAGGATTATAACTAATGTCAAATCGCCTTTAGATTGAACAGGAAAGGAGACGCTTAATGACCACACATACCTCTCAGGGAGTCGCAAGCCGCTTAGGTTATGGCTTGGGTGTGATCGTGCGCGCCGTTTGGTTCAGCCAGAACCGCACACTGCGTTGGGTCAAACGTCTGGCCCTGATCGCAGTGGCGGTGTGTTTTTCCGCAAAGATACTCAGTGGGATTACTAGTGTTGCAGTATTCACTCTGATTTTTGGTGGAGTATTTTGGGCGTTAAAAAATAGCGAGCCTGTATCTTCAAGAAGAAAAACGATTGAATACGGAAGTGGTTATGGTCCTCAAGGTTATGGTTATTATAAAGCAGGCCGCCGTGTTGACGATGATGATTAAGTGGTTCGATTATCATCGACAGCCGAACCACTTGAACTATATGACCTTGCTTTTTACTTTATCAGCCGCTTCTTGCCCTGCTTTGTTTACATCTTTTGTTCCACTGGTCAGCCCCTCCAACGCTTTGCCTGCACTAATCCCCGCCCACCCCAGTGCCCCTACCCAGAACGCCGGGAGGATAATAAACATCGCCCCCATCACAAAGTTCAAGATCGCATCCTGAGCCGTAGCGTTAAGCCCCATGACGGGGTCAAACGACAGATGTGGTGAGCCCGAGCCATACAGCGCATCCAAGATCGTGGTATCGATCCATCTGGCTAGCTGGAACCAGAAGTCCACAAAGATCAGTGCAAAAAACACGACCGTCAGTGTCATGGCCACCTGCAGTTGATATGCCCCAACAATCAGTACCAGTGGGATGCAAATCACCATCGCCATCTTTAAGAACGCCATGACCATAGGTAACGCCTGACGCACCATGTCCATGGCCGGGAAGTAGGCCAGTGAGCCCAGTGCAACGCCGAGAGTGCCGGTTACCCGAGCGGCACCATTCCACACGGTTCCGTTGATTTGCCCACCATAGTCCGTATAAACGTCCCCTTTTACCTGATTTGATGGAGACACCAGCTGGCGCACGAGCGAATCGGTCACTTCATCTGCCGACAGCCACTTTGCCCAGCCGATCATTCGGGTCATCAGGTCGGGTGACACTTGAGCCTTGATACGATCTCGCAGTCCCACTCCGCTATCTGACCACCACTGCTTGCAGGTTGGGTATCCGCCGCCGCCGCTCACTTGCGGTAAGGCCACATCGCGGGTTGCGTTGTACGGCCAAGAGGCTCTTGGTGTTTTGGAGTAGTCGGTGTCGTAGTAGCCAGAAGTGTTCAACAAGAAGTGGGAACCGATCCAACTAAGATCCTGCAAGAACTTTGGATCATCGGCTTTCGCGCCCAGGTCAGGCTGACGCATAAAGAGTCGTGCGCGAGAGGGGCCATAGCAGTCATGGGTGAAGTCACCGATTTCCTGAGCCAATAATGGGTTGTTGATCTTGGTGTTATCGACCTCCATCCGTATTTGCCGCAGATCAGTTCCGCAGGGAATTGCCGCGACAGCGCCGCTGGTCAATCCTTTTGATAGCGCATGCATAAAGGCCCACCACATGGGCATTTGTGCGCTCTTTCCAGCCAGTGAACTGAATGAGGTGTTCCATCCCGTGTCGGATGGTTTAGGTAAGTTGTACTGACATTGCTGAGCTCGGCTTTGATCAAAGGCCAAGGTATCAAAGCTCACATTGACGGCAGGAACCGCGAAGAATGCGACGACGATGTAACCCACATAGATCTGGGTCTCGATCCGGGCCAGTGAGAGCACACCTTTGTTACCCTCATCAGCCCCTTCTCCACGCACCTTCAGCCACTCTCGAATAACGATGATGCAGAAGGGCAGGGCGAACAGGCCGGTGTCAGAAATCATGTCCCAGATGCCGTTGTTGATTATCCAGCCCACCAGCGTGAGGTAGTACTCCAGGTAGTCATTGGTGTAGAGCGTCATTGGATGCCACCACTGGGGATAAATGCTTTGCTCAGTTCGATCATGACGAACAGCAAGATAACCATGATCTCCAACCTCCTGAGCTTGCGAGCGTCAGTCTGTTTAGATTGAGTCCATCGCTCCTTGAGCTTGATCCAAGCAATGACCAGTGAGACATAAAGGATCAGGCGCCAGGTGAAGAGCGGCCAGTAGTGGTCGGTACGCCACGCTTGCCATTGCTCGGCGCTGTCGAACACGCTCATCAAGATGGCGCTGAGTAACACCACGATGGCAGTAGTAGCGAGCAAAACACTCAGAACAAGTAAAATGCCCCGCCCGACTCGTCGAGTCAGCGAGCGGCCGGCGGAGCCGACAGGATCCTGAATATCTGTCATGGGCTATTTCTCACTGTTTGTTCTTGGCGGGTGACTGCAATTGGTCCAGGCGATCCGTTTCAGGGGCTCCCTGAGACACACCACGCGAATCCTCGGCCCGCGCCTTACCGCGCTCAATGATGGTGAGCGGCGAGTTCTTCGCGAGCTGCTGACGCATATCTAGCTCCATTTTCAGATTGCCAATTTCCTGTTGCAGGGATGAGCTTTGCTGGCCGACCGCTTGGACCGCGAGGTCATTAGCCGCGACGTTCGGCTCCCGACTGCCCGCCATCAACGTGCGCTGCAGGGTCAAAGCTTTCTCCAAGACATCGGACAGTGCGACTTCAGAGGCGAGCCTGCGAGCGAGTACGTCCTGATCGCGCTCGTCCTTGAGGGCTGCTACAACGCCTCGGGTAATCGGCAGGGAGTTGCTGCTTGCAGCTTCTAGGTTCTCGACCGACAGGGTTTTGCTCCCGCTCAGCAGCTCCTGCAGAGCCTTAAGCTTGGTGTCGTACGTTTCCTGGATCAGTGGCGTGAGGCCGACCCCCGCAGCCGTAACCGTTTTAGGGCAACTGTCACAGGTTTGTTGTTGCTGTTCTCCCAGCACACGATTGGCGAAGGTGGTGGCTTCCTGGGGCGATGACCAGACATTGCAGACCATGCCATTGTTGCAGCTGTCCTTGCTGATCGAGCCGGTGTCACCGGCCGCACGTTTGTTCAGTAGGTTGTAGCCTGCTTTGGTAACGTCTCCCACGATACGGATCGGCTTCTGACCCGAACCGCCTGCTCGATCACCGCCAACCCAGGTGACGCCATCGTTGCCACCTTTCTTTTCGACCTGCTCTACAGCCGATACTGCGTCCGTGTTGGAGGTCAGCGCCTGGCTCATGGCCTGACCTTCAGCGAGCTTGCCCCAACCCATTTGATTGCCGGCGATATCCGCCATCTTTTCGCCAATGGCACGGCAGGTGCCTTTGGAGCGGTCAAAGTCCAATCGAGCCTGCAAGATGCCGTTGGTAATGAGGTTATATAGCGCTGGGTTTGCACGTTGGAGAATTAATGCCGGCAGCGAAGCCACGGCGCTGGTGGCGTTCTGTACCACCGAGCTCATGATGTTTTGGAATCCAGAAGTGGCTCCGTTCAACTGGTTTTGCAGGGTGTTGCTCAGGCTCATGTTTCCGCAGACCAGGTTATTGTTCCAGCCGCCCCCGACAGAAATGCTGTCCATGTTGCCAGCGCTGCCCATGGTTACTGCGTTACCACCGCCGATGTTGTACAGCACGTCATCTCCAATGACGCTTCCGGAGGATGAGATGTTGATTGGATCAGCAGAAAACGCTAGCGCACTGCTGAGGCAGCAGGTGAGTCCGATCGCCAAATGGGTGAGTTTCATGTTGTGCTCCGACCGCTGTTTCATTGGAAGTCCGTACTGCCGAGGAAGGTCTGGCCACGACGTTGGCAGCATGAGTAAGGGCGCCAAAGCGCCCAGGCGTATCCGCCGTCCTGTGCATCAATGTTGGGTGCGATCGTTGGAAAGGTTGCGCAAGTCGGGTTGAGGACTGGGGTGAGCTCTTGCCACTTACCAGTGGAGGCGTCACCTTCACGTAGCGGCCCGGCGGGCCAGTAGCCGGGGTATGGAAGGGCGAGCATCGGCAAGTAGACATGTACCTGGCCTGGGCGGGTAACCACGTCGCCGGCACGCTGCGCAATAACTGCGCCTGTCTTGTAGTCATCTGTCTGGTTGAGAAACCCGCTACGGGGATAGACATTCCCCCAGCTGCTTGCGGTGAGCAGGCTGCCGACCTCGCGCAACCCTGGAATGAGCGCTTCGGGGTATACGGCTTCAGGTACGCCGTATCGCCAGGCAATGGGGTCAAGGGTGCTGAGGAAGTAAGGTACAAGCGGTAATGTTGCACCCTTGCAGACGTAGCCCGAGGCACTGGCGAACTGACTCAATGTTGCGCCACCAGGATGGCCAATGACATCGGCTTCCTTGAACTTGATGATGTTGTTTTCAGCGACGTGATTGGTAGTGCCGTCGTTACCTGCCTGTGCCATTGGATTCGGTGTGCCGAGAGGCGACATCTCAATCCATGGATTTGCTCCTGTATTCGCGTATGCCGAAACCACTGCGTCCGGCACGTAGTGGCGTACCTTGGTCGAGGTTTTGACTTTGCAGCCGAAAGGCGTACAGAGCAGCCAATAGCAAATGCCGACCACCTTGTACTCCAGGCAGTCAGGAGACAGGGTCGAGGCAATGATCGCTGCTGAGTTGATCGCGGCTGACGCGCTGAAGGACAAACTGAAAGTGATGGCCAGTGACAGTGGTCGGATCGTAAAGCGTGAGCGTCTCATCGTGATTGGCTCCGTGCTCGGTTAATCAGAGCGACGGCTTTAGCCACGTCTGGCTCGCCGTATACGACGTAGCGACGGTCAACGACAACGGCCGGAAGTTTTTCGACGCCCAGACTCCAGGCGTCTGTGACGCCCTGCTGGGCCTGAGCCAGGTCGTTTTGCAGGCGCCTGCCTTCAGGGCTGGTCAAGTAGCGTTGAATGGTCGCTTCTGCCTGACGTGGGTCTGCTGGAAGCTGACCAGTCAACTGTTCTTCAAGACGTTGTTGATCATCCAGACGAATGGTGCGAACGCCAGCAGGTGCTGATACCGGATGTGCTTGATTGGTGATCACCCAGGTTTCTGCCTGGGCAATAAGGGGCATGAACAGCAGAGACATTGGGAGCAGCCAGCGCCGTATTTGGCAAAGGCCGGGATGGATCTCGGTCATAGCACCATACCTGGAGTGAGTTCAGGTATAGGAAACCGGATGATGACGATGGGTGCAGCAGGAAATAGGATGTTGGTGGTTATGGCATTTTCAGGCGTAGTCTATCGTGTGGCCCTAAGCGACAATGGAGCGATATCCATCTGGCATCAATCTCGGGAGCTAGCCACCGCGTTGCTGTAATATGGCTTGCTTCGCTTACGTGGAGCCATTTTTTAGAGCGATGGCCCAAGAAATGTCTGATGCACTCAATTGAAATTCACTTAGCTTTACTGAAACGGAGTCGTCTCCATGAATGACATGTCACGCTTGGCTAATAATGCCGATCAATCTGACAGAGGGGCGAATGGAGCATCGCCGCTGACTCTCGTGCTGGATGTCCAAGCGCAGGCCGCTCTTTTGCGCAGCCAAACTGCACGTCTTGCTTGGCTATGCGCGACTACCGAATATGAGTCTGGCAGGTTGTGGGATGAACGTGCTGCTGCAGCGTTGCACCTCGCAGATGTAATTGATCGTCTGGCAACGGTAGTGCAAGTGACGAATGAGATGAGTCAATCGACCAGCCGTAATTAAATGCCACCTTTCAAGGTGTCACCGCCACTTTAAAAATGACCCCCATAGGTAGAACTGGCGGCTTTGAGCGGCACATACAATGTATGTGTCCAGCCTCAAGCCGTTCGTAACGGCTTGCGGAAGTACCTAAGCGTTGTACATCACACAAACCCAGCCAGCGATGGCGAGGAAGGGGCCAAAAGGAATGACGGCTCCTCGTATTGAGTGAGACGTGTTGAACGATAGTCTGAATACATGGGCTAGGCCACCCAACACTGAGGCCAGCATGATGATGTAGGCCAGCGTCTCTAGGCCGGCCCAGGCGCCTAAGGCGGCCACCAGCTTGAGGTCTCCACCTCCGACGCCTTCTGTGTCAGTTAACATTAAAGCGAACTTGGACATCAGCCACATGACGCCGTATCCAACCACCGCTCCCCATAAGGCGTCAGCGCTTGTCGCGAACAGCCCATATTGATTGATGATCAGTCCGGCCCAAAGTAGCGGATATACGATGATGTCTGGGAGTAACAGGTGATCCCAATCAATCAAGCTCAGGGTCAACAGTGTCCAGCTCAGCAGGACAAATGCAACACCTGGCAGGTTTGGACCAACGTGATGAATGCCGATCATCGATAGAATGGCGCAGAGTGCGCAGACCAGTACACTGCGTAGTCTGATGGGGCCGAAATGAGTGCTTGCAGGCGGTTCATGATCTTCCATCGCTATGCCAAAGAGTTCTTGTGCTTCTTTTCTCCAATGGCGGTGAAGCAACGGGGGTAGGCGAGCCGCCAGTAGGTTGATGCAAATGCCTGCGAGTGCCCCAATCACGGAAGCCAGTAGTAAACTGCTTATTCGCTCCGTCATGGCATTACGCCTTGTTTAACCTGAGACATTTCGCGCAGTGTTGGTGGCACCATTTGAGTCTCCCAGTCGGGCTCCCGTTGCATGTTGTTTATCTGCTTACTTTTACGGTTCATTTTTTACTTCTGCCCCGCCTCTGAGGTCGATAGCCAGTCAATGGCTGACAGCAGCGTGGTGTCGTCCGCCATGCCCTCAAGCTTCAGGCTGCGCCCGGTCTGATGATCCTCGATGATCAAGGTGGGGGTTGCAGTTATACCGGCCTTGGCTGCTTCTTCTATATGTCGGTCAATAAGCTGAGCGACTTGCTTGTCAGTGGCCGTGCAGGTCTCCAGCGTCTGATGATCGATGGTACTGCTGTCGAGGCTCCCCTTAAATCCCAAGCCATTGCTGCGGGTGCGTTCAAAGGTCTGGTCGACCACTTGCCAGAAAGCGGATGCACCACCCAGCTTTCCTGCGCATTCGGCGAGCTTGGCTTCGTGAACTGCGGCCAAACCGTGAAAATCCAGTGGCAGGTGGTGCCACTGCAGGTTTACATCCTTCTGCTGCTGCACCCAGGCCTTCAATACCGGTGTATATGTCTTGCAGTAAGGGCATTCCAGGTCCGCAAATTCAGTCACAGTCCAGCGAGCATCGGGTGGGCCGTACAGCCAAGGGCCTGTGTACTGTGGAGTTTGTACCTCGCCTCGAATGAGGGCAAAGCAGGCCACCGACATGCCTGCCAAAAGACACCCAAAAATCACCCATCGTTTGCGAAGGCGCGTCACGCCCGGGCCTCAGCTGACTTCGATGAGAGAAGCGCTTGTTTACGCAAGGCTTCAAGAAGCGCGGTTTCAGCGCTCTCGGGTTGTGGGTGCTGCCGAAGCCAATTGGCTAACACCGCCTGAAGCTGTGACTCGATATCACGACGATCCACCGCGCGCACCAAAACCTGTTGCAGTTGCTCTATCAGTACAGGGGCACAAACCTCTAAAGTCTGCAGAGCATCCTCACCCGGCTGTTCAAGCAACTGAGTCAGACTTTCAATCAGGTTCTGGGTCAGGGAATTCAATGTTCTCATGCTTGGCGCTCCAAGGCCGTAACTTGCTCGGGAAAGGTGATGATGTGAGGTTCGATACCGCGATAGCGGTCTAGCGTTGCCGCAACTTCAATGGCCGCGTCGAGCTCATTGCAGCCAGTGGCCTGCATGATGTCGTAGCGTTGTTTCTTCTCTTCCGGCTCTGTCATGGCCAGGGCCAGATACAAACTAGGCGGAACCACCCGGAACAACATTTCCATGCTTTTGGATAGCACTACGCCCTCGGTAAACTTCCCGCTTTCTTTGCGTGCGGACAGCATCATCGACTTCTGAGCAGGGGTTAGTTCACGAAACCGTGCGATCTTCTCCACCTCATCAGGCGGCATATTCAGGCAGATCCACCATTCGATCATGTTGAGGAGAGCCGATGCCTCTGGCGGCACGTCATCAACGTTTTGAGTCGCCATCCAGAACCAGGCTCCCAGCTTTCGCCACATTTTGGTGATCTTGACGGAGTAGGGGGACAGCAGTGGAACCTTCAACTGGATGTGGCCTTCGTCGGTGAAGAAGATCAGGGGACGGCCTTTGAATTGATCCCGCTCTGCGATGTTGTTGACCGTGTTGAGCAGCGAAATGTAGGCGATGGCCATCTGTGCGCTGTAGCCTTCTCGGGCATAGGTGGCCAAGTCCACAATGGTGATGTCCGCTTCGGGCCATGGCGTACCTGGGCGGTTGAACATGTCGCCTTCTGTGCCCATGCAAAACATGGACAAGGCTTCAGCCATCTCCAGGAAGCGTGAGCTTCGAGCAGCCGGTATACCCGGTTCATGCCCCATCTCTCGCAGTGCCTCACGGATGTCTTCGGGAAGCACAATGCGTTGTTCAGCGACACACTTCTGTGCCGCATTGAGAATGCACTGGCGGATGGCGCTGCGATCAGCGCGAGTAAGGCGGGCATCTTCTTTCTCTTCACCGCCAGTGATCATCAGCCTGGCCGTAATTTCCATCTCCCCCAGGATGTCGCGTTGTTCATCTTCGGTCTGGCTGGCCAGGTGTTCGTCTGAGGCCTCAAGATCATCGGCCTTCAGCACTTTTACGTTTGTGTCAGGCTCAATCAGTTTGATGGCATCAGCGAAGGGCGCGAGGCTGACGCCCGAGCCTGGTGCCAAGCGAACACGATTTACGGATAACCCCAGTTTTTTTGCGAACTCGCCCAGCAGGCCAAAACTGTTGCCGGCCTCTACGATGAACAGGCGCGGTCGGTAGATGGCAATGATCTGGCTAAGAATGTTTGTCGCGCTGGCCGATTTACCTGAGCCGGTAGGGCCAAAGATGAACAGGTGTGCGTTCATCTGGCGATCCAGCTTGTTCAGTGGATCGAAGGTGACTGGCGCTCCCCCGCGATTAAATAGGGTGATACCAGGATGTCCGGTTCCGGTCGACCGTCCCCAGACGGGGGCCAGGTTCGCAATATGCTGAGCAAACATCAGTTGAGCGTACCACTCCAGTGCCTTACGTCCGTTGGGGTCGAAGTTACCAGGTAGCCATCTGAGGTATGAGTTGAGCGGTGCCACTTCATCCCGAGGCTCCACCGGTTCCATCCCGGCGCCAAGAAGCGCACTGCTCAGTTGCAAACTGCGTTCCTGTAACTGCGTGTCGTCTTTCCCTCGCAAGTAAAACGCTACGCTACCTCGATACAGCTTATGTTTACGGCCGAGCAACTGACGTGCGACAGCAACGTCTTCGCGGGTCAGGATCGACGCCTGGGTATCACCAACGGCTTTGCGCGAGAGCTGTTCCAGATGTCCTTCAAGGATGTCCTGCGGTGTGATCACGAGGGTGATGCAGAGAATGGTGTCCTCTGGCATTTTGTCGAACAGCGCGTTGAGTGCATCACCGCCCTTGCGGGTTTCGCCGGTCAGATGTCCGGTCTTGGGGGCCTCCCGCAAACGATCGAGCATCACCACCCGGTGAGGGAGACCGTCGAAGTACCACAGACCTTTCTCAATATCTGACAAAGGTTCGCGGTAACACAGGTTCTGTGAGAAATCGGTACCGCTGGCGAGTGGTAACTCGCCTTCGTCCGTTGCTGGTACCTGTTTGCAAACCAGCTCATAGAAGCGACGAATATCAGCGTCGGCAGGGCCGAGATGGTCAGGGCGTGGGTTGAACCAATGAATTAACCAGTGACGGATGGCGTGGCCATCCATGCGATGCGTTTTAATGCCGGCGTTCGCCAACCCTCCCATTAAGCGATCGCAGATGATTTTCAGGTAAGGGCCAGGTGCCTGACCACGCACGTCTGCTTGTGCGCCCTGGGTACGTCGGTACACAACAATGCGGACGCGACGCTGCTGGCCCCTCCAGGGCAGTTGGCTGACCTTGGTGTCTTCAAACAGCCCGCCTGGTTTGGAGATAGCCTCCAAGTGCTGTTTCATTAGTTTCAAGTACAGCTCAGTGAAATCACTGCCTTGTGCCCGGGGTTGAATGTAGTCGTGCAACTGCTGCAGGTAGCCGTCCCAGCTGGTTTCGTCCTGGGCATAAAGCTGAATCACCCAAGGTGAGTTTTCCAGCTCGTCAAAGGAGTCCTGCAGGGCGTTCTCCAGTGCGTCCCTGGCCTTGCGCAGCCACTCTGGATCGCGACCCTCGGTACCAATCGGTGTCAGCTCGAAGAATGCAGCGCGCGATACCCCGTCTTCCAACAGCATGGCTTTCTCCCCAGGTAGGTAGTCCACCCAGGGCAGAAGGTCCACGAAAGAAGGATTCACGTCGTACAGACGGTCGACGTCAGCGGTGGTCGCTGGCTTTTTCTTGGGGTTACGCCAATCGCTAGGTGAAGGAACACCTATGGCGGCTAGGCGTTCGTAGTAACGCTCGGTCGCTGCCTCAAAAGACTCAGTCGCTGATGCCTGCACGTCGACGTGCTCGTTAGCATTAGAGGCGAGGTCAGGCTCAACGCGGTCTGAGCCCCGTCGTGTTTTAAACCACTCAAAAAAAACCATCAATAGGCCTCCGTGCGTTCACCGGGCATGGCGTATTGCACGCGCTGGTACAGAGGGAACACTGTGGTGTACCCCGGGATAGGGGCTGGGTCAGAGCCCGCCAAATGAGGAAACACGTACATCACCAGGTCTGGATTGGGCAGGCGCTTGAACTGGCTGTAAATCTCGTTCTGGGCTGTACGGGTGAATTTGGCGTTGTCTGTTCCACCCACCTCCAGAGGCCGACGGAGGTCTTGGCGCGCATCGAGCAACTGGCGGCTACTCGTGCTATTGCCTGAACCACTGGCACCTTGATCCCAAACGTCCATCATCGTGCTATCGCCATGGGGCAGCATCTCGTCCTTGCTGGTGGAGCAGCCCGAGGCGAGCATGATCAAAGACGCGATGGTTAGGTATGCACCTAATTTCAAGCCGTGGTTAGTCAAGCGCAGTCGAGGCATGACGGGCTCCTGAGCGATAGTTGACCTTGCGGCCTTGGAGTTCGTAATCGATGGTCAGCTGTTGGTCCAGGTGTACGGCCACTTTGGCCCCAGGTTGCACGTACACTGCAGCGAAGGCTTGCCCGTAGAGTTTGTTCACCCAGCTGGACACATCATTGACGCCTTGGCCGATGATCTTGCCCATGGCGTCACTGCCTGAGCCGCCAACAGAACCGATGGTTCCGGACTGCGGATTTATAAATGAACTGCTGTTTCCATCTGATTTGATGAGGGACGCAGCGCCGGCGCCGGCAGCGGTGATAAGCACCTGAGAGCCGATGTATTGCGAGGCGTTGCTTTTACGATCACCACTGATGCAGGGAATGCCGTAGGCATCGCTGATCCAGCCCAGGCCTCCCTGAATGGTGGTCTGGTTACCATTGTTCTGGTTATTACTGTTTTGACTGCCATTCGTTTCTTCTTGTGGCTGTGGCAGTGTGCGCACAGTGCCGTCGTTGAAGACAAAGGTCAGGCTTTTGATCTGTCCGCGCACGCATGAAAGAGTCCAGTCACCGGAAGCGGTACCACTGGCCACCGCGCCGGCGACGTCGGGCAAGTCGATACCGTTGGCCGTCAGATTGTCCGGGCCGATCAGCACCTTGAACGGGTAGGGGTCGTTGACCGTGCCATCAATGGGCACCCGGCCGATCAGCGCGGACATCGCGACTGAGCCCATTAGTGTCGAGTTCTGTGGCAGGGTGTAAACCTTGCGCACCTGTTTGCGGGCCTCTTGCGGCGAGATTTCATTCGCTACGTTCTGGGCTCCCGTGCGCAGTGCGTTTTGGCCTCGGTCTACGGATTCACCAAAGGAAGTAGGAAAGTTGAAACCACTGGCGGTTTGATTTGATCCGGCCGCAATCGGTTTGCCGTTGATATCGACCGGAGTTGCGTCCTGCGGCTCAATCCATACGACGTCCAGTCCCGGCGCTCCTTGAAAGCCCTGGCCATCACCTGGTTGAACGCCGAAGCCGATCGGCAAGTCCGCTCCAGATGAACTACCGCTGCCGCTTTTGTTGCTCAGGGTGTTGTATTGCTGTTGCAGCGTATCCAGGATGGTTTGGCTTTGTTGCTGCGACTCTTGCTTCAGTGTTTGCTGGACGTTCTGCAATTTGCTGTCGACGTTTTGGTCGATGGTCTGCAAGCGCTTTTGCAGCTCAATATTCTGTTGTTTCAACTCATCATTGTTCTTCAATGCATTGGAAACCTGGTCCTTGAGCTGTCGGCTTTCCACGACAATGGTGCGCAGCGTGTCACCGGGCGTATCACCGTCAACACCCAACTTTTTGGCCTCGTCCGCACTGAGCACGACCGTTTCTGGTGCCTGAACCTGCTGTTCGGCACTGCCGCGACTGAACAATTTAACCACCACGAACATCGCCAAGATCGCGAACGGGATGACCAGATATTTAATCAGCGGATTATTCTTCACGGCGGCCTCCCTTCGGATCGATCCGGCTGACGGCTGCCGGCAACAATGATTCGGCTAAGCCATGACCACGGGTCACCAGGTAGACCGTTGTGGTGTCGCTGGCATCGCCCTTGGCTCCCAGGTAGGGATGCTGGAAGGTCGCGGTGATAAAATCACCCATCAGGTCACGAGGATCCAACGTAAGGTGTTGGAGGCTCGTGTTGCGTATCTTCACCGCTGTGACCCAGTACTCGTCCAACCGCCACGAGCCCAGCACAGAGGCTGCGACTGGTAACGTCGGCAGTAGGGTAGCGAGGTCCATGCCCCGCTTGAGATTGACCTGCGCAATCCCGTCCACTGGCTCAACGGTGCGCAAGGGGGCATAGAGCATCTGGGCTGCATAGCGTGTCATGACCACCGGCAGTGGCGTTTCGCGCCGGGGCGTTGGCGGATCATCATCGGCGTTTTGTGCGCTGGCTTGGACCGAGGGGGTGGCAGCTTGGCGGTTTGTAGGTTTGGAGTCGACTTGCCCGTAACGTGTCGCGAGGCTTTCCCCGGCAACTATTTTCGCGGGCTCGGGCGCGGCCTGATTAGGCTTCCCTACGGTTGCGATGATATCCACCAGCATAATCTCGCCGGACTTCATGTTTTGTAGCTGCAAGCGGGTAGGTTCTATCGGCTCTTTAGCCAGCAGATAGAGGGCGCCGCCTGTACTCTGCACACGCAGCTTGTCGACCAGATTACGAGGCAGACCTACTCGAACATTTTGATCGACAAAGACAATGCGTTCCTGACCGACGATCAAGGGCAGCGCCAATGGAATTCGATCCCAGCGCAGGATTTCAACTGCATTGGCCATCCCCCCGAAATTGAATACGAGCAGCGCGATAGTCAACAGCCGACGCATCATCGTTTGCCTCCTGACCTGGTAGGTTCTGCAGACACTTCGATGCGTTGCGGGTTGCTGCTATAACAGTCCCAGGCCAGGCCGAAGGGGTTCTTTTCGGGATCGACGTCGGATCGAATAATCCGTAACGGATAACGAGCAAATGCCCGCTTCACGCGTTCTCCGCCGTAGTGCTCGTCAGCGGTGATATCCAGGTTGACGGTCCAATCGTTGATGCTGTGCTGGTCAACATGTTGCTCTGACTTATCGTCAATGCCCCGGCCTGGGATCTCAAATACACCCCGTTCGCGCTTGCGTAACTCCCCACTATTGCGCCGCAGTTCGAAGTCTTTTTGCAGATAGGCTTTGCAACTGGGTGTCAGGTAGCCACTCAAGCGGATGATGTTGTCCTCGTAATCGGTTTCACCGTCAGCGGGCCAGCGGTTCATCTGCTGAAAAATGTACAGTCCAAAGGCGTACACCGATTCGGGTGGAATATCCCACCATTGGCGAGTACTACCTGAGCGAAGGTCTGGGGGCACGTGGATAGTCAAATCTCGGGGTGCGCTCTGCCAGCCATAAGCCATGTACAGCCCCAGGATTATCAGCAGACCAATGACAAGGCGCAGGCTGTTGATATGAGCAAGTTGTGCATCAACTTTCTTACGATAAGTCATTGAGCCTCCGTTCTACGGCAGGTCCAGGCACCAGTGCGGGTGATCAAGTGGACCTTGTTCCAGGTCGGAAAATATCGTGCGATGCTCAACTGCATCTGGCGGTATAGCCAGGTATCAGGTCGACCGCGTTTCCAGCGTCGCAAGAAACGGCTGGCAAGCGTCAGCCCAAGGACCGCGCAGAGCATGGCTGCGGCGATGATCAACGCCCATATTTGGGTCAGTATCGCGGTCACAATTCCGAGAACTAGCCCAGCACCGGTACTGATCGCCAGTGTGGCCCACATTTCATCAGCGGTAAGACCGCCCATGATGACTGGCTGGTTGTTCAGTCGCACTGGAAGGAAAATCAGCGTCCCGTCGTCTGAGAGTTCTGTCATGGCCAAGGCTCTTTAGAGAATGTTGGTAGCCTTGGTCACTAGAAAAATGGCGACACCCAGGATGGCGACACCGACAGCAGCCGTAGCGCCAAGGTCCATCCATTTCTTTTTGCCGTGCTGGATCTCGTGGTAGGTGCCAAAGGCATGCCAGGCTACGCCGCTGAAGATGACAGCACAGATGATGAGGCCGAGCAGAGAAAAGCCGTCAAAGGCGTAGTTCTGCATGGTTTGCATCAGATTCGAGCCTTCGCCGCGTGTGGGGGGCTGAGACTGGGGCAGGGCTGCCATGGCCAGTTGGGGAAGAGTCAGTATGCCGATCAGCAAGCGTCGTGTTTTTGGGAGCAAAGACATGGTGAATCTCCGATAAAGTCAACTGAGAACAAACGTGGTGAGGATCATGCAAAGCAGCAGAATGCGAACAACCGAGGTTGAAGCAATCGTGCGGTCAAGGTTGCCGGTGGCCCACCCTCGGTAGCAGCTCCAGAGCGCCCAGGCCCCCCACAAAAAGATGATGGCCACAGCAAAGCCGACGAAAAACAGGTAGCTAGCCGAGGCTGGAAATCCTCCCGCTGCTTGAAAGGCCGAGGCTTGAGCGCCGCTCATGCTCATGGCTTATGTCCTTCTGTCGTGTATTGGCCTGACAGCTCAACAGGATCGCGGGGCTGTGCTCGGCTGGGGGTCAGGTAGCCCTCCAGGCCATGGCGAATCCGAGCGATATCGCCTGCCAAACGTTGGTAGTCGAAGAAGTAACGCTTTCCAGGTTCGTCAGCGACTTGAGCGCTACGACGTGCGGTGTCCTCCAGGGCATTTAACTGGCGGATCATCACGTCCAGGTTGGCCTGTTCGGAGGCTGAAGCAGCGGCCGCATAGGAAATAGGCAGGCCGCACCCCAAAAGTACGATGAGGCCTGGCAAGGCAAGTCGGCAAGTGAGTGCAGTGAGGCGCGGATACTGGATCACGGCTGGGCTCTAGTCATTCCTGTTGCCGTCAGCTTGCCGTGATCAATCTATGGTCGCCGCAAGAAAACCATATTCAGGGCTATAAGGATTTCTTCAGACGGTATCGAACCCATCAATCATTGTGCAAAGGGCGTTTAAAGAACAGCAGATAGCCTGTGGGCAAGGCAATGCCGTAGGCCCAGCCTTGGGCATTTTGATTTCCGACTTTGATCTCGCCTCTGACCACGGGTTGAACGCTGATCAGCTCCCAGCCTTCGCGGCCCAGTTGAGCAAGGCGTTGCTGACGCTCTTGATCTTGTAGAAAACCTTGGGTGTCAGGATCGGTCGTGGGCTCTTCGGACTTGAACATGAAGAGTTTTTTGGTTCGGACGATGTAATGAAACGGGGAGAACTCTGTGTGGTATTCGAATGCCTGATGGTTCATGGAAACGGCCTCTAATGGTCTGAACCGTCAGGCTTTCGAAATATTCAGGCAATGCCAATCAGAAACTGGATATGGCCTGCGCGCGATTTTTAAAAACTCTATGGTGAATTCACCCGCACGCTTGGGCTCATGCTACGAGCGACCGTGAAGGCACAAGTATGGGCCAAGATTGATGAGTATAGTGATTTTTGCGTACAATCAAGCGCCGATATTATTTCGTGCGGCTCTTTTCCAATCTGCTCAGAGTGGGGCCGCCGACGTTCAACTGA
Organism: Pseudomonas sp. MF09156; assembly: GCF_059862305.1. Lineage (NCBI taxonomy): Bacteria > Pseudomonadati > Pseudomonadota > Gammaproteobacteria > Pseudomonadales > Pseudomonadaceae > Pseudomonas > Pseudomonas sp. MF09156. The sequence goes on from NZ_JCBCUR010000001.1 coordinate 586,268, forward strand.
TCATCGGTAATGGATTCACGCACGCCATTGCCAAATGGGGGCAGTACATTGCAATTTTCATGTCCTGAGGCTTTCTGGATGCTACGCGGGAAAATGGCAGCGCTACTGCGCGCAGTTCTAGAACGTTCAGCTACGGTATGAGAGTGTTCTTTTTGCATGTGCCGATGCAACTCGATCATGAAGGAAATTCGGGTTATCTAGGAGTTCCTCTGGCTGAGGTTATACATGAGGCCAGCATCCGCTTAGCCGCTTAACCAGAGCTGCGTGAGCTGTGCCTTTTATTGTTTCGCAGTGCCTATCAGGCCAGAGACGTCAAGCAGTTCTACTGCCTGGCCGTGAGAAGTGATTGGCGCGTGCGATACAAGTTATCCTACGCACGAAAGGCACTTTGTCTTAGGAGGGGCCGACATTATGGCTAAGGTTCTGAAAATCTTGCAACTGCAGACTCGCTATAACGCGGCGGATACCAATTCCGATCTGGGTGAGCAGATTCTACAAGGGTTGTCGGCCGAACGCTTCGACGTGGTCAACGCGTATCTCGAAGGACGACCGTCGGAAGATACTCAGCATTGCGGCCGACGCCAGGTGTTCTTCGAATTCACCGAAAAGGACATGAGTGGTTTGCGCCTCAAGGTGCGCAGGCACTTGCTGGCGTTCTGCCGAGAGGAGGGCTTCGATGTGGTGCTGCTGCACCGCTTCAAGACCGTCAACCTGTTCATGCACCTCAACAAGACGTTGCACATCCCGCGCTGCATCGGTGTGTCTCACGGCTTTGGTGAGTACAACCGCTTCTACCGGCGTTGGCAGGCCATGCGCGCAATCGACGAGTGCTGGGGCTTCGTCGGCGTTTCATCGGCTGTAGCCGATTATCTGATTGCCTTGCGCTGTGGTTTTACTAAATCCAATACGGTCTCGATAACCAATGCCCTGGATATCGATCTGGCTGAATCTCTGCAACTGCCACGGGGGCAGGCACGGCAGGCGTTGGAGCTGCCATCTGACGCGCTGATCATCGGAACGATAGGTCGGCTAGTACCTGTCAAGGGGCATGTGTACCTCATCCGTTCATTCGCTGCCTTGAGTGACGAGTACCCGAACGTAAACCTGTCAATCATTGGTGGCGGCCGAGAAGCCGACAACCTTGCAGCACTGATTGCCGAGTTTGGTTTGCAAGAGCGAGTACATCTCTGTGGTACTCGACCAGATGCCATGCGCTATGTGAAGGCATTTGACGTTTTCGTTATGCCCTCGCTGCAGGAGGGCCTGGGCCTTGCGTTGCTGGAGGGCATGTGTGGTCGTTTGCCAGTGCTCGGATCTGACATTCCAGCGATGCGTCCCTTGCTGAAGGGGGCGGGAGGACGTTCGTTCGCGCCGGGCGATGTGCCCGAGTTGACCGAGCAACTGCGTGCCTGTCTCGCTGACAGCGATGCCGGGCGTGCCGAAGATGGAGAGCGTGCCTATCAATACCTGCGGCGTGAGCACGACATCGAGGATTTTCGTAACAAGTACCGTGCACTCCTTGAAGGTGATCTGCCGGTCGAAGAGGCGTCTAAATGACAGAGGTTAAAAGCGGCTTGCCGCTGGTTTCGGTACTGATTTCCTCCTACAACCATGTTGACTTCATCGAGGCCAGCATCCGAAGCGTCTATGCCCAAGATTATCCTAACATCGAGCTGTTGGTGGTCGACGATGGCTCGCGTGACGACAGCGTTGCAGTGATACGGCGGCTGCAAGAGGAGCTCGGGTTCCATTTCCTGCCTCAGGCGAACAAGGGGCTCTGTACCACGCTCAACGAGATGATCGCCCGCAGCGCAGGCCTCTATATCGCTCCGCTAGGGTCGGATGACCTCATGCTCCCGGAACGTTTGTCGTTGCAGATTGCATTCATGGAGCAGCATCCTGAAACCGGCATCTGTGCTGGTGGTATCGTACTGATCGATGGCGAAAGCAAGCCGTTACCTGACAAGAAGCAGCGCTATCGCCCTGCTCGGCGGCTTGACTTTGATGATCTGTTCATGGACCGCAAGCCTGGGCCGCCTGCCCCGACCTTACTGTTTCGTCGCGAGGCACTCGAGAAGGTTGGTGGTTTCGATCCATCCATTCGCATCGAGGATTATTACGTAGAGCTTCGCATTGCTCATGCCGGATACTTCATCGACATACTGGAAGAGCCGCTTGCCCTGTATCGCTTGCATGGAAGCAATACTTACAAAAATCGCCGGTTGATGATTGAAACCGAGCTCGAAATCTACAAGCGTTTTGAGGATCACCCGGGCTATGGAACCACTCGGTTGCGCTATCTGAATGCGATGTTTGCCAAAGTTGCCGGTGAGGATCGAGCGTTGGCAAGTGAGTTGCTGGCTCAGATCCCTTGGCGGTCGCGTAATCTCAAGACGCTCAAGGGGCTCTGGCGCTACTGTTTCACGCGGGCAGCCTGACATCTGCACCTGGTTTGGCGTTCTTGAACAGTCTGTCCAGTTGTGTAGGGGCGATACGCTTCATGCTTGTGACTGCCTATACCGAATGGAAAGAGCGCATAGCAGAGCCAGCGGTATCCAGATCAGGAACCAGCTTTCATTAGGGCGCGCGAGAAAGCTACCCCCCTCGGTTAGCCCTGCGCACAGCCCGTAAACCAGCAATGCTGAAGCGATCTGGAAGTGTGGCTGTGCACGTAGGCGCAAGCAGCGAAGAAGCGCAAATGTGTACATCAGGCTCCATAAACAGAGGCCAATCAGCCCCAGCTCAAGAAGGACGGCAAGTTCAACATTATGAGGGTCATGCAGCGGGTAGTCGATTCCTGGAATGTTGAATATGAACTTGCTCTCATAGCCTGCGCCAAACCACAGGTGTTGGCCTGCCTGGCGTAACGCATCGCTCCACAATTCAGGCCGATAAGAAGTACCACGGTTCAACAGTATTTCCGGACGGGTCAGATACACAGCGCCTGCTGCTATCAGCAAAGTGCCGACCAGAGTTGTGGCGCGTTTTCTGCTCATAAGTAGCATCCAGACGCTTGTTAGTGCGATGCCCATCAATGGTGTTCTCGAACCTGTGGCAAGCAGTGCTGCAAGTAGCGGCATTGCCATGACTATTGGAAGCCAGTCGTGGCGCTCGTTACGTGATAGCCATGCTGCAATCCAGTAGGTGCATAAAAAACCCAACACGTGAGATGTAAGCAGTGGATTGCGTAAGGCCCCAGTGCCAATTAGTCTTTCTCCAAAAGTACCATTCTGCAGAAACAAAACGACATTGATGAGCCCTGCCAAGGCGCCCAGACCGGCAGCGATGCGTAGTGTTTTCAGCAATAAGGTTTCGCTCTTGAGTGCTATAAGGGTGCAGCCCGTCAAAAGCATGAATACATAAAGAGGTCGTTTGGTTAGACTGGTGACGTCGTCATTGGCCCGCGTCCAGCTCGTGCTGATAAGCACCCAGGCAGTTAATGCCAAAAAACTGAGTATTACTGGCTCGTGCAGAAAAGCCTTTATCTGATCTGGCTTCAGTATGAGTCCCAGCAATGCTGGGGCCGCAAACAGCACGTAATAGAGTTTTTTATAGAGACTGCCGTCACCGACCCAGAACAAACCAGTGAGTAAAACCAGATAACCGAGGACTAGCCAGCGGCCGACGATGAAATTATGTGTCCGAAGGCGTACTGAGGGTTGTTGTAAGTGGGATCCTGGCACTAGAGTTTTCCATCGTATTGAAAATAAGCCCCATCTTAATGCATAACTGGGTAACCTCCGAAAATTAGTATCCGTCAGAAGTGGAAACTTTCTTCTAATCGGGTCAAGAAAATTTTGCCTTAAGGAGACGCCGCAAAAATAGCCAACCGTCCCAGCCGTTGGCACACTGAGCCCCTCAACCAGCCCCCCCTCTCCGTGAGCCTTGTTACGCACATGCAGAAGACCTTCTCCGAACTCGAATACACCGGTAAGAAAAAGCGAACGCGCCGCGATCGCTTCCTGGCTGATATCGAGCAGTTGGTGTCCTGGGCACAACTGGAGACCCAGGTGGCACCGTTCTACGGCGACACTACAGGCAAGCGAGGGCGCCCTGCGATTGGGTTGTCCCGCATGCTGCGCATGTATGTCGTGCAGCAGTGTTTCGGTTTCTCCGATGAAGGTACCGAAGATGCCGTCTATGACAGCCAGGCCATTCGTAGCTTTATGGGCATAGACCTAGGCCGTGAGTCGGCACCGGATGCCACCACATTGCTGCGATTCCGCCGATTGCTGGAAACCCATCAACTGACGCGGGTGCTGTTTGAAACGATTAACCAGCATCTGGCCAGCCAAGGTCTGCTGCTCAAGGAAGGAACCATTGTCGATGCCACCCTGATCGCCGCGCCACCCTCAGTCAAAAACCGGGAAGGCAAGCGCGATCCTGAAATGCATCAGGCTAAAAAACCGCCTCCCCGGCGCTCCGCGGCCCATTGGGCTAGAAACACTACGTACTACACTTACATTTCTGGACAGTGGTCGCTGGCTTTTTGGAGGCTAAGTCCCCGTCAAAAAACTTGACCCAGGGGAAGCTGCGGACCCGTTAGTGGTGGCGCTTTTATGACCCCGTTTAGGAATGTGATTTGATCCGAGTCCCCGTCCAGTCCTGCCCTTGACTGGAGGTGCGTATGAAAAAGTCTGACTCAAAAACCAGAGGGTTACCGGTAATTAATACTCGAGCGGCCGGCATTGATATTGGCTCACGCTTTCATGTTGTCGCCGTCCCAGCGGATCTCGCGCAAGATCCGACTCAAACCTTTAATGCCTTCACCGCTGATCTTGAGCGGATGGCTAACTGGCTGGTGAGCCTCGGCATCTCAACAGTTGCCATGGAATCGACCGGCGTATATTGGATTCCGGTTTACGAGATACTCGAAACGCACGGACTTCATGTAGTACTTGCCAATGCCCGAGATGCTCGCGCAGTGCCAGGGCGTAAAACCGACGTGAATGATGCGCAGTGGATTCAACGACTCCATTCCTGCGGATTGCTTCGAGCTAGCTTCCGTCCAGATCGCGAAATCTCGGCTTTACGCAGCTATTTAAGATTGCGAGAGCGCCACCTTGACTACGCGGCCGCGCATATTCAGCACATGCAAAAAGCCCTCACGCATATGAATCTGCAACTGCACCATGTTGTGGCAGATGTTACCGGAGTGACCGGCATGCGAATAATTCGGGCTATTGTGGCCGGAGAGCGAAGCCCGTCAATATTGGCCTCCATGAGCGATACCCGCTGCAAAGCCGGTATCGATGTCATTGAGGCTGCGCTAGTCGGCAACTATCAACCGGAGCATATCTTTGCCCTGTCACAAGCACTGACGATGTATGACGCGTACCAAGCGCAGCTCCTCATCTGCGATCAGCAAATTGCACAAGTGCTCATCAAGCTTTCGCAGGAAAAGGTGCGTCCGTCAGAACCATTACCTAAACCGCGCCATAAAACTCGGCAACCCAATGCGCTTAACTTCGATGTACGCACCTTGCTCTATCAGTTGGTCGGTGTAGACCTCACGCAAATACATGGCATTGGCCCCTTTTTGGCACTTCGGCTGGTCGCCGAATGCGGTACAGATCTGAGCCGATGGCGCACTTGTCATCATTTCACTTCGTGGCTGACGCTCGCGCCGGGATGTAGGATCAGTGGAGGTAAGGTGCTTTCCGCTCATACTCGGAAAACCAAGAATCGAGTGACCGCCCACCTGCGCTTGGCCGCTGTCACAGTCGGGAGAACGAGTACTGCGCTTGGGGCCTTCTATAGACGCCTTGCAGCTCGAATCGGAAAAGCCAAAGCAGTCACCGCGACCGCCCGAAAAATTGCGATTTTATTCTATAACGCGATGCGTTTCGGTATGAACTATCAGGACCCCGGAGCAGACCAGTACGAGCCAGATATCGGGAGCGAGTCGTAAAGGGTCTACATCGCCGTGCTGCCGAATTTGGTTTCACTCTTCAGCCAACAGAGGGTGTTTCTTAGGAAGGCAATCAGTGGCACTTCGGGATGAAGGCCCACGTGCGACCTGAAAGTCGCTTGAATTTGGGGTTTGGGGAGCAACGGAACAGAAAGTGCACTTAAGCCCTGCCATTTCCTCTCAGCGCCATAATCCAGGACCTTCATCTCCATCTCTCCTTGATTCCGTACTTAACTACGGAGATAGAGTCGGCTCGTGGGTAGAAAACCCGAGAGGAGGCTGTTATGAAATACCTAAGACTACTGCTGATAGTTGGTGCGACTCTGCTGTCATCCACCGTATGGGCCGAGAGCGGGAGCGACCGTTCAATCGAGCGAATCGCCGCTATGCGCGACAAGGCTGAGGCGGCCTTGGTGGCGGAAACCGCCAAGAAGATTGAGCAACTGGGGGCCACGGCGGCTGGCCGGGTCGAGGCGCAGCCCGGCTGTCCGCCTGCAAAGTAGAACATGAGCTGCTGATGCAGTACTAACCTGTGGCCTATGCAAGTGCTCCTTTGGCCATTCAGCGGCGCTCAATGAGCGCCGCTGTTTTGCCAAGCGCAAGCCGACCCCGGAGGTGCCTCACGCATCGGGAAATCCTCGGTTAACGCGCGGAGTCAGCGCAGTTCCTTTTCCCCCTGCAGCGAAACGATCAGCGGACAGGAAACCGTCCCGTGGCTCGCACAACAATCGTGAACCAGCCGCGCCAACACCGACTCGATCCGCCGCAGATCCGCGAGTTTCCCCCGCACATCCTCGAGCTTCTGCTCGGCGAGCACGCGCGCTTCGTCGCAGTGAGCGCCGTCATCCAATCGCAACAGCCCGGCCACCTCATCGAGGCTGAAGCCCAGTCGTTGCGCGGATTTGACGAATTTCACCCGGGCCACGTCCGCCTCGCCGTAGCGGCGAATGCTGCCGTAGGGCTTGTCCGGTTCGGGCAACAGCCCCTTGCGTTGATAGAACCGGATGGTTTCCACGTTGACCCCGGCCGCCTTGGCGAAGGCGCCGATGGTCAGGCTTTCCACAGTGTTTTCCATACTGCTTGACTCCGTACTTGACTACGGAAGTAACCTTAAACCATCGCTCACATGCTCGAAAGGAGAAATGCATGTCTGAACCATCAAACGGGCGCGCCCCTCTTGTCGCCGGGGGGCTTGCGGCGATTCTCGCCTCGACTTGCTGTCTTGGGCCGCTGGTTCTGATCGCACTGGGATTCAGCGGGGCCTGGATCGGCAACCTGACCGTGCTGGAACCTTACCGCCCGCTCTTCATCGGTGCGGCGTTAGTCGCGCTGTTCTTCGCCTGGCGACGCATTTTCCGCCCGGCTCAAGTCTGCAAACCGGGTGAGGTCTGCGCCGTGCCCCAGGTACGCACCACCTACAAGCTGCTGTTCGGGCTGGTAACGGCCTTGGTGCTGGTCGCGCTCGGCTTCCCCTACATCCTTCCCTTGTTCTACTGATCAGGAGTCCGCCATGAAAAAACTGCTTGCATCCTTCGCCCTCGCCACCCTAGTCGCCGCACCTGCCTGGGCGGCCACACAGACCGTCACCCTGTCGGTGCCGGGCATGACCTGCGCCGCTTGCCCGATCACGGTGAAGAAGGCGCTGACCAAGGTCGAGGGCGTGACCAAGGCCGAGGTGAGCTATGAGAACCGCGAGGCCATCGTCACCTTCGATGATGCCAAGACCAATGTCCAGGCGCTGACCAAGGCGACCGAGGACGCCGGCTACCCGTCCAGCGTCAAGCAGTAGGCGGGCATTCCGATGGCAAACCCTTTCAATTTGTTCACGCGGATCGGTGACAAAGCCGGGTCCGTTGGCGTGCTGATTTCTGCCATAGGCTGTGCCTCGTGTTTCCCCGCCCTTGCCGGTCTGGGGACCGCGATCGGTCTGGGCTTTCTGAGCCAGTGGGAAGGCCTGTTCATCACCACGCTGCTGCCGTTATTTGCCGGGCTGGCCCTGCTCGTCAATGCCCTCGGCGGGTTCAGTCACCGGCAGTGGCGACGCGCTGCGCCTGGCCTGATCGGCCCGGCCCTGGTGCTGATAGCGGTGTATTTGATGCTGGCTCACGGCTGGCGGAGCGGCTGGCTGCTCTATATCGGCCTGGCCCTCATGTTTGGGGTGTCCATCTGGGATCTCGTGTCGCCCGCCCACCGCCGTTGCTCCCCGACGTCCTGTCCGACTCCGCCAAAATGAAGGAATAACACTATGACCAAACTACAAATCGTCGGCATGACCTGCGCCTCCTGTGTCGAGCATGTGAAAGAGGCCTTGGAGAAGATCCCCGGCGTGCATCGGGCGGATGTTTCCTACGCCAGCGGGAAGGCCGAACTGAAGGTCGACGAGGGCGTAAGCCGTGAACAGATGCAGGCCGCCGTCGAGGCCCTGGGGTATCGAGCGGCGTTCGAAGACGCCACGGCACCTACCCGCTCAGGCCTGCTCGACAAGGCGCGGGGCTGGTTGAGCGGCAGCATTGGCGCCGGGAAAGATGGCGACAGGCTCCACGTGGCGGTCATCGGCAGCGGTGGCGCCGCCATGGCGGCCGCGCTCAAGGCGGTGGAAGGCGGTGCGCGCGTCACCCTGATCGAGCGCGGCATCATCGGCGGCACCTGCGTCAACGTTGGCTGCGTGCCCTCCAAGATCATGATTCGCGCCGCGCATGTGGCCCATCTGCGCCGCGAGAGCCCGTTCGACGCCGGACTGTCCACCACGAGCCTGACCGTCCTGCGCGAGCGGTTGCTCGCCCAGCAACAGGGTCGTGTCGACGAACTGCGCCACGCCAAGTACGAAGGCATTCTGGAGAGCACCCCGGCCATCAGCGTGCTGCGTGGCACCGCCCGTTTCCAGGACGGCCACACGCTCCGCGTGGAACTGGCCGAGGGTGGCGAGCGCATCGTAGCCTTCGACCGCTGCCTGGTTGCCACCGGCGCAAGCGCGGCCGTTCCACCGATTCCAGGGCTGAAAGACACGCCGTACTGGACCTCAGACGAGGCGCTGGCGAGCGACACAATCCCTAAGCGGCTCGCCGTGATCGGCGCCTCCGTAGTGGCGGTGGAACTGGCGCAGGCCTTCGCCCGGTTGGGTAGCGAGGTCACGATCCTGGCACGCAGTGCGATGTTCTTCCGCGAAGACCCGGCCATCGGCGCGGCGGTGACAGAGGCCTTCCGTATGGAGGGCATCGAAGTGCTGGAGCAAACGCAAGCCAGCCAGGTGTCCCACGCCAACGGGGAGTTCGTACTGACCACCAACCATGGTGAGTTACGTGCCGACCAACTGCTCATTGCCACCGGGCGCTTGCCGAACACCCAGGGCATGAATCTGGACGGCGCCGGCGTGAAGCTGGACAAGCGCGGTGGCATCCAGATCGACCAGGGCATGCGCACCAGCGCAGCGGATATCTATGCGGCCGGCGACTGCACCGACCAGCCGCAGTTCGTCTATGTGGCGGCTGCTGCTGGCACCCGCGCGGCAATCAACATGACCGGCGGCGAGGCAACGCTCAATCTCGACGTCATGCCGGCCGTGGTGTTTACCGATCCGCAAGTGGCCACCGTCGGCTACAGCGAAGCCGAAGCGCACCACGCGGGGATCGAAACCGACAGCCGCACCTTGACCTTGGACAACGTGCCGCGCGCGTTGGCCAACTTCGACACGCAGGGTTTTATCAAACTGGTCGCCGAAGCGGGTTCCGGCCGATTGCTCGGCGTGCAGGCGGTGACTGCGGAAGCGGGTGAACTGATCCAGACGGCGGCTCTTGCCATTCGCAACCGTATGACCGTGCAGGAACTGGCTGACCAGTTGTTCCCCTACCTGACGATGGTCGAGGGCCTGAAACTCGCCGCACAGACCTTTAACAAGGACGTCAAACAATTGTCCTGCTGCGCAGGGTAATGAGAGAGCGAGGTTGAAGCATGAGCAACACGGCAGGCGAACTCGGTAGGTGCGACAGCCTACGCAAGACATGGCAGGTGGTCAGCTTCTGGGGGCTGCCTGCCGTCGTGGCGACGATAGCAATTGTTCTGGCGGATCGACGCCCTGCGTTGTTCCTGGCAGCAAACGCCGCGCTGGTCGTGATGGGCGGCGCCTGCCTGGTCAACGCCGCGCGCTGTCGCCGCCTGCACTGCTACATCACGGGCCGTATTTCCTGATGCTCGCGCTGGGTGCGCTGCTGGCTTATGGGTTTGCCCCAAACGGCGAGTATCTCTCCCGGCTGTGGTTGCTCCTGGCACTAGGGGTTACGCCATTGCTCATCTGGCTACCTGAACGCCTAGCCGGAAGGAAATATCTGAGCGCCCTAGTTTGCGGGGAAGACCGGGAGTGTCGGTGATGAATGCCTACACCATATCCAGACTGGCCGAGGACGCGGGCGTCAGCGTGCATGTGGTGCGCGACTATGTGCTGCGTGGCTTGCTGCACCCCGCGCGGCGCACGGAGAGCGGTTACGGCATTTTCGATGAGCGGTCCCTGGCGCGTCTGCGCTTCGTGCGCGCCGCCTTCGAGTCTGGTATCGGGCTCGACGAATTGGCACGGCTCTGCCGGGCGCTCGATGCGGACGATGGCGCCGACTTGATCGGCTGCGTCGAGTGCCTGCTCCGGCTAGTCACGGCACGGCAGGCGGCCTTAGCCGCAGTGGCAACCCAGCTGGCCGGGCTGACTCATTGCGCCGGCGAAGGTTCTGCCTATGCGTAACGCCGATCACGTTGAGTCAAGCAAGGTCTTCCGCTGGCGTGCTTACACCTGGGGCGTGCTCGCCGCGCTCACCTGCCCTTGCCATCTGCCGGTGCTGGCATTGCTGCTTTCGGGGACAGCGGCCGGCGCGTTCGTCAGCGAGCAGTGGAGCCTCGCGACGCTCGTGCTGGCGGTTTTCTTCATCCTCTTCCTGCGAGCGGCATTGCAGGCCTTTCGGAAGCGACCGTGACCCGCTCGGAGCACGGCGCGACCACCACTGCCGAGTTGGGCAGGGAGGCTGCAGGTCGATCGGCGCTCAGTCACGGGGGGAAAGCGTTGCTAGGTTTTCTTGGACGATGGAGGAACCCCCATCATGAACACAAACAACACCTCCACCATCAGCTGCTGCGAATGCTGCAAGGACATTCCCCTTGACGCCGCACTGACGCCGGAAGGTTCCGAGTATGTCGTGCACTTCTGTGGCCTGGAGTGCTATCAGCGTTTCATGTCGCGAGCAGATAAGAGGGCGGCATCCGAGCCTGATCACCCCTGCACACAAAAGGTCAGTACCCGTCAGGACGGCTAATTCGCGCTGCACCGGAAAAGTGGCTCTTGCTGGTCGCAGAAAGCGTGAGCCCGAGGACTCCGTCAGTCGCAATCCGTCTGAGCTGGAAGTGGCATCGAGTGCGGTGCCCGGCCGATTTCGAACCCAGGCCGTTACACCTACTGGTCGTCGTCCGGATTGCGCAGCGGCCGCAGTTCGCCGCGGGTAACCTCTTCCGGCACCGCGAAGGAGTAACGGCCCAGCATGTTGATGTGCTCGTGGATCAGTGGCGAGAGCCGCGCGACATCCTCCTCCAGCACCGGGTAGCCGTGCTGCCTGAGCCGTTCTACGGCCGCCGTCATGTAGAGGGTGTTCCACAGCACGATGATGTTCACCACCAGGCCGAGGGCGCCGAGCTGGTCCTCCTGGCCTTCGCGGTAGCGCTGGCGCAGCTCGCCGCGTTTGCCGTGGAACACGGCGCGGGCCAGGCTGTGCCGGCCTTCGCCCCGGTTCAGCTGGGTCAGGGTGGCGCGGCGCTTGGACTCGTCGTCGATGTAGGTCAGGGTGTGCAAGGTCTTCTCGATGCGACCGAACTCAGCCAGCGCCTGGGCCAGGCGGGTGGGACGATCCCCTGTTTGCAGGGTGCGCATGATGCCGGTGGCCGGCACTCGGCCGAGCTTGAGCGAGCCGGCCAGGCGTAGCAGGTCGTCCCAGTGCTCGGCGATCAGATCGAGCTTGACCGACTGCCGGGCCAGGCCGTTGAGTTTGCCGTAATCCGCCTCCGGGCGCGTGCGCCAGAAACGGGTACCGCCGACGTCGGCCAGGCGCGGGCTGAAGTGGTAGCCGAGCAGGCGGAACAGCCCAAACACCACATCGCTGTAGGCCCCGGTGTCGGTCATGATCTGCGTCGGCTGCAACTCGGTCTGCTGTTCCAGCACCACGGCCAGCAGCACCAGGCTGTCGCGCAGGGTGCCGGGCACGGTGATGGCGTTGAGGCCGGAGAACTGATCGGAAATCAAGTTGTACCAGGTGACGCCCCGGCCGGTGCCGAAATACTTCGGGTTGGGGCCAGCATGCACGGTGCGCACCGGTACCACGAAGCGCATGCCATCGGCGGAGGCGACCTCGCCGCCGCCCCAGACCTGGGCCAGCTCCAGTTGGCTCTGCGCCCCCACCAGAATGGCGTTTGCCACTGACAGCGTGTCGTCACGGATATAGTTCTGGCTGACCCAGGACAGCCGGTCGCGGCGTAGCGCCTGATTGTCGGTGCGGATCAGCGGCTCCAGGCCGGTGTTGCAGGCCCCACCCAGCAGCACCGCGCAGAGGCTGGTGACCAGGTTGTCGGCCCGCGCATTGCGCTCGGACACATGGGTGAAGGCCTCGGCGAAGCCGGTGCGAGCGGCGATTTCCAAGAGGATTTCCGGCAGATCGACACGCGGCATCAGATCAGCCACGGCTGCTCGCAGTTGCAGCAGCGAGTTCGGCTCCTCCAGCTTGTCCAGTGTGCCGAGCGAGAGCTCGGTCTTGCCCTCGGCGTTCTCGCTCAGCTGGATCGCGGGGTTGTCGGGTAGGCGGGCCGCGACCGCCTGCCAGGTCGCATCCAACTCGGCGCTCAGCGCATCCAAGGTGGTGCCGGCGTCAATGGTCAGGCCCAGCGAGCGGCAGATGATCGGCCGCGCCGCCAGCCATTCGGCACCGTCGAGCAGGCCGAGACGCGGGTCGGCATAGCGCCAACTGGGCGAGACGAACACGTCGCGCCGGCGCAGGGCCGTGCGCAGCGCATCGAGCGTGCAGAACACATAGGCGCCCATGTCGAGGGAGCCATCCTCGCGGGTAATGTGCTTCTGCCAAGCCTTGGCCACGATCTCCTGCGGCGCGTCATCCTCCGGTTTCCGGCGGGGCAGGTTCAGCTGCAACCAATCCAGGCCGGCGACCACGCCTTTGCCGGCCGGGCTGAAGCCGAAGCGGATGTGCTTGAGCAGGTCGGGCAGGAAACGGCGCACACTGCGGTAGCGCGCCTCCAGGGCGAGAAAATACACATCGTCAACCGGGCGGATCAGCGCATTGACATCTTCCAGGGCTTTCTCCAGCGAGGCCCTCGGCAGGTCGTTGAACAGCCGGGCGCGCACGTTGTCATCGCTGATTGAGCTGTCCAGCACGACCTTGCACGCGGCGGCGAGCGTCGCCGCCGAGCGATCCAGGTCTTTCAGGCTGCGCATGCGGGCTTTCTTGTCGGCCTTCTCCGCGTTGCTGAACAGGTCGCGTAACAGCGCTTCCAGGACCTCCAGGGCGTCGTCGTGCGCGGTGGCCTCCAGGCACAGGGCGAACGCCACCAGTGTCGCCATCCGCCGCGACGCCGGCAGCCGGTTGATCGCCGTGACCTTGGCGGTGTTGGCGAAGCGAGCCAGGGCCGCGATACGGCTGGGCGGGATGTGCGCCGCCGCTGGCAAGGCGATGCCGATGCCGCGCACGTCATCAAGCCGGCGCAGCGCCCGAATCAGTGCGGGGCCACTGACCATCACCGGGCCGGAGCGCAGTTGATCCAGCCGGGAACTGCGGTTGCCTTCGGCGACCAGCAGCAAGTCCTGTAGCTGCTGCCGTTGCGCCTCGCTCACACTGCGGCCAAGGGTTAGCCAGAGGCGTTCTTCGACCCGGCTGCGCAGTTGGGCGATGAACCGTTCCAGAACGGTGACGCCGGGCAGTAAAACCTTGTGCGTCAGCAACCAGGTCGTCGCCCGATTGAACAACTCGCCAGGACGATCTGTCCCTGTCCAACAGAGCGCATACAGCCAGCGGGCAAGTCGAAAGCCGACGCTGGAATCAGCAAACACCCGATAGCCGTAACGCTCCTGAATCTCGGCGGCATGACGTTGACGTTGGCGGGTTTCGGCATAGGCCAGGATACAAGTTGGATCGGTAATGCCTAACTGGCGACTGAGCGCTTGCAGCACCTCTTGGGGGACGGCTGAAAAGTCGTCGGGAAAAGTGCCCAGGTAGCGGATGCTGGTCAGTTGGGTGGCGTAGCCAAGGCGGTTGTGTTCGCCGCGCAGCGGTAGGAGGATTTTGTGGTCGTCGTCGCTCAGGTGGAAGTAGCGTTCCAGCTCCTCACGACTGGGGGCATCGACATAGCGGCCAAAACCGTCGCGTTGCTCCTGGGTCAGAAAACCGACCGGCATCGATCACAGCACCTCGGCGCAGAACACGGCGGGCGTGACAATCCGCGTGCGTTCGATGTGCCCGCGTTGCAGCAGGCCGGCGCGGCGATCACCGGTCACCAGGTAGTCCGCATCGCCTGCCAGGGCCATGGCCAGCAGAAACGAGTCATCCGGATCATCGGCTTCGACCTCGATGGTCAGACGCTCCAGTACCACAGCCCGTTGCAGGTTATTGATCATGGCTCCCACTTTGGCGGGCTGAAGGATGGCCTGGAGCTTGGGGTAGCGGCTGGCTCGGCGGATTTCATCGAGCTGCATCCGCGAGGTCACTACCTCGAAACGCGCCGCCCGCCAGGCACGGTAGATCGCATCGGGCGCGCCATGCGGCGAGATCAGTGCGCTGAACAGGATGTTGGTATCCAACACGACCCGCATCAGCGCTTACGTGCCCAGTCGAGCGCTTCGTCAACCGCTTCGGTCAGCTCTGCCTCGCTCAGATGGGCATTAGCGGCCTTGGCCTGTTCGGCCGTCAGTTCCAGGATGTGGGCCCGCACCGCCTCTTCAATGAAGCGCGACAGGTCGCCTTTCCGGCCACCGCCCTGGCTGGCCAGAAACATCCGAAGCGACTGGTCGGTGTCGGCCGAGACGGCGACATTCCAGCGAATCGTATTCATGGCGTTCCCCGCTAGTAGGTGTTTGTGTGTTTATACGCCAATCACAAAGGGCTATGCAATGGTTCAAAAAAACCTTCGTTTTGCCGAACTTTAAGTGGACAGGAATCGGCTGGTTAACCTACCTGCGCTACGGTTCAAATAACTGGTACGCTTAATCAAAGTTCAACTATTACTAACGTAGTCGAGTAAACGGGGTTGTACGCCGGAATCCCAGAAATTTCCGTCAGCCCAGCTCCAGTCCCGCCACGAGCGCATCCAGGTCGATGAACTTGCCGTCAGTCTGGAAGGTGTAATGCCCGTTCAGCAGGATGTGCCGCCAGGCCGCTGGCGACATCTGCGTGATCAACGCCAGCGCCTTGGCATTGCCAGCTGCCTCGTACTTAGGGATGCTTCTAACCGGCATGATTAATATTTTTCTCCTGCGCAGGTACTCCGCCTTTACGGTGTTACATCGCACGCTCCAGGTTCACTTCGTATTGACAGCGATCCTATTGGTTATATGTCTTACGTCAGCAAAACTTTTCTTGATCATTTTTCCATTGTGCGGGGCAATTTGGAGCCTAGGTTTAGTCTGGGGGAACGTGATTGCGCTGGCGATGGAACACGGCGAGGGACGTCACGGTGCGGCTTCTGCATTATTCGGCGTTATGCAATATGCCGTCGGTGGTTTGGCGGGCGTTTTGCTAGGGCTGTTGTCGAGCCATGAACCGTGGACAATGGCGATGTTCCTCACTCTTTGCGCTGCAGCGGCCTGCTTGGCTATGCACGGTGCTCACCGGGCGCCGCAAGAGCGAACCTCTAACACCCTACAGGCTGACTAAAAAGACACAGGGCCAATGACTCGCTAGGTGCCCGCGCAGACGTTGCTATGACTCGATCCCCGCCCCCATTTATTTACTCCACCATCACACCGTTTTTTCGTGTGCATCTCGACACGCGCGTGGATAACAGTTCGTGCTTCTGCTGAGGGGCCCAAGGATCTTGTTGTTGCAGTGGGTTTGGGATTCATTGAAGTTTATCCGTAGAACGATCGTTCAACGTGTCGAGACGCTGGGATTGCTGCTGCTTCGGTATCAGGTTCCTCTGAGGACGGCCAATCCAAAGGCTGTTCGGTAACGTGCCGTGTCACCCGATTCAGTGACTACTGTGGTTAGCGCGTGAGCGCGATGCTGTGGTCATCTTCAGCGACAACACAACGAGAGAATAAAGATGAGCACTCATACCGACGGCTACCGTGCCCCAAGCGAAGTGACCATGGCCGAACTTTTCCCCAATCACGATGGTTTACGCCCTCTCGCAGTGGGTGACCTGATCGGCCGCCAAATTGATGTCAGCTTCGAAGAAGGTTCACAGGTCTCCCTAACGTTCACTGCAGATTCTGTGAGCATTGATGTCTCTAAATATGGATCGTGGCTATTCCTTGCGGGCACTCTCCCTTGTGAAGTCATTCCCGTTCGCGCCGACTGTCTTGCCGCCACGATTCACGACGGCCGAAATCATGCGAGTTATCTCGTGTTTTTCGATTTTTCCGAATCCCGCACCTTCGTCACTCGAACTCAGATGTTGGCCGGCCCATCGGGTGTAGGAGAAAGCACACGATTCTTCCAAGGTGGAATCAATGGTGCCTCCTACACGCCATTTGAAAAAAGTTCTGACCTAGTCGGTAAGCGTGTCTATTGGCGTTACAGTGAAAGCCATCAATTTGAACACATTTACATCGAGCCTAACCGTTACTGCTGGCATGGTATTACCGGCCCAGAGGCAGGCATGGGCGGTGTAGAACCATGCTCGACTTACAAGGTTGGAGATGACCTGTATTTGTTTTCCTGGTCCGACGCGTCAGTTGCGTTCAACGGCAGCGTTTTGGTGGACACCAAAGGGGAGGGCATAAGCTCCTGCGGTCGCCTGTTTGGTTGGGAGCGTGCTGAACAACAAGGCTGGCAATTGGTCATTGGTGCTGAAGGTATGTTGCTCAATGAGACTACATACCCAGGCCATTGATTGATTAAGTCAGACCTCTATTTTTTCCTTGTCGACGCTAACGGAAAGCTGCGAAGTGCAGTTTGACCATGCCAATAAAAAAAGTGAGCACGATGATGAGCTTTTTACCCGAACAGCTGATCGATCTTGACCGGTATCCGATTCACGATCTGCAAAGCGAAGCCGGCCAGGCGCTGATCAAGCGCTGCCGCCAAGAACTCGAAGGAATGAATTCGTGTGTATTGCGCGGTTTCATCAAGAAGGACGTTCAAGAGCAATTAGTTGCTGAGGCCCGTCAGTTGGCTGAGCAGGCATTCTATTACGAAAAATTCGGTCTGAATTGTTATCGGACCCAGGACGATCCACGTTTCCCGAAAGATCATCCTCGTCGGTTGTTCTATGACGTGAAAGAAGGCGTCGTTGCGTATGATCTGTTCTCTGTGGAATCTATGCTTCGCCGGGTTTACCAATGGAAGCCGTTGGCAGATTTTTTGGCGAAAGCCTTTGATAAGCCTGCGCTGTATCCGTTCGACGATCCCTTCCAGGCGTTGAATATAATGGTGATCAATGAGAACGAAGAAGAAGTGGGCATGGGTTGGCACTTCGATGAAAACGAATACACCATCACGCTCATGATGCAGCCACCGGAGCAGGGCGGTGAGTTTGAGTTTGTCCCTAATATTCGAACGCCTTGGGACGAAAATTACCGTGCTGTCCAAAAGGTGCTTCAAGGAGACCGAGAGGGAATCCTGCAGGAAGCGCCTGAATTCGGAATGCTGGCTTTGTTCCGCGGCGGTTACTCATTGCATCGCGTAGCCCCGGTCAAAGGCAAGATCCCCCGCTTGCAGTGCATCGCGACATTCGAGAAAGAGCCAGGCCAAAAAGCCAGCGACCAATCGAGTATCAATATCTACGGCCCTCGAATTCGAGAAGTTCTGCAAGCTGGCAAGAAATCACTCACTTGAAGCGGAGCTACCGGTGTTCGCATCGGTAGCCATCGAACAAAACCCAATCGAATTCATGCGCTGCTTGTCACCTCCTTGGGTGACGGAGGCGGCAAGTTGTCGCCTTTATATTGAGTAATGCGTCGTCGCTGCTCAATGACGATATTGAAATCGACATTTTTCAAAGGCATTGATATGAAACTGGCATCGAAAAAATCGGGTCGTGATGGAAGTTTGTTGGTGGTAAGCAAAAACTTGAAGAAAGCCGTTGAGGTTTCTTCAATTGCACCAACCATGCAGTACGCACTGGATAACTGGAGTGACGTCGAAGCATCACTCAATGAATTGTACAAAGCGTTGAACGCAGGCGAGGTTACCGGGGAGTTTGCTCTAGTTCTCAACACCCTTGCAGCTCCCCTGCCTCGCAGTTACCAGTATCTTGACGGAGCCTGCTACGCCAGCCATATCCAGCGCAACCGAGCTGCCCGAGGCGAAACGGTTCCTGAGGATTTTTTTGAAAAACCGCTGGTGTATCAAGGGATATCTCACGGTTTCATGAGCTGGAACGATCCGATCCGTCTACCAAGCGATGAGCTTGGTATCGACTTCGAGGCTGAAATTGCTGCAGTGACTGGCGATGTGCCGCTCGGTGTGAGTGCAGATAAGGCGTGCGACTACATCCGCCTGTTCGTGCTGCTCAACGATGTTTCCCTACGCTCGTTGATTCCCGCCGAACTCAAACGCACCTTCGGTTTTCTGACTGGCAAGCCAGCGTCAAGTCTTGGCCCGATTGCTGTCACGCCTGATGAGCTGGGAGACCTGTGGGATGGTGAATTGGTCGCCGGCACCATGAAGTGTTGGGTTCGCGGTGAACAGTTTGGCGCTCTTCAAACCGGTATCGATACGCCTTATCACTATGGGCACATGATCGCTCACGTAGCCCAGACTCGCGCATTCGAGCCTGGGACTTTGGTTGGTTTGGGGACTGTTTCCAATGAGGACGAGCGCGCTGGTTGTGCCTGTATCGGGGAATTGCGCGCGTTAGAGACACTTAAGGACGGTCAACCGAAAACCTCCTTGCTTAAATTTGGCGAGACCGTTGCCATGGAGCATTTTGATCGTAAGCGTCCGAGCTACACCGTCTTGCAACTCAAATCTTAATCCGTTTAAACCACTGGTTCACGCGCTCGCACTCAAATGCCGCTGGATCAAAAACATCTCCATACCATTCAACCATCGCGTCATGCTCTGGATGATCGGGGTTGGCCATCGCTTCTAGAAACTCCTCATAGCCAGGCCCGCCACCTACGTCTTCCGGTGGGCAAGCATTGGCGCCGTCGATGCAATACGGAACCTGAGGACAGGCAATAGCAGGTAGCATTTTTTCGACCTTGATACGGTGATGCCAACTGTCACCAAAGTCGTAAAGATAATTAAATGTCCGCTTTCCGTTCAGCGCCTTGATCAGCGTTTTACGGGCTTCCGGGTTCACCGTCGGCCCCCAGCCATCAGGATCGGGAATACCGTAATTCTCACCGGCAATTTCAAACTCATGCAGATGGCTATCACTCCAGCCCATCACGACCTGGATGACATGGTGCAGTTTGCCCAAGGTAATATTTTCAGGCACCGCGAACCGACGCCAGATCGTCGGAGTGATCCACTTCAGCTCAATGTGCAGCAGCAACAAGTCGGAGGCGGGTTTGGGTAAACGGACAGTTTTAACCATGGATCAGGCGGCCTCGCAGTGTTCAGTGTGGTTCAAAGAAATGTTCCAGGGCAGCAACTCGCTCACCCGATTGATCGAGTGTTCGGCAATGCGCTCAAGCACGTAGGTCAGATAGGCCTGTGGATTTAACCCGTTTAACTTGGCAGTGCCCACCAGGCTGTAAATCGCAGCCGCTCGTTCTCCGCCTGCATCGGAACCGGCAAACAGGTAATTTTTTCGACCCAATGCGACGGCGCGTAACGCGCGTTCGGCGGCATTGTTGTCGATTTCGATTCGGCCGTCATTGCAGTAACGCGTCAGCGCCTGCCACCGGTTGAGGGCATAGAGGATCGCACCGCCCAATGCCGATTTTTTCGACAGTTGAGTCAGCGTCTGGTTAAGCCATGCGTGTAGTTGTTCCAGCAGCGGACTGGCCCGGCTTTGTCGAACCGCTTTTCTCTGATCTGGCGGCTGTCCTCGGATCTCGCTCTCGATGGCATACAGGGCCGCAATCCGTTGCAGCGCCTCGCTGGCAAGTGGTGAAGCCTGATCTTTGTAGACATCGTAAAACTTGCGGCGGGCGTGAGCCCAGCAGGCGGCTTCCTGAATGGTGCCTTTAGCATAAAGCTGAGCAAAACCGGCGTAGCCGTCAGCCTGCAAGATCCCGCTGAAACTCTTGAGATGAGCGCGGGGATGTTGCCCCTTGCGATCCGGCGAGTAGGCAAACCATACCGCTGCCGGTGTTGAGTCGCCCGCAGGTCGGTCGTCCCGCACGTACGTCCACAGGCGAGCCGTTTTGGTTTTGCCGTTGCCCGGCGCAAGTACACCAATCGGCGTGTCGTCGGCATGGACTTTATGGCCGCTCATGACATGGCGTTCAAGGGCGCTGATCAGCGGCCTGAGTAATTGACTGCTCTGGCCGACCCAGTCGGCCAGGGTTGAGCGCTCCAGCTCCACGCCCTCACGGGCGTAAATCTCGGATTGCCGATACAGCGGCAAATGGTCAACAAACTTGGAGACCAGCACGTGGGCCAGTAGCCCAGGGCCTGCAAGGCCTCGGGCTATCGGGCGACTCGGTGCCGGCACCTGAGCGATGTGCTCGCAGCAGCGGCAAACCAGCTTCGGGCGAACATGGCGGATCACTTTGAAACGCGCCGGGACGTACTCCAGCACCTCCGACACATCCTCGCCCAAATGGCGAAGTTTCCCACCGCAGCCAGAACATTTTGATTCAGGCTGATGGACGTGAATTTCGCGAGGCAAGTGTTCAGGTAATGGCTTGCGCCGAGAGACAGGGCGAGATGGCGGTTCGGTTGGCGGTGTCAGTTCAGTCTGGCTGACTTGCAACTCTTCAAGACTCAGTTGGAGCTGATCGATCATCGCGTCCAGTTGCTCGGAGCTGCGACCGAACTGCATACGACGCAGCTTGGCGATCATCATTTTCAAACGCTCAATCTCTGCCCGCTGGGCAGAGACCAGAGCCTTCAAGGCTTGAAGATCGTTAGGCAGGGAGTCGGTCGCGAGAGTCATGACCGAATGTTACTTGGGATTTTTTCAGCGTGGCAAGTCAGACCGCGAGGACGGGCGCTGTACGAATTGGCCTGCGCCAATCAATGCCTTCCAACAGCATCGACAACTGCGCAGCCGTCAGCGACACGCTGCCGCTGGTTGCTTGCGGCCAGACGAAGCGCCCTTGTTCCAGCCGTTTGCAAAACAGGCACAACCCGTCGCCGTCCCACCATAGCAGTTTGATCCGGTCACCGCGCCGTCCGCGAAAAGCAAAGATCTGACCCGAGAAAGGATCGGCTTCAAGCTGAGTCTGCACCAGCGCGGCTAAACCGTCGAAGCCACGGCGCATGTCCGTGACGCCGGCGGCGATCCAGATGCGGGTTCCAGCAGGAGGAGCAATCATCGCAGTAACTGCTGCAAGATGAGTTGCAAGGTCTGCGGTTCTGGCGTGCCAGTGATGCGTAGCGTGGCTTTACCCACTTCAACAACCAGCTCGGAATGAAACTCGAATTGAGGCCGGGCGGCTTGCGAGACATCCGGCGACGCCTCGATCACCTGGACAGGCAAAAATGTTGCACTCTGGTTAACCGGGCCGAAGGCTCCTTCCTGATACTGGTGCCGCCAGCGAAACACCAGGTTGGCATTGACGTCATGCTCACGAGCGATCAACGACACGGAGGCGCCAGGCTGAAACGTGGCCTCAACGACCTGGCGTTTGAAGTCCAACGGGAAGTTGGGGCGGCGGCCGGTTCGACGAGCGGGGGCAACTGTATCCAAGATAGTGTCCACTAAAAAATGGTGTCCACTATCTTGGCCAATTTGGAGGGCTGTCAGGAGAGGGTGCTGGCCGGACGGTTACTTTTGATCGCGAGGGCAACTCAGTATTTGGACGTATTGAGCAGGTTGTTCTCCCGATGCAACCCTGAATCCCGCATTGAAAATCATAAGAGTCGGAGGTCATCATGCTTTGTAAAAGCCTGCATCACGCTGCGTTCCGCTGCCAAGACGCGCGAGCAACCGTAAATTTTTACACCAATATTCTTGGTCTGAAATTTATCCATGCAATGGGTGAAGACCATGTGCCATCTACAGGTGCCTATAGCCCACACATCCATATTTTCTTTGAAATGGAAGATGGAAGTTGTATCGCGTTCTTCGAGCTACCGAAAGACAAAGGCGAGGTTTCCGGGCGTGATACGGAAACGCCTGGCTGGGTGCAGCACTTTGCTTTCCGCGTGCAGGATATGGACACGCTGCTAAATGCCAAAAAGGATATGGAGAGTAAAGGTATCAAGGTGTTGGGTCCTGTAAATCACGATGACTTCTTGACCTCTATCTATTTTTTCGATCCGTCGGGCCATCGTCTGGAATTGGGGGTACACACCGCTACTCCGGAAATGGACAAAGCCTTTCGCGCGGAGGCCATGCAAGTGCTCGACCTTTGGGATGAAACCCATGACTGGTCGCAACGTGAAAAAATATTTGGTTCGGCCGACGGCTATCACCGGCCCGCTCAGAAAACAGAGCAGGTTCCGTCCCATAAAGATGAGCCCTACAGTTACGCGTACGGTGTAGGTGAGAACAAAACCTGAAGGTAGATCGCCAGTGCACTACCAAACCGCATGGAAGCTAAAGCTCCATGCGGTTTTTTTTTGAGTAATAAGCTTTTTTTCTGCTTCTTCGGTTACATCTGGCCAGCCCATCCGGCTGGCCAGACTGAGCGTACTAGAAGTTAAAGGCTAGCGTTAGTTGACCATACAAACTGCTCGCATTGCCATCGAGTTGCAGACCTCCATCACTGGCAGATTTTCGGGGCTGGTAGAGCCCGACCAAAGGCGTGACTACAACATGCTCGGTGGCTACCCATTCCACGAAAGCATCAACTTCTCGGCCCGAAGTATCGAAATACTCAGTACTAACGTTGTCGAAGTGGTAATAGCGAAGTCCGGCTTTAACTCCAGGTGTCGGTATCACGTCTAAAGACAAATAGTGGACCTTGGTATTCGCGTTAAACGGGCCAGCATAGTTTGCCGCCACTTCACCTTGAAACCAGGTTCCATACCCTCGACTGAAGCCAAAGAGAAGAGGGTCGTAGTCTTTCGAGAACCGGCTGTAGCGGTAAGTTACGGTGGGAGTCCAGGTGGTTTCAGAGAAGGTCCAGCCGCTTTCGAGATACCAGGCGTTCTGCCTGCCACTGTCCTTGTCTTGCCACGCGTATTCACCGGCCACATGGAGGTCTGGATCCTGACCCGCATTGCCAATGTAGCGCACGCTGTAGGTTTTCATGCCGTCACGCTCGGCAAACGACGGTATAAAGTCAGTGAAACGTTGATCGATATCCAGCCCGTGTACGTAGGTAAGCCCGAATGTGCCGCTGTCAGAAACATGTTCGAGTGTACCCACTGCCATTTCCATCTTGGCTTGTGCGGGGTTGTCTGATTTGAGCCACGCGAGATCACTGCGCCAACCTGACTTGCCGCCCAACCGCAATATGGCCGTCTGATCAAATGCCTTTCGGGCTGCTAGGTAGTAAGCTCCCCCGCGGTCATAACTGCCATCCGTAACGCTTTTACCATAGTTGATACCGTCATTGCTGATGATGAAACCATCGCCGGCAACGAACTGTTGACGACCTACAGAGAAATCAACGCCATCTTGGCCTAAGAAGGGAAACAATCCTCCTGAACGCCATCCGGCATAAGCATCCTCGACCTTTGTTGTTCGTTCATCGCCGCTGGTGAACCCCCCCGCGTCACCATCCCCCCACGTCGCGGAGCTCAGCATGTTCAGCGCTCCGTAGGCAGTTCCGTCGCTTACGCCGAGATCCCCCTTAAATCCATACTTTATATAACCCTCCTGCCAGTTCGAGGAGCCTCCAGTCTTACTCCCTGTCTGGGCGTAATTTTCTCGACTGTGGAAGAGGCCAATCATGGACTCCAGAGTGGCATCCAGATGCCCTTCATCGCTGGTGTAAATGTTGTAAGCCTGAGCCTGGTTTACAATAGCGCCCAAGCCGACGCTTACCGCTATCGCCAAACTTTTGTAGTTCCGCATTTGCTGCCCCTCTAGTTATGTTTTTTTGTTCTTTTGCGACGAGTCAGTTAAGGGGCAGAACATATCGTTGGCTATCACTGCAGGAGGTGACAAAGTAGTGACTCGAGAACCTTGCAGTCACTTGATCGGGTGACGGGCTGCGGCGCTCATGCGGGCTAGCATGGGCGAAAATCAAAGTAGGGATCTATCATGGCAAGCACTACGAATGACTACGCAGGCTTGGGTTTTGCAACTCGAGCGTTTATCGATCAAAGCCACTCTCATTTTATCAATGGCATCTCATGTTCCTCGCAAGGACCTTCATTAGCCGTACTTGATCCGGCGAGCGGCAAACCTTTTAGTGAAATCGCGGCCGGAGCCGAAGAGGCTGTGAATGCTGCGGTTATGGCTGCGCATGTAGCGTTCAACGCCAAGACATGGAGAGAGATTGGACCGCAAGGGCGAGAGCGGACACTCCTTCGATTTGCAGAGCTTATCGAGGCGCATGCGGACACCCTTGCAGAGATCGAAACCTTGGACAACGGAATGCCGTATTGGCTTGCCCGGAACATGGTCATCCCAGGTGCCGTGAATGTTCTGCGGTACATGGCCGGATGGCCAACGAAAATAGCCGGGCAAACCGTCGACATCGGAGCACCAATGCCCAACGCGCAATTTTTTGGCTATACAGCGCGCGAGCCCGTTGGAGTGGTCGGTGCGATTGTTCCCTGGAACATGCCATTGATGATGGCCATCTGGAAGATCGCACCAGCGCTTGCCGCCGGTTGCACTTTAGTGCTCAAGCCCGCAGAAGATGCTTCGTTGACTGCGCTCTACTTGGCGCGGCTGGCCAGCGAGGCAGGCATCCCTCCAGGCGTAATCAATGTAGTAACTGGCCGTGGTGCAGAGGCAGGCGAAGCGTTGGTCCGCCACCCGCTTGTCAGCAAGATCACCTTCACCGGGTCCACACGTGTGGGTCAGCGTATCAACAGAATTGCTACTGACAGTTTGAAAAAAGTGACCCTTGAGTTGGGAGGGAAATCACCGACGCTAGTCTTTGACGATGCTGATTTGGACAAGGCAATTCTGGGCGCGGCCAATTCGATTTTTCTCAACTCTGGTCAAATCTGTGTTGCCGGTTCGAGGCTGTATGTTCAGCGTGGTGTTTACGATCAAGTCGTTGAGGCTGTCGCTCGGCATGCTGATTCGCTAGTCATTGGGGCGGGGATGGAGGCCGATACCAAACTGGGGCCACTGATCAATGCTCGGCAGCGCGATCAAGTGCTCAACAGTGTGGTCCAGGCCCGAAAGCAGGGCGCGGTCAGTTTAACTCAACGAAAAACACTAGAAATCGATGGGGGTTTTTACGTGCCACCGGTGGTGCTTGCTGTCGCGAATCAGGGAGGAGCATTAGTACAGGAAGAGATATTTGGTCCGGTGCTGGCCGTGCTGCCATTCACTGACGAAGAAGAGGCCGTGGCTTTGGCAAACGACAGTGCTTATGGGCTAGCGGCGACAGTCTGGAGTCGAGATATCGGTCGAGTCCATCGAGTAGTACCGAAAATTCGCTGTGGCAAGGTGTCGGTCAATACCGAGGGTTTCCCTTATCCGGCACTCCCCGAGGGAGGTTGCAAGCAGTCGGGCTTTGGTCGCGATCTTGGGCCTGCGGGTCTCGAGGGCTATCTGGAAACCAAAAGTGTTCTGATTCAAGTCGTTTAACACGTGACGATTTTTTGTGGGCGATCACTCTAGGGTGATCGTTTTTTTTATCGGAAATAATGTTTGGTTGTTAAATAGAGTTGCCATGTCAGGAACTTGCGAACAGCTTTCTGGATGAGGGGGGGGCGGCAGACATCTTTTGCACCCAACAAAAAGGCCGTCCCTGACGATACGCGCAGGCCGGCCTTTTTTATACCAAACCTCAGGTCAGTGCGTGGCTAACTCTGCATTCTGCGGAGTAAGCTGCTTTTCACGTTGCCGTAGGACAATCAGCAACAACGGATAGCAGATGACTGCCCCCACTGCTACCAGCCAAGCCATCGATTCAAGACCAAATTCATGTACGGCGTGCCCGCCCAGGAACGCGCCGGTCGAACCGGTCAAAACATAGACTGCACCCATAGCCGCGGGCAGCCCTCCCTTTGGATCGAGATCGGCAGCCAGGCCGAATAAGTAAGGGAATAGCGTGTAAAGGCACGCAATGAACAAGAATACGGAAATTATAAATGCAACTGAATTGACCCAGTAGACCAGGACGAAGGTGGTGGCGCTCAGGATCACAAGACCGCCAGCAAGAATGAGGTGCCGATTGACCGAACGGCCTAGTCGAGTTGCGAGTGCACCGCCAATCAACCCTCCTAACCCGGAGCATCCGGCAATCAGTCCAACTTGGTGAATGCTCAATGCGGTACGGCTTCCGATGTCGACTAGGAAGAACCAAGGAATCGCGACCGTGGTGCCCCACACCAGCATGACGAGAAGTACAAGCGCGCCCGACGCTTTGTTTTCAAACTTCACATTGGCAACTGCAACGTCGATCTTCGTGGGAAGTCCGAAAATGATCGGTAGCAGAAGCAGCGAGGCTAAAGAAAACGCGAGGAAAACACTACGCGGTCCTACTAGGTTTTCCAAAAAGGGAGCAACTGCGAGAAATGCACCCAAAAAAGAATGTTACCGATATTTTGCACACCGTAGGCTTTGTCGGGGTCTCGACTTGAGGCAATGGCAGCAGTGGCGCACGCCATTAGAACGCCTTCAAAAATACCCGCAACTGCTCTTAAGGCGATCAGGGCTGTTCCATCGTACTGCATCGAAAGTCCATTGCTGATCATGACCACTATTGCGCTGAAGACTGAGACGCTTCTTAAAGGAAGTTTGCTGACCTTCAACGACATGATGAGCGACGCGATGCAAACCAGAAACAGTTCGATAGCGATCAGGGAGCCCGATTGCGATTCATCAAGCGACACACCGCGCATGAAACCATCCATGGTCAGAGGCTGTGCCCACCAAGGCAGCATTGCAATGTTAAATGCGCCGATGCTGCCAAGCATCGACGTCGTGAGAATCCGGTTGTTGCTCATGGCCTATTTCCCCCGGTGTCAGGATAGTTGTCGCCTCTCCGATTTTTCCTAAAAAAGCATATCGGGGGCGGAAAGAGACTGGTCGTGCCGTACTATTCACCTGAACGCAGAGCCGCATTACTTAAAATGCTGCTTCCCCCGCTGAACCTGTCGATGGCCGAGGTTTCCCGGCGCGAAGGGGTCAGCGAAATGTCTTTGTCCAACTGGCGCAAGCAGCTCAGTTCTGAAGGAAATGCAGTGTCCGAAAACAAGCCGTTGACCGAGAACTGGTCAGCCGAAACCAAGTTTGCTGTCGTGCTTGAAGCCGCCGGTTTGTCCGAGATCGACCTCGGCGAGTATTGCCGCCGCAAAGGTCTTTACCCCGAACAAATCACGGCTTGGCGACAAGCTTTTATCACCGGCCAGAAATCGACAAAGGCTCAGCAAAAAGAAGATCGCGAGCAATCTCGCAAGGACAAGAAACGCATCCAGGAACTTGAGCGCGAACTGCGCCGCAAAGACAAGGCGCTCGCTGAAACAGCCGCGTTGTTGGTGCTGCGAAAAAAGCTCAACGACTACTGGGGGACGAACGACAACGAGGACAACTAACATCTTTGCCAGAGCGCCAGTTAATCGTTGCCTGGCTGGGTAGCGCGGTGGCGGCAGGAGCCAGAAAAATCAGGGCGTGCCAGGAAATCGGTCTATCGCTGCGGACTTTGCAACGTTGGACTGAAACAGAGGTTATCCAGGCCGATGCCCGAACGATTGTCACACGGCCAACACCGCGAAATGCACTGAGCGAAGTCGAGCGTCAGACCATTGTGACGCTGTGTAACAGCCCGGAGTACGCCCACTTGCCGCCGAGCCAGATCGTGCCGCGGCTGGCCGATCAAGGGCGTTATGTGGCGTCGGAGGCGACGTTTTATCGCGTTCTACGTGCGGCAGGCCAACAACAACATCGAGGCCGCAGCCAGCGGCCCAGAAGGCACGCAGCACCGACAACGCATGCGGCCAAAGCGCCCAATCAGGTGTGGTCGTGGGACATCACGTATCTGCCCTCGCCGATACGCGGAAAGTATTACTACCTCTATCTGATCGAGGATATTTACAGCCGCAAGGCCGTGGGCTGGGAGGTCTACGACGCGGAAAGCGGTGAAAAAGCCGCCGCGCTGCTGCAACGCAGCGTGATCGGTGAGCAGTGTTTACACGAACCGCTGGTGCTGCACTCGGACAACGGAGCGCCGATGAAATCGGTGACGCTGCTGAGCAAGATGTACGACCTGGGCATCACGCCTTCGCGGGGCCGACCGCGTGTGAGCAACGACAATCCCTACTCGGAGTCGCTGTTTAGAACGCTGAAATACTGCCCGCAATGGCCGCTGGATGGTTTTGCCAGTCTGGATGCTGCTCGGGCTTGGGTGAGGAATTTTATGCGGTGGTACAACAACGAGCACCGACATAGCCGCATCCGGTTCGTCACACCGGCTGAGCGGCATCGAGGGCTGGACCATCAGGTCTTGGCCCGGCGACATGAGTTGTACGAACGAGCCAAGGAAAACAAACCGGAGCGGTGGTCAGGCCGGACGCGTAACTGGGAACCGATCGGCACCGTGTTGTTGAACCCGGATCGAGAGCAACAGAACGAGAAAATGGCGGCATAGTTAGACGGTTGACGCGACAACTACCTTGAAAAATGCCGATTTCTCCACATCACGACTGATGAGTTAATTGCCTACTCAAAATCAGGGGCAATCGTTTTTTATTAGCAGGCGAAAAAAGAACTCGATTTCAGTGTCGGTGGCCTTGAGTGCAATAACGGCTCATTTGTCACGCTTGGAAGAACCGGAGACGGGCAATTGATTCGGCATTTATCAGTCAAAGCCATAGGCCTCTCGAGATTTCAGGGCCACCGCATATTCTTGTGTTCCTCTCTTAAGAGGAGTCCTGAGGCTATCTCAAGCAACCTTGAGCACGATGTCATGACATAAGGTGACAGCTTGTAGATCGAACATCTTATGACGGGCGCCAAGCGGGTAGACGTAGCATAACTAAGGAGCGTGTGGTGATTGATTCTGACAAGACTTTCTCAGACGTAACATCCGCCTCGTGTCATGGCATGCCCGAAATGGTGATGTTGGGCCTAGAAAGTGCACCATCCCGTTTCACCTTGTCAGACGAGCCAGAATGAGCTTGCGCAGGCGAACATTGCGTTGTCGCCGTTCTGTAGCAAATTCAGCCGCTACCGATACCTCCTTGGAGGTAGAGGCGGCATAGATGGCAGACTGATTGCTTTCCTAATAAGAAAAAATATTTCCTTTCGGGAAATATCATTGGTCTCGATGTGTCGAGTTGTCAGGCATCGTCGGGTCGAAAGTAATCAATAAAAGGAGTCCACCTATGCTCGATATTCCTGCATTCCGACGATCTCAAGCACTGACCTTGATCTTGTTGGCTTCATCCTCCGGCGCAGTGGGAGCGGCGGAGGATGCGCCGATGCTTAATAGCGGTGATACGGCTTTCGTTGTGACATGTTCATTGGTGGTGTTGCTCATGACCTTGCCAGGCCTAGCGCTTTTTTATGGCGGTTTGGCGCGCAGTAAGAATGTTCTCTCCGTGTTGATGCAGGTCTTTTCTGTCGCGTCATTAATGTCCGTGCTGTTCGCAATCTATGGCTATAGCCTGACGTTTACTTCCGGTGGGGAATGGCAGGCCTGGATCGGTGGATTCGACAAGCTGTTTCTGAGGGGCGTTGGCCCGCAATCCCTGCAGGGCACTATCCCTGAACTGCTTTACTTTCTTTTTATGATGCTATTTGCCGCAATCACGCCGGCGATTATCGTCGGAGGAAGCGCAGAGCGAATGAAATTTTCAGCGGTATTAGTCTTCATGGCCATCTGGCTCACCATCAATTACATCCCCATGGCTCATATGGCATGGGGGGGAGGATGGGTTTTCGATCTTGGCGTTCAGGATTTCGCAGGTGGCAATGTGGTCCACGTCAACGTAGGGATTGCCTCCCTCGTGGGGGCCTACCTGCTCGGCCGACGCCGTGGTTTTGGAACTTCCGCTTTAGCACCGCACAACATGACTATGACCATGACGGGCGGCTCAATGCTATGGGTTGGCTGGTTGGGTTTCTGCGGAGGTTGCGCGCTGATGGCGAACGGTTTTGCGGTGTTGGTCATCGTCAATACCATGCTCGCCAGCGCCGCTGGAGCGCTAGGCTGGCTGTTTGCCGAGTGGCGGCATCGCGGCAAGCCGAGCATGCTAGGCGGAGTTTCCGGGGCCATCGCAGGGTTAGTGGCCGTCACACCAGCATGCGGTTTTGTCGGCCCGATGGGTGCCATTATGCTGGGCTTTATCGTCGCTCCGATTTGCCTGTGGGCCGTGGAGAAATTAAAGCCTCGCCTAGGACTGGATGATGCATTCGATGTTTTCGGCGTACACGGGGTCGGTGGAATCATTGGGGGGGTATTAACGCCTGTATTTGCCCTAACCTCATTGGGCGGGCTAGGGTTCACAGGGGGGCGCAATTTGGTCGATCAGATGCTGGTCAATGGTGGCGTCCTGTTATTCAGCATCGCCTTTTCCGCTATTACCAGCTGGATCGCGTATAAGCTCGCCAGTCTTGTCTGTAGCGGCCTTAGAGTCGACGAAGAGCAAGAGATTGATGGCCTGGATTTGTCGTCCCATGGAGAAGTGGGTTACAAGCTTTCGAACTGAAACAACGTTGAAAGGGGGGGCTGGCAATTAGGCGCGGTTTTTGTCCCGATGTCGTAGCTGAACAAAACGCCCTCTGCAATCGCAGAGGGCGTTTGTAGTGGTCTAATGAAACCGGACACCCTTTTAGGCGAGAATGCTCGCCAGATCGAGGTGTCAGATGACCAAACAACGCCGTACCTTTTCCGCTGAATTCAAACGCGAGGCTGCCGACCTCGTGCTCAAGCAAAACTACAGCTTCATCGAAGCCAGTCGTTCACTGAGTGTTGGTGAGTCGGCGCTGCGCCGCTGGGTCGACCAGCTTCAGCAAGAGCGCACCGGCGTCACGCCCCAGAGCAAGGCCCTGACACCAGAGCAGCAAAAAATCCAGGAGTTGGAAGCTCGGATTGCTCGCCTCGAGCGCGAGAAATCAATATTAAAAAAGGCTACCGCGCTCTTGATGTCGGAAGATCTCGAGCGTACGCGCTGATCAATCAGCTAAGCGTCCATGAGCCTGTTGACTGCTTGTGCGAGGCGTTTGAGGTCGCTCGTTCGGGGTACTACGCGCATCGTCTAAGGCGGCGAACACCAGATGTTGAGCGGCTCAGGCTGCGTAGCCGAGTGAGCGAGTTGTTCACCCAGGGCCGAAGTGCTCCCGGCAGTCGAAGCATCACGTTGATGATGCAAGAAGAAGGTGAGCAAATTGGACGGTTTAAGGTACGCAGGCTGATGCGTGAGCTGGAGTTGGTCAGCAAGCAGCCAGGATCACACGCCTATAAAAAGGCGACAGTCGAGCGGCCGGATATCCCAAATATATTGAACCGAGAATTTGATGTCGAAGCGCCCAACCAGGTCTGGTGCGGCGACATCACCTACATCTGGGCACAGGGGAAATGGCACTACCTTGCGGTTGTCATGGATCTTTACGCTCGCCGAGTGGTGGGCTGGGCGTTATCAGAAAAGCCGGATGCAGACTTGGTGATCAAGGCGTTGGATGTGGCTTACGAGCAGCGTGGCAAGCCGCAAGGCCTGCTATTTCACTCAGACCAGGGATCCCAATATGGCAGCCGCAACTTTCGCCAGCGGCTGTGGCGTTATCGCATGCGTCAGAGTATGAGCCGCCGAGGAAACTGCTGGGATAATGCGCCGATGGAGCGGGTTTTTCGCAGCTTGAAAACAGAGTGGATACCAACCACTGGCTACATGACCGGCCACCAGGCTCAGAGAGATATTAGCCAGTACCTGATGCATCACTACAACTGGATCCGACCTCATCTGTTGGTGCTGATGGAAAATTGACCCACCCTGCCGATTGAAATTTGACCCAGGGCGGATTGCTGATTTCTATATCAGCAACTGTGGATAAGTCTATCAGCGCAGCTGCTTTAAAATCCCTTCCTTTCGATCGCCCCAAGTGGCGACTGAAGACCTGCCACATGTCGTCATGCAGCAGGCCATCCTTTCCCTAAAATCAAAACGGTTCGTCGTCCACCGGCTTCTGATCGTCCTTGCGTTTTCGCTCCCGTGATTTGATCTTTGCCTGAGCCGCCAAGCTGCTGTGTTGCAGGCGGTAGGACTCGTTGCCCGTTTCGACGATGTGGCAGTGGTGCGTAAGCCGATCCAGCAGGGCGGTGGTCATCTTGGCGTCGCCGAGCACGCGCGACCATTCTGCGAAGCTCAGGTTGGTCGTGATCACGACGCTGGTGTGCTCGTACAGCTTGGACAGCAGGTGAAAAAGCAGAGCACCGCCAGCCTGACTGAATGGCAAGTAACCCAGCTCATCGAGGATGACCAAGTCCATGCGCAGCAGTGCTTGGGCGATGCGCCCGGCTTTACCGTCATGCTTCTCGCGCTCCAGCAGATTGACCAGGTCAACCGTGGAGTAGAAGCGCACGCGCTTGCCGTGCAGAGTGATGCCGGACACGGCTAGCGCGGTGGCCAGGTGGGTCTTGCCGGTGCCCGGCCCGCCGATGAGTACCACGTTCTGTGCCGTGTCGGTGAAGGCCAGGCTGGCCAGTTCCCTGATCAGCCGTGCGTCGGCGCTGGAGGCGCTGAAGTCGAAGCCAGCCAGGTCACGGTGCATGGGCAGCTTGGCCATGTTCATTTGATGGCTCACCGAGCGCATGGCGCGATCCGCATGCTCCTGTTGCAGCAGGTGTTCGAGCAACCATTTCGAGGAGGCTAGGGCCGACTCACCCTGCGCCGTCAAGTCCGCCCAAGCATTGGCCATGCCGTGCAGGCGCAGCTCTTTGAGTTCTGCCATGAGATCACGCATGACGGATCTCCTCGACGCTGCCGCGTAAACGGTCGTAGCGCGCCGTGTTCGCGACAGGCGCTTCCTTGAGCTGCAAGTGAGTCTCGACGGAGGGCGGTGGCTCGGTCGCTGTCAGCCGCGCCACGACATTCAAGACGTGTTCGGCGCTCAGGGTGCCGGCTTCGAGTACCAGTTCAACGGCCACCAATACGGCATCGAGTCCGGCGACGGGTACGGCAGCCAGGACTTGCGCCATGATCCGGTCACCGCCGGCATGACGTGTCAGGCCGTGTTTGAGTTGCCGCAGTGGTGTTGGTAGATCCGCAAAAGGAGCGCCATTGCGCAGTGCGCCCGGCTTGCGCTCGATCAGCGGGATGTAGTGCTGCCAGTCATAGTTGACCTGGTCGCGATCCAGCAAGCGCGCGTGGCTGGCAATCAATACGTCATCAGCTACCACCTCGATCCGCGTCGGATACAGGCGGCAACTGAGCCACTTGCCGGCGTACTCACAGGGTACCGAGTAGCGGTTTCGTCCCATGCTGACCAGGCAGGTGCTGGAAACCCGCGCCGCACGCTCGACGTAACCGTCGAAGGGCGCGGGCATGGGCATCATTTCGGCCCGCTCCAACTCCAACACCTCAGCCACGCTCAGCCCGCTGTATTGCGGGTGCGGAAGCTCGCTCCAGAGTGCGCGGCAGCGCTGCCCGAGCCAGGCATTGAGTTCCTCGAAGGAGTGGAATTGACGGTCTTGGGCGTCCAGCCAGATACGCCTGCGACTGTCCTGCACGTTCTTTTCGACGATGCCCTTTTCCCAACCTGAGGCAACGTTGCAGAAATCCGGATCGAACAGGTAGTGCGCGCACATCACCGCGAAGCGCGCATTCACCGTGCGGCCTTTGCCCTTGTTGACCTTGTCGACGGCCGTCTTCATGTTGTCGTAAATGCCTCGGCGTGGCACGCCGCCTAAGGCGCTGAACGAGCGCGTATGCGCGTCGAACAGCATCTCGTGACCTTGGCTCGGATAAGCCACCAGCCAGAAGGCACGGCTCGCGCACAGCTTCAGGTGCGACACCTGCATGCGCCGGTAAATGCCGCCGATCAGCAAGCCTTCCTCGCTCCAGTCAAACTGAAACGCCTCGCCAAGGGCAAAGGTCAACGGCACAAAGGCGTGCGCTGCCTTGCCCTGATCCCCGCGCCAGGCACGGACAAACGCGGTGAGCTGGCTGTAGCCACCGTCATAACCCTCGGCTTTGATTTGTGCCAGCAGCGCCTTGGCACTGCGCCGTTGTTGCTTGGGACGCAGCGAGTCGGCTTTAAGCGCCTGCTCCAGCGTGCCGTGAAACGGACTCAGCTTGTTGAAAATGGCCCGGCGCAGGTACACCGGCTGCTTGGCTTCCGGCGCTCTGACCCACTTGCGAATGGTGTTGCGCGCCAATCCGGTGCGCTTGGCTATCTCATGCAACGACAGCTTGTCGCGGAAATACATCCGCCGAATTTTGCCCATCATTTCCATACTGATCACCCTGTGTTCTCCTGCTCATAAATTGAGCAGGAGCAGTTGAGCACCTGGGTCAGTTTTCGATCGGCAGAACAGCCTCTACTGGGTCAGTTTTCGGTCAGCGGCAACAACCTCATCAATTTAACGATGGATTGGCCCCAGCGAAAACGGAAGAAAAACTCAAAACCGTGTCCGGGATGAGTTGACCACTACAGTTTTGTATTTGGGGCCAGCGTGACGTTTGTTGTTCGTCATCGGGTGGTCTTCGTCATGACAGTACCCATCGGCTTTCATTTTTGAGGTGCGCCCAAGGCAGTTGATATTGCTTGGGTAGCGCTTAACAATTTCTCCAACAGGTGCTCTTGAGTGCCCGGTGTATCCATGACTGCATCCGGACCTGAGAGGTTCGCTGCCGCGATGATGTGACCGGTGTGGTCCTTGATCCCCGCCGCCAACGAGGTTGAGTAGTCAGATCGATGGACCACCCAGCCACGATGACGATCCCCTGCGAGCATGATTTGGAGCTCCGTCAGCGTGCGTGCTGAGGGCGCAGGGTAGTCGTCCAGGCGGACGTTCTGGTACAGCGAGTCCACCTCGGCTTCGTTCAGGCCCGAGAGGAGCACTCGCCCCATCGCTGTGCAATGGCAAGCGATGCGAGTTCCAATGGGGATGTTCACTGAAAGTCGCTGCACGGCGAATGCCCGGTAAATGTAAAGACTCTCCGTCTGCTCCCTGATGCTCAGATGGCTGGAAAGCGAAGTGTGATCGCGTAACCGATTCAGGTAGGGCATGGCTACATCGACTAGGTCGCGGCTGGCCAGATAGCTGAAGCCTGCGCTGATAACACTGGCACCCAACTCGTAGTAGGCCCCCGATTTATTCAAGTAGCCCATCTCGGTCAAGGTGAACAGGATTCTGTAGCACGACGAGGGGGTAATGCCCAGTTGCCTGGCAATGTCATTAATTGAAAGGGAGCGCACATTGGCGTCGAACATGCTCAGGATACTCAAGCCGCGCTGAAGGGCCGGTACCATGTAATCTGCGGTTTCTTTATCCATTGATTCCAGCAAGATGCCCATATCGATGTCTCCGAAATGACATCGGCACCCGAAGGTGCCGAACGTGCAGAGCGTAAAGTTAATCGTGTTAGTGCATTATCGTACTGAATGAAAGGGCTTTTCCGCCGTACTCTGCCATTGCGTCAAGCACCGCGTCGGCAAAATATTCTTTCGAGGCACGGTCACAGAGGATTTGGAAACAGGGAACGCTATCCAGCCCGACATTGATGATGATCACATTGATACGTGCAGCTGAAGTCTGTACCACATCACCCATTGTGAATGCCTGAGTTCTCAGGTCGACGCCGCACAGCTTGGCCATAATCTCGGCGATGTGAGCGCCGCTAAGCTGCAGCCACGCATGACTGTCATGACGAGGCAGCAGATAGTTGGCTTGATGATCCAACTCCCACCGCGCTTCCTCATCGGCGATGCGTTGTCCACGGTCCTGCAAACTTCCCAGGATTAAATATTCCGTCGCGGAAAGTCTGGCCACGTAGCTGCCATCTGTTTGGACCACCGCTTGATTTGGCCGCTCCGGTAGTTCAAAGCCACGATTTTGAAGATATTCTCTACTTTGCATACCGCGAAAACCTACCCGCGCAAGGTCAGAAAAATCGACCAAACCGCAGTGCTGCAAAACCGCCAGAGGGCTTTTCTCCATAAGATCTTCCGCTCGTAAGTTGTTCATCGCTATAGCTCCTGACGTTTATTATCGGGGTCAAAGAACGGCAACTTCACTACCGTGGCGTGTACCACCAAGCCGCCCTCCACGCGTATGGGAATCTGTTGCCCTGGCGCGCTTTGTGAGGCGTCCGCATAGGCCAGGCCGATGATGGTTCCCAGCGTTTGCGAGTATTCGCAGGACGTCACGCTACCGCTGATGTCAGGCCCATTGAGCACCAGATGACCCTCAAGCGGCTGTGGGCTGTTTTTAGGCAAATTAAAGCCGACTAATTTGCGTTTCATTGGCTGAGCTTCGAGGATGTCCACTGAACGACGGCCGACGAAAAAAGGTTTGGTGCGACTGACTGCCCAGCCCATGTCAATCTCTGCTGGATGAGTCATGCCGTCTGTGTCCTGACTGATGATTACATGACCTTTTTCAAGGCGCAGCAGACGTTGTGTTTCGACCCCGAATGGCCGGATATCGTATTCAACACCGGCCTGCATCAGAGCATCCCAGAGCGCCAAGGCGTGCCGTGAGGGGACGTGGATTTCGTAACCCAGTTCACCCACAAAACCGACACGTAGCAGGCGCGCCTTGATTCCCGCCACCGTTCCTGTACGGACGCCTAGGTAAGGGAAACCCTCTGCCGACATATCAAGATCGGTACAGAGTTTTTCCACCACTTTGCGCGAATCGGGTCCCGCGACATTAACAGCACTGATCGCAGCGGTGACATTGGCGATGTCGACATCCAATCGCCACTGCGCATTCCACTTGAGCATTTGCTGATAAATGCGATCGACACCGCTGGTGGTCGCCGTCACGTAGAAGTGGTTTTCAGCAAACCGGGCGCATACGCCATCGTCAATCACGACGCCATGTTCGTTGGTCATCAATGCATAACGCGACCGTCCAATCGGTTGCTTGAGAAACGCAAAGGTGTACATGCGATTCAGCAGTTCCGCCGCATCCGGCCCACGAATGTCCAGGCCTCCTAATGTCGATACGTCAATGATTCCGACCTTGTTTCGTACATGCAGCGCTTCGGCCTGCATGACTTTATCCCGCTCGGTTGTTTTGCCGTAGTACGCCGGCCGTTGCCAGATCCCGGCGGGCATCATCTTGGCGCCTGCATCCAAGTGGCGGCGATGCATCGGGGTCTGACGGTACGGATCAAAAGCACGACCTGCAACGTGAGCGAGTTTCTCGGCGACAAAGGGCGGCCGTGCGGTGGTCACGCCGGTTTCGCTGATGTTCCGGTTCGTCGACGCCGCTACCAGACGAGCCGTTGGCAGCGCGGAGTGACGGCCTTGAGACGGCCCCATACCGACCGTGGAGTATCGCTTCACCAGTTGTATATCGCGGTAGCCGATCTTCGTGGCGTTAACGATGTCCCGCACTTGCAGGTCTTCATCAAAATCAACGAAGTCTTTGCCTTTTGGATGAGGGAAGATTGGCCAGGCGAAATTGACTTTTGCTTCAGGGCGAAAGACTGATCGGTCTTCGCTCGTCGCGAGCCCTAGCGAAGTTACGATATCGGCAGCACAATTGGCGCCGTCCGCGAGTACATTGTCCAGTGCGTGGCGACCGTTCACCGAGCCGCAGAAACTCAGATTTTTTGGCTGCCCGCTGAGGGTGAATTCAGCCAATTGATCGTCATAGCTTAACTTGCCTCCTGCCTGACAGAGCAGTTGGTACACAGGCATATAGCCTGCCGACATGCACAGCAGGTCGCAGTCTATTTGCTCGCTGGCGGTTGCGACTTGCCCCTGACCAGTTATTTTGCGCAGTTCGACACCGCTGATGTGACGCATGCCTTTTTCATGCAGCGCCTCGTAGACCGTCGTGGCGACCTTCAGCGCGATTGAGCGCCGGGTCAAGGCATTCAGCAAGTCCCGGTTGTCTGGCCCGTTACGCATATCAACGACGGCAGCGACGCTAACCCCTTGGTCATGAAGGTCGAGCGCCGCGAGATAGCCATCGTCATTGCCCGTTAGAACCACAGCGCGTTTGCCGGGTTTGACCGCGTAGAGCTTCATCAGTCGCAGGGCGGCACTGCTGAGCATAATTCCTGGTAAATCGTTGTTGCGAAAGATCACCGGCTGATCGAACGAACCGCTGGCGATCAGGCATTGAGTTGCACGTACCTTGAACATCCGCTTGCCTTGGATAACAGGCAGGTAGTTGTCGGTGAACCATGCGTTGCAAGTGGCTTCTTTGAGGATCCGGATATTGGCATGGCTTTCGACTGCGCTGACGAGCGCTTGACGCA
Organism: Pseudomonas sp. MF09156; assembly: GCF_059862305.1. Lineage (NCBI taxonomy): Bacteria > Pseudomonadati > Pseudomonadota > Gammaproteobacteria > Pseudomonadales > Pseudomonadaceae > Pseudomonas > Pseudomonas sp. MF09156. Next base: position 624,944 of record NZ_JCBCUR010000001.1, read on the forward strand.
GGGTGCTGGCACGTACGCCTTCGATGTCGAAACGGGCATAGGTGAGAGAACCGCCTAATAGCGGTTGCTGCTCTATCAAAAGAACCTTGGCGCCCGCGTTTGCGGCGGTCAGTGCGGCTTGCAGACCGGCCGGCCCGGCACCGATCACTGCCAGATCTGTGAACAGATAAGCCTTGTCGTAATACTCGGGCCGGAACTCAAGATCCAGCACGCCCAGCCCCGCCTTCTTGCGAATGATCGGCTCCCACACTTTCCACATGCCCTTGGGCTTGTAGAAGGAGCGATAGTAAAAGCCCACCGGCATGAACTTTGAGAATTTGCCCAGATAGGCGTCCTTGTCATTGTTCAAAGAGCCGTTGAAGTTTTGTCCCGTGACGGTGAGGCCTTCCTCTAATGCATAGGCATCTGCCAACACATTAGGCTCATGGGGGAGTTGAACCAGGCTATTCGCATCCTGGCCAGCCATAGTCAGCACTCCGCGTGGGCGGTGGTACTTGAACGAGCGGGAAATCAGGAAGCGACCGTTAGCGATAAGCGCACTGGCGATACTGTCGCCCTGGAAGCCTTGATAGGCCACGCCGTCGAAGTTGAAATTGAGCGGTTTCTCGCGATCGATCAGCAGGCCCATGGGAGCAGGTAAGCGGCTCATCCTATTAACTCCTTGGTGGGTGTGGCAAATTCGATGCGAGCGGTGAACAGTTCCTTTGGATCAAAGGTGCGCAGGATCTCGTCGCTGCCGGTGTGACGTTCGGCGAGGAACCAGTAACTCGATGGTGTGTGCATCCACCATTCGCGAACCACACCCAGGGCGTCATCGCTGTTGAAAACGTAGTCGGCCCACTCGGCGTCGGTACAGGTCGCCGGGTTTGGCATGTTTTTGAACTCGCCGCCGTAGGTGAATTCGCTGATATTTCGCGGCCCGTTGAGCGGGCATATCATCACTTTCATGTTCCGCTCTCCTTAATGGCTGGCTGCCGTGGCGCCCATCTCGTTAACTTGCTGGAAGGTCGAAAAGCGCTCCAGACCAAAAGGTTTGATCAAGTCGGGGACCTGGCCGCCACTGGCTACGAGTTCGGCCATGGTTTTGCCGCAGATCGGAGTGGCCTTGAAGCCCCAGGTTCCCCAGCCAGCATCCAGGTAGTAGTTCTTTACGGGTGACAGTCCCATGATTGGACTGTAATCCGGAGTCATGTCGGTGATCCCGGCCCACTGGCGCATCAGTTTGGCGTTGGCCAGAAATGGGAACATCTCGATGGCATGAGCCAGCAGGCTTTCTTTGAGGTTTAGAGTGGAGCGGGTGTTGAAGAGAGGGTAGGGGTCGGAGCCGCCACCAAACACCACTTCGCCTCGGCTAGTCTGCTGCACATAACAGTGCAAGGCCGATGAGCTCACCAGCGGATCCAGGAAGGGTTTGAACGGTTGTGTCACCATCGCTTGCAGCGGGAAGGTTTGAATGGGCGAGCGTATGCCGGCTTTTTTCATGAGCTGTGAACTCATGCCCGCGACAGCCTGCACTACGCACCCGCATTTGATCGTTCCGCGGTTGGTTTTGACGGCCGTGATGGTGCCGTTTTCAATGACCAGATCTTGTACTTCAGTGAGCTGATGGATTTCCACGCCACGTTTTGCAGCTTGTTTGGCGTAGCCCCAGGCCACGGCATCATGGCGTGCGGTGGCGCCATCCAAGTGCCATAGACCTGCCAATACAGGAATGTGGCCTGGGTCCAGATTAAGCGAGGGTACGAGTTCGCGAATCTGTTGGCGGTCGATGAGTTCGGAGCGGCCACCGTGATGTTTGTTCACTTCCGCCCGTTGGCGAAATGAGCGCACGGTAGCATCGGTATGTGCCAAGGTGAGCTGGCCACGTTGTGAGTACATGATGTTGAAGTCGAATTCATTCGACAGCCCTTCAAACATCCGCACTGACTCCGCGTAAAACTTTACGCCATCACTGGTGAGGTAGTTGGAGCGAATCACTGCCGTATTTCGGGCGGTATTGCCACCGCCCAGATAGGACTTTTCCAACACCGCAATATTTGTAATGCCGTGGTATTTGGATAAGTAGTAAGCCGTCGCTAGCCCATGGCCCCCACCGCCAATAATGACCACATCGTAGGAGGACTTGAGCTCTTTAGGGGCGGGAAGATCAACTTCGACCGGATATTCCGAGCTCAGCCCATATTTCAGGAGATTGAAAGGCATGCTGCCTCCGAAGGCTGTTGAGCCTTGAATTGCTGCCGGGCAGCAATCACGGTGTTTTTCATGAGGAAAGCGATGGTCATGGGGCCTACGCCGCCAGGAACTGGCGTTACAGCCGACACCAAGGACAGAACATCATCGGTGTCTACGTCGCCGACAAGTCGACTGCGATCACCGTCCTGAATACGATTGATTCCAACATCGATCACGACGGCGCCGGGTTTTAGCCAACTGGCGTCGATCATCCGCGGACGACCTACCGCCGCGATCACAATATCGGCCTGGCGTGCGATGTCTTGGGGATTGCGACTGCGCGAGTGCAACACTGTCACCGTGCAATCGGCTTGCAACAGCAAGGCGGCCATGGGTTTGCCTACGATGTTGGAGCGACCCACTACGACCGCGTGTTTGCCGCGCAAATCACCCAACGTTTCATGCAGTAGGTACATGCAGCCGGTGGGAGTGCATGGCGTCAAGACATCACGTCCTTGACTCAGGCCACCCACGTTTTCGCTGTGAAAACCATCGACATCTTTGCGTGGGTCGATGGCCTGGAGTGCTCGTGTCTCTTCGATGTGTTTGGGCAGAGGCAATTGGAGCAGAATTCCGTGTACAGCAGGGTCGGAGTTAAGGGCATGAATCAAATTCAAGACCTTGGCTTCACTGGTGTCGGCAGACAATTTGTGTTCGATCGACAAAATTCCGGACTCTTCGGCGCGAAGCACTTTATTGCGCACGTAGACTTGGCTTGCCGGGTCTTCACCTACAAGAATTACAGCCAGGCAGGGGTTGATACCGTCGATGACCAAGTCTGCGACTTCTTTTTTTACCTGTGCCAGTACGCGGCCGGCGGCCGCTTTGCCATCAATCAATTTATGCGCATTCATCGGAAGATCACCGTGCGGTCGTTATTGAGAAAAACGCGGTGTTGCAGGTGATACTTCACGGCCTTGGACAGTGCTACGGTCTCCGTATCCCGGCCAATGGCAACAAGATCATCAGGTAAATAGGCATGATCGACTCGTTGTACTTCTTGCTCAATAATCGGGCCTTCGTCCAGATCGCTGGTCACATAATGAGCCGTCGCCCCGATGAGTTTTACACCGCGTTCATAAGCCTGATGGTATGGCTTGGCCCCTTTGAAACCAGGCAAAAACGAGTGGTGAATGTTGATTGCCCGACCCGATAATTGTTTGCACAAATCGTTGGACAGAATTTGCATATAGCGGGCGAGAACCACCAGGTCTGTCTGGGTTTCGTCGACGATTTTCATCAGCTCCGCTTCTTGTTTGGCCTTGGTATCCTTGGTAACCGGCAAGTAAATGAAACGAATGCCTTCACGTTCGGCCATTGGACGAAGATCGAGGTGGTTGGAAACCACTGCGGTAATATTCATGTCCATTTCGCCCTTACTGTGGCGATAAAGCAGGTCGCTCAAGCAATGATCGAATTTGCTGACCATTAACAACACCCGCATCGGTTTGCTCTTATCGAACAGGTCCCAAGACATGTTGAATTTGCTCGCAACGTCGGTGAATCCTGCCCTGATCTGTTCTAGGTCTGCGCCTGGATGGTCCACGTTGAAGCGGAAAACCGCGCGCATAAAGAAGGTGTTATTGATCTCGTCGTCGAACTGCGACATTTCACCTATGTAGCAGTGACTGTCTGCGAGATAAGACGTCACGGCAGCCACAATCCCTGAAGTCGCCGGGCAACTGACCTTCAGAATGTAGGTATTTGTATCGTTCATGGTGGATCCTCGGGAGGTGACGGGCAGGTCATCACCGGGAAATTTATGGGTGGAAAAGTTTTTTACGGGCAAATAAAAATTCTCACAGGGAATAATATATTCCTGTGGTGCTTTTATAGGTGAACGATGGGAGGGGTGTCTAGCGTTTTGTGAAAATTAATTTCCTGCCAGGAAAGAGGTTTCGTCTCAGACGAGCCTCTTGGCAAGGTGGGGACGTAGGTGGACGGGAGTTTTACTCACCCGTCGCTGTGTAGTTCACGATGGACAATAGTCGGATCGGCACCTGCACCAGTAACTCAGGGCCGTGTGGGATCTCGCCGTCGAAGGTCAAGCTGTCACCGGCTTCCATTCTATAGACCTGATTACCGTGGCGGTAATGCAGCTCTCCCTCCAGCAAATGCAGAAACTCAGTGCCGGAATGGGCAAAGGTTGGAAACTCCTCACTTGCGTCATCCATTGTGACCATATAGGCCTCAAAGCTCTTGTTCGGTCCACGAGTGTGGTTGAGCAAATGATAAGTGTGGCCTTTCTCGGTTCCGCGACGCACCACCTCAAGACCTTCATCGCGTTTTACCAGCAATGCATTGCTGCCCTGTTGGTCATACTGACTGAAGAGTTTGGACATTGGCATGCCCAAGACATCGCAGAGCCGACTGAGCGTATCCAGGCTCGTTGAGACCTGAGCATTCTCTATCTTGCTCACCATCCCTTGGCTAATTCCAGCAATACGGGCGACATCTGACAGTTTCAGATCTTGAGCTTGGCGTTGACGCTTTATCTGCAGTCCCAAGTATTGCTCAAGCTTGAGCCGAGGTTGGAGTTCGACTGCTTCGTTCATGCTTGCACCCTTTGCTCGCGTTGGTCATTTGATCGCACTAAAAGTGCGCATCAATACAAAATTGGAGTCGCTGCATCCGTCAATTTATTCGTGCAGGGAAATAAATTTTCCCATATGTCGTAGTCAGATGTCCTCTTTTTATACCTCCTTTGGGGTAGGTGGCAAGAGTTGGCAGTCGGTTTGCATTCCCATTGGGAAAGAAAATTTCCTTGTGGGAATTTTAGCGATGCAGTACAACGCTCCGACATCAGGCTCATCACACATGTGCCGATCGGCAGCAACTGCCCTCGCTGCATAGACCACAGCCACTGATGTTGCCTTCACCAGGAGTCAGATCCATGTTGCCACTTGAAACCCAACGTTTGATTGAAGAGCACGGCATTAAGTATGTGCTGGCTCAGTTCGTGGACATTCATGGTGCCGCCAAGACTAAGTCGGTGCCTATTTGTGGATTGGAAACTGTAGCTGAAGCCGGTGCAGGGTTTGCCGGTTTTGCTATCAGCGGGATGGGTATGCAGCCCAATGGTCCGGACTTCATGGCTAAGGCCGACCTCTCGACCCTGACTCCGGTACCTTGGCAGCCAGGTTACGGCCGAGTGGTTTGTATCGGTCACGTGGATGGCAAACCTCACCCCTTTGATAGTCGTTATGTTCTGCAGCAACAGGTGAGTCGTTTGCAAGAAAAGGGCTGGACGTTAAACACAGGACTGGAGCCTGAGTTCAATCTGATGCGCCGTGATGAAAGCGGAAAGCTTCAATTGATCGATCCCAGCGATAACCTGGACAAACCCTGCTACGACTACAAAGGGCTGTCACGTTCACGAGCTTTCCTGGAGCGCCTGACTGAAGCCTTGCAGCCCGTTGGCTTCGAGATATATCAGATCGATCACGAAGACGCCAACGGCCAATTCGAGATCAACTATACGTACAGCGACGCCATGGAGTCGGCAGACCGCTTCACGTTCTTCCGCATGGCTGCCGGAGAGATTGCGAACGATATGGGGATGATCTGCTCGTTCATGCCCAAGCCAGATCCCAAACGTGCCGGTAACGGGATGCACTTCCATCTCTCGATCAGCAGTGCCGAAAGCAAAAACCTGTTCTTCGATGCCAGTGACAAGAACGGCATGGGTTTATCCAAACTCGCTTACCACTTTGCCGCAGGGCTGTTGGCCCATGGGCCAGCGTTGTGTGCCTTTGCCGCGCCGACGGTTAATTCCTACAAACGTCTGGTCGTCGGTAATTCTCTTTCAGGTGCTACATGGGCGCCCGCTTTTATCGCATTTGGTGCCAACAACCGATCGGCCATGGTTCGCGTTCCCTACGGTCGGTTGGAGTTCCGTCTGCCAGACGCCGGTTGCAATCCCTACCTGGTCAGCGCCGCAATCATCGCGGCTGGTCTTGACGGCATCGACCGTCAACTTGAGCCAGATCAAATCTGCAATGAAAACCTGTACAGCCTAAGTCTTGAAGAAATCGCCGGCCGAGGCATCAAGACATTGCCTCAGTCGCTTAAAGAAGCATGCGATGCACTTGAAGCCGATCCTTTGTTTGCAGAAGTGATGGGCAAAGACATCGTTGGCGAGTTTATCAAGCTCAAGCGCATGGAGTGGGTGGAGTACAGCCGCCATGTCTCTGACTGGGAAATCCAGCGATACACAGAATTCTTCTAATCAACTTCGTTTAGAGCGTCCAGGCATCGGGCCGGGCGCTCACTGCCTCCCAGGGAGACTCGATATGTGTGGAATTGTAGGTCTTTATCTAAAGAACCCGAAGCTGGAATCCCAACTCGGAAAGCTGTTTGAACCCATGTTGCAAGCCATGACGGATCGTGGTCCAGACAGTGCCGGCTTCGCAATCTATGGTGATGAAGTTGCCGACGGCTGGGTCAAGCTTACCCTGCAGGCGACAACTGAAGGGTTCGACTGGAAAACCCTTATGGGCGAACTGGAAGGGCGTTTGGGTTGTTCACTTGACTGGTTCCAGAACGCCAGTGCGGCGGTACTGAAAATTCAAATTGAAGAGGCATCCGTTCGATTAGCCCTGGCTGATCTGGCGCCGAGTGTTCGCATTATGAGTGCCGGCCAGAGTATCGAAATTCTCAAGGGCATGGGTCTGCCGCAGGAAATTTCCCAGCGTTTCGGCTTAGCCGGCATGAAGGGTAGCCACATCATTGGTCACACCCGCATGGCCACCGAAAGTGCGGTGACCATGGAAGGCAGTCACCCATTTTCCACCGGTGCCGACCTGTGCCTGGTGCACAACGGTTCACTGTCGAATCACTTCCGCCTGCGACAGGAACTCAAGCGCGCCGGCATCCATTTTGAGACTGACAACGACACCGAAGTGGCGGCCGGTTACTTGACCTGGCGCCTGCAACAGGGCGATTCGCTGAAAGAAGCGTTGGACCACTCGCTGGAGGATCTGGACGGGTTTTTCACCTTCGCCATCGGCACCCGGAACGGTTTTGCGGTAATCCGCGACCCTATCGCCTGCAAGCCCGCGATTCTCGCGGAGACCGACGACTATGTCGCAATGGCTTCCGAATATCAGGCGCTGTCGAGCCTGCCCGGAATCGAAAACGCCAGGGTCTGGGAGCCGGCACCGGCGACTATGTACATCTGGGAACGCGAGTCAGCTTAAGGAACGCACAAATGAAAACTATCGATCTATCCACCACTACCGTGCGTGACTTCAATCAAGCGCTGCACGATCAAGTCGGCAATGTACAAGAGCACGAATGGGTCGTGACCCATTCCGACGGCAAGCACAACCTTGCTGTCGGCGTGAACGAAACCGTGTCCATCGATATTCAGGGCCATGCCGGCTATTACTGCGCCGGCATGAACCAGAAGGCGAGCATCACCGTCCATGGCAACGTCGGCGTTGGTTGCGCCGAGAACATGATGTCCGGCTACGTCCGGGTCAAAGGCAGTGCTTCGCAGGCGGCCGGTGCCACGGCTCATGGCGGTTTGCTGGTAATTGAAGGTGACGCGGGCGCACGGTGCGGAATTTCCATGAAGGGCATCGACATTGTGGTTGGCGGTAGCATCGGCCACATGAGTTGCTTCATGGGGCAGGCCGGTCGTCTGGTGGTATGCGGTGACGCCGGCGACGCTTTGGGCGATTCCCTGTATGAAACCCACATCTACGTCAAAGGTACCGTCGAGTCCCTCGGTTCGGATTGCATCGAAAAAGAGATGCGCGCCGAACACCTCCAAGAGTTGCAAGAACTGCTCAACAAAGCCGGATTCGAGCACAAGGCTACTGACTTCAAGCGCTACGGCTCCGCTCGTCAGTTGTACAACTTCAAAGTCGATAACGCATCCGCGTACTGATCCGCGCGAGGAGAATAGATATGAGTGACAAGACCCCTCCGGTGCTGCGCGAGTCGGCCACCTTCGACCGCCTGACCATTCAGGAAATCCAGCGTGCCGCCGAGACCGGCATCTACGACATTCGCGGTGGCGGTACCAAACGCAAACTGCCGCATTTCGATGACTTGCTGTTGCTCGGCGCAAGTGTTTCGCGTTACCCGCTCGAAGGTTATAGGGAGAAGTGCGGCACTGATGTAATCCTCGGCAACCGTTTCGCCAAGAAGCCGATTCACCTGAAAATTCCGGTGACCATTGCCGGCATGAGTTTTGGGGCGTTGTCAGCCAATGCCAAGGAGGCCCTGGGCCGCGGTGCGACCATCGCCGGCACCAGCACGACCACTGGTGATGGCGGCATGACCCCGGAAGAACGCGGACAGTCTCAGCATTTGGTCTATCAGTATCTGCCATCGCGTTACGGCATGAACCCGGACGACCTGCGTAAGGCTGACGCCATTGAAATCGTCTTGGGGCAGGGCGCCAAACCGGGTGGCGGCGGTATGTTGTTGGGTATGAAAGTCACCGAGCGGGTCGCGGGCATGCGGACTTTGCCGATCGGAGTCGACCAGCGCAGCGCTTGTCGTCATCCGGATTGGACCGGTCCGGATGACTTGGCGATCAAGATTGCAGAGATCCGTGAAATCACCGATTGGGAAAAACCGATTTACGTGAAAATCGGCGCTAGCCGTCCCTACTACGACGTCAAACTGGCGGTGAAGGCCGGCGCCGACGTGATCGTTCTGGATGGTATGCAAGGTGGCACCGCAGCGACTCAAGAAGTGTTCATCGAACACGTGGGGATTCCGATCCTGCCGGCCATCCCGCAGGCGGTTCAGGCTCTGCAGGAGATGGGTATGCACCGTAAGGTGCAACTGATTGTATCCGGTGGAATTCGCAACGGTGCTGATGTGGCCAAGGCCATGGCGCTGGGCGCGGACGCTGTGGCTATTGGCACGGCGGCCCTTATCGCTCTGGGTGACAACCACCCACGACTGGACGAGGAGCTGAAGAAGATCGGCTCGGCGGCTGGTTTCTACGATGACTGGCAGAATGGGCGCGATCCGGCAGGGATCACCACCCAAGACCCAGAGCTCTCCAAGCGTCTGGATCCGGTGGAAGGCGGCCGACGTCTGGCTAACTACCTTCGGGTGCTGGTGCTGGAAGCCCAGACCATGGCACGCGCCTGCGGCAAGTCACATTTGCACAATCTTGACCCTGAAGACTTGGTCGCACTAACAGTTGAATCTGCGGCCATGGCCCGGGTGCCTCTGGCAGGCACTAACTGGATTCCAGGCAAACAATACTGAGTAATCGAATCACGCTCCGCCCCAGAACTCTGTTCTCGGGCGGAGTTTTTATTTGGGGAATGCAGATGCTCGCATCCACGAACAGTCGCGATGCTTACATGTCTGACCCACGGCCAGCGGTGGAAGTGTTTTTAGGGGTAGGGAGTAATACTCAGCGCCAACGTCACCTGCGTATAGCCATTTGCGACCTACAGCATATTTTGCGAGACATCCGTTGCTCTCCAGTCTATGAAAGTGCTGCGATTGGTATAGAGGCTCCGGCCTTCCATAACCTCGTAGTGCGTGGCACGACGTGCCTGCAGCTTCCGAAGCTCAGCCGTGCGCTCAAGGAACTTGAGTTAAAACACGGAAGAAATAGGGAATCACCTGCAGTGGTTACGCTAGATGTGGACATTTTGATTTACGGTGAGCGGGAAGGATGCATTGATGGACGAGTGCTTCCTTGTGACGAACTGATAACGCGTGCTTATGTGCTCAAACCAATGTCCCAACTAGTCCCGGAAAAGTTGCATCCGCTGACTGGTTTGTCCTATGCAAGCCTGTGGGCAGAATTTGAACTCAAAGACTGAATTGGCCTGCTCTGGCGGAACGCTCAGGTCTTGAGCGCCGGTGGGGATATTTGATATCCAATAAAAAAGCGGGCCGAACCATCGACAGTTCAGCCCGCAAAGCCGCTCCTGATCAGGCATTGTTGTCTGGTACCAACAATTCAGGGGCGCTTTTCCCGAGTGGAGTCAGGAGAAGATGACAGTCTTGTCACGGTTGATGAATACGCGGTGTTGCAAGTGATATTTCAGGGCTTTGGAAAGGGCAATAGTTTCGGTATCGCGACCAATTGCAACAAGTGCATCAGGATGGTATCCGTGGTCGACACGTTGTACTTCCTGCTCGATGATCGGGCCTTCGTCCAGGTCGCTGGTAACATAGTGGGCGGTTGCGCCAATCAATTTCACGCCTCGATCATAAGCTTGGTGATAAGGCTTGGCGCCCTTGAATCCTGGCAAGAAGGAGTGATGGATATTGATCGCGCGCCCCGACAGTTTCCTGCACAGATCGTCCGACAGAATCTGCATGTAGCGAGCCAGCACAACTAGCTCAGTACCCGTATCGTCGACGATCTTCATCAGTTCGGCTTCTTGTTGCGCCTTGGTGTCTTTGGTGACCGGCAAATAAACGAAGCGGATACCTTGGCGTTCAGCCATTGGACGCAGATCCAGATGATTGGAGACGATGGCCGTGATTTGCATATCCAGCTCACCTTTATGATGGCGATACAACAAGTCGACGAGGCAATGATCAAACTTGCTGACCATGATCAGCACCTTGGGTGGCTGATCCGAAGAAAAAAGCTCCCAAGTCATGTTAAACGGAGTGGCATTTTCATCGAAGCCCGCGCGCACACCTTCAATGTTAGGTTCGCAGCCATCATTGAAGCGAAATACGGCGCGCATGAAAAAGTTGCCAGTGAACTCATCATCAAATTGAGACAGTTCGCTGATGTAGCACTGTTTTTCAGCAAGGTAAGTGGTAACGGCGGCTACGATGCCCGAACGCGCTGGGCAGCTGATTTTCAAGATGTATTGGGTCATGGATTGGATTTCTTTACGAACGGTTAACAGGGTATCCAGGGCGCCTGCGAGAAGCGCCCGGAGTCATCAGCCTTTAGCGATACGCTTTTTCTTTTCGGGATCATCGAACGGCATGTCGTGTGCGATGGCACCGACTTCGAGGCTGCCTTTCACACGTAGCGGTGACCCATGCACGGCTACAGATTTATTCATTCGTGCAATTGCCAAGGAGCGTTTAGTGAGACGCGAGTACATGGGGCAAGTGATCACGCCGACGTACTGCCCGTCCTGCCATAACGTGTCGCCAGGCTCAGCGGCAACATCCGCGTCGAGTAATACGCCAAAAATCTTGAAGCGTTCCTGATTTTGCAAGCGATAGTGTTCCGTCGCACCGCGGAAATCCTGCTTGCCTGGCGACACCGTGAAATCGAGTCCCAATTCCCACAGCGTGTCGCCCGCTTTCTGGTCGGCAAACGGATACATTTCGGAGTTGTCGTAGGGGAAAAACAGCAAGTAGCTTTCGGTACGCAGCCAGTCCAACGCGGTAAATGCGCAGGGAATGATGCCTCGATCCTTGCCCTGTTCAAGGATGCTGTCCCAGATCAACGGAGCATCGGCAGCCTTGCAGAAAATTTCATAACCGCGCTCACCCGTATAGCCGGTACGCGAGATCATCACCGGACGATCGAACAGCTTGGTCTGTAGGTGATGAAAGTACGGCAAGTCGCGGATACCTGGCACGTGCTCAGCCAGGAAGTCGACGGCTAGCGGGCCTTGAAGGGACAGGTCGTGGAGGTCATCGTCGAACAGTACGGCGACTTGACGACCTTGAGCCTGACGAACCAGGATTTCGTGACCATTCCCCGCGCCATGTACCACCATGAACGAGTTGGGTCCAGTGCGGTAGATCACGCAGTCGTCGGCAAACTTGCCTTCATCGTTGAGCATGCAGGCGTAGACGGATTTACCCGGATAGACTTTGCTGATGTCGCGAGTGGTCGCGTAACTCAGCAGACTTTCTGCATGCGGCCCCACGTAGTGGACTTTCTTGAGGCCTGACACATCCATCAGGCCCGCACGGGTGCGGATGGCCTCGTGATGGTCAGCCAGATCCGTTGCATAGGTCCAGGCAGTGCCCATGCCGTTCCAATCTTCAAGATTTGAACCGAGCGCCAGATGGCGCTCACGAAGAGCGCTAATGCGCCAAGAGTTTGCCATGATCGTTTCCTTCAGAGAGTGGTGGGAAGGGTCAAACTTGGACGTCGAACTGGCTCAACCACTCAACGAGCGGTTCGCGGTAGTTGTTCATCCCCTTGTACTCGGCAATCGGCTGCGGCAGATCGCGTAGAACGCGATGCAGTCGCGTGGCCCAAGCCGGATTGGTGGTCAGTTCGTTCATACTGGCCAGATAGGTGCGGATCCCGAACATCATTGCGTTGCTACGAGGCAGCCTTGCAATGAATTGCTGTTCGACGCGCAAATGCACAAGCTCGCCAGCATTTTCAGTCGTGACACTGCTTCGATCCTTTCCCCACTCGTGGAAAGTCTCGGGTGAGGTGTCCATGCGTGGGTTGATAGTCAGTGTCCAGTTCAATCTCCGTACTGGCTTGTCGACTTGAATATTGAGCAGGTACTTGAGCGCTCGATCGAAAATACCCAGATCGTGGGCCAGCGGCACCGGGGTGTGCCATTGTTTGAAACTCATGCCCGCGTCGAATGCCAGCGACCAGTCGGCCGGGCAGGTAATCATTCCTGCGTCCATGAACAGATCACCGTCACGCTGGTCCAAGAGGGCGACATCGCCTTGCACTTGGCGACTAATGAACTCGAGTGGCTCATAGGGCAGAGTTGTCGCGTCGCCGAAGGTAAAATGCTGATCAATGTCTAGTACATGGTTTTGCCAATGCCAACGATTACCCGTTTGGTTGAGGGTAAACAATTGCGGATAGTCACTGCTCAAATGCTCCATGTACATCTGCAGGGCATCCCACGCCGCGGTTTGCATATGAGGCATCACAAGATAGCGACGCGGATCATTCTGCAGCACGAGCGCACGCTCGGACATTTCAGACCTGTAGTGCTCGTCGATATCAAACCAATGCTCGTAAACGGAGCCTGGATCCTTTGACGTGGCAGGCTCAATGTTCACTGAGTACATGTACTGGTCTTCAGGAAACGGGAACGGAAACCGAGCGATTGCCTCTGGACTGTTGCGGTAAGTGAAATCGCCTCGAAATGTCTCGATGGGTTTCATTTTCAAAGTCATGGTAAAGCTCCAACTGCCGTTCAGAGGTCGATAACGAGTGAGTTGCCACAGCCGCGCGAGACACAGGGCATCAGGCTGCCGCTGCGTTCGATGGAGGTCAGGAAGTTGTCTCTATGATCAACATCGCCGTCTAGAAAACGGGTTACGCATTGCCCGCAAACGCCGCCGCGGCACATGTTGGGGATCTCAAACCCTTGGGCTTCAAGCGCTTCGAGGAGACTTTCGTCACCTTTCACTTCCAGGATTTGTCCCCCACGGGCCAACTTCACACTGAAGGGCTGGCCAGCTTCTGCGCTGGAGAACGCCTCCCAATGGATCCGACCAGAAGGCCAGCCGATGTTGCTGGCCTGTTCCTGAACACTGTTGATAAGCCGCTCCGGACCACATGTGTAGAGGTGACAACCCAGTGGGCGGTCGCGCAGGATGGTCGCTACATCGAGAGGGCGTTCCAGGCTTTCATATAGATTCAGCTTGTTACCCAGGCGCCCTTGGAGATGATCCAGGTAAGCATCCGTAAGACCTTTTCGGTAGGCGTAATGCAGCTCGAAGGAGGCGTGCTGGGCTAGCAGATGTTCGATGTAGGATAGAAACGGGGTTATTCCGATGCCGCCAGCAATCAGGACGTGATGTCTACCTTGTGAGTGAATAGGAAACAGGTTGGCTGGCTTGGTGAGTCGAAGCATATCGCCCACCTTCACCTCGCTGTGCATGTAAGCTGAGCCACCTCGAGTGGGGGACTGCAATCGAACTGCGATGCGGTAAGTGTCACATTGGGCAGGATCGCCCACGAGCGAGTAAGCATTTCGAAGCGATCTTTCCTCCAGAGGAATGTGCACCTGGATGTGACTTCCCGCCGAGTAAGTCGGTAGTTTCGATTCTGTGGGTTCGAAAGTGAATTCACGGATGACCGGCGTGATGACGCGCACATCCTTGACCCGGACATTGATGAAATTGTTCATGCAACATCCCGCCCGTAAGGCTCGTCGGCGTTCAGACATACACCCAGATAAGCACCTAACCTGCGTGAGAAGTGCGCTCGCACTTCGAGTTCGACTCCACAGTTTTGGCAGGTCACTGTGTGTCGTACCGGCTGCGTTTGGAGGTCTGCGCAATGAACGCAATAAATCAGTTGATGGGTTCTACTTCCGGAATGGCCAAGGGTTATTTCTTCATTTGAAAGCCCTTGGGCAACCGCCAGCGCGTGCAACGTCCAGATGAATGATTCATCGCCGAACAGGTAAAGATGGATTCCGATCCTGGCATCTCGTAGCACATTGAACAGCGCTTGGTGCAGTTCGTTCTTATCTGCAATGGAGGGTGATCCGATGCTTAGCGAAATTAGATCGGTTTCAGCGCCGACTTCCATAATCATCCGGTCGCGGACATCGCTATCCGTCCCATCACTCACGAATACGTGTCGTGTGGCATACCTGTTAAAAACCACAGGGGAATACAGCGGAACGCTTTTGAATGGAGCATGAGGACATACATTTGAATCAGCCATAGCTGCTCTCCGTGATCAACTCTCTGCCGGAATAGGTCCGGCTATGGTTTCGTCATGGGCAGTCTTAAAAGTGTGCAGTGATCGACCGTGTGAGGCGTTTGCCGCCTTCTATTGGTGCTGCTTGAAATGCTGAGCCAACCAGTCATCACTCCGTATGATGTAATTTCCTGTTGGGATATATAGTTTCCTGCCAGGAATCGCCCTGCAAGCTACTCCTTGGCAGTACCGCTAAAGAGGTAGAGGCGCGGATGGGGTACGAAAATTGCTCTGTTCTTCCATGACTTTGATCGCGTGATAATTTTTAGGAGGGCGCTTGACTACTTGCATGGCGAACGATTGCCCTCTGGATCAGCAGGCGCAATATCGGTTACAGATCGAGTTGCTGTTCGCGTTGATGAATCGCGTCGACCCGTTGGACGCGGTACAGACATTCGTGGATGCCATTTCAGGCTTGATCCCGCCAATTGAACTTGAGCTCGAGTTCGTCGATCAGTCGCTAGAGTCCGAGGACACCGCAGTGCGTATCCCGCTTTCTGGAAACGGTGTTTTGAGCCTGGCAGCCAAGGGTGCTAATTTGCCGAATGTCCGACCGTGGCTGATCGAAATAGCGCAGTTTATAGACAAGGCGTTAGGGACCGCGCATGGGTTTGCCTCAGCATCGGCCGTGGTAACGTCGACGTCGGCGCCGGCATCGATGATCGCTCGCGACCTGCATGATGGAGTTGCTCAGGAACTTGCCTACCTATCTCTGCAAATGGGCTTGTTAGTACGCAAAATCCGCCAGCCTGAAAAGGCCAGGCCGCTCGCTGAAGAGTTGAGGGCTGGGCTGAGCCGACTTCAGCGCCGGGTCAGAGAGTTGATCAGCCATGCTCGATTAAGCCTTAGCGGAAAATCGTTGCGACAGTCCCTCAGCGAACTGGTGCACGAACTTTCACCGCGCAGTGACATAGTCTTCAATCTGGACAATCGTCTTCCGGATGGCCTCTTGGGTGCCGAGGTGGAACTACAGTTAATGCACATTGTTAGGGAGGCGCTTGTTAATGCAATTCGCCATTCCCGCGCGAAGACCGTCAGCATTGAGTTACGAGCCAACTCCCCCGGCTATGTGCTCATCAAGGTCGAGGATGACGGCGTGGGTTTGCCGCCGAGCGTGCAAGGTTCCGGACACTACGGCATCACCATCATGGAAGAGCGCGCTGCCTCGATTGGCGCTGACTTCGCAATCGCCATCAGGGAGGAAGGCGGGACACGCATCCGTCTGTTCTTTCCAATCACCACTCACGCAGAAGAAGCTAGCCATTGAGCCAGACATCAATTGTACTCATCGATGATCATCCGCTGCTGCGTCGAGGGCTGGCCGAAATGTTTGCCGACACCTGCGACCTCGATGTGATTGGACAAGCAGGGGATGGGCAACAAGGCATTGAGCTGGTGCTCAGGCTCAAGCCGGATTTTGTGCTGCTGGATCTGCACATGCCCGGCATGAATGGATTGCACGTGTTGGAAGAGCTCAAAAGGTTGAAGGTTACCGCCCAGATAATCGTACTGACTGCGGAACTCAATCGAACTGAACTTCTGTGTGCACTTCGGCTGGGGGCTGAGGGATTCATATTGAAGGATACCGACCCGGAGATTTTGCTTGAATACGTTCGCTCTTGCGCTACCGGCAACGCTACCTTGAGCGAAAGTCTGGTGGCTTTGGTCGCCGAACATAATTTTGAGACGGGTACTGTTGATACTAATGCTGTCGAGCAACTGAACTCGTCACTCACTAATCGCGAAAGGCAGACGTTGATGCTAATCGCCCATGGCCGGAGCAATAAACTGATTGCGCGCGATATGCAGATCAGCGAAGCAACGGTGAAGGTCTATGTAAAAAGCCTGATGCGCAAACTCAAAATGCGCTCCCGTCTGGAGCTCGCAACTTGGATGATCCAAAACTCGCCTCCGGCGTCAGGTGGAAAACCCAATGTCTCTCACTGAATCTATGCGCGAGCCAGAGTGGTTGGATGCCCTCCCTGTTCCTGTGATAGTGGTGGGAGAGGACGGTCGAATAGTGCGTCACAACCGTCATTGGAATGGGCGAATGCACTGCACCGTTGGCGATTTTTTTGAATCGGCGGTTCACCACGAAGACAAGGGGAGGTGGCTGGACTTGCTAGTGAGCGCTCGGCTTATGCCTGGTGCACCGCAGACCCTCGAGCTTCGTTTCATTGACCGAGCGAGCAAGCTGCTTTGGGGCGAGGTCAGCTGCCAGTGTCATGAGGGGCAGCTCTATCTGACCTTTATTGATCGAACAGCGAGCCGCCAGCAGGCCATCCAGATGCAGGCCGACTATCGAAGTGCCACAGACCTGCTTCATAGTCTCCCTGCCCTGGTGTATCGCGGGAGAATCAACCGTGAGTGGACGATGGAATTCGCAAGTAACGGATGCGAGGCACTGACGGGGTATAGCGCACAGTCTATTCGCGACGGCATAAACGGAACCTATGGTCAGCTTATCCTCCCTGAATACGCGGATTATATTTGGGAAGGTGTACAGAGTGCCCTCATGCGAAAAGAGCCTTACGCTCTGACCTACAGAATCCGCTGCGAGAATGGGGAGGTGAAGTGGGTACTGGAGAAGGGAACCGGTATATTCACTGACAGTGGCGAACTACTCGGGATAGAAGGCCTGATTCTTGAAACTGCACCCCCTTCATCCGCTCTTTGGTCGAGAGAATGAAGGAGTTTTTCCGCCTCAAGGCTCTGGCGGGATAATGCGCGTGATCTTCTGTTTCATTCTTCAAAAACGGTCGGATACCGGGTTGCATTAAGAGGCGTCGCCTTGGAGCCGAACGTCAGGTGAATCAGCTTGGCGGGCTTGGGATCCCAGCAAAAGAAACGGCCGATCGAGCGCATTTGTTTCAAGTCCACAGCGATCACCGACTCGACTGGCATAATCGTCTCGGTCCAGAACAAAACGTAGAGGTCTTCAGCTACGTCGAAATACGCACACTTTTCCACATCCGCGAGACCTTTTTCAGCGCCGTTCACACAGTGCCAAGCCATGGTTTCGGGACCGAAATACACATGTTCGTACCAATCGTCCGAGCTGTAGCGGTACAGCACGCGCTTGCCGACTAAACTGGACGACTGCAGAATCGGAGCGCCTCCAGGTAGGCCCTGAACTACGGCCGTCGCAAAATCAGTACGGGTGCGCTTTTCGCCCTCTCGATCATAAAAAGATGAAACGGCTGCGAGCACATCGCCGGTTTCAAGTTTCCAAATGAGCGTTGCCGACTCTTGGTAAGCCGGTTTCAAGAATTCGACGAAGAATATTCCGGTGCGCACTTCGACCGCTTCATACGTGTCGGTCGACGTGAAACCAGTACCTTCGCCTTCAAGAATGGTCCACTTCAAAGTGGTGGCATCAACAAAATTATGTTCAATCACCCAACCGTTGTCGAATTGCAAATTGACGATTTTCCCCGCCAGTGCAGCTGTTGCCGGGTATTTGTGCTCGCCAAAACCGTCGGCCATTTCCGCTAGAGTTGGCCATTGCTCTTCAGGCACGTAGCGCTGAAGTTTGAGTTCTTCGTCAATCTGATAACTCATGGGGGTCTCCTGATTAAGACGATGGAGGCTTTCGAAAACTCGATGCTATGAACACGCCGCGATAAAGTCTTGGATATCCATGCCATGGCTTGGCTGCTAGTGACAATCTCGTGAAATCAGGCGCACCGTTGCATTCCTGTGCCGCCGAGCAGGGGGGGCAGGTGTTCTTAACAAAGACAATTGAAGTTGGTGGCCGTTGCTTAAAGGTGCTCACTTTCTCCACCGATCACGGAACATGGAGATTAATTATTCCGAGCCCGTGACAGATTCTCAACCATCACTATTCGCGATGCCAGATGCGCAGGTTTTTAAAGGCAGCGAAGAATTAGAAAGGGCGGGGTGCTGACAGAGCAACTCGTTCATGCTTAGGCCCCGCACAGTTCTCGACAGCGCTATTTCGCAAGGAGTGCTTGAGCGAGATGTTCATAGCTGGCGAGCCTGTCTTCAAACCCATGGGTCACGGTGACAATTCCTGCTTCATGCGTGCCAAATGATTTGCAGAGTCGGAGGATTTCCGCACGGCAAAATGAGGCCGAGCCGACGATCATACTCTCCAGCATCTCATCAAATTCAGCACGCAAAGCTGCTGTCATTCGCTGCCTGCGGCGCTCGACTTCCTCTGGACTTAAAAGCGGTTCTCGCGGGCCGCGGCCAGTCATCAGTTTACGATAAACAGCCGTGCCTGCGATGAATCGGGCTTGTTCATCCGTTTCAGCACAGACAACCGCAAGTGCCAGTAGCCGCTGGGGCTTCTGATCATGCCCCGCGTTGACCAGCGCTTGATTGTGATGATCAAAAATTGCCGGCGTGCATGTTTGTGGGGCAATGAACCGAGCCAACGCCAAACCCATTCCCAACTGCCCGGCCAGGCCGGCGCTGCCTCCGCCGGATCCCAACATCCAGAGTGAAGGACACGCGCCGTCATTGGGCGGAAAATGCAATTGCGAAAAAGGGTGGGCGGCCGGAAAGCTGTTTCTCAAGTAAGCGCATAGTTGTGCTGCTTGCTCTGGAAAGTGATCCACGTCACTTAGATGCGCGGGGAATGCAAGGGCGGCACTGCTCAACTGACTGCCTCCTGGCGCGCGCCCAACTCCAAGGTCAATGCGTCCAGGAAAAAGCGATGTCAGAAGACGGAAGACTTCTGCGACTTTGTAAGGGCTGTAATGAGTCAGCATTACTCCGCCACTGCCTATGCGCATGTGTTTTGTATGGCTGGCGATGTGAGTCAGAAGAATTTCGGGCGCCGGACCGGCAAACTGAATGCTGCTGTGATGTTCAGCGAGCCAATATCGATGGTAGCCCAATGTGTCACAGGCTTTCGCTAGCTCCAGCGAAGTGTGCGGGGCATGGGTTGGGGGGCGATCGCCATGTATCGGTGTTTGGTCGATCACAGTGAGTTGCACTGACATGGTTGTTGCCTCTTTATCCAGACTGGGATGACTCGCGTGAGGTGACGTTCGTCACCGCGCCGTTTCGTGACATTCTCGAGATCGGCATGTTCACAGGCGTTACTCAGCGCTGCAAGCTTTGGAGGCATACACTATGAAAAGTGCAATCTTCCATCTGGAAGGTGCATTTTTCTCATCGGCGTTGGCTTTCATACTGGACTCGTATTCTTTTAGTGGTTGTCTTGCAATACCAAGTTGACTAGGGGCTCACCTTGCTCAGTTCGTCACGCCTGTGTTTGTCATGAACGACCGCAACGCATCCAATAATAAGCAGAGTCGAACCATGAAAAAGCCTAATCCCTTGCTCGAAGACCTCAAGTCCCTTCTGCCGACTATCGCCGCCAACGCCTTCCAGGCGGAAGAGGACCGCCAAGTTCCGGCCGAAAATATCGCGCTGTTGAAAACTATCGGCATGCATCGCGCCTTTCAACCGAAGAAATTTGGTGGCATGGAAATCTCCTTGCCGCAGTTCGCTGATTGCATTGCTTTGCTCGCGGGCTCTTGCGCAAGTACTGCTTGGGCCATGAGCCTTTTGTGCACCCACAGCCACCAACTCGCGATGTTCTCTGCCCAGCTGCAGGATGAGATCTGGGGCGATGATCCGGATGCAACCGCCAGCAGCAGCATTGCTCCCTTTGGTCGTACAGAAGAGGTCGAAGGCGGTGTCACGTTCAGTGGTGAGATGGGTTGGAGCAGTGGCTGCGATCACGCCGAATGGGCGATCGTGGGCTTTCGTCGCAAAAACGCTGAAGGTACTCAGGATTACTGTTTTGCAGTGCTGCCTCGCAGCGACTATGAGATCCGCGATGACTGGTACGCCATCGGTATGTGCGGCAGTGGCAGCAAAACGCTGATCATCGACAAGGTCTTCGTCCCAGAGCTACCGTGGACTGGAAAAAAATACGGCGCAGTTGTTCAGTCTGTTTGGGTTGGCCAATCTGGTGCTGGCCAAGCAGTATTTGCAACGGACGGCGGGATAAATCCGCCTGAAAGGCGGAGCTGGCCCGCTAATCAGCAAAACGAGGGCAGAAATATGCCCCAGAAACGCAAAATAAGGCCGGCAGGTTGAAAGAGCCGGCTTGAAAATGGGGGCGGTGCGAACGGGCTATTTGTTCAGTGTCTCCTTAAAGATATTTTTTGAAGCTGGAGACAGTGATATAGACGGACACACCCAATAGCACCGCACAAGGCAATAGAATCAAAAGTGGGCTAACGCTGATGGGAATGGCTAGGTAGACCGTCCAGGGCGCGATGGTCAGGGGAATGATCGTCCCCCGCGCTTTGTGATACAGGTAGCTGGACTCCCTGCCGGAACCGAATTTACGTAGGTCACGCCGCACCAGGCCATCGACCAAGCCAGTGAACGCCGCCAGTGCGAACAGTGGAATCGTCAATGTCAGAATGACCATTCGCACACAGAAGGTCAGCACGGTGTACAGCGCAGCCAAGCCGTAGTCCTGGAATTTGATCATCACCCGGCCGAGCTCGTAGCGCAGATTGAAGGTGCCCGCTTGTTGTTGCGATGTGGAGCGGGCGTACTGGGTCAGTGCGTTGATGCTGTCCTGCAGGCCGGTTTTCACCATTAGCCAGTCATAGACTGTTTGTGCTAGCCAGGTTGCTGTGCGTCCCGGTTCTTTGATCACAACGCTTTGTAGCAGGTCTTGGGACAGCCAGCTCAATTCATGCTGGAACATCTGCTGAGCATGTTTCCAGCCTGCTTCTGGCCAGAATACGTACATGCACAGCCATTCAACGAGGATGGCGCCCAGCAGTGAGCCGAACATCACTCCAAGGAAGTGAAAGGGCGTTGAAAACACCATACCCAGAAAGGTTTTTTGCCCTTCCTGCTGCTGTTGGGCTTTTTCCGCGATATCGGCCATGGCCTTACTCCTTCAGGCCTATGCGGCTTTTCCGTTGTTGGCCATCTGACGGAAGTCATCTACCAGGTCATCAGGAAGCGATTCATTCAACGCCTCATATCCCGGCACTTGCCACCAGTCGCTGCTGGTACCGGATCCTTTGCGCATACCTTCAACCAAGGCCTGAAGATCCTTGGGCATGACTTCATCGGGATCGCTTGCCGGCAACGGCATACGAATCTTCCACAGGTTGCCGCCCTCGATCAGGGCAAAGCATTGCCCCTTAGGCAGCGCAACCACGTGCGCCGGCTCGATCATCGGTACGCTGACGCTTTGGATCTGGTCGTGAGTGTTGGAGGTGAAAGCGGCCTTGCCGTTGATTGCGTCATTGGCGCTGCTGGCCGGGGTGCTGGTAAACACCTGTACCTTCGGCAATTGGTTGGTCAGCAGTTCGGCGGTGGCGGTTTCGCGCACACGCAACATAAACAGGTTGTTGAAGTTACCTATAACCTGGCCAGCCTTCGCGCGGTTGCCAATCTTTGCCTCAATATCGCTCATAGTCTGGGTATAGGCGGTGACCTGCATGCCGGCGCCGCCGCCTTTGTTGATCATCGGAATGAACTCATCGCCCATCAGTTCGTTGAATTCGTCAGCATGCACGTTGATCGCTACCTTGGTGCCGGAGGCCCCGGGTAAACCGTCATCGATGCCGAACTTGTAGATGTGGCCCGCGACTGACACCAGGTCGCTGAACATCGAGTTGCCCACCGCTGCAGCCACCTCCGTGTCGGACAAGGCGTCAAGACCGACATAGACCACTGCACGTTTACGGATGACCTGCATCCAGTCGAAGATGGGGCGTGGATCCTCAAGGTCCATGTAGTCAGGAGACAGCAGCTCTGCGATACGCCCCGTGGTCAGTTTTTCCAGCAGTGGTAGCAGACTGGCGACGATCTTGTCGAAATAGGTTTTGTCATAACGCACAGCTGATCGCAGGCCCTCCATCACAGGGTCGGAGATGCGTTTCTGAGTGAGGTACATGTCCAGGGCTATCACGCGCAGTGGGCGATCCTTCATGGCAAAGCTGAGGTTCTTACGATCGATCTTGCCTTCGACCTCAACGATGGATTGCCAGGCTTTGGGATCATGCTCAGAAAAGTATTTCTGTGCGTACTCAATGAACAGCGCATCAATGTTGGTCACATGTTTGAGGATCTGCTCGTAGTCCGGTCGACGTCCGAGGGCCACCAAAGCGCGCGCGATGATGTTGACGAAACGCCAAGCAAACTCGCGGAACGCTGCCGAGTTGCCTTCTCCCGACAGTTGACCGGCAATACGGGTGGCCACTTCCGAGATCCGACCAAATCGGCCAACGGCGTTGTAGCGGGCGGAGTGGTCAGGCCAGCCCAGATGGAACACGTAGAATTCATCCAGTCGACCTGCGCGTTTGCATTCGATGTACATGCGCTTGAGCAGGTCAGCATCGCCTTTGGGGTCGAAGACAATCACGACTTCACGGTCTTTTTTGCGAATACGCCTGATGTCCTGGGTGATAAACAGTTCGGCCAGCCGGGTCTTGCCCACCCGCGTAGTGCCCAGTACCAGGGAGTGTCCAACCCGTTCACCCAATGGCAGGCTGACGTCACCTTCGCTCGGCTCTATACCGTGTAAGCGCGGTAAGCCTCCGACGGGTGGAAGTGGCCTCGCTGGATTAATAGCGACGTTCCACGAGGTGGCCTTGGTCAGCAGCTTGATCGGAAAGGGGGCGAACTCCAATCGCTCCTCAACACGCCGCGCTGAGGTATAGATCGAGGTTGGCTCGACATACTCGGCGTATTTGGGGAGATAGGTGTCCATCAACCGCTGGGTATGTTTTTGAGTCCAGCGAAAGCCTTTACCGATAAACAGCCGCTCATTACTGACCGGAATATCTTTGCTGGTCATCGTGTAGTGGGGCAGGCGTCGAATATTACGTCGGTAACGCAACACCACCAGGACCTGTTTCAGACGAACAAACCCAAGACCCAAAAATCCTATAGCGGCAATCACTCCGAATAAAGGCGTCAGAGCAAACGCCCAAGGCGCGAAAATACAAAGCAGTGCTGCAGCGACGCAAACACAAACTGTATAAAGTTCGACGGCAGGGCGTAGTAACGATTCAATGGTGTAGGAGCTGGCCATGTTTCACTTCCTTTGATTGACAGGGCTCAGCAGCCCCACTGTTTCGAAATGGAAAACGACAGACTTGCCTGTCTCAACGATCAGCCCATAGGACTTGGCCAGGCGGTAAATGGGGTGGTAGCTATTGAGTGACTTGACGTGTCCGGCAAGGCGCTCTCGCCAGATTTCCAGCGGCATCGCTGCCTTGCTCAAGTTGCACGGCACGCACGCGGGCATCATGTTGCCGATGGCGTGGTTCTCTGGCCGCCCCAAAACGATGGCGCCGGTGTACTGGCCGTTCACCCGCTCAGGTTCTCGCCATACTGCTTCCATGTGGTCGGCATGCCACCGACCACCCAGCGGCACACCGCAGTATGCGCACCGGCCCGCGAATTTAGCGTGAAGCTCGGAGCGTTGCTTCTTGGTCAGCTTCATGGGGCCGGGATCCTCCTTTTACTCGTGATGATGAATGGGCCAACTCTTGTCTCACTCGCTCAACTTCCACGGGCAGGCACTCTATCAGCCGCTGACACACCGCTACCTCGTCACCGGGTGCGCGGGCAATGACGGCCCCCCCATAGAGCTTGACCACATAGCTGACCTGTTCAAAAAGCAGCTGGCCTGCTCGCGAGTCAGCCGGTTGCTTGATGACTAAGGTGATATGCGTAGGGGCGTCCATGTCATGGTTACTGCTGGATCGTTGTGGCAGTGATCAGCAGCGGGTAGTGCTTGATTCCCAGGCGCTGTGCCAGATCATTTGAAGGAGCAGGGACCATCTGAAGCCCCCCTGCCCAACGTTGAACTTCGGCAAATCGTTCGGCGCTGGTGACGTTAACCACAAGGCCAACGGCGTTCAGTTGCTGCAGTTGTTCGCGGCGTTGCGATAGCCAGGCCCTGGAGCTTTCATCGTCGCCTACAAGAAACAAGGGTTGCAGGCCTGGTGCATTGATTACCCGGCCCTGGACCTGCCCGGGTGTCAGTTGGTCAGAGTGCACTGGAAATGAGCCTTGCCCACGCACTCCCACGTTTTCCAGTGATGCGGATTGCGCGGTAGGTTCTGGCGCCAAGTCTTGGTAGTAGGGCAGGGCGGAAACACCGCCACGGTCCTCAACCACAATCAATGAGCGGGCATGCACCACCATGGGTGAGGCCAAGCACAGCAAAATCACGAGATTCAGTAAGCTATTCATGGATTATTCGCCATCAGGTTGATGCCGGTGACCCGGCTAAGGTGTTTGGCAAATGCGCGGCGGTAGCGAGCTGCGGGTTGGCCCCCGGCCGGACGGTGGTAGCGGCCAGCAGCTGTTATCCAGTCGCCGCCTTTGGCTTTTTGCTCTGCGAGGATCTGGGCAGTAACCGAAAGGTTTTTGTATGGATCTAGCCCTTCGCAGGGATGGGTGTATCGGTGGCCGTTGGCACCGATGTTGGTTTGCCCCAGACCAACGTCGACCCGATGGGGGCCTGCGATCTGAATGGCGGTCAACAACGCTTTGCACGCATCGTTGCGGGTCGCAAAGCGGTAACCGGCGCCGGCAACATTCAATGTCCAGGGCCAGGGCACGATCTGGCCGCGAAGTCGGGTTCCGCTCTCCTGTAGGGCGACGGAGTACAGCACTTCGGACGGAACGCCGGCAGGTAGGGCAATCAATTGATAAGCAGGTGGCGGCACCTCGGCACCGTTAGCAAGTGCCGTGCTGAGCAGTAGGCCGCCAGCCAATGCTGCGCGAATTACTGACGCTGCCATTGTCCATTCACCTCTCGCACCATGGCTGGTAGATCGCCGCCGAGTCCAAGGCCAAGCCAGCGGCCGGCATCGTGATTCAGTGTGATCTGGCGGTTGCGCACGCTGGTCGGCTCGACACCTGCCAGAATGGCCCAACGGCGAATCTTCTCGTCATCACCCTGGCTACCGACGAAATACAGGTCAAAGGACTGTTTTTGGGTCTGTAGATCTTTCACCTTGGCGATACAAGTCGTGCAGCTGTCTTGAACGAAAACGGCTAATCGACCGGTGCCTTTGAGGGAAGTTACCGCACCTGTGCCCGCTGAGGGTGCCGGATTGGATGATATTTGGATGACTTTTTCATTGGGGTATAGGCGGGCGAAGGCTTGGTCATAGGCCTTCTGGTAAGCAAGCTCCTTATCTATACGCTGTCGCTCGGCCTGCACTTGCAGTTCTGCGTAACGCCGGCGTTCCTCCTCCGACTTGGCCTCGATACCCAGTGCGGTCAGAGGGTCCAAGCCTGGCGAATAAATCCCCCGAGGGCCGTCCATCACCGTTTGATAGCGGGTCCACTCTTGCGGTGTGAGTCCCCACTCGCGGGCGAGCTCTGTCTGGCTGGCTCCTTGAGAGGCGTTCTGGATTTCACTGTTCTGTGTGTTCGAGACGGACGTTGCTTGTCCCGGGGCAGCATGACAAACATAGGCAAACGCAAAGGTTGCCAAGCCAGCAATGATTCGAGAGCGGTTTGTAGGCTTGATTTTTTTCGAAGGGGCTGTAGGGGAGTGCATAAAAGAGGTCCTATTGCGCGACGGTTACGGTTTGCGGTGTTCCGGCTACGTCAAAGCGTGCGGATTTGCCGTCCAGAGCGTTGAGGCGCCAGGCCGTGCCCGCCACCGCGTCACCAGGTCGTATTAGGTAGATCTGGCTTAACTGTGTGCTGCCGGGTGGGGCTACGGACAAAAAGCGCTCACCGCCTCGGTACTCGATACCGACAACGGTGAAGGGCGGCGTCTGAGGTGTAACGATGCTTGTACTAGGCTTTCGGGCAGGAGGTGGTTTGCGGGCAACGGCTTTGGGCTTGGAAGGAGCGATAGGTTGCTTGATCTGGGATTGGCTTAGTTTTAGTTCGTGAATACGGCTATCAAGCGTTTCGACGCTGGCCTTGAGCACTACCAGCTCCCCAGTAGACGCGGCATTTAGTGACAGATCCTTTACTGTTTCGGTCGCTTGCTTTGCATACGCCTGTACGGCATCGATCCGGTTCGACAACGCCTGCTGGCCGGAGCGGAAGTCCTCGTTGGTCACCAGGTGCTTGCCGTCTACCGTGTCCAGCCGCTCATCGACTTTGCCCAGCCGTGCCAGCAGTGCATTCAGCGACTCCTTGTCAGCGGTCGCAGCCATACTGTTGCTGAGCTGAGAGAGTTGATGGTGCTGATAGCCCAGCATGCCTGCCAGAACTACAAGGCAGAGGCTGAGTATCAAAGTGGTTCTAGTCGAGCGTGGTAGGTTCATGAGCGTCCTCGCGCAAAGGCGAAGATACCCTCTCAAACCCACCACTTGGGTGCAGCAGGAAATAGGTTTTCCACTGCGTATGGTTTTTGGTGCGTCGAGCTGGTCGACGGTAAATTGAGTCGTTGAAAAAAGGCCACCCGAAGGTGGCCGCCGAACTATGAAGCAATGAGTTGTCTTGCGAGTGCCATCTCAACCGAATCCCCATCCTGGTTCAGCGAGTCGAGACCAGACTCTGGAACGTCTCCAGACGTGCTTTGAGCCACAGCAATTTTTTTGGCCATCAGCTGCAGACACGTAATCTGAGAGCTGCCAGCATAGCCAAAGAAAAGCACACGCACTGGATGCTTCTGCCCAATCCGCCATGACCGTCTAGCTGCCTGTTGTAGCGTGTAGACGTTGTAGCCGGTCTGTAAGAACACAATGGTCGGAAAGTCGAGCAAATCCAACCCCGTCTTTACCAACTCCGGGTTGGTGATCAGCACGTCGATCCCTCTGTCCACCTGGTCGAGGATCCAATCCTCGCGCCTAGCGGTATCCACGGACGCCCTCAACACCGCTACCTTCAAACCGGCCTGTTCCAGCAGCCTTTTTAGGCGTGAAGTGGTGTCACGAGTGCCGCTGTACACGGTGTAGACCAGGACCTTGCGGCCTTTGGCTTTTTCCGCGAGACACAGATCGAGTAGCGCCTGTTCCTTGGGCATGCGTTGTTCATCTGCAAAGATCGACGGCACGAAGGCCAGCGTGTCCTTGCTACGTGGATGTTTGACGATCTCGGGCCGAAAGCAGCAGTCCGGCCAGGCCAGCAGCACGTTGAGCACGACCCCCAGCAGGGTGGTGTCTCGACGAGTCAGTGCCTGACGAAGTTCCTGTGTCAATTTTCCTGCTAGCTGCTGATAGGCCGAAGCCTGTTCTGCAGACATGGCGATGTCGATGAACTCTTCTTGGTACGCCGGCAACACGTTGCCACCGATATCCTTGAGCTTCAGGAACACGGTAAACGGCAGTACAAAACGGTGAATGCCTTTTGGGCCAAAGCCTGGGGCTTTTACCGTCCGCACTGAGAGTTTTTTACCCTTAGAGGTTTTGTGCGACTCGTTGTCCCGCTCGGTGTAGATGTCCTTCAACACGCCATGATCGCGCATGAACGACATCGCGGCCGGAGCCATACTTCCGCGCGCATTGGGTTTATATCCGTCCTCGATCATACGCCGGGTAAGAATCCGGAACAGGAGGTAGAACAGGTCGTCGGCATAACCGCCCATGAGGGTGCCGGTCAGCAGCACGGTTTTACGTGCTTTCGCTGCCAGTACTCCCATGGCCTGGCCCTGGGCCGAACCACTGTTCTTGTACTCATGTCCCTCGTCCACGACCAGCAGATCAAAATACCCATCTGGTAATTGCCTCTTGATGAACTCTGTAGGTTGATAGCCGCCCTCACCAAAACCGAACTCGATGTTGGCCATCGCGCGCTCCATGCGCTTGGCCTGGCGGTCGCTAAAGATGAAGTTGCCCTGAGCATCCATCAGATTGATGAACTCACTGACGTTGTCGATCAGCATCGAGGCGAGAAAATCTTCCCCGAAGTCATTCAACAAGCGGTCTGCACGCACAGGGCCAATGGTCGGAATGCGGCACATTGATTTGAGTATGGTTGCACGGCGGGTTCCGTTTTCAGCTTTGCCTGGGCGCATCAGCGTCCAGAGTGGGCCTTGGCAATGAGGGCAGCTTCGACGGCGTTCCTCTCGGTAAAACTCCTCGACGCTGATCCGGTTGCCTTCTGGATCCTCCAGAAGATGGCCGCAGCCTGGGCAGCTTGCAAATTGGTGTCCGCTGCCAGAGCGACGTGGCCAACATACTGGACGCCAGTGGAACCCCATTCTCATACGGACACGCCCGAGGATGAAGAACTCTTGCCGACCATCATAAGGATCACCCAGTTGATCCCGCAGTTTAAGCAGCTTGACCAGAGTATCGGGTCCGTTGAGTACCCAAACGCGTGCGGCCGGGATGGTTTCAAGAATCTCCCGTCGCCACTTGTAAACCAAGTGAGGGGGAGAGACGACTAAGGTACGGCGATAGCCCGCGTTGTGCATGACGGCCGCTACTGCAATGGCCATCATGGTTTTCCCAGTACCCATTTCGGCATTAATGACGGCTGCTTGCTCGTTGCGATCTAGCAATAACGCCGCAACGGCTTGCACCACCTCGGCCTGCGCGGGGAAGGGTTGACGCTTGAGTCCATCCATTACCCGTTGTCGGGCTTGGTTGATGTGACCGGCATAGACCGGTGGGTTAGATCGGTTCAGTGAGTCCAGCAGTTCATCACCAAATTCGTCGATGAATTCGGTCAAACCGATGGTCATGGGTGAAAACGAGGTGTGTGAGAGGTCGTTCATGGCTGTTTCTCCAGTAGGAATGAAACAGGGCATGCACGACACCCTTATGGGTATGGTGAATACCCTGCGGGTTGGATAGGGGAATCCCCTATGTGGTTGTGTTGAGTCAGTAGTCCGATGGCAACAACAAGGTCGTTACGCTGCGGTCCGCCTCGGTGATGATCCAGAGCCGGGTTTCATCGCCGGCGCTGATGTCGTAACTGGAGAACAAACGCTCCCCAGAGGTCAGAGCCCGTTGGTTACTGTTCCAGTCTTCTTCGGGCAGTTCTCCCCAGTCACCGGAGAAATGCCGCCGCAAGTAAGTGCTTGGATCGAGGTGTCCATGCTCCACTAAGTGGTGCACCGACTGAGTCAGCACCAAGCGGCCAGGTTCAAAGGTCTCCCGTGGCGGGGTGGTTAATGTTGGCTGTGCCACCGCCTCATCAGGTTCATGCGGCGTATCCGCCGATGAACTGATGGTGACCACGCGGCCTTGGTTGGCAGAGCCTGGCGTCATGTCCCATGCCCGGATGATGGGTACGAAACGATCGGTCAGGATCCTTACCTCGGACACATTGCCATCCTGGTCTTCGGTGAACTCGGTCTTGCGGACCTTATCTTTGTAAGTATCGCCCTTGAGTACCAGCACCCTGCCGGACTTTGAGGTCACTACACCCGATATCGCGCCGGCAGCCAGGGCTAATGCCAGGTGCCAACGGGAGAGTTCACGCACAGGTGGGCGTGGCTGAACCCCGGTTTGACCAAAGTGCAGGGCGAAGTCTGGCCACATGCCTCGAAGCCGTTTAACCTCCTCGTTGAGCTGTTCAGGTTCCAGACTGATACGGTAGAAATGCTCCAAGTCGTTGGCTACTGGAAGAACCCTGTAGGGCTCCCAAGGCCAACTGCTTGGTAGCACTTCGGCACTCAGCGTACCGGCGCCGATGGCCTGAAGGCGTGCACGTATGGATTTGACATCCTGTGATCGAGCCAGGTCCTGGCGCCGTATACGGATGCCGAAGATCACCACCTGTTTAAAGGTTGGATCGGCTGCGCTGTAGATCCGCAGCTCAGTAAAGTGATTGCACA
Source organism: Pseudomonas sp. MF09156 (assembly GCF_059862305.1). Classification (NCBI taxonomy): domain Bacteria; kingdom Pseudomonadati; phylum Pseudomonadota; class Gammaproteobacteria; order Pseudomonadales; family Pseudomonadaceae; genus Pseudomonas; species Pseudomonas sp. MF09156. The sequence goes on from NZ_JCBCUR010000001.1 coordinate 655,510, forward strand.
GCCATCCGCACAGTTCGTCGTCCAGAACATAGTGCGGAACAATGAACACCAGCACGCCGCCGTACTGCAACAGAGGAAGAGTCCGTTGATAGAACATCTTCTCCAGGCGCCGACGACCGTTACCTTGGTACTGTGAGGCACCAGCGTGATCAGCGACCAGGTCGCCGTAGGGTGGGTTGAGCCAGAGCAGACCGAAGGCCTGGCGACTGATCATGGTGTCCATCAGGTCGCTGTGCAGCACACGATCCAGCAACGTCTTGCAGTGGTCGGCACGCTCCTGATCGTACTCGACCGCATAAGTCTCTACGTGGTCACGTCCTAGTGCATGAGCGGCTTCAGCCAAAGCAACCCCTTCGCCGGCACAAGGATCGAGGATTCTCATTGTGCCGGTTGGAGGGGCTGCCAACGCTTGTAGCGTGCGCTCCAGAGTGGTTTCGTCGGTTGGGTAGTAGCCGTTGCGCGCAAAATTGCGTGCCAGGCGTGGGAACATCAAGGCCATGGTGGGCTCCAGAGTATAAGTTGCGCTCAAGAATGAGCGTGAGTTGAGAGCTGCCCCTGGCGAATGAGATCGCCCAGAGCAGGTTCAAGTACGTCCAGTTGCAACGACAAACGCCAGACCGTGCAAGCGCCAAGCGTTCCCGGAAGGGATTGCAGCATGTCGTTTTGATTGAGTACGTCCATGACCGGTGCTTGCCAGTGAGGCAGTAGCGGTAACGGACAGGTGTCGATGATCAGCGGCCACAGCCTTTGATGAGGTGACTGCCCGCTCTCAAGCAAGGCGTAAGCGAAGTGGTTTGCCCGGTCGGGCTGAGCGCAACGCCGGTCGAACAGCCAAAGGTGAACCAGGCTGCCAAACAACGTCCCGCGTAATTGGCGGGTAGTGCGTTTTTCCAGCATGTCGATGTTGGGAAAGACCGGAAGGCTTCGACCATCAACGATGATGTGAAACTGGCTTAGACCATTCTCGGAAGAACCGAGGGTTAATCTGGCCAGAAACTCCTGCAGCGCCGTGTCACGTCCCCAGGCGGAGAGAAAGACTAGGTTGCGCTGCTCGTCGCAGGCGCAGGCATCAACATACAGGTCAGGGCACTCTTCAAGCTGAAAGAGTTGGGTGGAGTTAGGCATGTGAACCTCCTTAACGGAGGGGAACCCGCCCCGAGGAGCGGTTTTGCCCCTCGTGGGTACATTGCGGTGGTGTGATTTAGCGATTTACTGCCTGGATTTGAAGGTGGTTGATTTTGGTGCTGAGCGCCTCAAGGCGTTCAACCCGCTCACCCGTACCCTCTTCATTTCGGCAGTAATCCCAAATGTCTTGTATCTGGTTGGCAATCGCGTCACTTAGGTCGGTGAGTTCATCAGTACTGAACACGTTGTGACCCAGATTAAGCTCGGGTTCGTGAGGCTTGAACACCTTGGCTTCTGGGTCAAAAGAGACGGGGTTGTCTTGATACAAAGGACTTTGTCCTATCAGGAATATCTGCCCTAGATAGCGAGGACGAAGGGCAATGGCTGCATCAGCCTGTTCGGCCGTCAGACCGAGCTCTTCGATGAAGAAATCCCACAGTTCCTCGTTCGTGGATACCTCGTTATTGGCGAGTTGATCCTCGACGTTGTCCAGGATGGCGGTAGTCAGGGTGTTGAAGATTGGGTTCATGTAATGCTCCGTCAATATGAAGGAGCGCCCATGAGGGAGCCCCTCAAGGGTGGGTGTTGAAACAATCAGAAGCTGGAGAGCGTCCAGACCTGTAATTTAAAGTCCAGCACATAGCCAAGCTCGCCGAGGCGAGTGCATTGCAGGCGTAAGCGCTGACGGTCAACAGTGGTATCCAATTTAACCATCTCGTCCAGTGGCCAGATCGTGCCAAATAGCGCAGCGTCTTGCTCTGCGTTGTTTGCCGAACTGGGCGGTGCCATCCCAAAGGGAGCATCTTCCGCTGATAACGGTTTGTTTGCGTTGCTCACAGCCGCTGCAGCGGTCAGCGTTTTGCGCTGTTGCAGAGGTTTTGTTTGAGTTGAAGAGGGTTCTTCATCTATAGGGTCTGGTTCGCTCGGTGAGAGCTTGGCGGCGTCTTCCGCCGTCAAGTTGTCTACATCGTCGAGGCTCATGCTTTCAAGCTTCGCACGAATCTCGACCACAAGCCGACCTGATGTTGAGTAGTACGAGGGACGGATTTCCGTGATGAGGAAATCACCGCGGTACTTGCCTTCATCGTACTGATCGAGGAGCGCGTCTTTGATGACGAACTCGCCGATTGAGGTTGAAAGCCGTCCGACGTTGAACTCGCCATTGCGGCCGCTGATAGTGCGGATGGCCAGTTGGCCTGGGATATTAATCATGGGCAGCTCCACACTGCTGTTGGGCTAATGTTGCGAGGGTGTTACTCGCACAATGAAAAAAGCCCGACAGATGTCGGGCTTGGGGTAGTGCTGTGAATTTAGAAGGTCTATGGGCAGGAGGTATGGGTTTCTTCCTTAAGTGAGATGTACAGATAGAAAACGCCAGGTGGCGATTCTATGCGGTCAAGTTTTAGGTCCAGCCAGACTCGATCTGAATTATTGCCAGCAGGCAGCAATCGATAGAGGCCGAAATGGATTTGAGTACAGTCAGGCTGCATATGCAGTTCTCGGTAGGCCTCCAGGACGACATCGCCCAGCCGATCACTGATCACTGCTGTATCATGAGGGTTTTCAATATGTACGGCTTCTTGCCAAGCCTGGGGCGTTAAGACGACCGGAAGCTTCAGCAGGTCAGACGGTACGCTGTTAATGGTGTTTTGCATGGTTAACTCCAGGTGCGAAAAACCACCTGGCCCGTCCGGGACGTGGTTTCCCGTTGGGTGTGTTTATGATGTATCAGAGTCAGCGTGAAGAGCAGTCAGCGTTCTTGGCGTGTTAGTAATCGTCGGGATCTTCAGGTTCCGGATCTAAACGATCACGAGCCTCCAAATACTCTTTGAGAAGTCCAAGCTCCGATAAGATCGGGCTAGTCTCTGGCGTGAAATTATTACGATGGTCCATCTCGGCCAACCTGATAACCCCATCCAGAACGTCGAGCCAAAGGTCGGAAGTCAGGACGTAACGCGGGTCATCATGAGTATCGATTGTCACGTTGGTCGGGAGTTGTTTGTCCAGCTCACTGTAAACGCGTGCTTGAACGGCTAAAAGGCCGATCTCGGTCACCAGCGGCAGTCGTTGGGGGTTGTGTATCATGGTGAGTCTCCAAGTTAAGAGAATCATCGTGTCCGAAAGGGAGGTGTTCCCTTCGGACGTTGTAAATGAAAGGCACCCGATGGGTGCCTTGTAATCGAGTGAGTCAAGATGCCTTACGCTGCTGTTTCAGCGGGCATTTGCTTAGGTTGTTCCTCAGCAACTGGCTCGGAGGGTACTTCGCTTTCGAGCGGTGCTTCTGGGGTCGCTTCACCTTGTTCAGCAGTTGGAGCTACTTCACGAGGTTTGGCTTCATAGACAGTTGCGCCATCCACCTTGATCCAGCCGATAAACAACAGCCGTCCCTTGAGGCTTGCTCCAGCTTGGCCTTGTTTGTCGCCTTTTTCATAGGTAAAAGAATCGGCCCAGATATCACCGATACGGAAGCTCACAAGGACCTTCTTTCCTGCATCAACAGCTGCTTGGCTACGACGAATCAGCTTTTCAGCTTCAGCGCCGACGACGTTGCAATCGATGTAGGAGTATTCGGTGTCATCAGATGAACCGCGCAATGCAGCAACAGCGACGGCCATGAATGGCTTGCTTTTGCCGCGAGGCTTCACTTCACGGATACGGTTGAGATAACCAATACCAGTGGTGTGCAGGTCGAAGAATTTGGCTTCGTTGGTTTGAGTAGTGCTCATGGTGATTCTCCAATTTCGAAAAAGCAGAAAGCGGAGAAACACTTCACCCTTGGGGGAAAGTATTCCCCGCGAGGGTGGGTAGAGCTAGAGGTTTGTTTAGTGCAGGAACTTCAACGAAGCGATCACTACACCAACAGCAGCTGACAACATAAAACCCATGCGGATCGTGATCCTGGAATCAAGTTGCGCGATTCTGGTATCAAGATGGGCGATTTCAGTTTTGAGTTCTGCAGTTGCGGCTGTGAGATCTGCTTTGGTAGCCAAACGTGACAGCATGTCGGTCTCCAAAGCATCAATAACAGCATTAGCTTTCTGTTCCGGGACGTTAATCGAAATCAACGCTTGGTAGAGAGCCAGTTCAGTTTTCATCAGACCTCCAAAAAATTGAAAGGCCTGCCCTGACGGGTAAGGCCCGTCGAGGGTGGGGGAAGGTGCTTCCATCGACTAAGTCGACTGATCGCGCTGCCGGAAGCTATGGCGATCTTGGGAGTGGATCAATGCGGTAAACCGCATCGTAGTCTTGCGGATCCAGACTACTTGGGCATGTTGCTGACGACGTCAGCGATACATGTGCAGATCATGGAAATACAATTGTCAATTGTCAAGCCCCTGCTATAAAAACACTGAGAAGGCCTTCCCAGAGGGAAGGCTTCGTTCAGGGGGGAGCGTTTCTGTTTCAGCAAGTCGCGGGCGCCATTGAGCCTGCCGTTGCCTTCGTGCGTCGTTTACGAGAGGGCTTTTGAACCTCTCGCGTGTTTGCCGTGTACCAAAGGTTCAAATCGACCCCTTTGCGAGCCATTGCCGGTAAGTGATCCATCTCACGGACAACGTGGTCAGGTACACAAGGAGGTGGAAGTAGCCCTTGATTGGGGGCTTGGGAGAGGGCAGCGGTAGACGCAGCGCTGGTTTTCTTCAACGCACTCAGGAATTCCCGAGTGACAGTGCCGAGTGCGAAACCGAGGCCATAAGTGAGTTTGGACATGGTGATTCTCCTGCAGGTTGAGATGCGGAGAAAGCACAGGCCCTGTCGGGGAAGTGATTCCCCGCGAGGTGAGTTGCATTAGGTGCTTCTATCGACGGTTGCCGACCGACCGCGCTACCAGAAGCTCAGCGGTCTTGGGCGGATCAGACACGGTTATCGTGTCGCAGCCTTTAAGATCCTGACTGCCTGGGCATGATGCTGACGACGTCAGCAAGGCACGTTCATATATTCGAAGAGGGATGGGTATGTGTCAAGCGGGGAGGGAAATTACTGGCGGGGGCTATGCAGATTGAACTCAGGGGAAGCTACCGAGGGTAGCTGCGTCAGCAGCTACCCTCGGTAGAAGTAAGACACATCACTCAGAAAAAAATACCACCTGTGAGAGACTGAGGCGTCATCGATCCCTGGGCTGTGATCTGAACGTCTCATTTTCTTCACCTGGCCGATTATCGTGGCTGAGGCCAGCAAACATTAGGCACGCATCCGCGCACAAAAGGAGCCCTGCGTTTCGCCGGCGGGCCACCGGCAGGGAAAAGCAGCTACCAAAGGGTAGCCTGATAATCCTTTGCAAGATCATCAGGCTACCCTTCAAGTGAGCTTTAAAAAGCGTGGGCCACAACACCAGTGTGGCCCTTAGACTAAGGTGCTTCGAACCTCAACAAAGCCCTGTGTGCCTATGAACTCGCAATTCACGAGTTAGACGGCTGCGTGTCTGGCTTGAACAGGGAGACACAGGGAGAGCTTTGAACCAGATCCGCACGCCCTTCCCGGAGCTAAGCGTGCTTTGGGGTTGGTGATGGGGCAAGCCGCATCACCGGGCGCTACTGATGACCGCCAGTAGCCAACGGGGTGGAAACGTTGTTGCGTGCATTATGTTGATAGGCAGGGGGATATGCAACCTGGCGTGCCAAGACGTCCAGCTCGGAGTTAATTGACGGCGACAATTGCACCTTCGGGTACGGCTGGAGGAATTGAAATTCCGGTAGCTCCGGTAACCGGTGAAATTAGCATTCCAGATCGCTTCACACCGACGACTGCCGACTGGGTCAACTCAACTAACGCTGAAGACATACCTGATGGCGCAACACCGTTGAAATAGGTGTAGGTTGTTCCTGCTGCGATATAAGACTCAACGCCAAGTGGTTTGACAAACCAGGCTGGTAGGCTAAGCGCAGAGTCGTTAGGTACTCCACTAAAAGTCGGGTTGGACCGAGCAAATTCGGTTGCTGCGGATCTGTAAACCAGAAAGTTGCGGCTTAGTGAGTCCAATGTTGCGTAATCAAATGCTCGCTGCTCTTGATTTTGAGTTTCAACAGAAACACCGGTGGCTATAATAAGGATCATGAGAATCACCCAGTGCATTGTCATGGTGCGGGCTCCTCGTAGGGTCGGTTCTGCCGTGAAAAATCAGATTTTCGTACGCTATCTATGATACGGATTGTCGTTCTCTTAACCCCTGAATCACGAGGTGTAACTACCCAGTACCTCGTCAGATTTCAGCCCACCCTCAAAATATATTTCCCCGACACGGCAAGGCGCTGACGGTCACGATAGAAACTCAACTTTTGATACACGTCGCGTACAGACTTTGTCCTCGTGGATACACGCTACCGACCGTTGAAACATACCAGTAGCCGTCAGGTCCGATATAAACACGCCCGTTAAAACTGTCATAGTTATTCAAAGATCCGGTATAGAATCCTGATTGAAAGCAGACGCCATCTGACGCCGGAATCATTCTGACCGCTTCGCCAAATCCAGCCGCAAACTCGCCAGCGATAACAATCTTCGAGGCATTGGTTTTCCACACGCCTTGTTGGCACGACAGCATTATTCCCACCGCGCTTTTTGCAATAAGCGTTCGATCACTACACGCTGTACCTTCGGTGGCTAATCCGCCTAAGGACAGGTATTCATTGGTCTGGATTCGATCATAGGCCGTTATCTTTCCGGTGGAACGCATTTCGCCTGCGAGCATCAAACCGCCGGTTGATAGGTTTTTATCGTTATAAATTTGGACCCAGTTTGGGCTATTTTGGTAGATGCCTCCTCCCCATTTTTCGCTATACCAGCCTGTGTCACCACGCGTTCTAAACCAGCCTCCGGTGTAGGTTTCACCTGTGATGTTGGCGGTTGCTGCGTTGATATTAGTGGTGACGGTGACATTACGGGCCGTAACGTCGCCACTGGCATTGACATTACCAGTGGCTGTGATGGTCGCCGCGTTGTTGATGTTGTGATTCCCCATTCCAAGATCTGTGTTCATGACGTTGAGCTCGGGGCGATTAGGCACAGCATTTCGATACAAATAGTCGTTGGCTAAGGCACCATCCATGAGAAAGAGTGCGCTCGCGGTATGTCCTGGGCCGGGGGCCATGGCGTAGTTACTTAGCGCGACCTGCCAGCCGCCCCGTACTCCCTGAACGATATTCGGGTTGGTTTTTGAAATAAAACCACCAGGCCCGCCGAGGTTTTCGGCGATGGCACGAATGCCCATCTCTGGAATTGCCTGCCCACCGGTGGTGACCACGATAGCTTCCAACTGGTTGGGGTTTGGTTTTCGGGCAAGGCCGAAGATGGTTTGTCCGAAAACATTGGTGGGGCTAAAGCCAGCGGGAAGGTAGTTGGTGTTGATCAGCATCGGCACTGTTATCTGAACCGGCACAGTGGCCGACGCGTTGGCCAATACAGTGCTGAAGTTGTCCTTCAGGTACTTGGCTTGAGCTTCGGCGATCGTTCTTTGTTGGTCGGCGGCAATGCGATAATCCTGGGCGTCCATTTGCTTGATTTGCCATACGATGGCAAAGGTCACAACGATGGAAAACACGACCAATCCGATCGCCATGTCCAGGCTCAAGAATCCCCGCTGTTTGTTTTTACTGGTCATTCCAGAGGCTCCTAGATGATTGGTGCGCGATGTCTTGATCGAGCAAGCTGACCTTTCCGGCATGGACTTTTTCCCGGATACCTGGTCCGTCATCGCCCGTGAACAGCAGGCTCTGCAATGTCAGGCGGCGGCTCCCATCAGCCCCCTTCGACAAAGACTGGTGAATGACCGCTACCAGTCCTTTGGAAAGCAGTTCCCGGGCGTTATTGAGTAATGGCTGAGCCAAGGCTGATACGCGCTCAATACCTTGAGTGACGCTGCCGGCATGGCCTGTGCAAATAATGAGATGGCCATTGATGGAGGCCTGAATGACCTGTGCTGCCGTCGAGCTATCGCGAATTTCCCCAACAAACAACAAATCGGCTCTCGTGCGCAGTGCCAGGATCAACGCCTCCTCATAGCCTCCCATACGGCGAGAAACTGGAACTTGAATACAGCGCCCATCACCGTGTCGACCATTCAGATAGGGTTCAGGAGGATCCTCGACGGCTACACAAATTCCTCCCCAGGCCTCAAGACGGGCTTTCACCAGCGATGCAGCGCTGGAGGTTTTCCCTGTGCCCATTTCTCCACAGATAAAGATCAGGCCGTGCACCGTGTCACTCATCAATGCATCTTGGAGATAATCGGGCAGGCCCAACATGTCCAACGGACGGATTTGAACCGAGGACTTGCTCAGGACAAACACTGGTTTGCCGTTTAAGTCCAGCAACTGGGTGACGCGAAGAACCACGCCATCTTCAATCAGAGCGAATTCCGGGTCCTGGGTCGCGACATGCTTTTCCTCACATAGCCCCCGTAAGCGCTCAAGGTCTGCCCGCCATTCGGCGGGCGCTTCAACTCTTCGCGCCTGCCCCGGGAGGCCTTTGGCATCGGCAAACCCGTCGCCTAGGTACAGGTCGACGAATTCAGCATCGGAGATCACGCTCACGCCGTACTCCTCTAGTAAGAAGTCCAGGCGATCGTATTGGCGTCCGAAGAGCAACTGGTCGAAGCCGCTACGGCGCTGATTTCCCCGGCGATGGCAGTACCACCGTTGATTGCCGTCGTCGTCTGTTTGTCCTTTGCCATATTAGAGGCAAGGGTAATGCAAGCAGTTTTGGGGAGATTGGTTTCGGTGATGGTAAAGGTCATTCCATTACTGACCACTGTGACAGAACCGTTCCATCGGTTGGACAAGGTCGTGCCATTTACGCTCATACCGCCGGTAGCTTCGAGGTTGATCAAAGATGGCGTCAAGTTGGTGCCTGCTGTGGCGTAGCCGGTCGTGCTTTTCAGTCTTTTAGCATTGCTCAGCAACGTGCCGAGGTTGCTTTGCTCAATGGTGACGTCCGAGCTTCCGAACGTCCTGTAACCCATGAATACGATGAAACCCAGTGCCACGGCGATCAGCATCAGCCAGAACATCCCATCCAAAGAAAGGAATCCCCGTTGGGCGTGGTGTGTATTTGTTGGCATTTTTTCGTACCTCGTTTTCTGTTTGCGTTTGAGTTAAAGCGTTTCAGTTACGGTGCCCGCCAGCTGGAATATCCCGATCACTACCAGAATCATCATGATTCCCATGGTCATGGAGGATGCTCCGATGAGGGACTTGGCGATTACCTCGACGCGTTGAAGTGTTTGTTCCAACCAGCGGTTGGAAAAACGCTCCATCGATTCGGCAAACCCTTTGCGTGTGGCGAGTACTTCAAGAAAGTGCATGGCCATAGGGTCGGGGAATTCATGACCTGCGAGTTTCAGCGCGGTGCCGAAGTTTTTGCCGGCGCTGACACCGTAGTGGATGGCGCTCAGCCGTTCCTTCAGCCATGGTGAGGCATTGCGCTGCAGAGACTTCAACGCATCGAGCTGGTTGATGCCTGAACGCAACATCACGGCCATGTTAAGAAGGAAGATCGAGCCGTGCAGAGCCTTGTAGACTGACCATGGAGGGAACCTTTCTGCTCGTACCCTCAAGGTCTGGAGGATCTTGTTCAGTTGCAGCTTCCATGACGGGCTGGCAGCGTTGATCTGAAGCCCGCAAAATACTGGTAGGGTTACAATAGAAACCAGGATGAATAAGACCACGCCTATCAATGTCACCAGCCCGTAATGGGTGACGAAGTTCGATAGGGCGTAGAGGAACGCCGGCACGCCTGTCCAGGCTTCGGGATTGGAGCGCTTTGTCATAGAGGGCACCATCCACACGGCGATGACGTACAGCAGCGCCGCCATCACGCTCCACACCACCGACGGGAAAACAGTGGCAGAGGCGACGAGCTTGCTGATCCGTTGGCGTATTTCAATGATCCTCACGCAGTCCCGAAAAGCCTGTACCAGGTTGCCGGTCTCTTCCCCGGACGCGATCAATGAGTTTTCGTCATAAGGAACCCAGCCTTCGCAGGAAACGCTTAACGATTTCCCCCCTTTTACTGATTGCGCGATATCCCGGCAGGCGAGTGATACGGGATGCTGTTTCTGGCCGTTATCACTGAATGCACGGGCCACGGTGAGCAGGGCGTCCTCAAGCGACACGCCATCCTCAAGAATGCCCATGAGGCTTTCATAAAACTGGATTCGTTCGTTCTTACCGAACTGCTTGGCGTAGAAGGTTTCGGCCCAACGCTTCAACGTCCCTCTCAAGTCACTCTGCATGGGCGAGCTCCAGGATTTGTCGGTCAAAGTCCAATGGACCTACCATCATTTCGGCATGACGCGGATCTACTAAGCCTTGTTTGAGCTTGATGATCGTATGAGCGGTCTTGGTGATACCGCCCATTTCCTTCACCCAGTATCGACGTGCTGCACTGGCCCCCTGTTCATTAAAAACACGCATGAAATTGAGGTCGGTGAGGAGTGTTTCCGCAACTGCGGTGCGGCTGATGACGCCTAAGCCTTTGCAGTGTGAACACCCTGGACCTTTCAAATAAGTAAAGTCGATTGCATGCAGGTCGCGCAAGCGCTGGATCAATGCACCGTTGAGCTGGTCCAGATGCGCTGTGGCTGGCACGCGGCAGTGAGAACACAGTTGAGGCAGCAGTGATTGATTCACAACGCTGGTCATTAGGGCCGGGTCAGTGACCAGGTAGCGATCTACACCCATATCGATCAGCCGTTGAAGCCCCGCCACGGCGTTGTTGGTGTGCAGTGTTGAAAGCACCAAGTGACCGGTCATTCCGCCACGGAAAGCTGCTTGGGCTGAGGCGAGATCCCGGATTTCCCCGTACATCAGAATGTCTGGATCCAGCCGCATGGTGTTGGTGATACCGTCGTTCCACGTTTCGCCAGCACCTAAAGGTGACTGGTTGGCCAGGATTGGATACTCAGGCGGATCCTCCATCGTCAAAATGTGTTTTGTGCCACCACACTCTTCATACAGTAGGTTCAGATTGACCTGCTGGGACTTGGATTTCCCGGACCCTGTTGGGCCTGTGATCAGGTTTACTCCATACGGCAAGCTACGGATGCGGCTGAATGCCTCAATTTGCTGGGGAAGAAAACCGAGATCCTCAAACGTCATTTTGGTTTTATCGTCATACAGCAGACGTAAAACCATCAGGGGGCCATCTACGAGCGGCCGGGTGGCGACCCGGGCGCCGAACAAACCGAGTTGTTCCACATAGGCACGCTTTATCCGAGCGTCCTGGCTGACCTGGGGCTGATAGTGATCTTTCGCTACATCGCACATGCTGTTGTAGAGCGACGAACAGAGCTCCATGCCCACCTGGCTCTGATGCTGTTCGGCTTCCCACAAAAGCCCGTGGATACGGAAAAAAATTCGAGTTATATCGTGACCTACGACAAAGTGGACGTCGCTCGCATTACGGCGGTGAGCTTCACCGAGAAGTTGGACCACCTGGGCCTGGCGCTTCGTTTCGGTGGTCGATAGGGCTCCACTATTTACATCTTCATTCGCTTGGTAGAGCGCCTTGATCGTGCTCATCGAGCAGACCTTGACTTCAAAGTGATGATTCTCGTGGTCCAACTGATCCTCGAATGCCATGACATAGGCATCCGTTTGGTGCTGGGCAGAGACGTACAAAATTCCATCGCTGGTCAACGCGCACAGTTGGCGCAGCTCCGGTTTCAGTTCAAACGGTCCTCCAGTGGCCGTTAGCAGTGTCTGGCGCGAGATTAGCAACGCTGCTGCAGACTCATCCGCGCACGGTTCTGTTGTATCCTGCGTTTCAACCAAGGTCGTCATTGCATTGCTCCCTCAAGGTTGTCCTGGAATTAGCCCAGGAAGGGCGGGAGGGAACTGAGGAACACTGGGAGTGGGCTCTTTATTTGTGGTGACGTTAATTGGTGGTCGATTCGAAAAACCGAGCGGATAGCGCTTGCCTCCACGCTCAAGGGTCACGTTTTCAACGGTAAGCGTGGCAACGCGGAAACCTCCGGGCAGTTCCTTTGAGGATACGTCGGCGTCTACTTCAAATCCGCCACTGTAGAGCAGGGTTGCACGCAACCGTTTTCCAGAGCCGAAGACGGCTTTCACCACAGGCAGGTCTTGCTGCGCTTCAGTGCTGCGGGCCGCAGATGTTGTTGATGGCGGGAAACTTCCTTGAGGGAAGATTGTGGGCGCAGACTGCGCCGCCACATTTTGGTCTTCGCCAGTAATGGATCTTTCGGCCTTGGCCCTTTCAGCCTTGGCATTCAAAAGAATCGTCTGGCTTTGAATGATGGCTAGCTCACCAACGTTGACCCCAGATGGCGTGTTTTCATTCGCCCAGCTCAACGGCGCCCCGAAAGCAATAATTGAAAACCAAAAGCACAGCGTTTTATTTCGCATAAAGGTCACCTATTACTGACCAGATAAGATGGCCGGACTTATATTCGGTTTTGATTTCACGCAGTCGCAGGCCTTGACCGGGGGCGCCGGATAGAGAGTCCAGCGGAGTAATTCCAGTGGCGTAGTGCAGCTCGAATAGCTTCCATTGGGGCGGTGGTGGCGGTGGTGGAGCAGGCTGACCAGGTATTGCTGGTTGGATCGGCACCACGACTGGCACTTCTTTCAGTACGGGGCTCTGTGTGAAGCTATGCAGCCAAGAAGACAGATTCGCCAGCATCACGATGGCTTCTTTGAGCGGTTCATCACCTGCTGCGGGAATCGAGAGGTCGAATTTCAAGGTCGCAGTGTTGCCTTCGTCAAAGAAGGCCGGCCGATCAGAAAAGTGGCCCTGGGTAGCCTGTATGAGTTTGTCGGCCGTGCTATTGCCCGAGCGCTTGTAGGAGGACAGTACCTGTGAGCCATCGCAGATGGCGCTTGTGAACTGCCATCCCTGGATGGATAAGGGCAGTTGATAAATGACGTTGCTGCAGTCCTCAATAAAGTCTGCAACAGAGGGACGTTTGGCCCAAGGGTGTTCCAGTGCTTGGGGTGTTTGTTCAACACCTGACTCTTTTTGTAGCCTGGCCAACTCCTCGAGGCGTCGTTGTTCAGCCTGGAAAGCAGCCTCCTTTGCGATTTGTGCTTGATGATTCTGCCATTGAGCCCAGCCGATGACGCCGGCAGCGACTATCACTCCAAGAATCACCAACTGCATCAGTTCAGCTTTGGATAACCCGAAAACGAGTGGTCGGAGTCGATATTCACGTTTCAGGTTCGAGGGTTGAAGCAGTTCCTCGATGTCCAGAGGTTGCCCGCCCATTTCGAACTCTAAGGGCAGGTACTCGTGGGTGAAGCTGATGCCACGACTGCGTTGCTGCGCGACTCGGCGTCGAACCTCGGCACCTGTACCAATCATGTCGCACCCAGAGATCACCCCACCCTGATATACAGCGACTAAGGCGTATTGGTCGAGGTCGCTTTCCGTTCTCCAGGCGGCAATCCACGAGTCACCTAACTGGCCTGCGAGGGTCGCCGCGAGCGAGTACATGCCCTTGGTGACGTCGTCACTGCGGGCCACAAATCCAGCCTGAATGATGGCAGGAGTTCTTCGAATGGCGACAATATCTAATTGGTGTTCACGACCGTACTGCCGTGCTTCCTTCATGTGGCCGGTTACACTGCCTAGTGGGTGCCAGCGCAGGCCGGTGACGAATGACTTTCCTCGGTGTTGCAGTACCTGGACACGGGCAGAGCGTGCGCTTCTTGAGGTGTTGTCGGTCATTGTCTACCCCTTAACCCCGGCGCAAAGGCGAAGTGGGCTCGGGCAAACTCCGCAAGGGTCGTTGGCGACAGGCGCATTCAGAGTGCTGGGGCTTCCTGTGTCGCTGTCTACAACAGGTGTGATCAGCACCACGAGTACGTTATGACCGGTTTCGCGAAGACGGCTACCGCCTAACCCGAAGAAACTCGGATCGCCGACACCTGACTTGGTCGCGTTTTCGGTGTTCTCCTCAAAACCGGTCAGCACCAGAGTTTGACCGCTGCGGAGTTTGACCTTAGGCGACAGGTTCTTGGTGTCGTAGTCCGCTGTCTGGACGCTGGAACCGTTACTGGTAAAGGTTGTAAAGGTCGGCTTGCTGCTCATGCTGAGGGTGATCATCAGCAGCATATTGTCCTGGTCGATAATGCGCGGTAGCAACATCATGTTGAAACCGCTGGTGATGGTCGCAGGAGAGAGTGATGTGGATGATCCAACGGACGCCGTTGTGGTTGTCGAGCTTGATGCAATATAACTTTGCACATTGCCGATCTGGATCGGTGCCGGCTGGAGATTCAGCGTGGTGACCGAGGGCGAGCGGACGTTTGAGATTCGGCCTTGTTCCGAAAGGGCTTTTATAATGAGACCCGAGCCAGCCCAGGGGGATTTCGACGTATCCAAAATGCTCAGGGAACCCGAGACCGCTCCGGTGCTGATTCCCGTGGTGGCATTTTTCAGGGAGAAGCCCCATTTGTTGTTCAGGGACGTGTAGACCGCCGTCCAGTCCAAGCCGGTCTGGTCTTTGTCGGTGAGCGATACCTCGAAAACTTTCACATTGAATAGCACCTGGCGAGTGATGCTACGGTTGATCGAGTTCAAGTATGTGGCGACATTTGAAAGCACTTCAGGCCGGTCATTGACTGTCAGGGTACCGGTGGATCGAGAAAGGAACATACGACCAGCAGGTTGCTGACTTAGCATGGCTTTGACGTTTTTTTCGATATCCCCGATCAGCGATGTCTTGATGGTGACGGTGGTGCTTTGGTTGCTACCTGACTCACCCGAGGCGCCTGTTGACGAGGACCCACCCCCTCCACCACCGGAGCCGCTTCCACTGCCTGTGGCGGTGAGCAAGCCTGATTTCACGGTACTCTCGATGACCTGGTCATCACCAAATGCCCAGACATCGAACGTCTTGGTGTCGAAATAGGTGATGCGTACGCTGCGATCTTCGGAGGAGTAGTTCCACGCCAAGCCCTGTTGGGCTGTGACTTGATTCAGCAAACCAGAAAGCTTGCCGCTGTATTTAATGGGGAACGTACTGGGCGCTGACAATCCGCCCATACTCATCGACCGGACATTGCTGGGCATGTTGCCGATGACACCGGCGGGCATGAAGCTGGAGAGGTTGTCCGGCGACGTCATAACCGGTGGAGCTGTTGTCCCTGAGTTGCCTTGATTTGGGCTGGATAGGACGCTTGGATCGATCGCATCTGGAGCCACGATGACTGGAACGCCACACTCGCTGGTGATGTAGTGCGCGACCTCTGCGATCCCAACGTTGTAAGAAGGGCGATAAGTAATGTCGCAATCCATGGTCAGCGGCAAACCGCGCTTGGCGACCATGGGTTGTTTTGAGACCCATGGCTTGTCGCTGAACACCACGGTTTCGCGTGCAGGCTCTTGTTGCTGATTGCGAAGGAAGCGGCTGTATTGGGAGGCGGTCGCTGCGTCGTTTTCAGCGCGTCCGGCCGATTCATTCACCCGTTGCAGAGAGCATGAGCTAATCAGTGCCACGACCAGTAATGAGGCTGTGCTTCGGATCCAGAGGCCTGCAGTCATCATTTTTTCCTCTCTGCGATGTAAAGCACCAACTGTGCTGGGCTGCCGTCTACGACGAATGACCGAGGGGCTGAGTCGTACAGCGGAAAGATCTCTTTGATAGCCTCCTCAAAGCTGCCCTCGAATCGAAGCGGGGCGTCAATTGGATAATCCAAGTCGTCGACCTTCCAAATCAGCGTCCACTTAGCCCTTGCTGCCCAGGCTTCCACGGTTTGCCGAAGTGTTGAGCCAGTGGTCGCCGTCCATATCTGGGCCAGCGGCTTTGGAGCGGTTGCCACTGCGAGAGCAGGTTTTGGCGCGACGGAGGCACTTGGGGCAACGTTTTCAGATTTCCCAATGCTTGCAGGCTGAGTGGATGCAGCGCTGATCGGGGAGGTGAGTTTCTGGCTCGATGTGGGCTTACCGGAATACGTCGTAATAGAGCCGTCCTTGGCGGGCACTACTGGGGTAGTAGATGCTTGGGGTGCAGCTGCTGGTGCCGCAGAAGCGGTTTTGATCGGCGCCGGTGTCGGTACGGCGGCGACCACAACGGGGCTGGGCGTTTCGCCGCCAGGAGTGATTTTTGGGGCCGCTGCAGCTGATGGAGTGGAAGGTATGGAGGTGGCTGCCACTTGTGTTGGCGCAGTACGCGATGATTCCGGGAGCTGGTAACCAGGACGCAGCACGTAACACACCTGGCGATTCACTTCATCAACCTTCACCTGCCAAGCCGGACCCGCAAGTACTTGCAGCGTGTTGCGCAGTGTCATGGGTCCAAGCTTGTACTGGGCCGCTGGGAGTGGTCGCGTGTAAAGGATGTTGACGTGACCAGTGTCGGGCGAGCACAGCGTGTAGCCTGAACGGTCGACGACGTATTGCATGGCATCGCGCACATTGGGGTGCATGTTGGCAGGAATACTGATGTCAATGATCTGAGCCATCAGGTCACGCTGACCCGAGTCAGGCAAGGTACTGACCAGGGTGTAACGACCGTAGCGCACGACCGGTTCCTTTTCAGGCACGGCGCCGCTGGGGTAGAGGTCCGGCGTCAACATATCCGGATTACGGCTGCTATCAAATGCCGGCTTAGGCGTCTGTGGCGTGTGGGTTGCGCAACTGGCGACGAGCGCGAGCAGGGAGAGTGTGGTGAAGTGCCTGATCATGTGCCGAAAGGCCCCCTTTGATGATGGAGGCACAGTGACAGCCAGTCATTGACGGCGCAGTAGGAAATAGAAAACCGCGACGTGGGGTATTTATGTAGTATTTGGTGATGTCATTATAGCATCGCGATGACGCTGTTAATGACGATGGTTGCTGGGCTCAGAAATGAAGCTTTAGGAGAGACTCAATGAATGTGTTTGCGCTGATCACCAATCCTACCGAAGCGATTCCTCTGACTGAGGATATTTTCTACAGCCGTACGAACCGAAAGCCTCCATACATTCAAAGTTTTGGAGGCAAGATGAATTCGTACGCGCTCTGTCCGTCTTGCCAGAATCCGGTCCTAATGGTGAACAGAACCGCAACGGAAACCCGTAGCGGGAGTTTCTATGCTAAGCATAATAAAGGGGATGTCCCGGGTGTTGCTCAGTATCATGAGCACAAGTATCTAAATTGCCCCCTTGCCAACCCGGCCAGGATGGACGAGAAGAAGAGACGTCCCCCAGCTCGTCAAGGACAAAGTGATGAGGTCAAGAACGCACTGATAGAAGCGTTCGATTTAGTGATGAACTTTATTGAAAGTGATACGGGAGTAAAATTCCAAGACTCGATAGTAGAAGATATGCTGGATGATTTTTCAAAGAATAGGGGGTATGAGTACTCAGCTATCAATCTATATAACCTTCCTTATGCTTTCGCATACATGACAGAGTCTAAAGATATATTTGGTTGCTCGGTAAGTAAGGAAATTGCCGATGCGATAGGAAAGAACTCAAAAGGTTTTTCAACTAAGCAGTTTCATAGTAATTACTACATTAAGAGGGAGGAAGGCAGTCGCAGCAAAATTAGATTAATGTTTTACGGGCATGCCGAGTCCGTGAAGGACGGTGGTAATGAAGCTATTATTATGCGGATTGTGGAAGTTCCACCTGGTGCAGATGTCGACGCTGCCGAGCATCTTTACCAGAAGAAGATTGTTCTTGATGGCGCCAAGTTTTTCAACTTTTACATGAAGCGTAAGCGTCGTGTGGACATGGCGCGGTCAAAGTTGCGATAACAGCGCTTCTTTCAGGCGAGAGTTTAGAACTGTTGTTATTTCTTCGTAGCTAAAGGGGAATCGGTCCAGCTCATCCATAACTGAGTCTACAAAATAGGCTGGCACGATGAGTTTTTGGTTGAGGCAGTGTGATGCCATTGAAGTGACCATTTCGCAGAAGCTCTCTTGTTCGGCGATTTGCTTCTTGAGTTCTTCGTTGAGCGAAGGTGCGACTGTTTGAGCAAGCTCGCACAGCAGCTCAATTTCCATGAGCGCATGCAGAATGAGATTTTTCCTGTAGCCCAGCGTCGGGGCTGGTTGGGCGAATTTCATGTAGGGCTCCTAAAAACAGCAATGGATTCGATACAGCCATGCTGGTCTCTGTGCAATTTCAATTCAGCCTGAATTGAATTGTTCAAGCGGTTGGGATTTCTCTATCGGCGCTGTTTCACAAGCTGGCCGACAACTCGGCCCTGGCGTTGGCGGCTGCATCTGGCTCAATGAGGTCGCTCGCTAGTTGTCGTTTATCCAGCAACATTTGCCACAGCATTTGATCAATGGTGTTTTCCACCAGAGGAATTTTCACCACGACCATCCGTAGCTGCCCATTCCTGTAGGCTCTGTCCTCAGCCTGATCCTGTAATCCGGGTGTCCAGGGTAATCCCAGGAACATAACGTAGTTGGCAGCGGTCAGGTTGTTGCCGGTACCGGCAGCGGAGGTGGTGGCTGCGAAGATGCGGGTATCAGGATCGCTTTGAAATTTGTCGATCGCTTTCTGCCGCTTGCCCACAGAGTCACTGCCAGCCACCGTGACACAACCGTAGTCGGCATGCTCGCATTGAGCGCGCAACGTCCCTACGGTGTCTTTGAACTCACAGAACAAGATAACCTTGTCCTCCGCGTCCAGTTCGCACAGCAGCTCCATGACGACGCGAACCTTCACCTGCTCCAGTAACTGGCGCAGTGACCCCAGTCTAGCTAGGCTAGGCCTGTCTTCGAGACGTATCCGATCATATTCACGGCGCTCTTCGAGAGACAGCTCCACCGGCAGTGTTTGCCGCTGCTTGCCCTTGAGTCCCGGCAGCACATCTTTACGTCGACGAAGCATCCAGTCACCAATCGCGTCCCGTAGGTTCTTGCGAAAGTCCTGGCTGCCGGCGAACTGTTCGCAGAACTCCTTGAGAGACAGCTTCCCAACGGGGTGACCGGAAAGCCGCAGAAGCGTGTGAAGTTCCGATTCTCGATTAAGGACCGGTGTTCCGGTCAGTAAGTAACGATTGGGCACCTTGGCCGCGATGTCGAATCCGTGGCGGGTCCATGCAGCGGTAGGTTCTTTCAGGCGATGAGCCTCGTCAATGATCATCACTTCAAAGTGGCCTGCCTGCAGTACAAAATCGCCCAGGCGTTCATAGTTGGTGATAATCCACTGTGACGCAGGATCAAAGGCCTGTTGGCAGATCTTTGCGTCGGGATACACCATCTGGATTTCGCGTTGCCAGTTAATGATCAGCGTCGACAGTGTGATGACCAAGATAGGTCTATCGGCCGCTCGAACAGCGGCGGCAATAATTGCCTGGCGTGTTTTGCCGAGGCCCATATCATCCGCGAGTAAAGCGCTGGTCCGTTGCAGCAAGTGCCGGATGCCAGCTGGTTGATGTCCCAGTAAAGAATGACCCGCCAAGGCCTGATCGATTTGTTCAGTGGTGAACTCGGTCCGTTCAATGGATGGCACAGCGGCAAGGTACACGTCGGTTGAAACGTCTTCGTTACCAGGCTGAGCAGCACGTTCTTGTGGCGGGCCTCCGAGATTGATACGGGTGATTTCATCAGCGGGAACAATAGATCCGTCAGTCAGCAGTTCCTGCACGGTGTCGAGGATCTCGAACTGATCCTCAGACAGCCCCAGCTCCAGGATGAGGTTACTGCGCACTAGTTCGGTACTGGCATCGATGCGCCAGGACTTGGATTGTCCGAGGAAAATACCGTGCATACGCCGAGAGACGGCGACTGCTCCAGGGTGGTAGTCACCCGACAGCAAAATGCCTCCCTTAGCCAGTGGTGCAATTCGCAATGTCAGTCCCCAGATAAAGGCTTGGCGATCCGGGGCTCGCTGCGCTGCTGCCAGCTTTGCAGAGAAGGTCTGCCAGCTTTCGTTGAAGCGGTTCTCTGTCAACTCCATCAGACGGTGGAAGAGCAGGTCCAGGTCATCGAGCAATTTACCTTTGGGCAAACGCCAATAGCGATGTAGGGGATGCTCGGCACGGCGGATGTAGAATCCGTCACGCTCAAGAAAAAGGCGGTTGGCTCCCTCGACGTACTGCAGCAGTATGCCGAAGTCGTAGCCATCAAAAATGACTTTTTCGACCAAGTCCAGCCGCCGATTCATCAGGCGCGGGCGACTCATGCTCTACTCAGCCGTTGGTTGACCCATTCCGCGCAGGCTTGGGCATGAAGTGTTTTTCGATTGTTATTTGTGTAGCGCGTGATGGATTGTGTCAGGTCTGGCCATTCAAGGTTCGTGGGGAGTTGCCCTGTTTTTAGGTTGGCCCAAAACCACTTGAAGGCTTGATCGACATTGGAGCCGCTCTTGGGTGTTTTGTTATGTTCTCCCCGCAATTGCGTCATCACCAAGTGTTTCCGGGTCCACTTTGTTGGCGTGTTTTCATAATGTTTTTCAGTGTGCAATTGAATCTCTGCAGAGGCCAATGAGCGCCCGTTTTCACGAATTGAAACTAATCGACAATAGCCCCCAAAGGCGCTGTAGTCATAGCTGTGGATGCAATGACCCAGTGACCTGGACTCTTCATCAAGATCTGCAGGACATATGAGTTCAATGATTTGCAAGCCATTGGGCGCAAGTATCACTCCGGGTTCATCCAGTAATGGAGTCCAAGAACTGATGGACTCTGCCTGTGTCTGGGATTGTGTTGCATCCAGAGCTGTACGGATTTCTACCAGCGCCTGATGAAAATCAGTCACCAGGCTGGCGATCTGGAGGTAGGTGGCAGAGCTAACAAACCGCTTAACTCGTTGAAGAGCTTCCCTGCCAACAGTTCCATGGCACTCATTGATGTTGTTAAAAACCTCATTGAGATCTTGCAGGTTTCCTGCAATTTGAGGCCACTCAGGGTTGGACCAGTCAGTCGGGCATCCTGAGAACAGCCTGTTCCAATCCTGCGTTTGCTCACGCAGCTGGAAGGGGACTTTATCCAACGTGTCAAAGAATGTTTTCCACTGTGCTTTGGTGGACGGGCGGCGGTTGCCCATTGAGGCTCCAAGCAGCAATCGATGCCACGGGGTCTCCGGACCTTCGCGACTTATTCGAGTCAATGCACTGCCGGTATCGAACACACGTTGTTGGCCCAGGTAACGAATCGATGAGCGTGGAGTTTGTAGTAGCCATGCCAGCGTATCGTTAAGGGGCAGGCCGGTGTCCGCGATGCGGCCCATCAGGCAGGCCTGCGCTCGGTTCATAGAACCGTCGTCGCTCCAGTTCGGCTGACACTCTTGAAGCTCGTCCCACGGGCTGCTCATGTAAACCCGTTCCTGATCGTCCCAGGGCCATGGCCAATGCTCACCCAAGACAACGAGCGGGATCAGAACGGGTTGGGCTTTCAGCGCTTGAAGGCGACGTTTACGATCGCCTTGGGTCAGCCAGTTATAAAGCTTGGGAGAGGGGCACTGGGCCGAGCGAATGGCGAACAAAAGCTCTTGGTCCAGGCACTGGCAAAACTGCTTCAAGGTGCTACCCATCTGGGCCAGGTAAAACTGGGTGCGCGGATTGAAGTAACGGTTGTTGCTGACCATTGAGTCAAAACCCCTACGACCGAAGCCTCCTAAATCTTCCACTGAAAGCGCTTTTGCGGCCTCTCTTGCAGATTTGCAGAACGATGTCAGCAGTACGTCCGCGTACCAGCGCGCCTTAAACCTGAGTACCAACTGCTGAGCTACCGAGGCGGTTGGTTTTTTTCGATGAACGCGGTCTTTTGCGTTAATCCTGCAGGCCATCAGGCGTTGGCCATCGAAGTATTGAAGCAGGTTGCCGACTCTGGCTAATGCCGGGCGAGCTCTTCCATCTGTACTGCCCAGTGCCACGCACCAGCAGCGAGTGTAGGCGGTTGAGTTCAGATACCGCTCGATGAAAGAGGTCAGTTGAGAGGGGGTTATCCGAAAATGTAAGGCCCAGGTTTGTGCGACTTCAATCTGGCGCTCAGAGAACTTCTTCAACTTTGGTTCAAGTTTAGTCAGCTCTGATACCGATTGTCTTTTTAGCGTAGTCACCTATGACCTCCTCTGCGATTCGCAGAGGAATGTCGGTCACGGGAGGGGGAGGTTCCAGCGTTAATGCATAACGCCCACGTGAGTGATTTGTAAGCGAACGGGCATTACAGGTTGCGTAACGGCAGCCAGTTATGCGGCAACAACTCGGCGATCTCACTGGCGCGCTGCGTCGGCAGCCGCATCAGCACATCCTTGAGATAAGCATACGGATCATGCCCGTTAAGCTTGGCCGATTGGATCAAACTCATCAGCGCAGCCGCGCGTTGTCCGCTGCGTAACGACCCTGCAAAGAGCCAGTTCTTGCGTCCGAGCGCCCATGGCCGGATTTGCTGCTCGATGTGGTTGTTATCAATAGGCACCGCGCCGTCATCCAGATAACGTGACAACGCCGTCCAGCGTTTCAGGCTGTAATCCAGGGCCTTGGCGATGGCCACACCCTCGTGTACCAGCTCGCGCTGGGCGATCATCCAAGTGTGCAGCATGTTCATCACGGGGACGGCTTTTTCTTGTCGTATTCGTCGCCGTACATCGGGCTCCAAATCGCGGATTTCACTTTCGATTTCGTACAGCAACTGGATATAGCGCAGAGCTTGCTCGGCGAGCGTGCTTTTGTTCGTGGCGTGCAGGTCGAAGAACTTACGCCGCGCATGGGCCATGCAGCCGATTTCAGTGACACCGAGTGCAAAACTGGCTTTGTAACCACCAAAATCATCGCAGACCAGCTTGCCCTTCCAGTCTTGCAGGAAGTTGCGTGCATGTTCGCCCGAGCGGCTGGGGCTGAAGTCGTACACCACTGCGCGGATATCGGCAGACGCGGTGGTTGCATAGGCCCAGACGTAGGCCCGATGGGTTTTCTTCGAGCCAGGCATGAGCACCTGTACCGGCGTTTCATCGGCGTGCACCACGTTGTGTCCAAGCACCACTTCGCGCAGAGCATCAACCAGTGGTTGCAGTTGCACACCGCAAGTGCCGACCCACTGCGCCAAGGTCGAGCGCGGGATGGCGAGGCCGGCCCGGCCAAAGATCTTTTCCTGACGGTACAGTGGCAAATGATCACCGTATTTGGCGATCATCACTTGAGCCAGCAAACCTGCTGTGGGGATGCCTTTATCGATGACCTGCGCAGGAACAGGTGCCTGGATCAGGGTCTCGCAGTCCTCACAGACCCACTTGCCACGGATGTGTTGTTCAACCGTGAACACGCCGGGCGTGTAGTCGAGTTTCTCGCTGACATCCTCGCCGATACGCTTGAGGGCGCAGCCGCATTGGCAGTGAGTGTTGTCCGGTTCGTGATGGATGGGCGTGCGTGGAAACTCGGGCGGCAAGGCGGTGCGTTTAGGTTTTTGCCGAGCCACGGTCGGGGCTGGAGCGGGTTGCAACGTCTCAAGCTCGGCTTCGATGGCCGCGATATCGGCATCGATCACGTCATCGAGCAGGCTGGTTTGATACGGATTTAGCTGCTCGCTGCGCTTGGCAAACTTGAAACGCTTGAGCTGTGCGATCTCGTGGGTCAGCTTGTCGTTGACCGTTTTGTAGTGATGGATCTGCTTGTCCATGGACTCGACTTTTTGATCGAGAGTCTCGACACGCTGCATCAGCTGCGCGGCGATAGCGCGCAGTTGTTCAGGGTTTAATTGGTCGAAATCAGGAAGCAAAGTCATGCCGCCGATTTTGTCAGAACAGGCCAACACTGACGATAGGCTCATCGGACAATTGCACGGCGACGCTGGCCATGGCAGTGATTACATCAGGGTAATCGCACTGTTTTGCCCAACTCTTTGCCAAGGTAAACCCAGCACCAGGGCATGCAGTTGTTCGGCACCCAATTCCATCTGCGAGCCGTGCCGAGATCCCGGCCAGAAAAATTTGCCTTGATGCAGTCGGCGCGCCGCCAGCCAGATGCCCAACCCATCGTGCACCAGCACTTTCATGCGATTGGCGCGGCGGTTGGCAAACAGATAAGCACAGTGCGGCTGCGCCGCACCGAACACGGCCACCACCCGCGCCAGCGCTGTGTCAGTGCCGGCGCGCATGTCCATGGGCTCAGTGGCGAGCCAGATGGCGTCGATACGAATCATCGCAACAGGTCTCGAAGAAAGGTTGCACAGGCAGCAGCACTTTCAGTTGGCCAGTTCACTTTAACGGTGCCGCGCGGATGCTGGATCTCAACGCTGATAGTCGATGATGCCGATTGCGACTCAGTGCTGGCGAGTGGCATGGGCAGTGAAACAAAAGCGGGATGCAGCGCCATGCTTTTCTGCGTTTGCAGCCGAATCCACTTGTGGACGAGGTTCGCGTTGAGGCTGTGGCTCAGCGCAACGTTGGCAATCGAGGCCCCAGGTTGGGCGCACTCTTGAATGACTTGGGCCTTGAACGACCTGGAATAGGAACGGCGTTGTGGCTGCATGAAAGACCCTCTTAAAAGGCTAGAAGTGGTGTCCACTTAAATAGGTGGACACCATCGCCTTTGGCGGTGGGGTCAGAAAGGTGTGTTTGCTGGCCGGTTACAGTGATTTAGACTTTGTCGAGTACCACAAAGCGAGAGCTTTTCGCAGTACCGGTTTGGATTTACCAGTAGTCAGGCTTAATTGCTGGCTTTTTTAGAGTCGCTACACGATTTGGGAACTGATACGTGGAAAGTTCTTCAGTTGTAACGATGTGTCGCATCCAATGTGAATGATGTTTAAGGGATCCAGGTATGGTGCGTTTGATGCCTTCTCTATGCGGCAAAATCACCCCAATTTTGAGGTCTGGAAAGTCCTCTCGAAGCGCTCGCAAGGCTGGAGTCATGTCGGTATCAGCTGAAACCAACACAACCTGCTGGATACGTTCCTCCTGAACGAGACTCGCTTGGCGAGCTGCAAGCCGATACATGCTGATTGCGATGTGAACGTCCGTTTCCTTTTCTTCAAGCTTCCAGATATCGACTTGATCAAGTCTTGACGCAGGGGTGTTTTTATTAACAAAACGAGGAGCTTTGCCTGACTCTAATTGATGGCGCCCGTAAGTTACGTCAACACCTCGTGCAATCAAGGCGCGTAGATAACTGTCTTGAGCCTCTTTCGACTGGATACCACGGCTGGCGAGTGAAGGTTTCACACCCGAGGTGAAAAATCTAACCGATGCTAGAGTGTTGTCGGGATGCTCGACACGCAGAATGTGCTCCAGCAACGACGGGAGATCGAGCCACTTGAAGGGTGTGCCTGCGAGTAGGCCGTAAAACAGGTTGTAGCCGTCTACAAAGCACGCTGTGCGCAAGATTTTCAGTCCTTAGAAACGAAAAAACCGGCGCTAGGCCGGTTTCTTCACCCCAACAGCCAGCGAACTGAATCGCTGCGTACGGGGCTGAGTAGTCGGCTAATGATGACATAGTTGCCATGTATGTCAACTGTCCTGTGCGCTTGATAATGGTTAGGGTCAGGCACAGTTACCACAATGGACAGCAAACTAACATAGAGTGTTTTTTCCAACCGTCTAGACCCCTTTGGGTTTGCTGAAGTCTGGCTTGCCATTCAGTGTGGGGAAACTGACTTTGCAGCCATTCGACCTAAAGCCGGTGCAGCCCCAGAAATCATACGCGCCGTCCCCTTTCTTCTGTCGTCTTGCGAGAGGCTGATTGCACTTGGGGCAGATGTAAGTTTGGCCGGTGGCGGCTGGCCGGGGATTGGACGCCATGGGTACACTAGGCACTCCACGTTGCTGTGACAGTTCCTGTTCCAGGCGGCTGTGCAGGCGCGCAACGACAGCTCCATAGGTGTCCTTGCCCTGGGCGATTTTGTCCAGGTCGCGTTCGAGCTCCCGTGTAAAATCCAGCTCCACGAAACCGAAGAACCCTTCGAGTTTGGCGATCGTTTCCTCCCCCAGCGTGGCCGGTACAAGCTTGCGGCTTTTCTCCTCGATCAAGCCCTTGCTGGTGATGTTCTTCAAGATCGACGCGAATGTGCTGGGTCGACCAATACCGCGCCGTTCCATTTCTTTGATCAGGCTGGCCTTGGTGTAGCGTGATGGTGGTTGGGTTTTCTTCTTCAGCAGTTCGCCGCTGTG
This sequence comes from Pseudomonas sp. MF09156, assembly GCF_059862305.1. NCBI lineage: Bacteria > Pseudomonadati > Pseudomonadota > Gammaproteobacteria > Pseudomonadales > Pseudomonadaceae > Pseudomonas > Pseudomonas sp. MF09156. Next base: position 681,635 of record NZ_JCBCUR010000001.1, read on the forward strand.
TACTGAAAGAATCTGTTTGTGGGAGAGTGCAGGAACAGGGTTGTCAGTCTTGGAGTCTTCCTCATCGTCGGTGTCGTCGCCCTTGAGCATTTTCCTCCAACCGGGATGAAAAAGAGTTTCACCTGTCGCGCCAAATCTAAGCGCCTTACCGCTAGGTCCAACTGCGAGCAGTTTCACCGTGCGTACGTCAAAGATTGCCGCTTCGAGCTGGCTTGCCAGAGCCCGCACCCATATCAACTTGTACAGAGCGAGCTCATCGTCATTTTCACCTGCTTTGGCATCAGCCCAGTAAGTCGGGGTGATGGCTGGATGGCCTTCCTGAGCGCCTTCCGCGGACTTAAACGTTCTCCGTTCGTCGACGGCCGTCATCCCGAGGGCTTTAGCAACCGTTCGAATATCGTCCATGGCTTCGTCTGGGACGTTAGGGTTATCCGTTCGGTGGTAGGTGATAACGCCTTGTTCATACAGTCGCTGGGCGACTTGCATGGTCTTGTCCGGATCCCATTTCAAGGCGTTGCTGGCCGCTTGCTGTAGGGTCGAAGAGATGAAGGGTGCCGGTGGGTGGCGCTCGGCCTTGCGGTTTTCACATGACTCGACGACGACATTGCGTGTGCCGGCGACTAATTGGGCCAGATTGGCATCCTGAACGTAAGGAAAGTCTTTAGTCGCAAAATCCGGTACCGGTTGCCATTCAGCATACCAAGTGGTGCCCTGATTCATATCCATAAAGTTCAGGCGCACACCAAAATGATTGATCACCTTAAAATTGCGGATCTCGCGTTCGCGTAAAACCACCAGATAGACTGCCGGTGATTGGACGCGGCCTGCGGAAGTGGGTTTGCCCATCAGGCGGCGTAGCTCCTGAGTCACGAGATAACCCACCAGGCGGTCAAGAACACGGCGGCATTCCTGTGAGGCAACCCTGTTCAGATCGATTTGTCGAGGATTGGCCAGTGCCTCTTCAACACGCTTGAGGGTGATTTCGTTGAAGGTAATGCGTTTGTAGGTTTTGACCGCCAAAACCTGCTGGATGTGCCAGCTGATGCTTTCACCTTCACGATCAGGGTCTGTTGCGAGGTAAATTTCACTGGCCTGTTTCGCTGCGGCTTTGATGGTTTTGACGGCCCTGTCGCTCTTATCCAGGATCTCATACACCGGTGTGTAGTTTTTACGTACTCCGGTGGTGATCATGGTGTCGTCCTGACCTTTGGCCGGCAGGTCGCGGATGTGCCCACCACTGGCAACCACCTGCCAGTCTTCGCCTGGGCGTAGCTTCTTCATCATTGGCTGGAGCTTTTTCAGCTTACCAGGTGCCTCGATGATCAATAGCTTCACGGTGTGTCCCTCTCAAAATAATCAGAGTGGAACTGTTGCGTCAGGCGGGTAGGGCTTCAATAGGAAATGGTCAATACGCGGGGGAGAGCATTATGCGGCTATAGGTCCAGCGATAGCTGCTGTGCCTGGGCAAAGCCCTTTAGCCACGACGCACGCATAGCGGGGTGTTGGTAAGGGCAGTCATACACCCGTAGCCCTTTCCGCGCAGCGGTCACACCAGTAGCAAAAACCGTCAAATGAGGATTGTTGCAGCGTCGTCTGTCAGCAGTTTTAGTCAATGAAGCGTTATCACCCATGCCGGTTGCTCCTCGATGCTCAAATTCATCTACCAGCAGATCCGCGCATGGCGCGATTTTTTAAGGGAAAGTGTTGCAGGCAGATGCCGGGGTGTCGAACCAGTTGGCTGCCCTCAGCCAATGTACGAATAACTCAATCGACTGACCACTTCGTACCTGCAGATCGTGTAAATCGCCGTGAAGTTCAAGATCCTCGGACTCTTCATCCCAGTTGAAAAGTTCGAAGTAGTTGGTGTCGTAGCGATCTGGATTTAAAAGCTCTTGTATGAATCTTCGTGCGACCATTGAGCTCATGTCACTGTAGTCGTCAGCCCAGACGTCTTTATCACGCCAACCAGCCTTTATCCAGGAGGCGAGTTGGATATTCTCGGTGATACCGTAGAAATCTGCTGCGTTTACGTCGCGCTCATCACAGTACCGCCAATAGAGACGGCCCAACTTAGGATGGTCTGCAGCCACCAGAAGCCAGCCATCTGGACACCTCACCTCCTCATCGTCCCACATTGTTGTACACCTTCAGACTTCACGAACGAGGAGGGAGCGACGGTAAGTCATCTCCCTCCACCACCAGCATCACGAATGGGGCGCCAAAATTAAGCCCCTGGAATTCAGAACGGGCGGTCGGGGTCCGGATAGTCGTCGAAATCAGGTGCAGGTTGCGAACTGGATTGATCACGTGAGGTGCTGCCTTGGCTCTGCGACGGTGACAGGGTCACGCTCGCAATCCTGTGCGGCAAGATGGCGACCCGAGAGGCTTGAATTTTCAGCGCTGCATTTTCCTCGCCATCTTTCTCCCAGCGGTCCATCACGGCGCGTCCTGAAACGATGACGCGCATTCCTTTCTGAAAAAGCTGCGAATAGTGTTGTGCGTCCTTGTGCCACCACTCGACGTTCGCCCAGAACCCCCCGCGATCTTCGAATCCGCCTTTACCGTCCGGAATCGAATTGTCGAAGTAGACGTTGGCCCGCATCAGCCGACGCGGATCCTTGTTACCGTTTGGGAATTCTTTGAACTCCGGTGTCGAGCCAATATTGCCTTCCCAGCCTTGAACGGGCGTGCCCATAAGTAATCTCCGAGGTTATTGGTCTTGCGTTGGGTTGGTGAGCTGCTGCAGTCGAGCGGTATACACGGCCTCTGCCTGGCCCATTTTTTCAGCGCACTCGGCGGCCTGTTTGGCGATTGAGTGCATCAAACTCATCTGCATGTTCAGGGTGATGCGCTGCAGCTCCATCGCGTACAGGTCCTGCAGCATGGATTCCGGTGTTCTGGGTGAGCCCATCATCTCCGTCCAAACCCCCACGCCCATCCGGCGGTCTGTCACTTTCTGCCATCTCAGAAACTGGGTTCCGGCTTGGGTGTTCTGCTCAGTCAATCGCACCGGCACGAGGGTGAATGGATAGCATCGAGCTTGCTCCAGCACTTCCTGGGCAAGTGCTTTCAAGTCCGCTGCCTGAGCTCGACATAGATCGGCAAATTGGGTCAGCTCTCCCTTACCTTTAAAAGGCTTTAAAAGGCCTTTTAGTGAGGCAGCCTGTTGCAGTCGCTGGAAGGCTTCCTGTTGCAGTGGTCGGAAGGCGGTCTGTTGCAGCGACCCGTCATTGGAAGGGATCTGGCCCATCTTCATTAACCTTCCTCGACGTCATCGAAGTGGTCATCCACCGCGGCGTGCTGTTGGCCGCGAATAATGGGCGGAGCAAAGTTCGAACGGCGTGTGCCTTCCAGGATGTCCTGTGGCATCTCCCCGTAACGCTCGTACATTTTTCGGGCTGCTTCAGCCTTGGCATTGTTGGCGGCGAAGTCATCGCGTGCAGCGCCGGAGTATTTGTAGATCTGTGCAAGGCCAAACAGTCTTCTCAGTACTGCGGCACCCTCATCAATCCAGGCTTCCATATCGTGGCGCCCGACGAGGCCGACGTGCTGGGCCAGTAAAATGCGTCTGACAATTTCGTCGTAGTTAGTCAGCAGATACACGGCCTGAAAGCCGAGGGGGTTGGCAATGTACAACGGTAGGCTGACAGGCTGGATCGAAAGATTCTCGCTGATGCTGATGGCCGGGGGGAGAGAGGCCATGGCCATGTCCAGGCGTTCTTCGATGGTTTTCAGCGCTTCTTTAGAGACGTTGATTTTTTCTTCTATCTGGATCATCCACCAATCGGAGTACGGATCATCCTGTTGGGCACCACGAGACATACGATTGATGACAGTGCAAAACCCTGACAAGCCGATGATGCCGACTTTAAGGTCATTTTTGGGGCGTCCCATCCAGATGCGGGCTGCATGGTGGGTGTGAAGGGTGAGCTTCACATCGCTGCGCAGTGAGCCGATGTTGAGCCGGAAGTTGTCAGCCATGGTGCAGTGTTTCCTTGGGGAGAGGATTGACGTGCCCATGCTGCAAGTTGGCTGTAGCAGGCGCAGCAATAAATCCGTAGCCCGATGGAAGGGGATTTGTTGATGCTTCTATATATAGAGGGAGGCTAGGTAGAAAGTTAGCCTGGCTGCCGCCACCGATATGGGGTCCTGTGCAGGTGGTGTGGGCCACACCACCTGCGTGGCTGCCGGTACCGATATCGGATCCTGTCAGAGTGATTCGGGCCGAATCACCTGCCTGGCTGCCGCCACCTATACCGGATCTTGTCCAGGTGGTGCGGGCCGCATCACTTGCCTGGCTGCCGCCACCTATACCGGATCCTGTCAGAGTGTTGTGGGCCACAACACTTGCGTGGCAACTGCCGCCGATATCGAACTCTGGCAAAGTGTTGTGGGCCACATCACTTGCCTGGCTGCCGCCACCTATACCGGATCCTGTCAGAGTGTTGTGGGCCACAACACTTGCGTGGCAACTGCCGCCGATATCGAACTCTGGCAAAGTGTTGTGGGCCACAACACCTGCCTGGCTGCCGTCTCCGATACCGGATCCTGTCAGAGTGTTGTGGGCCACAACACTTGCGTGGCAACTGCCGCCGATATCGAACTCTGGCAAAGTGTTGTGGGCCACAACACCTGCCTGGCCGCCACCACCTATACCGGATCTTGTCCAGGTGGTGCGGGCCGCATCACTTGCCTGGCTGCCGCCACCTATACCGGATCCTGTCCAGGTGGTGCGGGCCGCACCACTTGCGTGGCTGCCGGCACCGATGGCGGGTCCTGGCTGGGTGTTGCGGCCCACACCACTTGCGTGATTGCCACCACCGAGCTTCATGGGTGTGATCCCCGATGAGGTTTTAGCAGATGCAACATCCCGCTGAGTGTTTGATTCGCGGTTTGGATCGACTCAGGGCTGCGGGTAAGAGCTACCGTTTTCTCCGGTTGCCCTGCGACGAGGGGCGGACTAAAAGTGTTCTGAGGTGCAGAGTCCGATCTTGCCTTGTCAGCTGGATCCCATTGGCTATTGAAGTCACCACGGACAGCCATACCGACGAGTGTCATCAAGTAACCCAGTGGATTTCGTATCCCTCCCGAGTCACAGCGGTGTACCCATTGCTTTATGAGAATTGGTTTCAGCTCGATCGGAACCTTCTGCAGTGCCAAGATTGCATTCTGTTTTTGTTCAATCGGCAGACGGTGCAATGCATTGAGCAAATCGGCAGTCGCGTCGTCGGGCACGGGCGGTACATGTACAGAGCTTTTACAAACATCATTGTTTGTATCTGTATACGTACTATATGAGTTCGGATGCCGAACTAAGTCCGAACCCAGTGATTTACGGCTGAGTTCGGCATCCGAACTCGGCTCTAAAGCGATGCGCTTGTCTCCTTTTTTACTGAGTTCGGCATCCGAACTCAGTGACGACAGTGCTATGTTCTGCTGAGTTCGGATGCCGAACTCAGGCTCAGTTAGAGCACTGAGGGTCTGTGTTTTCACCCAAGCTTGGTTGTTCAAGCGCGTTTCGATGATATCCAGACGGCTTGGTAAACGCTGGCCAACATCTGGATCTGCGGCGAATTCCTTCCAGGCGATTTGTGCAACCTCGCGGATTACCTTGGTCTGGTGTTCCATAGACTGCTTGAGGAGCTGCAGATAGTCATTGTCGAACTCTAAAGCCTCAGCCGGCGTGACCGGTTCGTCATGAAGCAAATAGACGTTGCCTTGCACTTGTCCACTGAGGTCATTGCGTACCCGGCGTCCTAGGCTAAGCCATCGGGTAAGGCGAAGAGTGACCAATGCTTTTGACACAGTTTCACGCGAAGCCGGTCTTCCGGGTTGCATACCCAAATATGGCCGCAGTTGTTCATAGGTGGGGAACGCCGTCAGGCCGTCGTCGTTAATCAATAGGCGAAATACTTGCCAGGTGTTTCTTTCAAGCGGCGTCAGCCGATCATCCAGCAACAGTCGGCGAGGCACCGTCTCGTGAGGATTTCCGCTGAAAATAATTCCAGAGTACGGCGAAGCCCCTTCAAACCCAGGGGGCGCAGTCTCTTTTTTCTGACGCAAGTGAGCCTCAAGGTGACCGGAAGCCGAGTCTAAAAGCGTCGAAAATGGAAGTTGTGACAACTTCATCGCACAGGGTCACCTTCTGCCGATGTCACAGTCGGCGGGGATCGACGTTGTGAAGTTTCTAGCGGTAACCTTCTCGGGACACCGTTAGTGGTAGGGGGGTAAAGCCCGTCCTTTATCCAGGATTGAACGCGATGCCAAATGATGGCGAGACTGAGGTTTTCTACAGTTTCATCGGCACTAGTATCTTGCGGCGTATTGAGTTCCTCTGCCACCAGCATGGCGATGTCAAGCAGCGCTAGGCTATCGTCGAGCTCAACCTGATTTTCTTGCATCAGGTGTGTCCATCGATACCAAAGTTGAGCATCCACCTCCTCACTGAATTCTCTCCACCGTCCGCGACGTGCCGTTACTCCAATAATTAGGCGTTGAAGGGCTACATCCTGCGGGGATAGTCCAAAGAACTGTTGCAACATCTGAGTGGTTGCTCCAAGTCGTAGGGCGCGCTCGATCATGCGCACCTCTTCGTCAGAGCGCTGCGCGCCTGTGAGAAGTTTTTTTACCATCTCCCCATCAATCGTGACGTTGCACCAGGTCACGGGTGTGTTGAGTAATAAACTCAGCACTGAGGGTTGTTGGAGCTGGGCCAATATCTCTGGCTCCAGGCCCATCTCGATGCACCGCCTCAGTTGGCCGTTGCGCATGTGATGAAGTACCTGAGATAGGATGGCTTCATTTATTGGTGTCTTGGACATGACGACTCCCGTTTGTAGTTGTTCCGCGTCAGGTAGTTGAACTCGAACCACTGTCTGCGACTAACTTGACTTCCAAATCAATCAAGCGCCTTGCAAGCCGAATGATGCGAAACAGCTTCACCAGTGCGCCGTCGCTAAGCCGACCTTCATTCTCTGGTAACTGATCTTCTGCATGAGGCTGGCCTAATAGGATTTGCCCTAACCCAGCGGCAAACTCGAAATCAGTTAGGGCGTCTGCGTGAATATCGGGCTGCTGCTGAATCATTTTCAGTGCGATGGCTATAGAGCCGCTCAAGGACTGGAGTAACGTCAAGGTATGCAAGGCTGTGGCAGTGACTTCAGCTTCATCATCTGTGTGCCGGTAGCTGAAGCCGATACCGCCGTCGATATCCAGGAATTGTCCTGGCGCCTTCACAGAGCTGGCCACTTCGCGTGCCAATTGAGCAATGTGCTGACGCAGCGTGATGGTGTTATCTATCTCGCGCTCGATGTACCAGAGGTCTGAAATAGGATTCAGGCCACCGGCCTGAACGGGGATGGCCACCAAGGCATTGGCCGCGAAGTCGGGCAGGACTTCGCCGTCCAGCGCTGCTACCTCCCGTTTCATCTTGTCGACCCTTGGAGACGTTTTGACTGGGCTCGCGATATGCCCATCAATACGCGCTTGTCGTTCCTGCGGACTCAGGTGTTCTGACGGAGGAGGGTTCAGTTGCTGCTGGCCCGCTGGTGATGACGGGGGCGCCGTTGAGGTCGTGGTTGTTTTTTGCGTGTCCTTCACCACATGAGTTGTAGGCAGTTGTGGCAGATTATGATTCGTTTCAATACCGTTGTTTGTACCGTTAGATTGCTGCAGACCCTCAAGTTGCGAGATAGAGGGATGGGGTAACTCCATTATTGGTGTTGAACGGCGCAGTTGGTCTTGGTTCTGAGTGATCTCCAGCAGTATTTTTTCGTAACCGAGATTCAACGGTTTTCTAAGTTGGTCAATGAGTTCGTCTTGGAACCGCTGGAATAAAAACTCGTCTGCGTCGCCTTCAAATTGAGACAGGACATCTTGGAAGACGGTATCAAACTCAAGGTGTTGTTCTTGTACAACGTAATTGCGCTCCCAGCACTGAAGGGCTGTCTTGCGCAAAGACAGCAGCTTTATGATTCGATCTGCCCCAAGTCCAGAATAGAGTGCTGCGGGAATTGCTGGCAGCAAGTAACGGATGGTGTCATTCATACGACTCAGATGAGATGCAGATACTGGGTATCCATCTGATGAAAGTCTCCGGGAAAGCTCGCGCAGTGAGATCGACTCCCCAGCCTCTTCCTCATACAAGGCCTTGGCTTTATCAACCCCTATAGCCCGCTCAATAAATAGAAGCTGGCCTTGCAGATCGTTTTCGGCAAGGTGCCCAGTAAGCGAGATAATTTCGCCACGAACTGCGTCCCAAGGGCGGAATAGGCAGTGAAACTTAAAGAATTTCTCGTCACCGGTTTCACGGTACAGCTCATTAAGAATCGCCAAGCGCGTATTGCCGCCGTTCCTGATCCGAAACTTTTCCTCGCCAGGCTTGCGGGTGACGGGAGGCGGAGTGTCGAGACCTCGATGCCGGATCGACTCTTTGATGTCGTCATACTTGGGGTTACGAGTCGTCCGTGGGTTTTCGTCATAGGGTAGTGTTTCATCCAGCGACAACAGCATCGGCGTATCGACAATTGGGTCGCTCATGCGCTCTGCAACAGACGACTTTGATTCAAACGCGGGCTGCAGCAGTTTTTCTTTCATGGTCTGGGCCAACGACGGTTTCATGCTCTTGCTCCAGGCTGTTCAACAGCCGGCGCTACAGCCAACAGCAGATCAATTGTTTTTAGTGCTCGATCTAGTTCAGCTTCAAGCCTGGCTGTCGTTTCCAATCGATAGATAATTTCTGAGTTCATCGATCGGGCGTTGTCGCGTGCTTGCAACGCGATTCGCTCGCGCATCCCATCGGGGAGGCGGACAACAAATTTTTCTTCAAGCTGACGTTTTGGTTGATCACTCATAGCGTGCTCCGATGTCTGGGGGCTGGATTTGTGTTTAACGACGTTTCAGTTGGTCACTGAGTTGAGTAGGCAAGCCTTTGATGGTTAACGTGCTTGACGCCTCGTCGTACTCGATCTTGTCGCCCAGCAGGTGCGCTTCAAAGCTGATGGACAAGCCTTCGGCACGGCCGGTGAAACGACGGAATTGGTTGAGGGTGCGTTTATCCGCCGGGATTTCCGGCGACAGGCCGTAGTCCTTGTTGCGGATGTGGTCGTAGAACGCTTTGGGTCGATCTTCATCGATCAGACCCGACAGCTCTTCCAGCCCCATGGGTTCGCCGAGCTTGGCCTGGCTGGTTGCGTAGTCCACCAAGGTCTTGGTTTTCTCGCGTGCGGATTCGTCCGGAAGGTCTTCGCTTTCGACGAAGTCGCTGAAGGCCTTGAGCAAGGTGCGGGTTTCGCCTGGGCCGTCGACGCCTTCCAGGCATCCGATAAAGTCGCGAAAGTACTCCGAGACCTTCTTGCCGCTCTTGCCCTGGATGTAGGAGATGTACTGCTTGGACTGTTTGTTGTTCTGCCACTCGGAGACGTTAATACGCGCCGCCAGGTGCAATTGGCTAAGGTCCAGGTGGTGCGACGTGGTCACATCCTGCTCGTTGGTCACAACCACCCCTTCACTGTGGTGAAGCAGGGCGATGGCCAGGTAATCGGTCATGCCTTGTTGGTAATGGGCAAACAGCACGTGGCCGCCGGTGGAGAGGCTGGATTCCTCCATCAGCTTCTGCAAGTGTTCTACCGCGATGTGGCTGAACGTTGTGAAATCCTGGCGACCGTCAAAATAGTCCTTCAACCAGCCACTGAACGGGTGCGCGCCAGACTCGGCATGGAAGAAACCCCAGGCCTTGCCTTGCTTGGCGTTATAGCTCTCGTTGAGGTCGGCAAGCATGTTCTCGATGGCGGTTGATTCGGACAGTTCCGAGTCGCGTGTGTGGAGAACAGCGGGTGTGCCGTCTGGCTTTTTGTCGATCAGATGAACAATGCAATGACGGATAGGCATTAGATTGCCTCCTGAGTGTGTTGGGTTTGAGTTCGATCGGCACGACGAAGACGAGCCTTAGCGTTGAGCCCAGAGCGGTGATCGCTGGCGGTCGATGAGGTGTAAATTGATCCAAGGCCAGGTTTGGTGAACTTGATGTGGCCACCTTGAGTCCGTGAGACAGTCCAGCCGTTAGCCATGGCGAACTCCACCAGTTGGCGAAGGCTTTCGTGCTTTCCGCGTAGGAGGTTGGGCGTCATAGCGCTGCGTCCTTGTCTGCCAGAACGTTGCCTGCCTGAATCGCGATGATTTCAGCCTGGTCGCCAGGAAACTTGGTGCCGAGCTCATGCAGAAACTGGCGTGTTGCCTCGCGTGAGCCAGGCACGCGGAACACCACGCTGCAGTGCTGAACCTGCGCGGGGTGCTGCAGGTGAGACATAACGGCCACTTTCAGCGAGCAACTCAGCAGATGCCGAGGTACCCAAACCGACCAGAAATAGCTGGAGAGCAAGGCACTTGCGCAGAGCAGTTCAACGGTGACCGTTGCACTGGTGGTGTTGACCAGCTCGATGTAACCAAGATTCTCAAACTCTCGTAGGTCTCCCCGCATGCTTTCAGAAACCACGGTGCTGTGGTCACGAGCAAGACGGCCAATGGCTTGGGCGAGCGAGTCAAGTTCAACTGGGTTGACCCCAGTTTTATGGGCATGAACCACGGCAGATGCTTCGAATCCTGCACGGGCCTGAATACTTGGAAAGAACTCGGTATTACTGTGCATCTGACACCTCCTGCAGCTCTTCGATGTCGTAGCTGTTGCAACTGGGGCAAATCAGAACGTCCACTTCACCATTGAGAGAAGTTGGGGCCGGTACGCAGCGCCGGACTTGCTGCAGTGCATGGTGTGCATTGCAGTTGCGGCACCAATGGGTGATGGAAACCGGAGCGAGGGTGCTCATAGGTGTGCTCCTTGCCAGCCACTATTGGCACTGAGGTTTGCAAAGCGGGTTTGGTGCGGGATGAACGCCGTGCGAACAGTGCCGGTAGGTCCATTGCGAGCCTTGCCGATAATGATTTCAGCGATCCCCTTATGCTCGGTCTGCGCGTGATAGACCTCATCCCGGTAGACGAACATGATCACGTCTGCGTCCTGTTCAATGGCGCCGCTATCACGCAAGTCAGCGTTGATCGGGCGTTTGTTGGGACGGCGCTCCAGTTCACGATTGAGCTGGGAAAGTGCTACCACTGGGCAGTTCATTTCCTTGGCCAGGGCTTTAAGGGCCTGAGAAATAGCGCTGATTTCATTGGCCCTGTTTTCCTGACCCGGGCAGCGCATGAGCTGCAAGTAATCAATCAGGATCAGGCTCGGATGGCCGAAGCGGCGGGCTGCGCGACGGGATTTGGCCCTAATCGCAGCGGGCGTAAGATTGGATGAGTCGTCAATGACCAGCCGCTCACCGTAACTGTTGATGCGCGAAACAGCAGCGGTCAGTTTCGGCCAATCATCGTCATCGAGCTTGCCCTTCAATAACTTCCCAAGATCGATATGACCAAGGATGGCCATCAACCGATAGAGCAGTGCTTTGGCTGGCATCTCCATGCTGAAGACCTGAACCGTGCGCTCCAGCTTTGCCTGGAGAGCAGTATCTACAAAGTTCAAAGCCAGGGAGGTTTTACCCATCGACGGACGTGCACCGAGGATGATCAGGTCTGCCTCTTGAAAGCCCGATGTCATATCGTCCAGATCGTCCAGACCCGACGGCACACCGGTTACGGTGACGTTGCCATTAAAATGCTCGTCGATTTGTTCAACTACTGTCGTCAGGCATTGATTGATGTTGACGAATTCGGATGCCTTCTTGCCCTCGCCTAAAGCGAAAAGCTGTTGTTCAATTGACTCTTGAACATCTGTTGCATTGGCCAGTGGGTCCGTGGCCTCGCGAGAGCATTGGTAGCCCAGGGACATGAGCTGCCTGAGCTGAGATCGATTACGCACGATGAACGCGTAATGCTCTATGTTGGCTACCGACGGTGTGTTTTTGGCCAACTCACCCAGATAAGCCAATCCACCAGCTTCATCGGGCACTTCCAATGCATCATGCACAGTGACGATATCGAATGGTTTGGACTGGCTGGCTAAGGTTTCTATGGTTTTGAAAAGCAGTCGGTGGTCTCGCCGGTAAAAGTCTTCGGCGTCCAGTCGGTCAGCAACCAGGTCCCAGGTGTTGTTGTCGAGCAGAAGCCCGCCCAGAACACCTTGTTCCGCTTCGACGGAGTGGGGCGGCGAGAGGTCTAGGTGGTTCATTTCGGTGGCCCCTGCTCAATTTGCAGAAAGCCGGTGCCATTACCCGCGCCCAAGGCCTTAACCATATCCACTTCGACCTTGGCCGAGTTGATCATCACCTGTGCAACTTCAGCGATGGCTTTTGCACGGCCAATTTCCATCGGCTTTTCCGTATCGAGCAGGCTTTCGATGGTGACAAACAGGTGATTGCGTAGATCTTCAATCTTGTTTTTCATGTTCGGCCTCCCGGATCGTGCGTTTAAGTTTGCTGACGGCGCGGATGACAGATTTCAGCTCTTCCGGATACCGATGAATGGTGTTGCGGCGCATACGTTCTGCCCGTGTAATCAGCTCAAGGTTTTCGAGAACGATGTGGGACTTGTTACCGTCCTTGAAGCAGACGCACTGGTTGATAGGGACCGGGCCGTGATGCTCTTCCCAAAGCAGGACGTGCACGGCTTTCCAGTCAACGGGTGGATAACCGGTATCGGTGATCTTTTTCTGCTGATAGCCATCAGGGGTTGTGCGCAGACTTCCAAGGGGAAGCCAGTTTCCGGGCTTATCGCCTTCCTTGAACTGTGTTTCTGCCATGCGACCGGAGGATGGAAGCCCCTTGAGCCCCTTGTTCCATGGAGTCGACCCCTTGGGGAAGCGGTATGCAGCGCCGAGCGTGCCGTCAAGTCGGCCACAAAGATTGCTGCGAAGAAATTCGTCGCTTTTGCTCATGCCAAGTCGCTTTGCTTTGGCATAAACCTGAAAAACGCTGAGCCCTAGCTCGTCTGCCAGGTTTTGAGTTCGCTCGTGGGGATAGCGGGCAATGAGTATGCGCTCCTCAGCCTCAACCCAAATGTGATGCTTATGAGGCTGAGCAAGCCCCATTTGGGTACGTGCACGTTTTAAAGCAGCCAGCGCTAGAGGCGACAGTGAATGAGTCATCATTTGCCGCCTCCAATGCCCAGTGCTCTTTGTGGACCTTGAGCAACACCTCGGTGCAGTTTGGCGTGTTGCCCCTGTTCCCATCCAGCGTGCAGGGACCGCGTGTCATGCCCCTTTGCTTCGGCGGGCTTGATGGTGACGAGCTTCATCGCCGGGTGATGCCAATCCAGGTAAGCTTGAATTTCCAGCTCAGTGGTTTTGTCGACGCCGCCCGCAAACTGGGTGACTTTGGAGGTGACCGCACTCAGCCAACCCTCAGCAAATAATTTGCCGCGGTGACGTTTCATTTTGGGTAAACAGCGCTTTTGCTGGGCAACATGGGCGCGACGGGCCGCGACCAATTGGTGGTGGAGTGTTGAATAGGTATGAGCGGCGAGCTCTGAAGCAATTCCTTTCCCAAGAAATTTGAATGACCATCCCAAGAGGGGGTTGAAATAGGCAAGGTGGCTGCAGTCAAAAGCCTCTGCACAGATCCATGCCAGTGAGTGCAGCCAATCTTGAGGTGCACGGCGGGTTTTGGTCGCTATGCTGGTTTCTTGAATCGAGTGCGCAGCTACTTCGATGTGATCCAGGTTGTATTGCTTCATCAGGTGACGCGCTTGGCGAAGCGCCGTTTCTACCTCGTTGGGTGCTGCGCCTTGAGATCTGGCCAGTGCCAAGAGTTTGGTAACTTTGCTGAGGACTTTCTCTTTGTCCATCATTGGTCACCTTCCTTTGGCCCCAATTGGGACAGGGCCTGAGACCAAAGGCGTAGGGTCTCCTCTTCATCAGCAGACAGATAAACCCGGGCCAGACAGTCTGAAACCTTCTGTTTCAATGCATCAAGGCGATCCCGAACACTTGAGCCATCGTCGTAAGCAATCTCCTGCTCAATAGCCTGCACAACGTCATTGCGCACAGAGAGAACCGTGTTTATCCAAAAAGCATTTGGGCTGGTCCAGCCAATTAGCTTTCGAGTTCGAGCAGGCGATAGGTAATCACGGAGCCTGAGATTGAATTCTCTAGGGGAGTAACCATTCCTGAAAACATCAGCGCGATTAAGCGTCAGCGCTGTTTTAAGAACATCTAGAAGAGGCTCCAGATCCGTGACAGAAGGTTCTAGATATGTTTCAGCCACCAAACGCTTGGCTTCGGCGTTTCGAGCTTGTTGACGGCGTTTGGCTTGATCCTCAACACGACTACGCTTTTCCTTCGCGTGTTTTATGTTCGTGTTTACGGACTCAATAAGCTTCGCAGCGTCCTCCAAAAGCTGACGCTGTTCAAAGCTCAAATGAGCGCCAATTCGACCCGGTAAGTGGCTACCGCTTGTCAGGGAGTGGATTTCTCGTGCGGTTCCACTTAGCTTGGCTTGCAAGCTGCGCAACTGCTGAGCGCTGTAATATTTGCCAACGTCGAGAATGACATCAGCAGTAATACTGCGGGCATCGGTGATGGAGGGCTTCGCCATTTCAACGATCCTCCCTCACCAACTTGGCTACCTTTTCCTCAGTCATGGCCTTGAAGCGATCGCTCCACTCTGGAAAGAGTTCAACGGCCAATTGGCGGATGACGACAAGGGCGGCAGGGGATTTGCGGTTCGAAGGCTGCCGGTATTCCAGGCGGTGTGCCGGGACGCCTAGAGATGCGGCGCTACGAAACACCACAGCAGTAGGAATGATGCTGTCCAGGACGCTGATTTCGTCATTGTCCTGAAATATTTCCCGTACTGACTGCTCGATCATTTGCGCGTCAGTCGTTTGGTCGAGGTTGTTTGTGACGATCTTGACGGGAGGGATTTTCATGCCCAAGCGCCCGTAGGCGCGTAGTCCGTCCAACATCTGCATGGTTCCACGGCTAAATTCGCGTGCGGCGAGCATGTTGGGAAGAAGAGGGGATATGACCAGGTCGGATGCTAGGACTACCATCTCCAACATGGCCGATCTGGCACCTTGGGTGTCAATCAGCACCAAGTCAAAATGCTCTTCAAATGCCGGCATCAGGTTGGCAAGGCGTAACCGTCCGTCGGGAGCTTGCAGAAGCAAGCTGTTCAATTGGTTATTTATGTCGTTTGAGATAATGAGCGACAGGTTTGGGATCGTGGTGCTGGATATGATCTTGACGGAGTCGGTGATATTGAAGGCGAGCAGGTCATAGATGCCGCCTTGGGCTTCCTCGACCAATTGGTAATACGAGGAGAGTGAAGGCTGAGCGGGGTCTAGGTCGATTAGGAGGGTGCGAAGGCCAGCGTCCGCGCAAAAAGCGCCAAGATTGGCCTCAATGGTGGTTTTTCCTACGCCGCCTTTGGTCGATACGACCGCAGTGATCATCATGGTTTGTAGCCTCTAATGTAGGTTCATTAGAGACTGCATTGAAAATCGAGTGGATCTAAAGCCGTTCGACGATGGTTCGGAGGCCTAAAAACCAAGTGTCTTTTAACCAATTGGTCGTAGGTTCGAATCCCACACGACCCACCATTTTTGGCGGTTTAGAAAATCCGGAAGGCCCACGCAAGTGAGGATTTCCGGGTTTTTTTTTGCCTGGGACAAAAGCGCGGGCTCGATGGCTCGCCTGAAGGGTGACACGACATTCGCATCGACTAGCAGCACCGTCTTCGACTGCGGATACAACACCCAAGCCATTATTTGTAGCTGTCGCCAGGTAAACCCAGCCGGGTCCGCTTTTTCAGAACAGTAGAGGTTATGCCAAGTAAGTAAACTGTGCAGTTGTACTTACTTGGCAGGTGTGCAAGATCAGAATTGATGTCGCATTTTAATACCGCGTCACTAGACAACTAGCACGACGACGCCTTTAAAGTTCCATTACAGTTATTTATGGTTTTTACCTCCGCTGCGGGGCCATTGAAGGAGGTTATGAAATCTCCACCGTTGGCCATACGACAGCTTGCGGTAATCCAGCAAGCGCCCTCGGCGTTGAGTCGCACTACTTGAATGACGCCGGCGTTTCCCACCGGCACAGTGTCTCCCTTGCTGCAGGACTGATAGGCAGGGCTACTCTGCCAGGCATTTTTACATGTGTTGTTGTCTTCAGCATTGGCTGCTTGCATTTGAAGCAGAACTGCAAATGCTAGAAGAAATCCAATGATTGAGCTTTTCATTTTATGATTCCTCTAGATGTGCGTTTCCCCACATGAAACTATGCTCTGGGTTTTTGGGATGTGTCTACTGTCATAGTTGACAGGTTTCATGAGATGTTTGATGTTTTTTATAATTGTTATGAATAATGTTGGGTGACGTTATAAGTTCGTGGGAGGTGTTTGGGCTTGCTGATGTGAAACCCCGAGAGCCCCGCACCAGCGTTAGGCTCAAGGCTGCTCATGCCCATTCATCCACGGGCTGTAGTCCACCTGCACATACCCCATGGGCAGGCCCTTGGGGTAGTTGGCAAACCCCGGCATCTTTCGCAGGTCCAGCAGTTTGCACTGCGTGACAAGGCGTTGCTGCAACGCGCTATCTACCTTGAAGCCCTGTGAGCGGTACGGGCTCTGATTCAGGTTGACCATGCACTCATTCACTTTGCCTTGCGCATCGGCGATGAGGTGGAAGCTGGCGACGCCAATACTCTGGATGTCATGCCCGACAAACAGCTGTTCACGGAAAAAACGTATCTGCCTATACAGGTCGATTCGTGTTTTCTGCAGTTGTTGCTGTTCATCCGAAAGCCCCATCAGAGGGGTGAACACCATGGGCGCGACAATCACCTGGGTGTCCTTGGCGTTGGCGAAGACCTTGGGCGAGACCTCGGGAAAGAGGGTGGTCCAGCACAGTTCAGTCACCAGTTTGGCCAGCTTGGCCTGGCGCAGGTTGTTCTGGCCCTCGTTGGGCAGCAGGGTCCCGCGTTTGGCCGAACAGTCCACGACGTGGTTCTGCGCGTCGACGGTCATGATCATGTTCATCACCCCCGTCAGCTCGTTTTCATTGGCGGCCAGGGCGTAGCTGCGCAGTATCGTGGTGAAGGTATGGATGAATTTTTCGTCCTTTTGTTGCACCTGTGCCGCCGCCGAGGCCGCCGCCTGCTCTGGCGTTTGGCTCTGGCAACCGGCCAGTGACAGCAGGCTCGCACCGAACAAGGCCAGTAGCCAGCGGGAGGGAGAAGGCGCGTTGAATTCCATTTCTTGGGGGCTCATATACAAATAGACACGGGAAGAGGTAGACGGGAACTATTCTCACCCATCAAACGGTAAAGTGCGATTCGAAATAATTCGACTCTGGCACTGTGCCCTTTGGTTGTAACGGCTGATGTTGCACGGATTTGATCTACAGATTCTATTTGTCTATATTTGAGTCTGTAGATTTATTCTGAGGTGGCAACCATGAGCCTAGCCCTGCAAGCACAGCCGTTTACCCGGGAGCAATGTGTCGCCGGACTCCGGGCGGCCGTGAGCATCCTGGAAAAATGGCAGGCCAGCAGCGACCAGGCCTGCCGCATCCTGCGTATTTCGCGCAGCACTTACACCCGCGCCCGGCAGCGCGAGGCCGCGTGGTCCGTGAGCCTGGATTCCGACCAGATGCAGCGCATCAGCTTTGTGCTGAACATCCATGCCACGCTGCGCATGGTGTTCGATAACCCCGAGAATGTGTACGGCTTCCCTGCAATGGCCAACCACAACAGCTTCTTCAACGGGCGCTCACCCCTGGAGATCATGGCCCAGGGCGACATGATTTCCCTATATGAAACCTTCCGCCGTATCGATGTGCTGCGCGGTGCGCAATGGTGACGGTGAGCCAGTTGGGCGATTTGCCCAGCGGGCCGTTGCAGGCCTATCGCCTGGTCAATTCCAAATTCCCGCCGATTGCGTTGTTTGACGATGTGGCGGATGCCGACGAATTTGAGGCGCTTTATCAGATCCAGGCCCTGACCAACCCGCGGCTGGGCAATGAGCTCGGTCGTATCGAGCTGATACCCCGTAGGGAAATCCCCTTCGGAATTGTGGGATGTTCCTACGCGATTGCGCCGTTCACCCACGTCAATCCGGCCGGATCGCGTTTCAGCGCTGGGGATTTTGGCGTGCTGTACCTGGCGGCCACCATTGAAACGGCGCTGGCAGAGGTGCGTCATCACCAGAACCAGTATTGGTCCGGGGTCCACGGCCTTAACTATGAGCGCTTTGTCTTTCGCGGGCTGTCGTGCAGCTTTGCTGGCGACGCCATGAAGGATGCGACGGCGGTGCCGATGCGCGACCCGATCTATGACCCTGACGACTACAGCCACGCCCAGCGCTTGGGGCGCGCGCTGAAGAAGGCCGGTTGTCCCGGCCTTCGTTACCTGTCGGTGCGCTCAGAGGGCGATCACTGCTGGGCGTTGCTGACGCCCAGGCCGGTGTCGTCGATTGTCCAGGCCGCCCATTACGAGATGGTCTGGAATGGGCAGATCACCAGTGTCAGCAAGATCAGCGAAGCCTGACGCTGGCGGGTCAGATCTGCCCGCGCACCAGGATTGACTCATCGATCTGCGCAATCGACGTAACCCCGGTCAGGGTCATGGCCACGTGCATTTCCTTGGCAAAGATCTCCAGCAAATTCTCTACACCGCGCTGGCCATCAGCGGCCAAAGCGTAGGCAGGCGCTCGTCCCAGCAATACGCCCCGGGCGCCGAGGGCGAGCATGCGCACCACGTCCAGCCCCGAACGCACCCCGGAGTCCACCAGCACCGTAAGGTCGCTGCCGACCGCCTGGGCGATCTCGGGCAGGGCCTTGGCGGTGGACAGCACGCCATCGAGTTGGCGACCGCCGTGGTTGGACACGACGATGCCGTCGGCGCCGAAGCTCACCGCATCCTTGGCGTCCTGTGGGTCGAGGATGCCCTTGATGATCATCGGGCCTTTCCAGAATTCGCGGATCCACTCCAGGTCTTTCCAACTGATGGAGGGGTCGAAGTTGGTGGCCAGCCAGCCGATGTAGTCTTCAAGGTGGGTCGGCTTGCCGAGGTATTTGGAGATGTTGCCCAGGTCGTGCGGGCGCCCCATCAGCCCCACATCAAACGCCCAGGCCGGTTTGGTCACTGCCTGCAACATGCGTCGCTGGGCGGCGTACGGGCCGGACATGCCGGAGTGGGCATCGCGGTAGCGGGCGCCGGGGGTGGGCATGTCGACGGTGAACACCAGGGTTTTCACCCCGGCGGCTTGCGCACGCTCCAGGGCGTTTTTCATGAAGCCACGGTCTTTCAACACATACAGTTGAAACCAGATCGACTGCGCAGTCTGCGACGCTACTTCCTCGATGGGGCACACCGACACGGTCGACAGGCAAAAAGGAATGCCTTTATTGGCCGCCGCGTTGGCCACCTGCACTTCCCCGCGCCGGGCAAACATGCCGGTCAGGCCCACCGGGCTCATGACCACCGGCATCGCCAGCGGTTGGTCGAACAGGGTGGTTTCCAGGCTCAGGCTCTCGACGTTGCGCAGGACGCGCTGGCGCAGGCTGATGTCTGCCAGGTCCGAACTGTTGGCCTTGAGGGTGTGCTCGGCGTACGCGCCACCGTCAATGTAGTCGAACAGGAAACGCGGCAGTTTGCGACGTGCGGCTTCGCGGTAATCCGATGCAGACGAAATGATCATGAACAGTGAGGCCCCGGAATAAAGAAAACGGTGGGTGGAGGATAGTCAAAGGCCTTTCATGGTAAAAACAACTTTTCCAACTTCATTCAAGTCGCAAATGGAATAGTCATGAATCTGCGAACGCTGCGAGCCTTTGTCGAAGTGGTGCGCCAAGGCAGTTTCTCACAAGCGGCCGAGATGGTTTCGCTCACGCAATCGAGTGTCAGCAAAGCGGTCAAGACCCTGGAAGAGGAGTTAGGCACACCGTTGTTCAGCCGCATCGGCCACAAGAACGAACTGACAGCCGCGGGTGAAATTGCCTACCGTCGCGCTCTGGTGTTGCTTGCCGAGCGCAGTGACCTGGTGGCCGAGATCAATGACCTGCTGGGGCTCAAGCGCGGCGTGCTGCGTATTGGCTTGCCGCCGGTGGGCAGTGGTGAACTGTTTGCGGCGATGTTTGCGGTGTACCGCCAGCGTTATCCGCAGATCGAGATCGAGCTGATCGAGCATGGCAGCAAGAAGCTGGCTGAGTGCCTGCAAGCGGGGGAGGTGGATGTAGCCGCGCTACTGGTGCCGGTGGAGGGCGAGTTTGAGTATCAGGACGTGCGCGTCGAGCCATTGATGGTGGTCCTGCCCAGCAGCCATCCATTGGCCGGGCGCGAC
Organism: Pseudomonas sp. MF09156; assembly: GCF_059862305.1. Taxonomy (NCBI): domain Bacteria; kingdom Pseudomonadati; phylum Pseudomonadota; class Gammaproteobacteria; order Pseudomonadales; family Pseudomonadaceae; genus Pseudomonas; species Pseudomonas sp. MF09156. Next base: position 701,914 of record NZ_JCBCUR010000001.1, read on the forward strand.
AGTGTGGATTTTTCCGACTTGTCCGACTCGCCGTTCATACTGTTCGAAGCTGGATTTGCCCTGAACCGCATCATCCTTTCCGCCTGCGAGCGGCGGGGCGTATCGCCGAAGGTTTCGGTGCGCAGTGCCCAGATCGACTTTATCGTCGACCTGGTCGGCGCGGGCCTGGGAGTCGCCTTCCTGCCGCGCATGCTGGCCTACAAGCACCTGCATGCCGGCATTGCCCTGATATCCCTGGATGAGCCCCAGACCGACTGGCATATCGCCCTGACCTGGCGGCGTAATGCTCATTTGCCGCCTGCAGCGCGGGCCTGGCTGGACCTGGCGACCGAGATGGGTAACGTACCCGCGCGCTAGCACAGCCTGCTTCAGAAGTTGTACTTGAGGCTGGTCATGAAGTTGCGCGGCGCGCCATACACCCCTTCTGAGTACACCCGGGCGTAGTACTCGCGGTCAAAGACGTTGTTGAGGTTGACCGTGGCACTGAGGTTTTTCGAGATATCGTAGCGGGCCATCAGGTTGGCGATGGCATAGCTGCCCTGGTGGTAATAGTGCAAGTCCTCGCCGGTCTTGGTCTGCCAGTTCACGCCACCGCCGACAGTGACTTTGTCGAGCATGCCTGGCAGGCGATAGGAGGTGAAGGTCTTGAGCATATGGCGCGGCAGCGCGGTGACGATGCGCTTGTCATCGGCATCGGTGGTGACGCTGTAGGCATAGCCGGCCGACGCCTGCCAGCCTTCGCCCAGCTCGCCGTTCATTTCCAGTTCGACGCCTTGGGTCTTGGCGCTTTGTTCGATGCGATAGGCCTGGGTGTCGGACTGCCACACCGCCAGGTTGTCTTGCTCAAGCCGAAATAGCGCCAGGCTGGCGTTCAGTTGCTCATCGTAGAAACTGCCCTTGATCCCGACTTCATAACCCTTGCCCTCCAGGGGTGGCAGCGCGCCGCGGTTGATGTCGCGCACGTAGGAGGCTTGCGGGTTGAAGATCTTGGTGTAGCTGGCATACAGCGACCAGTTGTGGTCCAGGTCGTAGACCACCCCGGTGTACGGAATGAACACGCCGGTTTCCCGTTCCTTGACCGAACTGGTTCCGGCGCCATACAGCAGGGTGTTGGTATCGCGCTTCCAGTCGGTCAGCCGCCCGCCGAGGATCAGGCTCAAGTCGTCGGTCAGGTGTAGGCGCGACGTGAGGTAGGCGGCGTATTGTTTCTCGCGGATGCTGCCTTTACCCACCACTGGCGTAGCGGGCTTGGGCGAGTCACCGTTCCAGGTGCGGTAGTCCGGCACCTTGAAGCCGTAGTCCCACAGCCAGTCGTTGTAGTTGGGGGTGTGTTCCTCGTAATCGGTGGCAGTGATGCCGGTGATCAGCTCATGTTCGCGACCGAACGCGGAAAACGGCCCGGTGAAGTAGGCGTCGAGGCTGTCCTGGCGCGGCGTGCCTGACCAGCGCACCGGCAACAACGAGGCGCCGGAGCCGGTGGCCTGGTCGAGACTGCCGATGGTGAACGAAAAGAACTCGTCGAACTTGTTCTCGGTGTGACCGTATTCGATCTTGCCGCTCCAGCCGTTATCGAACTGGTGTTCGATGGAAGTGAAGTAGTTGGTCTGGTCATGGTCGTTATACGACCAGTTCGGCGCACTGTTGAGGGAGCGCTTCATGTGGGTTTTCTGGCCATCGCTGAACAGCGTCTGGTAGCCGCCGCGCAGGGGCGCATCCACCTGGGTCTTCTGGTAGCTGAAGCCGGCAGTCAGCAGGGTGGCGTCGCTGAGGTCGAACTCGGTGATGCCGTAGATCAGTTGTGAATCCTGCTTGAAGCGATCGACCCAGGCCTGCTCGGTCTTGTAGTCCAGCACCAGGCGCCCGCGGATGTTGCCGGTCTCGGTCAGTGGCCCGGAGACATCGACACCGGTGCCATAGCGGTCCCAGCTACCGGCTTCGGCGGTGATGCTCGCCTGGGCTTGGGCCGTGGGGCGTTTGCGAATCAGGTTGATGGTCGCCGAGGGGTTGCCCATGCCGCTGATAAGACCGGTGGCGCCGCGCACGATTTCCACGCGGTCGTACATGGCCGTGCTCTGGGTGTAGTTGTCCATGCGGGTCGAGGTGGGGACGCCGTCGATCTCGAAGTTCTGGATCTGGAAACCACGGGACCAGTAGCTGTCATTCTCGGTCCCCAGGCCGGCGCGGGTCACGGCGATCCCGGGGCTGGCTTCAAGTACATCGGTGAGGCTGTTGAGTTTCTGATCGTCCAGGCGTTGGCGGGTGATCACCGTGACCGACTGTGGGGTTTCTTTCTGGGTCAGGTTGAGCCGCGTAGAACTGCTGGAGGAGTAGGCGGTGTAGGAGCCATTACCTTCACTGGTGGACCCCGGCGCCTTGCCGGAAATGGTGGTGCTACTCAACTCCAGGGCGGAGGAGGAGGTTGGGGCCGCCTGTAACTGATAACGACCTTCGCCTACGGGCACGGCGATCAGGCCGGTGTCGGCCAGCAGCAATTGCAATGCCTGGTCGACGGAAAATGTACCGTTGATGGCCTGGCTGGTTTTGCCGTTGGTAAGGGTGGCATCTCCCGCAAGGTAAATCCCGGCCTGGGCCGAGAGCAGGTTCAGTTGGCTGGCCAGTGGCCCGGCGGCAATCTGGTAATGCTGGTCTTCGGCCCAGGCGGCAGGGCTGAGGCTGCTCAGGGTGATAGCCACCGAATAGGCCAATACGTGCAGCGGGGAATGGGGGCGTAGTGACATCTTGGGATCCTTTTGGGGGTGGCATCAAGCCATCGTCACTAGCTAAATCGAATGAGAATGAAAATCAGGAAGTGCCGGTATAAAAATATCTAGCGCGGCTTCACGGTGGTCCAGCCAGGAAACGTCTGCTCCATGCGAATCGGCAATACGCCTTCAAGCATGGCCAGGACCTGATCGGTATCGTGCAACGGGAACGTGCCCATGACTCGCAGGTGTGCGAGGCCAGGGTCGAGCCCCAGGTGCCCGCGACGGTAGTCGGCCAGCTCCTCGATAAACTGTGGCAATGGCATGTCTTGCGCCAGCAGGATCCCTTTGCTCCATGACTCGCGCCCGGGTTGCACAGGCTCGGGAGGCGTGGTGCCGTGGCTGTCGAATGACAGCCCTTCGCCGGCCTTGGCCACGCGGGTGTGATGGCTTGCGGCGCAACGAACCTGCACCGCCCCCTCATAGACATTGAGCTGGGTGCGCGCAGCCCGTTCGCGCACGCTGAACCTGGTACCCAGGGGTGACAGGCTGCCTTGGGCGGTGTGCACGATAAATGGGCGCGGGTCGCTTCCGGTCGCGATCAGGACTTCACCTTCGTACAAGCGCAGGCTGCGTTGTGAGGTGCTTAGCGCAACATCCAGCGCGGTGGCGCTGTTGAGCCAGATACGCGAGCCGTCGGCCAGGGTCCGTTCGAGGATTTCCCCGGTGCTTGTGCGATAACCTGCCTGCCAGGCCAGGAGCTGTTCGGTCAGTGCCGCGTGGCGCCAGGCAAGCCCACCCAGCAACAGCCCGCCGCTGATGACCGACAGGGTGCGCAGCACCTGGCGTCGCGAAGTGGGGGTGTGATGCAGGGCCTGCAATGTGCGGCTGGCCGTCTCCCTGTCGTCCTGCAACGGGGCGAAGCGCTGGCTGACCCGTTCCACATAGCGCCAGGCCTGGCGATGGCTATCACTGCGGTCGAGCCATTGCTGCCAGGCGTGCTGCTGCGCCAGGTTGTGCGGCTCGCTGCTCAGACGGGCGAACCAGTCGGCGGCTTCCTGCAGGGTTTGATGGTCAGGTATGGGGGCCGGCATCGATCAGCTCAACGCCTCGTCCAGTTCCGCTTCCAGCAACAGGCACTGGAACATGGCCTGGGACATGTAATGGGTGACGGTGCGGGCGCTGACGCCCAATTGATCGGCGATGGCCTGGTAACTCAGGCCTTGCAGTTGCGCGAGCATAAAGGCCTGGGCGACGTTGCGCGGCAGGCGCTCGAGCATTGCCTGCACCTGCTGCAGGGCCTCCAGCACCATGGCCCGGTGTTCTTCCGACGGCATGCAGTGTTCGGGGCGGCTGGCCAATACCTCCAGCCAGGCCCGTTCGACCCGCTGGCGCCGCCAGAAGTCTACGCACACATGTCGGGAAATCGCACTCAGGTACGCCCGTGCGTGCCCCTCGCTATTGAAGGCTCTGGGTTTGACCAGCAGCCGCACGAACACATCGTGGGCCAACTCGGCGGCGTCGCTGGTATTGCCCAGTTTCTTGTGCAGCCAGGCGCGCACCCAGCCGTGGTGCTCTTGATAGAGCCAGCCGACATCGGAAGGATCAGGAGATTGAGGCATGCCGCGAGCGCACTCCGTCATCAGGTTCAGCGCCTGGATGAGCTAATGGTAATTATTCTCAATGCTACCCTTTGTCGAGGTTTCTTCACAACTGGCGCAAGTGGGTCTTTTCCATGGCACCGCCAATCCCAGATTAGGCTTTTGAATCCAATCGATATTCTGTAGCCTTGCGCAGCTTCACTTTAACCCGTGCTTGATGAACACAATCACTTCGTCCGGCGGCGCCCGAAGGGCTCCAGAGCCGGTGGTACACTCGACTTTCGCGCAACTGCGCCTGCAGGTCTTGCGAACATGACGCAAATTTCCGAACGCCTTCTGGTCCAAGCCCACCTCGATGCCAAGCAACCCAAGGTGCTCAGTGCCGAGCAAGAGGCAAGCTTACGTTCTGCCATTGCTGCCGAGCTAAAGGCTCAAGACGCGGTGCTGGTGGCGCACTTTTACTGCGACCCGGTGATTCAGGCCCTGGCCGAAGAAACCGGCGGTTGTGTTTCCGACTCCCTGGAAATGGCCCGCTTCGGCGCTGCCCACCCAGCCAAGACCGTGCTGGTCGCTGGCGTGCGCTTCATGGGCGAGACGGCGAAAATCCTCACCCCTGACAAACGCATCCTGATGCCCACCCTGGAAGCCACGTGCTCCCTGGATCTTGGCTGCCCGGTGGAAGAGTTCTCGGCGTTCTGCGACCAGCATCCGGAGCGCACCGTGGTGGTGTATGCCAACACGTCGGCGGCGGTCAAGGCCCGGGCCGACTGGGTGGTGACCTCCAGTTGCGCCCTGGAAATCGTCGAAAGCCTGATGGATAACGGCGAGACCATTATCTGGGGCCCGGACAAGCACCTGGGCACCTATATCCAGCGCCAGACCGGTGCCGACATGCTGCTGTGGGACGGTGCCTGCATCGTCCACGAAGAGTTCAAGTCCAAGCAGTTGGAAGACATGAAGGCGCTGTACCCGGATGCCGCGATCCTGGTGCACCCGGAGTCACCGACCTCGGTCATCGAGTTGGCCGACGCCGTGGGGTCCACCAGCCAGTTGATCGCGGCGGCGCAGCGCTTGCCGAACAAGACGTTTATCGTCGCCACCGACCGTGGCATTTTCTACAAGATGCAGCAGCTGTGTCCGGACAAGGTGTTTGTCGAAGCGCCAACCGCCGGTAACGGCGCGGCGTGCCGCAGTTGCGCGCACTGCCCGTGGATGGCGATGAATACCCTGGAGCGCACGTTGCAATGCCTGCGTGAAGGCAGCAACGAGATCTTTGTCGAACCCTCGTTGATCCCCCATGCCGTGCGCCCGCTCAAGCGCATGCTGGACTTTACCCAGGCGGCACGCCTGAAGCTGGCGGGCAACGCCTGATCCACGGCAGATGCAGAAAAAATGTGGGAGCGGGCTTGTCGGGTCGCCGCATCGCCGCGATAGCGGTGGATCAGTCTGCACATGTAGTGACTGACACACCGTTATCGCGGGCAAGCCCGCTCCCACATTTGGATCTCATTGGCCTGGGGCTATTTCTTTTTCTTCGGGATCCGCACCAGCTGCGTGTCGGAATAGATGTCATGCCAAGCCCGCTGTTTCTTGTCCACCAGCGACCAGATAAACCCCAACCCTGCGCATAACCACGATGCAATCGACACCACAAAACGCAACAGCGCCTGCCACAGGCTGATGCGCGAGCCGTCCGCGTTCTGCACGCGTACGCCCCACACTTGCATACCCAACGTCTGCCCGGAATGGGTCCAGAACTTGGCAAAGAAACCAAACAGTACAAAAAACAGAATCGTCGACAGCAGCGGATCACCGTCCAGCGCGCCGGATTCCGAGAGCGTGCGCATTTTTGCTTCACCCACAAAGGCGATCCACACCAGCTTATAGAGGAAGGCAGTGACGATCAGCAGGGCGGTACATAACAGGAAGTCATAGAACATCGCTGCCAGACGACGGCCCAGGCCAACGGCGGGGAATTCGCCTTGGGGGCTCAGCAGGTGTTTCGACATGGCTCGGCTCTCTGGAGGAAAAAAGCCATTTTACGGACAAACGCACATAAAAAAGCCTCTGATGTCACCACCAGAGGCTTTTTGTCGCAGTAAGGATCAGCCTTCTGCTTGTACTTCGTCAGCCTGCATGCCTTTTTGGCCCTGCACAGCGATGAAGGTCACTTTCTGGCCTTCTTTCAGGCTCTTGAAGCCGTTGCCTTGGATAGCGCGGAAATGCACGAACAGGTCCGCACCGCTTTCTGGAGTGATAAAACCAAACCCTTTCTCGTCGTTAAACCACTTGACGGTACCGCTCTGACGTTCAGCCATTTTCTTATTTCCTTGACGCTAAAAATTAATGACAGCCCCTTTCACCTGAAAGAGTACTGGGCTGGGTTGCAGGAAAGTAAGAGACGTCGAACGGGTTGTAGCGAACTTTGGCTACTGCCCAGGTCCAGGTTCCAAGCGACCCATGCAAACACAGTGAGCAAACTCTACGACAACTAAGACGGAAAAAACAAGCCCTCTGCAAGTCGCGTATTTACTCGCCTTCATGACACTTCAGCCAACTATTGTCGGGCTGTGTTATTCGATAGCGTGGATCACTTGTTATAGGTTAATCGACATAACATTGACTATCGTCAGTGCACTGTTTTATGGCGGTTGCGTTACAGATTAGTGCAAATGAACACAACCGCGTTACTTATAGGAACAGTCAATCAGCCTCGGTAGTAACGTTGTGGCACGAATGGCATTTTACTTACACGAAGTGGCACCTTTTTCCCACGCACCAGCGCTGAGACTTCGCAATCCAGCGCGGTAAAGGCCGTGTCGAGGTAGCCCATGGCGAGCGGGCCGCCGAGGCTGGGGCCAAAGCCGCCGCTGCACACGCTGCCGATTACGGTGCCGTGTTCGTCGACAATTTCTGCACCTTCACGCACCGGCGTACGTTCCTGGGGCAGCAGGCCGACGCGCTTGCGGCTGACGCCGGTCTGCTGCTGAGTGAAGATCCGGTCTGCGCCCGGGAAACCGCCGGCACGTGCGCCGTCGGCACGACGCGCCTTGGAAATTGCCCACAGCAGGCTGGCCTCAATCGGCGTGGTCTCGGTGTTCATATCGTGGCCATACAGGCACAGGCCGGCTTCCAGGCGCAGGGAGTCGCGGGCGCCCAGGCCAATGGCTTCAACTTCGGCTTCGGCCAGCAGGCTGCGGGCCAGGCTCTCGGCATTGGCCGCAGGTACCGAGATCTCAAAGCCGTCTTCGCCGGTATAGCCGGAACGGCTGACGTAGCACTCCACCCCCAGCAGGCGCAGGGGAGCAAATTGCATAAAGGTCATCTTGGTCACTTCCGGTGCCAGGCGCGCCAGCACCTTGACTGCCGCCGGGCCTTGCAGGGCCAGCAGGGCGCGTTCTTCAAACAGCGGCTCGATCTGGCATTGCTCGCCCAGATGCTGACGCAGGTGCGCCAGGTCCTGATCCTTGCAGGCGGCGTTGACCACCAGAAACAGCTCGTCGTTACCCAGATTGGCGACCATCAGGTCATCGAGGATGCCGCCCTGATCGTTGGTGAACATGGCGTAGCGCTGCATGCCCACGGGCAGATCGATGATATCCACCGGCACCAGGGTTTCCAGGGCCTTGGCGGCGTTGGCGCCGGTCAGGCGGATCTGGCCCATGTGCGACACATCGAACAGCCCGGCCTGCTCACGGGTGTGCTGGTGTTCTTTCATCACGCCAAGGGGGTATTGCACCGGCATGTCATAGCCGGCGAACGGCACCATGCGCGCGCCCAGTTCAAGATGCAGGGCGTGCAGCGGGGTTTTCAACAGGGTTTGGGTGGACATATTCAGCTCCTGAAAAACGTGCTGGCGCATTTATAAGCATCAGCACTCGATAATGTTGACGGCCAAACCGCCACGGGCGGTTTCCTTGTATTTGCTTTTCATATCGGCGCCGGTCTGGCGCATGGTGCGGATCACCTTGTCGAGGGACACGAAGTGCTGCCCGTCGCCGCGCAAGGCCATGCGCACCGCATTGATCGCCTTCACCGAGCCCATGGCGTTGCGCTCGATGCAGGGCACCTGCACCAAACCGCCAATCGGGTCGCAGGTCAGGCCGAGGTTGTGCTCCATGCCGATTTCAGCGGCGTTTTCCACCTGGGAAACCGTGCCGCCCAGCACTTCGCACAAGGCCCCGGCGGCCATGGAACAGGCCACGCCCACTTCGCCCTGGCAGCCGACCTCAGCCCCGGAGATCGAGGCGTTTTCTTTGTAGAGGATGCCGATGGCCGCGGCGGTGAGCAGGAAGCGCACCACGCCGTCTTCATTGGCACCGGGAATAAAGCGCATGTAGTAATGCAATACCGCCGGCACGATCCCGGCGGCACCGTTGGTGGGCGCCGTGACCACGCGCCCGCCGTTGGCGTTTTCTTCATTGACCGCCAGGGCATACAGGTTGACCCAATCCAGCACCGACAGCGGGTCGCGCAGCGCCGATTCCGGGTTCTTGCACAGTTGGCGATGCAGCGCGGCCGCACGGCGCTTGACCTTCAAGCCCCCGGGCAGGATCCCTTCATTGCGACAGCCGGCGGCCACGCAGTCCTGCATGACCTGCCAGATCTTCAGCAGGCCGCTGCGGGTCTCGGCTTCCGGGCGCCAGGCGCTTTCGTTGGTCAGCATCACCTGGCTGATGGACAGCCCATACGTGGTGCAATGGCCGAGCAAATCCTTGGCGTGCTTGAAGGGGAAGGTCAGGGGCGTGGCATCTTCGACGATCCGGTCGGCGCCGGCGGCGTCTTCATCCACCACAAAACCGCCGCCCACCGAGTAGTACTCGCGGCTGCGAATCTGGATGCCGGCGGCGTCAAACGCACGAAAGATCATGCCGTTGGGGTGATAGGCGAGGGGTTTGCGAATCATCGCCAGGTGTTCTTTCTCGTTGAACGCAATGCTGTGTTCACCGAGCAGGTTCAAGCGACCGTCGCTGCGCATCTGTGCCAGGCGTGCGGCCACGGTTTCAGTGTTCACGGTGTCCGGGTGTTCGCCTTCCAGGCCCAGCAACACGGCCTTGTCGCTGCCGTGGCCTTTGCCGGTGGCACCCAGAGATCCGTAGAGCTCCACCTTGATGCTGGCGGTGGCGCCCAGCAGGTTATCGCGCTTGAGGCCCTCGACGAAGCGGGCGGCGGCACGCATCGGGCCGACGGTGTGAGAGCTTGAGGGGCCGATGCCAATCTTGAACAGGTCGAACACGCTTAAAGACATGAGTTGTTCTCCGGTTTCTTATTATTGGGCGCAGATTTTCGGTTGTACCCGATCCCTGTGGGAGCCGGGCTTGTCGGGTCGCCGCATCGCCGCGATAGCGGTGGGTCAGGCAACATTTCTGTTACTGATACACCGCTATCGCGGCGATGCGGCGACCCGACAAGCCAGCTCCCACATTGACCGCGTTCTACCGCTCAGGTTACGCGTAGCTCTCGATCGAGGGGCACGCACACACCAGGTTGCGATCGCCAAACACGTTGTCGACCCGGCCCACCGGCGGCCAGTACTTGCCTTCGATCAGCGACGCTACCGGATACACCGCTTGTTCACGGCTGTACGGATGGCTCCATTCACCGACGATTTCAGCTGCCGTGTGCGGAGCGTTTTTCAGCGGGTTGTCGTCCTTGTCCAACGTGCCGTTTTCCACGGCGCGGATCTCTTCGCGGATGGCGATCATGGCGTCGCAGAAGCGGTCCAGTTCTTCCTTGGATTCGCTTTCGGTCGGCTCGATCATCAAAGTGCCAGCCACCGGGAACGACATGGTCGGCGCATGGAACCCAAAGTCGATCAGGCGCTTGGCCACGTCATCCACGCTGATGCCACTGCTGTCCTTGAGTGGGCGCAGGTCCAGGATGCATTCGTGGGCCACCAGGCCGTTGCTGCCGGTGTACAGCACCGGGTAGTGCTCTTCCAGGCGACGGGAAATGTAGTTGGCATTGAGGATCGCCAACTGCGAAGCGCGCTTGAGGCCCGCGCCGCCCATCATGCTGATGTACATCCAGGTGATCGGCAGGATGCTCGCGCTGCCGAACGGTGCTGCACACACCGCACCTTCCTTGCGCTGCATGGCCGCGTGGCCGGGCAGGAATGGCGTGAGGTGCGACTTGACGCCAATCGGGCCAACACCCGGGCCGCCACCGCCATGGGGGATGCAGAAGGTCTTGTGCAGGTTCAGGTGCGACACGTCGCCGCCGAACTTGCCCGGGGCGCACAGGCCGACCATGGCGTTCATGTTGGCGCCGTCGATATACACCTGGCCGCCGTTGTCATGGATGATCCCGCAGATTTCGCGGATGCCTTCCTCGAACACGCCGTGGGTCGACGGGTAGGTGATCATCAGTGCGGCGAGGTGTTCGCGGTGCTCGATGGCCTTGGCGCGCAGGTCTTCGATGTCCACGTTGCCCCGGGCGTCGCAGGCGGTGACGACCACACGCATGCCGGCCATGTTGGCGGTGGCCGGGTTGGTGCCGTGGGCCGACGAAGGAATCAGGCAGATATCGCGACGTTCATCGCCACGGCTCTGGTGATAGGCACGGATGGCCAAGAGGCCTGCGTACTCGCCTTGGGAGCCGGCGTTCGGTTGCAAGGAGATCGCGTCGTAACCGGTGGCCGCGCAAAGCATGGCTTCCAGTTCGCTGGTCAGTTGCAGGTAGCCGGCGCTTTGCGCAGGCAGGGCGAACGGGTGCAGGGCGCCGAACTCGGCCCAGGTCACCGGGATCATTTCACTGGCGGCGTTGAGCTTCATGGTGCACGAGCCCAGCGGGATCATGGTGCGATCCAGCGCCAGGTCCTTGTCGGCCAGCTTGCGCAGGTAGCGCATCAGCTCGGTTTCCGAGTGATAACGGTTGAACACCGGATGGCTGAGGATCGGCGACTGGCGCAGCAGTGCGGCAGGCAGGGTGCTGTCGACGCTGGCGGCGAGGGCTGCGAAGTCCGGTAGGGCTTTGCCGGCTGCGAACACGCTCCACAGGGTTTCGATGTCGGCCTGGGTGGTGGTTTCGTCCACCGACAGGCCCAGGCGTGCCGCGTCCACGACGCGCAGGTTGATGCGCTGGGCACGGGCCTGGTCGTGCAGGGCTGCAGTGTTGGCGCCGGTGGCCAGGGTCAGGGTGTCGAAGAAGGTCTCTTGTTCAACCTTGAGGCCCAGCGCGGTCAAGCCATTGGCCAAGATCGCGGCCAGGTGATGAATGCGCGTGGCGATCTGCACCAGGCCTTTGGGGCCGTGGTACACCGCGTACATGCTGGCGATGTTGGCCAGCAGTACCTGGGCGGTGCAGATGTTGCTGGTGGCCTTCTCGCGCCGGATATGTTGCTCGCGGGTCTGCATGGCCAGGCGCAGGGCCGGCTTGCCGAAACGGTCTACGGACACGCCAACCAGACGCCCCGGCATATCGCGCTTGAATGCGTCCTTGGTGGAGAAGTAAGCGGCGTGCGGGCCACCAAAGCCCAGCGGCACGCCGAAGCGTTGCGCACTGCCGATGGCCACGTCGGCACCGAACTCACCCGGTGGGGTCAGCAGGGTCAGGGCCAGCAGGTCGGCGGCCACGGCCACCAGGGCGTTGGCGGCGTGGAAGCGTTCGGTCAGTTCGCGGTAGTCGAACACGTCACCGTTGCTGGCCGGGTATTGCAGCAGCGCGCCGAAGAACGGGCTGACGTCGGTCAGTTCACGCTCATCGCCCACCACCACGTCGATGCCCAGCGGCTCGGCACGGGTGCGCAGCACGTCGAGGGTCTGTGGGTGGCTGTGCACCGAAGCGAAGAACGCGTTGCTGCCCTTGTTCTTGCTCAGGCGCTTGCAGAAGGTCATGGCTTCGGCGGCAGCGGTGGCTTCGTCGAGCAGCGAGGCGTTGGCGATCGGCAGGCCGGTGAGGTCGCTGATCAGGGTCTGGAAGTTCAGCAGCGCTTCCAGGCGACCCTGGGAAATCTCCGGCTGGTACGGCGTGTAGGCGGTGTACCAGGCCGGGTTTTCCAGAAGGTTGCGCAGGATCGGCGACGGTGTGTGGCAGTTGTAGTAGCCCTGGCCGATGTAAGTCTTGAACAGTTGGTTCTTGGCGGCGATGGCCTTGATCGAGGCCAGGGCATCGGCTTCGCTCAGGCCATCGCTAAGGCCGAGCACGGCGGTGCCCTTGATGCTTTCCGGGATCACGCTGGCGCTCAGGGCTTCGAGGGAATCAAAGCCCAGGGTCGCGAGCATCTGCTGCTCGTCATCCTGGCGCGGGCCGATATGGCGGGCGATAAACTCGTTGGCGGTGCTCAAATTAACGGTCATGGCGCGCTCCTCAAGCTTGGGCGTTGGCTTTGATCAGGCGGTCGTATGCGTCCTGATCCAACAGCTTAGCTACCGCAGTGGCATCAGCCGGTTTAAAGCGGAAGAACCAGCCTTCGCCCATCGGGTCTTCGTTGACCAACTCCGGGCTGTCGCTGAGCTTGTCGTTCACTTCCAGCACTTCGCCGGTCAGGGGCATGTACACGCCGCTGGCAGCCTTGACCGACTCCACGGTGGAGGCTTCGGCACCCTGGTCGTAGGCCTTCAGCTCAGGCAATTGCACGTACACCACATCGCCCAGGGCGTTTTGCGCGAACGCGGTAATACCCACGGTGACGCTGCCGTCGGCTTCGGCGCGCAGCCATTCGTGATCTTCAGTAAAACGCAATTCGCTCATGGAAACTCCTCAGGGCCAGAATCGTCTGGTGGACGGGATTAGAATGGGAAAGTCCTTAGCAAAAACGCGGCCAATATAATTTTATTGTTATAAATCAAATGGTTGTGATGAATCTAAAAACATTTGCTCAACCGTCATGTAGCGAATTCGCTACAGATCGACGGCGGAAAAAAAGCCTATCTGGATCAAAGCCTTGCATAGCGAAGGCCGATCAGTGGTGTATTGAAAACGTTCCGGTGTAGCGTTTTCGCTACGATAAGTTCCCCCGTGGCTAACGCCAGGAGACTTATGCAGCGCACAGTGCAGTAGAGAGCGGCGTATTTTTTGCCCTTCCCGACGATCAGGACGCGCAGCATGAGCAATTCAATTGAGGCCAATCAGGGCATTTCACAACTACAGGCTTCCCGCGACTTTCTCGCGCACCTGTTCGCCCAGCGCCCGACATTGGCGCAAGTGGCCGAGTCGATGATCCAGGAATGGATCAACGACCAATTCAGTGACAGCGGTTTGCAGGCCGGCAGCACCTGGATCGGTTTAAGGCAGCCGTCCCAGGCCAGTGGCGTCAGCTATGCCCAGCTCAGCACCTTGAGCGACGCCCTGATCCGGCGCTGCATGAGCCGCGACGTGCCAAGTTATGTGCCAGGTCAGCATTGCGTGCTGGTCAGCTCGGTAACCCAGGGCCTTGTCCCGTTCATTGGCGCTGTTTCGGTCAATGATGTCGCGATCATGCTCAACACCCTGGCGCCCGAATTGCCCGATGGTTTTAACGCGAGGCTGTTGGCCTATTGGAACGCCCATGTTCCAGGCGACACAGCTTTGAGTCGCTGGGGGGCGGTCGCCAAGCAGCTGCGCGAGTGCCTGCTCAGCGCCCGGCAGAACCCGCCGCTGACGAAGGAGCAAGGCCAAAAGCTCCTGGGCCTGGGCGACGGGCCGCAAGAACTCTGGGGGTACCAGGCGGATCGCCAGGCGCTGGGCGGGGTCCACGTGCTGCGGATTTATCAAGTGTATGCGGGGCAGGATGGGCTGCCGGGCGAATGGCTGCCGCTGTTGGTCTTGCAGCGCGAGGTGGCGCAGCACCAGGTCAACCTGGTCTATGTGCCGGCGATGAGCGTGCTCAAGCTCAGTACGTTGGATGAGTTGGGCAACCTGCTGCCACGCTACATGAGCCACTACAGCCCCGGCCTGCTTGTCAGATGGGGGCTCCGGGAGCCCCAGGGCGATGTCTTCGATGCGCAGGCCCAGGCCTTGCTGGAGCGCCAGTTCAGGGCGCTGAAGCGGGTCGACTGGTCGGCATTGCCCGATGTCGACAGCTACAAGCGCCTGCTGCACAAGCTCACTGCGCCCGAGGTCTGGTTCGAGGCCGATTATGTCCAGCCGCCCCACGAAGAGCAGTTGCCAGTGTGGTTGCAGGCGGCCAGCAGCGCTGATCGGCACACTTACGGCCAATGGCTGGAGCGCCTGGCGCACCTGCACAAGCGTACGGGTGGCGCGTCGTTCCTCGATGGCCTGGACCCGATTGACGTGTTTGCGCGCAAAGCGCTGCAACGCCAGATGCGCCTGGATTACCCGCAACATGCGGCAATCAACCCGGATGATTACCTGCTGACGTTTGAACGCACCCAGGGTGCAACGGTGGGCTGGACGCAACGCAGCACCAGGACCTTGACCTCCTGGGCCCTGGAAAACCCCTTCGCCACCCCCTACGCCAGTGTGCAGATCAGCCACCAGGCCGGGCCAGGCGTTGTGCCCGCCAGGTGGATGCAGCCGGCGTACCTGAAAAAACTCATCGAAACGGTCGATGTGGGCCTGCACTACCCGGCGCTGCTCAAGCAGGCGTTGCTGGTGGACCCGCTAGAGTCGGCACGGCGCCGGCGCCTGTTTGTCGAGCAGATGGCGCTCCAGTTGCCCCTGCGGGCCCTTGAAAACAGCCTGCGCCGGCGCAACGGGTTTACCCCGTCAGGCGCAGCGGTGGTACTCGCACTGCTGCAGGACGATCCCCTGCAGCGCACAGTCGGCAACCAAGTGATCGTCGCCCGGCCCCTGGCGTTCCTGACCCATGCCGGTGGCGCCGTGCACAAGGCCCGCAACCTGTTTGTGCTCGGTGCGCGGGATAACGGTGAATTGCCCCATATCCTGTATCGGCCCGATCAGGCCGAGGCGGCCCTGCAACAGTTTGCCAGCCGCCAGGCGCTGCTCGACGAGATCGCGCGACCCGGCAGTGATTTGCAGGCGCTAGTGCTTGAGCGCCTGCCTGACAAGAGCCGGGCGTTGTTCGGCAATGGTGGATTTCTCAGCCCTCATGTGCAGCGTTTTCTACAGGGGGACGAATACGCCGTGCCGGCCCCCTCCAGCCCGGCGTTGCTCAGTGACGAGTGCGTGCCGGGGGTGTTCCTGGAGGCGGTTTTCGATGACAACGCCAAGAGCCTGTGGCAGGCCGCCGAACAGCGCGCAACCTCGGTCGAGGCGCTGCGCTGGACGCTGTTCAAGAACAACCTATGGCAGATATTCAATGCCCTGCTGCCAATGCTCAGAGGGTCGGTGGCGGTGGCGGGGTGGTTGGCCCAGGTGTATGGCAGTTTTCGTGCGGTGTTGGCGTTGCCGGCCGGGGCCAGCCAGGAAGAATCGGCCACTACCCTGGCCGAATTGCTCGGCAGCCTCGCAGGTTTGCTACTGAGCCCGGTCGTCAGCCTTGATCAACGCTTACGGCTGAGCGAGTTCCGGTCGGCGCCCATCCAGACCTCCACGGCCCATGTTCAGCAAACGCTGTCGGCCTCTGCCTGGCAGCGTTCGCGGGCGGATGTGACGGGTATGGATTTGTCCTGGGCCAACTCGCGGCTGCGTCTCGACGCGGCGCAGCAGGCACAACTGGCAACCTTTCGCTGGTCGCCCGGGCGCCGCGAGCAGTGGCCGGCGACCCCTGCGATCAACTCGCCGGACAGTCCCGTACGGGGCCGAGTTGCGGTGCTGCGCGCCGACGCAACCGTCAGCCATGAAGATTACATGCTGCTGGACAGCAAGCTGTATGGGGTCAGGCAGGTTGAGGGGCGCTGGCGCATCATCGACCTACGAGCCCCCCAGCGCGTCGGCCCCTGGCTGCGCAAGGATGCACACGGGGTGTGGAACGTCGACCTGGGCCTGCAATTGCTCGGCGGCCATCCAAAGCTTTCGGCGGCCGCCCGACGCGCCAATATCCAGCGCCAGAACCAGATGTTTGAGCACCATTATCAGGAGACCACGGCGCGCCTGCTTGAGGCTGAAAGTGCCGTGGCAGCCAGCGAAGAGCACTTTAAAGAGGCACACGAGGGCAGCCCGGAAAAACTCTTTGATCAGTCCCTGCAGGACCTGCGCAACCATTACCTGGGCGACCTGGAGAAACTCAGCCGGGCGCAGTTCGACAAGCTGGACGCGTTACTTGCAAAAAACGCCAACAAACCCGTGGAGCGCTTCGAACCGGAGAGGATCCTGCAACTGGAAGATCTGGTCGAAAACCTGCGGGTGCGCATGGCAGTGCTGGTCACCAACCGCGCCACCGAGGTGCTGCCTGCCGAGCGCCGTAGCCAGTTGCATGAGCAACTGGACCATGAAGATGTGGCCGTGGTTCAGGCAGCCCACCACTCGCTCGTTCAGGCTACGCAGACGATCATTGGCTACAACGAAAAGCTGATCGATTTGAGCATCCTGGAACGCAACAACTATGCCCGGCTGACCGAGGTGCCCGGGTATGAATCACGCGCTGATGCGTTGCAGCCCTCGACGCTGGGCACGCCGCTGGACTGGAAGTCCGTACAACTGAAGGCATTGGGTGGGGTGATCCTGCGCCGGCCGCCGCTGCCGGAGGAGTATGACGATTTCATCCGCATCGGGACCCTGATCGACGAGACGATCCAATCGGTGCAGTCGCAAAAAACCTTGCAAGACGCCAGCTCACTGAGTGTGCAGCAACGCATCGACGGGTATGAGGCGATTCTGTTCGAGTACGACACCACCCAGGCCTCCCTACGCGACTTTGGTGATATGGCTTCTGACCTGCTGTATGAGGGCAGCGTCGAACGCTTGCACAAAATGCTCAACGCCATGGAGCACGAGGCCCGCGGCTCCCTGGCGACGTTGCTGCGCGAGCGCGAACAGGCCCCCGCGTCCAGGCCCAGGCCTGCGGTGGGTAGCGGCAAGCGCCTGATCCGTGACCGCAAGAGCCGGTACCTGGTGGGCCAGGTGCGTGCGCGTACGCCGGAGTTGAACGAGGACATTGTCGATGTTATCAACCCGGTTGACCAAAGCGTGGTGGCGAGCTTTCGCCAGACCCCTGGCCTGGATGAGTTTGAGTCGATCACCGAGGCCAGCGCCCCGCCTGCGCGCGCGGTGCGCTCCCTGGAGCGGCTCAAGGACGATGGGCGCAAACTGCTGGACAGGCAGGCGAGCGTGCTGGAGCAGGCCCGCAACGAGGCGCGTATTTCCAGCCTGCCCGCCAGCGTCGAGGCCCGGCTGTTGCGGCATGCCGGCAAAATCAGCACGGTGGCCGACAAGATCCGCAAAGCCCTGGAGCAAGAGAAAACCGCTGCTGTCGCACAGCCTCTGCTCAAGGAACTGGGGCAGGCCGCCAGCCGCCTGGTGGAGCATGGCCGGTTGATCCGGATCGAAATGGTCAAGCGCCTGGCGCCGGATGAAGAGGGGATTGCCTACCTCAAGAGTCAGAATGAGGTGCAGATCCTACCGATAGAGGGGCGCATTGCGCTCAAGCGCGAGCATGACTTTTTGCAGGAGTATGTGGTCAAGGACAAGGCGGGCAGGGTGTTGGCTTACGCCCATTTTCACTACCGCACTCCCGGGGCGGCCAATGCGGATTTCACTGCCGGCCATCTCAAGCGCCCGGAACAACGCTTTATGAGTTTTAGAGGCTTGGCCGACAAGACCGACAGCGACGTGATCGCCATCTACTATTCACGCCTGAGCGCGGCCATGGCCCAGCAGCTGTTTTTCAGCGCGACCGGGGCGGTGATCCAGCGTGGGCGCCGGGTTTTTTGGTGATCATGGCTTGCCGGGGATGCCGTACTTGCGCAATCGATGGGCGATAGCGGTGTGAGACGTCTGTAGGCGGTTGGCCAACTGGCGTGTCGAGGGATAGGTGGTATAGAGCTTTTCCAGGAGGCTGCGCTCAAAGTCCTCCACTGCCTGTTCCAGGCTGTCCACTTCGCCGTCGCTCTGGCGGGCGACCGAGGTGCCGGCGATATCCAGGTCGCCAATGTCCACCAGGTTGCTTTCGCAAATGGCGGCGGCGCGGAAGATCACGTTCTGCAACTGGCGCACGTTACCCGGCCAGCGGTTGCCCAGCAGCGCCGGGTAAGTGCCCGGCGCCAGGCGGCAGACCGGGCGCTGGATCTGCGCGCAGGCCTGCTGCATGAAGTAGCGGGCCAG
The DNA here is from genome assembly GCF_059862305.1 of Pseudomonas sp. MF09156. Classification (NCBI taxonomy): domain Bacteria; kingdom Pseudomonadati; phylum Pseudomonadota; class Gammaproteobacteria; order Pseudomonadales; family Pseudomonadaceae; genus Pseudomonas; species Pseudomonas sp. MF09156. Next base: position 720,320 of record NZ_JCBCUR010000001.1, read on the forward strand.
CAGCAGGATGTCCTGGCCGCGTTCGCGCAGGGGCGGCACTTCCACATTCAGCACATTGAGGCGGTAGAACAGGTCTTCGCGGAAGGTGCCTTCGCTGACCATTTTCTCCAGGTCGCGGTGGGTGGCGCTGAGGATGCGCACATTGACCTTGACCTCGCGGTCGCCGCCGACCCGGCGAAAGCTGCCGTCATTGAGAAAACGCAGGAGCTTGGCCTGCAAGTACGGCGACATTTCGCCAATCTCGTCGAGAAATACCGTGCCCTGGTTGGCCAGCTCCATCAGCCCCGGCTTGCCGCCGCGCTGGGCGCCGGTAAAGGCGCCGGGGGCGTAGCCGAACAGCTCGCTCTCGGCGAGGTTTTCCGGGAGTGCCGCGCAGTTCAGCGCCAGGAACGGCGAGCTGTGGCGCGCACTGATGGCATGGCAGGCGCGGGCCACCAGCTCTTTGCCGGTGCCGGTCTCGCCCTGGATCAACAGCGGGGCGTCGAGGGCCGCCACTCGTTGCGCACGGGTCTTGAGGGTGCGGATCGCCGGCGACTCGCCCAAAAGTGCGTCGAAACCTTCGGCATGGTCATGGTGCAGCGCCGAAAGTCGCTCGCCGATACGGTTGGGTTGGTACAACGTCAGCAGCGCGCCGGCATCGGTGATCGGTGTGGCGTCCAGCAGCAAGGTCTGGCCGTTGACGCTGATCTCGCGCAGGGGCAGGCGAAAGCCATGTTCGAGCAAGGCTTCCAGCAGCGCCGGATCCTCAAACAGCTCGGCGATGCTTTCGCCAGCCGGCTCGCGACCATACAGGGCGATCAGCGCCGGGTTGGCCAGCAGCACCTTGCCGGCACTGTCCAGGGCCAGGACCGGGTCGGTCATGGCCGCCAGCAGGGCGTCGAGTTGCAGGTGACGGCGCTGGCCGGGAAGGATATCCACCACCGTCACCGCCTGTACGCCCTGCACGCTGAACAGCGCATCGCGCAACTCTTCCAGCACCTCCACGCTCAGGGTCGGCGCGTCGATGTAGACGTTGGGCGGGATCATCTCCACCGCATCCAGGTTGAGATTGCGCCCACCGAGCAAGGCCAGGACTTCCTGGGTGATGCCGACGCGGTCGATGAAGCTGACGTGGATACGCATGGGGTGGATGTTGATTCTGCAATGCGGAGGGTGGCCAGTATGCCTGAGCGGGGGTGGAGATCAAAAATGTGGGAGCTGGCTTGCCTGCGATAGCATCATCGAGGGGTGACTGACACACCGAGGTGCCTGCATCGCAGGCAAGCCAGCTCCCACACAAGCCAGCTCCCACATTTGAGCTGTTTTGGTTATTCCAGGTGTTCAGGCTTGATCGGGTCGCCCGGTTTTACATCCAGTTGGTGGCGCACATCCTCGAACATCAGGTCGTACTGTTTATGCATGCCACCGTTGAGCACCGCGGTTTTCGGCATGCCGTATTTCTGCGCGATGTTCATGGCATGGCGGGCAAAGTCGTAGGCCTGGTCCTTGGGCAGGAAGAATTCTTCCTTGAGGTCCTTGCCCTGCACGGAGCCGTGCATTTTGAAGAGCATTCCCTTGCCTTCCTTCGGGTCCTGGCTGACTTCATAGTCGATGCACAGGTCGTAGCTGTGATCCTGGGCATTCAACGCGTGGCGTTCGATATGCAAGTGACCGGGTTCAAAGATGGCCATAGGCGTCTCTCCTTAACAAGGCATTGGAGAAGGGCGGCTGCAACAACCGCCCTGGTGTAGTTATAGGTAGGTGATGCCAGGTTTTGCCGTGCTGATACGGGTGCCGGCGGTGCCCTGGACGATGGCTTCGATGTCCGAGAGTGAACCGATCACTGCGGTTTTGCCAGTGTTGCGGGCGAACTCGCAGGCGGCCTGGACCTTGGGCCCCATGGAGCCGGCGGCGAAGCCAAGTTTTTCCATGTCGTCGGGGTGCGCCTGGCCGATGGCCTTTTGCGTCGGCTTGCCGAAGTCGATAAACGCCGCGTTGACGTCGGTGGCGATCACCAGCAGGTCGGCTTCCAGTTGCTGGGCCAGCAGCGAGGAGCACAGGTCTTTGTCGATCACCGCCTCGATGCCCTTGAGCTTGCCATTCTCGTCATACATGGTCGGGATGCCGCCGCCGCCAGCACAGATCACGATGCTGCTCTTTTCCAGCAGCCACTTGATCGGGCGGATTTCAAAGATGCGTTTGGGCCGTGGGCTGGCCACCACCCGGCGATATTTATCGCCATCGGGGGCAATCGCCCAGCCTTTTTCGGCGGCCAGTTTTTCCGCTTCGGCCTTGGAGTAGACCGGGCCGATCGGCTTGGTCGGGTTCTGGAAAGCCGGGTCGTTGGCGTCCACTTCAACCTGGGTCAGCAGGGTGGCGAAAGGCACTTCGAAGTCCAGCAGGTTGCCCAGTTCCTGTTCGATGATGTAGCCGATCATGCCTTCGGTTTCGGCACCCAGCACGTCCAGCGGGTAGGGCGAAACCTGGGTGTAGGCGGCGGCTTGCAGCGACAGCAGGCCGACTTGTGGCCCATTGCCGTGGGCGATCACCAGCTCATTGCCCGGATGGATCTTGGCAATCTGCTCGGTGGCGATCCGGATATTGGCGCGTTGGTTGTCCGCTGTCATGGGTTCACCACGGCGGAGCAGGGCGTTACCGCCCAGTGCAACGACGATACGCATAATGCAATCCTTCTAGAATTCGGCCTTGTGAACACCGGAGCAAGTGTGGGAGCGGGCTTTATGTGGGAGCTGGCTTGCCTGCGATGGCCTCACCTCGCTATGTCTGGCAGACCGAGGTGACTGCATCGCGGGCAAGCCCGGCTCCCACATAAAACCCGCTCCCACATTGCCCGTGCTACATCAGTGGGAGCGGTGTTGGGTTACAGGTCCGCCAGCGTCGAAACCAGGATCGCCTTGATGGTGTGCATGCGGTTTTCCGCTTGCTCGAAGGCGATGCAGGCCGGGGACTCGAACACGTCGTCGGTCACTTCGATGCCGTTGGCCAGGTGCGGATACTGTTCGGCAATCTGTTTGCCGACCTTGGTATCGCTGTTATGGAACGCCGGCAGGCAGTGCATGAACTTGGTGCGTGGGTTGCCGGTGGCTTTCATCAATTGGGCATTGACCTGGTACGGCAGCAGTTGCTCGATACGCTCGGCCCAGGCTTCCACAGGCTCGCCCATGGAGACCCAGACGTCGGTGTGGATAAAGTCCACGCCCTTGACCGCGGCTTTCGGGTCTTCGGTGAGGGTGATGCGTGCACCGCTTTCTTCTGCGTATTTTTTGCAGCGACCCACCAGGTCATCGTGGGGCCACAGGGCCTTTGGTGCGCAGATGCGTACGTCCATGCCCAGCTTGGCGCCGACCAGCAGCAGCGAGTTGCCCATGTTGTTGCGGGCGTCGCCCAGGTAGGCGTAGCTGATGTCGTGGATCGGCTTGTCAGCGTGTTCACGCATGGTCAACACGTCGGCGATCATCTGGGTTGGGTGGTACTCATCGGTCAGGCCGTTGAACACCGGGACCCCGGCGAACTTCGCCAGTTCTTCGACGATTTCCTGCTTGAAGCCACGGTATTCAATGGCGTCGTACATGCGCCCGAGTACGCGGGCGGTGTCTTTCATGCTTTCTTTGTGGCCGATCTGCGACGAGTTCGGGTCGATGTAGGTAACGTTGGCGCCCTGGTCATAGGCCGCGACTTCGAAGGCACATCGGGTGCGGGTCGAGGTTTTCTCGAAGATCAGCGCGATGTTGTTGCCCTTGAGGTGCTGCTGCTCGGTGCCGGTGTACTTGGCGCGCTTGAGGTCGCGGGACAGGTCCAGCAGGTAGCGCAGTTCGCGCGGGGTGTGGTGTTCCAGGCTCAGCAGGTTACGGTTGTGGATGTTGAACGCCATGATGATTCTCCTTGGATTCGGTAATCGGCCCGTGCGGCATCGGGTGGATGCCGCCGGGGAGATGGTCGTTTAGTAGTCGATAGGGTCGCGAATGATCGGGCAGGTCATGCAGTGGCCGCCGCCACGGCCCCGGCCCAGTTCGCCGGCGCTGATGGTGATGACTTCCACACCGGCCTTGCGCAGCAGGGTGTTGGTGTAGGTGTTGCGGTCGTAACCGATCACCACGCCAGGTTCCACGGCCACCACGTTGTTGCCGTCGTCCCACTGTTCGCGTTCGGCGGCGAAGCTGTTGCCGCCGGTTTCCACCACACGCAGGGCCTTGAGGCCAAGGGCTGCGGCCACGGTGTCGAGGAAGTTGGTTTTCTCGCGGTGGATATCGATGCCGTGGGGCTTGCTCTCGTCAGGGCGCAGGGTGAAGGCGACGATCTGGTTCACTACTTCGGGGAAGATGGTTACCAGGTCGCGGTCGCAGAAGCTGAACACGGTGTCCAGGTGCATCGCGGCGCGGGACTTGGGCAGGCCGGCAACGATGACTTTTTCCACGGCCTTGTTCTTGAACAGGTTGCGCGCCAGTTGGCCGATGGCCTGGTGGGAGGAGCGCTCGCCCATGCCGATCAACACCACGCCGTTGCCAATTGGCATCACGTCGCCGCCTTCCAGGGTGGCTGCACCGTGCTCCTGGTCAGGGTCGCCGTACCAGATCTGGAAGTCGGCGTTGGTGAACTCTGGGTGGAACTTGTAGATGGCGGTGGTCAGCAGGGTTTCCTGGCGTCGCGCCGGCCAGTACATCGGGTTGAGCGTCACGCCACCGTAGATCCAGCAGGTGGTGTCGCGGGTGAACTGGGTGTTGGGCAGCGGTGGCAGGATAAAGCTTGAGTGGCCGAGGAAGTCGCGGAACATCTCGATGGTCTTGCCACCGAAGCTGCTTGGCAGGTCATCGGCGGATACACCACCGATCAGGAACTCGGCGATCTTGCGCGGCTCCAGGCTTTTGAGCCACGAGCCGACTTCATCGACCAGGCCCAGGCCAACCGTGTTGGCGGTGATCTTGCGCTCCAGGATCCAGTCCAGCGCTTCGGGGATGGCGACAATCTCGGTCAACAGGTTGTGCATTTCCAGCACATCGATATCGCGCTCGCGCATCTTGGTAACGAAGTCGAAATGGTCGCGCTTGGCCTGGGCCACCCAGAGCACGTCATCGAAGAGCAGTTCGTCGCAATTGTTGGGGGTCAGCCGCTGATGGGCCAGACCTGGGGAACACACCATGACTTTGCGCAGTTTGCCGGCTTCGGAATGTACGCCGTACTTAACTTTTTCCGTGGTCATTACAGATCCTCCAGTGAACAAAAAGATTCAGGTGTTACAGGGTCAGGAAGCCGTCGTAGAGCCCATAGGCCGCCACCAGGGCGCCAATGACCACTGCGGCGAAAATCAGCTTCTCGACGTTGGTGAAAATCGGTTTGCCCAGTTCACGCTTGGCCTTGGCGAACAGGATCGCGCCGGGGGCGTAGAGCAGGGCGGAGAGCAGCAGGTATTTGGTGCCACCGGCATACAGCAGCCAGACCGCGTAGATCAGGGCAATGGAGCCGATGAACAGGTCTTTCTTGCGCTCGGCCAGGGCCGCCTCGTAGGTCTCGCCGCGTACCGCCAGCAACAGCGCGTAGGCTGCCGACCACAGGTAGGGCACCAGGATCATCGAGGTGGCGAGGTAGATCAGCGACAGGTAGGTACTGGCGGAAAACAGCGTGATCACCAGGAAGATCTGGACCATGGCGTTGGTCAGCCACAGGGCGTTGACCGGCACATGGTTGGCGTTTTCCTTACGCAGGAACTCCGGCATGGTGTGGTCTTTGGCGGCGGCGAACATGATCTCTGCACACAGCAGCACCCACGACAGCAGCGCGCCCAGCAACGAGATGATCAAGCCGACGCTGATCAACACCGCGCCCCAATGGCCGACCACATGCTCCAGCACGGCCGCCATCGACGGGTTCTGCAGCTTGGCCAGTTCCGGTTGGGTCATGATCCCCAGGGACAGCACGTTCACCAGCATCAGGAACAGCAGCACGGTGATAAAGCCGATGACGGTAGCCTTGCCCACGTCCGAACGTTTTTCGGCACGGGACGAGAAGATGCTCGCGCCTTCGATACCGATAAATACCCAGACGGTGACCAGCATCATGTTGCGCACCTGGTTCATCACACTGCCCAGGTCGGGGTTTTTCACGCCCCAGATATCAGCGGTGAAGATGTCCAGCTTGAACGCGAACAGGGCGATCAACACAAACAGCACCAGCGGCACGACCTTGGCGACCGTGGTCACCAGGTTGATGAATGCGGCTTCCTTGATCCCGCGCAGTACCAAAAAATGCACAGCCCACAACAACACCGACGCGCCAATCACCGCTGCCGGGGTGTTGCCTTCGCCGAAGATGGGGAAGAAGTAACCGAGGGTGCTGAACAACAGCACGAAGTAGCCGACGTTGCCCAGCCAGGCACTGATCCAGTAGCCCCAGGCGGAGGAGAAACCCATGTAGTCGCCAAAACCGGCCTTGGCGTAGGCGTACACGCCGCCGTCCAGGTCAGGTTTACGGTTGGCCAGGGTCTGGAATACAAAGGCCAGGGTCAACATACCTACGGCAGTGATAACCCAACCAATCAATACCGCACCGACATCGGCGCTGGCGGCCATGTTTTGCGGCAACGAGAAGATCCCGCCGCCAATCATTGAGCCCACAACTAGAGCAACAAGGGCGCCTAATCGAAGTTTTCCGGGGGATTCAGACATTGCGTGACTCCAATGCAGGAGAAGAGAGACCACAGAATAAAACTGTGCGCTATTCAAACAGCTGACTCAGATCACTTCATTGGCACATTCCATTGTGAATTAAAGACTTATGAATAAATGTAGCGGGCGTATAATTGCTCGGATAAGCGCGTCCCAGAGCTTTTATCCGTTCGGGTTAATGCTATATGCCTAAGGCGTGGATGTTTGAAGCTAGCCCGTTTTCGCAAATGTGCAAACTTTTTCAAGAGGCTTTGTCAGATACCCCTCATGGATAAAAGACAAGTGGTATTTAAATTCTAAATTTGCCTAAACTCGACTAACTGAAATGTCATTAAGTTATGAGGCGAGCAGTTTTATTCGCTATAGCTAATAAACGTTGCATGTTTTCGATAAATTAGCCGAGTGCACAGTTGTTAGCTCGATGACGGTTTCATCTGCAGGAGTTTCTATGTCGCAACCGGCACAAAAGCTGCGCCTCAGCGCCCTGGTGGCGTTGGTAGTGGGCTCAATGATTGGCGGCGGGATCTTCTCGTTACCGCAGAACATGGCCGCGCGGGCCGAGGTGGGAGCGATCCTGATCGGTTGGGGCATCACCGCCATTGGCATGCTGACCCTGGCCTTTGTGTTCCAGACCCTGGCCAACCGCAAGCCCAACCTGGATTCGGGTGTGTACGCCTACGCCAAGGCCGGTTTTGGCGACTACATGGGGTTCTCGTCGGCCTGGGGCTATTGGATCAGTGCCTGGATGGGCAACGTCGGCTACTTCGTGCTGCTGTTCAGCACCCTGGGCTATTTTTTCCCGGTGTTTGGCCAGGGTAATACGCCGGTGGCGATCGGCTGTGCGTCGCTGCTGCTGTGGGCCGTGCATTTTCTGGTGATGCGCGGGATCAAGGAGGCCGCGTTTATCAACCAGGTCACCACCGTGGCCAAGATCGTGCCGCTGCTGATGTTTATCGTGATCGCCGCCGTGGCGTTCAAGGCGGATATTTTCACCCGGGATATCTGGGGCCTGGGCAACCCGCAATTTGGTGGGGTGATGGACCAGGTGCGCAACATGATGCTGGTCACCGTGTTTGTGTTTATCGGCATCGAAGGCGCCAGCGTGTACTCGGCGCGCGCGGAAAAACGCTCGGACGTGGGCCGCGCCACGGTGATCGGGTTTGTCGGGGTCTTGGCCCTGCTGGTGCTGGTCAACGTGCTGTCTTTGGGGATCATGAGCCAACCGGAGTTGGCCAACCTGCAGAACCCGTCCTTGGCGGGCGTGCTGGAACATATCGTCGGGCCCTGGGGCGCGATGTTGATCAGCATCGGCCTGGCGGTGTCGCTGCTCGGCGCGTTGCTGTCATGGGCCTTGCTGTGCGCCGAGATTCTCTACGCCACTGCCCATGACAAGACCATGCCGGCCTTCCTGAAAAAGGAAAACGCCAACCGGGTGCCGGTCAATGCGTTGTGGCTGACCAATGTGATGATCCAGCTGTTCCTGGTGATCACGTTGTTTTCGGCCAGTACCTACACCACGCTGATCTACCTGGCGTCGTCGATGATCCTCGTGCCGTATTTATGGTCGGCGGCCTATGCCGTGCTGCTGTGCGGGCGCGGGGAAACCTACGAGGGAGCCCATGGCCAGCGGCTCAAGGACCTGCTGGTGGGGGTGATTGCGCTGGGGTATGCGGTGTGGCTGCTGTATGCCGGCGGCTTGAAATACCTACTGCTGTCGGCGCTGTTGTATGCCCCAGGGGTGATCCTGTTCGCCCAGGCCAAGCGCGAGCAGGGCCAGCCGTTGTTTACGTTGCTGGAAAAAGGAATTTTCAGTTGCGTGATCGCCGGGGCGAGCCTGGCGGCGTATGGGTTGTACAGCGGGGTGCTGACCTTGTGAAATTGTTGTGCCTGGTGGGCCTCATCGCGGGCAAGCCCGCTCCTACATTTGACCGAGTTGTTTGATCTGCACACGATCAACTGTGGGAGCGGGCTTGTCGGGTCGCCGCATCGCCGCGATGACCCTTCCAAGGTCACCACTGTGCCCGATGCGCGCCCAATTCCCCAGCCGGCAAATCCCATTGCAGCGGAGTCCCGGTAAGACTGACCGGCGCCAGCAAACGATGGGCCGGCCCCCAGGCCGTCTGCTCTACCAGCAGCCCCTGATCACCCGGTTCTTCTTCACGCAACGCTGGCTGTTTGTCTTGTCCCGCCTCGATCAACAGCTTCGCCGTACGCGCCAGCGACAGCCGTGCCGAACCCCCATGCCCACTGCTCAAGCGCTCGGCCAAGGCCTGTATCGCACTGGCCGCCATCAGGTAGCCGGTGGCATGGTCCAGTGCCTGCACCGGCAGCGGCACCGGTTTATCTGCCTGTTTGTACAGCATGCCGGCGTGGGCGATGCCGCTGCTCATCTGCACCAGGCTGTCGAAGCCCCGGCGATTGCGCCACGGGCCGCTCCAGCCGTAGGCGTTGAGGCTGACGTCGATCAGGCCGGGGGCAATCTGCTGCAAGGCGCTCGCGTTGTAACCCAGTTGCTCCAGCGCATCTGCCCGATAACCGTGGAACAGAATGTCGGCATCCTTGAGTAAGCTTTCGAACAATTGCCGGTCGCTGGGGTGTTTAAGGTCAAGGCGCGCGCAGCGCTTGCCCAGGGTCATTTCCGGCACGACCCCGGGTTCGTTCCAGTCGGGGGCGTCGATGCGCAAGACATTGGCGCCAAGGCCGGCGAGAAAACGGCTGGCCACGGGGCCGGCCAACACGCGGGTCAGGTCCAGTACCTTGACCCCCGCCAGCGGGCGCGCCACGTTGCCGAGCCAGCGGGTTTTGCCGGCCGTGTCGAAGCGTTTTCGCACCAGCAACGGTTCCTGATTGACCGCCAACCCCTGGGGATGGGCTTGCCACTCCTGCCAGGTGCGCATCTGTGCGGCGCAGCCGGCCTCGTCGACAATCGCCTGCTCAAGCTCGGCAGCGCTCCATGGGGCGACCTTGAGCGTCATCGCCGCCCGGTCCGCGACCTGTCCCAACACACGCTCGGCAGCCGCGCGGTGGTGAGGGGCGTTGGTGTGCAGGCGAATCCAGCCGTCGGCGCAGGCGTAGTCGCCGGCAATCGGGTCCCACAACGGCGGCACGCTCCAGCCCTGTGGGCGCAGGGAACTGGAGAACCAGAATGAGGCCAGGCGCCGGTCCACGCTGACCAGGGGCAGGCGCCCGGTCTGTTGTTCCAGCAACCGGGCTAGGGCCTGGGCGGCGGCACCCATGCTGGCGCAAGCCAACTCGGTGACGGCGAAAGCTGAGGGCAAGGCGCCGGCCTCGGCGGTCGCCAGCGGTGTGGGCGGCAGATCGAGTGCACGCTGGATCGAGGTGAGCAGATCAGTCATCAAAGGCCCTCCATAAGAGAAGGGCCATCATAGAAGATCTTCAGGGGTGGGCTGCAATCCCCGGTTGCAAGGGCAAGTCCAGGGTGGCGATAAAACCGCCGACGGGATGATTGGCCAGGGTCAGGCTGCCGCCATGACGCTCGGCGGCCCGGCGGGCGATGGCCAGGCCCAGGCCATGCCCCTGGGCGGTTTGCCCGGGGGCGCGGTAAAACGGCTCGCCCAGCTTTTGCAGGTGCTCGGCATCCACGCCCGGGCCATGGTCGCGCACACTGATCACAATGCGTTCGCCTTCACGCTGGGCGCGCATTTCAATTGGCTGGCTGGGCGGGGTGAAGCGCAGGGCATTGCGCAATAGGTTGTCCAGTGCCCGCTCGATCATATGTGGCCAGCCCTTGAGTGTCAGCGCCGGGTCGGCGTGAAGCTGTACTTCCTGGTCCGGGGCGCCGAGTTGGGCGTCCTTTTGCAGGGTCTTGAGCAGGGTGTTGAGGTCGATGTCTTCGGCGCTGGCGTTGTCGGCATCCACCCGCGCCAGGACCAGGATTTCGCTGATCAACGCTTCCAGGCGATCACATTCCAGGGTCAGGCGTGGCCAGAGTTTTTCCCGCGCCTCGGGGGTGGCCCGTTCGGCCAGGGCCAGGGCGATCCGCAGGCGGGCCAGTGGCGAGCGCAGTTCGTGGGACACATCGCGCAGCAATTGCCGCTGGCTGCCGATCAGGCTTTGCAGGCGTGCGCCCATGCGGTTGAAGTCGGTGGCCAGCACGCCAAATTCATCGCGCCGGTCGGCCAGGCGCGCCAGGCTGTTTTGCTGGTATGTGGCCTGGCCCAGATCATGTACCGCTCCGCGCAGGCGGCTGAGGGGGCGGGTGATCGACAGGGTCACCAGCAGGCTGAACAGGGTCAGCACCACCAATGCAATCGCCAGGGCACTCAAGGGCCAGAGCAGGCTGCTGCGGTGCCAGGCATCCAGCTCCGGCAGGGCAATGCGGTAGATCAGCAGGTAGGTGTCGCCGGTTTTTTCGCTGGTGTACTCGGCTGTCAGGCGGCGCCAGGGCAGCCGGCCTTCGTGGCTCTCATGCTGTCGCGCTTCGAAGGCGGCGGCACGGCGCGGGAAGGTGCCACGCACCACCGGGTCGCCGCTCTCGTTGAGCACTTGTACATCGACGTGGTACTGGCGCTTGCGCTGTTGCAACAAGTCCTGGGCGGCGTCCTCGCCTTGGGTTTCGTAACGCTGGGTCCATTCTTCGGCCAGGTTATTGAGGCCGGGATGGCGGCTGAGAATCCAGGCGTCCTGGTTGAGCATATGCCCAAGCAGGATCGACAGCCCGGCAACCAGGGCGATGGCCAGCCAGAAACTGGCAAGGATGCGCCAGAAGAGTGAACGCACAGGAAACCCTCAAACAGGAAAAGCCCAGCGGCACGGGCCACTGGGCTGGGAGGTTGCTAACGCATTATTGCGCTTTTTGCGGTTGTTGCGCTTTCCAGGCCTGGAATTGCTGCCACTCGGCTTGGCGTTCGGCGCGTTTCTTCGCCATTTCGTCGAACTTCTTCTGCTGGTCAGGCTTGAGCAGGGCGCGGATATCCGCCTGGGTTTTCTGCTTGGCGGCGGCCATTTCGTCGTTCATGGCTTTCTGCTCAGCAGCCGGGAGTTTGTCCAGGTACTTCTTGACCAGTTGCTGGCGACCTTCGCGTTGTTCGCCCATCAGCTTGCCGATCTGCTGGCGCTGTTCGCGGGTCAGGTCGAGCTGGCTGAAAGGGCCGCCTTTGCCGCGCATGCCGTGTTCACCGCCGTGGCCCGGGCCACCCATCATGTGGCCAGCAGGGCCGCCCATCGGGCCTTGGCCTTCTGGCATGGCCATGGCGACGGTAGGCAGGGCTGCGGCGAACATCAGAGCGATAAGGGTCTTGCGCATGGTGTTTCTCCTTGTCTCGGTTCCGGTGATTCCGGATGTGAGTAGATTACGAAGATCAAGGTCAGCGGCGGTCAGGGGAGGGTAAAGCTTGGGTAAAGACAGATTGGGCGGGCACTTACAAAACAGGTAGGAGCCGGCTTGCCGGCGATGGCGTCCGTTGGATCAGCGTATGACTCAAGGGCCTCATCGCCGGCAAGCCGGCTCCTACAGGGGATTTCAGGGGGTGTAGTAGTAGCCACGGCTGCGCAGTGCGACGATCCGCGGGCGGCCGTCGGCATGCGGGCCGATTTTCTTGCGCAGGTTGCTCACGTGCATGTCCAGGCTGCGGTCATACAGGGTCAGCTTGCGGCCCAGGGCGATCTGCGCCAGTTCCTGCTTGTCCAGGGGCTCGCCCGGCTGGCGCAGCAAGGCTTCCAGCAGGCGGCTTTCGGACAGGGTGAGGGTCAGTTCCTGACTGTCGATGATCACCACGCCACGCACCGGGCTGAAGCACAGGTCACCCAGTTCCAGTTGGGTCGACACCGCCGTCGGGTGGCTGCGGCGCAATACGGCCCGCAGGCGGGCGGTCAGTTCGCGGGGGTCGCAGGGTTTGGCCAGGTAGTCATCGGCGCCCAGTTCCAGGCCGATGATCCGGTCCAGGGGCTCGCCCCGGGCCGAAAGCATCAGTACCGGCAATTCAGGGTGGTCGGCGCGCAATTGCTTGAGCAACTCCAGGCCGCTGCCATCGGGCAGCATCACGTCCAGCACCACGGCCGCCGGCGCGGCGTCGGCCAGGGCTTTGCGCGCACTCACGCCGTCATGGCAAGCACGCACCTGGAAACCTTCCTGGCTCAACCAACTGGTCAGCAGCTCACAGAGCTCCTGGTCATCATCTATCAGTAACAGCTCGCTCATGACTCACTCAATTTAGCCATTGTCGACGGCGCCGATGCCCGCCACTGGCGAAGATACCGCACAGCAGGGCAACCAGCGCAACTCCTGCGCCAATCACGAACCATTGCTGCTGGTCGGTGAGCCAACGTGGCAGGGCGCCACCTTGCGCGTCCTTGAGTTGCTGGGCCAGGCGCTGATTGTCCTGGCGCAGCCGGCTCAGTTGCGCACTTTCGCGGGCGGCATCGGCAGTTTGCAATTGTTTGCTCAGTTCTTCGCGCAGGCGTTCGCTTTCTTTCAGGCGTTGCTGCAACTCGGTGATCTGGCTGCCGGCACTCAAGGACAGGGGCGTGGAACTGCCGGTGTTCGAGGTTTCTTCAGCCTGGGCCGTAGCCCCGATCGTTAACACTGCCAACAGACACAACTGACGTAAGCGCATCGGAACTCCTGATTCCACACGAATATTCAGAACGTTGTCGGCAGGTTACCGAGAATAATGAGCGATTAGACGTTTGCCGAACCCAATAGGTTCGGCGTCACCTGAATCAAGGCAGGACTTGCTTGAAGGGTTTGATCACGACATCGGCATAGGCGCCGGCTGCAACATACGGGTCGGCCTTGGCCCAGGCCTGGGCATCGGCCAGGGAGGCGAACTCGGCGATGATCAGGCTGCCGGTGAAGCCGGCATCTCCCGGATCATTGCTGTCGACGGCCGGGTGCGGGCCGGCGAGCACCAAGCGCCCTTCGGCTTGTAGCGCCTTGAGGCGTTCCACGTGGGCCGGGCGCACGGACAGGCGTTTTTCCAGGGAGTTGGCGACGTCGGTGGCAATGATGGCGTAGAGCATGTCAGTCCTCGGTTTTTGGCGTGGTAGGGGCGGTGTCATGCAGGTGGCGCGACAGGTAGATACCCTGGCCGATCAGGAACAGGACGGTCATGCCCAGGCTGCCGAACACCTTGAAGTCGACCCAATAGTTCTGGAAGGTGAAGGCCACGAACAGGTTGGCGGCGCCGCAGAACAGGAAAAACACGATCCAGGCCACGTTCAAGCGTGTCCAGACCGGCTCCGGCAGGGTCAGCGCATGGCCCATGATTCGCTTGATCAGCAGGCGATCACCGATGAAGTGGCTGCCGATAAAGACCAGGGCGAACAGCCAGTTGACCACCGGGGCTTTCCATTTAAGGAAGGTTTCGCTGTGGAAGGCCAGGGTCAGGCCGCCAAATACCAGGCAGGCGATGAGGGTCAGCCATTGGCTTTTTTCGAGTTTGCGCTGGGAGATGAAGATGGCGCCGTAGACCACCACAGAGCTGATGATCAGGACGGCAGTGGCGCTGTAGATCCCCCCGAACGACAGCTCATGACCGGCGATATCGATGACCCTGGGGTCGAGTTTGGTAACGATGAAGAACAGCAACAGCGGGATGAAGTCGATGAATTGTTTCACAGTAAGAGCCAGAAGCTGGATGTGGCGGCATAATAACAAACATCCTTGGTAGCGTAAGCGCCAGCTGACTTGAGGTTACAGACTCCCGTGAATGTTGATTTGCACTGCCACAGCACGGCCTCCGACGGCGCCCTGGCGCCCGCGGTACTGGTTGCGCGTGCGTTTGAAAAAGGCGTGCGAGTCCTGTCGTTGACCGACCACGACACCCTCGAAGGCCTGGACGAGGCGCGTATTGCCGCTACGGCGCTGGGCATGCAACTGGTCAATGGCGTCGAACTGTCCTGCACCTGGGGCGGCGCAACCATTCATGTGTTGGGCTACGGTTTTGATGTCACGGCCCCGCCGCTGGTGGAGGCCATCGCCCGGTTGCACGATGGCCGCTGGCTGCGGTCCGAAGAAATAAGCCGCAAACTGGCGCTCAAGGGAATGCCCAATGCCCTTGAGGGCGCCCGTGCCATCCAGCAGGCGCTGGGTGACAGCGGCAACGCGCCGGCCCGCCCGCATTTTGCCGACTGGATGGTGCGCGAGGGTTACGTCAAGGATCGCGCCGAAGCGTTCCGCAAATGGCTGGGCGCCGGCAAGCTGGGGGACGTCAAGCTGCATTGGCCGACCCTCGAAGACACTGTGGCGACCCTGCGCGCCTCCGGGGCCTGGGTCAGCCTGGCGCACCCCTGGCATTACGATTTTACCCGCAGCAAGCGTCGCAAGCTGATAGGCGACTATATTCAAGCGGGTGGCCACGCCATCGAAGTGGTCAATGGGCATCAACCCGCCGAACAGGTTGGCAGCCTGGCGATTCTTGCCCGTGAATTTGGTCTGCTGGTCAGTGCCGGCAGTGATTTCCATGGCCCAGGCGGCTGGTCGGAGATCGGCGAATACCGCCCGGTCCCGGAAGACTTGCCGCTCCTGTGGGGGCGATTCAAGCATGACCCCATTACCGCCACTGTCTGAACAGGTAGAGAACGTGAGTCAATTTTTCCAGATTCATCCGGAAAATCCGCAAGCGCGGCTGATCAAACAGGCCGTGGAGATCATTCGCGCCGGTGGCGTGGTGATCTACCCCACGGACTCCTCCTACGCCATTGGTTGCCAAATCGGCGACAAGAATGCGGTGGAGCGCGTAAGACGCCTGCGCGACCTGGATAAAAACCACAACTTCGCGCTGATCTGCAGCGACCTGTCGCAGCTGGGTCTGTTCGCCAAGGTCGATACCGGCACCTTCCGCCTGCTCAAGGCCCATACGCCAGGGCCCTATACCTTTATTCTCAATGCCACCCGCGAGGTGCCGCGCCTGCTGCTGCACCCGAAGAAACGCACCATCGGCCTGCGGGTGCCGGAGCACCCCATCGCCCTGGCGCTGCTGGCCGAGCTGGGTGAGCCGCTGATGAGCGTGTCGCTGATCATGCCCGGCGAGACTGAACCGTTGGAAGACCCCTACGAAATGCGACAACTCCTGGAAAAACAGGTGGACCTGATCATCGACGGCGGCTTCGGCGGTGGCAAGGCGTCCACCGTGATCAACCTGGCCGACGGCGAGCCAGAGGTGATCCGGGTAGGCTGTGGCGATCCTGCACCGTTCATGGTCGAGGCCTGAATGTCGGCCGTGGAAACCGTCGACAGCCAGGCCGGTGCCCAGCAGGAACTGCCATTTGCCATGGTCTACGGCCAGGCCGTCATGGAAATGCCCCTGGACCTGTACATCCCGCCGGATGCCCTGGAAGTCTTCCTTGAGGCCTTCGAAGGCCCGTTGGACTTGCTGCTGTACCTGATCCGCAAACAGAACATCAATATCCTCGACATCCCGGTGGCGGAAATCACCCGCCAGTACATGGGTTATGTCGAGTTGATGCAATCGGTGCGCCTGGAGTTGGCCGCCGAGTACCTGGTGATGGCTGCGATGCTGGCGGAGATCAAGTCGCGCATGCTGCTGCCGCGTTCCGAGACGATCGAAGCGGAAGAGGACGACCCCCGCGCCGAACTGATCCGCCGCCTGCAGGAGTACGAGCGCTTCAAGGCTGCCGCCGAAGGCATCGACGGCTTGAGCCGCGTGGGCCGTGACGTGGTGGTGCCCAAGCTCGATGCGCCGGAGGCCCGGGCGCGTAAATTGTTGCCAGATGTGAGCCTGGAGGAACTGCTGATGTCCATGGCCGAGGTGCTGCGCCGTGGCGATATGTTTGAAAGCCACCAGGTCAGCCGCGAAGCCTTGTCCACCCGCGAGCGCATGAGCGATGTGCTGGAGCGCCTGAAGGGCGGCGGGTTTGTGCCGTTTGTCGAGCTGTTTACCGCCGAAGAGGGGCGCCTGGGCGTGGTCGTGACCTTTATGGCGGTCCTCGAACTGGTCAAGGAGTCCTTGGTCGAGCTGGTGCAGAATGAGCCTTTTGCGGCTATCCACGTGCGGGCGCGAGCCGAATAACGAGCTGAATTGATGAATCTGACTGAACCTCGCGAACTGGCACCGCTGTTGGAAGCCTTCCTCCTGGCCTCGGGCAAGCCCCAATCGCTGGAGCGCCTGTTTGAACTGTTTGAAGAAGCCGAGCGCCCGGAACCGCCGGTGTTCAAGAAGGCCCTGGAAATCCTGCGTAAATCCTGTGACGGCCGCGCTTTTGAGCTGCGGGAAGTGGCCTCGGGCTATCGCTTGCAGATCCGTGAGAAATTTTCGCCGTGGGTGGGGCGCCTGTGGGAAGAGCGCCCGCAACGTTATTCCCGGGCGATGCTGGAGACCATGGCGCTGATTGCCTATCGCCAGCCCATCACCCGTGGCGAGATCGAGGATGTGCGCGGTGTGGCGGTCAACAGCCACATCGTCAAGACGCTGCTGGAGCGCGAGTGGATCCGCATCGTCGGCTACCGCGACGTACCCGGCAAACCGGCGATGTTTGCTACCACCAAGGTGTTTCTCGACCACTTCAACCTGAAAAACCTCGACGACCTGCCGCCACTGGCCGAGCTGCGCGAGATCGAGGCCGAACCGGTGCTCGACTTCGACGATGCCCCGGTGCCGCCCGGCTTGCAGGAACTGGCCGATGCCAGCGCCGAACCGGAGGAGCCGAAGCACGAGACCAGTTTCCATACCTTGCTGCTGGAGCTGGACGATATGGAGCAGGGGATCAAGACCGACTTTGATGACTTGCTGCGTGATGGGGCGGGCGCAACGCCGATGAACGTTGAAACGGCGCCTGCGGTCGAACCTGAGCCTGAGGAAGACATCCTGGGTGTGGCGGCCGCCCGCGAAAAACTGCTGGCTGCCGTTGCCGCCCTGGAACAACCCGAGTTGAGCGAAGAAGAAGCCGAAGCCCGGGCACTGGCCGAAGCCATCGAAAACGAACGCCGCGAATTCGAAGACTGACCCGGTCTGCCCCCCCACATTGATGTGTTGTGTAGCCAAACTCGTGCTGCAAACGAGATCCCCTGTAGGAGCTGGCTTGCCTGCGATGGCGCTGGGTCAGCACCGGATAGGCTGGCTGACACACCGCCATCGCAGGCAAGCCAGCTCCTACAGAAAAGCCCTGTGCCGTGAGGTAGTGATGAGCTCCACCAAAGACCCCTGCATCAGCCTCTGCAAATTCAGCGACGACATCTGCGTCGGCTGCGGGCGCAGCAAGCGTGAGATCCGGGCCTGGAAGAAGCTCGACAAGGTCGACAAGCGCGCGGTGCTGGCCGAAGCCGAGCTACGGCTGATCGCCCTGGGCGCCACCGGTCGGCGGAAAAGCAAATGAGCCGGCCCATATCGACTAGTCTCTGATGCGCAATGCGCGCCATGAGCGTATGATTCGCGACCCTTTGGCGATGCGTTCGCCCAAGACCCCAGTTTCAATACCTTCAGGCCACGCCTGAATCGACACACCGGGAGGTGCTTAAGATGAAAGACCAAGACCAGAACGACAGCCAGGAAATCGGCCCAGCCGGCGAGAAACTGCAAAAAGTCCTCGCCCGTATCGGCGTTGGCTCGCGCCGCGACGTAGAAGCCTGGATCACCCAGAAGCGCATCAAGGTCAATGGCGTTGAAGCCACCCTGGGCCAGCGTGTCGACCTGCATGACGCAATCACCATTGATGGCAAGGTCATCAAGCGTGAAGAGGCCGCCGAATCGGTGCGCCGCGTGATCATGTACAACAAGCCCGACGGCGAGATCTGCACCCGTGACGACCCGGAAGGCCGTCCAACCGTGTTCGACAAGATGCCCAAGCCCAAAGAAGGCCGTTGGATCAACATCGGTCGCCTGGACATCAACACCACTGGCCTGCTGATGTTCACCACCGACGGTGAGTTGGCCAACCGCCTGATGCACCCGTCCTACGAGATGGACCGCGAATACGCGGTGCGTGTACGGGGTGAAGTCGATGACGAGATGATCGAACGCCTCAAGGCTGGCGTGGTGCTGGAAGACGGCCCGGCCAAGTTCACCGACATCAAGCAGGCGCCAGGTGGCGAAGGTTTCAACCACTGGTACCACTGCGTGGTGATGGAAGGGCGTAACCGTGAAGTACGGCGCCTGTGGGAATCCCAGGGCCTGGTGGTCAGCCGCCTGAAGCGCGTGCGTTTCGGCCCGGTGTTCCTCAATTCGGACCTGCCGATGGGGCGTTGGCGCGAAATGAGCCAGTACGAAGTCGACATCCTCAGTGCTGAAGTCGGCCTGACCCCTGTGGCCATGCCGCAGATGAACGCCAAGAGCA
This sequence comes from Pseudomonas sp. MF09156, assembly GCF_059862305.1. Classification (NCBI taxonomy): domain Bacteria; kingdom Pseudomonadati; phylum Pseudomonadota; class Gammaproteobacteria; order Pseudomonadales; family Pseudomonadaceae; genus Pseudomonas; species Pseudomonas sp. MF09156. The sequence continues at coordinate 739,231 of NZ_JCBCUR010000001.1, forward strand.
AAGACAAGCTGGAGCGCATGCAGCGTAAATCGTCGCGCCCTGTGGCACGTACCGAGCGCGTTGCCCGTACTTTGCGCCCGGCGCTGGATGCACCGGCCACTGGCGGTCGTATTTCCCGTCAGCCGCAGATCGAGGGCGATCGTCGTCCGTCGGCTCCGGCCCGTCAGGATGGCGAGCGTGCACCGCGTACTCCGCGTCCGGCCGGTCGTGGCGAGGCGCCAACGGGCGGTCGCAGCAACCGTGGCGATACCGGCCGTGGTGCTCCGCAGACCGATCGTCCAGCCGAAGGTGCCAAGCGCCCAGCCAAGCCCGCGCCGAAAAAGCGCCCAGGGCTCAAACTGGTAGCTGATGAGCCGTCGGGCAAGCGCCGCGGTGCGCCGGCAGGCTCCGGCCAGCGCCCGGGTTTTGGGCGTAAGAAGCCTTAAGTGCAGCAGCAAGTTTTAAGCTTCAAGCTGTAAGAAAAAGCGCCAACCTGCGGGTTGGCGTTTTTTTTTGCACGCGGTGTGGCGAGCGGGCTTGCCCTAATGCCAGTCAGTTAAGCGCAGCCCCCCTGTAGGAGCGGGCTTGCCCGCGAAAGCAGTGGGTCAGTCAACATCAATGTTTGCTGGGTCGACGTCTTCGCGGCGATGCGGCGATCCGACAAGCCCGCTCCCACACGTGATCTGTGGTGGTGCCAACATTCTCTGCCCCAGTGAGATCCCCTGTAGGAGCGGGCTTGCCCGCGAAAGCAGTGGGTCAGTCAACATCAGTGTTTGCTGGGCCGACGTCTTCGCGGCGATGCGGCGATCCGACAAGCCCGCTCGCCACGTGGGAGTCGGTGGAGCGTCAGAAATAGCTTCCAGTCTGTAACGATTGTTTTACGGGCGGGATGGGCCTAGGCGGGGCGCGCCCTCGATGGGCTTTTTCTGTAAAGAAAATCTTACGGATGGCCAACAATCTCCCCCACAACCCTCCCTAACGGATCGAGCGGTGTACAATGCGCCGCGTTTTACTGTGACCCCCCTTGCGTATCCACGCAAAAGGCCTTCAAGGCTAGCTGCCTTGTTAACTCCGCCTGGCCATAAGCCGGACGGGTTCGATTTCGTCACAGATAAAAACAAACAGGTGACGCATGACCGTTAGAAAGACGCTGAACTCCTGGTGCCTGCGCTGGGGTTTGATCGGCGCTGCTTGAGTCGGTTTCAAAGCAGCATCGTGTATTGAACATCATCAAACCTTGCGTGAGACCCTTTTCATGAGTGGACCCAACTCGCATTCAGGCGAACTGAAGCGCGGCCTGAAAAATCGTCATATTCAATTGATCGCCCTCGGTGGCGCGATCGGTACCGGCCTGTTCCTGGGCTCGGCGGGGGTGCTGAAGTCAGCCGGTCCGTCGATGATCCTTGGTTATGCCATCTGCGGTTTCATTGCCTTTATGATCATGCGCCAGCTGGGCGAAATGATCGTCGAAGAGCCAGTGGCCGGCTCCTTCAGCCATTTTGCCCACAAGTATTGGGGCGGTTTCGCAGGCTTTCTGTCGGGCTGGAACTGCTGGATCCTCTACATTCTGGTGGGCATGTCCGAGTTGACCGCCGTCGGCAAGTACGTGCACTACTGGTGGCCGGAGATTCCGACCTGGGTCTCGGCGGCGGCGTTTTTCGTGCTGATCAATGTGATCAACCTGGCCAACGTCAAGGTGTTTGGCGAGGCCGAGTTCTGGTTTGCGATTATCAAGGTAGTGGCGATTGTCGGCATGATCGCCCTGGGCAGCTACCTGCTGGTCAGCGGTACCGGCGGGCCCCAGGCGTCGGTGAGCAACCTGTGGGAGCACGGCGGGTTCTTCCCCCATGGCGTTGGCGGCCTGGTGATGGCCATGGCGATCATCATGTTCTCGTTTGGCGGCCTGGAAATGCTCGGCTTTACCGCCGCGGAAGCGGACCAGCCACGCACCGTGATCCCCAAGGCGATCAATCAGGTGATCTACCGCATCCTGATCTTCTACATCGGCGCCCTGGTGGTGCTGTTGTCGCTGACGCCGTGGGACAGCCTGCTGGTGACCTTGAACGCTTCCGGCGATGCCTACAGCGGCAGCCCGTTCGTGCAGGTGTTCTCGATGCTGGGCAGCAACACTGCCGCGCATATCCTCAACTTTGTGGTACTGACGGCGGCGCTGTCGGTGTACAACAGCGGCACTTACTGCAACAGCCGCATGCTGCTGGGCATGGCCGAGCAGGGCGACGCCCCGGCGGCGCTGGCGAAGATCGACAAGCGCGGCGTGCCGGTGCGTTCGATCCTGGCCTCGGCGGCTGTCACCCTGGTGGCGGTGTTGATGAACTACTGGATCCCGCAGCACGCCCTGGAACTGCTGATGTCCCTGGTGGTGGCCACGTTGGTGATCAACTGGGCGATGATCAGCTTCTCGCACTTCAAGTTCCGCCAGCACATGGACCGCACCGCTCAGGTGCCTTTGTTCAAGGCGCTGTGGTACCCCTACGGTAACTATGTGTGCCTGGCGTTCGTGGTGTTTATCCTGGGAGTCATGCTGCTGATTCCGGGGATCCAGGTCTCGGTGTACGCGATTCCGGTCTGGGTGGCCTTTATGTGGGTGTGCTACGTGCTCAAGAACAAGCGCAAGGCGCTGGCCGACTTGAGTGCTGTATCCTCGCTGAACAACTAGCCCACCCTGTAGGAGCCGGCAAGCCGGCTCCTACAGGTGTCAACGGACCCGCTTTCCATGTTGGTGATCTCCAGTAACGTGCACCTGCCCGATGCCGAAATCGAGTTGACGGCCATCCGCGCCCAGGGCGCAGGCGGGCAGAACGTCAATAAGGTCTCCAGCGCCGTGCACTTGCGCTTTGATATCGGCGCGTCCTCGTTGCCGCCGTTCTACAAGGAACGCTTGCTGGCGCTGCGCGACGGCCGTATTACCAGCGACGGCGTGCTGATCCTCAAGGCCCAGCAGTACCGGACCCAGGAACAGAACCGCGCCGATGCCCTGGAGCGCCTGGTGGAGTTGATCCTCAGCGCGACCAAGGTCGAGAAAAAACGCCGCCCGACCAAACCCACCCTGGGCTCGAAAAAACGGCGCCTGGAATCCAAGACCAAGCGCGGCAGCATCAAGGCCGGGCGCGGCAAGGTAGATTTCTAGCCGGCGTTACGTTCGTCGCGGTATTTGGGGGCCTGGCGATACAGGTACAGGCTCAGCAGCAGCCCGGCGCAGGCCGCCAGCGCGGCAAACAAGAAGATCGAGGCAAAGCCGAAACCCGCCGCAATTGCCCCGGCCAGTGGCCCGGTGATCCCCAGTGACAAGTCGATAAACAACGAATAGGCACCCACCGCCGCACCACGGCTGGAGGCGGGTACCAGGTTGACCGCTTCAACCCCCAGCGCCGGAAACACCAGGGAAAACCCGAAGCCGCTCAAGGCCGCGCCCGCCAGGGCCAGTTCGGCATTCGGCGCCAGCCACAACAGCAACAGGCCAAGGGTTTCCACCGACAGGCAGGCAATCGCCACGCGAAACCCGCCGATCCGGTTGATCAAGTTACCGAACAGCAAGCGCGCGCCGATAAAACTGGCGCCGAACAGGCTCAGGCACAGCACCGCGTTATCCCAGTTCTGGGTCGCGTAATACAGGGTGATAAACGTGGCGATGGTGCCAAAGCCGATGGAGCCCAGGGCCAGCCCGCAGCCGTGGGGCAGCACGCGGCCGAGCACATGCATGAACGGCAGGCGTTCGCCCACCACGATGGGCGCCGCGACTTTGGGCCAGGCCAGCAACAGGCCCAGTACTGCCAGGGCAATGATGCTTGCGCCCATGCTCCACAGCCCGAACTGGCGGACCAGCAGCACCCCCAAAGGTGCGCCAATCGCCAGGGCGCCGTAGCTGGCGATACCGTTCCAGGAGATGACCTTGGCGGTATTCGTCGCGCCAACCCGGCCGATGCCCCAGCCAATGGAGCCCGATCCCACCAGGCTTTCGGCACTGCCCAGCACCAGCCGGCCAATCAGCAGGCTGGCCAGGCTCAGGGCCGGCAGATGGGTCAGGGCGGCGGATGCCAGCATGAACACCCCACTCAAGCCGCAGCCGGCCAGGCCGTACATCACCGCGCGCTTGCTGCCGCGATTGTCGATGATACGCCCGGCGTAGGGCCGGCTCAGCAGGGTGGCCAGGTACTGCACACTGATCACCAGGCCCGCGATCACGGCGCCAAAGCCCAGGTCGCTATGGACATAGCCCGGCAATACGGCCAGGGGAATGCCGATGTTCAGGTAGCCGATAAAGGTGAACAGCACGATGGAAACGACTTGCAGCGTGACCGCCATGGGGCGCTGGGTATCTGGCATGGGAAGGGTCCACTGTCGCGGCAGGAAAAGATAGGCTGCTTATGATACCGATGCTTTGCGCTGTACAGGGCATAAAACCTTTGGCGGCTGCATGACTGCGATCGCCGGCAAGTGGCTCCTACAGGGGGGCGGGGTTGAGCATGCGCGTGGTGACCAGCGCGGCCAGGGCGTTTTCCTGGGTGCCGAAGCGCTTGAGCAGCAGCGCCTGCTTTTCCGGGCTGAGGCGGCTCCACACATCGACCATTTGCAGGGCGGCGCCGAGTATCGCTTCATCGGGGGAATGCTTGGGAGTGTCGGGCATGTGGCGTGTCTCTTGATTCAGGCGGTGTGGAAAGCGCGCAGTGTCACGCTTTCCACACGGTCTGGGTACTGCGGTCAGTCGTCGCTATCGCTGTCGACCGGTGTTGCCTGTGCCGGTACTGGCTTGTCGCTGCCGGCCTGTTGCGGGGTTGGCTGCTCGGTCTCGTGCAGGCTTGGGAAGGGGAGATTGGGAATCTCGTGCATCGTCGTCGCTCCTCGCAAGGTCTGTTGTGGAATTGCAGATGTGCCGCGCTTTTCACAAAGCCTGGGCAGGATACAGCACTGCAAATGACAAAAAGACTTTTATCTCGGCAAATCCACGAACCATTTGCGCCAACACGCAAGTGACAAGAGGTCACACGCTGGCCTGGCGCTCCATGGCGGCCTTGTAGATCGAAGTCTTGGGCTGGGCGAAGACCCGCGCCAGCATTGGTTCGAAAAAGCTCAGGGGCAGGGTGGCATAGGCCGGGTCGAACGCGGCCGCGTCATAGCGGGCACAGAACTCAATGGTTTGCTCGTACTGCGGGTGTTCGCCAAATTGCTCGCGCAGGTGGCGATCCATGCCCAGGTGATGAAAAAAGTAGTAGCCCTGGAAAATCCCGTGCTTTTCCACCATCCACAGGTTCTGTGGGCTGACGAACGGTTTGAGGATAGCGGCGGCAATGTCCGGGTGATTGTAGGAGCCCAGGGTATCGCCGATGTCGTGGAGCAGCGCGCAGACCACATATTCTTCGTCGCGGCCATCGGCCCAGGCGCGGCTGGCGGTTTGCAGGGAATGGGTCAGGCGGTCCACCGGGAAGCCACCGAAGTCACCTTCCAGCAGCCGCAGGTGCGCGAGGATGCGCCCCGGCAATTGGCGGGCGTAGGCACTGAAGTCGGCGGCGATGATCGCCCAGTCTTCCTGGGTGCCGTCCTGCATATGGGTAAAGCGGGCCTGCTGGCTCATCGGCGGGTCTCTTATTGTTTGGGTAGGTTAGAACGGCACCTTGCCCAGGATCATGTCGCGATACATCACGAAATCTCCCAGCAGGCTGTAGAACGGATGCTGGAAAGTGGCCGGGCGGTTCTTTTCAAAGAAGAAGTGCCCGACCCAGGCAAAGCTGTAGCCGGCCACCGGCAGTACCCACAGCAGCCACCAGGCGCCTTTGCCGATGGCGAGCGCGAGAATAAAAATCACCAGGCTGGTGCCGATAAAATGCAGGCGCCGGCAGGTGCTGTTGCCGTGTTCGCTCAGGTAATACGGATAGAACTCGGCGAAGCTATTGAATTGTCTGACATTTTCCACGTTGGCCGGCCCTCTGGTTTTTGTTGTGCCCGACGGATGTTCGGCGGGGAGCTTATTTGAGTCTAGAGTCATCACAGGCAAGGGCCAGTGACAATAGACGCCACTTTAGTATCCTTGGGTTCCTGGCTGCGGTTTCAGCCGTCCCTTCATAGAAAGCGTGCAAGAAAACGCCATGAACGAACGAACGACTTCTGCAAGTTGGGCGATGGGGATTGTCAAGGCGCTGGAGCTCGAGGGCCTGGATTGCCGCGCCCTGTTCAAACAGCTGGGCCTGGATTACCGCGCCCTGGACGACCCCGACGCGCGGTTCCCCCAGGACTCCATGACCCGGCTCTGGCAGCGGGCGGTGGAGGTGTCGGGCAATCCGGCCATCGGCCTGAACATGGGCAAGGTGGTGCGCCCGGCGTCGTTCCATGTGGCCGGCTACGCCTTGATGTCCAGCAGCACCCTGGCCGAAGGCTTTACCCGGCTGGTGCGCTACCAGCGGATCATTGCCGAAAGCGCCGACCTGAGTTTCCGTCTGTTGCCCGAAGGCTATGCCTTGATCCTCACGGTGCACGGCGACCACCTGCCGCCCACCCGGCAAAGCGCCGAGGCCTCGCTGGCCTGCGCGCTGGCGTTATGTGGCTGGCTGACCGGGCGCACGTTGCAGCCGCGCAAAGTGCTGGTGCAAGGCGCTCAGCCTGCCGACCTGGAACCCTATAGACAGGCCTTTCATGCACCGCTGGTGTTCAACGCACCGTATGACGCGCTGATCTTCGAGCGGGAGGACATGGAAGCGCCGCTGCCCACTGCCAATGAAGCGATGGCGCTGTTGCACGATCGGTTTGCCGGGGAATACCTGGCCAGGTTTTCCGAGAGCCGCGTGACCCACAAGGCCCGCCAGGTGCTATGCCGGCTGCTGCCCCAGGGCGAACCCAAGCGTGAGGTGGTGGCGCAGACCTTGCACCTGTCCCAGCGCACCTTGCAGCGGCGTTTGCAGGAGGAGGGCACCAGCTTCCAGACCCTGCTCGACGATACCCGCCGCGAGTTGGCCGAGCAGTACCTGGCGCAGCCGAGCATGACCCTGCTGGAAATCGCCTACCTGCTGGGGTTTGCCGACCCGAGTAACTTCTTCCGCGCGTTTCGCCGCTGGTTCGATGCCACGCCCGGCGAATACCGGGCGCGGCTACTGGAAACTTCAGCGAATGTCAGTGCCGCCAGAACGCTGGCATACACAGCACAAACACCGTAATGATTTCCAGCCGGCCGAGCAGCATGCCCAGGGACAGGATCCACTTGGCGGCGTCCGGCAGGGTCGCGAAGTTGCCGGCCGGGCCGATGGTCTCGCCCAGCCCCGGGCCCACGCCGGAGACGGTACTGGCGGCGCCGGTCAAGGCAGTCATCCAGTCCACGCCCAGCAGCGACAGGGCCAGGGCGATCATGCAGATGGTGATGGCAAAGAAGAACGAGAAGGTCAGGATCGACCGCACGATTTCTTCGTCCAGGCGGTGGCCGTTGTATTTCTGCTTGATCACCGCCCTTGGGTGAATCAGTTGGTTCAAGTTGGCCTTGAGCAGGATATAGGCGACCTGGAAGCGGAAAATCTTGATCCCGCCGGCGGTGGAGCCCGAGCAACCGCCGACAAAGCCCAGATAGAAGAACAGCATCAGTGAGAAATTGCCCCACAGGCTGTAGTCGCCGAGGGCAAAGCCGGTGGTGGTCACCACGGAGGTGACGTTCAGCGCCACATGGCGCAGCGCATCCAGCCAGTGCAGGTCGGTGGTCCACCAGTACCAGGTGCCGAGCACGACCCAGGTCACCAGCAGCATCCCGAGCAGGCCCTGTACCTGCTGGTCCTTGATCAGCGCCTTGCGGTTGCCGCGCAAGGTGGCGACATACAAGGCAAACGGCAGGCTTCCCATGATCATCACGACGACCGCCACCCAATGCACGGCAGGTTGTTTCCAGTGCGCCAATGACTCGTCGGACGTCGAGAAACCGCCCGTGGAAATGGCTGACATCGCATGGTTGATCGCGTCGAACAGGCCCATGCCGGCCCACCAGAAGCCGAGGCTGCCGAGGATGGTGATACCGACATAGGCCGCCACGATCAGCCGCGCCACCATATGCGAGCGCGGCATGACCTTCTCGGAGCGGTCCGAGGATTCAGTCTGGAACAGGCGCATGCCACCGATGCGCAGCAGCGGCAGGATCGCCACCGCCATGCCGATAAAGCCGATGCCGCCAAGCCAGTGCAGCATCGAGCGCCACATCAGAATGCCCGGCGACATGGTGTCCAGGCCACTGAGCACGGTGGCGCCAGTGGCGGTGATGCCGGACATGCTTTCAAAGAACGAGTCGGTGTAGCTGATGTGCTGGGTCAGCAAAAACGGCAGCGCGGCAAAGATACACACCACCACCCAACTGCTGACGGTCAGCAGGTACATGTCCCGGGGGCGCAGTTGCACCTGTTCCGGGCGCCCGGGGATCACCAGCGCCAGGCCGGCGATAAAGGTGATCATGCTTGCCCAGAGAAAGGACGGCAGGTCGCTGGTGCGGTCGAAAAACACCAGGGTCGCCATGGGCACGACCATGGCGACCGCGAGGGTAATCAGGAAGATGCCGATGATGAAACCAATGATCCGCAGGGTCGGCATTGCCATGAATTGCGCTCGGGTGACGGTTGGAGGCGCCATTCTACCTGCGGTGCAGGGCTTGTAAACCGGGGGCTGCAAAGGGGGGCGCGGATCTGATGTAGGACTTGGCTTAATGGGGAGCTGGCTTGTGTGGGAGCTGGCTTGCCTGCGATAGCGGTGGGTCAGTCACCGCCATCGCAGGCAAGCCAGCTCCTACAGGGGAGAGGGCGACTGCAAACGATGAATACAAAAAAGGCGACCCGAAGGCCGCCTCATTCAAACCGCGCGGATCAGAACTCGTGATCAGCGTTGTCCGGGTTCAGGTCGCCGATGCCCAGTTTGCCAGCAGCTTGCTCGATAGAGCCGGTCTGCTTGACCAGGGCCGCGATGGCGTCGCGCACGATCTGGTTGCCCGCGGTGTTGCCGGCGGCGATCAACTGGTCGTAGTGCTCACCCTTGTTGGCGTGGTCGACAATGACCTGGATCTTCGCTTCGGTAGCCGCCAGGTCAGCCTTGAGGGCTTCATCGGCAGCCGGGTCGACCTTGGCCACCAGGGACGACAGGCTGGCGCCGGTCAGCTTGGTGCCGTCGGTGCGGGTGTACTCGCCCAGGTAGACGTTGCGGATGCCCTTGGCGTCGTAGAAGTGCGAGTAGTGCGTGTTGTCGCTGAAGCAGTCGTGCTCGTCTTCCGGCGAGTTGGCTTCCAGGGACACTTTCATGCGCTCGCCCGCCAGTTCACCCAGAGACAGGCTGCCCATGCCGAACAGCATCTTGCGCAGGCCGTCGGTGCCAGGCTCTGCTTCCAGGGTGGCGCGGTAGTTGTCTTCGACGTTGGGTTTCCAGTTGCCGACCATTTCTTCAAGGTCGCTGACCAGCAGTTGAGTCACGGCGCGCAGGTAAGTGCGGCGACGCTCGTTATGCCCACCGGTGGCGCCGTCGCCTTGCAGGTAGTCCGACGCTGGACGGTTGCCGGCGCCAGGGCCGGTGCCGTTCAGGTCCTGGCCCCAGAGCAGGAATTCGATGGCGTGGTAGCCAGTGGCGACGTTGGCTTCGGAACCGCCCAGCTCATTGAGGCTGGCAAGTTTCTCCGCAGTGATTTCCTTGACGTCGATCTTGTCTTCGCCGACCTGGATCTCGGTGTTGGCGATGATGTTGGCGGTGGCGCCTGGGTTGCCGAGAGCGTGTTCGTAGGATTTGTCGACATAGTCGATCAGGCCTTCGTCCAGAGGCCAGGCGTTCACCTGGCCTTCCCAATCGTCAATGATGGTGTTGCCGAAGCGGAACACTTCGCTCTGCAGGTACGGTACGCGCGCGGCGATCCAGGCGGTACGGGCGGCCTTCAGGGTTTCGTCGTTGGGGTTGGCGAGGAAGGTGTCGATGGCGGTCTGCAGGGTTTTAGCAGTGGACTCGGAGTCGCTGTATACCGCGAATACGATGTCTGCGTAGTGCGCGACGACCGCCTTGGCGGCAGCCTCGTCAACCTGGCCGGCGGTAGCGGCAGCCGTTGGAGCGGGAGTGCTGGCAGCTGGCGTTGGCGCCTGGGGAGCGGCGGCCTTGTCTTTACCCTCGCCGCAGCCGGCGAGAGAAATGGCGATGGCCAGCAGACTGGCGGTGGCCAGGGGCATACGAATCATGGCGAACATCCTGCTTCGGTAGTTGATCGGGGCGCAGTGCGGCGCGCAAAACTGCGACATAATGCGAAAGATTTGCATTTTCTGTAAAGAGTTAACGCAGTAAAAATTTAACATTCCAGCGCCAGCCGCCCAAGGCCGTGCCTTGGGTGGCCATCATGGCTTTACAGGATGGCAGCGTTATTGCGCTCGGCCTGTTTGAGATAGGCCGCCAACTCACGGGCCGGCAGGGGCTTGCTGTAGTGATAGCCCTGACCTTCGTGGCAGCCTTCGCTGATGATGTAGGCTTCCTGCTCGGGCGTCTCCACGCCTTCGGCGATGACTTGCATGCCCAGGCTTTTGCCCAGTTGGATGATTGCCCGCACGATGGTGGCATCGTCGTCGTCATCCAGCAGGTCCTGGACAAAGCTCTTGTCGATTTTGATTTTGTCCAGCGGCAGGCTTTTCAGGTAGCTCAGTGACGAGTAGCCGGTGCCGAAGTCGTCGATGGCAATCAACGCGCCGGAGCGGCGCAGGCTCAGCAAGTGCTGGGCAGCGGTGCTGATGTCTTCCATCAGGCCGGTCTCGGTCACTTCCAGCTCCAGGCTGCGCGGCGGCAGGCGGTAGATCTGCAACAGGTTGTTGACCACCCGTGGCAGTTCGGCGTGGTGCAGTTGCACCGTGGACAGGTTGACCGCCATGCGCAGCTCGCTGAAGCCCAGGTCATGCCACTCGCGCAATTGCCGGCAGGCCTGGTCCAGCACCCATTCGCCAATGGGGATGATGGTGCCGTTCTGTTCCGCCAGCGGGATAAACAGGTCCGGTGGCACCAGCCCGTGTTCCGGGTGTTGCCAACGAATCAGCGCCTCGACCCCGACCACACGATGGTCGACATAGCTGATCTGCGGTTGGTACACCAGGTGAAACTGGTCGCGGCCCAGGGCTTCACGCAGGTCTTTTTCCAGTTCGCGGCGGCGGCGCATCTCGCTGTCGACACTGGCGATATAGAACTGGTAGCGGTTGCGCGAGCGGCTCTTGGCCAGGGTCATGGTCTGCTCGGCTTTTTGCAGCAGCTTCTCGGTGCTGTCGCCGTCTTCGGGAAACAAGGTGATACCGATGGTGGCGCGCAGGCGGATCTGTTCGTGGTCGAGGGCGAACTCGGCTTCCAGGTCATCGAGAATGCTTTGTGCCAGCTCGGCGGCTTCGTAGGGTTGCTCGATATCGGCCTGGACCAGGGCGAACTGGTCGCCACCCAGGCGGGCGAGGGCGCCGAGGCGACCACTGTGGGCGCGCAGGCGGTCGGCCAGGGCCAGCAGCAATTGGTCGCCGGCCTGGTAGGTGTACTGCTCATTGACACTTTTGAAGTCATCCAGCCCCACGCACAATACCGCGACCCGGCGTTGCCGGCGTCCGGCGTCGATCAGGATCTTGTCCAGTTGCTCCTGCAGCTTCTGGCGGTTGGGCAAGCCCGTGAGGAAGTCGTACTGGGCCATGCGCAGCAGGCTGTTTTCTGCTTCGTGGCGCAGGTGGGTGTTGCGTTCGATGGACGCCAGCAACTGGTTGGCGGTATTGATCCACAGCCCCAGTTCGTTTTTTTCGTGGCCCTTGAGCTGGGGGATCTTGTGCTCGCTGGGGCGGTCGGGGTTGATCGAACTGAGGTGGCTGATGATCCGCGACAGGGGCTTGGTCAGCAGCCAGTGATAGACCAGATACAACACCAGGCCCATGGCCAGGGCGCGCAGCACCCCGGAGATAAAAATGATCACCGAATTGACGATGAAGCCCTGGCCATAGGTGGCCGTGTCGAGGGTGATGCTCAGGTCGCCGTAATATTCGCTATAGGGCCCGCGCCCCACCAATGGGGTGGTGAAGGTGCGCTCCTGGCCAAGAATCACATCCGTCAGCCAGCGGCTGGGGGAGTGCTGCAAATCCCGGCTCTTTTCGGCGAGCATGGGCTCGTTGGGATGGCCAATGGAGGCCATGCGCACTGCATCATCCTGAAACAGGCCTTCGATGACCTGCATGCCCATCTCACGATCCAGGCTGTAGACGGCCTGGGTCGAGGGGTCGCGAAACATGTCGAGGATGCGCTGGGCATCGCCGGCCACGGCCTGGCGCGTCTTGTAGGCATCAAAGACGATCTGCGCCACGCTCAGTGCTACGCCCACAATCAGTGCCGACAAGAGCACCACCCGGAGCAACTTCACCGACAAGCTGTTTTTGAGTTCCAGCTTCAAAGGGTCATTCCTTGTTCCATGCGGGTAGCCTCAATATGCCATGAGTATTGGCAATCCCGAGATGGCAGTCAAAGGGACAATGCGCTGGGTAGCGTCTGGAGCCTAGTCGATGAAGGGCGGGAAGGCGGCGGGCGGATCTTGTCCGCCGCCCTTTTGCACTGCTGGTGGGAGCGCAGGCGTGTGCTTTTTTACCTGCACCGAGAGCTGCTCGGTAGCTTTACCGTTTAGTAAGTAATGCTCACATTGGTTTTTACATGGACATCTTCGGCGACTTTTCCGGAATCCTTCTCCTCGTTTTCACCTGATCCGCCCTTCAACATTTTCGCCGCTGTTTCCGCCATCGCTCCCACGAGTTGCCCAATCCCCGGCAAGGCTGCCGAGGCTGCGCCCATCATCCCGCTTATTAATCCACCCATAGCTGACACTCCTTAGATAGATGAGGAAGTTATTTCTCCCACGGGCTCTGTGGTCGATTCCTGTCGTTGGGTTCCGCTGCTGGAGTGCCATGATTTTCAACCGGGCACAAAAAAGCCCGGCAATCGCCGGGCTCTTTTTTACTGCAAGGATTGCTTAGGCAGTGAAGGTCTTGCCTTCGAACTGCTCAGCCACGAACTTCCAGTTGACCAGGTTCCAGAACGCTTCCACATACTTTGGACGCACGTTGCGGTAGTCGATGTAGTAGGCGTGTTCCCAGACGTCGCAGGTCAGCAGCGGGGTATCGCCGCTGGTCAGCGGGTTGCCGGCGCCGATGGTGCTGGCCAGGGCCAGGGAACCGTCAGCCTTTTTCACCAGCCAGCCCCAACCGGAACCGAAGGTGCCGACGGAAGTCTTGGTGAACTCTTCCTTGAACTTGTCGAACGAACCGAAAGCAGCGTTGATCGCTTCAGCCAATGCGCCAGTCGGTTGACCGCCGGCGTTTGGCGCCAGGCAGTTCCAGTAGAAGGTGTGGTTCCAGACTTGGGCTGCGTTGTTGAAGATGCCACCCGAAGAGGACTTGACGATCTCTTCCAGGGTCTTGCCTTCGAACTCGGTGCCAGGCACCAGGTTGTTCAGGTTCACGACATAGGTGTTGTGGTGCTTGTCGTGGTGGAACTCCAGGGTTTCCTTGGAGATGTGCGGCTGCAGGGCATCGTGTGCGTACGGCAGCGGCGGCAATTCGAAAGCCATGATAATTCTCCTAATCAGGTCAGTTGCGGTGAGCGCAAGGCCGATCACGGGCGGCCAAACAAGCGCCGGGGAGTTTGTACTCTTTGCGGCGCAGGGGCTGGATCATAGCACTGGGGGTGCGGCAAAACCACGCAACAACTGTGTGGGATAGAGGTTCCAGAGCGTTTTGGAATATTCCTCAGGTACTGATCAATTGATAGGCCACGCTGAACATCATCACCGCCACCAACAGGTCCAGCAGGCGCCAGGTCGCCGGGCGCGCCAGCCACGGGGCCAGCCATGCGGCGCCGAGGGCCAGGGCGGAAAACCACAGCAACGAAGCGCTGGCGGCGCCTGCGACATAAGCGCCCGGCTCGGTTTGCTGGGCGCCGAGGGAGCCGATCAGCAAGACGGTGTCCAGGTACACATGGGGGTTGAGCAGGGTCACCGCCAGGGCGCTGAGCATCACTGCGCGCAATGAGCGCACCTTCTGCCCTTGGCCTTGGCCCAGGCTCTGCCGCGAACAGGCGCGGCGCAAGGCCAGGGCGCCGTACCACAGCAGGAACGCCGCCCCGCCCCAACGGGCAATCGCCAGCAGCACAGGGTTATGTGCCAGCACCGTCGCCAGGCCAAATACCCCGGCGGCCACCAGCAGCGCATCACACACCACGCACAAGGCCGCAACCGGCAGGTGGTGTTCGCGACGCAGGCTCTGGGCCAGCACAAATGCGTTTTGCGTACCGATCGCCATGATCAGCCCGAGGGCTACCAGCAGGCCGTTAACATAACTCTGCCACATAGGATTTACTCCGCGCCCGCCGCCAGTTGTTGCAACACATCCATTGCCTGCTGCGCATCGCTGCGCCCGACAAACAGGTGATCGTGGTAATAGCCGGCGACCACATTGCAACTGATCCCGGCACGTCCCAGGGCGCTGGCGAAGGCGGCGGTCAGGCCCACGGCTTCCAGGGCCGAATGCACGTTCAAGGTGATCCACGCCGCCACATACTCAAAGGCCAGGCCGGCCTGTTCGGCTTGTTGGCGCTCGACAATCACCGTCAAGCCTTCCTGTTCGCGAAAGCTGCCGATCACTTCGCAGGCGGGCAGGCGGTTATCGGCCAGGGTGCAGAACACGTAGTCGCCGGCATTGAGCTGTGGACTCATGCTGCGCAGCAGGGTTGCCAGGGCGGTTTCGCCAGCCATTGGGAGATCCTTGAAAGAAAGTAAACACGCGATGCTGGTCATTCTCAGGTGTGGCGCTGTATAAGAAAAACCAATATTGCTCATCGCTCATTAGGAAAACTGATGTTCGACTACAAATTGCTGTCGGCCCTCGCGGCGGTGGTGGAACAGGCCGGTTTCGAGCGCGGTGCCCAGGTACTCGGGGTGTCGCAATCGGCCATCTCCCAGCGCATCAAATTGCTCGAAGCGCGCATCGGCCAGCCGGTACTGGTGCGCGCGACGCCGCCAACCCCCACGGAAATCGGCCGGCGCCTGCTCAACCATGTGCAGCAGGTGCGCCTGCTGGAGCGCGACCTGCAAAGCCAGGTGCCAGCCCTGGATGAAGAGGGCATGCCTGAACGCCTGCGGATTGCCATCAACGCCGACAGCCTGGCGACGTGGTGGGCGCAGGCGGTGGGCGACTTTTGCGCCGAGCAACATTTGTTGCTGGACCTGGTGGTTGAAGACCAGACCGTCGGCCTCAAGCGCATGCGCGCCGGCGAAGTGGCGGCCTGCGTCTGCGCCAGCGAGCGTCCGGTGGCCGGGGCCCGCAGCCTGTTGCTGGGGGCCATGCGCTATCGGGCGTTGGCCAGTCCGGCGTTTATCTCCCGGCACTTTCCAGGCAGCGTGCGCGCCGATCAGTTGGCGCGTACGCCGGCGCTGGTGTTTGGCCCGGATGATTTCCTACAACATCGCTACCTCGCATCCCTAGGTGTGGATGGAGGTTTCGAACACCATTTATGCCCGTCGTCCGAAGGTTTTATCCGCCTGACCGAAGCCGGCCTGGGCTGGGGGCTGGTGCCGGAATTGCAGGTGCGCGAGCAATTGCAAAGGGGCGTACTGGTGGAGTTATTGCCAGATAAACCCATCGATGTGCCGTTGTACTGGCATCATTGGCGCAGTGGTGGGCAATTGCTCGGCTTGTTGACCGAGCATCTGGCGCGGGCAACTGGCCAATTGCTGGTGCCGTTGGAGTGACTGTCGGCGTCAACGCAACTGCGATGAAAAATGAAAGAACACGGGGTAACACATGAAAATTCTGGTCACCGGCGCAAGCGGCTTCATTGGCGGGCGCTTTGCGCGTTTTGCCCTGGAGCAGGGCCTGGACGTGCGGGTCAACGGGCGGCGGGCCGAGGGTGTCGAGCACCTGGTACGGCGCGGCGCCGAGTTTATCCAGGGTGATCTGAATGATCCGGACCTGGTACGCAACCTGTGCCGCGACGTCGAGGCCGTGGTGCATTGCGCCGGCGCCGTGGGGTTGTGGGGGCGTTACCAGGATTTCCATCAGGGCAATGTGCAGGTCACCGAAAACGTGGTCGAGGCCTGCCTCAAGCAACGGGTCGGGCGCCTGGTGCACCTGTCGTCGCCGTCGATCTATTTCGATGGCCGCGATCACCTGGGCCTGACCGAGGAGCAAGTGCCCAAGCGCTTCAAGCACCCGTATGCGGCTACCAAGTACCTGGCCGAGCAGAAAGTCTTCGGCGCCCAGGAGTTCGGCCTGGAAGTGTTGGCCCTGCGCCCGCGCTTTGTGACCGGTGCTGGTGATATGAGCATCTTCCCGCGCCTGTTGAAAATGCAGCGCAAGAACCGCCTGGCCATCGTCGGCGACGGCCTGAACAAGGTCGACTTCACCAGCGTGCACAACCTCAACGAGGCGCTGCTCAGCAGCCTGCTGGCCACCGGATCGGCGCTGGGCAAAGCCTATAACATCAGCAATGGCACGCCGGTGCCGGTGTGGGACGTGGTCAACTACGTGATGCGCCAGATGGAAATGCCCCAGGTCACGCGTTACCGTTCCTACGGTTTGTCCTACAGCATTGCGGCGCTCAATGAAGCCTGCTGCGCGATGTGGCCGGGGCGCCCGGAACCGTCGCTGTCACGCCTGGGGATGCAGGTGATGAACAAGGATTTCACCCTCGATATCAGCCGCGCACAGCACTATCTCGACTATCAGCCCAAGGTCAGCCTGTGGACGGCCCTCGATGAGTTTTGCCATTGGTGGAAGGTCCAGGATCCGGGCACCAAGTAGCCTGGGCAACACCGCGAAGCGTTTTTTCGCTGGCCGTTCGACCAAGGCGATGGGCCTGGGGTTTATACTCCCGCCGTTTTTATGTAGTTATTTCAAGGTTGATTCATGCGTAACGATACTAAAGACGACTTTGACAACGTGCCGAGCCTGCGGGCCGACGTTGGCGACGACGATGATTTTGTGCCCACAGCGGCCACCGCCATCCGCTCGCGCCCGGCGCCGGTGGTCAAGGTCAAGAGCGCCAGCACCGGGCCGTTGTGGGCCCTGGTCGGCGCGCTGCTGTTCGCCTTTGCCGGCCTGGCCTGGTGGAGTTTCCAGCAGATTTCCCTGATGGGGCAGCAACTGGTAGCGACCCAGGAAAGCTTCGCGCGCATCAGTGAAGAAGCTGCCGGCCGCTTGCAGGACATTTCCGGCAAGGTGGTGGCCAGCGAGGCCAACGTCAATACCGGCAGTGAAGCACTCAAGCTGCAGATCAAGCAGTTGGAAAGCCAATTGCTGGAACAGGGCAAGCAACAGTTGGGCGTGGCGGGCCAGGCCACCGACCTGGACAAGCGCCTGGCGCAGATGAGTGCCAGCACCACCGAACTGACCACCGCCAATACCCAGTTGCAGGCCCAGGTCCTGGGTCTGGTCACTGAGTTGACCACCCTCAAGGCCGCCCAGGCCGAAACCGCCAAGTTGAATGCCGAAGTCAAGGAACTGGGCACGGAGGTGGCAGCCTTGAAGAAGCAGGGTAATCCGGCCACGGCCATTGCGCGCCTGGAGCAGGACCTGCTGGTGATCAAGAGCGAACTGGACAACCGCGCCGCCACCGAAGGGCCGTCGAACAAAGAGTTCGACGTGTTCCGTATCCAGACCACCCGCAACATCACGACCTTGCAGACCCAGATGCAGAACCTGCAGCGTGAAGTGAGCGCGCCGGCCAAGGTCACGCCCCTGGGCCAGTGACATCATTGTTATTGTTGGAGCCGGCTTGCCGGCTCCTGCCAATGTCACCATTCGGTGACATTTTCTCGCCCTTTCGTTACCTGCCCCTTCCTGACCCTTGTTTAGACTGCGGTTATCCCACAAAAACAAAAAGGGCCACCCATGACCATGCAACCACTGCCTGCCAGCAGTTGGCTGAACGCACCTGCCCATCACGCCTGGCTTGCCGCCGAAGGCCAGCGTCTGCTGGGCTTTGCCAAGGCCTCGCGGCTGCCTGAAGGCTTCGGCAACCTCGACGACCACGGTCACCTGCCCGCCGATGCCTGCGCCGAAACCATGAACACCGCCCGCATGACCCACAGCTTCGCCATGGCCCACGCCCAAGGGCTGCCGGGCTATGCCGAGCTGGTGGCGCACGGTGTGGCCAGCCTCGGCGGCGCGTTGCGGGATGCCGAGCATGGCGGCTGGTTTGCTGTTGCCGGCGCGCGTGACGGCAATAGGGGCAAGGCCGCCTACCTGCATGCCTTTGTCGCCCTGGCCGCCAGTTCCGCAGTGGTCGCGGGTGCCCCAGGGGCGCAAGCCCTGCTGACGGATGCGATCCAGATCATCGACCAGCATTTCTGGAGTGACGAGGAGGGCGCAATGCTCGAGTCCTTCGCCCAGGACTGGAGCGGCGAAGAAGCCTATCGTGGCGCCAACAGTAATATGCACGCCACCGAAGCCTTTCTTGCCCTGGCCGATGTCACCGGCGATACGTGCTGGCTGGGGCGGGCGCTGCGCATCGTCGAACGAGTGATCCGTCAGCACGCCGGCGCCAATGAGTTTATGGTGATCGAGCACTTCGACCGCCATTGGCAACCTCTGCACAGCTACAACCAAGACAACCCGGCCGATGGCTTTCGCCCCTACGGCATCACCCCCGGCCATGGCTTTGAATGGGCGCGCCTGGTGCTGCACCTGGAGGCCGCCCGCCAGCAGGCGGGGCTGGTCACGCCCGAGTGGTTGCTGGAAGCCGCCAGGGGCTTGTTCGCCAGCGCCTGTGAATACGGCTGGGCGGTGGATGGGGCCCCGGGCCTGGTCTACACCCTGGACTGGCACTACCGCCCGGTGGTGCGTGAGCGCCTGCATTGGACCCACGCCGAAGCCAGCGCGGCGGCCCAGGCCCTGCTCAAGCGCACCGGCGAGTGGCATTACGAGGTCTGGTACCGGCGGTTCTGGGAGTTCTGTGAAACCCACCTGATCGACCGGGTCCAGGGCAGTTGGCACCACGAACTCGACCCGCAAAACCTGCCCGCCAGCAAGATCTGGGGCGGCAAGCCGGACCTGTACCATGCCTGGCAGGCCGTATTGCTGCCGGGCCTGGCGTTATCGCCAAGCATGGCCAGTGCGCTGGGGGCCGGTTGCTATGTCACCAAGTGGTGACATTTGCCCGTCCCTTTGTTACGTGCCTGGCAAAAATCCCTGTTTAGAATCCTATGCAGCGCAAGCTCCAGACTTGCATGCATAACAACAAGAAAAAGGTACTCAGATGAACGCGATTAATCGCCTCGCCGTTGCTATTTCCATTGCCTCGTTGTTTCCCCTCAGTGCATTTGCCGCCGACTCGAAAGGGACGGTTGAAGTTGTGCATTGGTGGACCTCGGGCGGTGAGAAGGCGGCGGTGGATGTCCTGAAGGCCCAAGTTGAGAAAGACGGTTTTACCTGGAAAGACGGGGCCGTTGCAGGTGGCGGTGGCGCCACTGCCATGACCGTGCTGAAAAGCCGCGCGGTCGCCGGCAACCCGCCAGGCGTGGCCCAGATCAAGGGCCCCGACATCCAGGAATGGGCGTCCACCGGGCTGCTCGACACCGACGTCCTGAAGGACGTGGCCAAGGCCGAGAAGTGGGACGATCTGCTCGACAAGAAAGTCTCCGACACGGTGAAGTACGAAGGTGATTACGTCGCCGTGCCGGTGAATATCCACCGCGTCAACTGGCTGTGGATCAACCCGGAAGTCTTCAAGAAAGCCGGCATCAGCAAAAATCCTACGACCCTCGAAGAATTCTACGCCGCCGGTGACAAGCTCAAGGCCGCAGGCTTCATCCCGCTCGCCCACGGTGGCCAGCCTTGGCAGGACAGCACGGTGTTTGAAGCCGTGGTGCTCTCGGTCATGGGCGTGGACGGCTACAAGAAAGCCCTGGTCGACCTCGACAACGCGACCCTGACCGGCCCCGACATGGTCAAGGCGCTGACCGAGCTGAAAAAAGTCGCCACCTATATGGATGCCGACGGCAAGGGCCAGGACTGGAACCTGGAAGCCGCCAAAGTCATCAACGGCAAGGCCGGCATGCAGATCATGGGTGACTGGGCCAAGAGCGAATGGACCGCTGCCAAGAAAGTCGCCGGCAAGGACTACGAGTGCGTAGCCTTCCCGGGCACCGACAAGGCCTTCACCTACAACATCGACTCCCTGGCGGTGTTCAAGCAGAAAGATGCCGGCACCTCGGCCGGTCAGCAGGACATCGCCAAGGTGGTGCTGGGCGAGAATTTCCAGAAGGTCTTCAGCATCAACAAAGGCTCGATCCCGGTGCGCAACGACATGCTCGGCGATATGGCCAAGTACGGCTTCGACAGCTGCGCCCAGACGGCGGCCAAGGACTTCCTGGTGGATGCCAAGTCCGGTGGCTTGCAGCCGAGCATGGCGCACAACATGGCGACCACGCTGGCGGTACAGGGTGCGTTCTTTGATGTGGTGACCAACTTCATCAACGACCCGAAAGCCGACCCGGCCGACACCGCCAAGAAACTTGGCGCAGCGGTCAAGTCTGCCAAGTAACCCCTGGGGGGAATGGGCTTTAGTGTGGGAGCGGGCTTGCCCGCGATGCAGGCGCCTCGGTGTAGCAGTGACACCCAGGTGATGCCATCGCAGGCAAGCCAGCGCCCACATGAAGCCGGCCCCCACAAGGTTATCCGTTAGCCCCTTACTCCCTGCCCTGGATTTCCCCATGAGTTCTGTTGCTGTGTTCAGCAAGGCCTCGCCGTTCGATGCATTGCAGCGCTGGCTCCCCAAACTGGTGCTGGCCCCGAGCATGTTCATCGTCCTGGTGGGCTTCTATGGCTACATCCTGTGGACGTTCGTACTGTCGTTCACCAACTCCACCTTCCTGCCCACCTATAAATGGGTGGGCCTTGCGCAATACGCGCGGTTGTTCGACAACGACCGCTGGTGGGTGGCGAGCAAAAACCTGGCGCTGTTCGGCGGCATGTTTATCGGCATCACCCTGGTGATCGGCGTGTTGCTGGCGGTATTTCTCGACCAGCGCATCCGTCGCGAAGGTTTTATCCGCACCATCTACCTGTACCCGATGGCGCTCTCGATGATCGTCACCGGTACCGCCTGGAAATGGCTGCTCAACCCCGGCATGGGCCTGGACAAACTGCTGCGCGACTGGGGCTGGGAAGGCTTTCGCCTGGACTGGCTGATCGATCCGGATCGTGTGGTGTATTGCCTGGTGATTGCGGCGGTATGGCAAGCCTCGGGTTTTATCATGGCGATGTTCCTCGCCGGCCTGCGTGGGGTTGATCAATCGATCATCCGTGCCGCGCAGATCGACGGCGCCAGCCTGCCGCGCATCTACTGGAGCGTGGTGCTGCCCAGCCTGCGCCCGGTGTTTTTCAGTGCGGTAATGATCCTCGCGCACATTGCCATCAAGAGCTTCGACCTGGTGGCCGCGATGACGGCCGGTGGCCCTGGCTACTCGTCCGACCTGCCGGCGATGTTCATGTACTCCTTCACCTTCAGCCGCGGCCAGATGGGCATGGGCTCGGCCAGTGCGATCCTGATGCTCGGCGCGATCCTTGCGATCATCGTGCCTTACCTGTACTCCGAGCTGAGGACCAAGCGCCATGACTAGTCTCGCCAAACCTTCCATCAGCTTCAGCCGCTTGGCGATCCATGGGGTGCTGATCCTGGCCGTGGTGCTGTACCTGGTGCCGCTGGTGGTCATGCTGCTGACCAGCTTCAAGACCCCGGAAGACATCAGCACCGGCAACCTGCTGAGCTGGCCGACGGTGATTACCGGGATTGGCTGGGTCAAGGCCTGGGCCACGGTGAACGGGTATTTCTGGAACTCGTTCATGATCACCATCCCCGCGGTGCTGATCTCCACCACCATCGGCGCATTGAACGGCTACGTGCTGTCGATGTGGCGTTTTCGCGGTTCGCAGTTGTTCTTCGGGCTGTTGTTGTTCGGCTGCTTCCTGCCGTTCCAGACCGTCTTGCTGCCGGCCTCGTTCACCCTCGGCAAGATGGGCCTGGCCAGCACCACCACTGGCCTGGTGTTTGTGCACGTGGTCTACGGCCTGGCGTTTACCACGCTGTTCTTCCGTAACTACTACGTGAGCATTCCGGATGCGCTGGTCAAGGCTGCGCGCCTGGATGGCGCGGGATTTTTCACCATCTTCCGTCGGATCATTCTGCCGATGTCGACGCCGATCATCATGGTCTGCCTGATCTGGCAGTTCACCCAGATCTGGAACGACTTCCTGTTTGGCGTGGTGTTCTCAAGCGGTGATTCGCAGCCCATCACGGTGGCGCTGAACAACCTGGTCAATACCAGCACCGGGGCCAAGGAATATAACGTTGATATGGCGGCGGCGATGATCGCCGGGCTGCCGACCCTGCTGGTCTATGTGGTCGCAGGCAAGTATTTCGTGCGCGGCCTCACGGCTGGCGCGGTCAAGGGGTAATCATGGCTACGCTCGAACTTCGCAACGTAAACAAGACCTATGGTGCCGGCCTGCCGGACACCCTGAAGAACATCGAACTGTCGATCAAGGACGGTGAGTTCCTGATCCTCGTCGGGCCTTCGGGCTGCGGCAAGTCCACCTTGATGAACTGCATCGCCGGCCTGGAAAACATCAGCGGCGGCGCGATCATGATCGGTGACCAGGACGTCAGCGGCATGAGCCCCAAGGACCGGGACATCGCCATGGTGTTCCAGTCCTACGCGCTGTACCCGACCATGAGCGTGCGCGAGAACATCGAATTCGGCCTGAAGATCCGCAAGATGAGCCAGGCGGCCATCGACGAGGAAGTGGCGCGGGTGGCCAAGTTGCTGCAGATCGAACACCTGCTCAATCGCAAGCCGGGCCAGCTCTCCGGTGGCCAGCAACAGCGCGTGGCCATGGGCCGGGCGCTGGCGCGGCGGCCGAAGATCTACCTGTTCGACGAGCCCCTGTCCAACCTCGACGCCAAGCTGCGGGTCGAGATGCGCACCGAAATGAAACTGATGCACCAACGCCTGAAAACCACCACGGTCTATGTGACCCACGACCAGATCGAAGCCATGACCCTGGGCGACAAAGTGGCGGTGATGAAGGACGGCATCATCCAGCAGTTCGGCACGCCCAAAGACATCTACAACGATCCGGCCAACCTGTTTGTGGCGAGCTTTATCGGCTCGCCGCCGATGAACTTCATCCCCCTGCGCCTGCAACGCAAGGAAGGCCGCCTGCTGGCCCTGCTCGACAGCGGCCAGGCGCGTTGCGAGTTGCCATTGGGCATGAACGATGCGGGTCTTGAAGACCGCGACGTGATCCTTGGCCTGCGCCCGGAGCAAATTGTCCTGGCCAGCGGCGAGGGCAATGGCCTGCCGAGCATTCGCGCTGAAGTCCAGGTGACCGAGCCGACCGGCCCGGACACCCTGGTGTTCGTGCAGCTCAATGACACCAAGGTCTGCTGCCGCCTGGCGCCGGACGTAGCGCCGCAAGTGGGCGAGAGCCTGACCTTGCAGTTCGATCCGGCCAAGGTGCTGCTGTTCGACGCCAAGACCGGCGAACGCCTGGGCACCGCCGCGTCAGTGCCAGTGCAACACGCCGACAACGTCACCCAATTTAAAGGCCGCTGAAAATCAAAATGTGGGAGCGGGCTTGCCCGCGATACAGGCCGCTCGGTCTACCAGGCACACCGCAGTGATGCCATCGCGAGCAAGCCCGCTCCCACACATTCGATGTGGATGTTTCGGAAATAGCTGTAAACCGCGTTAGATAAAAACAGTTAATAACAATAAAGACGAGGATGTAGGGATGAAAAAGCAACATAACAACACTCGCTTGATCTGCCAGTTGTCAGCAGTGGCAGCGCTGGTTTTGTCTGCCAATGCGATGGCAGACGAAGCGTTCAGTGCCGATTCCAAGTGGATGACCGGCGATTGGGGCGGCGAGCGGACCAAACTGATCGAGCAGGGTATCGACATCAAGGCCGACTACGTTGGGGAAGCGGGCTACAACGCCCACGGCGGCTACAACGATGATAAAACCGGTCGTTATGCTGACCAGTTCGGCCTCGGCGTAGCGCTGGACCTGCAAAAACTCTGGGGCTGGGACAACACCCAGGCCAAGATCCAGATGACCAGCCGTAACGGCCGCAACATCTCCAATGACCGTATTGGCGACCCACGTGCCGGCACCCTGAGTTCGTCTCAAGAAGTGTACGGCCGTGGCCATATGGTGCGCCTGACCCAGTTCTGGATTCAGCACCAGATGTTCGACAACAAGCTGGATGTGAAACTCGGTTATTTCGGTGAGGGCGAAGACTTCAATACCTTCCCGTGCGACTTCCAGAACCTGTCGTTCTGTGGTTCCCAAGTGGGTAACTACGTCAACACCTGGTACAACTGGCCGGTCAGCCAGGCCGCGATCCGCGTGAAGTACAACATCACGCCAGAGCTGTATGCGCAGATCGGTGCGTACAACCAGAACCCCTCGCAGCTGGAACACGGCAACGGCTTCAAGCTCAGCGGCAGTGGCACCAAAGGTACAGTGATCCCGGTGGAGTTGGTCTGGTCGCCGAAGGTCAATAACCTGCCGGGCGAATACCGTGTGGGTTACTACAAGAGCGCCGCCGATGCTCCCGATGTACGTGAAGACGTCAACGGCGATAACGCGGCCACCACTGGCGCAGACTACCGTACCCGCAGCAGCAAAAAGGGCTACTGGTTCGTTGCGCAACAGCAACTCACCACCCATAACGGCGACGCATCCCGCGGCCTGAACATTGCGGCCAATGCCACCTTCCACGACAAGGAAACCAACACGGTCGACAACTATCAGTCGATCATGCTGGTGTACAAGGGCCCATTCGATGCGCGTCCAAAAGATGACGTGGGCATTGGCGCTGCGCGCCTGCACGTCAACGATGACGTGCGCAAGAACGCCGAGCTGTTGAACGAAGCTGGCGGGTTCACCGATTACAGTCAGGTAGGTTATGCGCCACTGCGCAGCACCGAGTACAACTACGAAATCAACTACGGCTTCCACGTGACCAACTGGTTGACCGTGCGTCCCAACCTGCAATACGTCACCCACCCAGGTGGCGTGGATAAAGTCGACAATGCCTTGGTCGCCGGTCTGAAAATTCAGTCGGTGTTCTAACACGGTTGCGATAAGCTCCTTCTCTCTGTGCGCATTTGCGGGTAGCCATGGCTATCCGCTTTTTTTTGGGTTGGTGCGCATAACTCATGTGGGAGCCGGCCAGCCAGCTTCCACAGGTTCACCCAAGAGGTGAGCGATAGTGATCTACAGGACCGTGGCACATGCATGAGCATCCGCTGCAACGCTTTTTCAAATCCCTGCGCGAGCAGCCGGTATTCGCCTGGGAGCGCTTCCAGATGCGCGACGTGCTGGTGATCGATCATCCGCGGTGCCAGGCGGTGTTCAGCCGTCAGGGTGCGCAGTTGCTGCACTTCCAACCCGCAGGCCAGAAGCCATGGCTGTGGTGCGCGGCAAAGTGGCCGCAAGTCGGGGCGATCCGTGGCGGTGTGCCGGTGTGCTGGCCTTGGTATGGCCGCCATCCCAGCGAAAACGCCTGGCCGTCCCATGGTTGGGCACGCTTGATTGACTGGAAACTGCTGGACAGCAGCACCGACGACGACGGCGTGCGCCTGCACTGGCAATTGCAACTGTGCGATTGGCAGGTGGACCTGCATGCGCACCTGGGCGAAAGCCTGGAGCTGCGCCTGAGCACCGAGCACCAGGACGAGCTACCGTGCCAATTGAGCCATGCGTTGCATGCTTATTGGCGGATCGGCAACGTTGGCGAGGTAGCGCTGTCTGGGCTCGACGGGGCACAGGGTTACGACCAGTTGAGTCGCCAGGTTTGCCAGCAGGAAGGTGAGTTGCGCGTCGATGGCGGCTGCCAGCGGGTGTTCCAGCATGAGGGCGAATTGCAGCTCAAGGACCACGCCTGGCAGCGCGAACTGTGCATCGACACTGGCGACAGTGCCGACACGGTGGTCTGGCATCCGGGCAGCCGGCCGTTGCTGGGGGTGAGCTTTAACGAGGCGGCGGGGTTTGTGTGTGTCGAGTCGGCCATGGCCGGGGCCAGCCTGGCGCCGGGGGAGAGGGCGCATTTGAGTTTGCAGGCCCGGGCGGGGGTTTAGCGGCGTTACTGATGCCGTCTTCGCGAGCAAGCCCGCTCCCACAGGTTGACCGAGTCCACCCTTGGAATACGGTCAACCTGTGAGAGCGGGCTTGCTCGCGATAGGGCCGGTATGGCTGGAAGAAATTCCTACCTAGTTGAATTCATCGCCAACCGGATACCGGCTGTCATTCAAGCTTTCCTTGATCTTGCGCAGATGGGGCTGGAAATCCACGCCACGGCGCAAGGTCATGCCGGTGGCCAGCACATCCAGCACCGTCAACTGAATGATCCGCGAGGTCATCGGCATATAGATGTCGGTGTCTTCCGGCAACGGGATGTTCAGGCTCACCGTACTGGCCTTGGCCAGTGGCGAGTTCTCGGCAGTCACGCCGAGCACCGAGGCGCCGTTTTCCCGGGCGATGCGCGCCACTTCCACCAGCTCGCGGGTGCGGCCGGTGTAGGAAATGATCACGAACAGTTCGCCGGTATGCGCCACCGAGGCAATCATCCGTTGCATCAGCACGTCCGCATGGGCCGTCACCGACAGGTTGAAACGGAAGAACTTGTGCAGGGCATCCATGGCCACCGGTGCCGAGGCGCCGAGGCCGAAGAAGTGGATCTGCCGCGCCTGGATCAGCAGGTCCACGGCCTTGCTGATCAGGTTCGGGTCCAGGGCCTGGCAGGCGCTGTCCAATGAGGCAATGGCGCTGCCAAAAATCTTCTGCGTGTAGGCCTCGGGGTTATCATCAGCCTCCACTGCACGGCTGACATAGGCGGCGCCACTGGCCAGGCTTTGCGCCAGCTGCAGTTTCAGTTCAGGGTAGCCGCTGACGCCGAACGAACGGCAGAAACGGTTGACCGTCGGTTCACTGACCGAGGCGGCTTGGGCGAGGGCGGCGATCGAGAAGCGGGTCGCCTGCTGTGGGTTGAGCAGGATGACCTCGGCGACTTTTTTCTCGGCCTTGTTCAATTCTTCGAGGCGGTTCCGGATCTGTTCCAGAAGATTTCGCACGCGGTCCATTCAGTCTTTCCTTCGGGCGACGATGCAAGTAAGGGCCAGTAAAAGGTCGACGAGCGGCCCTTGGCGGTGGCCTATCCTACTGAGGGTAGTTGAACACCACCACTCGCAATGCGTATTTTGGGAAAATGTTGTGGTTATTACTACATTTTTCCTTGAGTGATGCCTTGAAAAAAGGTATTTGTAGCTTAACTTGATAAAAGAACAAACATCATGCCTTCGATAACCGTGGAACCCTGCACCTTTGCCCTGTTTGGCGCCTTGGGTGATCTGGCGCTGCGCAAGTTATTTCCTGCCCTCTACCAACTCGATGGCGCCGGCCTCTTGCACGCCGACACCCGCATCCTGGCCCTGGCCCGCGAAGCCGGTTCCGAGCAGCAGCACCTGGACCACATCGAGCACGAACTGCGCAAATACGTCGGCCAAGAGCTGGATGAAGCGGTGGCCACGCGCTTCCTGGCGCGCCTGGCGTATGTGCACGTCGATTTCATGAATGCCGATGACTACGTGGCCCTGGCCGCCAAGGCCGGCACCGAACAACGCCTGATCGCCTACTTCGCCACCCCGGCGGCGGTGTATGGCGCGATCTGCGAGAACCTGTCCAAGGTCGGCCTGGCGGAAAACACCCGCGTGGTCCTGGAGAAACCCATCGGCTCGGACCTGGAATCCTCGCGCAAGGTCAACGACGCCGTGGCGCAGTTTTTCCCGGAAAACCGCACCTACCGCATCGACCACTACCTGGGCAAAGAGACGGTTCAAAACCTGATCGCCCTGCGTTTTGCCAACAGCCTGTTTGAAACCCAGTGGAACCAGCACTACATCTCCCACGTGGAAATCACTGTGGCCGAGCAAGTGGGGATCGAAGGCCGCTGGGGTTATTTCGACAAGGCCGGGCAACTGCGGGACATGATCCAGAATCATTTGTTGCAACTGCTCTGCCTGATCGCCATGGACCCGCCGGCCGACTTGTCCGCCGACAGCATCCGTGACGAGAAGGTCAAGGTGCTCAAGGCCCTGGCGCCGATCAGCCCGGAAGGCCTGACCACCCAGGTGGTACGCGGCCAGTACATCGCTGGCTACAGCGCCGGCAAGCCGGTGCCGGGTTACCTGGAAGAAGAGAACTCCAACACCCAGAGCGACACCGAGACCTTCGTTGCCCTGCGTGCCGATATCCGCAACTGGCGTTGGGCCGGGGTGCCGTTCTACCTGCGTACCGGCAAGCGCATGCCGCAAAAACTGTCGCAGATCGTCATCCACTTCAAGGAACCGTCCCACTATATCTTCGCCCCCGAGCAGCGCCTGCAGATCAGCAACAAGCTGATCATCCGCCTGCAACCGGACGAAGGGATTTCCTTGCGCGTGATGACCAAGGAGCAGGGCCTGGACAAGGGCATGCAACTGCGCAGCGGGCCACTGCAACTGAATTTTTCCGACACCTACCGTAGCACGCGGATTCCCGATGCCTACGAGCGGTTGTTGCTGGAAGTGATGCGCGGCAATCAGAACCTGTTTGTGCGTAAAGATGAAATCGAAGCCGCGTGGAAGTGGTGTGACCAGTTGATCGCCGGGTGGAAAAAGTCCGGTGATGCACCCAAGCCGTACGCGGCGGGTTCCTGGGGGCCGATGAGCTCCATTGCACTGATCACGCGGGATGGGAGGTCGTGGTATGGCGATATCTGATTTGCAACTGCCTCAGGGCGTAACACCCCATGAGTACCGCACGCCGGTACTGCTGGCCGAAGGCTTGGCCAATGACGTGGCCGAACAACTGCGCGCGGCCATCAGCGCCCGTGGCGCAGCCACCCTGGTGGTGTCCGGTGGCCGCAGCCCGGTGGCGTTTTTCCAGAATCTGGCCAAGCAGGGCCTGGACTGGTCCAAGGTGACTATCACCCTGGCCGACGAGCGCTGGGTGCCGGTGGAACATGCCGACAGCAACGCCGGCCTGCTGAAGAAACATCTGCTGCAAGGGCCGGCGGCCAAGGCCAGATTTTTGAGCCTCTACAGTGCCGCGGCGAACCTGGACGGCGCCGCCGAACAAGCCGATCGCCTGCTGGCCGAACTGCCGGCGATCGATGTGCTGGTGCTGGGCATGGGCGATGACGGGCACACCGCGTCGTTGTTCCCCAACAGCCCGAACCTGGCCCAAGCGCTGCAGCCCGATGGCACGCGCCGGTGCTGGCCGATGCTGGCGCCGAGCGTGCCCCATCAGCGCCTGACCATGAGTCGTGCGCTGTTGGCCAGTGCCCGCTACACAGTGTTGTCGATTGCCGGCGACTCGAAACTCCACACCCTGAGCGAAGCGCTGGCCGGCGACGATGTTGCCGGCATGCCGATTCGCGCGTTTTTGCAACCTACTCTAGAGATTTACTGGTGCCCATGAGCCAAGGATCAGCCGCTATGAAAAGCCCTCACCCGACCGTGTCCATGGCGGATAAAGTTGCCCTGATCGACAGCCTCTGCGCCAAGGCGCGGATCCTGCCGGTGATCACCATTGCCCGCGAACAGGACATTCTGCCCCTGGCCGATGCCCTGGCGGCGGGTGGCTTGACCGCGCTGGAAGTGACCCTGCGTTCGCAGTTCGGGCTCAAGGCCATCCAGGTCCTGCGCGAGCAGCGTCCGGAGTTGGTGACGGGCGCGGGCACGGTGCTCGATCGCACCATGCTGGCGGCGGCCGAGGCGGCGGGCTCGCAGTTTATCGTCACCCCCGGCATTACCCGCGACCTGCTTGAAGCTAGTGTCGACAGCCCGATCCCGCTGCTGCCCGGCATCAGCAATGCCTCCGGCATCATGGAAGGCTATGGCCTGGGTTATCGCCGCTTCAAGCTGTTCCCGGCGGAAGTCAGCGGCGGCGTAGCGGCCATCAAGGCCCTGGGCGGCCCGTTTGGCGAAGTGAAATTCTGCCCCACTGGCGGCGTTGGCCCGGCCAACATCAAACACTACATGGCGTTGAAAAACGTGATGTGCGTGGGCGGTAGCTGGATGCTTGATCCGGAGTGGATCAAGAACGGCGACTGGGCGCGCATCCAGGAAGTCACCGCCCAGGCGCTGGCGCTGCTGGATTGATCTGATTTACTGAATCGTTGTTGCTGTGCTTCACGGCATGTTTGCGGCGCACTTGGTCGGTGCGCCGCTTTTTTTTGCCTATAGAAAAGCGAAATATCACCGCAATTCAAATGAGGGTGGCTTGTGTGGGAACTGGCTTGCCTGCGATGGCCATAGGTATCTACACAACTCTCTTCTCGGTTTGTGTACATATCCATTGCTGCGGTAACGGCCACTTAGGGTTCCGCCCTTACGGCGGCTCACTTTGGAGAAGCGCCAAAGTAAGCAAAACGCTCTTGCCCCACCACTCGGTGCCTCGCCTAGGCTCGGCATGCCCGCAGGCAGGTATTGCTCCGTGGGCCCGCCGCGATCGGCCATCCATGGCCGTGTCGCGGCTACCCCGGCATCCTGCCGGGGTGCCCACTGCGCAATACCTGCCTGCGGCCATCGTGGTTTGACGGGGCGCCTAAGATCAAAAACAGAGCAACAGCAGAACCAGAGCGCGAAGCTGCATTCCCCTGTAGGAGCTGGCTTGCCTGCGATGACGCCCGAAAGAACACATCAGAGTATCTGGTATTCATTCGTCATCGTTAACGACCATCGCAGGCAAGCCAGCTCCTACATTTTAATCGGTGTTCAGCTCGGTAATCGCATTGACCAGCACGCCGATGTCCGCCGCCGACGTCACCAACCCCGGCGTCACCCGTATGCAGGTACCAAACGCCGCGCCACTGCGCAGGGTGGTAAACAGGTTGTGCTCAGCTAGCAATCGATCCGCCATCACTTGCTGATCGCGCCCGCTGAATTTGAACGCGGTAATCGCGCAATACAACCGTGGATCATCCGGGGTCACTACCTCGATCCCCGGCAATGGCCGCACCTGGCTCACCCACAGGTCACGCAGGTAACTCAACCGCGCGCCCTTGGCCTGCGCACCGCCCAGGGCCCGATGTTCTTCGAACACCAGCGGCAAGGTCATCAGCGCCGGAAAGTTCGGTGTGCTGTAGGGCGTACGGGCGCGCACATCGGTTGCCGGGTAATGGAACTCGCCCATGTCCGGATCAATTTCCGCCAGACGCCCAGGGGCTATATACACAAAGCCCAGGGTCAGCGGCGCACCGATCCACTTGTGCAGGTTGAAGCCGGCGAACGAGATGCCCAGCCGGTCCAGGTCGAAGTCGATCAGGCCCAACGCGTGGGCGCCATCGAGGATGATCTCGACGCCATACTCCCGTGCCGCGTGGGCGATGGCCTCGACCGGCATCACCAGGCCGGTACGGTGGGTGACATAGGTCAGGGCCATCAGTTTCAGGCGTGGGTAACGGCTGAAAGTGTCGCGATAGGTCTGCACCAGGCTGTCGAAACTGGCCGGGTGGGCGTGGGACACTTCGATCACCTCCACCCCACGGTAGCCGGCGAGCCAGCGCATGGCGCCCTTGACCGTGTCGTATTCCAGGTCGCTGATCAGCACCTGGTCACCCGGTTGCAGGCGGTTGTAGTTGCGGATCAGCGACTGCAGGGCTTCGGTGGCATTGCGGGTGAAGGCGACGGCTTCTGGATCGACGTTGATCAACTCGGCCAACTGCCGGCGAATCTCGACATCTTGCCCTTGCTCGAAGCGCTGGCGCACATGCACCGAGTTGCTGCGATTGATAAACGCCACGTGCTCCTGATACTGGGCCATCACCGCGCGGCTCATGCGGGCGAAGTAGCCGTTTTCCAGATTGATGGGGCCGGGCTCCAGCTCATAGCGCTGGGCAATGGCCTGCCAATAGGCCTCGTCGCGGGTGTGGGGCATGGTCAGGCTCGATTAGTGGCGGGGGGCGGGTTTGCCATGTTTGGCGCGCAACGGTTCCAGCAGTTCGGCCAGGCCGTTGTGGTCGATTTCCTGCATCAACGCCAGCAGGCCGCCCAACTCGCCGTGGGGGAATCCTTCGCGGGCAAACCAGTTCAGGTAAGGGCCGGGCAGGTCAGCAATGATCGTGCCTTTGTACTTGCCAAATGGCATTTGGCGGGTGATCAGCAGTTCGAGTTTTTCGGGGTTCATACGGGCTTCAGGCAATCAGGAGGGTGCCTTGGAAAATACAGGCATTCTGCATGAAGGCCAAATGACAGATCATGCAAATAAAGCGGATACAGATTTGCCTTGTATTTATAAGTCATTGAAAACAAAAGATTAAATATTAATTCAAGACCTGGCACGGGCGCTGCAACTACCCCAATACGTTTCTAAACCCGCGAAGGAATTGAAAAATGACTGACATCAACAAAGAATCGATCTCCGTACTCAATGACCTGATCGAAACCAGTAAAGACGGCCAGGAAGGCTTCAAGACCTGCGCAGAAGACATCAAGCATCCAGAGCTCAAGGCGCTGTTCACCAAGCGTTCCGCAGACTGCGCGACGGCGGCTGCCGAACTGCAAACGGCCGTGCGGGCCTTGGGTGGTGACCCGGAAGATTCCGGCAGCGTTGCCGGTGCACTGCACCGCGGTTGGGTGGACGTGAAGTCGCTGGTGACAGGCAAGGACGAAGAGGCCGTGCTCAACGAAGCCGAGCGCGGTGAAGACCACGCATTGAAGGCTTATAAAGAAGCCATCGAGAAAATCAACAAGCACAACCTGGTGGGTATTCGTGACCTGGTTGAGCGTCAGTACCACGGTGCACAGCGCAATCACGACCAGGTCAAAGCCCTGCGTAACCAGGCTCGCGCCCAGTCCTGAACCGCGGTGCAGTAACAAATGTGGGAGCGGGCAAGCCTGCTCTCACAGGTAATTGCGTCGTACCGGTTTTTTGATCACACCCCGATACAAATGTGGGAGCTGGTTTGCCTGCGATAGCGGTTGATCAGTCGATGTATGTATCGACTGAAATGACGCCATTGCGGGCAAGCCAGCTCCCACATTTTTTATTTCACATGCCTGATCAGCCGATGCTGATCGCCGGCAACTCGGTCAAGGTCACAACCTGCTGTTTGCGTGGCGCGAGGATCTCGGCTTCGCCATCCACCACCAACTCATCACGCTGGTTGAACACCTGAGTGGCAATCCGCACGCGGAACTTGGGCAGCTTCTCGAGGATTTCCAGACGTACGGTCAGGGTGTCGCCGATTTTCACCGGCTTCTGGAAGCTCATCTGCTGGCCGATATAGATAGTGCCCGGCCCAGGCAACTCACAGGCGACTGCCGCGCTGATCAAGGCGCCGCTGAACATGCCGTGGGCGATACGCTCCTTGAACATGGTCGCCTTGGCGAATTCGGCATCCAGGTGTACCGGGTTATGGTCGCCGGACATTGCCGCGAACAGCTGGATATCGCGCTCTTCCACGGTTTTGCTGTAGGTGGCTTTCTGGCCAACTTCGAGGGCGTCGTACGGAGTGTTGGTAACCTGGGTCATCTAATCGTGCATCCTGTGGCTAATCGATAATCTTAATTCGTTGATTTTAAACGAAAATATTTGTGCCTTCACTCGCAGCGCGCAGGCCTTCGATGGTCCACGGCCTGTGCCATCCATGCCAGCACATCGGCGGTGACCGCATCACGGTTGGTTTCATTGAAGAGTTCGTGGCGTGCTTGCGGGTAAATGTTCACTTGCAGGTTCTGGCAGCCTGCCTGCCGCAGCGCGTTAGCCAGACGGGTGAGACGCTTGCCCTCACTGACCGGATCACATTCGCCGCCCATCACCAGAATCGGCAGGCCCGGATCAATCTGTTTGAGATTGGACGCTTTGCTGATTTGCTGCAAGCCGCCGAGCAGGTCGATCCACAGCTGGTTGGTGCAGCGAAAGCCGCACAGGGGGTCGTTGACGTACTTGTCCACCTCGTCCGGGTCGCGGCTCAGCCAGTCGAATGCCGTGCGGTTAGGCTTGAAGGCCTTGTTGAATGAGCCAAACGATAGAAACTCGATCAACGCGCTACGGCCCCGCAGGCCCTGGCGCAGGCGTTCGGCGCGGGCGATCAGTTGGGCGGCGCGGTACAGGGCCACCGGCTGGAAATTCGAGCCACTGAGAATCGCCCCATGCAGGCTGGCGCTGTGATGCAGCAAATAGGCCTGGGCGATGTAGCTGCCCATGCTGTGGCCCAGCAGGATGATCGGCACACCGGGGGCCTGCTGGCCGATGTGCTGGTTGAGCGCGGCCAGGTCACCTACCACTTTGTTCCAGCCATCGCGTTCGGCGAACAGGCCCAGGGTGCCTTCATCGGCCGTACGGCCGTGGCCGCGCTGGTCTGGGGCATACACACCGTAGCCTGCGTCACACAGGGCCTGGGCCAGGCGCCCATAGCGGCCGCTGTGCTCGGCCATGCCATGGGCCAACATCACCAGCGCCGTGGGCGGCCCGTCCGGTAGCCATTGGTTGACGTACAGGCGGCTGCGGTCGTTCGCGGTCAGCCAGAAAGTGGTGTGGTTCATGGCGCTTCCTTTGCTCAGGGTCGTTGCAGTGTATAGCTCATCCGGGGGCGGGCGTCTGATCACCCTTGGCCTCAGGGGCAAGATTCATACAATCAATGACACGTTTTAGTGTATTTGCCTGTTTGGCCATAGCTGCTAACGTCCCCGAAGCTCCGCTTCCCATAAACAGCCGGAAGCGGTCGGGCACACTCGGGTAAGAGGACAAGAATAATGCAACCTGATTTCTGGAATGACAAACGCGCGGCCGGTGTGCCCAACGAGCTTGACCTGTCGGCGTACAAGTCAGTAATCGAAGTCTTCGAGCGTTCCTGCAAGGCCTTTGCCGACCGTCCGGCATTCAGCAACATGGGGATCACCCTGACCTACGCCGACCTGGAGCGCCAGAGCGCGGCGTTCGCCGGCTACCTGCAGCACCACACCGATCTCAAGCCGGGCGACCGCATCGCGGTGCAGATGCCCAACGTCCTGCATTATCCGATTGCCGTGTTCGGCGCCTTGCGCGCCGGGCTGGTGGTGGTCAACACCAACCCGCTGTACACCCCGCGGGAAATGCGCCATCAGTTCAAGGACGCGGGCATTCGTGGGCTGGTCTACCTCAACCTGTTCGGCTCCAGGGTCCAGGAAGTGGCGGCCGACACCGAGATCGAATACCTGATCGAAGCAAAAATGGGCGACTTC
Source organism: Pseudomonas sp. MF09156 (assembly GCF_059862305.1). NCBI lineage: Bacteria > Pseudomonadati > Pseudomonadota > Gammaproteobacteria > Pseudomonadales > Pseudomonadaceae > Pseudomonas > Pseudomonas sp. MF09156. Next base: position 774,473 of record NZ_JCBCUR010000001.1, read on the forward strand.
ATGCCTGCCGCCAAGGGTTGGCTGATCAACACCGTGGTCGACAAGGTGAAGAAAATGGTCCCGGCCTACAGCCTGCCTCGGGCGGTGTCGTTCAAGCGCGCCTTGCGCATGGGCGCGGGCCTGGCCGTGACCCGTCATCCGATGACTCTCGATGACATCGCCGTGCTGCAATACACCGGCGGCACCACCGGCCTGGCCAAGGGCGCGATGCTCACCCACGGCAACCTGGTGGCGAATATGCAGCAGGTGCGGGCCTGCATGTCCCAGTTGCGTGAAGACGGGCATCCGCTGGTCAAGGAAGGGCAGGAGGTGATGATTGCGCCGCTGCCGCTGTACCACATCTATGCCTTCACCGCGAACTGCATGTGCATGATGGTCACCGGCAACCACAACGTGCTGATCACCAATCCACGGGACATCGGCGGCTTTATCAAGGAACTGAAGAAGTGGCGGTTCACCGGGCTGCTGGGGCTCAACACGCTGTTTGTCGCGCTGATGGAACACCCGGACTTCAAGACCCTGGACTTCTCCCACCTGAAGATCACCAACTCCGGCGGCACCGCCCTGGTCAAGGCCACGGCCGAGCGCTGGAAGCAGATCACCGGTTGTTCCATCGGCGAAGGCTACGGCCTGACCGAGACATCGCCGGTGGCCAGCACCAACCCCTACGGTGATCAATCGCGCCTGGGCACCGTGGGTATTCCGGTGCCGGGCACGGCGATGAAGGTCATCGATGACGCCGGCGAGGAGTTGCCGCTGGGTGAGCGGGGCGAGCTGTGCATCAAGGGCCCGCAGGTCATGAAGGGATACTGGCAGCAACCGGCGGCCACCGCCGAGACCCTGGACGCCGAAGGCTGGCTCAAGACTGGCGATATTGCGGTGATCGACCCGGACGGGTTTGTGCGCATTGTCGATCGCAAGAAGGACCTGATCATCGTCTCGGGCTTCAATGTGTACCCCAACGAGATCGAGGATGTGGTGATGGCCCACCCCAACGTCGCCAACTGCGCAGTGATCGGCGTGCCGGACGAGCGTACCGGCGAGGCGGTGAAACTGTTCGTGGTGGCGCGGGCCCAGGGCGTCAGCCTTGAGGAGCTGAAGACTTACTGCAAGGCCAACTTCACCGGCTACAAAGTGCCCAAGCACATTGTGTTGCGGGACTCGCTGCCGATGACACCGGTGGGAAAAATCCTACGGCGCGAGCTTCGCGACATCGCCTGATCTCAATTGAAATACGATTCAAATGTGGGAGCTGGCTTGCCTGCGATGGCGGTGTATCAGTCGAAGGATGCGTCGACTGGCCCGCCGCCATCGCAGGCAAGCCAGCTCCCACATTTACTGCGTACGCCCTTAAAGTAGAGCTGTTCCGTGGCTTATAGAATTTTTGCTCTAAAAGTGACTACTGGATATTCTTGAGTCATGTTTATGACTGTAGGACCTTCTTTTGGCTCTAGGCGGCCCTTTGCAAAGCTGCTACTCTCGGCGCGCTTTGTGACCTCTCGGCCTGCTTGAAACAGCCAGAATCACCTAAAAAACACACACAAATAATAATCGCATCAAATGCGGTGAATGAATTCGCGTCGCTGAGGAGTGGGCTTCCATGATCGAAGACTTTTGGAAGGATAAGTACCCCGCCGGGATTGCTGCAGACATCAATCCAGACGAGTATCAAAATATTCAGGCGGTACTGAAACAGTCCTGCCAGCGCTTCGCCAACAAACCGGCTTTCAGCAACCTGGGCAAGACAATCACCTACGGTGAGCTGTACGAATTGTCCGGTGCCTTTGCCGCGTACCTGCAACAGCATACCGACTTGCAGCCCGGTGATCGAATCGCCGTGCAACTGCCCAACCTCTTGCAATACCCGGTCGCCGTGTTCGGTGCCATCCGTGCCGGCCTGATCGTGGTCAACACCAACCCGCTGTACACCGCGCGGGAAATGGAACACCAGTTCAACGACTCCGGGGCCAAGGCCCTGATCTGCCTGGCCAACATGGCGCACCTGGCAGAAAAGGTCGTGCCCAAGACTGGCGTCAAGCACGTGATCGTCACCGAAGTGGCTGACCTGTTGCCGCCGCTCAAGCGGCTACTGATCAACAGCGTCATCAAGTACGTGAAGAAAATGGTCCCGGCCTATCACTTGCCCCAGGCGATCAAGTTCAACGACGTCCTGGCCAAGGGCTATGGTCAACCTGTCACCGACGCCAGCCCTGCCAGCGAAGACGTGGCCGTGCTGCAATACACCGGTGGCACCACCGGCGTAGCCAAGGGCGCGATGCTGACCCATCGCAACCTGGTAGCCAACATGCTGCAATGCAAGGCGCTGATGGGCTCCAACCTCAATGAAGGTTGCGAAATCCTGATCACGCCGCTGCCGCTTTACCATATCTATGCCTTCACCTTTCATTGCATGGCGATGATGCTGATCGGCAACCACAACATCCTGATCAGCAACCCGCGCGACCTGCCGGCGATGGTCAAGGAGTTGTCGAAGTGGAAGTTCAGCGGTTTTGTCGGCCTGAACACCTTGTTCGTGGCCCTGTGCAACAACGAAGGCTTTCGCAAGCTGGATTTCTCTGCGCTCAAGGTCACCCTGTCGGGCGGCATGGCCCTGCAACTGGCGGCCGCCGAGCGTTGGAAAGCCGTGACCGGCTGCAATATCTGCGAAGGCTACGGCATGACCGAAACCAGCCCGGTGGCCACGGTCAACCCAATCCAGAATATCCAGATCGGCACCATCGGCATCCCGGTGCCTTCGACCCTGTGCAAAGTCATCTCGGATGAGGGCGTCGAGTTGCCCCTGGGTGAAATCGGCGAACTGTGCGTCAAGGGCCCGCAAGTGATGAAGGGCTATTGGCAGCGTGAAGACGCCACCGCCGAAGTGCTCGACAGCGAAGGCTGGTTGAAGACCGGTGATATCGCGATCATCCAGCCAGACGGCTACATGCGCATCGTCGACCGCAAGAAAGACATGATTCTGGTCTCCGGCTTCAACGTCTACCCCAACGAGCTGGAGGACGTGCTGGCAAGCCTGCCAGGCGTACTGCAATGCGCGGCCATTGGTGTACCGGACGAAAAGTCGGGCGAGCACATCAAGCTGTTCATCGTGGTCAAACCGGGCGCGACCCTGACCAAGGAGCAGGTGATGGAGCACATGCGCGCCAACGTCACCGGCTACAAAGTACCCAAGGCTGTCGAGTTCCGCGAGGCACTGCCGACCACCAACGTGGGCAAGATCCTGCGTCGCGAGTTGCGTGATGAAGAGCTCAAGAAGCTTGGCCTGAAGAAGTAAACAAAAAGCCCCGCGAATGCGGGGCTTTTTATTGGGCGCTGAGTGTCGACTGACCCACCGCTATCGCCGCGATGCGGCGACCCGACAAGCCATTTTTCCTGGGCCACACTCAAAACTCCTGTACAGCACAACCCCCTGTGGGAGCGGGCTTGCCCGCGATGGCGTCATGTCAGCCCGCACATTTGTGATCGGGTATTTACAGGGCGAACTGCGCGAAGCTCACGCCAGCGCCTGCCGGGCGTACATCTTTCAGGAACGAATCCTTGTCCGCGCTCAGCTCCAGGGTAATCTCCGGCTTGCGCTTGCCCGCGTTGCGCACCACCAACCCTTCAAGCTTTTCACGCAGGTACACGGTCGGTACTTTCAGGTGCAGCAACTGGTCGGTCTCGGCGTTGTGCATCAACAAATGAATCCACTCGTACTGGCCGATGGCGATGCGTGCCACTGGCAGGTCGAACCACCAGATGTTGCGCTTGCGGTCCAGGTCGGTGAAGTGGCAGTTGTTGACGCCGAGCACGGCACCGCCCAGTTCCAGGTTTCTGCGGGCGATGGCCTGTGATTTATTGAGTTTCATAACCTTCCTACGGGATCTGTTATTCAGCGGTTGAGCCTGAATCTGCCGGGCATTCTCGGGGGTTGGCCGCAAAACATAAAGCCAAACCTGTGCTGGGTGATGAAATGCCTTACGCAAATAATTGAAACTCTGCGCAGAGGCCCAGGGTCAACCCTTACGTAATGACCAAAACCCTTGATTGTTCTTACGGAGAAATACCATGGGCAGCACAGCGGATAAGGCAAAAGGTTTAGCAAACGAAGCCATCGGCAACATCAAGCAAGGTGTCGGCAAAGCCACTGACAACACCAAGCTTGAGACCGAAGGCAAGATCCAAGAGAAGAAGGGCGAAGCCCAGCAAGCGGTCGGCAAGGTCAAGGACGCGGTAAAGAATACCGTCGACAAAGCCTGATTCCAGCGTTTGCACCATGCAGCATAACGGCCATCCACGGATGGCCGTTTTTGTGTCACACCCGATGTTTAAAGTTTCGAAATTGTTTCAAGGTCGCCAAATAGGCTACCTTGATGTAGAAAACGGCCCCTGAGTCGCCCACGAACTCAACCTTTTGCGGCGAAAGGAGACGCTATGATTTTTCCGGTATTAAAAGATCTGCCGCTGCACCGCGTATTGATGCGCACCGTCACAGAGTTCATCGACGACGAGATGCCTACCTACGCCTCGGCACTGGCCTACCAGATGCTGTTTTCGCTGTTCCCCTTCCTGTTGTTCCTGATTGCCCTGATCGGTTTCCTGCACCTGCCGGACTTCTTCAGCTGGTTGCGCCTGCAGTCGGAACTGGTGTTGCCGCCCCAGGCCCTGGAGCAGGTCAACCCGGTGATCGACCAGTTGCAGCAATCCAAGGGTGGGCTGCTGTCGGTGGGTATCGTCATTGCGCTGTGGACCGCCTCGGCGGGCGTGCGCCTGATGATGAGTGCGATGAACGCCGCCTACGACGTGGTGGAAGGCCGGCCGATCTGGAAACGTTTCCCGCTGTCGATTCTCTACACCGTGGGCATCGCTGGCATGTTGCTGGCGGCCGCCGCGTTGATGGTCCTGGGGCCGCAAGTGATGGAATGGCTGGCCGGGCAGATCGGCATGCAGGAATTCGTCGTGACCCTGTGGACCATCTTGCGCTGGCCGTTGATCGTGATCCTGCTGATGTTCGCCGTGGCCTTGATGTACTACGTGATGCCGGACGTGAAGCAGAAATTTCGCTTTATCACGCCAGGCTCGGTGCTGGCGGTGGTGGTCTGGATCGTGGCTTCACTGGGCTTTGGCTATTACGTCAAGACCTTCGCCGACTACAACGCCATGTACGGCAGCATCGGCGCGATCATCGTCCTACTGCTGTACTTCTATATTTCCGCCGCCGTGTTGCTGCTGGGCGCGGAGATGAACGCAGTGATCGAGCATATGTCTGCCGAAGGCAAGGACCCCGGTGAGAAGGATTTTGGCGAGCATCACCCCGATGAAAAACAGCATGTCTCGGGCCTTGGCCGGGACCATTCGATTCCCAAGCCCACCACTGATGAAACCTGACCGATGATTCGTGAAATCCTGAAAATGGGCGATGAGCGCCTGCTGCGTATCGCGCCACCGGTGCCACCGGAAATGTTCGACAGCCCCGAGCTGTGGCAGTTGATCGATGACATGTTCCAGACCATGGAACACGTGGGCGGCGTCGGCCTGGCCGCGCCGCAGATCGGTGTCGACCTGCAACTGGTGATTTTCGGCTTCGAGAGCAGCGAGCGCTACCCGGATGCGCCGGCGGTGCCCCAGACCATCCTGATCAACCCGCTGATTACCCCGCTGAGCCCGGTGCTGGAGGAGGGCTATGAAGGCTGCCTGTCAGTACCTGGGTTGCGCGGTGCGGTGGATCGCTACCAGCAGATTCGCTACGAGGGGTTTGATCCCAAGGGCGAGCCGATTGTGCGGATTGCCGACGGTTTCCACGCGCGGGTGGTGCAGCATGAGTGCGACCACCTGATCGGCCGCCTGTACCCCTCGCGGATTACAGACTTCAGCAAGTTCGGGTTTATCGAGGTGATGTTCCCGGAGCTGGATCCCGCCGCCGACGCTTAACCCTGGCGGCACAGGCCCATGGCAATCATCGGCTTGTTGCGTTTATAGCGCACCAGGCGCTCGGCCAACGACTGTGGCAACACGGTCTGCTGGCTGAAGCCCTGGGCGGCATAAAATTCTTCCAGGTCGGGGTGGCACAGTAACCACACGGTGCCTTCAACAGGCGCGATGGCTTTGGCGATCAGCCGCGCTGCCAGCCCTTGCCCGCGCAATGTCGGATCGACAAACAACCCGGTTAGCCACTGGCCGCCGACCACAGGGCTCAGGCACAGCCCGGCGACAATCTCGCTATTGCGCGCCACCCACAACTGGCCGCCCTTGAGGGCTTTCATCGAGGAATTGTGGCTGCGGTAGAACTTGTTCAGCAGCGGCCACAGGGGCTCTGCCAGTAGATCAATGTGCAACTCGGGCATGGTAGTTCGACAGGCGTGATCAAGAGCCGGGGATTATAAGTCGGGCAAAGCGCCTTCTGTTGGGCAATAGGTGTTATACCCCTTGTTACTTCCTCTGTTAGTGGAGCATGCATCATGGCCAAAGGTATGGATTCAAAGAAAGCCGCGAAGAAGAAACCGGCAAAGACCGCCGATGAAAAACGCGCGGACAAAAAAGCCAAGAAAACCGAGACAGGCCTGTTCGGTCACTGAGTGCCTGACTATAGGAGCGAGCTTGCTCGCTCCTATACGGTATCGATACACACTGACATCCCCCCGCACGTCCCCCTCCAATACCTGTTCATCAATACTGGCTGATTACTGGCCTTGCATAGCGCCAAGCCCTGTCTATGCTCACCCATAACCACTTATGTCGCTTGCCATATGAAGCGTTTTGGGTGGCCGATTGCATAGTGATTGATGAGCACTATACAAACCGTGAATAGATGAGTGCGTATGTCAAAGCGCCGGGAAAAAAGGAGCATCAGGTTAAATGGATTTACGTGTGTCGGTTAAAGCGGACCCCTGGGGGGGTCATCAAGAAAAGGATGCCTTGAAACGAGCGTTGCCCCATGGACTCTCCGATTGGCCATCATTTATCTATCGCCTGACACTTGTCCTGTCTCTGGACGGATGCGTTTGCCTGTTTTGTGGAAAGTTGTACTGGGTCAAATCCAAGAACTAACCGTCATTCAAAGACAGCGCTGAAGGTGATCCGATCATGTTTAACCTCCACCACAAATCCGACCTGCTGGAAATCGAGCGTTTTTCCTGTGCGCTGACCCAGGCCCAAGCCAAGCTCGCGGCCATCAGTCGTTCGATGGCGATGATCGAGTTCGATCGCGACGGCGTGGTACTGGATGCCAACGAAAACTTCTGTAGGACCATGGGCTACAGCGCCGAGGAAGTACGCGGCAAACACCATCGAATCTTCTGTGAAGAGTCCTACTACCGCAGCGACGCCTACGCCAAGTTGTGGCGCGACCTGGCCCAGGGCGAGCCCATCAGCGGCACGTTCATGCGCTTGACCAAGAGCGGTCAGGAAGTGTGGCTGGAGGCCAGCTACATGCCAGTGTTCGGCCCGGATAAACAGGTGCAGAGCGTGATCAAGGTGGCGTCGGATATTTCCGAGCGGATCCACCGTGAACATGAAAACCAAAGCCTGATCGACGCCATCGGCCGTTCCATGGCCGTCATTGAGTTCACGCCCCAGGGGCAGATCCTCAATGCCAACCAGAATTTCCTGAAGACGGTGCAGTATTCCCTCGGCGAAATCGTTGGCCAGCACCACAGCATGTTTTGCCACCGCGCCGAGGTGGAGTCGCCGGCTTACAAAGCATTCTGGGCCTCCCTCAACCGCGGCGAATTCCACTCCCACCGTTTTGAACGGCGCAACAAGCAGGGTCAGACACTTTTTCTGGAAGCCTCCTACAACCCAATCTTCGATACCAACGGCCGCCTGTACAAAGTAGTGAAGTTCGCCAGTGACATCACCGAACAGGTCACCACCTTGCGTAACGCTGCCGACTCGGCCCACGCCACTTCGGTACAGAACGACGCCTGCGCCCGCAAGGGCTCGCAAGTGGTGCAGCAGACGGTGCAGATCATCGAAGAAATCTCCCGTGACCTGAATGAAGCGGCGTTGAGCATCGATGCGGTGAGCAAGCAGTCGGACATTATCGGCACCATCGTGCAGACCATTCGCGGGATTGCCGATCAAACCAACCTGTTGGCACTCAACGCGGCGATTGAAGCCGCCCGCGCGGGTGAGCACGGCCGTGGTTTTGCAGTGGTGGCGGACGAGGTGCGCAGCCTGGCGGCGCGTACCAGCCAGGCGACGATCGAGATTGTCGATGTGGTGCGCAAAAACCACGACTTGTCCCTGAGCGCGGTATCGAGCATGCAGTCGAGCCTGAGCCGTACCGGGCTGGGGGTGGAGTTGGCCAATGAAGCGGGGCAGGTGATCCTGGAGATCCAGGAAGGCTCGCGGCATGTGGTGGATGCCATCGGTCAGTTCAACTCCACCCTGCAACTGCAATAGGCCCCCAACGGAGCCGGCTTGCCGGCTCCTACACGGGTCAGATCGCCGCCAGGGTGTCTTTCACGGCCTTGATCTGCGGGTCGGCAGTCTTCTCGGCAAACTGCTGCGCCGCCTGCATTTTCAGGCGCTCAGTCACTTCCAGGGCAATGGCATTCTGCTGTTCGATAGGCATCGCTTTCACTTCTTCTTCGGTCAGGCCCTTTTCCTTGAGGATCTGATCGCGAATGCGCTCGGCCGGCGTCTTGGTCATGTACTCATTGAATTCGGTGCGGGCCTGGGTATTGGCTGAGGTGGCCGGCGTGGCGCTGGTCGGCGGCGTTGCTTGCAGTTGCAGGCGGGTCTTGGCAAACGCGGCATCCACATTGCTGGCCGTGGTGTCGGTAGCCTTTTGCGTGGCTTGCACCTGGGTTGCGGCAACGGCGTTCTGCACGTTCTGCATCACGCCGCTGTACAGCGCGCTGGCGGCGGCGTTGGCCGGGTCCAGGTCGGGGCGTTTGGACTGTTGGATCACGGACGAGACTTGGGTATTGACCAACATGATCGGGCACCTGTGGTTTTGAACGGTCCATAGGGTTTAGCAATTAGCGTGCCGGGACCTAAACCCCTGTGTTCATTGGCTGTGAGGGCAGTCTTTAGGCAGCAAGCGGGTTGCCGACGGCCAATGTTTGCCGTCGGCGGCCATTGCCTTCAGTAGGTGATGGGAATCTCGAAGACCTGGAAGGCATCGTCCTGCGGCTGATACCCAAGAACCCGTGTGGTCTCGCTCAAGTCCAGGCGCTTGAAGCGGTTATTGGAAATGCCATGGGCGATCAGGTGCTTGACCCCCTCGGCCTCCACCGAGCGTTGCAACAACTGCACGGCATCCCGAGGGCTGAGCCAGGCGCTGAGGTCGCGGGCGTTGTTCAGGTCGTGGGTTTCGGCAAATTCAAACGCGCCAATGCGTAACGCGATGGTGGAGAGTGGGGTTTTGGCAGCGTAATAGCCGCACAGCGCTTCGCCGTAGCATTTGCTCACGCCATACAGGTTGGCGGGCAGCACCGGCATGCCTGGGGTGATTTGCCGATCCACCGGGTAGCCTTCGATGGTCTGCGCGCTACTGGCGAAGACCAGGCGCTTGACGTTGGCGGCCACAGCCGCTTCGAACAGATAGGTGGTGGCGAGGATATTGTTGGGGAGCAGTTCGTCGAAGGTGGCGCTGGCGTGGGGAATGCCCGACAGGTGCACAATCACGTCGACGCCGTCGAGCAGCGCGGTGAGGGCCGTTTTGTCACTCAAGTCGGCCTGCACGAAGCGATGGCCGTCGAGGGCGAAGCCCGGTGCGACGCGGTCGGTGAGGGTAAAGCGGTAGCGATCTTTCGACGCTTCGAAAAATGTCTTGCCGATCCTGCCGCAGGCGCCGGTGAGCAGTACGTTGAGTCCTTTCATCGTGTAATCCTTAGTTGTGACCGTCGAGGGCAAAGGCCTGGAAACCTGGGCGCTGGCTGAGCAGGGCGTAGTACGCATCGACAGCCGGGTAGGACGGGTGCTCCATGGGCGTCATCCGCCAGCGGTGCACCGACAGGCCGATCAGGATATCGGCGAGGCTGAAGGTGTCGCCAGCCACATAGGCGCCGGTTTTGCTCAGTTGCTGCTCCAGCAACCCCATCTTGTCGTGCCAACCGCGCACACCGCCAGCAATGCGCTGCGGCTCCTGGAAGTCCGGGTTCTGGCGCACCAGGGCGTGGAAGGCATAGCCCCAGGAGGGGTTGAGTTCGGTGGCTTGCCAGTCCATCCATTGCTCGACCCTGGCGCGAGGCGCGGGGGCGGCGGGCAGCAGGTCTTGACGCTGGTGCAGGCCCACCAGGTAGCGGCAGATGGTATTGGACTCCCACAGCACGCCGTTGTCGTCGATGATCACCGGGATCTGGGCGTTGGGGTTCAGGGCGAGGAAGGCGGGTGATTGGGTGGGGGTGAAGCCGATGCCCCAGTCTTCGCGCTCGTAGGGGATGTTCAGTTCCTGGCAGGTCCACAGGACTTTTCGTACGTTGATGGACGAAGTGCGACCCAAGATTTTCAGCGCATGTCCCATGGTGCTTCCCTGGCAGGTGTGAGTTGGCGTTGGCCAATTTAGCAGGGGCCAAGTGGGCACGGTAAAAAAATGTGGGAGCTGGCTTGCCTGCGATGGCGGTGTGCCAGTCATTATCTTGGGTGGCTGACACACCGCCATCGCAGGCAAGCCCGCTCCCACCTTTTTGATCGCGTCTGGGCTTTTAGTTGTGCGGTGTTTGCTGGTCCATCAGTGTGCTCATCAGCAACACGCCCAACTCGCTCAACTGATGAATCGCCAGGGTCCTGTCACGGTCTTTGCCGGTCAGGTCTTCGGACAGGTCCAGCAGCAACGTGGTAACGGAGGAAAAGGTTTCATAGCTGTTGGCAATCAGGCTTTCGCTGCTGGCGCCGGAAGTGACGGTGAACAGGGTGGAAGGTTCGGGCGCCGGGGCGGTCGGGGGATTGAGGTAGTGATCAATAGCGCGGTGGGCGGCCTGGTTGAGTTTTGCGTCGTGAAGCGGGGGGTTGGGAGTAACTTTGAACATGGTTATGACCTTTGGCTGGGCCACCACCGGGTCGCTACTAAACGAAAGGGTGGCGGCTGTACGCAGGTTAGTAGACCGGTAAAGTCATACAAAAAACCGGCGCGCCACGAGGGCGCCCTGCGCACAGCCACCATCAAGCACAGGCGGTAAGCCTGATAGATGAAGCTCATGCTCATTTGTATGACTGCTCAGGCTACTAAACCCGATCACCGAGAAGTTCAGCGACCGGGCCACCTTAGAGAGCCCCACCCAGGCGCACAAGCCGGCGGATTCTGACGCAACCGTAGGTAACGGAGCAAGGCGCTGCCAAAGAGTCAGTCTATTCCTACAGCTGGCGCCTAGGTGCTCTCGCGCACCTTCAACTCAAACCCCATATCCACCACCGGCCGGGCGATCTTGTTGCCGGCCATCACCGTCAGCAAATGCTCTGCCGCGCGTCGGCCAATGGCTTCGCGTGGGGTGCTGATGCTGCTCAGGCGCGGCACCATGAAGCTGGAGGCGGGCAGGTCGTTGAAGCCCAGCACCGCCACCTGCTGTGGCACTTTGATCCCGTGGCGCAGGGCTTCGAGCAGGGCGCCCTGGGCCAGGTCGTCGTTGCCGAAGAAGATCGCGTCCACGTCCGGGTGGCTGGCCAACAGTTGCAGGAACAACTCGCCACCCAGGCCCACCGACGAGGGGCGCGGGGTCAGCAGTTCGAGGGCCGGGTCATACAGGCCGGCCTGTTGCAGGCCACGACGGAAACCCTCACCGCGCAGCAGTGTGCGCTGGTCCAGTTGCGCGCCGACATAGGCCAGGCGTTTGCGGCCCCGGGAGATCAGGTGCGCCGCAGCGGTTTCACCGGCACTGATCTGCGAGAAACCGACGCAGTTGAGGCCGGCCGTCGGGTCCAGGTCCATCATGTACACGCAGGGCACATTGCTCGACTCCACCATGCGCCGGGCGCTTTCGGTGCGGTCAAAGCCGGTCAGCAGCAGGCCCCGAGGCTGGTAGGCCATGTAGTTGCGCAACAGGTTTTCTTCTTCGTCCCGGGAATAGTGGGTGTTGCCGATCAGCACTTCGAAGCCCTTGGGCCGCAGCACCTGGTGGATGGCTTCCAGGGTTTCGATAAACAGCAGGTTGGACAGCGAGGGCACCAGCACCACCACCGACTGGCTGCGGGCCGACGCCAGTGCGCGGGCGGCGGGGTTGACCACGTAGTTCAGCTCGGCGGCGGCTTTCTGTACTTTTTCCACCAGTTCGGTGGCCACGGTACTGATCCCGCGCAGGGCCCGGGAGGCGGTAATCGGGCTGACCCCCGCCAGGCGGGCAACTTCGTTAAGGGTAGGGCGACCCGTCGTGCGGGTATTTTTATCGTTCTTGGAGGTCATCAGGCGGCTTGCCAAACAAAAATCGAGGCACTAAGGTAGCGCTGTCTCCAAAGGCCTGCAAATACTTGCGCAAAGGGTTGCCTGATCCTTGCGCAAACAGTTGGAGAGGATGCACGCGTCACTCCATAAAAATGACAATTAGGCGCGGGAAAAGCCTGTTTTTGCACTAGCCTTAGGGCGTGCAAAGGTAGCGCTATCTGCGTCCTGAGGTGTTTCATGAGTCAACCTGTTACCGCCCTGGTCATCATGGGTGTTTCCGGCTGTGGCAAGTCCAGTGTCAGCGAGGCCCTGTGCCTGTTGAACGGCGCCACCGCCATTGAAGGCGACAGCTTTCACCCGGCTGCCAACATCGAAAAGATGAGCGCAGGCCATCCTCTCAACGACGACGACCGTGCCGGCTGGCTCGATATCCTCTGCGATGAGCTGCGCCGTGCGCTCAAGGCCGGCGAGCATCCGGTGCTGACCTGTTCGGCGCTGAAGAAAAAATACCGCGATCACCTGCGCGAAGCCGCGCCGGGCCTGGGCTTTGTCTTCCTCGAACTGACCCGCGAGGTGGCCGCCGACCGTGTGTCCCATCGCCCCGGCCATTTCATGCCGGCCAGCCTGATCGACAGCCAGTTCGCCACCCTCGAATCGCCCATTGGCGAGCCGCTGACCCTGGCCCTCAATGCCAGTGAAGACAGCATCGAGGCATTGGCCGCGCAGACCCACGCGTGGTGGCTGACCCACGGCTTTGAACCTTCCCGATGATTTTTTGGCTGAAAGATAGCGCTATCCGACGGCACGAAACTCAACACCCGCTTTAATAACAACAACAAACAGGAGACGACCCCCATGTTTGGCATGTCCCACGAGTCTTACCTGCTGCTCGATGCAGTGGTCACCATCATCGGGTTGATCGTGTTGATCACCCGGTTCAAGGTTCACCCCTTTATCGCCCTGATCATCGCCTCAGGTTTTCTGGGCCTGACCTCGGGCATGCCCGTGGACAAGATCATCAAGGCCTTCCAGGACGGTTTCGGCGGCGTGCTCGGGTTTGTCGGGATAATCCTGGCGCTGGGTACGATGCTCGGCAAGATGATGGCCGAATCCGGCGGTGCCGATCAGATCGCCCAAACCCTGATCCGCGCCTTCGGCAAGGACAAGGTGCAGTGGGCAATGATGTTCGCCGCCTTCCTGGTGGGCATCCCGCTGTTCTTCGAGATCGGCTTTGTGTTGCTGATCCCGCTGGTGTTTATCGTTGCGCGGCGCACCGGTGTGTCGCTGATCAAGATCGGCATCCCGTTGCTCGCCGGCCTCTCGGCGGTGCATGGCCTGGTGCCGCCGCACCCGGGGCCGTTGCTGGCCATCGGCGTGTTTGGCGCGGATATCGGCAAGACCATCCTTTACGGCCTGATCGTCTCCTTGCCCACCGCCATCATTGCCGGGCCGATCTTCGGTACGTTCATTGCCAAGTACATCCCCGGCAACCCGTCCCAGGAACTGGTGGACCAACTGGCCCGTGAGTCCGACGGGAAAAACCTGCCGAGCTTCAGCATCACCCTGATCACCGTGCTGCTGCCGGTATTCCTGATGCTGCTCAAAACCTTCGCCGACATCGCCCTGCCAGACGGGCACATCGTGCGTAACTGGATGGACATGATCGGCCACCCGATCAGCGCCTTGCTCCTGGCGTTGCTGCTGTCGCTGTACACCTTTGGCCATCGCCAGGGCATCCATTCCAAACAGATCCTCAAGTTGCTGGATGCCAGCCTTGCGCCGACCGCCGCGATCATCCTGATCATCGGTGCCGGTGGCGGTTTCAAGCAGATGCTGGTGACCAGCGGCGTAGGTGATGTGATCGGCCATATGGCGGTGACAGCGCAGATCAACCCGATCCTGCTGGCCTGGCTGGTGGCGGCGGTGATTCGGATTGCTACGGGCTCGGCGACCGTTGCCACCATTACTGGCGCAGGCATTGTGGTGCCGGTGGTGGGGATGGTGCCGGGGGTCAACCTGGAGTTGCTGGTGCTGGCGACGGGGGCGGGGTCGTTGATTCTGTCGCACGTCAACGATGCAGGGTTCTGGCTGGTCAAGCAGTACTTCAACATGACCGTGGCCGAGACGTTCAAGACCTGGACGGCCATGGAGACCATCCTGTCCATCGTGGCGCTGGGCTTCATCATGTTGCTGTCGTTGGTGGTTTAAACCTTCACTGACATCACTGTAGGAGCCGGCTTGCCGGCGATAGCATCACCTCGGTATGCCTGGCACCCCGAGGTGTGTGCATCGCCGGCAAGCCAGCTCCTACATTGACCGTTGGATCGGGTTAGGCATCAGGCCTTGGTGACCAGGCCGTCGGCCCGGAACATGGCGCGGATCCCGCGCACCGCCTGGCGAATGCGGTCCTGGTTCTCGATCAGCGCAAAGCGCACATGGTCATCGCCATACTCGCCAAAGCCGATCCCCGGCGACACACACACCTTGGCTTCGAGCAGCAACTTCTTGGCAAATTCCAGCGAACCCATGGCGGCATACGCCTCGGGGATTTTCGCCCAGACGTACATCGACGCCTTCGGGTTCTCCACCATCCAGCCCAGCTCATGCAGGCCCTTGACCAGCACGTTGCGGCGCTGGCGGTACTGCTCGGCAATGTCCTTCACACATTGCTGGTCGCCTTCCAGCGCGGCAATCGCCGCCACTTGCAGCGGGGTGAAGGTGCCGTAGTCGTGGTAACTCTTGATGCGCGCCAGGGCGTTGACCAGTTCTGCGTTGCCCACCATAAAGCCAATGCGCCAGCCGGCCATGTTGTAGCTCTTGGACAGGGTGAAAAACTCCACCGCAATGTCCTTGGCGCCCGGCACCTGCATGATCGACGGGGCTTTCCAGCCGTCGTAGACGATATCGGCGTAGGCCAGGTCGTGGATCACCAGCACGTCGTACTGCTTGGCCAGGGCGATCACCCGCTCGAAGAAATCCAGCTCCACGCACTGCGCGGTCGGGTTGGACGGAAAACCCAGGATCATCATTTTCGGCTTGGGGATCGAACCGCGAATCGCCCGTTCCAGCTCGGCAAAGAAGTCCACGCCGGGAATCAGCGGCACCGAACGCACCTGGGCGCCGGCGATCACCGCACCGTAGATATGAATCGGGTAGCTGGGGTTGGGCACCAGCACGGTATCGCCCTGGTCCAGGGTGGCCAGCATCAGGTGCGCCAGGCCTTCCTTGGAGCCGATGGTCACGATAGCCTCGGTTTCCGGGTCGATATCCACCTCATAGCGGTCCTTGTACCAGCGCGAAATAGCGCGGCGCAGGCGCGGGATGCCTTTGGAGGTGGAGTAGCCGTGGGTGTCTTCACGCTGGGCGACGGTCACCAGTTTCTCCACGATATGTGGTGGGGTCGGGCCGTCGGGGTTACCCATGCTCAAGTCGATGATGTCTTCGCCGCGCCGACGCGCAGCCATCTTCAGCTCGGCAGTGATATTGAAAACATAAGGGGGGAGTCGATCTATGCGCGCAAAGCGGCGCGGCGAACCTTGGTCTGCCATTGTTGCCTCGGAATACGTAAGCGCCCGGAACCGTCCGAGCGACGTCGGCCACTGCGGTGGCCTGCGGGGCAGACAATACGGGCGATGACAGCCGTTTGTCCAGATGGCGTAGGAAATTTTTCGGTCTGGAGTATGAAGCGAGTATGCCCCTATACTCGGTATGGTTTTGGTCACTCACCCATGGAGATTGTGCAGATGAACCAACAGGCAACGCTACCCCTGGAACCCCGCATGGAAGAGGGCAAGGCCATGGTGATCGCCGGGGTCGGCGGCCATTACGGCAAGGCTACCCTGGGGGACATTCCGAAGTTGTGGGAGCTGTTCGACACGTGCATCAAGGACATCAAGAAGCGCATTGGCGGCGTGACCTACGGCGTTTGCTACAACGCCACGCAAGAAGAATTCGATTACATCGCCGGCGTCGAAGTACCGGCCAAGCATGATGTGCCAGGCAACTTTGTATCCATTGAAGTGCCGGCCAATCGTTATGCCGTCTTCGCGCACTACGGGCCGGTGTATGCGCTGTCGCAGACCTATGAGCGGATCATGTTCGAGTGGTTGCCGACGTCGGGCTACAAGGTCGCCGGGCCGGATTATGAGCGTTACAGCGCCGATTTCGATGTGGTTAAGGGCACCGGTACTGTGGAAATCTGGCTGCCTGTCGAAAAGTCCGCATAACCTGTACATCGCCTGATCCACCGCCATCGCAGGCAAGCCAGCTCCCACATTTGTATCGGGGTGTACTCAAAACCTGGTACCGCGCAATTACCTGTGGGAGCGGGCTTGCCCGCGATGGCGATCTCAGGGGCGCCCGAGCCGGCCAGGGCCTCAATACAACGTGGCCTTGACCCGCTCCGGCATCTCCCGATCATAGGCCTCGGCATCAAACTGCCCATCATTCAAACGCTTGTGGATGGCCCCCGCTGACGGCAGCGTTGAACGCTCTACATGCTTGTCCGGGTTCCAGCAATCGGAGCGCACAAAGGCTTTCGAGCAGTGGAAATACGCCGCCTCTACCTGCACCACAATCACCGAGCGTGCCGGTTTGCCATTGACCGCAAAGCTTTGCAGCAACTCAGGCTCGATGGAGATCTGCGCCCGCCCGTTGACCCGCAGGGTCTCGCCGATCCCCGGAATGATAAACAGCAGGGCAATCCGTGGATCCACAATCAGGTTACGCAGGGTATCGAGGCGGTTGTTGCCCGGCCGATCCGGGATCGCCAGCGTGCGTTCATCGATGATCCGCACAAACCCCGGCACATCGCCCCGAGGCGAGCCGTCGAGGCCATCGGCGCCCGCCGAACTGACAATCACCAGCGGCGAGGCGTTGACCATCGCCTGGTAATCCTCATTGAGAAACGCGATTTCCTTGCGCAGGGCACGCTCGTGGGGCAGGCCGTAGAGGGTTTCGAGTTGGTCCAGGGTGGTTAGCATGGGAGTCTCCTTGCCGGTAATCAAAACAGTAGCGCCAACCGCCGCTCATAACCCACCCGCCCTTTATACGCCTCGCCCCGGTCTACCCAGCCCTGCTGCAAATACAAGCCCAGTGCCGCCACATTGTCGCTGTCCACCGACAACTCCAAGGCGCTGATCTGCGGCCAGGCCAGGCGGGCGGCGGCGGGTAGGGCTTGTAGGCAGGCCTTGCCGAAGCCTCGGCCCTGATGGTGGCGATCGACTTGCAAGGCATGCAGTGTGGCGCTGTGTGCGTCGGCCCAATGGGGCAGGCAGGGCGGGCGCTTGAGCAGCAGGAAGGCCACGGGAACGTCGTCGGCCAGCAGGGCGAAGCCCTTGATGCCGGGGCTTGGGTTGACCAGCAGGCTGTTCAGCGCGCAGTAGATATCACCGCTATAGGCCAGTTGCTCGGGGTGGACTTCGAGGCTGGCGAGTTGCTGTTGCTGGGTAGCAGTCAGCGTCTCATAGGGCGCGAGGCGGGTTTCCATCGAGCAGATATCCGAAGTCCTACAGGGAAGTCGCAAATTCTAGCGGCTTTATCCTTGGCGAAATTATTTTTTGTAGGCTTGTCGATTCAAAGGCGGGTCATTCGACTAAGGGTGTCTTCCGTGATTTTCCACCCCGAGGAGTATCGCCATGAGCAACCCAATCAACACCCTGATCGAGCAATGGAAACACGCGGTGGTCGCCAAGGATGTCGAGCAGATTGTCAGCTTTTACGCCGACGATATCGTCGCGTTCGACGCCGTCAATGCCCTGCAGTTCAAAGGCAAGGCGGCCTACCGCGCCCATTGGCAGGCCTGCATGGAGTTTTGCCCAGGCCCAGGGGTTTTTGACTTCCATGAGTTGCATATCGTCGCCGCCGATAACAGCGCCTTTGCCCACTGGCTTGCGCACTGTGGTGGCTCTGGGCCAGATGGCGTGCTGAAAACCTGCTGGATGCGCGTCACCGCCGGTTATCAACGTATCGACGGCCAATGGAAGGTGGTGCATGAGCACTGGTCCGCGCCTTTCGATATGGAAACCGGCGCCGGGCTGTTCGACCTGAAACCTTGAGCGCTGCCAACTATAGTCAGTAGTCCGAAAACGGAGAACGCCATGAAATACCTGTGCCTGGTCTACAGCGCCGAAGCCTTGCTGCACAGCCTGCCCGACAGCCCCAAGGACCCGGAATGCCACGCCTATGCCGAGGCAGTCCACGGTAGTGGCCGCATGCTCGCGGCCGAGGCTCTGGAGCCGGTGAGCACGGCCACCACCGTGCGCATGCGCAACGGCAAGTTATCGATCACCGATGGGCCGTTTGCCGAAACCAAGGAGCAGCTTGCCGGCTTCTATCTGATTGAAGCCCGGGACTTGAATGAGGCGCTGCAGGTGGCCGGCGGCATCCCGGCGGCACGGGTCGGCAGTGTGGAAGTACGTCCCGTGCGTGATTTGAATCTCTGAACCCAACAATCACAAGACTCAGGAGGTTTATCCATGAACACTCAACCCGCTGCATTCGAACTGTCCATCAGCCGCATGATCGACGCCCCGCCGAGCCGGGTGTTCCGTGCCTGGACCGAGCCTGCGCTGTTGCAGCAATGGTGGGGCCCACACGGCATGACCACGCCGGAGTGCGAAATGAACCTGTGGGTCGGTGGTCTGTTTCGCACCCTGATGCGCGCGCCGGACGGCAGCGAGTATCCGACCCAGGGCGTGTTCCTGGAGATCGACGCGCCGCGCCGCCTGGTGTTTACCGATGCGTTCCTGCCCGGCTGGATCCCATCGGGCAAGCCGTTCATGAGCGCCGAAGTGACCTTCGAGGACGTTGCCGGCAAGACCCGCTACACCGCGCGCGCCATGCATTGGACTGAAGCCGACAAACAGGCCCACGAAGCCATGGGCTTTCACCAGGGGTGGGGCGAGAGCCTGGACCGGCTGGTGGCGCTGGTGACCCAGGGCATGCCCGATTGACCGTCAAGGCCCGGGTCGAGGCGGTCTACCGCAGTGACTCGCGGCGCGTCCTGGCGACCTTGATTCGCCTGCTGGGGGATTTCGATCTCGCCGAAGAAGCCTTGCACGAGGCGTTCTTCGTCGCGGTCGAGCGCTGGCAGCAGGATGGCGTGCCCGACAACCCTGGGGCGTGGCTGGTGTCGACCGGGCGCTTCAAGGCCATCGACCGCCTGCGCCGCCAGGCCCGTTTCACCCCGTTGCTGCAGGAGCAGGCCGATGCGCTGGAAGCGGCTGACTGGAGTACCGAAGACGTGGAAGACGACCGCCTGCGCCTGATCTTCACCTGCTGTCATCCGGCGCTGGCGGCCGATGCGCAGGTGCCGCTTACCCTGCGTGAGATTTGTGACCTCAGCACCGAGGAAATTGCCCGAGCCTTCCTGGTCACGCCGGCCACCATTGCCCAACGCATCGTGCGCGCCAAGGGTAAGATCCGCGAGGCGAAAATCCCCTACCAAGTTCCAGGGCTGGCGGAGTTGCCTGAGCGCCTGGACAGCGTACTGCGCGTGATTTACCTGGTATTCAACGAGGGTTATTCGGCGTCCATGGGCGCCGACCTGACCCGTGACGACTTGACCCGCGAGGCCATACGCCTGGGCCACCTGCTCCTGGAGTTGCTCCCGGAGCCGGAAGTCATGGGCCTGCTGGCGTTGATGCTGCTCCATGAGTCCCGGCGCCCGGCCCGGTTATCGCCCGCTGCTGAGTTGGTGCTGCTGGATGAACAGGACCGGACGTTGTGGGATGCCGCGTTGATTGCCCAAGGCTGCGCGTTGGTGGAGCAGGCCCTGGCCACCCGGCGTTTTGGCCCTTACGGCCTGCAAGCAGCAATTGCCGCGGTGCACGCCGAGGCGCCGAGTGCGGCGCAGACCGATTGGCCACAGATTATTGGCCTGTATGACGTGCTGCTGAGGATGCTGCCGTCCCCGGTGATCGAGCTCAACCGCGCCGCCGCCGTGGCCATGCGCGATGGGCCATTGGCGGGGTTGCAACAGGTCGAGGGGATCCTGGCGCGCGGCGAGTTGCTGGATTACCACCTGGCGCATTCAGCGCGTGGCGAGTTCTGCCGGCAATTGGGGCGGATGAAAGAGGCGCGCCAGGCGTATGAAAAAGCCCTGTGCCTGACCCAGCAAATGCCGGAAAAGCGCTTCATCGAACGACGCCTGGCAACCTGCACCGATAGGCCTGTGTAGGCGCCGGCGGAGGTTATTCGAGCATCTTTTCCAGCAACCAACTCCCCGCCGGGCCCGGCGGGTGTTGCCGCGACCACAACGCATCCACCGCCACCGAGCGCGGCCAGCCGCGAGCCTTGAGCTCCACCAGTTGGCCATTGGCAAAGCGCTCCACCAGCCAGCTCGGCAAGGGGGCCCAGCCAAAACCGAGGATGGCCATTTCCATCAGCATCAAAAAGCTGGGGGCGGACCAGACTCGGCCGGTCAGCCGGTTTTCATTGGGGTTGATGATGCTTGCCAGGCGCAGCTCCCGGTGCTGTTGCAGGGTTTGCTGGTCGATACCATCGAGGCTGGCCAGTGCGTGCCGCGGGGACACAAACAGCGCAAGTTGTGCGCGCTCCTCGATGGTGGCATGGGTCAGGTCTGGCGGGTAGACCTCCTGCGCCTCGATAAACGCCAACTGCGCGCGCCCGCTTTGCACCAGGGCGATGAGGTCTTCGCATTCGGCAATCAACCACTCCAGCTCCAGGTCCGGATAGCGCTGCTCCAGGGCACCGAGCAGCGTTTCAAAGCGCCCCGACTGATAGGTATCAGACATGGCAATACTGAGCTTGGGCTCCAGCCCCTGGGATAACTGGCTGGCGGCAAGCTCCAGGCGACTGCTGGCCTCCAGCACCTGCTCGGCCCGTTGCAGCAGAACGTGCCCGGCCGGGGTCAGGCTGGGCTTGCGGCTGCTGCGGTCGAACAGCACCACGTCCAGATCAATCTCCAGGCTGGCCACTGCGGCGCTGACTGTCGACTGGCTCTTGCCCAGCTTGCGCGCCGCCGCCGAAAACGAGCCTTGGGTCGCCGCCTGCACAAACGCTTGCAACACTTCATGAGAAGCCATGATCTATCGCCTTGATCGATGGTTATTGATTATGAAGTATCGTTTCAGGGCGCGATGATGGCAACCCAAGACATTCACAGAGCAACACCTATGAACACCACCAAGTCCATCACCGAACGTGTTTTCCAGGCCCTTGGCTTCGAAGGCCTGGCCTTGCTGATCTGTACCCCGTTGCTGGTCTGGATCACCGGTCGCCCAGCCCTGGAAATGGGCGCGGTGACCCTGGCCATCAGCCTGTTGGCGTTGACGTGGAACATGATCTTCAACAGCGTGTTCGATCGCCTCAAGGTACGCCTGCAACTGGCCAATAGCGTCAAGACCCGGATCATGCACGCCCTGCTGTTCGAGGGTGGGCTGATTCTGTTTGCCGTACCGCTGATTGCCGCGTGGCTCAATATCAGCCTGATGCAGGCGTTTATCCTGGATATCGGCGTGTTGCTGTTCTTCCTGCCGTACACCTATGTGTACCACTGGGGCTACGACGTGCTGCGGGAAAAGTTCCTGCAGCAACGTGCGCCAGAGCAAGTGTGAGGGTCAGACGAACATTCCGCCCGACGCCTCGATACGCTGCCCATTGATCCATTTGCTGCCATCGGCCAGCAAGGTGGAGATCGCCCCGCCAATGTCGTCCGGCAAGCCGACCCGACCCAGGGCCGTGTTGCTGGCGACAAAGGCATTGATGCCGGCGTTGTCGCGTACCGCGCCGCCACCGAAGTCGGTCTCGATGGCACCGGGGGCGAGGGTGTTGACGCTGATCCCCCGTGCGCCCAACTCCTTGGCCTGGTAACGGGTCAGCACTTCCACCGCGCCTTTCATTGAGGCGTAGGCGGCATAACCGGGCAGGCTGAAGCGGGCCAGGCCGCTGGAGATATTGATGATGCGCCCACCATCGACGATCAGCGCCAGGAGCTTCTGGGTCAGGAAGAACGGGCCCTTGAGGTGGATCGCGACCATTTGATCGAACTGCGCTTCGGTGGTCTCGACAAAGCTGGCATGGGTGCCGATCCCGGCGTTGTTGATCAGGAAATCGAAATGCGCCTGGGCGAAATGCGCTTGCAGGACCTCGCCGAGCTGGCTGACAAACCCGTCGAACGTGGCGCTCTGGCTTACATCCAGTTGCAGCATGGCGGCGCGGCCGCCGAGCTGTTCAATCTCTGCCACCACCGCCTGGGCCTCAGCGGCCTTGCTGTAGTAGGTGCCGACAATATCGATGCCTTGCGCGGCCAGATGCAGGGCGGTGCTTTTGCCCAAGCCACGGCTGGCGCCGGTGATCAATGCGATTTTACGGGTCATGGTGCAGTCCTCGGAGCGGGTGGGTAATGGTGGAATGAGTGTATTTGTCCGGGTATTGCGTGATAAACAGAGTGAATCCGGAATCACTGGTCGGATCAGTCGAACAATCACGGGGCGCCACCATGAACAAGCTGGACCTGTTGCGCACCTTTGTGCGGGTCACCGAACTGTCGAGTTTCACCCAGGCCGGCGACAGCCTGGGGCTGCCGCGCTCGACGGTGTCCGAGCAGGTGCGCGCCCTCGAAGACCTGTTGGGCACGCGCCTGTTGCAGCGCACCACGCGCAAGGTGCAGGCGACCCAGGACGGGCGCGTGCTGTATGAGCGCAGCAAGGACCTGCTGGCCCATATGGAAGAGCTGGAGGGGTTGTTTCGCCAGGACGAGGCGCAATTGACCGGGCGGATCCGTATCGACATGCCCAATGTGATGGCACGTAAGGTGATCCTGCCGCACCTGCCGGAGTTTATGGACCGGCACCCCTTGATCGAGCTGCAAATCAGCAGCTCCGACCGCCAGGTCGACCTGCTGGCCGAAGGTTTTGATTGTGTGTTGCGCGTGGGCGTACAACCAGACCAGTCCGTGGTGGCGCGCCTGTTGTGCAGCATGCCGATGATCAACTGCGTAAGCCCCGGTTACCTGCAACGCTATGGCGAACCCAAGACCCTGGCCGATCTGGCCGCCCATCAACTGGTGCATTACGTGCGGCCGCTGGGTGCGCGCTCCGCGGGTTTTGAATATGTGCAGGGCAACAAGGTGCAACGTATTGCCATGGCCGGGCGGGTCACGGTCAGCAGCACGGATGCGTACCAGTCGGCATGCCTCGCCGGTTTCGGGATCATTCAGGTACCGGGGCTGGGTATCCGCGAATTGCTCGAAAAGGGCGAATTGGTGGCGGTGCTCCCCGACTATCCCGCGCCTGCGCTGGATGTATCGATGCTGTATGCCGGCCAGCGCCACTTGCCGCTACGGGTACGGGTGCTGATGGACTGGTTGTCGGCCACCTTGAAGGCCCAGCTTTAACGGCGTGTCGATAGTTGCTGGGGGGCGAGGAAGGCATCGTGGAAGTAGTCGCGAAACGCCTGCATCGCCGGGGTAAAGGTGCGCTCGCGGTGCCAGGCCAGGCCAACGCTCATGGGCGCGACCTTGTCAGTCACGCTCAAGGTCTCGATGCGCTTGCCTTCCAGGGACCAGGGGCGATGGACCAGGTCGGACAGAATCGCCACGCCACTGCCATTGGCCACCATACTGCGCACCGCCTCTACCGAACTGGTGCGCAGCCGCACCTTGGGCGTCTGCCCGGCCTGCTCCCAATAACGCATGGCACTTTGCTCGGCCTCGTCCACAGTCAGCAGGATATAGGGTTCCTGCGCCACATCCGCCAGGCTCACCGCACGCCGTTCACACAGCGGGTGGTGGCTGGGCAGCCACAGGCGGCGTTCGGAATTGAACAGGATTTGCGAGACGATATCCGGGTGGGTGAGGTTGGCGGTGAGCACCACGGCCATCTCGAACTGGCCATCCAGCAGCCCTTGTTCGATGGCCTGGCGCTCCTGCTCGAAGACTTCGATGCTCACGTCCGGGTGCCAATGCTCCAGGCGTTGCAAGTGGTGCGGCAGGAAGTAACCCAACACCGTGTAACTGGCCGCGACCCGCAGCACGCCGCTGGCGCGCAAGTCCGGCAGCGGGCTGCTGAGGGCATCGTCGACACTGCGCACAATCACGTAGGCGCGGTTGAGAAAATGCCGGCCGGCGTCGGTCAGGTTCATGCCCTGGGCCGAGCGTACAAACAGCTGGGCGCCGAGCATGGCTTCCAGCTCCTTGATCGCGGTGGTCACTGCCGACTGGGAGATATTCAGGTGAATCGCCGCCTGGGAAATCTGGCCGATTTCGGCGGTGGCGACAAAGTAGCGAACCTGGCGCAGCGTAAGCGACATGGGGATTTCTCTTGGGGGTATCTGATTTTCCGAAGATACCCTATCTGATAATAGATCTTCCCAAGGGGTCAAGGGCCAGCCTATTTTCCTTGGCACGAACCCTTGCGGAGCAGCCCCGATGCAGACAGTGGATTTCAACTCGGACATGGGCGAAAGCTTCGGCCCCTGGACCATCGGCGACGGTGTGGACAATGAGCTGATGGCGTTTATCAGCTCCGCCAACGTCGCCACCGGCTTTCATGCCGGCGACCCCGGCACCATGCGCCGCACCATCGAGCGCGCCAAGCAGTTGGGCGTGGCCATCGGCGCGCACCCGGGCTTTCGCGACCTGGTGGGGTTCGGCCGCCGCCACATCAACGTCCCGGCCCAGGAACTGGTGGACGACATGCTCTACCAACTGGGCGCCCTGCGCGAATTGGCGCGGGTGCAGGGCGTGACCTTGCAGCACATCAAGCCCCATGGCGCGCTGTACATGCACCTGGCCCGGGACGAAGAAGCGGCCCGCCTGCTGGTGGAAAACCTGCAACGCCTGGAGCCTGAACTGCTGCTGTATTGCATGCCCGGCTCGGTGATCTGGCGCATTGCCAAGGAACTGGGGCAGCCGGTAGTACGCGAGTTTTATGCCGACCGTGAGTACGATCTGTCCGGCTCCATCGTGTTTACCCGCAACGTGCGCGCCCTGGACCCGGCGACAGTGGCGGCCCGTGTGCTGCGGGCCTGCCAGACGGGGCTGGTGCGCACCGTCGAGGGCGAAGACCTGTTTATCGAATTCGATTCCATCTGCCTGCACAGCGATACGCCGGGCGCCCTGGACCTGGTGGAGGCGACCCGCAGGGCCCTGGACCAGGCGGGGATCGTGGTGCGCACACCCGTCTGAACCGCAGCCCCTGCATGATTTTTGCCTGCCTTTCTACAATGATTCCAAGAGGAACAGACATGGCTGAAACATCCCCGATTCGCTACAGCTTTGGCGCCGATGAGCATTTGTTCGCCGAGGTCAGCGAAAGCATGTCCCTGGAGGCGTTCTTCAAGGGCATGGCCGTCACCCGTGCGGTGCAGCGCCTGGAGCTGCCCGGCGTGCTGGATATCTGCCTGGCCAACGCCTCGTTCCAGATCCGCTTCGACCCGGACCTGATCGCCCCCCAGGTGCTGCTCGACGCGGTGCAAAGCGCCGAGGCCCAGGCCGTGGCCGAGCGCACCTTGCACACGCGGATCATCGAGATTCCGGTGCTGTACAACGACCCCTGGACCCATGAAACCCTGATGCGTTTTCGCGACCGACACCAGGACCCGACGGGCACTGACCTTGAGTACGCGGCGCGGATCAATGGCCTGGCGGATGTCGAGGCGTTTATCGCAGCCCACAGTGGCGCGCCGTGGTTTGTGTCGATGGTCGGCTTTGTGGCGGGTCTGCCGTTCATGTTCCAGATGGTCGAGCGCGAACGCCAGTTGCAGGTGCCCAAATACCTGCGCCCACGCACCGACACGCCAAAGCTGACCCTCGGCCATGGCGGCTGTTTCGGCTGTATCTACTCAGTGCGCGGCGCGGGGGGTTACCAGATGTTTGGCGTGACCCCGGCGCCGATCTACGACCCGGCCCAGCAGTTGGCCTACCTCAAGGAACATATGGTGTTCTTCCGCCCCGGCGATATCGTGCAGTTCAAGCCCATCGACCGGGATGCCTACGACTTGGCGGTGGCCGAGGTGGAGGCCGGGCGTTTCGATTTGCGCATTCGCCCGGTGGAATTTTCCCTGGACGCTTTTTTTGCCGACCCGGTCGGCTACCCGAAAACCCTGCAGGAGGCGCTCGTATGATCAAGGTGCTCAAGCCCGGCCTGGCCACCTCCGTGCAGGACCTGGGGCGTGAAGGGTATTACCACTTGGGGATCCCGCCGTCCGGCGCCCTGGATCAGTACGCCTTGAGTGCGGCCAACCATCTGGTGGGCAATCCGGCGGGGGCGGCGGGGTTGGAATGCACACTGATTGGCCCGCAGCTGGAGTTCCAACAGGACGCCCTGGTGGCACTCAGTGGCGCGCTGATGTCTGCGCGCCTGGACGGTGAAGTGGTGCACCAGGACACGGCGTTCCAGGTGCGTGCCGGTCAGGTGCTGCGTTTTGAGTTTCCCGTGGCCGGGGCGCGCACCTACCTGGCGGTGGCCGGGGGGATCGACGTGCCGCTGGTGCTGGGCAGCCGCTCCACTTACACCCTCGGTGGGCTGGGCGGTTTCCACGGGCGGCGCTTGCAGGAGGGCGATCTGTTGCCTATCGGCCAGACCTGCGGCCAAGGCCGTGCCGGCAATAGCTTGCCGATGGCCTTGCGCCGCTCGGTGGGCGGCGATGTAACATTACGCGTGGTGCCGGGCTTGTACTACGAGCGCCTGACGCCCGCAGCCAAAAGCAGCTTTTTCGCCGAGCCCTGGACCGTGGGTTCCGAGGCCGACCGGATCGGCTACCGCTTCAAGGGCGGCAGTGCCTTGAGCTTCCAGCCACGGGAGCAGCCATTTGGCGCGGGCTCCGATCCATCGAACATCGTCGACAGTTGCTACCCCATCGGCTCGATCCAGGTCCCGGCTGGCCTGGAGCCGATCGTGCTGCACCGCGACGCGGTATCAGGCGGCGGCTACGCGATGATCGGCACGGTGATCAGCGCCGACCTGGACCTGATCGGGCAGATGCAGCCCAACCAGCGAGCGGGGTTTGTCGCGGTGACGCTGGAGGAGGCGCTGGAGGCGCGGCGGGTGTACAAGAAGCGGCTCAAAGCGATGGCCGGCTTATTCGCGGGCTAAGCCATCACACAAAAAAAGTGGGAGCGGGCTTGCCCGCGATAGCGGTGTGTCAGTCAAGTATTTCTAACCTGATCCACTGTCATCGCGGGCAAGCCCTCTCCCACATTTTGCTGTGTGGTGATTCAGAAGGCACGGTGATCAGCGCCGACCTGGACCTGATCGGGCAGATGCAGCCCAACCAGCGAGCGGGGTTTGTCGCGGTGACGCTGGAGGAGGCGCTGTAGGCGCGGCGGGTGTACAAGAAGCGGCTCAAAGCGATGGCCGGCTTATTCGCAGGCTAAGCCATCACACAAAAAAATGTGCGAGCGGGCTTGCCCGCGATAGCGGTGTGTCAGTCAAGTATTTCTAACCTGATCCACTGCCATCGCGGGCAAGCCCGCTCCCACATTTTGCTGTGTGGTGATTCAGAAGGCACGGTGATCAGCGCCGACCTGGACCTGATCGGGCAGATGCAGCCCAACCAGCGAGCGGGGTTTGTCGCGGTGACGCTGGAGGAGGCGCTGTAGGCGCGGCGGGTGTACAAGAAGCGGCTCAAGGCGATGGCTGGCTTATTCGCAGGCTAAGCCATCACACAAAAAAATGTGGGAGCGGGCTTGCCCGCGATAGCGGTGTGTCAGTCAAGTATTTCTAACCTGATCCACTGCCATCGCGGGCAAGCCCGCTCGCGCATTTTGCTGTGTGGTGATTCAGAAGATTTGGGTAAACAGCCAATACAGACTGCCCGACAGTACAATCGCCGCCGGCAACGTCAGCACCCAGGCCATCAGCAAATTGCGGATGGTCTTCATCTGCAAGCCGCCGCCATTGGCCACCATGGTCCCGGCCACACCCGAGGACAGCACATGGGTGGTGGATACCGGCAAGCCAAACATATCGGCAGCGCCAATCGTCAGCATGGCCACGGTTTCGGCCGAGGCGCCCTGGGCGTAAGTCAGGTGGGTCTTGCCGATTTTCTCGCCGACGGTCACCACGATGCGCTTCCAGCCGACCATGGTGCCCAGGCCCAGGGCGATGGCCACGGCGATCTTCACCCACAGCGGGATAAAGCGTGTGGCGTTGTCGATCTGTTGCTTGAACAGTTGCAGCTTGCCCTGGGTGTCGGCATCGAAATGACCAACCTTGCCCTTGTCCATCAGGCGAATGGTTTCGCTGGTCAGGTACATGTCGTTACGCACGTTGCCCATCGCCTCGGCCGGTACCTTGGCCAGGGAACCGTAGCCTTTGACTTGCTCACCGATATGCCCGGTCAGGGCGGCGAGGGCGGGGATCAGCTCGGGCGTGACGTCCTTGGTGCGCACATAGGTCGACAGAATCGGCCGTGGATCGGCTGGCGCCGCTTGTGGTGCGCTCTTGACCAGCGCTTGCTGGGTGACTTCTGCCACAGCGGCAAATTGCAGGGATTGATCGGCCGGCATGGTGCGGTTCAAGGCGTAGGCCATGGGCAACGTGCCCACCAGGATCAGCATGATCAGGCCCATACCTTTCTGGCCATCGTTGGAGCCGTGGGCGAAGGACACGCCGGTGCAGGTCACGATGAGCATGCCGCGAATCCACCACGGCGGCGGGGTGTTGCCCTTGGGCGCCTTGTACAGCGCGCGGTTTTTCACAAAGGCCCGCAGTGCCAGCAACAGCAGGGCGGCAAAGCCGAAGCCGATCAGCGGTGACAGCAGCAGCGCATAGCCGATCTTGATCGCCTGGGCCCAATCCACGCCGCTGGTGCCGTCACGGCCATGCATCAGGGCATTGGCCACGCCCACGCCGATGATCGACCCGATCAGCGTATGGGAAGACGACGCCGGCAGGCCCAGCCACCAGGTGCCGAGGTTCCACAGGATCGCGGCGATCAGCAGGGCAAAGATCATCGCAAAACCGGCGGAAGAACCGACCTGCAAAATCAACTCCACCGGCAGCAGGGCAATGATGGCAAAGGCCACCGCGCCACTGGACAGCAGCACCCCGAGGAAATTGAAGAACCCCGACCAGACCACGGCGAATTGCGGCGGCAGCGAGTTGGTGTAGATCACGGTCGCCACGGCGTTGGCGGTGTCATGGAAACCGTTGACGAATTCGAACCCCAGGGCAATCAACAAGGCCACGCCCAGCAGCAGGAATGGGGTCCAGGTGGTGACCACCGTTCCCAGTTCGTGCATGTCGTGCATCAGGCTGTAGGCGGTGAACAACAGGCCCATGGCGAGCACTGCGAAGAACATGATCACCGTGAACAGGCCGGGTTTCTTGTCCAATTGCGGTTTTGCGTCAGTGGCGCCAGCCTGGGGCGAGGCAGTCAGGGAAGGGGTGGCCATGCCGGAGCATCCAGTGTGGGGAGGATGTTTCCCATGATCGTTGCAGAATGTTACAGAGATGCTGCGTCAAGTCAGTGTTTGGTGGATTGAGATAACCGCCGGTCCACAAATTCTGGGTAGGCGCCGGTTCAGTAATCCTGGCGCTTGCGAAATGCCCATCTGCCGGCAATCAAGGTGAACGTCGCCACCAACGCCACCAGGATCCAGAACCCCTCGGGGTCCTGGGATAGCGGCACACCTCCGACGTTCATGCCAAAAAAACCGGCAATGATATTGATCGGCAGCGCCAGTACCGTCACCACCGTCAAGGTGAACAGCGTGCGGTTGCTTTGTTCGTTGAGGTTGGCGGCGATTTCTTCTTGCAACAACTTGATCCGTTCGCCCAGGGCCGTGAGGTCGTTGATGATCAGGGCGAACTCTTCGGTGGATTTGCGCAGCTCCTTCACGTCCTCCTTTTGCAGCCACTGCGGCGGGCGGTTGAGCAGGCGCAGCAGCGAGCCCGGCTCCAGGGCCAGCAGGCGTTGCAGGCGCACCAGCACCCGGCGCATGGCCCCCAGTTCGGCGCGGTTGGTGGACAGGCGCGAGGACAGCAACTGGTCTTCGATCTGGTCGACGCTGAGGCTGGTCTTGCGCACGATCTGCGTCAGCACCTCGCCTTGGTCACGCAGCAGATGCACCAGCAACTCCAGGGGCGAGCGGAAGTGTTCACCGGCCTTTACCGATGAGCGCAGCTTGTCCACCGAGTGCAGCGGTTGCAGGCGCGCACTGATCAGCAGGCGGCTGCGAGCGCAGACCCACAAGGTGGAAATGTCCGATGACATCATGCTGCTGAAGTTGAACACCACGTCGTTGACCACCGCCAGCAAGGCCGAGTCCACATGTTCGATACGGGTGGAGCGCGAGCCCTCGTGCAAGGCCTCGAAGAACTCCGGCGGCAACTCCAGGTGCGCCTGCATCCAGCGCTGGCAGGCGGCGTGGGCCAGGTTCAGGTGCAGCCACAGGAATTCATCGGGGTCGGCCGGGGCGTGCAAGGCCTTGAGCACGGTTGCCGAGTCGATCTGCTCGGCTTTCTCGCCGGGCCGAAAGCGGAAACCGTAAAGCAGGCCAAACAGGTCGGAGTCCTGGTGGCCGTGGTCGATGCTGTGGTTCATGGGGGCTCGCAGAGGCAGGCGATGGGCGCGCGTTGCGCAATCATTGCAAGGGGATTTGACAGTTTTGTGTCAGCTACGGGGCACTCCCGCCCGACCGCTCATCCACTGCGCTCAAGAAGCGTCTGGCCCGGCCGATTCAAGGCGCAAGCATGCCATTGGATTGGCTGTGCGTTGGTTGACAGGGATGTTGCGGTGCAGGTCCCCATTTCCCTGTTTCGAGGCTTTTCCCCGATGAGTTTTTTGCGAAAGTCCTTGAGAGCACAGATCCTGTCGTTGCTCGGTGGCAGCTTGTTGGCAATGCTGTTGATTGCCTTGGCGTGTTTTCATTTTCTCTCCAGCGGTGTGCAGAGTTATCGCAGTTTGCTGGAGGGGCCGTTGCAGACCTCACAGCTGATCGATGAGGCCAACGTGCAATTCAAGGTCCAGGTCCAGGAATGGAAAAACGTCCTGCTGCGTGGCAAACAGCCCCAGGACATGGACAAGTACTGGGGGCAATTCCAGGATCGGCAACGGGAAGTGCAGGGCATCCTCGCGCGCCTGGTGGCCAACACCGAGGGCGATCCAGGCTTGAGCCGTCGCCTGGACACCTTGCGCCAGGAGCACCAGTTGCTGGGCGTGGCCTACCAGAAGGGGCGTGATGCGTACGTGGCCGCCGGTGCCGATGCGGCGGCCGGCGATAACGCGGTCAAGGGCGTGGACCGCGCGGTGAGCGAACAGATGAGCGCTCTGGTCACGCAACTGCATGAGCAGGGCAAGTTGCAGTCGCTGGCAATCAGCGCCTATGCCGAACGTACCGTGATGCTGGGCTTGGCGGTGATGGTGCTGTCTGGGGTGCTGATCGGTCTGTTCAGCCTGTGGTTGATCAACCGCAACCTGATTTTGCCGATCCGGGGCCTGATCGACTATGTGGCCCAATTGAGCCATGGCCGGTTTGCCGAGCGCGTTGCCAGCCAGCGCCAGGATGAGCTGGGCCATTTGGCCCAGGCCGCCAACACGTTGCGTGATTTTCTCGCCGAAACCTTCGGCCGCCTGCAGCGCAGTGCCAAGGACCTGGTGAGCGCCAGTGGCGAGCTGAATTCGATTGCCGGGCAGATGGCGACGGGCACCCAGGACCAGTTCAGCCGGACCGACCAGGTGGCGACGGCGATGACCGAAATGTCCGCCACCGCCCAGGAAGTCGCGCGCCACGCGGCCAGTGCCTCGCGAGCGGCGGACGAGGCCGATCACTCGGCCCGTGAAGGCGGCCAGGTGATGCAAGTGACCATTGCCACCATCGGCCAGATGCGCAACGAGATCCTCAACACCGGTGGCATCATCCGCCGCCTGGAAGCCGACAGCGTGCGCATCGGCACGGTGCTGGAAGTGATTCGCGGCATCGCCGAACAAACCAACCTGCTGGCCCTCAATGCGGCAATCGAGGCGGCACGAGCGGGCGAGGCCGGGCGTGGCTTTGCGGTGGTGGCCGATGAAGTGCGCAGCCTGGCGCAACGCACGGCGGCGTCGATCATCGAGATCAACCAGATTATCCAGGCGGTGCAGACGGGGGCGGTGGACGCCGCCGAGGCGATCATCAGCGGCCAGTCATGCAGTGACGAGAGTGTCGAAAAGGTCACCCAGGCCGGTGCGATGCTCAGTCATATCACCCAGGCGGTGGAGGCGATCCGCGACATGAACCGGCAGATCGCCACGGCGGCCGAGGAGCAAACCTCGGTGGCCGAGGATATCTCGCGCAACATCACGCAAATCACCACGGTGGCCACCGCCAACCTGGACAACGTGCAGCGCACCGAAGCCGCCAGTCATAACCTGCGGGGCTTGTCGGCCGAGCTCAATGAAGTGACCGCGCGCCTGAGTGCCTGACCAGACACAACTGCGCCGCCCTAAGGCGGCGCGTTGTGTGGCTGGGGCAACTTAAGTGTCTTGTTTGTTTTCCAGCACTTCGCCGGTCTTGGCGTCGAGCTTCACATCCCACTTCTTGCCAGTGGTGTCGGTCAGGTCAACTTCGTAGACCAGGCGCCCGGCTTCGTTATCCAGCTCAGTGTCGTTGATGGTGGCGCCGGCATGTTTGGCCAGGGCGGCGGCGTTCAGCTGTTCAAATGGCTTCACGGCGCCCGATTGCAGCAGGCTTGGAATCTGGTCCGGGCGAACATCGGCCTGGGCCAGGCCGGCGGTCAGGGTCAGGGCGGCAGCGGCGAACAGAGCGGTCAGGTTTTTCATGATGGAGTCCTTTGGGGTGAGCTGTTTAAGTGGGATCAGATTACCTCGCGCAACTTAATTCACCCTTAATTGTGTAGGACGTTTGCGTTGTTTGTTCAATCGCCCCGTGCCGGGAGATTTCATGCTGGTGTCTCACCCACGGGAGACACTTATGAAACAGATATTGGCTTGGCTATACGCCCCCTTGTTCTGGGCAGGGTTTATTGGCGCGGGGCTCTGGTTAGTCACCCTAGGCGCCTCGCAGTGGCTGCTGGCGGTGTTTGCGCTGGCCATCGGCGTGTCGTTTATCGCCGAGCTGTGCTTGCCCTACGAGCCCCAGTGGAACCGCAGCCTGGGCGACCGACGCCGGGATGTCCTCCACGCGCTGGTCAATGAAAGCCTGAACGCCCTGGGCTTGCTGGCATTGCCGCTGCTCACGGCATGGCTGGCCATCGAGGGCGCCTGGCCGCGCGCCTGGCCGCTGTGGGCGCAATTGCTGTTGGCGATCATCATTGCCGACGCGGGCATCACCCTGATGCATTACGCCAGCCACCGCATCGCCGCATTCTGGCGTTTGCATGCGGTGCACCACAGCGTGCAGCGGCTCTATGGGTTCAATGGCTTGATGAAGCATCCCTTGCACCAGATGCTCGAGGCCACGGCGGGTTTGCTGCCGCTGATCCTGCTGGGCATTCCAGTGGAGGTGGCGATGCTGCTGGCGTTGGCCATTGCGATCCAGTTGCTGCTACAGCATTCCAATGTCGATATGCGCCTGGGGCCGCTGCGCTGGGTGTTTGCCTGGGCACCGGTGCATCGCTTTCACCATATGAAATACGGGCGCGCGGGGGATGTGAATTTCGGTTTGTTTTTCAACCTGTGGGACTGGCTGCTGGGGACTGCGTTTTACACCGAGGATTATCGAATGGGCGAGGGCGACCTGGGGATTGGCAGCCGGCCGGACTATCCGCTGGATTACGTCGAGCAGTTGCGTGAGCCCTTCAGCCCCGCGCGATTGAGCAAGGAACCCCCGGTACCCACCGCACTACGGTAGGAGGTGTACTTGAAGATGGCGCAATGAGGCCCCGGCGGTCACGCCAAACAGCTGCTTCATGGTCCGCGAGAAGTGCGCCGAGTCGGCAAACCCAGCGCCGTGGGCCGCTTGGGTCAGGGTGTCGCCGTTCAGGGCCAGGTCCAGTGCCAGGCGCAGGCGGCGCCACATCACCAGGCGCCGTACCGGCACGCCGAGCTGGCTGACGAACAGGCGCTCCAACTGGCTCAACGACAGATGCGCCGCCTGTGCCAATGATTGCGCCGAGACCTTGCCGCTCAACTGTTGATCGAGGGTGTGCAGGGCGCGTTGCACGCGCTCATCGTCTGCCTGGCGACGTGGCAGCTGGCGCAATGTCTGCGCAAGGCGCTCATGGGAAAAATCGGCGGTATCCAGAGCGTGTTGCAACGACTCGCGATCAAATGCACCGGGCTCCACATAGGCCATCAACACCGTGCCAGGGGCATGGACGATGGCATGGGGCTGGCGAGAGGGGATGAACAGGCGATACGCCGTTTGCAGCTGCCCATCAAGGCTGACCGTGATGGGGCTATGCGCGCACAGGATAAATTGATGGGCATAATGGGCGTGGGGCGCCGTGCGCCCCGTCTCACCGAGGATCAGGCCGTAATCCGGCCCCAGCCACAGTTGGCCTGACCACTCGCTCACTCAGTAACCGTTGTCCTGCAGCAGGTCCTGCACGCTGGACGACGGCCAGCGCTTGTAGAACTTCAGCAGTTCGGCGGCGCGGTTGGTGAAGATGCCATCGACCCCGGCGCTCATGACCTTCTCGAAATCCACCGGCTCGTCGACGGTATAGACGTGCACCAGCAGGCCCTTGTCGTGGGTCAGTTGGTTCATCTCGGGCTTGACCAGGTCCGAATAGCTCTGGTCGCCCAGGGCCGTCAGTTGTGCAGACGGGCCAGTGCCAATCGCACCGAGGCTCTTGGCTTCATCGACCCACTTCTCGAACTCGGCAGCGTCCTTGGGTTCCTGCTTGGCATAGTAGGCCGCCTTGGTTGGCTCGCCGGACTCGGCGAAGGTCACCTTGGACTTGGGCTCGATGCTGCCTTCACCCACCCACAACAGCAGGATTTTCGGGGTGTTGGGCATTTCTTTCTGCAGTTCCTTGAGGCTGGCCGTCTCGAAGGTTTGCAGCACTACGCGGCCCTTGCCCTGGCCGACGCCGGTGTTGCTCTTGCCCAGCTTGGAACCCACGGAACTCAGCCAGCCCTTATCCAGCAGTTTGTCCTTCAGATCGGCTTCGATCCCCGGAAACTGCTTGGGCTCCTTGGTTTCGATGTACAGGCCGGGTTTGTGCTGGGGGTTGCCTTCGGCGATCTTGATGATTTCGTCCAGGCTGAGGATTTTCAACCCGACGAAGCCCGGGCGCGCACGCTCCGGGTAGGCGGCGTTGAACCAACTGCCGGCATCCAGGGTTTGCAGCTCTTTCCAGGTGAATTCGTTGGCCGGGCTGTCCTTGCGCTCCGGGAACTTGGTGGCCACGTCGGTGGTGCGTTGCAGGTTGTTGTCGTGCAGGGCAAACAGCACGCCATCCTTGCTGCGTTGCAGATCCAGTTCCAGGTAGTCGGCACCCAGGTCGCGCGCGACCTTGTAGGCGGCAGCGGTAGACTCCGGCGCATCGAAGGACGCGCCCCGGTGGGCGATCACGGCTGGGTGGGGGATGCCGTCCTTGGTCGCCAGTTCAACCGGGCTGATGGGGCTTGCAGCCTGTGCGTGGCCAAGGCCCATCATCAGAGCGAGCAGCAGGGCACTCTTGGTAAACGTAGCAGGCATGTGCGAGGTCCTTTCGTGGAGGTAGCTTCAAGAAGGGTTCCTTTTTAACAATTGCATGCAAATCGCGCTATCACCAAACCGACATTAACGTGCGCATGCGCTATTTTTCTGCGCTTTTGTGCCGTGCTATGCAGTATTCTTGGCTCGAGTTTCCCCGCCAGAGGGAACCCCATTGCCTTATTTCGCCGCCTCGCGTGTAAACCATCGTTCACTTCCCCTGTGGGATTTTTCAGTGAGGTTTAGCATGCGCATCACATCGGAACTCATCTGCCAGGCCGCCGACCAACTCAACGGCTTTGTCGGCCTGAACCGCAAGACCGGCCAGTACATCGTACGTTTCAGCGAAGACTCGTTCGGCATGGACGTCGCCGACGACGGCATCATCCCCACCAGCGAGTTCGTCTGGCAGCCCGCGGCCGACCAGGCCATGACCCTGTCCCGCGAGCACATCCAACTGCTGCTGGACCAGAACATCGATGATCGCATCAACATCACTGAGCCGTTGCGCGTGTATATGCGCCGGGTCGAGATCCCGCAGATCAGCGCGGTGCGCAGCCTGGTGGGTTGATCACCATCACGCAAATCCCGTAGGCGTTGGGGCCGGCGCTCACGGGTTACGACACCGCCTTGTGGTTGCTGACGCGCCCGGACTGTCGGGCGCTGCGTTCAGTGGTGACGTTGTTCGACGAGCTGGGCCGGCACCTGAGCCACCCCTGGTAAGCGCCTACAACCCCACCCGCTCATTGGCAAACATACTCACCGCCCGCACGGCATCGCTGGCGCCTTCGCGAATCTGCAGGATCACCGTGCCGGCCTGGTTGGCCAGGCCCACGCCCTGGGCTGCGCGGTCGCGGGTGTTGTCCATGCTGTCGATGGCCTGGCGGGTCTCGCTCTGGATCATCTCGATCATGCTCGAGATCTCCGCCGTGGAGCCGCTGGTGCGTGCGGCCAGTTGCCGGACTTCATCGGCGACCACCGCAAATCCGCGGCCCTGGTCACCCGCGCGGGCGGCCTCAATGGCTGCATTCAAGGCCAGTAAGTTGGTCTGGTCGGCAATCGCGCGAATGGTGTTGACGATGGCGGTGATCTGCTGCGAGCGCTCGCCCAACTTGGCGATCAGTCTGGATGAGCTTTCAATGTCGGCGGCAATGTCATGGATGCCGCTGGCGGTCTGCTGAATCACCTCGGCGCCTTTTTCGGCGATGTCCCGGGTCTGTAGGGAGATGTGATAGGCCTGGGTTGCGCTCTGGGCATCTGCGGCGTGTTTTTCCACCATCGCGGTGACGTCGGAGGCGAACTTCACAATCTTGCACAGGCGCCCGCTGGCGTCGTACACCGGGTTGTAGTTGGCTTCCAGCCACAGCGTCTGGCCGGAGCGGGTGATGCGCTCGAACTGGCCGCTGAACAACTCACCCTGGTTCAGCCGGCGCCAGAAGTCCGTGTATTCCTGGCTGTTGGCCAGCTCCGGCTTGCAGAACAGGCGATGATGCTTGCCCTGGATTTCTGCCAGGTTGTAGCCCAGGCGCTGGAGGAAGTTCTGGTTGGCGGTGATGATGGTGCCGTCGAGGTTGAACTCGATCACGGCCATGGCCCGGTCAATCGCCTCGAGCTTGGCATTGGCTTCGCTTTCGGCCTGCATCCTGGCGCTTACGTCCAAGGCATATTTGATGATTTTCACCACTCGGCCGGCCTGGTCGCGTACCGGGTTGTAGCTGGCCTCCAGCCACACCGAATGACCGTCGGCGGCGACGCGCTCGAAGGTGCCCGATTGGAACTGGCCATTGCGCAGTTGCGTCCACAACTGGCTGTAGTCGGCGCTGCGGGCAAACGCCGGGGTGCAGAACAGGCGATGGGACTGGCCGACGACTTGATCCTCGCGGTAGCCCATGGTCTTGAGGAAGTTGTCATTGGCGCGCAACACACTGCCTTGTAGATCGAACTCGATCACGGCCATGGAGCGTTCGATGGCATCGAGCAGGCCAGCTTGTTGGCTGACAGTTTCTTGTAGGGTGGTGATGGTTTTTTTGTGGGCGGTAAATAGCATGGTTGCGTGCTCAGTGATGCAACGTGCGTGGATGTATCCATGGGTGCGCTTTCGCGCCGTGTAGCCCCAGGCCCACGGCAGACGTGCTTATTGCCGGCTTCCGTTATACCGGCAGACAGTACAGCTGGGAGCTCTGAGTCATGGGCACCAAAGGAAGTTCTATTCAGGCAGAGCGGGCGACCAGTGATTCGGCAACCGTCACCCGGTTGCGCCCGGTGCCTTTGGCGGCGTACAGCGCCTGGTCTGCGGCATTGAGCCACATATGCGCCTGGGTGAATTGCACCTGGTAGGCCGCCAGGCCAATGCTCAGGCTGACCCGCAGTTCCGGAACCTGCGGGTCGCGGTAGCGGCTGAACATTTCCCGCAGGCGCTCCATCACATAACTGGCCTGCTCCAGCGGCACGTCCGGGAGAATCACGCAGAACTCGTCGCCACCGTAGCGGCCCGCCAGGTCATTTTCCCGCACGTTGCGCTGCAATTCCTTACTCAGTTGTCGCAGCACGCGGTCACCGACGATATGGCCATAGGCGTCATTGATCTGCTTGAAGTGGTCGATATCGATCAACGCGATGGTGGCCTGGGACTGTTGCTGCTGGCACTTGTGGAACTTCAGTTGCAGCAGGTCTTTCCAGGAACCGTGATTGAGCAGGCCGGTGAGGCTGTCGGTACGACTCAGGGCGCTCAGGGCACGTTTGTGTTCCGAGAGCTTGATGGCCAGGCGATAGCTGGCCATGCCGATGGCGACGGGGTAAAGGATCAACATCGGTAGGCACGAATACACCTGGATCAGGCCGACATTGGGGTTGAACGAGGGGCCGAATACCAGCCAGGCCAGCGCGACGCCCACCAGTTGCGCGAGCATGCCCTGGATCATCAGCTGTTTGCCGCCCGCCGCGACGTTATGCATGGTCATCATCGCGAGGATGGTCACTGCGGTCAGCGGTGTGAATTGCGTGGCTGCGGCCCAGAACCCACCGGACAGTGAGTCGTAGAGCAGGTTGCGGCGCTCAGCCTGGTAGGGAAATGCCGAATGACTCGACAGTTGGTACGCCAGGTGCGGCCAGATAAATGCGTTGAACAGCCACAGCGCCCAGATCCATCCGGG
Organism: Pseudomonas sp. MF09156; assembly: GCF_059862305.1. Classification (NCBI taxonomy): domain Bacteria; kingdom Pseudomonadati; phylum Pseudomonadota; class Gammaproteobacteria; order Pseudomonadales; family Pseudomonadaceae; genus Pseudomonas; species Pseudomonas sp. MF09156. Next base: position 813,495 of record NZ_JCBCUR010000001.1, read on the forward strand.
CATGGCCAGCGGGTACAGGGCGGCCAGCACGCAAATGCTGCCAACGCCCAGCCCGATAATGCGCGGCCGATAAATGCGCCGGGCAAACGACAGCCCTTTGCCTCGAAGGTTTTCCATAGATCCCTGCGTCAGATTTTTCTTTTTTTAAGTGGCGAAGGCGTAGGTTATTCAAAGGCCATTTACGCCAGATGACAGGCGATTATTGTCAGTTATTTACGTGGGAATAATCAGTGTCCTTCCGGGCCATTTGCGTGGAGATCCAGAGGGATTACGGTAAAAACGACTTCTGAGCGTCGTATTGGCGACACAAGGGCTTATCGGGGAAGGGGAGCAATCTCGTAGCCGGCCAGGAACAGGTCCATTGCCGACTCGATCACGTTGGCCTGGGTGGCCAAGTCCAGGGTGGGCTGGCCGAGGGTGATTTGCGGCCAAAAGGCGAACGCCTTGAGCAGGCTTTGCACCTGATGGGCGGCAAAGCATGGGTCAACGGGTTTGAGACGCCCGTCTTCCTGGGCGGCACGCACCCACAAAGTAAACCCTTCTTCGCGCTCGCTCAGGCGATTGACGATGTCCTGGGCGCGTTCAGGAGAGTGGATGGTCGCAGCAATCGCTACCCGGGCCAGGTCGAGGAAGTTGGCGTCCGACATCATTTTCATCTTCGCTTCCAACAACACTCGCAACTGGTCGCGCAGGGGTTGTTGGCTGCTGTAGCTGACATCCAGTTGCGCGACGCTGCTGGCCCACAGTTTGTGCAGGATTTCGGTAAACAACTCCTCCTTGCTGGGGAAGTGGTTGTACACCGTGCGCTTGGAGACGCGGGCCGTGGCCGCAATCTTGTCCATGCTGGTGACCTCGAAACCGTTGTCGCGAAACTCGGCAATGGCTGCCGCCACAATGGCTTCGCGTTTACGGTCGGTGAGGCGTTGGGGTGCAGTCATGGGGCTATTCGGCTCTGGGAAGAAAATTACACTCGGTAGTTTACTTGGTCCGGGTTTTGTTGCAATCTTGAAACTACACTGTGCAGTGTAGTTGTTGATCTGCATCAGCAGAACGTACCGGAGTCACTTTGTAATGGCCACGATCTCTAACCGTCTCGACACCCCCTCTGCCGCGCTCAAGCCATCCGAGCAGCAGCAAGGCCACTTCAACAATCATGCGCCGGTCAATCGTGCGGGCTTTGGCAAAACCCTGCAGATTTTCTGGAAGATGCTCTTCCACAAGCCCCGCAGTACGCGGCCCGTGGGGGAGATTCCGGTGCAGCGCCTGACGCGTGAACAATTGCAGAGTGCCCCGGACCACAGTGTCTACCGCCTGGGACATTCCACCGTCCTGCTGAAAATGCGTGGCAAGTTCTGGCTGACCGATCCGGTGTTCGCCCAGCGTGCTTCGCCTTTCAGTTGGGCCGGCCCCAAGCGCTTTCATCAGCCACCCATCAGCCTTGAAGAACTGCCGCCGATTGAGGCGGTGATCCTGTCGCACAACCATTACGACCACCTGGACCGCCAGGCGGTGGTGCAGTTGGCGGCCAAGACCCGCTATTTTCTAGCGCCGCTGGGCGTCGGCGACACCTTGATCAAATGGGGTGTAGCGCCCGACAAGGTGCGGCAACTGGATTGGTGGCAGGGCACCGAGGTGGACGGTATCCGTTTTGTCGCAACCCCGGCCCAGCACTTTTCCGGGCGTGGGCTGTTTGATGGCAACCAGACGCTGTGGGCCTCGTGGGTGATGATTGATGGCGCCCGGCGTATCTTTTTCAGTGGCGACACCGGCTACTTCGATGGCTTCAAGCGCATTGGCGAGCAATACGGGCCATTTGACCTGACGCTGATGGAAACGGGAGCTTACAACGTCGATTGGCCCCATGTGCACATGCAGCCCGAACAAACCTTGCAGGCCCATATCGACCTGAAGGGGCGCTGGTTGCTGCCGATCCACAATGGCACTTTTGATCTGGCATTCCATGCCTGGCATGAGCCGTTCGACCGCATCATGGCCCTGGCCTGGGAGCGCAATGTGTCGATTACCACGCCCGCCATGGGTCAGGCTTTCACGCTGGCGGCACCTGAGCGCGGGCATGCCTGGTGGCTGGACGTCGAGGCCCAGGTGACACAACCGCTGGCGAGTTGAAGGTGTTTGCAACGTTCTGTCTGTAAAAGGGCTTTTCAACGTATTTCTGCCATGAGAACCGACCGGAAAAGGATGGGATGATCTCGGGGAATTCATTTCCTGGGAGTGGGCCTTGATGGAGGACAAATGTAGGAAAATCCTGGCGCCAGGTGCTGCCTGTTCAGGGGGGCTACCTTTGCTGCTCAACATCCTTAACGCAGTGCCTTGTGCGCCGATAGCCCCCGCTGGGTCGACGGACAATGGGGCAACACCTCGGGGGGGCATTGAGTTCCAGCCTGCCGCAGCACCTGTTGTCCAGGGCCCCAGGTTCGATGTCCCGGGGCCGATGATGAAGACTGTGCGTGATCCGTCGTTATCGCTCATAGCCCTGAGCGGCGTCGACCCTGCGGGCCCGGTCATGGTGGCAGTCCCGCCAGTCATGGAAAACAATGCAGCGAAATCTGCTCCTGTCCTGGCCGATTGGCGTATCGGTTTTGCCGACCAATACCTGCGCAACGGTGTGCGTGAAACGGTGGAGCACTCCAGCGGATTTCTCCAAGCCTTGGAGGTGTTAAAGGATGCCGGTGCCGAAGTGGTGCCAGTGCAGGCGCAGTTACCGGATGCCGCTGCGTATTTCACCCTGGCGTCCAGCAACCAAATCGATGAGCGGGTGAGCGAACATCGCCTCGACGCGCTGGTGTCCGATGGCCAAAGCCCAGCTTTTCACGGCTTCTGCAAAACCGGATACCCAGGCGTATGCCAACTATTCAACGACGATCTCAACGGCACCAAGGTCGTGCTCTGGTTCTATGGTGCCCGCTGGGCGCGGGACTCGCTGTCGGCCTTGGTACGGATCTATCAACAGGCGATGCAGGCACGCGCCGGCATGTACGCGAGGTGAACCCGCTGCGCGGTCAGCGGGCCTATGCGCCGTTGGGATGAGGCGTATTCGACGATGTCGAGCCCAGCAGCCGTGCGATAAGGCTACGGCGACCAGGTTCGGCATCAGCCTGTGGTGTTGGGGAGCGACGCCCGCTCATGCCCCACCCCGGCGCAAACCCCGGGAAAAACACCAGGCCTTCGTGCTCAAGGCGAAATGCCAGGGCGATGCGGATGGCGTCATCCACCTCTTGATGGCTTTCAAAGCGCTGGACAGCGTCCACCCCAACCCCGGCGTGCCGGGCCAGGTCTTCCCGGCTCCAGCCCAGCAGCGCGCGGGCCTGCACACTGTGCCGTGGGGTGAACTGATGAAGGACGATTTGCTGATCTACGGTGGTGCTCACTGCCAGAGAGGACATGGGGGTTCTCCAGGAATCCAACGGGGGAGAACAAACTATACTGTGTTTTTGTACAGTTGTTTTGACCGTTCATCAACTCGATCATTTCCTGGATAGCTGGCCCGCGATTGGTGGACGCCTCAATTCATTTCTCCACCAGCCCCGGCGCCTCGCGGATCAGCAGGTGGTCAAGGTTCTGGATATCGGCGCTGAACACCCCGAATGTCTGCTCGGGGGTTTTCTTGCTCGGTACCTGTTTCAACTCCGGCGTCACCCCATAGAAGAAGCAATACAGCGGGCGTTCACTGTCTACAGCGGCCTTGATCTGCTCCAGGAACGCCTTGCGCTTGCGGTAGTTCTCGATCAGCTTTTTGTTCAGGTACACGTTGACGGAGTAGGGCTTCTTGTCGAGCCACACCTTTTTTTCGAAGTCGATGCGAAAGCTGCTGGTGTAGTCCTTGATCGCCTTGATCCGGCCCCAATAGATCAAGCCCTTGTTGTCTTGCAGGTATTCGATTTTCTTGAAAAACGCCCAATAGCTCGCGGTCTGCTCGCCGATCTTCAGCGGCATGCCCTTGAGCTTGTCCTTGTCGTCGATGTTGGACACGTAGCATTCGACCGGGTGGGCAAAGACGCTGGTCTTGTCTGGTGTGGTTTCGCTGGCACTGTGGGAAGTATTGGAGATTTCCGAAGGTGCTTTCGCCAGATCCTGTGGGAGAGTGTCTGTGGCGCCGCGGATAGCTGCCTTGCGTTCATACTGACGCCGAGTCAGCACAAATTCCGACGGAAAGTTCTCCTCGCGCCCATCCTCGGCTTCTCCTGGCACGGCTTTGTGACTGGCATAGCGGCAGCCGTCGATATGCCGGGTGCTGGGCAGGTTCTTGAAATGCGGGGTGCGCAGGTAATTGACGTTCTTTGCATTGAACGTACCCAGCACATTGCCCGTTGCAAACGCCGCACGGCAATCATCGTTGGGGCACAGGAAACTGTCCTTGTCGGAATCGAAGGCGGCGGTTTCGTCGAAATTCAGGTCGCGCACGTCATAGATCGACAGCTTTTCGTCCAGGCTCAGGCAATAGGCTGTGTCGAATTTCATCGGGGCGGGTCCGTGGGAAGATTCGCTATTAATAGCGGGGTTGTGCGGGTAGCACAAATGCCCGCTATCAAGACGCAACCCTTTCAATGAGTCTGAAAGGGCGGGTTCCAAGCGGCTTACGGCTTCGACTTGCCTCGACGCTTGGCCGAATGAAAATGCCGCCAATGCGCATCCTGCGCCGCCGCCAACAACTCGCGATCCCCGCGCGTGTCGCCCCAGGCCCTGAGCCGATACTCACCCAGGTCGCCATACACAGCTTCAAGCCGCAGCACCTTGTTCTCACAACGGCAGTTGTTACCCGTGAGGCGCCCACTCAACACCCCATCGACCACCTCAAGCTCGGTCCCGATCAGCTTGATCCCCAGGCGATCGGCAAAAGGTTGCAACACGATTGCCGGCGAAGCCGAACACAATGTCACTTCGGCGCCGGAGCCGATCTCATCGGCCACCGACTGCAAACCGGCAGGGCGCATTAGCTTGTTCCAGTAGGTCTTGCAGTATTCCTCGGCTTTCTGTTGCACCCAGGCTTTCTCAACGCCGGTCATAAAGGTGCGAATCAACTGCGCCTTGAGCTCATCCCGGCTCATTCGGCGCAGCAGAAAGCGCAAGCCCGGCAGCGCCAGCTTGAGCATCCGGCGATTGAATTCCTGCTTGCCGAAAGCAAACTTGAGAAACGGTACAAAACTGTCGTGGCGGGTCAGGGTGCCGTCGAAGTCGAACACTGAAAGTACCTTGGCGCCCACTGGGCCGGCTTCTAGCATGTCTGGGTTCACGGGGTGGCCTCGGTCCTATCTACTATTTTTTTGGAATGCATAAGCTGTGACCGCAGGAGTCTACTCCGGTATCAATCTGCTGATTCTCGAGTAAAACCCCGCAGTGAAATCATCCCGGTCACTCGACCGGTGACAACGCTGATGGCAATTGGGGCATAAGGCTACAGCATTGGAGATGCGATCCGAACCCTTACGGGCCAGGTGCTTGAGGTGATGTACTTCAAGAAATGGCAAGCCGGCTCCCATAAAAAAAGCCCTGGGTACGACCCCAGGGCTTTTTTCACGTCGCAACTATGAGCCGATCAATCCCAGCTCAACGCCCCACCGGTCTGATACTCGATCACCCGGGTCTCAAAGAAGTTCTTCTCTTTCTTCAAGTCCATGATCTCGCTCATCCACGGGAACGGGTTGGTGGTGCCTGGGTATTCTTCCTTCAAGCCGATCTGCGACAGACGACGGTTGGCGATGAACTTGAGGTAGTCCTCCATCATCGCCGCGTTCATGCCCAACACGCCGCGCGGCATGGTGTCGCGCGCGTATTCGATCTCCAGCTGCGTCCCTTGCAGGATCATCTGGGTCGCTTCTTCCTTCATCTCGGCATCCCACAGGTGTGGGTTTTCGATTTTGATCTGGTTGATCACGTCGATGCCGAAGTTCAGGTGCATCGACTCATCGCGCAGGATGTACTGGAACTGCTCGGCCACGCCGGTCATTTTGTTGCGTCGGCCCATGGACAGGATCTGGGTGAAGCCGCAATAGAAGAAGATGCCTTCCAGCACGCAGTAGTAGGCGACCAGGTTGCGCAGCAGTTCTTTATCGGTGTCGACGGTGCCGGTCTCGAATTTCGGATCGGAGATCGAACGCGTGTATTTCAGGCCCCAGGCGGCTTTTTTAGCGACCGACGGGATCTCGTGGTACATGTTGAAGATCTCGCCTTCATCCATGGCCAGCGATTCGATGCAGTACTGGTAGGCGTGGGTGTGGATCGCCTCTTCGAAGGCCTGGCGCAGGATGTACTGGCGGCACTCCGGGTTGGTGATCAGGCGGTACACGGCCAGCACCAGGTTGTTGGCGACCAGGGAATCGGCGGTGGAGAAGAAACCCAGGTTACGCATGACGATGCGACGTTCGTCGTCGGTCAGGCCTTCGGGGTTTTTCCACAGGGCGATGTCGGCGGTCATGTTGACCTCTTGCGGCATCCAGTGGTTGGCGCAGCCGTCGAGGTACTTCTGCCAGGCCCAGTCGTACTTGAAGGGCACGAGTTGGTTGAGGTCGGCGCGGCAGTTGATCATGCGTTTTTCGTCAACGGCGACACGGGCGGAGGCGCCTTCCAGCTCGGCGAGGCCTTCGGCGACGTCGAGTTTGTCCAGGGCGGCCTTGGCACGCACGATGGCGGCGGAGTCATTGGCGGTGACGGCGCGGGCCTCGATGGCGGCGGCGGCACCGGCACCGTCGAGGCGGTCCATGTTGGCTTCGGTGGCGTGGCCGGCGTTGGCGCCTTTAGCGGCTACTTCGCCTTCTTCTTCTTTGTCGAATTCGTCCCAGCTCAGCATGACGTGTCGTCTCCTGCGTGAGGGCCAATGGTGCCCGTGTGAAACCGGATGGTTGGGTGTTCACACGGCCCAGGGGCCGCGGTGGATCTTTAAGGAATCGTTTGTTGCAACAGCTAGCGCAGGCATTAAACGGAATAGGGCTACGGGTGCTCTGCATGAGGTCTGAGGGGCGGAGCGACTGTGTCTTACTCCTGCGGGGCCTCAGGTCTGGCTCGTTACCCCATGTAAAGGGATATTACAGGCCCGATTTACCCGCGCATTATAGGGAAAAATTTGCCTTTGTGTTGCGGCGGATGGTCTCGGTGGGCCGCCAAATTGACGGTGTTTGCGGCCAGAGTGCGGGTTTGCAAGGGTTTGCCAGCTGCGGATTTTTTTGACGGGCGGTAGGCGCTGCTTTTAATGCGCCAGCCGCAGGTAGATTTGGCATCGCAGTTCTTGCGCCCCTTGGCGCAAGAACTGGCCGCAGGGCCTTACTGTGCCGCCGCCTGAATGCTCGCAAACATCTGTTTCCCGGCCTTGGCCGGATCCGCGTTTTTATCGCTCATAAAGTGGCTGACCACATCAAACACCGCCCCCTGCACTGCCTGGGAAGTCGACATGTTGAACGCCATGCTCGGGGCCAGGGTGCCGGCTTTTTCGGCTTCGGCGAAATCCTTGGCGGAGGCCTGGGCGCAACTGTCGAACTGGCTCATGTCCAGGCCCGTGATCACCGGGATGGAGCCTTTGTTCTGATTGAATACCGTTTGAAATTGCGGCTCCAGAGCGATCTTGGCGAGGTCGTCGCGCGCGGCATTGTTGCCCGGTGTGTCATTTTTGCTGGAGAGCTTGAACATCGCCAGGGAGTCGATGGTGTAGCTATAGATGCCTTGGGAGCCCGGGAAGGGCGCGCATTCATAATCGAGACCGGCCTTCTTGCCGGCGGCGCTCCATTCGCTCTTGGCCCAGTCGCCCATGATCTGCATGCCGGCCTGGCCCTTGATGACCTTGGCGGTCTCCATGTTCCAGTCCTGGCCCGTGCCGTCGGGGTCCATGTAGGTCTTGAGTTTGCGCAGTGCTACAAACACTTCGGTCATTTTCGGGCCGGTGAAGGTGGCTTCGTCGTGATCGATAAAGGCTTTCTTGAAGCCATCCGCGCCGAGGATGCTCAGCACCAGACCTTCAAATACCGTGGTGTCCTGCCAGGGTTGGCCGCCGTGGGCGAGCGCAATAAAACCGGCGGCCTTGAGTTTGTCACCGGCGGCATACAGTTCTTCGAGGGTTTTCGGCGCCTGGGACACGCCGGCCTGCTTGAGTACCGTGGGGTTGGTCCAGAGCCAGTTGATACGGTGGATATTCAGCGGCACGGCGACATAGTGGCCATCATATTTCATCAGTTGGGCAATGCTCTGGGGCAACAGCTTGTCCCAGTGATTGGCCTTGGCCACGTCGTCGATACTGGTCAGCAAGCCCAGATTGCCCCATTCCTGGATATCCGGGCCCTTGATCTGAGCGGCGGAGGGCGGGTTGCCGGACACGGCGCGAGTCTTGAGCACCGTCATGGCCGCTGCGCCCCCGCCACCGGCTACGGCGCTGTTTTGCCAGGTATAGCCGTCTTTTTCGATCAGTTGCTTGAGCACGTCCGCAGACTTGGCTTCCCCGCCCGAGGTCCAGTAATGCACGACTTCCACGCTGCCCTTGCTCTGGGCCCCATGGGCGCTGACTGTGCAAAGGCTGGCGAGGGAGATGGCAACGGCAAGGCGATTGACGATTTTCATAGGGAGTGGCCCTTTTTTGTTTTTGTGGTGAGAGGAGGGTACTTATTCCAGCCCCAGCCCTTTGCGGCCGAGGGCGTTCAGTTGCGAGGTCAGAAAGCGGTCGCTCCAGTGCTTTTCGTAGTCTTCGCGGGGGAAGTCATCCGGCGAGGCACCTTGTTCGAAGGCCCGCAACACATCCCTGGCATACCGCAGATTTTTCGGACACATGGGGGCGGCTGGTACGTACATCACATTGCCCCAGCCCTGCTGGTTTTCGACGGGGGCGACGCTATGGACTACATCGCAGTGCCACCACACCGAATCGCCAGCCTGCACGTCCGGAATCGGTGACATGCCCTGGACCAGCAGCGGGTGCCACTTCTCCAGGATCGGCAGCACCTTGCCTGGCGCAACGCCACACAGCTCATCCTCGGGCACGTCATCGAGCAGCGGGCGCAGCAGCAGGTAGGCCATGGCCTTGGGGATCGGCAAGGTATGCAGCACGCCCTGGTCGGCATTCATGTCGCACAGCGCGGTCCAACCCTGGAAGGTGCGAAAGGCCGAGCATTTGGTACCTGGGTAGGCATATTCATCGACTTCGGTACGATGGGCGGCGTCCCACGGGTCGTAGGATTTGAAGTCATTGCAGTAAATCTTCTCGAACACCTTCAGGTAGGCCGGGTGCAGCCAGCGCTCCAGCGCCCCGGAGTCGGTGTGCGGGCCGAGGCCTTTGGACGTGGTGCCGGGCGGGCGCCGCCGTACGCGGTCCGGGTACAGGGCGTTGGTGTCGGGGTCGAACCACTGCTGGCCGTGGGAGTCGATGGTCCACAGGCGGTTCAAGAACGATTGGGCGCAGCCCATGCGCTCATGCTGGCGCAGTTGCATCTGGGCCTTGGACCAGTAGATCGGGAAGATTTCCGGGCGCGAGGCTTCCAGGTTGCCGAAGAAGTTGTCGGCAGGGCCCCGGTAAACCGCGTCGAACTGGTTGTGGTCCAGGTAGTCCAGCAGGCTCTTGTCCCACTCCAGCACCTGCTGCCTGGGAAAGTGGTTGCGGATCACCAGGCAGCCTCGGCGCTTGATCAGCGCGCGTTGTTGTTCTGTGACCTGGCCGTTGGCGAGGGTGGCAAAGTCCAGTTCGGGCCAGGCCGAGCCGGTCAGGGCTTGCTGGGCCTTGATCGCGGCGATTTCCGTGGCGATAAAGGCGCTGACTTCGGCAAACAGCGCGGGCACGTTGCCGATCTGTGCGCGCAGTGCCTTTTTCATGGCGACGATGCTGCGTTTGTAGTCGTCAGGTAGCTCGGCACTTGCGAAGGATGGGGAATTGTTCATGGGGTGGCCTGCATTTTTATTATTCATGCAGGTATGGAATCACTCCGGAAGGCCTGGACGGCAGCCTCATTTGGCGCGTTGAGCAATACGATTGTGGCGTTTGATCAGGCGCCTACAGAAGAATCGGCTTAGCCGTGCCTGGCTGGAAGTGATGCCCATGCTGACCACGGAAGTCCGAAGGCGTCATGCCCTTTTGCGCCTTGAACTGTCGGTTGAACAGGGCCTGGGACGCGTACCCGACCTGTTCGGCGATGGTGCTGACGGCCAAGTTGCCTTGCATCAACAGGGCGCATGCGTGTCCGATGCGCAGCCGCACGATGTAGTCCAATGCTGTGCAGCGTGTGTGTTTGCGGAACATGCGGTGGAAGGCGGAAACGCTGACGCAGGCCATTTGTGCCAGCTCAGGGATGCTCAGGGGTTGCGCATAGTGGCCGTGCAGGTAGTCCAGGACCCGGCGGATGCGCGCATCTTCAATGATGTGAGGGGTTTGTTGCACAGCGATGCGCTGCGCCGCGACATCCCGTGACAGGGTATTGAGTACCGTCAGCAGGGAAATCAGGCGCTGGGAGGCGTCTTGCTCGACCATCGCCTCGATCACCGGGCGCAGGGCGCGCGAGGTGGCGTCGCTGAAACTCAGTGCATGCCGCGCGGCCGCCAGCAGGGCGCGGGTCGAGGCCATTTCCGGAAACAATTTGACCAGCGAATCGGCCCAGGCTTCAGAAAACCAGATGACCAGGGCGATGTGCGGTTGGGTCGGGTCGATAGTCTCGGCCGACGACCAGCTATGGGGAACATTCGGGCCCACCAGCACCAGGTCGCCATCATCGTAGCGTGCCACATCGTTGCTGATGTAACGGTGGCCACGACTGTTGAGGGTGAGGGTCAGCTCGTACTCAGGGTGGTGATGCCACTCAAACGGGATCGCCTGTGGCAGGCGCCTGTTGAGCAGGGTCCAGGAGGTGTTGGCCTCGGTGGGGATTTTCTCGAAACTGGCTCTCATGAACCCATCCTGCTGTGCAGAGGGAGTAGTAACGCCACAATCGTAGCATTCGGTTCAAGCGAGAAGGGGAAGGTGCCGTGAACAAGTCTCTTTGCCGCAAGAACGATTCCTTGCGGCGAACATTGCCAGGTTAGGTTCTAACTAACTAAGTTATTAACCGTTAGAGCAACCGTTACCCATGACTTTGTAATTAAGGATATGAAGCTGGCCTTGGTGATCTTCATATTCCATGCGTGCTGGAACAACTTCGCAGACATTCGGAATGGAACTCATGGACACCACCTTGGCAATATCCAGATCAGTGGCGTAGGTGTATTCCTCAACAATAGCGGTGTGCTGGCTGGCTACGTCAGTCGGGATCTCGTCGGCCAGGGCGGCGGTGGCGCACAAGCTGGCAAGGGCCATAACTAATAAAGCTTTCATTTCCAATTTACCTTTTTACAGTCGAAGGGGGTCACGGGGCCCTTGTGAGGCCACGTGTATAACTTAAGTAGAGAGTTCGGATTAACGTGCCTTCGTGGGGGCTGCAACTTGGTTAATCACAGTGCCTTGTTGGCGAGGTTGATTTTAGGCGCCTGGGTTGCATTCATATACCCGTACTTTTGATAAACACTTTTGGTGGTTTTCGTAACAATCCACGACAGAGGTTTTTTCCGGTAGCGCAAAACGCGCTACAGGCCCCGGACCAGAGCGGCGCACGCACATATCAGGGCAATTTGTAGGGGCTTGTTACTACCATCGTCGAATGGTTCTATAGGCCTGCCCCGGCTACAACAGGGCCATACAACAACAACTATAGTCACCGAGGTAAGAAAGATGAGTGCGGCTTCCCTGTACCCCGTTCGCCCCGAAGTAGCAGCCAACACGCTGACTGACGAGGCGACCTACAAGGCCATGTACCAGCAGTCGGTGGTCAACCCCGACGGCTTCTGGCGCGAGCAAGCCAAGCGTCTTGACTGGATCAAGCCTTTCACCACGGTCAAGCAGACCTCGTTTGACGACCACCATGTCGATATCAAGTGGTTTGCTGACGGCACCCTCAACGTCTCCTACAACTGCCTGGACCGTCACCTCGCCGAGCGCGGCGACCAGGCGGCGATCATCTGGGAGGGCGACGATCCTTCCGAAAGCCGCACCATCACCTACCGCGAGCTGCACGAACAAGTCTGCAAGTTCGCCAACGCCCTGCGCGGCCAGGATGTGCACCGTGGCGACGTGGTGACCATCTATATGCCGATGATCCCTGAAGCTGTGGTCGCCATGCTGGCCTGTACCCGCATCGGCGCGATCCACTCGGTGGTGTTCGGCGGTTTCTCCCCTGAAGCTTTGGCCGGTCGCATCATCGACTGCAAATCCAAGGTGGTGATCACCGCCGACGAAGGCATTCGTGCCGGCAAGAAGGTACCGCTCAAGGCCAACGTCGACGACGCGCTGACCAACCCGGAAACCAGCAGCATCCAGAAAGTCATCGTGTGCAAGCGCACCAATGGCCAGATCAAGTGGAACCAGCATCGCGACATCTGGTACGAAGACCTGATGAAAGTGGCGGGCACGGTCTGCGCGCCAAAAGAGATGGGCGCCGAAGAAGCGCTGTTCATCCTTTACACCTCCGGTTCCACCGGCAAGCCCAAGGGCGTGCAGCACACCACCGGCGGCTACCTGTTGTACGCCGCCCTGACCCACGAGCGCGTGTTCGACTACCGCCCGGGCGAAGTCTACTGGTGCACCGCCGACGTCGGCTGGGTCACTGGCCACACCTACATCGTCTATGGTCCGCTGGCCAATGGCGCGACCACGCTGCTGTTCGAAGGCGTGCCGAACTACCCGGATATCACGCGGGTCGGGAAAATCGTCGACAAGCACAAGGTCAATATCCTCTACACCGCGCCGACCGCGATCCGCGCGATGATGGCTTCCGGCACCGCCGCCTGCGAAGGTATCGATGGCAGCAGCTTGCGCCTGTTGGGTTCGGTGGGTGAGCCGATTAACCCGGAAGCGTGGGACTGGTACTACAAGAATGTCGGCCAATCCCGTTGCCCGATTGTCGACACCTGGTGGCAGACCGAAACTGGCGCGACCCTGATGAGCCCGTTGCCGGGCGCTCACGCGCTCAAGCCGGGGTCGGCGGCACGTCCGTTCTTTGGCGTGGTGCCAGCGTTGGTGGACAACCTGGGCAACATCATCGAGGGCGCTGCCGAAGGCAACCTGGTGATCCTCGATTCGTGGCCGGGCCAGGCGCGTACCCTGTACGGCGACCATGACCGTTTTGTCGACACTTACTTCAAGACCTTCCGTGGCATGTACTTCACCGGCGACGGCGCGCGTCGCGATGAAGACGGCTACTGGTGGATCACCGGTCGCGTGGATGACGTGCTCAACGTTTCCGGGCACCGCATGGGCACCGCCGAGATCGAAAGCGCCATGGTCGCCCACCCCAAAGTCACCGAGGCGGCCGTGGTCGGCGTGCCTCACGACATCAAGGGCCAGGGCATCTATGTGTATGTCACCTTGAAAAACGGCGAGGAGCCGACCGAAGCGCTGCGTCTGGAACTGAAGAACTGGGTGCGCAAGGAGATCGGCCCGATTGCATCGCCGGACGTGATCCAGTGGGCACCAGGCTTGCCTAAGACCCGGTCGGGGAAAATCATGCGCCGTATCCTGCGCAAAATTGCCACGGCCGAGTATGACGGGCTGGGGGATATCTCCACCCTGGCTGATCCAAGTGTGGTGCAGCATCTGATCGATACCCACAAGACCATGAACGTCGCGTAAGCGGGTTTATGGGACCAAGCCCCATCCGGTGTAGGCCGGATGGGGCTTTTTTGTGGGGCCTCACTATGAAATACCATCAATGTAGGAGCCGGCTTGCCGGCGATAACGGTGGGTCAGTCAGCCCATTTGATACAGGCCCGCCGCTATCGCTGGCAAGCCGGCTTCTACATTGGATGGTGGGGGATGACAGATCGTCCTCAGCACCAAGCCAATAAATATCGGTTTATCTAGTAGGACGTTTCTGAATGTTACCCAGTGGTGCAAATGTGTAACCTTGCGCCCAAACATGAGGCAAAGTGCTACATCCGCGCCCCGAAAACGCCCGTTTTAGACACCCTGAAAAATTAGATCAAACGCTACACTTGCCGGAATAGAAGGGTTTGCGAATAATAGGCCCGCAATTTGCAGCGTTAATAGGTTTAATATCTTTTGCCTCTGCATAAAAATCAGGGGTTGTCAATGGGTTGGAGTCGCTTTCTCGGTGCTTCTGTAAATTGTTGTCGCATTGAGGAAATATCGGCTTCCGGCCTGTCGTTAGAATGCCGATCACTCGCTCGTCGTCGCCGTGTTGAACTGGTGTAGGACGCAGCACCGCTATTCGGTTTCACTCAGTCGCATCGTGGGCCATGGCTCATACTGCTGTTTTTGTCCTATACCGATGGAGTCCCAAGATGAAGAAACTCGTGCTGTTGGGCGCCCTGGCGCTGTCCGTGCTGTCCATGCAGGCCTTCGCTGAAGAGAAACCGCTGAAAATTGGTATCGAAGCAGCCTACCCTCCGTTTGCCTCGAAGGCGCCGGACGGCAGCATCGTCGGTTTTGACTACGACATCGGCAACGCCCTGTGCGAAGAGATGAAGGTCAAGTGCACCTGGGTCGAGCAAGAATTCGATGGCCTGATCCCGGCGCTCAAAGTGCGCAAGATCGACGCAATCCTGTCGTCCATGTCCATCACAGACGACCGCAAGAAGTCCGTGGATTTCACCAACCGCTACTACCTGACCCCGGCACGCCTGGTGATGAAGGACAGCGTTACCGTCAGCGACAGCCTGGTTGAGCTCAAGGACAAGAAGATCGGCGTACAGCGCGGTTCGATCCATGACCGTTTCGCCAAGGAAGTCCTGGCGCCTAAAGGTGCGACCATCGTTCCCTACAGCACCCAGAACGAGATCTACCTGGACGTGGCGGCCGGTCGCCTTGATGGCACCGTGGCTGATGCGACCCTGCTTGAAGACGGTTTCCTGAAGACCGACTCAGGCAAAGGCTACGCGTTCGTAGGCCCTGCGTTCACCGACGCCAAATACTTCGGCGATGGCATTGGTATCGCGGTACGTAAAGGCGACAAGGCCAACCTGGACCGCATCAACGCAGCCATCGCCGCGATCCGCGCCAATGGCAAGTACAAAGAAATCGAGAAAAAGTATTTCAACTTCGATATTTACGGCGCTGACGCCAAGTAAACCTTCGCAGTTGTCTGTCCAGAATGGCGCAAGCACCAGGGTCTCTGAAGTTTGCGCCATTTTTTCATCCGCCTTTTCGAGGACCTGAATCATGTTGAAAGGCTACGGGGCCGTTATCCTCGATGGCGCATGGTTGACGCTTCAGCTCGCCTTGTCGTCCATGGCCTTGGCCATTGTTCTGGGTCTGATTGGGGTCGCATTGCGCCTGTCGCCGGTACGCTGGCTGGCTTGGCTGGGTGACCTGTACTCCACGGTGATCCGCGGGATCCCCGACCTGGTGCTGATCCTGCTGATTTTCTACGGCGGCCAGGACCTGCTCAACCGCGTCGCGCCGCTACTGGGCTACGACGACTATATTGACTTGAACCCCTTGGCCGCCGGTATCGGTACCCTGGGTTTCATCTTTGGCGCCTACCTGTCGGAAACTTTCCGCGGTGCGTTCATGGCCATCCCCAAGGGCCAGGCCGAAGCGGGCATGGCCTATGGCATGAGCCCGTTCCAGGTGTTTTTCCGGGTGATGGTGCCGCAGATGATCCGGCTGGCAATCCCCGGCTTTACCAACAACTGGCTGGTACTGACCAAGGCCACCGCGCTGATTTCGGTGGTGGGCCTGCAAGACATGATGTTCAAGGCCAAGCAGGCGGCAGATGCCACCCGCGAACCTTTTACCTTCTTCCTCGCGGTGGCGGCGATGTACCTGGTGATCACCAGCGTCTCGTTGCTGGCCCTGCGTTATCTTGAGAAGCGCTACTCGGTAGGCGTAAAGGCGGCTGATCTATGATCTTCGACTACAACGTCATCTGGGAGGCCATGCCGCTGTACCTTGGCGGCTTGCTGACCACCCTGAAATTGCTGTTGATTTCGCTGTTCTTCGGCCTGCTTGCCGCCGTGCCCCTGGGCCTGATGCGAGTGTCCAAACAACCGCTGGTCAATGGCTCGGCCTGGCTCTACACCTATGTGATCCGCGGTACGCCGATGCTGGTGCAGCTGTTTTTGATCTACTACGGCCTGGCCCAGTTCGAAGCGGTGCGCGAGAGTTTCCTCTGGCCGTGGCTGTCCAGCGCGACCTTCTGTGCGTGCCTGGCCTTTGCCATCAATACCAGCGCCTACACCGCCGAGATCATCGCCGGTAGCCTCAAGGCCACGCCCCATGGCGAGATCGAAGCGGCCAAGGCCATGGGCATGTCGCGCTACAAGCTCTACCGCCGCATCCTGCTGCCCTCGGCCCTGCGCCGGGCGCTGCCGCAGTACAGCAACGAAGTGATCATGATGTTGCAGACCACCAGCCTGGCCTCCATCGTCACCCTGATCGACATCACCGGTGCCGCGCGCACGGTGAACGCCCAGTACTACCTGCCGTTCGAAGCCTACATCACCGCTGGCCTGTTCTATCTGTGCCTGACGTTCATCCTGGTGCGCCTGTTCAAGCTGGCCGAGCGCCGCTGGTTGAGCTACCTGGCTCCCCGGAAGCACTGATATGGAACGCATCGAGCACGTACTGCCCTGGGGGCACCTGGGTTGCGAGCGCCAGTTGACGGTGTTCCGTTTCGGCCATGGCGAGCGCAAGGCGTATATCCAGGCCAGCCTGCACGCCGATGAGTTGCCGGGGATGCGCGCGGCCTGGGAGCTGAAAAAGCGCCTGGCCGAACTCGAAGCGCAGGGCGCCCTCAACGGTGTGATCGAGCTGGTGCCGGTGGCCAACCCGATGGGCCTGGGTCAACTGCTGCAAGGCAGCCACCAGGGGCGTTTCGAGGTCGGCACCGGGAAGAACTTCAACCGTGATTTCGTCGAGTTGAGCGAGCCGGTTGCTGCCTTGCTGGGCGGCAGGCTGGGGGATGATCCCCACGCCAATGTGCGCATGATCCGCCAGGCAATGAGCGATGCGCTCAATGCACTGCCCGAGCCGAGCAGCCAGTTGCAAGGTATGCAGCGGGTTTTGCTGAGCCATGCCTGTACTGCCGATGTGGTCCTCGACCTGCACTGCGACGCTGAAGCCGCGCTGCACATGTACGCGCTGCCCCAGCACTGGCCGCAGTGGCGTTCGTTGTCGGCGCATTTGAATGTGACGGTCGGCCTGTTGGCGGAAGATTCCGGCGGCAGCTCGTTCGATGAGGCCTGCTCGTTGCCGTGGCTGCGTTTGTCACGGGCGTTCCCCGAGGCGCAGATCCCCCTGGCATGCCTGGCGACGACCCTGGAGCTGGGCGGTCAGGCCGATACCGGTCGGGATGAGGCGATCTTCCACGCCGAAGGTATCCTCGCGTTCCTCGCCGAACAGGGCCTGATCAAGGGAGAGTGGCCGGCGCCGCAACACGAGCCGTGCGAAGGCGTGCCCTTCGAAGGCACTGAATTGCTGTTCGCGCCCCACGCCGGGGTGATCAGTTACTTGCGTAAAGCCGGTGACTGGGTGGAAACCGGCGAGCCGATTTTTGAAGTGATTGATCCTTTGGCCGACCGCGTCAGCATTGTTTGCGCGGGCACGTCAGGGGTGTTGTTTGCCGTTGAACGGCTGCGTTATGCCCAAGCGGGTTTCTGGCTGGCCAAGGTGGCGGGGCGCGAAGCGCTGCGTCACGGGCGCTTGCTCAACGACTGACCAACTGTTTTTGTGAGAACCGACCGCATGTACAAACTTGAAGTCCAAGACCTGCATAAACGCTATGGCAGTCATGAAGTGCTCAAAGGCGTGTCCCTGGCCGCCGCGGCCGGTGATGTGATCAGCATCATCGGTTCCAGTGGCTCGGGCAAAAGCACCTTTTTGCGCTGCATCAACCTGCTGGAGCAGCCTCACGCCGGCAAGATCCTGCTCAATAACGAAGAGCTGAAGCTGGTGGCCAACAAAGACGGCGCGATGAAAGCCGCCGACCCCAAGCAGTTGCAGCGTATGCGTTCGCGTCTGTCGATGGTGTTCCAGCATTTCAACCTGTGGTCGCACATGACCGCGCTGGAAAACGTCATGGAAGCCCCGGTGCATGTGCTGGGCATGTCGAAAAAAGACGCCCGTGAAAAGGCCGAGCACTACCTGGCCAAAGTCGGCGTGGCTCATCGCAAGGATGCCTTCCCCGGCCATATGTCCGGTGGCGAGCAGCAGCGCGTGGCGATTGCCCGGGCGCTGGCGATGGAGCCTGAGGTGATGCTGTTTGACGAGCCGACCTCGGCGCTGGACCCGGAGCTGGTCGGCGAAGTGTTGAAGGTCATGCAGGACCTGGCCCTGGAAGGCCGGACGATGGTGGTAGTGACCCACGAAATGGGCTTTGCCCGTGAAGTGTCCAACCAGTTGGTGTTCCTGCACAAAGGCATTGTCGAAGAGCGCGGCAACCCGCGTGAAGTGCTGGTCAACCCGCAGTCCGAGCGGTTGCAGCAGTTCTTGTCCGGTAGCTTGAAGTAAACAAGGCTGCGTTTATGCACTGAAATAGTGCATGCTTCGCAGCCTTGAGGTTGGCCTCGATTCCTTGTAGGAGCTGGCTTGCCGGCGATAGCGGTAAGCCAGTCCCACCGCTATCGCCGGCAAGCCAGCTCCCACATTAGATCTCTGTTTGTTTTGAGATTTGTGTTGGTTTACGGGCTAGCATTGGCCCTTGTCTTCATTACCGTTTTCGTTTCGGATAGCCCTCCATGACAGCCCATCGCATTGGTTTCCTGATTTGGCCCAGCACTAAAGCCCTGACGCTTGCGCTGGCTGAGGAGGCCTTGCGTGTGGCCCAGCGGGTGCATCCAGACGTGGTCTACGAGGTGTCATTCCTGCAGGCCGAGCCGCCGGTCGAGGGTGACTGGAAGCTGCCCGGCGAACCCTGGGCCGGTAAGCTGGAAGGCTTCCAGAAGCTGTTCCTGCTGGCCGACGAGCCGCCCACCGTGATCGCGTCCCAGTTGGGCACCGCACTCAAGCAACTGGTGCGTGCCGGCTGCGTGATCGGCGGCTTGTCGGCGGGCGTGTATCCGTTGGCGCAACTGGGTTTGCTCGACGGCTATCGCGCCGCCGTGCACTGGCGCTGGCAGGATGACTTTGCCGAGCGTTTCCCCAAGGTCATCGCCACCAGCCATTTGTTCGACTGGGACCGTGATCGCCTGACCGCCTGCGGTGGCATGTCGGTGCTCGACCTGCTGCTGGCGGTGTTGGCCCGTGATCACGGTGCCGAACTGGCCGGTGCGGTCTCCGAAGAATTGGTGGTAGAGCGCATCCGCGAAGGTGGCGAACGCCAGCGCATTCCATTGCAGAACCGCCTGGGGTCCAGCCATCCGAAGCTGACCCAGGCAGTGTTGCTGATGGAAGCCAATATCGAAGAGCCGCTGACCACCGACGAAATCGCCCAGCATGTGTGCGTGTCGCGACGACAACTGGAGCGCATCTTCAAGCAGTACCTCAACCGCGTTCCCAGCCAGTACTACCTGGAGCTGCGCCTGAACAAGGCGCGCCAGATGCTGATGCAAACCAGCAAATCGATCATCCAGATCGGCCTGTCCTGCGGCTTCTCCTCGGGGCCGCACTTTTCCAGCGCCTACCGCAACTTCTTCGGCGCCACCCCCCGTGAAGATCGCAACCAGCGGCGCAGCAGCAGCCCGTTCGAGTTGTCGTCGGTGCCATCCGAGCGCGGCTGAGCAGGGCCTTGCCCTGCGGATGCAGCTGAGCAAAATTCCCACGGCACTGCCGCAACCGCCTGTCTTCTGTTTAAACTGCGCCATTGCGAAGCTATTTGTCGCATTGGCGTAAACCCGCGTAAAACGGGGGTTGGCGCTATAAGAAGTTGTCGCTTGGCGGCAAGGCCGCGCTGAAAACTGTCCTTACAATCCCTGCATCGCCCGCCAGTTCCAGGCAGGCGTTCCTCTTCAGGAGACTCCGATGTCCGTTGAGCAAGCCCCGGTGCAACGTGCCGATTTCGACCAGGTCATGGTGCCCAACTATGCCCCTGCCGCCTTTATCCCTGTGCGTGGCGAAGGTTCCCGCGTGTGGGACCAGTCGGGTCGCGAGCTGATCGATTTTGCCGGCGGCATCGCAGTGAACGTGCTGGGCCATGCCCACCCGGCGCTGGTCGGCGCATTGACCGCCCAGGCCAACAAGCTGTGGCACGTCTCCAACGTCTTCACCAACGAGCCGGCCCTGCGCCTGGCCCATAAGCTGATCGACGCCACCTTTGCCGAGCGTGTGTTCTTCTGCAACTCGGGCGCCGAAGCCAACGAGGCCGCCTTCAAGCTGGCCCGTCGCGTGGCGTTCGACCGTTTCGGCAGCGAGAAATACGAGATCATCGCCGCCCTGAACAGCTTCCACGGCCGCACTCTGTTTACGGTCAACGTCGGTGGCCAGTCGAAGTACTCCGATGGTTTCGGTCCTAAAATCACCGGCATCACCCACGTTCCTTATAACGACCTGGACGCGCTGAAAGCCGCGGTGTCGGACAAGACCTGCGCCGTGGTGCTGGAACCGATCCAGGGCGAAGGCGGCGTGTTGCCGGCTGAGCTTGCGTACCTGCAAGGTGCCCGCGACCTGTGTGACGCCAACAACGCGCTGCTGGTGTTCGACGAAGTGCAGACTGGCATGGGCCGCAGTGGCCATCTGTTTGCCTACCAGCACTACGGCGTGGTGCCCGACATCCTCACCAGCGCCAAGAGCCTGGGCGGCGGCTTCCCGATTGCCGCGATGCTGACGCGCGAAGACCTGGCCAAGCACCTGGTGGTCGGCACCCACGGCACCACCTACGGCGGCAACCCGCTGGCATGCGCGGTGGCCGAAGCGGTGATCGACGTGATCAACACCCCCCAGGTGCTGGCCGGCGTCAATGCCAAGCACGAGCTGTTCAAGGCCCGCCTGGAGCAGATCGGCCAGCAATACGGGATCTTCACCCAAGTACGTGGCATGGGCCTGCTGCTCGGTTGCGTATTGAGCGACGCGTTCAAGGGCAAGGCCAAGGACGTGTTCAACGCGGCCGAGAAAGAAAACCTGATGATCCTGCAGGCCGGCCCGGACGTGGTGCGTTTTGCGCCAAGCCTGGTGGTGGAAGAGGCGGACATCAATGAAGGTCTGGACCGCTTTGAACGTGCTGTAAAAACGCTGACGCAAGCTTGATAGATACACATTTATCTAACGAACCGGATCAAATGTGCGAGCGGGCTTGCCCGCGATAGCGATCTGTCAGTCGACGTTGTTGTGACTGGCCCACCGCAATCGTGGGCAAGCCCGCTCCCACATTGGAACCTGGGTGATTCCAGGTTCAGTGTCCGGCATTTTTTTATGAAGTTTTCGAGTTAAGGAGTGACACCATGCTGGTGATGCGCCCCGCGCAAATGGCTGATCTGGGCGAGGTACAGCGTCTGGCTGCGGACAGCCCGATTGGTGTCACCTCCCTGCCGGATGACGTTGAACGCCTGAGCGACAAAATCGCCGCCAGCGAAGCGTCCTTCGCCGCCGAAGTGAGTTTCAACGGTGAAGAAAGCTATTTCTTTGTCCTCGAAGACACCGTCGCCGGCAAGCTGGTGGGCTGTTCGGCCATCGTTGCCTCGGCCGGTTATTCCGAGCCGTTCTACAGCTTTCGCAACGAGACCTTCGTCCACGCGTCCCGCGAACTGAAGATCCACAACAAGATTCACGTCCTGTCCCAGTGCCACGACCTGACCGGCAACAGCTTGCTGACCAGCTTCTACGTGGTGCCGGAACTGGTGGGTTCGGCCTGGTCGGAGCTCAACTCCCGTGGCCGCCTGCTGTTTGTCGCAAGCCACCCCGAGCGCTTTGCCGACTCGGTGGTGACCGAGATTGTCGGCTACAGCGACGAGAACGGTGATTCGCCGTTCTGGGATGCCATCGGCCGCAACTTCTTCGACCTCAACTACGCCGCCGCCGAGCGCCTGTGCGGGTTGAAGAGCCGCACCTTCCTCGCCGAGCTGATGCCCCACTACCCGATCTACGTGCCGCTGTTGCCCGACGAAGCCCAGGAAGCCATGGGCCAGGTGCACCCGCGTGCGCAGATCACCTTCGACATCCTGATGCGCGAAGGTTTTGAAACCGATCATTACATCGACATCTTCGACGGTGGCCCGACCCTGCATGCGCGGGTCTCGGGCATCCGTTCGATCGCCCAGAGCCGCGTGGTGCCGGTGAAGATCGGCGAGATGGTCAAGGGCGTCGGCCGCCAGTACCTGGTGAGCAACGCGCAGTTGCAGGATTACCGCGCAGTGATGCTGGAACTGGACTACGCGCCGGGCAAGCCGGTGACCCTGGACCTGGAAGCGGCCGAAGCCCTGGGCGTCGGCGAAGGCGCCAGCGTGCGCCTGGTAGCGGTTTAAAAAGCAGAGTTTCGCGGGTGGCTGCAAAGCGGCCCGTCTGAGGAGATAGCATGATCGTTCGTCCCGTACGCAGCAGCGATTTACCGGCCCTGATTGATCTGGCGCGCAGCACCGGCACCGGCCTTACCACTTTGCCGGCCAATGAAGAGCGCCTGACCCACCGGGTTGGCTGGGCTGAAAAGACCTTTCGCGGCGAAGCCGGGCGTGGTGATGCCGACTACCTGTTCGTGCTGGAAAACGACGAAGGCCGGGTGGTGGGGATTTCCGCCATCGCTGGCGCCGTCGGCCTGCGTGAGCCGTGGTACAACTTCCGGGTCGGCCTGACGGTCAGCGCCTCCCAGGAACTGAACATCTATCGCGAGATTCCTACGCTGTTCCTGGCCAACGACCTGACGGGCAACTCCGAGCTGTGCTCGTTGTTCCTGCATGCCGATTACCGCAACGGCCTCAACGGCCGCATGCTGGCCAAGGCACGGATGCTGTTCATTGCTGAATTCCCGCAGCTGTTTGGCAACAAGATCATTGCCGAGATGCGCGGGGTGTCCAACGACGCCGGGCGTTCGCCGTTTTGGGAAAGCCTGGGCCGGCACTTCTTCAAGATGGAGTTCAGCCAGGCCGACTACCTCACCGGCGTGGGCAACAAGGCGTTTATTGCCGAACTGATGCCCAAGTTCCCGCTGTACACCTGCTTTTTGTCCGAGGACGCGCGCAACGTGATCGGCAAGGTCCATCCCGACACCGAGCCGGCCTTGAGCATGCTCAAGAGCGAAGGCTTCAGCTACCAGGGCTACGTCGATATCTTCGACGCGGGCCCTGCAGTGGAGTGTGAGACCAGCAAGATCCGCGCGGTGCGTGACAGCCAGGCGCTGGTGCTGGCCATCGGCACGCCGGGGGACGACGCCACGCCGTTCCTGATGCATAACCGTAAACGTGAAGAGTGCCGCATCACCGCCGCACCGGCGCGCCTGGCTGCGGGCACTCTGGTGGTCGATCCGCTGACCGCCAAGCGCCTGCAACTGGTGGCCGGTGATCAAGTGCGTGCCGTACCGTTGTCTGCTGCCCGGGAGTCGAAATAATGAATTCGTTGTATATCGCAGGGAGCTGGCTGGCTGGCCAGGGTGAACGCTTTGAGTCGCTGAACCCGGTGACCCAGCAGGTGATCTGGGCCGGCAATGGCGCCAGTGTCGAGCAGGTCGAGTCCGCCGTGCAGGCTGCGCGCCAGGCATTCCCGGCCTGGGCCAAGCGCCCCCTGGAAGAGCGCATCAGCGTGCTGGAAACCTTTGCCGCCACCTTGAAGAGCCGCGCCGATGAAATCGCCCGCTGCATTGGCGAAGAAACCGGCAAGCCGCTGTGGGAGTCGGCCACCGAAGTTACCAGCATGGCCAATAAAATCGCGATCTCGGTGCAGAGCTACCGCGAACGTACCGGCGAGAAGAGCGGCCCCCTGGGCGACGCCACGGCGGTGTTGCGCCACAAGCCTCACGGCGTGGTCGCAGTGTTCGGTCCTTACAACTTCCCCGGCCACTTGCCCAACGGGCATATCGTCCCGGCCTTGCTCGCGGGCAATACCGTGTTGTTCAAGCCGAGCGAGCTGACCCCTAAAGTGGCCGAGCTGACGGTACAGTGCTGGATCGAAGCCGGCCTGCCGGCGGGCGTGTTGAACCTGCTGCAAGGCGCGCGGGAGACCGGGATCGCCCTGGCCGCCAATCCAGGTATCGACGGCCTGTTCTTCACCGGTTCCAGCCGCACCGGCAATCACCTGCACCAGCAGTTCGCCGGGCGCCCGGACAAGATCCTCGCGCTGGAAATGGGCGGCAACAACCCGCTGGTGGTGGACCAGGTGGCCGATGTGGATGCAGCGGTCTACACCATCATCCAGTCGGCCTTTATTTCTGCCGGCCAGCGCTGCACCTGTGCCCGGCGCCTGCTGGTGCCGGAAGGCGCCTGGGGCGACGCACTGCTGGCGCGCCTGGTTGCCGTCAGTGCGACCATTGCCGTGGGGGCCTTTGACCAGCAACCTCCGCCATTCATGGGCTCGGTGATTTCCCTGGGCGCGGCCAAGGCCTTGATGGAAGCCCAGGAACTGATGCTGGCCAACGGCGCCGTGGCGCTGCTGGAAATGACCCAGCCCCAGGCGCAGGCAGCCTTGCTGACACCTGGCATCATCGACGTGACCGCCGTGACCGAGCGCGAGGACGAAGAGCTGTTCGGCCCGTTGCTGCAAGTGGTTCGCTACACGGATTTCGAAGCGGCGATCAGTGAAGCCAACAACACTCAATACGGTTTGGCCGCAGGGTTGCTGTCGGACTCCGAGGCGCGCTACCAGCAGTTCTGGCTGCAAAGCCGTGCGGGTATCGTCAACTGGAACAAACAGCTGACCGGCGCGGCGAGCACCGCGCCATTTGGTGGGGTAGGGGCGTCGGGCAATCATCGCGCCAGTGCCTATTACGCGGCAGATTACTGCGCGTACCCGGTGGCATCCCTGGAGACACCGAGCCTGGTCTTGCCAGCCGCGCTGACGCCGGGTGTAACGCTGAACTAAATGTGGGAGCGGGCTTGTGTGGGAGCTGGCTTGCCTGCGATGCGGGCACCTCGGTCTTTCAGCCAGACCGAGGGGATGCCATCGCAGGCAAGCCAGCTCCTACACAAGCCAGCACCTGCAGTTGATCGGGTTTGCAAAGACAGGTTTGTGGTGTGTTGAAGACCTTTGATGCCTATAAAAACAGATGTTCGTGGAGCCTCGCCGATGAAATCCTGTGAAGTCAATTTTGACGGTCTCGTGGGGCCGACCCATAACTACGGCGGTTTGTCCTACGGCAACGTCGCGTCCCAGAGCAACAGCCAGCAATCTTCCAACCCCAGGGAAGCGGCGTTGCAGGGCCTGGCGAAAATGAAAGCCCTGATGGACATGGGCTTTGTGCAAGGTGTGCTTGCTCCCCAGGAACGTCCGGATGTCGCCGCGCTGCGCAGCCTTGGCTTTGCCGGCACAGACGCCCAGGTGATCCAGCAGGCGGCCAAGCACGCCATGCCGTTGCTGGTGGCCAGTTGTTCGGCCTCGAGCATGTGGGTGGCCAACGCCGCCACAGTCAGCCCGAGCGCCGACACGTTTGACGGCCGCGTGCATTTCACCGCCGCCAACCTCAACTGCAAATACCACCGCAGCATCGAACACCCGACCACCAGCCGCGTGCTGGGGGCGATGTTTGCCGATCAGCAGCACTTCGCCCACCACGCCGCGTTGCCGGCCGTGGCGCAGTTCGGTGACGAAGGCGCCGCCAACCACACCCGCTTCTGCCGCGAATATGGCGAGGCGGGCGTGGAGTTTTTCGTGTTCGGCCGCAGTGCGTTCGACACCCGCTACCCGGCGCCGCAAAAGTACCCGGCGCGCCAGACCCTCGAAGCGTCCCAGGCGGTTGCGCGTTTGCATGGCCTGCAGGATGACGGTGTGGTCTACGGCCAGCAGAACCCGGCCGTGATCGATGCCGGGGTGTTCCACAACGACGTGATCGCAGTGGGTAACGGCGAAGTGTTGTTCTATCACGAGGATGCGTTCCTCAATACCGAGCAGATGCTCGCTGAACTGCAGGCCAAGCTGGGCAAGCTCGGCGGCAATTTCCAGGCAATCTGCGTACCCCGCGCCCTGGTCAGCGTCGAAGACGCCGTGCGCTCCTACCTGTTCAACAGCCAGTTGCTGAGCCGCGCCGACGGTTCGATGCTGCTGATCGTGCCCGAGGAGTGCCGCAACAACGAGCGTGTCTGGCACTACCTGCAAAGCCTGACCAGTGCCGGTGGGCCGGTCGGCGAAGTGAAAGTCTTCGACCTCAAGCAAAGCATGCAGAATGGCGGCGGCCCGGCCTGCCTGCGTTTGCGCGTGGCGTTGAAGGAGGCTGAACTGGCGGCGGTCAATCCAGGGGTTATCATGACTGCACCGCTGTACGAAACGTTGACCCAATGGGTCGGCAAGCACTACCGCGACAGCCTGCGTGAAACCGATCTGGCTGACCCGCAGTTGCTGCTCGAATGTCGCACGGCATTGGATGAACTGACGCAAATCCTTAAACTGGGCTCGGTTTATCCTTTCCAGATCAATTAAAGCCACACGGCTGAGACTTATTTATGACCACCGATACCCTGAAGCTGATCCTTGAAGACACCGACGGCACCCAGCTGGAAACCTCCTGCACCCGCCTGGCCGTGGTGTGGCAGGGCAAGGAAATCTGGATCCAGCACGATGGCCGTGGCCAACTGCTGATCGGCGTGGACGTGGAAGAAGGCGACGCCGAGTACGCCAACCTGCTGATGCGCCCGCTGGCCACCAACCTGATGAGCCTGCAACTGGAAATGGAACCGGCCGACGTTGAAGGTGATGACGACGATCACGTCCACGGCCCAGGCTGCAACCACTAAGGAAGCTGCTCTATGCTCGCCCTCGGCAAACTGCTTGAACTGACCCTCGCCGGTCGTGAACCGGCGCAAAAAATTCAACTGACTGTCGACGGCGTGCAAATGCGCTGGCTCAGTGAGGGCGCACTCGAGGTGCGGCCTCCTGAGGCACGGGACAACGGCGCCGATGTGCTGCTGTCATCCGGCATCCATGGCAACGAAACCGCGCCGATCGAATTGGCCGACCGCCTGTTGCATGGCATCGCCCGCGGGGAGATCAAGCCCCGTACCCGTATTCTGTTCCTGTTCGGCAACCCCGAGGCCATGCGTCGCGGCGAGCGTTACCTCGAGCAGGACGTCAACCGGCTGTTCAACGGCCGCCACGAACAAAGCATCGGCCCCGAAGCCATGCGCGCCGCCGAGCTTGAGCAGTTGGCCCGCACCTTCTTCAGCGTGCCCGGCCGTTCGCGCCTGCACTACGACCTGCACACGGCGATTCGCGGTTCGAAGATCGAGCAGTTTGCCCTGTACCCCTTCAAGGAAGGGCGCCAACACTCCCGCACCGAACTGGCCCGCTTGCGCGCGGCCGGCATGGAAGCGGTGCTGTTGCAGAACAAGACCTCCATCACTTTCACCGCGTTTACCTACGAGCAACTGGGCGCCGAGTCGTTCACCCTGGAACTGGGCAAGGCCCGTCCATTCGGGCAGAACCAGGGGGTGGATGTATCGCGCCTGGAAACCCGCCTCAAGCAGATCATTGAAGGCAACGAGCCGGCCGCCGAGGGCCTGGACGGCCTGAAGTTGTTCAGCGTGGCCCGGGAAATCATCAAGCACAGTGACGCCTTCACCCTGCATTTGCCGGCGGATGTGGAGAACTTTTCGGAACTGGAGAAGGGCTACCTGCTGGCCGAGGACATCGCCAAGACCCGCTGGGTGATCGAGGAGGAGGGCGCGCGCATCATCTTCCCCAACCCGAAGGTCAAGAATGGCTTGCGGGCGGGCATCCTGATTGTGCCGACCACAGATGTTGGCCTGGCCTGAGCCTTGGGTTCAGCGCGGTCAACTGTAGGAGCTGGCTTGCCTGCGATAGCATCAGCTCGGTCTGTCAGTTACCTCGAGGAGATGCTATCGCAGGCAAGCCAGCTCCCACCCAGACCCAGTTTTTACACTGGTTTGGGTAGGGTTGCTTAGACTGCTAAGGCACGCGGCTCATTGCGGCGAATCGCGCGGATCTTGTGCAGGGTATCGGCGCAGGTCTGCGCAGCTTCCTTGCCCTTGTGCACAAAGTGCTCAAAGAAGAAGTTGTGGTGCTCGCTGCCCGCGTGGAAGTGATGCGGCGTCAGGGACACCGAGAACACTGGCACTTCGGTTTCCAACTGCACCTGCATCAGGCCGCTGACTACCGATTGTGCGACGAACTCGTGGCGATAGATCCCACCGTCCACCACCAGGGCGGCGGCGACGATGCCGGCGTAGCGGCCGGACTTGGCCAGAAGCTTGGCGTGCAGGGGCATTTCAAAGGCGCCGCCGACTTCAAAGAAATCGATGTCCGACTCTTGGTAGCCCTGGACGAGCATTTCGGCGAGGAAGCCTTTACGGCTCTGATCAACAATATCTTTGTGCCAGCAAGCCTGGATAAACGCGACGCGCTCACCGTGGTGGTTTTTGCTCTTGCTGTCGATTGCGGTGGGTTGCATGTTCTGACTCCTGTTTATGAAAAAAACAGGGCGTTATGAATCGAATGGGATTTAAGGGTACGAGCAGCTGTGTCATGCAGGCATGAAATCAGCACACGGCCCTTAGGCGCCAATCCCGTTCTCTCTTCATCCGGACTATGACCGTCGGCCCCGGGATCACACCGGGTCTGCTGACCTTGCCGCCGTCCTGCGTGAGCAGTTCGAGGCGCCAAGCGCTCGCGGGCTATGCGCATTGCGCGCAATTACCGCCGGTGGGGAATTGCACCCCGCCCTGAGAACGTTGCCGCCAGAACCCTGGCGGCGGAGAGTTTTTACCATACATTTCGAAAAACTGCATAGGGTGCTTGTTAATATCGACTATCGACAGGTTTGCCGATCAGCCTTGTAGGCGGTTGATATCTGTGGGCGATACCCGCAGTAATCGGTTACAACAGGTCATTCTCCACTCGCAGAGGCCCGCTTGATGTCCGTTATTGATCTTCGTAGTGACACCGTGACCCAACCCACGCCGGGCATGCGCGATGCCATGGCCAGCGCACCGAGCGGCGATGATGTCTACGGTGAAGACCCCAGCGTCAACCTGCTGGAAGCCGAACTGGCCAAGCGCCTGGGCTTTGCCGCCGCGCTGTTCGTGCCGACCGGCACCATGAGCAACCTGTTGGCACTGATGGCCCACTGCGAGCGGGGCGAGGAATACATCGTCGGGCAACAGGCCCACACCTACAAATATGAGGGCGGCGGCGCGGCGGTGCTGGGTTCGATCCAGCCGCAGCCCCTGGAAGTCCAGGCGGACGGTTCGCTGGACCTGGCCCAGGTCGCAGAAGCGATCAAGCCGGATGACTTCCACTTCGCCCGCACCCGGCTGTTGGCGTTGGAAAACACCATGCAAGGCAAAGTGTTGCCCATGAACTACCTGGCCGCTGCACGCGCATTTACCCGCGAACATGGCCTGGCCCTGCACCTGGACGGCGCGCGCCTGTACAACGCGGCGGTCAAGCTGGGGGTGGATGCGCGGGAGATTGCCGGGCATTTCGATTCGGTCTCGGTGTGCCTGTCCAAGGGCCTTGGCGCGCCGGTTGGCTCGGTGCTGTGCGGCTCCAGTGTGTTGATCGCCAAGGCCCGTCGTTTGCGCAAGATGGTCGGTGGCGGTATGCGCCAGGCGGGTTCTTTGGCGGCGGCGGGGCTGTACGCCCTGGACCATCAGGTGGCGCGCCTGGCCGAAGACCACGCCAATGCCCAGTGGCTCGGCGATGAGCTGCGCAAGGCCGGCTACAGCGTGGAGCCGGTGCAGACCAATATGGTCTACGTGCAGATCGGCGAGCAGGCCCAGGCCCTGAAGGCCTTTGCCGAAGCGCGTGGGATCACGTTGAGTGCCGCCCCGCGCTTGCGCATGGTCACGCACCTGGACGTCAGCCGGGCACAGATGGAGCAAGTGCTGGCGACATTTGTCGAGTTTTCCCGGAAATGACAGTGCAGGCCGTCTAATTGACTGTTTCTATCGTATAAACACGCTGTACCACGGGCAAAGGGCCGATATAATGCGGCCCTTTGCCGTCGCTCCGTCTGATGACGTTTAGCACTGGCCTTTGGCCGCAGCCTCCGTGGAAGAACCTAATGAAAAGCGCAGAAATCCGTGAAGCCTTCCTTCGCTTCTTCGAAGAGCAAGGTCACACCCGTGTCTCCTCCAGCTCTTTGATCCCAGGCAATGACCCAACCCTGCTGTTCACTAACGCGGGGATGAACCAGTTCAAGGACTGCTTCCTGGGCCAGGAAAAACGCGCCTACACCCGCGCCACCAGCAGCCAGAAGTGCGTGCGCGCCGGCGGCAAGAACAGCGACCTGGAGAACGTCGGCTACACCGCCCGTCACCACACCTTTTTCGAAATGCTCGGCAACTTCAGCTTTGGCGATTATTTCAAGCAAGACGCGATCAACTTCGCCTGGACCTTCCTCACTGGCGTGCTGAAGCTGCCGAAGGAAAAACTCTGGGTCACCGTCTACGCCACCGACGACGAAGCCTACGACATCTGGACCCAGCAGATTGGTGTGCCGGTCGAGCGCATGATCCGCATCGGCGACAACAAGGGCGCGCCTTACGCCTCCGACAACTTCTGGACCATGGGCGATACCGGCCCGTGCGGCCCGTGCACCGAGATTTTCTACGATCATGGCGCCGACATCTGGGGTGGCCCGCCGGGCTCGCCGGAAGAAGACGGTGACCGTTACATCGAGATCTGGAACAACGTGTTCATGCAGTTCAACCGCACCGCCGATGGCGTGTTGCATCCGCTGCCTGCGCCGTCGGTAGATACCGGTATGGGCCTGGAGCGGATCAGCGCGGTGATGCAGCACGTTCACTCCAACTACGAAATCGACCTGTTCAAGAACCTGCTGAGCGCGTCGGCCGCGGCCATTGGCTGCGCCAACGACAACCAGTCTTCGCTCAAAGTGGTATCGGACCATATCCGTTCCTGTGGTTTTCTGATTGCCGACGGCGTGCTGCCCTCCAACGAAGGCCGTGGCTACGTGCTGCGCCGCATCATCCGTCGCGCCTGCCGCCACGGTAACAAGTTGGGCGCCACGGGTAGCTTCTTCTACAAAATCGTTGCCGCGCTGGTGGCCGAGATGGGCGAAGCTTTTCCGGAACTCAAGCAGCAGCAAGCCAATATCGAGCGCGTGCTCAAGGCTGAAGAAGAGCAGTTCTCCAAGACCCTGGAGCACGGCCTGAAGATCCTGGAACAGGACCTGGCTGAGCTCAAAGGTACCGTGGTGCCCGGTGATGTGGTGTTCAAGCTGTATGACACCTATGGCTTCCCGATGGACCTGACGGCCGACATCGCCCGCGAGCGTGAACTGACGGTCGATGAGGTTGGTTTCGAGCGTGAGATGGAAGCCCAGCGTGTACGCGCGCGTTCCGCGAGCTCTTTTGGTCTGGATTACAACACCTTGGTCAAGGTTGACGTGGCGACCGAGTTCACGGGTTATCAGGCCACCGTCGGCTCGGCCAAGATCGTGGCTATTTATAAAGATGGCCAGTCGGTCGATGTCTTGAGCGAAGGCGAAGAGGCGGTCGTGGTGCTCGATCAGACGCCGTTCTACGCCGAATCTGGCGGCCAGGTCGGTGACTGTGGTTTCTTGCGCTCGACATCCGGTCGTTTCGACGTGCGCGACACCACCAAGACCGGCGGTGCTTTCCTGCATCACGGTGTGTTGGTGCTGGGTAACCTGACGGTCGGCGCTCCGGTAGAGACTCAGGTTGATGCTGATGTACGGCATGCAACCGCCTTGAACCACTCGGCTACCCACTTGCTGCACGCGGCGCTGCGCCAGGTATTGGGCGAGCACGTCCAGCAGAAGGGGTCGTTGGTCGACAGTCAGCGCCTGCGCTTTGACTTCAGCCATTTTGAAGCGATCAAGCCTGAGCAATTGAAGGCATTGGAAGACATCGTCAACGCCGAGATTCGCAAGAACACTGCGGTAGAAACTGAAGAGACCGATATTGAAACCGCCAAGAAAAAAGGCGCCATGGCGCTGTTCGGCGAGAAATACGGCGACAACGTACGCGTGCTGAGCATGGGCGGCAGCTTCTCCGTGGAACTGTGCGGCGGTATCCATGCCAAGCGCACCGGTGACATCGGCCTGCTGAAAATCATCAGCGAAGGCGGCGTGGCTTCCGGTGTACGGCGTATCGAGGCGGTGACCGGCGCTGCGGCCCTGGCCTACCTCAATGCGGCCGAAGAACAACTCAAGGAAGCGGCGACCCTGGTCAAGGGCAGCCGTGACAACCTGATCGACAAGCTCTCTGCCGTACTGGAGCGCAACCGCCAGCTGGAAAAACAGCTGGAGCAGTTGCAAGCCAAGGCGGCCAGCGCAGCGGGTGACGACCTGTCAGCCTCGGCACTGGACATCAAGGGCGTGAAGGTTCTGGCCGCGCGCCTGGACGGTCAGGACGGCAAGGCGCTGTTGGCCTTGGTCGATCAGTTGAAGAACAAGCTCGGCCGCGCAGTGATCCTGCTCGGCAGTGTCCATGAGGAAAAGGTCGTACTGGTTGCCGGTGTAACCAAGGACCTGACTGGCCAACTCAAGGCTGGTGATTTGATGAAACAAGCCGCTGCGGCAGTGGGCGGGAAGGGCGGTGGTCGTCCGGACATGGCGCAAGGCGGTGGTGTAGACGCTGGTGCCCTGGACGCGGCCCTGGCCCTGACCGTGCCATTTGTCGAGGCGGGTATTTAAGGCGCTGTTAATGAGTCCATGGTCTAGTCATGGGCTCGCTTAGCTGCTGGAAGATTTGTTTATTGGGCGCCCCTTTACGGGCTGAGGCGGCTTAGAAATGGCTTTGATCGTACAGAAATTTGGAGGCACCTCGGTCGGCTCTGTCGAACGAATCGAGCAGGTCGCCGACAAGGTTAAGAAATTCCGCGATGCCGGCGACGACCTGGTGGTGGTGCTGTCGGCCATGAGCGGCGAGACCAATCGCCTGATCGACCTGGCCAAGCAAATCAGTGGTGATCAGGCTCCGCTGGCGCGTGAGCTGGATGTGATCGTGTCCACCGGTGAGCAGGTGACCATTGCTTTGTTGGCCATGGCGCTGAACAAGCGTGGCGTGCCGGCGGTGTCCTACACTGGCACCCAGGTACGGATCCTCACGGACAGCGCGCATACCAAGGCGCGCATCCTGCAGATCGACGATCAGAAGATTCGTGGTGACTTGAAGGCCGGTCGCGTGGTGGTTGTCGCCGGTTTCCAGGGCGTTGACGAGCACGGCAATATCACGACCCTGGGCCGTGGCGGTTCCGACACCACCGGCGTGGCACTGGCGGCAGCCCTGAAGGCTGACGAATGCCAGATCTACACCGATGTGGACGGCGTCTACACCACTGACCCGCGCGTAGTGTCCGTGGCCCAGCGCCTGGACAAGATCACCTTCGAAGAGATGCTGGAAATGGCCAGCCTCGGGTCCAAGGTGTTGCAGATCCGTGCGGTGGAGTTTGCCGGCAAGTACAACGTACCGCTGCGCGTATTGCACAGCTTTAAAGAGGGTCCGGGCACCCTCATTACTATTGATGAAGAGGAATCCATGGAACAGCCGATCATTTCCGGCATCGCCTTTAACCGCGATGAAGCCAAGCTGACCATCCGTGGCGTGCCAGACACCCCGGGCGTGGCCTTCAAGATCCTTGGGCCGATCAGTGCGGCGAACATTGAAGTCGACATGATCGTGCAGAACGTTGCGCACGATAACACCACCGACTTCACCTTCACCGTGCACCGCAACGAGTACGATGCGGCCGAGCGTATCCTGCAGAACACTGCCCAGGAAATCGGGGCGCGTGAAGTGGTCGGCGACACCAAGATCGCCAAGGTGTCGATCGTTGGTGTGGGTATGCGCTCCCATGCGGGCGTTGCCAGCCGCATGTTCGAGTCCCTGGCCAAGGAAACCATCAATATCCAGATGATCTCCACATCGGAGATCAAGGTGTCGGTGGTGATTGAAGAGAAGTACCTGGAGCTGGCTGTGCGTGCACTGCACACCGCTTTCGAACTGGACGCGCCGGCCCGACAGGGCGAGTAACGCGTTGCCAGGAAGGCGCGGTTGATCCGCGCCTTTCTTTTTTGCCGGGTGATGGCCCAGGCCTGTTCTTTTGCCCGTGCTCGACAATACTTAGGCATGCAGGGCCATGGCCGATGGGTTATAGGCCCAAGGCCTTTTTTTGCAGACTGTTGTTCCCGAAATGAAATGCGTGAGGAGAAAGGTATGCTGATTCTGACTCGTCGATGCGCAGAAAGCCTGATTATTGGTGATGGCGAAATCACCGTGACCGTGCTCGGCGTCAAAGGCAATCAAGTGCGGATTGGGGTCAATGCCCCCAAAGAGGTGGCCGTCCACCGTGAGGAAATCTACCTGCGGATCAAGAAAGAGAAGGACGACGAACCAAGCCATTAATTTTTATCGTTTTTTATGTTTGCAAACGGGGATGAAGCTGGTTAATATACGCCCCGTGTTGCGGAGAGCTGGCCGAGTGGCCGAAGGCGCTCCCCTGCTAAGGGAGTACACCTCAAAAGGGTGTCGGGGGTTCGAATCCCCCGTTCTCCGCCATTATTTGCTTAGTACGTTGCAATCTGGTTTTTTCGCTAAGTTGTTGAAATTAAACGAAAAAATAGCTTTACATAGAGATTGAACGGCCTATAATGCGCGGCAACAAATGCACTCGTAGCTCAGCTGGATAGAGTACTCGGCTACGAACCGAGCGGTCACAGGTTCGAATCCTGTCGAGTGCACCATTTAAGAGTTAGTTGCAGAAATGCAGGTAACTTGGCTCCAACCAGTTGTGATCTGGTATAAAACCACAATCTGCACTCGTAGCTCAGCTGGATAGAGTACTCGGCTACGAACCGAGCGGTCACAGGTTCGAATCCTGTCGAGTGCACCATACAAACAAAAAGCCCGCCTAGTGCGGGCTTTTTGCCGTCTGGGGTTTTTACTTTCCTGGCGGCCTGCGTAGGAATAGTCTCGGCCACGCAGGTTTTTCTCTCGCCCATGTGTTTTCTTTTCTATGGCTGTCGTCGCAGTTTCATACGTGTGGCCAACACTCAGCTTTGTTGTGCAAGCGCTTGTTCTTTCCAGTTTTTTAACGTTTAAAGCGGGCGCACGGTGTATCATTGCGCCCGTCAGCCCCGCCGGGGCTTGTGGAATACCTCCATGGACTTACCCAGTAGTTACTCAGTACCCCGTTTTACCAATCATGAATTGACTGATTGATCCTTCCGGCGTGCCCCGCTGCTGGGAGTGGAGTTCGCCTATGACCGAAGTAGAAGTAAAGAAAACACAAGAAAGCCTGCAGGATCGTCTGGCTCAAGTCGTCGAGCTGCTGCAGCGCCAGCGTGTGGTCGAAGATCTGACCCATCGCCAGGAAGGTCCTCATCAAGACCGGGTCGAGAACCTGGTCCATCGGCAGAATCTCGTCGAATTGCAGCGCAAGCTCGATGACCTGCACTCTGCCGACGTCGCCTACATCCTTGAAGCCCTGCCGCTGGACGATCGTCTGACGCTTTGGCAGTTGGTCAAGGCTGATCGCGATGGCGACATCCTCCTCGAAGTATCCGACTCGGTGCGTGAAACCCTGATCGCCGACATGGACGATCACGAGCTCCTGGCTGCGGCCAAGGAGATGGACGCCGACGAACTGGCCGACCTCGCCCCTGAGCTGCCCCGTGATGTTGTCCATGAGCTGATGGAGACCCTCGACGGTCAGCAGCGTGAGCGCGTGCGCTCCGCGTTGTCCTATGACGAGGAGCAAGTCGGCGCATTGATGGACTTCGAGATGGTGACTATCCGTGAGGATGTCAGCCTGGAAGTGGTCTTGCGCTACCTGCGGCGCCTCAAAGAACTGCCTGGGCACACCGACAAGCTGTTTGTGGTCGACTACGAGGGCATCCTCAAGGGCGTGCTGCCGATCAAGCGCCTGCTGGTCAACGACCCGGACAAACAAGTGGCCGAGGTCATGGCCAGCGATCCGGTGAGCTTTCATCCCGATGAAGACGCCTACGATGCCGCCCAGGCATTCGAGCGTTATGACTTGATTTCGGCCCCGGTGGTCGACAAGAACGGCAAGCTGATCGGCCGTTTGACCATCGATGAGATGGTCGACCTGATCCGTGAGGAAAGCGAAAACGAAGTCCTCAACATGGCGGGTCTGCGTGAAGAGGAAGATATTTTTGCGTCAGTCTGGCGATCCCTGAGCAACCGTTGGGCGTGGCTGGCGGTCAACCTGATTACTGCGTTCATTGCCTCGCGGGTGATCGGCCTGTTCGAAGGCTCTATCGAGAAGCTGGTGGCGTTGGCGGCGCTGATGCCGATCGTGGCCGGTATTGGTGGTAACTCGGGTAACCAGACCATCACCATGATCGTGCGGGCGATGGCCCTGGACCAGGTGAGCACGGGTAATACCTCGCGCCTGATGCGCAAGGAATTGGCGGTGGGCCTGATCAATGGCTTGGTGTGGGGGGGCGTTATTGGGGTGGTGGCCTATCTGCTGTATGGCAGCTGGTCCCTGGGCGTGGTCATGACTGCGGCCATGACCCTCAACCTGCTACTGGCGGCCTTGATGGGGGTGTTGATCCCCATGACCCTTGCGCGCCTTGGGCGCGATCCGGCGATGGGCGCCAGTGTGATGATCACGGCCATGACTGACAGTGGTGGCTTCTTCATCTTCCTGGGCTTGGCGACGATCTTCCTGCTTTGAACCCAATAGGGGCCGGCAAGCCGGCTCCTGCATCCAAAGTAAAAAAACACGCAAAAAAAAGCCAGCGCAAGGCTGGCTTCAGCTTTCAGTTGCCGGTTATTCGGCTTCTGCGGCTGCCTCAACGTCATGGGCAATCAGCGACACAAGCGCATTTTGCTGACGGTGGGACAGTTGGCGAAACCGCTGTAGCAGCTCGCGTTCGTGCAGTGACAGCTCCGGGCTGTCCATACGCATGCTCAGCTCATCACCCAGAGCGCCTTCCTGAATAAGGCTTTGCTCCATGCGCGCGATGATTTCAGAGTTCATGCTGCGGTGATGATTGCGAGCCACCTCGGCAATGCGTTCCCGCATTCCGTCTGGCAGACGTACGACGAACTTGTCAGCCGTACGGCTGGAATAAATTGCCTGTTTCAATGGGCGCATATATTTAACCGGTTAGTTCAGGGGAGCGGTTTTTGGAATTGGCCGCAACATGTGTGTTAGGACAAGGTTTGCGGACAAATGTTCAACCTGAATTGCAAAGAGGCCGCATCATGCCTCAGATTTGCCGGTTCCTTGGCGTCAATTCTGTGACAAATATTGAACTGACTACAGGCTTTATGCCAGTACTCATTATCAAATTTGCGGACTGGTTAGAAAACTTTTCTGCGCAGTATTCGCAGCGCAGGCTCTCGATGCCCGAGGGTCTTGCGGCGCACATCCTATAGCAATGTGGCCTTTTGCCCTTATTTTTAAGACTAGTGGCAAATGGCCGATTTGCGCGCCCAGGCGACATAAGGTCGGGCGACAGGTGAGGTGAGGAGGGCGGGGGGTGAATCGGTTGTTCAGCGCAGAACCGGGTCGAACTTGAAGCGACGCCCGACAATTGCGGCAATCACCCACGCGCTGGCGAATACGGCGCAGGCGCCTAGGGAAAGGGTGTGCCAATCATTCGACGTGGCGCTGAGCCCCATGACGCCGGTGATGAGGGTCAGAATGAAAAACAGCCAGGTGGTCTTGGTCATGATCGGCTCGCTTAGAAAATCCAGTGCTCAGAAGTGCCGGCGGCCTGCGCGCCTTGTGCCAACTGAACAGAGGGTTGCCCATTGGCTGTCATCACTGCCAGTTGCGCGCGTTGCTGGGTCTGGTGGCTGCCTGTGTGGCTGATCTGCGCTGCATCGCTATCGCCACTGGTCTGGAACTGGAACATCACCAGTACCGCCAGGGCCAGGGCATTCAGAAGCAGGAGGGTGCTGTTCATGGGTGTTTCCCCGTGTTCATGTGCAGGACAGATTGTTAAGGGTAAAGAGTGCAGTCATCGTGCCAGCTGCTATTTTGATAAAAATCCTTAAAAAACAGTATGTTAGATTGATCTCAAAAGTATGGCTCGTTGCAAGATGCAATGATGGCCTTTCGTGCTAGTGCATTTTGCACGATGGGTCTTGGCAGCCCTGTAGGCAGGAGGTGGGCGCGTTAACGGCTTACGCCTAAAAAGCTTGCGGACGACATGACAAAACTCACCTTGGCCGTTAACATGCACGCCGTCTGTCGCGACGCCATTTGGCCTTGCGCCTGTCATAAGTCCCAGTAGCTCAATTGGATAGAGCATCCCCCTCCTAAGGGGAAGGTTGGCCGTTCGAACCGGCCCTGGGACACCATTTGCAGTCTCACCTCTACCCTGGCCGAGACGCTGAAAAACCCCGATCAGAATGCTCTGGCGGGGTTTTTTTATGGGCGGCTGTTTTCTTGGCCGCTTGGCCAGTGCCTTTGGGCTGGCTGGCGAGATATATTGTTAAAACCTTGTACCTCGCCCCCGGTCTGGATGCGTCTGACACGTAGCTGAACAGCGAAGGAACTGTTGGGTGCCAAGTTCATCGAAGGCTGCATGCTTCGGTGATCCCGAGGTTGTGCCGCTTGCTGGATCAAAATGCCCCTGGGTGCCTGTGTAGTTGGGTGCCTGGGCTTAACGACGCTTCGCCCTCAGGCTAGTGCGAATTGCCTGACACCCACTGCAAGGAGCCGCTCGGAACGCCGATGCGCCAGATCTGGAAATCTTTTCGAGCCCTTTATTTCGCCTCCTTGATGATGCTGATCGGCTCCGGCCTGCTCAGTACTTACCTGGCCTTGCGCCTGGCGGCGGATAACGTCGACAGCCTATGGGTCGGTGCGCTGATGGCGGCCAACTATTTTGGCCTGGTGCTGGGTGGCAAGATCGGGCATCGCCTGATCGCCCGCGTTGGTCATATTCGGGCCTATGCCACCTGTGCCGGGATTGTCGGTGCGGCGGTGCTGGGCCATGGCCTGGTGGACTGGCTGCCGGCCTGGATCGTGCTACGGATAATCGTCGGCCTCGGCATGATGTGCCAGTACATGGTGATCGAGAGCT
Source organism: Pseudomonas sp. MF09156 (assembly GCF_059862305.1). Classification (NCBI taxonomy): domain Bacteria; kingdom Pseudomonadati; phylum Pseudomonadota; class Gammaproteobacteria; order Pseudomonadales; family Pseudomonadaceae; genus Pseudomonas; species Pseudomonas sp. MF09156. The sequence continues at coordinate 852,545 of NZ_JCBCUR010000001.1, forward strand.
GGCTCAACGAGCAGGCGGATGCCAAGCAGCGTGGCGTGGTGTTCAGCGGCTATATGATCGCGTCGTACCTGGGCCTGGTGCTGGGCCAACTGATTCTGGTCATGCACCCCCAATTGGGGCTTGAGTTGCTGATGCTGGTGGCGCTGTGTTTTGCCCTGTGCCTGGTGCCGGTCGCCATGACCCGGCGTATTCACCCCGCGCCCTTGCATCCGGCGCCGATGGAGCCGCGCTTTTTTATCAAGCGTGTGCCGCAGTCTTTGAGTACGGTGCTGGGGGCGGGCCTGATCGTCGGGTCCTTCTACGGCCTGGCGCCGCTGTACGCGGCCCAACAGGGCTTGAGCACCGAACAGGTCGGCCTGTTCATGGGTAGCTGCATTTTTGCCGGCCTGTTGGTGCAGTGGCCGCTGGGCTGGCTGTCCGATCGCTATGACCGCGCCTTGTTGATTCGCTGTTTCGCCCTGTGCCTGGCGGTGGCGGCATTGCCGCTGGCGATCATGACCCAGGTGCCGCTGGAAGTGCTGTTTATCGCCGGGTTCCTGTGTTCGTTGGTGCAGTTCTGCCTCTATCCGCTGGCCGTGGCATTTTCCAATGACCATGTCGAAGGTGATCGCCGAGTGTCGCTCACCGCGATGTTGCTGGTGACCTACGGGGTGGGCGCGAGTATCGGGCCGTTGCTGGCCGGCGTGGTGATGAAGCTGTTTGGCAACCAGATGCTCTATGCCTTCTTCAGCCTGTGCGCATTGATCCTGGTCTGGCGTATTCGCCCCAAGGCTGTGACCAACCTGCATCAGGTGGACGACGCGCCGTTGCACCACGTGGCCATGCCCGACAGCATGTCCAGTTCGCCATTGGTGGCAGCCCTCGACCCGCGGGTGGATGAGCAGGTGGTCCAGGACCAGATGCAAACCGCCGCGCCAGAGCCTGCGCCCGACGCAGAGCCGGAGATGGAGCCGCAGCCCGAGCCCGAGCCGCCGGAGCATCCTGACCCGGATGAACACCCGCATGACCTGAGCCGGGCCCGTCCCTGAAACAAAAAACGGGCAGTTCCCAAAGGAGCTGCCCGTTTTTTTGTGCCTGTGGTTTGGCGCTTACATGTCGTCGTCTTTATCGAACCGTCGCGCCTCGCGCTGCAGTTGGTAGACAAACCGCTCAACCTGGCGCTGCACCAGGCCGCTCATGTTGTGAAAGCGCACACCGGCAAAGGTGGTGTTGATCCTTTCTTCGAAGTGCAGGTAGCGCAGCTCCACCGCCGTGGTCATGCTGCCGAAGGGCAGGGCGGCGATAAAGCGGTCGTACACCTGGCCCAGTTGCAGGCGCTCGGAGATATCACCTTCAAAACGCAGCTTGCAGCCGGTGGCGGAGATATCCAGCAGCTTGCCACTGATAGGCGCCTTGAGTTTCTCGCCACCCAGTTCGATATTCACCAGTTGCGCCAGTTTCAATGCCGCGCGAAAGGCATTGCGGCGCTGATGGTAGACCACTTCTTCCGGCAGGCTGCCTTTATAGATGCGGTGGCCGTCCTTTGCGCCGATGGTCAGCGGGCCATTGCTGTCCCAGGCCACGCGCACGCCTTCGTGAAAGCCTTCGATACGAAATGCTTCGCCATTCTCCAGATAGCGTTCACCTTCGGGCGGGATCATTTCGTCCAGGCTCAGGGTCTTGCTGTCCTTGTCGACATCCACCAGGTAGCTTTGGAAGCGCTGGTTGCGTTCGTGGAAGGTGATGATCAGCGGGTCGTGGCTCTCTTGCAGCAGCCGCAGGGTGCTGGCAATTTCCAGAGGGGTGGTGAGGACCTTGGGGGGCTGCGGAGCATCTTCCGCGCTAAGGGTGTTGAACACGGTTCTTCCATCTCCAGACAAAATACGACTACACGCAAGAACCGGCATTTTGCCAGCATGTGGCACGCCTTGATAGGGCGCGCAATAAACCGGCGTCAGGCTTGGCTGAGGGTGCTGGGCTTGACCAGCTGTGAGGTGGAGCCCTGGGCGTTATACAGTGCTGGAGGTTCGCCGCCATGGAGGATGCGCAGCTGGTTGGCGGTGGTGGCTTGCTGCAGTTGGATCGACTGGCCATTGAGCACATTGGCTTGCTGGCAGTTGATCAACAACTCATTGAGCGCTGCGCTCTGGGCCAGCAACTGGTCGCCGACCGACGAGTGGCTGGCCAACTGCTCCAGGCCGCTGTGATCAGCGGGCAGGCCCAGGCTGAGCAGGATCTGGCTGCGTTTCTGGCCGTGTTGTTCAAGCAGGATGATCAACGATTGCTTGCGTGCCAGGATATCTTCCAGCAGGCGCATATCGCGGCCGCACAGGGCTACGAATTCGTCTTGAAGCAGCTCCAGTAGGTGTTGCGCGGGAGCCAGGTCTTCAGTGATCAGGTGCAGCAGATTTTCGTCGTGCATGGCTGGCCTTGGGTTTTAAGCGTCCAAAAGCCTGGCGCAGGCCTTGGCCTAGCGCTCGGCTTTGATAATTTTGCCGGCTAAACGGTCGTTGTCGATCTGATAGCTGCCATCGGCAATCGCCTGTTTCAACTCGGCCACGCGGGCTTTATTGACAACTGGCTGATCGCGCAGCGAGTCCGTGATCTTCTGCAACTGTTGAGCCTCGTTGCTCAAATGCACCGATTCGCCACTTTGGGTCGAAGCGGTTTGTTCTGCCTTGGCGGGCAGTGCCGGGGCCTTGGCTTCAACGCTGTCCTTGGCCGCGTTGGTACGCGTGCCGCCGGGCGTTGCCTGGGCGCTGTTCAATCGGCTGAAATCAATGACCATGTTAAAAAACCTCTGGGTATTTGGACGCTTGCCATGTTTTCGGCCATACCCGGACAAACTTTAGGCTCGATCGACAATAAACCTGTGCACAGCGTGATCTCGGGCACAGTGTAGGAAAAGCCAGCGTCCCACGCCAGTGATCTATAGCGCGACCTCCACCTGGCCAGGCGCTGTTACCCGAGCCTTGATCACGCGCTTGGAGTTCAGGTTCTTCACGCGAATCTGTTCGCTCATCCCGCCATTGGCCAGGGCTTCCCCCGGCATTTTCACGTTCAGGCCGCCACTGCTGGCGGATATCACCACCTGGTCACCTTTGCGCACCACTTCTGCCTGTTCCAGGTGAACCAGGGTGATGACCTGGTCGGTTACCATTGGTCGGGTCAGTTTCTGCCCGACCGCCTGGTCCACGGAGGTGAGGTAGCCCTGGCTGATCTGGCTGATGTCCCGCTCGCGCAGGGCCACGTCTTCATAGCCGATGATGCCGGTACGCTTGAGCGGGCGAGTAACGGTCACTACGTCACGAAACAACCGGACCTGGGCCGGCACGAACACGGTCCAGGGCGAACTGCCGTCGCAGCGCACGCGCACGGTCACGCGACCAATGGGCTGGGCGGGGCTTTCCAGGGAGCCTGTCAATTCCTTGTCGCACATGGGCATGCGCAAACGCGGGTCCAGTTGGTTGACCTGGATTTCATAACGGCCCGGTGTCTGGGTGCTCGCCAGATAATCTTCTACAGTGAACTCAAGAAAGCCTTGAGTGACGCCGATAAGCAGATCAGGCAAGGTGACGTTGTCGGCGTGGGCCTGGTGGCCTGCGCCCAAGGCAAGCAACGCCATCCAGGCGCAGAGTAATCTGCGGTACTGTGGCGAGCGAAGGCGTCGGGAAACTGTCGTTTTGATGTCCATGGCCAATAAAAAGCAAAGCGCGTGCCGTTTCGTGTTGGGGGCGCGTCGTACCCGTAAGTTTTGTAGCGTAGGAGTCTGGGCATGGCGGGTGTAATGGATTCAGTGAACCAGCGCACACAGCTGGTAGGGCAGAATCGCCTGGAGTTGTTGCTGTTTCGACTCGATGGCAAGCAGCTATATGGCATCAACGTCTTCAAGGTGCGGGAGGTGCTGCAATGCCCCAAGCTCACCATAATGCCCAAGTCCAACCCGGTGGTGTGTGGCGTGGCCAACATCCGTGGCTCGACGATTCCGATTCTTGACCTGGCGATGGCCACCGGTTCTGCCGGTTTGCAGGATCGCGAGAACCCGTTTGTGATCATCACCGAGTACAACACCAAGACCCAGGGTTTCCTGGTGCGCTCGGTGGAACGTATCGTCAACATGAACTGGGAAGAGATCCATCCACCACCCAAGGGCACCGGGCGCGACCACTACCTCACGGCAGTGACGCGGGTCGATAACCAGTTGGTGGAAATCATCGACGTGGAGAAGATCCTCGCGGAAGTGGCGCCGACGTCGGAGCATATTTCGGTGGGGGTGGTGGATGAGCAGACCCAGCAGAAGGCCGTGTCCCTGCGGGTGTTGACGGTGGATGACTCGTCGGTGGCGCGCAAGCAGGTGTCCCGGTGTCTGCAGACCGTCGGTGTCGAAGTGGTGGCGCTCAATGACGGCCGCCAGGCGCTGGACTACCTGCGCAAGCTGGTGGATGAAGGCAAGAAGCCGGAAGAAGAATTCCTGATGATGATTTCCGACATCGAGATGCCGGAAATGGACGGCTACACCCTCACGGCCGAGATACGCAACGACCCACGCATGCAAAAATTGCATATCATCCTGCATACTTCATTGTCCGGTGTATTCAACCAGGCAATGGTCAAGAAGGTCGGTGCCGATGACTTCCTGGCCAAATTCCGTCCTGATGACCTGGCATCCCGGGTCGTTGAACGGATCAAATCTGCAGATCACGGCTAGGGGCTTTCTCCCTGGCGGTCACACGAGTTAAGAGGCGGTTTCATTGTCTACGGGTAATTTGGATTTCGAACAGTTCCGGGTCTTCCTGGAAAAAGCCTGTGGCATATTGCTCGGTGAAAACAAGCAATACCTGGTATCAAGCCGTCTCAACAAATTGATGGAGCAGCAGGGCATCAAGTCCCTGGGCGAGTTGGTACAGCGCATCCAGGGCCAACCGCGCAGCGGGCTCAAGGAGATGGTGGTCGATGCCATGACTACCAACGAAACCCTGTGGTTTCGTGACACCTACCCCTTCGAGGTGCTCAAGAACAAGGTATTGCCCGAGGCCATCAAGGCTAGCCCTGGCCAGCGCTTGCGCATCTGGTCGGCGGCGTGTTCGTCTGGGCAGGAACCCTATTCGCTGTCGATGTCCATCGATGAGTTCGAACGGACCAACATGGGCCAGTTGAAGGCCGGGGTGCAAATTGTTGCCACTGACCTGTCCGGCACCATGCTGACCAACTGCAAGACCGGCGAATACGACAGCCTGGCCCTGGGCCGCGGCCTGTCCCCGGAGCGCCTGCAGCGTTACTTCGACCCCAAGGGCGCCGGGCGCTGGGCGGTCAAGGCGCCGATCAAGAGCCGGGTGGAGTTCCGCTCGTTCAACCTGCTGGACAGCTACGCCAGCCTTGGCAAGTTCGACATCGTGTTTTGCCGCAACGTCTTGATCTACTTCTCGGCTGAAGTGAAGAAGGACATCCTGCTGCGCATCCACGGTACGCTCAAGCGCGGCGGCTATTTGTTCCTCGGCGCGTCCGAGGCGCTGAACGGTTTGCCGGATCATTACCAGATGGTGCAGTGCAGCCCAGGCATTATCTACCAGGCCAAGTGATGGCTTGAGCTGAGTCGACGCATAAGGGAGCCCCCAGGGGCTCCTTTTTTTTGTCCGGCGATCCTGGGGCGTACCCTGCTGGAACTGATGTTTCCTTCCTCACCACCCAGCATTGGGTGGGCAAATTCAGCCCGCCCAATACGAAAAGTCGTGTTTGCGACGGTGGGATTGGCTCTTCGTCGCGCTCACCAGGAGGAGGGTGTATGGGAAACGTTTCATCAGGGTACGGTCCGCAAGGTGCACGGTTTGCATTCGATTCTTCAGTTGAACAGCGGCGTATCGATGATCCCTTGGCGGGAAGAGGGCAGGCAGGTTCAAGGCCTGTATTTGGCGCCCATGGCCCCAGGCCGCCGGGTATGAATTTTGTCTCGGGTAATCCCAGGGCTTCGAGCCAGCCTTTCAATTATGGCGCTTATCCATCCGGCGGTAATTCTGCCCTGGCTCACAACAATTTTTTTCCTTCCAATAGCGCGACGCCGGGGAGAAAAACCGCGGATATTTTTGGCGGTTTTTTCCAGAGTGAAAACGGCAACTGCGCCACTATTTCAGCCATCAAGGCCTCAATGCAGCGTTTTGGCCAGAAACCGACCGATATCTTCAAGGACGTGAAGAAAACCGCCAATGGCTACCATGTCACCATGCGGGATGGGAAAACCGTGGATTTGACCCGGCAGGAACTGCAACAGGCCACCCAGCACGCCGGGCTCAAAGGAAGTGATCCCGCGATGATCAAGGACGCCAGCTTTATATACGCCGTCAGTGCCAAGCGGGCGCAGAACGAAAACCACGAAGGATCAGGGCACAGCTATGCCAAGGCCTTGGACTCTCTTAAAAACGGTGAGTACACCAAGGATGTGTTTGTCCGGTTGGGCCTGAAGGATCATGTCAGACAGGGGACTTTGCGCGACTTGCAAAGTGGCATGGTGGGTACGATAGACAAGGATGTGGGCGGTGCCGGTACCGCGCACTCGATGGCGGTAATTGGGGGAATGGAGGAGCGCTGGGGCAAAGTGGGACAGAGAGCCACGGCGGGCAAGATTTCCGATGGCAGGGGGCACGAATGGAAAGAGAACGTATTGGTTCTGACTTGATGGCACTCCTCCAGGCCACCTCCGCAGGAACCGGCAATCCGGCTCCTGCCGCTTTCTTTAAACGGCAATGCCCATTGCCGCTTTCCTGACGTTTCGCGGAAAAGCGTTGCCGCTTTTGCGCCATTGCCGCCGGCAATGCCTGCCTAACCCCTTGATTTATTGGGGTTGATAAACCTGGCATGGGGCTTGCTATAACCCTGTTACGAAAAGCAGGTCAGCCCCTAAAGGTTTCCGCCATGAGCATCAGCTTCGATAAAGCGCTCGGTATCCACGAACAAGCCCTGGGCTTCCGCGCCCAGCGTGCCGAAGTCCTGGCTAACAACATCGCCAACGCCGATACCCCGAACTACAAGGCTCGGGACCTGGACTTTGCCGCCGTGCTCGCCGCACAGAGCGACAAGACCAAGAACGGCTCCTTCGCCTTGAACATGACCAATAACCGTCATATCGAAGCCCAGGGCCTGAGCAGTGGCGATGAGTCGCTGATGTATCGCACGCCGATGCAGCCGTCGATCGACCAGAACACCGTCGATGCGCAGCTGGAGCAATCGAACTACGCCGAGAACTCGGTGAACTTCCAGGCCAGCTTCACCCTGCTCAACAGCAAATTCAAAGGGCTGATGTCAGCCCTGCGCGGAGAGTAAGCCATGTCTCTATCCAGTGTTTTCAATATTGCCGGTAGTGGCATGAGCGCCCAGACCACGCGTCTGAACACGGTCGCCAGTAACATTGCCAACGCCGAGACAGTGTCGTCGAGCATCGACCAGACCTACCGCGCCCGGCACCCGGTGTTCGCCACCATGTTCCAGGCCGGTCAGAACGGCGGCAGCGATTCGTTGTTCCAGAGCCAGGATGCTGCCGGCCAGGGCGTCCAGGTGCTGGGGGTGGTCGAAGACCAGAGCAACCTCGAAGCGCGCTACGAGCCCAATCATCCTGCCGCGAACGAAAAGGGCTACGTGTACTACCCCAACGTCAACGTGGTCGAGGAAATGGCTGACATGATTTCCGCCAGTCGCTCGTTCCAGACCAACGCGGAAATGATGAACACCGCCAAAGCCATGATGCAGAAGGTCCTGACCCTCGGTCAGTGATAAGGGGCGCTAAAGCATGTCTGTCACTAACGATGTGTCGAATCAGTCGACGATCCAGAGTCTGTTCGACTCCAAGGTCAAGGATGCCAAGTCCAGCCAGGGCAACCTGGCCGACACGGCCAAGGCGGCCTCGGGCAACCAGTCCCTGGGCAAGGATGCGTTTCTGCAACTGCTGGTTACCCAGCTCAAGAACCAGAACCCGCTGTCGCCCCAGGACAACGGCGCGTTCGTCGCGCAACTGGCGCAGTTCAGCAGCCTGGAAGGCATCAACACCCTGAACGACTCGGTGAACACCATCACCGGCAACTACAAGTCGTCGCAGGCGCTGCAAGCCTCGTCGCTGGTCGGGCGTTCGGTAATTATCGAAACCAACAAGGCCATGGTCGACACCAGCAAGAGCTTCACCGGCTCGGTCGCCGTGGGTTCGTCGGTGGGCAACGTCACCGTCAAGGTCACCGACAAGGACGGCAAGCTGGTCAAGACCATCGATCTGGGCGCCCAGAGCGCCGGCAAGTCGGACTTTATCTGGGACGGCAAGAACGAGGCGGGCGAGCAGCTGGATTCCGGCACCTACACCTTCGCGGCCAGCACCAAGAATGACGCTGGTGATTCGGTTGCCCTGAAAACCTCGCTGCCGGCCACGGTCACCAGCGTGACCTTGAGCCAGACTGGCGGCGAAATGCTGCTCAATCTTTCTGGCGGCATGGGCAGCATCAAGCTGTCGCAAATTCAGACTATCGGTACATAGAGCCGGCTAGATACGGCAAGAGGAGAGAAACATGTCTTTTAATATCGGCCTTAGCGGCCTCTATGCGGCCAACAAACAACTGGACGTGACCGGCAACAACATCGCCAACGTCGCGACCACTGGCTTCAAGTCGTCCCGCGCAGAGTTCGGCGACATTTACGCGGCGTCCCGCTTGGGCACTGGCAATAAAACCATCGGCACGGGCGTTAACCTGGCGGCGGTCTCCCAGCAATTCACCCAGGGTGAAGTCAACGGCAGCGGTGGCGTGTTGGACATGGGTATCCAGGGCGGCGGCTTCTTCGTGCAGAAGGGTAGCGACGGCTCGCTGGAGTACACCCGTAATGGCTCGTTCCAGGCGAACAAGGACGGCTACATCACCAACAACACCGGCACCTCGCGCCTGCAGGGCTACGCTGCCGATGAAGATGGCAAAATCTCCAAGAGCGGCCTGACCGACCTGCGGATCAACCTGTCCAACTTGCCGCCCAAAGCGTCGACCAAGGTTGATTCCAGCAGCAACCTGAACTCCTCCAAGCCGGTGATCGACCAGACGACCAGCCCGTTTGATCCGACTGAAGCGAGCACGTTTACCGAGCAGTACGGCACCACGTTGTATGACACTCAAGGCAATGCCCATGAGATGGTGCAGTACATGGTGAAAACCGGCTCCAATACCTGGAAGTCCTACACCCTGATCGACGGACGCAATCCTGACGGTACGCCGGTCAAGGGCACAGGTGCGGTTGCGCCGGTGGCCTCCACGGTGACATTTGATACATCAGGCACGCTCAAGGGGATCGTCACTCCGCCAAGCACCGTATCCAACACCACCCTGACCATCAGCAACTGGAAGCCGGGCGTCATGGATAATGGCGTGTGGAACCCTGACAACGGGGCTGCTGCCAACCCGGGCGGTATTGCGATCAACATGTCCGATATCACTCAGTACAACTCGGCCAGCTACCGCAACCCGCCGATCACTGATGGCTATGCCACCGGCGAAATCACCGGGCTGAAAATCGACGGCAGCGGTGTGCTGTTCGCCACCTTCAGCAACCAGCAGAGCAAGGCCATCGGCCAGATCTCCCTGGCCAGCTTCAATAATGAGCAAGGCCTGCAGCCCGCAGGTGGCACCACCTGGAAAGAAACCTTCGCCTCTGGCCAGCCTGGCTACGATGCACCAGAAGCCGGGACCCTGGGCTCGATCGTGGCCAACTCCCTGGAGAACTCCAACGTCAACCTGACCAATGAGCTGGTGGACCTGATCAAGGCCCAGAGCAACTACCAGGCGAACGCCAAGACCATTTCCACCCAGAGCACCATCATGCAGACCATCATTCAGATGACCTGATGCGCTAGTGCTGCACAAGAAGCCCCTCCTAGGAGGGGCTTTTTTGTGGGCGTAGGAAAACCCAGCGCAGAGCATCAGGTAACGCGTTGAAATGCATGGGAAGGAACACTCCGCTCCTGCTTCGCCACTGATGGGGCCAGAGCCCTGTTGGCTCACCAATCTTGGGAGGGCGGAGCATGGAGAGTCTAGGGTGGTCTGCACCAGGTACGGGGCGCGTGATGTTCACACCGGCTGCGGCACCGACGGTGTTGCCTGCCGTTGGGCCTGCTGGCGAAGCGTCGACGGTCAAGACGTTGCTCAGCCAACTGTTCGATGCCGAGCAAGCCGGCAAGACTCAGACGGTGCAGGATCTGCGCGACAAGTTGAATGATCTGCGCCAGAAAATGGGTGACGAAAAATTCAAGGAGGCGCTAAACAAGCTGGGCGAGAGCGCGGATAGCAAGTTTCTCGAGTTTCTCAAGCGGATGCTGGACGAATGGTTTCCCAGTGATGACGTAGCGCCACCCAGCCCGCCATCGCCAAGAGGTGGCGGTGGCGGCGGCGGTAGAGTGAACCCTGCGGGGTTTGGCCCTGCCGAAAAAATGTCCGATAAGCCTTATACCAACGGGAGGAATTATTTCAACTACAAGCCTGATAACAGCAACCCCGGGCAAAAGCCGGGAACCGGTAAAGAATCGGGCAATATCTGGAGTGGTTTCAAGCAAGGGCCTGACGGCAATTGTGTGACGGTTTCCGCAATAAAGGCCGCCATGATGCGGTATGGCAAGGAGCCTACGGATGTGTTCAAGGAGGTTAAAGGGGCGGGCGATGGCTATGACGTGACGATGCGCGATGGATACAAGGTTCATTTTTCCAAGGAAGAATTCAAGGAGGCCGCAAAGGAGGCCCGATTCGAGGGAGATGATCCTTCGATGATAACGTCCGCCAACTTCATATTTGCCGCGAGCGCCAAGCGGGCCCAGATGGAAAACAACGATGGTAAGGCTGCGCGCAGTTTCAAGGATGCCATCAAGACCCTTAACGATGGAGAGTATTCGCGAGAGGGTTTGGACCGCATAGGGCTCAAGGGGCTTTACAGGCAGGCGACCGATGCCGACTTGAGGAACAGCAAGGTCGGGACGGTGGAGTACGGCGGCCATTCGATGGCGGTGATTAACGGCCGCATTGAGCTGTGGGGGCAGCGAGGCGGTGTGCCTGCATCGGGTATAGCCACCGTGTTGATCTAGTCTCGTACGAGGGTTTTTCCGGGCAAAAGAAAGCCCCCGATACACTTTGGGTGTATCGGGGGCTTTTCAGCCTTGGAGGGTTAGCCCCAGGGCGGGCTCAGCTTATTGGCAAGCTTCGCAATCCGGCTCGTCAATCGCGCAGGCCTTTGGCACTGGCGCCGGACCGGCTGGAGCAGCCAGCACCGAATCATCACCGTGGTTGCCGCTGGATACAGCGTTCAGCTTACCGGTGTTGATGGTCGACTTCTCGGTGCTGGTCGCGGCCAGGGCACGGAGGTAGTAGGTGGTTTTCAGGCCACGGTACCAAGCCATGCGGTAGGTCACGTCGAGCTTCTTGCCCGAAGCACCGGCGATGTACAGGTTCAGGGACTGGGCCTGGTCGATCCACTTCTGACGACGGCTGGCGGCGTCAACGATCCACTTGGTGTCCACTTCGAAGGCCGTCGCGTAGAGCTCCTTGAGTTCTTGCGGGATGCGCTCGATCTGCTGCACCGAACCGTCGTAGTACTTCAGGTCGTTGATCATGACCGAGTCCCACAGGCCGCGGGCTTTCAGGTCGCGGACCAGGTACGGGTTGATCACGGTGAATTCGCCCGACAGGTTCGATTTCACATACAGGTTCTGGTAGGTCGGTTCGATCGACTGCGACACGCCAGTGATGTTGGCGATGGTCGCGGTCGGTGCGATGGCCATGATGTTGGAGTTACGAATACCTTTCTGCACACGGGCACGTACCGGCGCCCAGTCCAGGGATTCGTTGAGGTCAACGTCGATGTACTTCTGGCCACGCTGCTCGATCAGGATCTGTTGCGAGTCCAGCGGCAGGATGCCCTTGGACCACAGCGAACCCTGGAACGTCTCGTAGGCGCCGCGCTCGTCGGCCAGGTCGCAGGAAGCCTGGATCGCGTAGTAGCTGACCGCTTCCATGGACTTGTCGGCGAATTCGACCGCAGCGTCCGAACCGTAGGGAATGTGCTGCAGGTACAAAGCATCCTGGAAGCCCATGATCCCCAGGCCGACCGGACGGTGCTTGAAGTTGGAATTCTGCGCCTGTGGCACCGAGTAGTAGTTGATGTCGATAACGTTATCGAGCATGCGTACGGCGGTGTTGACGGTGCGTTCCAGCTTGGCGGTGTCCAGCTTGCCGCCCACGATGTGGTTCGGCAGGTTGATCGAGCCCAGGTTGCAAACGGCGATCTCGTCCTTGTTGGTGTTCAAGGTGATCTCGGTGCACAGGTTCGAGCTGTGGACCACGCCCACGTGCTGCTGTGGGCTGCGCAGGTTGCACGGGTCTTTGAAGGTCAACCATGGGTGGCCGGTTTCGAACAGCATCGACAGCATCTTGCGCCACAGGTCTTTGGCCTGGATGGTCTTGAACAGCTTGATCTTGCCTGGGTACTGGGACAGGGCTTCGTAGTACTCGTAGCGCTCTTCGAAGGCCTTGCCGGTCAGGTCGTGCAGGTCTGGTACTTCGGACGGCGAGAACAGGGTCCACGGGCCGTCATCGAAGACGCGCTTCATGAACAGGTCAGGGATCCAGTTGGCGGTGTTCATGTCGTGGGTACGACGACGATCATCACCGGTGTTCTTGCGCAGCTCGATGAACTCTTCAATGTCCATGTGCCAGGTTTCCAGGTACGCACACACTGCGCCTTTGCGCTTGCCACCCTGGTTTACGGCTACAGCGGTGTCGTTCACTACTTTGAGGAACGGTACAACGCCCTGGGACTTGCCGTTGGTGCCCTTGATGTACGAACCCAGTGCACGAACCGGAGTCCAGTCATTGCCCAGGCCGCCGGCGAATTTGGACAGCATGGCGTTGTCATGGATCGCGTGGTAGATGCCCGACAGGTCATCCGGCACGGTAGTCAGGTAGCAGCTCGACAGCTGTGGACGCAGGGTGCCGGCGTTGAACAGGGTCGGGGTCGACGACATGTAGTCGAAGGACGACAACAGGTTGTAGAACTCGATGGCACGGTCTTCTTTGTTCTTCTCTTCGATCGCCAGGCCCATGGCCACGCGCATGAAGAACACCTGCGGCAGTTCGAAGCGGATCCCGTCCTTGTGGATGAAGTAACGGTCATACAGGGTTTGCAGGCCCAGGTAGGTGAACTGTTGGTCACGCTCGTGGTTGATGGCCTTGCCGAGTTTTTCCAGGTCGAAGGTGGCCAGGATCGGGTTCAGCAATTCGAATTCGATACCCTTGGCGATGTAGGCAGGCAGGGCCTTGGCATACAGGTCGGCCATTTCGTGGTGGGTAGCGCTCTCGGCGACTTTCAGGAAACCCAGGCCTTCGGCACGCAGGGTGTCCATCAACAGGCGGGCGGTGACGAACGAGTAGTTCGGCTCACGCTCAACCAGGGTACGGGCGGTCATCACCAGGGCGGTGTTGACGTCGGTCAGGGCCACGCCGTCGTACAGGTTCTTCAGGGTTTCACGCTGGATCAGGTCGCCGTCGACTTCTTCAAGGCCTTCGCAGGCTTCGGTGATGATGGTGTTCAGGCGGCCCAGGTCCAGGGGCGCGAACGAACCATCAGCCAGGGTGATGCGGATCGACGGGTGAGCTTGCACGGCTTCGGCGGACGGTGCGTGTACGGCACGTTCCTTGGCACGCGAATCACGGTAGATCACGTAGTCGCGGGCCACTTTCTGCTCGCCGGCACGCATCAGGGCCAGTTCGACCTGGTCCTGGATTTCTTCGATGTGAATGGTGCCGCCCGAGGGCATGCGACGCTTGAAGGTCGCGGTGACTTGTTCGGTCAGGCGGGCAACGGTGTCGTGGATACGCGACGAAGCGGCAGCGGTGCCGCCTTCAACTGCAAGAAACGCTTTGGTGATGGCGACGGTGATTTTGTCATCGGTGTAAGGAACGACAGTGCCGTTACGCTTGATCACGCGCAATTGGCCGGGCGCGGTGGCGGACAGATCCATATTCGAATCAGCGCCCTGCGGCACGGAGCCTTGCGGGTTCTCGCGAGTTGTGTCGGTTTGCATGGGGGGTTGTCTCCACATTCTATATTTATTTGGGCACCATCACGGTGCCCACCGTTCCGTCCTGAAGCACTTACAACAGGCCTTGGCCTGGCATAACAACCTCGGGACAGGAGGAAGGGAGCTGTTCGCGCCGCTTCCATGCCGAAGTCTTCGGCGCCGAGCCTTGGGCTCTTTGCCGTATTCCTGAGTGGGTGTGGTTCGTATTGCAACACCCGTACCGCTTTCTCCCCTTCGGGCTTGAAAACAGCAGCCATCCGCGTGCGCGGTTTGGGCTTTCGAAAAAGGTTTAAGTTCCACCAAACAGGAGCAAGAAAGCACTTGAGTTTCTTGTCTGATTTGTGTTTGGTCTTTTCGCTTGAAACCCTACATGTAGGGTTTTTTTGGCAACGAGGTACAAGATAATGCGTTTTGGGGGGCTTAGCAACGCACTACCTGTGGATAACGCTGTGGGTAAAATGTGTATGAAAGGTAGAACCACCGTGTAGGCCGCAGTACTGCTGCATCGCACCGTTTGTCACCGAATATTCCAAGCTGAAAACACCCGGTTGGATTTTTGCGGGCGCGAACCCTATCACAAAAAAACGCGATCACCGAATGCATTTCCTGGCTTGTGTTTGAGGGTTGGGCCATGGCTACAATCGGCCTTTTATTCCTACACGGTTATGCCCTTTGTGCATGACAAATTAGGTATGGCTGGCGAAGATCCAAATGTGGGAGTGGGCTTGCCCGCGATAGCAGTGTGTCAGGCAACATATCTACTACTGATCCACCGTTGTCGCGGGCAAGCCCACTCCCACATTTGGACCTGCGCAGTCCGGACAAATCCCTTATAAAAACGAGGACCACCCGTGGAGCAAGAAGCCTGGCAGGTACTGATTGTCGAGGATGACCAGCGTCTGGCTGAGTTGACCCGTGACTACCTGGAAAGCAACGGCCTGCGGGTCGCCATAGAGGGCAACGGCGCCCTGGCGGTGGCGCGGATCATTGCCGAGCAGCCGGACCTGGTGATCCTCGACCTGATGCTGCCCGGCGAAGACGGCCTGAGCATCTGCCGCAAGGTGCGCGAGCGCTACGACGGGGTGATCCTGATGCTCACCGCGCGTACCGACGACATGGACCAGGTCCTGGGCCTGGACATGGGCGCCGATGACTATGTATGCAAACCCGTGCGCCCGCGCCTGCTGCTGGCGCGGATCCAGGCCTTGCTGCGGCGCAGCGAAAGCGCCGAGCCCGCCGCCGCGGAGAAACAGCGGCGCCTGCAATTCGGCCCGTTGGTGGTGGACAACGCCTTGCGCGAAGCCTGGCTGCACGACGGCGGTATCGAGCTGACCAGCGCCGAATTCGACCTGTTGTGGCTATTGGTGGCCAATGCCGGGCGCATCCTGTCCCGGGAAGAGATCTTCACCGCCCTGCGCGGGATCGGCTACGACGGCCAGGACCGCTCCATTGACGTACGCATCTCGCGGATCCGTCCGAAAATCGGCGACGACCCGATCCACCCGCGCCTGATCAAGACCATTCGCAGCAAAGGCTACCTGTTCGTCCCCGAAGCTTGCGCCGATATGCTGTCGTGAACTCGATCTTCCTGCGCATCTATGGCGGCATGTGTGCGGCGCTGATCCTGGTGGCCCTGCTCGGCGTCCTGGCCCTGCATCTGCTCAATGAGGTGCGCAGCGGCCAGTACCGCGAGCGCCTGGCCCACGGCACGTTTGCCCTGATGGGCGACAACCTGCAACCCATGAGCAGCATCGAGCGCCAGCGCGCCCTGGCGGTGTGGGAGCGTTTGTTGGGGATTCCCTTGCAATTGCAGGCGGTGGCGGATGCCCGCCTGGACCTGAGCCAGCGCAATCGCCTGCAGCGTGGCCAGGTCCTGGTGGAGCAGACCGGGCCCCATGCGGCCCGGGTGTTGCGCCTGGTCAGTGAAAAAGAGCAACTGCTGCTCACCGGCGAAGTGCAGCAGATCAGCGAGCAACTGGCCCGGGCCACCATTTATTTGCTGGCCGACGAACTCGTGCGGTTTCCGGTGGCCGAGCAGCCGCAACGGTTGGCAGACCTGAAGGAGGCCAAGGGTTTCGGCTTTGAAATGCACCTGCTGAAACTGAACGAAGCCGACATGGACGAGGACCAGCGGCGGCGCGTGGCTGAAGGCGACACGGTGATGGCCCTGGGCAAGGGCGGCGACTCGATCCGCGTATTTGCCGGCATGGTCGGCACGCCGTGGGTCCTGGAAATCGGTCCGCTGTACCAGATGAACCCTTACCCGGCGCAATGGCTGGTGCTGATCGCCTTGATCGGCCTGACCCTGATCGGCCTGATCGTGTATTTGCTGGTGCGCCAGCTGGAACGCCGCCTGCGCGGGCTGGAAGCGGCCGCCACGCGCATCGCCAAAGGCAACCTGGAAGCCCGGGTGCCGGCGCGCGGTGCCGACTCGGTAGGGCGCCTGGCATCGGCCTTCAACGGCATGGCCGAGCACTTGCAGCGCCTGCTGGCGATCCAGCGCGAACTGGTGCGCGCGGTGTCCCACGAACTGCGCACGCCGGTGGCGCGCCTGCGTTTTGGCCTGGAGATGATCGGCGAAGCCGCCACCCCCGAAGCCCGGCGTAAATATATGGAAGGCATGGACAGCGATATCCAGGACCTCGACGGCCTGGTGGACGAGATGCTGACCTATGCCCGCCTGGAGCAGGGGTCGCCGGCCTTGAGTTTCCAGCGGGTCGACCTGAGTGCCTTGCTCGACCAGGTGATCGGCGAGTTGGCGCCCCTGCGGCCGGGGATCGACGTGGCGCGGGGGGTGTGCCTGTCATCGGCGCACCTGGACGGGGCCTGGGTCGATGCCGAGCCGCGCTATCTGCACCGCGCCCTGCAAAACCTGGTGAGCAATGCCATGCGCCATGCCCAGTCGCGGGTGCTGATCAGCTACCAGGTGGGCCAGGTGCGTTGCCGTATCGATGTCGAAGACGATGGCCCAGGGGTTCCGGAAAGTGCCTGGGAGCGGATCTTTACCCCCTTCCTGCGCCTGGATGACAGCCGCACCCGGGCCTCGGGCGGGCATGGCCTGGGCTTGTCGATTGTGCGGCGGATTATCTACTGGCACGGCGGGCGGGCGTTGATCAGCAAGAGCAACAATCTGGGTGGCGCGTGTTTCAGCCTGAGTTGGCCTCGGGATCAGGACAAACCTTGAGACCGACATCCCAGGCAAGCCCCACATTTTGATGGGTGAACACCGTCAAATGTGGGAGCGGGCTTGCCCGCGATAGCTATCTATCAGGCGCCGATAGCCACCACACTCAACAACTGCCCCTCATGCACCACAAACTGCGCCTCCAACTCCTTGCCATAACACCACTCACTGGACAACTCCGTCAGCAACCGCAGGCGCAGCGAGCCTGTATCAGACCACTCCAGCACCTCGGCATGCTCAAAATAGAAGCGCTTGTGCACAATCGGGTAGAGCGCCTTGAACAGGCTCTCCTTGGCCGAAAACGTCAGGGTCACGCACTGCGCAATCTGCTCCCGTGGCCCGGCGGCCATGCGTTGCATCTCATCGGCGGTCAGGATTTCCCCGGCCAGGCGCTCGGCCCGTTCCAGGGGCAGCAGGTTTTCCAGGTCCATGCCCAGCCCGCGCCATTGCGCCTTGTGCCCGACGATAGCCGCTGCATGCCCCGTGCTATGGGTGATCGAGCCGCTGATATGAGCGGGCCAGACCGGCGCGCGGTCCTCACCGATGGCGGGGATGCAGTCCAAGCCATCGAGCCGTTGCAAGGCACTGCGGGCGCACAGCCGTCCGGCCAGAAACTCCGCCTGCCGCTTGGCCACCGAACGCTGGATACTGGCCGGTGGCGGCACGGCGCAGCGCTGGAAGTCACCGGCCTCGAGCAGTTTGGGTTCGAAACGGGTGCTCAGGAACACCGTGCCGGGCAAGGCGACGGGCAGCGGCCAATGATCATCAAGTGGGGTGCAGCAGGCGGGTATCAGGTTCATGGCGGCTATTCTGCACGGGGCGGCACACACCTGGGTAGCCCGCCGGTTCAGACTGTGTTCAGTTCAACGGCCGTAAACTGCACAAGCATACCTTCAGGGCCGCTATGATGTTTCCCTGCGGGACAGTGGATTGGCCTTGGAGAGCGTTATGAAATTGCTGGTTGTCGAAGATGAGGCGTTGTTGCGCCATCACCTGTTGACCCGTCTTGGCGACAGCGGCCACGTGGTCGAAGCCGTGGCCAACGCCGAAGAGGCGCTGTACCAGACCGGGCAATTCAATCACGACCTGGCGATCATCGACCTGGGCCTGCCCGGCATGGGCGGCCTGGACCTGATCCGCCAACTGCGGGCCCAGGCCAAGACCTTCCCGATCCTGATCCTGACCGCGCGTGGCAACTGGCAGGACAAGGTCGAAGGCTTGGCCGCCGGGGCCGACGACTATGTGGTCAAGCCCTTCCAGTTCGAGGAACTGGAGGCACGGATGAACGCACTGCTGCGCCGCTCCAGTGGTTTTACCCAATCGACCATCGTCGCCGGCCCGCTGCTGCTGGACCTCAACCGCAAGCAGGCGTCCCTCGACGAACAGCCCCTGGCGCTGACGGCCTATGAGTACCGGATCCTCGAATACCTGATGCGTCATCACCAGCAAGTGGTGGCCAAGGACCGGTTGATGGAACAACTCTATCCCGATGACGACGAGCGCGACCCGAACGTGATCGAGGTGCTGGTCGGCCGCCTGCGTCGCAAGCTCGAAGGCCCGGCCGGGTTCAAGCCCATCGATACCGTGCGCGGCCTGGGCTACCTGTTTAACGAGCGCTGCCGTTGATCCGTTCGCTCCGTGTGCGCCTGATGCTGGCGGCCACCACCCTGGCCGTGTTGTTCATGCTGGCGCTGTTGCCGGCGATGCAGGGCGCGTTCAGCCTGGCGTTGCAGGATTCCATCGAGCAACGCCTGGCGTCGGATGTGACCACACTGATCTCTGCCGCGCGGGTTGATAACAACCGCTTGCTGATGCCGGCGCAGTTGCCGGACGAGCGCTTCAACCTGACCGACAGCCGCCTGCTGGGCTACATCTATGACCGCGAAGGCCACCTGGTCTGGCGTTCGCGGGCGACCCGCGAAGAAAACATCAACTACCGCCCGCGCTACGACGGGCGCGGCAATGAGTTTGCGAAGATTCGCGAGGCCAACGGCCAGGAATTCTTCGTGTATGACGTCGAGGTCAAGCTACTGGGGGGCAAGAGCGCGGCGTTCAGTATCGTCGCCCTGCAACCGGTGCGCGAATACCAGGTGACCCTGGAAGGCCTGCGGGAAAACCTCTACCTGGGCTTCGGCGCCGCCTTGCTGGTGCTGTTGAGCCTGCTGTGGATCGGCCTGACCTGGGGCTTGCAGGCCTTGCGCCGGCTGAGTCAGGAGTTGGATGAAATCGAAGGCGGCACCCGCGAAAGCCTCAGTGAGCAACACCCACGGGAGCTGCTGCGCCTGACCGGCTCCCTCAACCGCTTGCTGCACAGCGAGCGCGAGCAGCGCACCCGTTACCGTGACTCCTTGGACGACCTGGCCCACAGCCTGAAAACCCCGCTGGCGGTGTTGCAGGGCGTGAGTGAAGACATGGCCCAGCGCCCCCAGGACCTTGAGCAGGCGAGGGTCCTGCAGTCGCAGATCGAGCGCATGAGCCAGCAGATCAGCTACCAGTTGCAGCGCGCCAGCCTGCGCAAAAGCGGCCTGGTGCGCCACCAGGTGCGCTTGCGGCCGGTGCTGCAAAGCCTGTGTGACACCCTGGACAAGGTCTACCGCGACAAACGCGTGCGGGTGTCTTTCGCGTTGCCGGAGCAATGCGACGTGCCCATCGAGCAGGGCGCCTTGCTGGAATTGCTCGGCAACCTGCTGGAAAACGCCTACCGCCTGTGCCTGAGCGAAGTGCGCGTGACCCTGGATGAAGGTGCCGATGGCGTGCGCTTGTGCATCGAAGACGACGGCCCCGGCGTGCCTCCCGACCAGCGTGCGCGGATCCTGCAGCGCGGCGAGCGTCTGGATCGCCAGCATCCGGGGCAGGGGATCGGGTTGGCGGTGGTCAAGGATATTATTGAGAGCTACGGCGCGCGG
This sequence comes from Pseudomonas sp. MF09156, assembly GCF_059862305.1. NCBI lineage: Bacteria > Pseudomonadati > Pseudomonadota > Gammaproteobacteria > Pseudomonadales > Pseudomonadaceae > Pseudomonas > Pseudomonas sp. MF09156. The sequence continues at coordinate 872,691 of NZ_JCBCUR010000001.1, forward strand.
TTGACCCTGGGGGATTCGCCTTTAGGAGGCGCGGCGTTCAGGATTCATTTTCCGGCGCTGTGATCTTTGTTGATTCGCCGGCCCTATCGCAGGCAAGCCAGCTCCCACATTTTGATGTGTGAACACAATTAAATGTGGGAGCTGGCTTGCCTGCGATGGGGCCCGACCTCAACTCTCCTGCGCCCGATAAGCCCCCGGCGTCACCCCCGTCCACTTCTTGAACGCCCGATGAAACGCCGACGGCTCGGAAAACCCCAACTGCTCGGCAATCTCCTGCAACGACAGATCCGCCCGCCCCAGATGAAAAATCGCAATATCGCGGCGCAATTCGTCCTTGAGTGCCTGGAAGCTGGTGCCTTCGTCACGCAAATGCCGGCGCAGGGTCTGGGGGCTGATGTGCAGGTGCTGCGCCACGGCCTCCAGGTCTGGCCAGGGCGTGCGGTCGCGGCTCAGCAGGCGGCGTAACTGGCTGCGCAGGCTGTCGCCTTCGTCTGGCCGGGACAGCAGGTCGGCGGGTGAGCGTTCGAGGAAGAGCTTGAGGGTGCGCTCATCCTGTAGCAGAGGCAGGTTCAGGTAGCGGCAGTGGAACAGCAGGCTGCTGCTGGACGCGCTGAACACCAGAGGGCAGGGGAACAGCAGGTCGTATTCGCTGGCATGGGCCGGCATCGGGTAGCTGAAGGTTGCCTGCTCCAGGCGGATACGCTGGCCAATCAGCCAACTGCCGAGGCGATGCCAGATCACCAGCAGGCTTTCGCTCAAGAAATAATCCGGGTCCCACAGTTGCGAGTCATCCAGGCTCAGGCGCGCCATATCGCCTTCACGGCTCAGGCGCCAGCGTGGCCCCTGGGGGAACAGGCTGTAGAACAGCAGCCCGCGCTCCAGGGCCTTCTCCAGGGTGCGGCAGTGAATCAGTGCGTGGCACATCATGGCAAAGGTGCCGCGCTTGCTCGGCCCATCGGCGAAGCCCAGGTATTCGTCATCCAGGGCCAGCCACAACCGTTGCAACAGTTGCGTGAACTGCTCCGGCGCGATGCGCGCGCGGGGTTCTGCCAGCAGTTCCGGGGTAATCCCCAGTTGCTGCAACAGCGTCGAGCAGTCGTAGCCGGCCCGGCGCGCGCCGCCCAGGGCGGCGCGGGCGTAGTGACTGGCGATGGTGCGTTCGCGCATGCAGGGGCCTCGTCCATTGAATGGCCGATGGTAGCCATCGTGCTGTGGGTGGACAAGGCGGATATCCGCCAAATTGTAGGACGAGATCGGATCGCTGGGCGGATATCCGCCACCTGTCGTCATCTGCAAAACCACCGCTGATAGCCATCAACCCCCATGTTTTGCGGGCTCCAGGGCTTTTGAGGAAAGTGGCACGCCGTTTGCGATAGGGATTACAGATCTGCCAGCCAGCAGCTCGCCAAAACAAATCCCTCCAGTGCAGGAGGGTTCGCAATTCAAGTGTCGTGGGCAATGGCGGATATTTGCCCCACGGGACTCTTGAGGAAACTTTGCAATGACGACTCGTCAGCCGTTCTACAAAACCCTGTATTTCCAGGTAATCGTTGCCATCGTTATCGGTATCCTGCTCGGTCACTTCTACCCGCAGACCGGTGTGGCCCTCAAGCCATTGGGTGACGGCTTTATCAAGCTGATCAAAATGGTCATCGCCCCGATCATCTTCTGTACCGTGGTCAGCGGCATCGCCGGCATGCAGAACATGAAGTCGGTGGGCAAGACCGGCGGCTACGCGCTGCTGTACTTCGAAATCGTCTCCACCATCGCCCTGCTGATCGGCCTGGTCGTGGTCAACGTGGTGCAGCCAGGCGCTGGCATGCACATCGACGTTGCGACCCTGGACGCTTCGAAAGTCGCGGCCTACGTCACTGCCGGTAAAGACCAGAGCATCGTCGGCTTTATCCTCAACGTGATCCCCAACACCATCGTCGGCGCCTTCGCCAACGGCGATATCCTGCAAGTGCTGATGTTCTCGGTGATCTTCGGTTTCGCCCTGCACCGCCTGGGTGCCTACGGCAAGCCGGTGCTGGACTTCATCGATCGCTTCGCCCACGTGATGTTCAACATCATCAACATGATCATGAAGCTTGCGCCGATCGGTGCCCTGGGCGCCATGGCGTTCACCATCGGTGCCTACGGTGTCGGCTCGCTGGTGCAACTGGGCCAGTTGATGATCTGCTTCTACATCACCTGCGTGCTGTTCGTGCTGGTGGTCCTGGGTGGCATCTGCCGCGCCCACGGCTTCAGCGTCCTGAAACTGGTGCGCTACATCCGTGAAGAGCTGCTGATCGTCCTCGGTACTTCCTCCTCCGAGTCCGCACTGCCGCGCATGCTGATCAAGATGGAACGCCTGGGTGCCAAGAAGTCGGTTGTAGGCCTGGTGATCCCGACGGGCTACTCCTTCAACCTCGACGGTACTTCGATCTACCTGACCATGGCTGCCGTGTTCATCGCCCAGGCGACTGACACCCACATGGACATCACCCACCAGATCACCCTGCTGCTGGTGCTGTTGCTGTCCTCCAAAGGCGCTGCGGGCGTGACCGGTAGTGGCTTTATCGTCCTGGCCGCAACCCTGTCGGCGGTTGGCCACCTGCCGGTTGCCGGCCTGGCGCTGATCCTCGGTATCGACCGCTTCATGTCCGAGGCCCGTGCCCTGACCAACCTGGTCGGTAACGCCGTGGCGACCATCGTCGTCGCCAAGTGGGTCAAGGAACTGGACACCGACAAGCTGCAAAGCGAGCTGGATTCCGGCGGTACCGGTATCTCCGAAACCCGCGAACTGGATGACCTGGGCGTGGCCGAAGGCCCGGCACCAGCGATCAAGTAAACGCTGGCGCAGTCCTGAAAAACCCATCTTCGGATGGGTTTTTTTATGGGCGCACGAGCACAACGGTCACTGTCGATGATGCTTACGGTAATTGCCGCTGTTGCCCAAGGCTGACTACTCTGTGCCCCATCGAACTGGAATCGGAGCTCCCATGTCAGGCCCCTTGGCGTCCCTTAAAGTGCTGGATTTCTCGACCTTGCTGCCGGGGCCTTTTGCCTCGCTGCTGTTGGCGGACATGGGCGCCGAGGTGCTGCGCATCGAATCCCCCACGCGCATGGACCTGCTGCGGGTGTTGCCGCCCCACGACCGTGGCGTGTCGGCCAGTCATGCCTACCTCAACCGCAACAAGCGCAGCCTGGCCCTGGACCTCAAGCAGCCCGAGGCGCTGGAGATCGTGCGGCAATTGGTGGCGGAGTACGACATTGTGCTGGAGCAATTTCGCCCCGGAGTCATGGAGCGTCTGGGCTTGGGGTATGAGGCGTTGAAGGCGCTCAACCCGAAGCTGATCTATGTGTCCATCACCGGCTATGGCCAGACAGGCCCCTACAAGGACCGCGCCGGCCATGACATCAACTACCTGGCCCTGTCTGGCGTCGCCAGCTACACCGGGCGCCAGGACAGCGGCCCAGTGCCCCTGGGCGTGCAATTGGCGGATGTGGGCGGCGGCTCGTTGCATGCCGTGGTCGGCCTGCTGGCGGCAGTGATTGCGCGCCAGCACAGCGGGCTGGGCCAGTACCTGGACGTGAGCATGACCGACTGCGCCTTCAGCCTCAACGCCATGGCCGGCGCGGCCTACCTAGCCTGTGGCGTGGAGCCTGGGCGCGAAGACCAGGTACTCAATGGCGGCAGCTTCTACGATTACTACCGCTCGCGGGACGGGCGCTGGCTGTCGGTGGGTAGCCTGGAGCCGGGGTTTATGCAGCAACTGTGTGGCGCGCTGGGGCGCCCGGAATTGGCGGCCCAGGGCTTGTCGCCCAAGCCCGAACAGCAAAAGGCCCTCAAGCAGGCGCTGCAAGTGGAGTTTGAGCGGCACAGCTTCGAGGAGCTGTGTGCGTTGTTTGCCGGGGTCGATGCTTGCGTGGAGCCGGTGCTCAGCCTTGGCGAAGCCCTGCAGCATCCGCAGTTGCAGGCCCGCGAGCTGGTGAGCCAAGTGCCCCGCGGGGATGGCTCGTTCCAGGCTCAGATGGCATGCCCGCTGAAGTTTTCCGAGGGCGTGCCGCAGCCGAGGCATATTGGCGCTGCGGTGGGGGCGCACAGTGATGAGGTGCTGGGGGAATTGGGTTTGAGCACTCAGCGGATCGCCGAGCTGCGGGGTGCCAGGGTGGTGGGGTAGTGGCTGTTCTGGCCCCTTCGCGGGCAAGCCCGCTCCCACATTCTGAATGTATTCACAAATCAAAATGTGGGAGCGGGCTTGCCCGCGAAGGGGCCCAAACAGGCCCCCAAAAACCTCACTCCACCCGCGTCTCCCCAGTAAACACCAACGTCTCCCGACAGCGCCGGCACAAATACCGCCGGCCCTGGTTCACCAGCCCATGGCGCTGGGCCGAGAACGGGAAGTCACTGTCGGCACACGGGCACCGGTAGATATAACGAGTCACCCGCCGGCGCTGAATCTCATAGGTATGGCAGCGATCAGGCGGCAGTTCGTAGACCCCGCGCATGATCAGTTGCCATTCCTCGCCATGGGGCTGGATGCGCTCGCCAAACAACTGGTGGGCGATCAGGTGCGCCACTTCGTGGGCCACCGTCTGTTTGAGGAAGTGTTGGCTGTTTTCTCGGTACAACTGGGGGTTGAAGCGCAGCAGGTTCTCGTGCAAATGCGCGACACCGGCTTTCTGCCCACGCAGCTTGAGGCTGACCTGGGGGCGTTTGAAACTTCGTTTGAAAAAGGATTCGGCTTGTAGGAAACAATCTTCGACGCGGGTATTGAGTTGCTCGGGCATGCTGTACATATCTCCAGAGACGCCCAGTATGCCGCATCCACGGGTGTTTCCGAATCTGTCAGGCGCCGAATGGTCATGCATAACGCACAAAGCCACCTTGCGGTGGCTGTTCCTGCGCTGGTAAGACGGCTAGTTGGTGTAGATCGGCCCCACGCCCAGGCCCCAGACAATCACCGTAAACGCCATGATCGCCACCAGTACCACCAGGCCTACGGCCAGTACCGAGCTGGAAAACAGGAAGCCTTCGTCCGGGTCGATGCTCATGAAGGTCGGCAATCCCACATACAGCAGGTACACCGTGTAGCAGATGGCGGCCGTGCCCACGACCATGCCTAGCCACATATGCGGATACAGCGCCGCCAGCCCGCCGATAAACAGTGGCGTCGCGGTATAGGTGGCGAACGCGACGCAGCGCGCCATGCTCGGATTGGCGTCATAGGTGCGCGCCATCCAGTGAATGAAGGCGCCCATCACCGCAACGCCGCCGAGCATCGCCAGGTACGACATGATAGTCATCCACAATGCACTTTCCTGGGTCAGCATGACCGGGGAGCGATTGCCGATGACCCAGCCGACCTGGGTGGTGCCGATAAAGGCTGATACGGCGGGGATCGCCGCAAGAATCAGCGTGTGAGTGAGGTACATGTGGCCGATGCTTTCTTCTTTATCGCCACGAATTTCCCGCCATTCCTGGTCGGGATGGGTGAAAAGCCCCACGACGTGATGGATCATGCGAGTCACTCCTGTCGTTATTACCATCGCCCCCCAAGCGGAGCGCCCGCCGGCCAAGTGGCCTGAAAGGTCTGGATACATGTGCGACCTTATGTCGCAGTATAGGAAGTCATGACCGGAAAAAGTGTGGGGCTTTAGAGCAAATTGCGCTGTAAACACGGGGCTTAATCGCGCCTGGGTCTGTGACGTGGAATGCAGTCCCCTGTGGGAGCTGGTTTGCCTGCGATGGCGGTGGGTCAGTTGCCAGAAACAGTGGCTGGACTGCCGCTATCGCGGGCAAGCCCGCTCCCACAGGGGATCTCACTGGGGCAGAGAATTTTGGCCCCACCACAGATCAAGTGTAGGAGCTGGCTTGCCTGCGATGGCGGTGGGTCAGTTACCAGCAACAGTGGCTAGACTGCCGCTATCGGGAGCAAACCCGTCCCACATTGGAACTCGGTGCTCCATACCGCTAAAATGCCCGGCTTTTCGTCACACACCTTTTTCGCGGATCCAAGCGCCATGGGCACCCTTACCGTCAATCAGAACAAACTGCAAAAACGCCTGCGGCGCCTGGCCGGTGAGGCTGTCGCTGACTTCAACATGATCGAGGAGGGCGACAAGGTCATGGTCTGCCTGTCCGGCGGCAAGGACAGCTACACCATGCTGGACGTGCTGATGCACCTGCAGAAGGTCGCGCCGATCAAGTTCGACATCGTTGCCGTCAACATGGACCAGAAGCAGCCCGGGTTCCCCGAGGACGTGCTGCCGGCCTACCTCAAGACCCTGGGCATCGAGTACCACATCGTCGAGAAAGACACCTATTCGGTGGTCAAGGAACTGATCCCGGAAGGCAAGACCACCTGCTCGCTGTGCTCGCGCCTGCGCCGTGGCACCCTGTACACCTTTGCCGATGAAATTGGCGCAACCAAGATGGCCCTGGGTCATCACCGCGACGACATCGTCGAGACGTTCTTTCTCAACATGTTCTTCAACGGCTCCCTCAAGGCCATGCCGCCCAAGCTGCGCGCCGACGACGGCCGCAACGTGGTGATCCGCCCGCTGGCGTATTGCAACGAGAAGGACATCCAGGCCTACTCCGACTTCAAGCAATTCCCGATCATCCCCTGCAACCTCTGTGGCTCCCAGGAGAACCTGCAGCGCCAGGTGGTCAAGGACATGCTCCAGGAGTGGGAGCGCAAGACGCCGGGGCGCACCGAAAGCATCTTCCGCAGCTTGCAGAACGTGATCCCGTCGCAACTGGCCGACCGCAACCTGTTCGACTTCACCAGCCTGCGCATCGACGAGACCGCCGCTTCGCGCTTCGTCAACATTGTGAACCTCTGAGTCTTTTCCAGGCTCTGACAGACGGCGCTCATAGGCGCCGTTTTCATTTCAACCCGTAGGAGAGGGCATGCGCGATTACAAATGGCTGCACGAATACTGTCTGAACCGCTTTGGTTCGGCGGCCGAGCTCGAAGCCCACCTGCCTGTGCCCAAGACGCCGGCGCAATTGCGCCAGATCAGCGATGACCGCTACCTGTCGACCCTGTCGCTGCGGGTGTTTCGCGCCGGGCTCAAGCACAGTGTAGTGGACGCCAAGTGGCCGGCGTTCGAGCAAGTGTTCTTCGGCTTTGATCCCGAGAAAGTCGTGTTGATGGGCGCCGAGCACCTTGAGCGGCTGATGCAGGACACGCGGATCATCCGCCACCTGGGCAAGCTCAAGAGCGTGCCGCGCAATGCGCAGATGATCCTCGATGTCGAGCAGGAGAAGGGCAGCTTCGCGGCGTTGATCGCCGACTGGCCGGTGACCGATATCGTCGGCTTGTGGAAATACCTGAGCAAGCACGGCCACCAGTTGGGCGGGCTGTCGGCGCCGCGCTTTTTGCGCATGGTGGGCAAGGACACGTTTGTGCCGAGCTACGACGTAGTCGCGGCGCTGAATGCGCAGGAGATTGTCGACAAGGCCCCCACCAGCCTGCGGGACCTGGCGACGGTGCAGGCGGCGTTCAACCAATGGCACGCCGAGAGCGGGCGGCCGATGTGCCAGTTGTCGATGATGCTGGCGTTTACCGTCAACCATTGAGACCGCGGTGCTGCCATCGCAGGCAAGTCGAATCGTCGCACCACCGTAGCTCCCACATTTGGAATGCATTCCCCTGTGGGAGCTGGCTTGCCTGCGATGGGGGCCTGACTGGCCCCACATACCCCTCAGGCTGGCTGACCTTCCCCCGCCAACCGCCGATTCAACTGGAACCGCCAGCGCACATACAGCAGCGCCGTGCAGAACACCGCCAGGCTCGCCAGCATCTCCAGCACGCCAAACCACTGGCGGTTCGGGTCATAGGCCGCCAGGGCGCCCTTGATGAAATACAGATTCACCACAAAGCACATCCACGAATGCCCGCGCGCACTGCCCATGAGCATGCCCGGCGCGAGGATCAGCAACGGCACCAGTTCGATCAGCAAGATCACCCAGGGCCGCGCGCCATGCAGGTCGGCGACCAGCAGGTAGTACAGGCAGAGCAACCCCACCAGGCCCAGGAACGCCAGCAGGCTCAAGGCCCGTGCCACTTTGACCCGGGGTTCCAGCCAGGCCTGGGCCGGCAGGACTTTAGGCTTCTTGGCCACGGCCACTCTCCAGTTTCGCCGCAGTTTTCGCCAGGCGTAGGCCCAGGGCGCGGCACAGGGCGATTTCATGGGGGTCCAGGGCGCGTTTGCCGTCAGCGCCGGAATGGTGGCTGGCGCCGTAGGGCGTGCCGCCGCCCTGGGTGTCGAGCAAGGCCTGTTCGCTGTAGGGCAGGCCGGTGATCAGCATGCCGTGGTGCAGCAACGGCAGCAGCATGGACATCAAGGTGGTTTCCTGGCCGCCGTGCAGGCTGGCGGTCGAGGTGAAGACCCCGGCTGGCTTGCCGACGAGGGCGCCGGTCAGCCACAGGTTACTGGTGCCGTCGAGAAAGTACTTCAGCGGCGCGGCCATGTTGCCAAAACGCGTCGGGCTGCCCAGGGCCAGGCCCGCGCAGTTCTTCAGGTCGTCGAGGCTGGCGTAGAGTGCGCCTTCGGCGGGGATGCTCGGGGCGACGGCCTCGCATTCGCTGGAAATCGCCGGCACAGTGCGCAGGCGCGCTTCCAGGCCGCCTTGCTCGATGCCCCGGGCAATTTGCCGGGCCATTTCGCTGACCGAGCCGTTGCGGCTGTAATACAGCACCAGGATGTAGGGCGCGCTCACGGCAGAAGCTCCAGGATGTTTTCCGGCGGACGGCCAATCACGGCCTTGTCGGCGGTGGCCAGGATCGGCCGTTCCATCAATTTGGGATGGGCGGCGATGGCGGCAATCAACTGCGCCTCGCTGAGGCTGGCGTCGGCCAGGTTGAGGGTCTTGTATTCGTCTTCGCCGTTGCGCAGCAATTGCCGGGCGCCGATCCCCAGCTTGCCGAGCAGGGCTTCAAGCTGCGCGGCGTCCAGCGGGGTTTCCAGGTAACGCACCACGTTGGGCGTGAGGCCACGGGCTTGCAGCAGTTCGAGCGCACCGCGGGATTTCGAGCAGCGCGGGTTGTGATAAAGCGTCAGATCGGTCATGTGCGGGTCGCATCTTGCGTAAGGTGGCGGGTATTCTACCCGCGCTGCGGCGTGTCCTTAAACCGTAAGAGGCGATCGGCCGCAGCCCACGTTCATTTTTGCTAAGGATTACCCCATGACACGGCGACTGATAGGCGCACTGGCAGTTATCACCACACTCCTGCTCAGCGGCTGCGGCAATGATTATGGCGTTGACCAATACGGCCAGAAAGTCGCGTCCGAGCGCGTCGACAAACAATGGTTGGTGATCAATTACTGGGCCGAATGGTGTGGCCCGTGCCGCATCGAGATCCCCGAACTGAACGCCCTGGCCGAGCAACTCAAGGGCCAGCCGGTCAGCGTGTTCGGCGTCAACTTCGACAATGTGCAGGGCGAAGAGCTCAAGAGTGCCAGCGAGAAGCTGGGCATCAAGTTCACCGTACTGGCGCAGAACCCCGAGGCGATTTTTGATATCCCGCGCAGCGAAGCGTTGCCGGTGACCTACATCATTGATGACAAGGGCAAGGTGCGGGCACAGATGTTGGGCGAGCAGACGGCGGGGGGGGTATTGGCCAAACTCAAGGAGCTGCGCGGCTAAACGGTTGCTCGCTGGCGATTGCGGTATGCCCGGCACACCGCAATCGTCAACGGGTCAGCCTTCTTCCAGCCACAAGCGCAGTGGCTTGCCTTCGGCAGGCCAGAAACGGGTCTGCTCGATGGGCGAGATGTCCCAGCGTTGCACGGTTTGCAGGGCCTTGAAGAAGCGCTGCTCCTGCTCCATCAGGGCTTCGGCACACAGTTTGCGGGTGCTGCCGATCTTGCCAAAGCTGAGTTTGTCACCGTCCAGGCTGTAGGGTGCGAACCAGTGGTTGCAGCCGCCATTGCCATAGGCCCGGCCATCGGCTCCGAGGGTCACGGTCAGGTGGGCGTAGTCCATCAGGGGCCGTTCGCCGATCCATTCGACGATATAGCTGTGATCCTGCTTGAGCTTGACCTCATCGCTGGCGCAGCCGGCAAGGCCTGCGCCCAGCGCTGCGACCATCAGCAGGCTCTTCATGGCGCGGCCTGCTGGCATTTCGGGCAACGGTGCTTGTCGCCGACGGTGGCCCAGCCCAACTCGGCAATGCGCGCAGTGGCGGCCGGTTGCAGCGGTTCCTTGGTCAGTTTGGTTTCTACCGAGAACTCAAACTCCAGCACGGCGTCGCAGCTGTCGCAATTGACCTTCCAGGTGTGAATCTCCAGTTCGCCGAACTTCGGCCCCTGCGCCATGGCCACCCATTGTCCGGCCGGGCGGATGGAGTAGCGCGCATCGCCTTCGACGGTCAGGCGCATCGACAGGGTCTTGCTGCCGCGCAAGGTGACGATCAGCACATCGCCATGCTTGATCGAGCCACCATTGCCGGTGACTTGGTAACGACCCGGCACCAGGGCGCGGCATTCGATCAGGGTGTGTTGTGGGCTCAGCAAACTGAAGCGGAAATCGTGTTCGGCCATGGATCCTCCAAATAGGCGCGGCATCCTATCACGCTCGTCTGTTTACCATGCGCGCGGTATGTGACCGTTGATCATCCGTGCACCAGGTTTTGTGGCTGGTGGTTGGCCCAGGCCTGGATATTGGCCAGGGTGGTCCCGGCAATCGCCGCCAGCGCCTCGCGCGTGAGGAATGCCTGGTGCGCGGTGATGATCACGTTGGGGAAAGTCAGCAGGCGCGCCAGTACATCGTCCTGCAAGGGCAGGTCCGAGCGGTCCTCAAAAAACAGCTGGGCTTCTTCTTCGTACACATCCAGGCCTAGGTAGCCCAATTGCCCGTCCTTGAGCGCCTCGATCAGCGCCGGGGTATCCACCAGGCCACCACGCCCGGTATTGATCAACATCGCCCCCGGCTGCATATGGGCCAGGGATTGCGCATTGATCAGGTGCTTGCTGTCGGCGGTCAGCGGGCAGTGCAGGCTGATGATCTGCGCCTCGGCCAGCAGTTGGGGCAGGCTGACATAGCACGCGCCAAGGGCTTCGACCTGCGGATTGGGATAGGGGTCGTACGCCAGCAAGGTGCAGCCAAAGCCAGCCATGATCTTGGCAAAGGTCGCACCGATCTGCCCGGTGCCCACCACGCCCACGGTCTTGCCCACGAGGTCGAAGCCGGTCAGGCCGTGCAGGCTGAAGTCGCCGTCGCGGGTGCGGTTGTAGGCGCGGTGCAGGCGGCGGTTGAGGGCCAGCACCAGGGCCACGGCATGTTCGGCCACCGCGTGGGGTGAGTACGCCGGTACGCGCACGATGGTCAGGCCCAGGCGCTTGGCGGCGGCCAGGTCTACATGGTTGTAGCCGGCCGAGCGCAGGGCGATCAGCCGCGTGCCGCCGGCGGCCAGGTGTTCGAGCACCGGGGTGCTGAGGTCATCGTTGATAAACGCACAGACCACTTCGTGCTTGTCGGCCAGGGCCACGGTGTCGAGGTTCAGGCGCGCCGGTTGGAATTGCAGCTCCATGCCTGCGGGCAAGGGTTGGGCGAGAAAGCTGTCGCGGTCGTAGGTCTGGCTGCTGAAGAGGATGATGCGCATCAAAAGGCTCCCTGCAAAATAGCGTGTGGTGACACAAATCCTGTAGGCCCCGGCGTACCGGCGCCTACAGGAGATGTTGCCCGTGATTGGCGTTGGGCGTGTTGCTCTGCATCAGGCGTTGACGCGGGCCTCGCTGGCCAGGCGGGCGATGGCCAGGTCCAGCTCATCGAGCGCGGCCATGGCCTTGGCGTCATCCTGCTTGAGCAGGGTTTCGGCGCGTTGGCAGGCTGCACGCAATTGCGGCACGCCGCAGTAGCGGGTGGCGCCGTGCAGGCGGTGGACCCGTTCGATCAGCGCGTTATTGTCGTTGGCTTCGCGGGCAACGCAGACCGCCTCACGGTCGGCCTCCAGGGACGCCAGCAGCATGGCCAGCATATCGGCGGCCAAGTCAGCCTTGCCGGCCGCCAGGCGCAGGCCTTCCTCATGGTCGAGTACCGGCAGTTGCGCGGCGGGGCCGTGGCCTTCGACGGCGCGTTCCGGGCCCTGGTTGCGCAGGGCCAGGCCGGTCCATTTGAGCACCACCTGGGCCAGTTGCCGTTCGCTGATGGGTTTGGTCAGGTAGTCATCCATGCCGCTTTGCAGCAGGGCGCGCTTTTCATTGGCCATGGCATGGGCTGTCAGCGCGACGATAGGCAGCGGCGTGCCGTGGCGCTCGCTTTCCCACTGGCGAATCGCCTCGGTACTCTGGCGCCCGTCCATACCGGGCATCTGCACGTCCATCAGCACCAGGTCGAAGGCTTCTTTTTTCACCGCCTCGATGGCGGTATAGCCGCTTTCCACGGCCTGCACCTTGGCGCCCATGTCTTCGAGCAGGGTTTGTACCAGCAACAGGTTGGCCGGGTTGTCGTCGACACACAGTACCCGTGGCGCGCGGCTGGACAGCGGCTCGCCCGGTTCGCTGCGCAACGGCCGCGGGCTGATCAGGTCGGACAGTGCCCGGCGCAATTTGCGGGTGCAGGCCGGCTTGGCCTGCAACTGACTATTGGGGTTGGGCACCGACAGGTTGAAGAGCATTTGCTCGGTGGTCGGGCACAACACCAGCACTTTGCAGCCCAGGTGTTCGAGGTCCCACAGGTGTTGGTTGAGGCGCTCCGGCGGAATGTCGTTGGCGGTGATGCCCAGTACGGCCAGGTCGATCGCCTGTTCGGTCTGGTGTGCGCTGGTAATGCCGTTGGTCAGGTTCTCCAGGCTGTTGAACGGCGTGACCTCCAGGCCGCAGTCTTCCAACTGGTGTTGCAGGGCCTGGCGCGCCAGTTCGTGATTCTCCAGCACCGCCACGCGCCGGCCCAGCAGCGGCGGGGCGGGCAGGTCTTCGATATCGTCGCGGGTCTTGGGCAGGTTAAGGCTGATCCAGAACTCCGAACCCTGGCCCGGCGTGCTGTCGACGCCGATTTCACCGCCCATCTGCTCGATCAGGCGCTTGGAGATCACCAGGCCCAACCCAGTGCCACCGGGCTGGCGCGACAGCGAGTTATCGGCCTGGCTGAAGGCCTGGAACAGGGCGCGCACATCCTGGTTCGACAGGCCGATGCCGGTGTCCTGCACGCTGATGCGCAGTTGCACGCTGTCTTCCTGTTCGTCTTCGAGCATGGCCCGGGCGACGATGGTGCCTTCGCGGGTGAACTTGATGGCGTTGCTGACCAGGTTGGTGAGGATCTGCTTGAGACGCAGCGGGTCGCCCACCAGCGATAGCGGCGTATCGCGGTAGACCAGGCTCACCAGCTCCAGCTGTTTGGCGTGGGCGGCCGGGGCGAGGATGGTCAGGGTGTCTTGCAGCAGGTCGCGCAGGTTGAACGGGATATTGTCGAGCACCAGCTTGCCGGCTTCGATTTTCGAGAAGTCGAGAATTTCGTTGATGATGCCCAGCAGGTTGTCGGCGGACTTTTCGATGGTGCCCAGGTAATCCAGCTGGCGGGGCGACAGCTCGCTTTTCTGCAACAGATGGGTGAAACCGAGGATGCCATTGAGCGGCGTGCGGATTTCATGGCTCATGTTGGCCAGGAACTCCGACTTGATGCGGCTGGCCTCCAGGGCTTCCTTGCGGGCCAGGTCCAGCTCGATGTTCTGGATCTCGATGGTTTCCAGGTTCTGGCGCACGTCTTCGGTGGCCTGGTCGATGCTGTGTTGCAGTTCTTCCTGGGCATTTTGCAGGGTTTCGGCCATGCGGTTGATGCCGGACGCCAACTGATCCAGCTCCTGGCTGCCCAGGGGCGGCAAGCGGGTTTCCAGGTTGCCATCCTTGAGCTGCGCCACCGCTTGTTTGATCTGGCCGATGGGCGAGTTGATCGTGCGGCTGATGCGCAAGGCCAGGGCGGCGGTGCAGATCAGGCCGATGGCGATCAACATCAGGCTGGCGAACAGGCTGCGATAGCCGCGCAGCAGCATGCCGTTATGGGACAGTTCCAGCTCGACCCAGCCCAGCAGGCGATCGGCTTCGTCGGGGATCAGCTCGCCAGCGAGGTTGCGATGACGGCCGAACACGGGCAGCAGGTAGCGGGTGGCGTCATTGCCGGTGCGTTGCAACAGATGCGAGCTGTTGCCGATGGGCGGTTGGTTGAGCATGGTCGGGCCGGCATGGGCCAGGGGCGTGCGGTCGGGCGCCAGGAAGGACACGGCCCGTACATCGACTTGTTCCAGGGACTGGGTGGCGATGCGTTCCAGCAGATCGGTGTTCTTGTTGCCCAATGCCGGTGCCACCAGCGGCGCCAGCTGTTCGGCGATCATCTCGCCGCGATTGAGCAATTGGGTTTGCAGGTCCGAGAGCTGCATCCAGGTGAAATAACCGCCCAACAGCAATGCCATCAGGCTGGTAGGCAACAAGGTCAGCAACAGTACGCGGCCTTTTATCCCCATTCTTCTTAGCACGCCACTCTCCTGCTACCACACTGATGTCGAGATTCTACGCAGGCATCCGGCCTGCGCCACCTGCGCAGTGTAGCCATATGAGGGGCTTGGAATCTTGCAAAAGATGCTTGAGGGGGCAAGGCGCTGGCATGTCGGGTTGCTGCATCGCGGCGCTGGCGCCAGCAAGGCCCCTTGGCTACTACCGATTACGCTGCTGGCGTTTTTTCCACTGATGACCCACCCACCACCGCCAGTACACCATGGTCAGGCAGTACGCCAGCGCGCCCAATACCAGGCCCATCACCACCGAGCCCAGCAGGAACGGCTGCCACATGGTCGACAGTTGCCCGCTGATCCATTCCCAGGTCAGTTCATCGGGCAGGGTGCGCGGCGGGATGTTCATCAGCCAGGTGCCGGTCATATAGGTGCAGAAAAACACCACGGGCATGGTAATCGGGTTGGTCAGCCACACCAGGCTCACGGCGATGGGCATATTGCCGCGCACGGAGATGGCGAGGACGGCGGCCAACAGCATCTGCAAGGGAATGGGAATGAATGCGGCAAACAGGCCGACAGCCATGGCCCGGGCAACCGAGTGCCGATTGAGGTGCCACAGGTTGGGGTCATGGAGCAGCGTGCCGAGAAAGCGTAAGGACTTGTGTTCCCGAATGCTGGTCGGATCGGGCATGTACCGTTTGAATAAGCGCCGTGGCATAAGGGGTCCAGGTCAGTTCGAGGGGCAAGTATGCCCGTATTCTACGAACGGGAAATTCAGACTTTGTGACAAAAAATCATAGTTCGCCTTGAACCACTCGGCTAACACTCGATGGGTCACTTTAAAGGAATGATCCATGCGCACAGGGATGTTTGCGCTGGCGTTGGGGCTGCTGGCGTTGCGCCTGCTGCCTGCCTTGCCGCCGGTCGGTTGGTTGCTGGTCATGTTGGTGGTGGCGTTGATGCTGCTGCCGTTTCGTACTTATCCGCTGGCGCTTTTCCTGTTGGGCCTGGCGTGGGCCTGTTTCAGCGCGCAACGGGCTCTCGACGACCGGCTCATCCCCGCGCTGGACGGCCAGACCCGTTGGCTCGAGGGGCGCGTCAGTGGGCTACCGCAGCAGGCCAATGGGCTGGTGCGCTTCGAGCTGAGAGACAGCCGGTCACGCCAGGGCCGGCTGCCCCAGCGCATCCGGCTGAGTTGGCAGGGCGGCCCGCCAGTGCGCAGCGGGGAGCGCTGGCGTTTGGCTGTCACTCTCAAACGCCCGTCCGGCCTGCTGAATTTCCATGGTTTCGACCAGGAGGCCTGGCTATTGGCCCAGCGTGTGGGGGCGACCGGGTCGGTCAAGGATGGCCAGCGCCTGGCGCCTGCCCGACATGCCTGGCGCGATGGGATCCGCCAGCAGTTATTAGCGGTGGATGCCCAGGGACGCGCAGCCGGGCTGGCCGCCTTGGTACTGGGCGACGGCTCCGGTTTGGCCTCCGAGGATTGGCGCATCTTGCAGGACACCGGCACCGTGCATCTGTTGGTCATCTCTGGCCAGCATATCGGCCTGTTGTCGGGGCTGATCTATGCGCTGGTGGCCGGCCTGGCCCGTTACGGTTGCTGGCCCAGGCGCTTGCCCTGGCTGCCCTGGGCCTGTGGCCTGGCATTCGCCGCGGCGCTGGCCTATGGCGTGCTCGCCGGTTTTGCCGTGCCGGTGCAGCGGGCCTGTGTGATGGTGGGGCTGGTGTTGCTGTGGCGCCTGCGGTTTCGCCATCTGGGGATCTGGTGGCCCCTGCTGCTGGCACTCAATGCAGTATTGATCCTTGAACCCCTGGCCAGCCTGCAACCGGGTTTCTGGTTGTCATTTGCCGCCGTGGCCGTGTTGCTGCTGGCCTTCAGCGGCCGCCTGGGGCCCTGGCGGGCGTGGCAGGCCTGGAGCCGTGCCCAGTGGCTGATCGCTATCGGGCTGTTTCCGCTGCTATTGATACTCGGCTTGCCGATCAGCTTGAGTGCGCCGCTGGCCAATCTGTTTGCCGTGCCGTGGATCAGCCTGCTGGTGCTGCCGTTGGCGCTGGCGGGCACGTTGTTGCTGGCAGTGCCGTGGCTGGGCAGTGGCCTGCTGTGGTTGGCGGGTGGCGCGCTGGATTGGCTGTTCAGCGCCCTGACCTTGCTGGCCGGGCACATACCGGCGTGGCTGCCGGCCGAGGTGCCCGTGGGCTACTGGTTGCTCAGTGTGCTGGGCGCCGTGCTGTTATTGATGCCCAAGGGCATTCCCTTTCGCCTGCTGGGGTGGCCTTTGTTGCTGCTGGCGGTGTTCCCGCCCCGTGAGTCGATCCCGTTGGGCCAGGTGGCGGTGGAGCAACTGGATGTCGGCCAGGGCTTGTCGATCGTGTTGCGCACCCGCAACCACGTGCTGTTGTATGACGCCGGGCCACGGGTGGGGGACTTCGATCTCGGTGAGCGCGTGGTTCTGCCGGCTCTGCGCAAGCTGGGGGTTGGCCAGCTGGACTTGATGCTGCTCAGCCATGCCGACGCCGATCATGCCGGAGGCGCTGCGGCGATCGCGCGCGGGTTGCCGGTCAAGCGCGTGGTGGGCGGGGAAACCCAGGGCCTGCCGGCATTTCTCGATACCCAGGCCTGTGTCAGCGGTGAGCAATGGGAGTGGGACGGCGTGGCGTTTGAGCTGTGGCAATGGGCGGATGCCAGCAATGGCAACGCGAAGTCGTGCGTGCTGCAGGTCCAGGCCAATGGCGAACGGTTGCTGCTGACCGGCGATATCGACCGCGAGGCCGAGCGCGCCTTGTTGGCCACACCCCTGGCGGTCGCCACGGATTGGTTGCAAGTGCCCCATCATGGCAGCCGCAGTTCTTCGTCATGGCCGTTTGTCCAGCAATTGGCCCCCAAGGCGGTGCTGATCTCTCGGGGGCGCGGCAATAGCTTTGGCCATCCGCACCCGCAAGTGCTGGCACGCTACCAGCATTTTCACAGCGCCATTTATGACAGCGCCGAGCAGGGCGCCGTGCGCCTGCGCCTGGGGGCTTTCGAGGCGCCGGTCATGGCGCGCAGCCAGCGTCGTTTCTGGCGTGCGCCTGTCATTGACAGTTACCAAAGGCCGGTACCTGCGACATGATGGCTGTCGGCAGGCAGGTCCTTCCTCGCCAGCCTGTATGCTAAAGTGGCGCACTTTTTCGAGGGGACATTCACTGTGTGGGAATTGGTCAAATCCGGCGGCTGGATGATGTTGCCGATCATTCTGAGCTCCATCGCCGCACTCGGCATTGTTGCCGAACGCCTGTGGACCCTGCGCGCCAGCCGTGTAACCCCTGATCATCTGCTGGGGCAGGTCTGGCGCTGGATCAAGGACAAGCAACTGGACAAGGAAAAGCTCAAGGAACTGCGGGCCAATTCCCCCCTGGGCGAGATCCTCGCCGCTGGCCTGGCCAACTCCAAGCACGGTCGCGAGATCATGAAGGAGTGCATTGAAGAAGCCGCCGCCCGGGTGATCCACGAGCTGGAGCGCTATATCAATGCCCTGGGCACCATCGCCGCAATGGCGCCGTTGCTCGGCCTGCTCGGCACGGTGCTGGGCATGATCGATATCTTCAGTGCCTTTACCGGTTCGGGCATGACCACCAACGCCTCGGTATTGGCCGGGGGCATTTCCAAGGCCTTGATCACCACGGCGGCGGGCCTGATGGTGGGTATCCCGGCGGTGTTTTTCCACCGTTTCCTGCAACGGCGCATTGATGAACTGGTGGTGGGCATGGAGCAGGAAGCGATCAAGCTGGTGGAAGTGGTCCAGGGCGACCGCGATGTCGACCTGGTCGAGGGCAAAGCGTGAAATTTCGCCGCAAGCCCCGGGAAACCGTCGATATCAACCTGGCCTCGTTGATCGATGTGGTGTTTATCCTGCTGCTGTTTTTTGTCGTCACCACCACCTTTACCCGGGAAACCCAACTGCGGGTCGAGCTACCGGAAGCCGTCAGCGGCTCGCCGGCTGAAGACCAGCAGCTCAAGCAACTGGAGATCACCATCAGCGCCGAAGGGGTGTTTTCGGTGAACAACCAGTTGCTTGAGAAAAACGACGTGGCCAGCGTGATGGATGCGCTGCAGAAGGAGTCCGGCGGTGATACACAAATGCCGCTGTCCATTAGCGCCGATGGCAAGACCCCACACCAGGCCGTGATCACCGCGATGGATGCTGCCGGCAAGCTCGGTTTCAGCCATTTGCGCATGACCACCGTCGAGGCGGCGGGGCAGCCCTGATGGCCTTGTCCGATCGTTTGCTCAAGGCCTGGTACGACGGCCATCCGGCGCTCAAGCTCCTGCAACCTCTGGAGGCGCTCTATCGCCTTGTGGTCAAGCGCAAGCGCGAACGGTTCCTGGCGGGCGAGGGCACGATCTATCAATCGCCGGTGCCCATCGTGGTGGTTGGCAATATCACCGTAGGCGGCACGGGCAAGACGCCGTTGATCCTGTGGTTGATCGAGCATTGCCAGCGCAGTGGCCTGCGGGTCGGCGTGGTCAGCCGTGGCTACGGGGCCAAGCCTGCGCAGTTGCCATGGCGGGTGCAGGCT
Source organism: Pseudomonas sp. MF09156 (assembly GCF_059862305.1). Lineage (NCBI taxonomy): Bacteria > Pseudomonadati > Pseudomonadota > Gammaproteobacteria > Pseudomonadales > Pseudomonadaceae > Pseudomonas > Pseudomonas sp. MF09156. The sequence continues at coordinate 891,689 of NZ_JCBCUR010000001.1, forward strand.
AGCGACAGCGCTCAAGTGGCCGGCGACGAGCCGTTGTTGATCGTGCAGCGCAGCGGCGTCCCGCTGATGATCGACCCCGATCGCAGCCGTGCGGTGCAAGCCCTGCTGGCCAGCCAGCCCCTGGACCTGATCCTCTCCGACGATGGCCTGCAGCATTACCGTCTGGCCCGTGACCTGGAACTGGTGCTGATCGACAACGCCCGTGGCCTGGGCAATCGCCGCTGCCTGCCTGCCGGGCCGTTGCGCGAGCCGGTCGAGCGCCTGCACAGCGTCGATGCCCTGCTCTATAACGGCGCCGGGGCTGATCGCGAGGACGGCTTTGCTTTCCGTCTGCTGCCGACCACGCTGGTCAACCTGCTGACCGGCGAGCGCCGGCCGCTGGACCATTTTCCCGTGGGGCAGCAGGTGCATGCGGTCGCCGGTATCGGCAACCCGCAACGTTTCTTCAATACCCTTGAAACGCTACACTGGCGGCCGATACCCCATGCGTTTGCCGACCATGCGCCCTACAGCGCCGAGGTCCTGAATTTTACGCCGTCACTGCCGCTGGTCATGACTGAAAAGGACGCGGTGAAGTGCCGCGCCTTTGCCCAGGCACACTGGTGGTACCTTGCAGTTGATGCGGCACCGTCACCGGCGTTTATCGCCTGGTTTGACACGCAACTGATGCGTCTGCTGCCCGCTCGACTTTTGCCTTAAAACGCTTTTATCCAGGAAACCCCCATGGACACCAAACTGCTCGATATCCTCGCTTGCCCGATCTGCAAAGGCCCGCTCAAGCTCAGCGCCGACAAGACCGAGCTGATCAGCAAAGGCGCTGGCCTGGCATACCCGATCCGCGATGGCATCCCGGTGATGCTGGAAAGCGAAGCCCGCACCTTGACCACCGACGAGCGCCTGGATAAATGACCACTGCCTTCACTGTTGTCATCCCCGCGCGCTATGCCTCTACCCGCCTGCCCGGCAAGCCGCTGCAGATGATCGGCGCCAAGCCGATGATCCAGCTGGTCTGGGAGCAGGCCTGCAAAAGCAGCGCCCAGCGCGTGGTGGTGGCCACTGACGACCTGCGGATCATCGAGGCCTGCAAGGGGTTTGGCGCCGAAGCAGTGCTGACCCGTGAAGACCACAACTCCGGCACCGACCGCCTGGCCGAAGTCGCCACGCACCTGGGCCTGGCGCCGGACGCCATCGTGGTCAACGTGCAGGGTGACGAACCGCTGATCCCGCCGTGTGTCATCGACCAGGTCGCCGCCAACCTGGCCGCCCATGCCGAAGCGCGCATGGCGACCCTGGCCGAACCTATCGAAGACATCCAGACCCTGCTCAACCCGAACGTGGTCAAGGTGGTCAGCGACATCAATGGCCTGGCCCTGACCTTCAGCCGTTCGACCCTGCCCTGGGCGCGCGATGAGTTCGCCAAGCAGCGTGACGTATTACCGGCTGGCGTACCTTATCGTCGCCATATCGGCATTTACGCCTACCGCGCGGGCTTCCTGCATGACTTCGTCAGCTGGGGCCCGTGCTGGCTGGAAAACACCGAGGCACTGGAACAACTGCGAGCCCTGTGGCACGGCGTGCGCATTCATGTCGATGATGCGCTGCAAGCCCCGCCAGCCGGCGTCGATACGCAGGAAGACCTTGAGCGCGTGCGTCGGTTGCTGGGGGCGTGATGGAAGTCCTGTTTGTCTGCCTGGGCAATATCTGCCGCTCGCCCACCGCCGAAGGCGTGCTGCGCCACAAACTGCGGGCCGCCGGGCTGGCGGACCGGGTCGAGGTGGCCTCTGCCGGTACCGGTGAATGGCATATCGGCAAGGCGCCGGACAAGCGCAGCCAGCAAGCAGCGCTGCGCCGTGGCTACGACTTGTCGGCCCAGCGTGCGCAGCAAGTGTCGCGTGCCGACTTTGCGCGCTACGACCTGATCCTGGCCATGGACCAGAGTAACCTGCGCAATCTCAAGGCTATGCAGCCGGCCCAAGGCAAGGCGGAGCTGGATCTGTTCCTGCGCCGCTACGACTCGGCGGTGGATGAAGTGCCGGATCCGTATTACGACGGCGAACAGGGTTTCGAGCAGGTCCTGGACCTGATCGAGGCCGCGTGCGACTTGCTGGTGATCGAGTTGAAGGGGCGGTTATGAGTCTGGATGTGCAGCCCCAGGTTTCCCTGAAGGCCTTCAACAGTTTTGGCATCGATGTGCGTGCGCAGTTGTTCGCCGAGGCCCATAGCGACGCCGATGTGCGCGAGGCCCTGGCCTATGCGGCCGCGCAACAGTTGCCATTGCTGGTGATCGGTGGCGGCAGCAACCTGCTGCTGACCCAGGATATCCCGGCGCTGGTATTGCGCATGGCGACCCAGGGTATCCGCGTCCTGCACGAGGACGCCCAGCAGGTTGTGGTGGAAGCCGAGGCGGGTGAGGCCTGGCATCCTTTTGTGCTGTGGACCCTTGAGCAAGGGTTCTCTGGCCTGGAAAACCTCAGCCTGATCCCCGGCACTGTCGGCGCCGCGCCGATGCAGAACATCGGCGCCTACGGTGTCGAGATCAAGGATGTGTTCGCCGGCCTGACCGCCCTCGACCGCCAGAGCGGCGAGTTGCGCGATTTCAGCCTGGCAGAGTGCAACTTCGCCTATCGCGACAGCCTGTTCAAACACGAAGTGGGGCGCTGGTTGATCCTGCGGGTGCGCTTTGCCTTGAGCCGCGTCGCGCACCTGAAGCTCGGCTATGGCCCGGTGCAGCAGCGCCTGGCCGAGCAGGGCATTACCCAGGCGACCCCCAGCGATGTCAGTCGGGCCATTTGCAGCATTCGCAGTGAAAAACTGCCCGACCCTGCGGTCCTGGGCAACGCTGGCAGTTTCTTCAAGAACCCCTTGGTGCCCCAGGTGCTGGCGGCGCAATTAAAGCTGCAATATCCCGATCTGGTGGCTTATCCCCAGGCTGATGGCCAAGTGAAACTGGCGGCTGGCTGGTTGATTGAAAAGGCCGGCTGGAAAGGCTTTCGCGACGGTGATGCCGGCGTGCATCGCTTGCAGGCGCTGGTGCTGGTCAATTATGGCGCGGCCACCGGGCTGGATATTGCCAGCTTGGCCCAGCGCATCCAGAGCGATATCGCCGAGCGCTTCAAGGTCGAGTTGGAAATGGAGCCCAATCGTTATTGAGCTACGCTTCTAGCCTGTTGAACCAAGCCCTGCATTGCAGGGCTTTTTTGTTAATGCTGGGTTAACTTAGCAGGCTAACGATGCCTGTTTATTGTTCGATAGACGCTGTTTATCAAAGGCCCGGTGAAGACCTGTCTTCACAAGAGAGCCCGATTAGCCTGAGCCATCTGTGTGAACCGACTCCGCTCCTTTGAAAGCGGCAGATAGCTCGACCCCATAATCCAATCACTATGCGGGCGTGCCCATGATTACTCTCAAACTCAACGGTCAAGATCATCCGCTGGATGTCACCGAGGACATGCCCCTGCTGTGGGCGATCCGCGACGTGGCGGGTTACAACGGCACCAAGTTCGGTTGCGGCATGGGCCTGTGCGGTGCCTGCACCATTCATATCGACGGCTCGCCGGCGCGCAGTTGCATCACGCCCATCGGCTCGGTCAAAGGGCAGAACGTCAGCACTATCGACAACCTGCATAACGACCCGATTGGCCAGGTGGTGCAGCAGGCGTGGCTGGACACCGCAGTGGCGCAATGCGGTTACTGCCAGGGCGGGCAGATCATGTCGGCCACGGCCTTGCTCAAAACCAACCCCAACCCCAGCGATGCGCAGATTGAAGAGGCGATGGTCGGCAATATCTGCCGTTGCGGCACCTATAACCGCATCAAGACGGCGATCCGCCAGGCCGCGACCCACTTGCAGGAGGCCAAGGCATGAGCCAGTTGCCGAGCAATTTCGCCCTGAACAACCTCAGTCGCCGTGGGTTCCTCAAGGGGGTCGGCGCCACCGGTGCGCTGGTGGTGGCTGCCAGTTGGGGCTTGCCCCAGGCCTTTGCCGCCGAGGCCAAGCAATACGGCGGGGCCGCGATGCCCCATGGGGTGGTGGATGATCCCAAGGTCTATGTCAGCATCGCCACCGACGGCACCGTCACCGTGATTTGCAACCGCTCGGAAATGGGCCAGGGCGTGCGCACCAGCCTGACCATGGTGGTGGCCGATGAACTGGAGGCCGATTGGGCGCTGGTGAAGGTTGCGCAGGCACCGGGCGATGAAGCGCGTTTTGGCAACCAGGATACCGACGGTTCGCGCAGCATGCGCCATTGGTTCGAGCCGATGCGCCGGTGCGGCGCCGCCGTGCGAACCATGCTGGAACAGGCCGCTGCCGAGCAGTGGCAAGTCCCGCTGGGCGAATGCCGGGCGCAGTTGCATAAAGTGATTCACCAGCCCAGCGGCCGCGAACTGGGCTATGGCGCCCTGGCCGCAGCCGCCGGTGCGCTGGCGGTGCCGGCGCGCGACAGCCTGCGGCTCAAGCAACCCTCGGAATTTCGCTATATCGGCAAGGAAGCCACCAAGGCCATCGACGGTGCCGATATCGTCAACGGCCGGGCGGTGTACGGCGCCGATGTGCATTTTGACGGCATGCTGTTCGCGACCATTGCGCGGCCCAAGGTGTATGGCGGCAAGGTCAAGTCGTTCGATGCCAGCGCGGCGTTGAAAGTCCCGGGGGTGATCAAGGTCCTGCAAATCGAAAGCCGGCCCTTGCCCTCCGAGTTCCAGCCATTGGGCGGCGTGGCGGTGGTGGCCAGCAACACCTGGGCGGCGATCAAGGGGCGCGAAGCGTTGCAGATTGTCTGGGAGGACGGCACCAATGCCGGCTACAACTCCATCGATTATCGCAAGACCCTGGAAGCGGCGGCCCTCAAGCCCGGCAAAGTGGTGCGCAATACCGGCAGCATCGACCAGGCCCTGAGCGATGCCGACAGCACCCTCGAAGCCGCGTATTACTTGCCACACCTGGCGCAGTCGCCGATGGAACCGATGGTTGCCGTGGCCCGCTATCAAGACGGGCAATGCGAGGCCTGGGCCCCGAGCCAGGCGCCACAGGTCACCCGCGAACGGGTGGCCGAGCGCCTTGGCCTGCCGTTCGATAACGTCACGATCCACGTCACCCTGTTGGGCGGCGGTTTCGGGCGCAAGTCGAAACCGGACTTCATCATCGAAGCTGCGGTGCTGGCCAAGGAGTTTCCCGGCAAGGCTGTGCGCGTGCAGTGGACCCGTGAAGACGATATCCATAACTCCTACTTCCATACCGTCTCCGCCGAGTACCTCAAGGCCGGCCTGAACAAGGACGGCATGCCTGCCGCCTGGCTGCACCGCACCGTGGCACCCAGCATCACCGCGTTGTTTGCGCCAGGCATGAACCACGAGGCGGCGTTCGAGCTGGGCATGGGTTTTACCAACATGGCCTATGCCATTCCCAATGTGCGCCTGGAAAACCCCGAGGCTGCTGCCCACACCCGCGTGGGCTGGTACCGTTCGGTGTCGAACATCCCCCACGGGTTTGCCATTCAGAGTTTTGTCGATGAACTGGCGCACAAGGCTGGCCAGGATCCGCTGAAATATCAACTCAAGCTGCTGGGCCCGGATCGTCAGATCGATCCGCGAACCTTGAGCGAAGAATGGAACTACGGCGAGTCCCCCGAGCGTTATCCGATTGATACCGCGCGCATGCGTGGCGTGCTGGAAACCGCGGCCAAGGCTGCCGGCTGGGGCCGTGCGCTGCCCAAGGGGCGTGGCCTGGGGCTGGCGGTGCACTACAGCTTCGTGACCTATGTGGCGGCGGTGATCGAGGTCGAGGTCAAGGATGATGGCACACTGATTGTGCGCAAGGCCGACATCGCCGTGGATTGCGGCCCGCAGATCAACCCGGAGCGCATCCGCTCGCAGTTCGAGGGCGCGTGCGTCATGGGCTTGGGCAATGCGGTCCTGGGGGAAATCAGCTTTAAGGATGGCAAGGTCCAGCAGGACAACTTCCATATGTATGAAGTGGCGCGCATGTCCCTGGCGCCCCGGGAAATCGCCATACATTTGGTCACCCCAACAGGTGAGGTGCCCTTGGGCGGCGTCGGTGAACCGGGTGTGCCGCCGATTGCGCCGGCGCTGTGCAATGCGATATTTGCCGCCACCGGCAAGCGTATCCGCAACTTGCCCGTGCGTTATCAGCTACAGGGCTGGCAGCAGGAGGCGAAGGCCTGATGGACAGCGTGGATCTGAATGTCCTGCGCAGCGTGCTCGAATGGCGCCGCGCCGGGCAGCGGGTGGTGCTGTACAGCGTGGTCCAGACCTGGGGCAGCGCGCCACGGCCGCCGGGGGCGATGCTGGCCCTGCGCGGCGACGGGGTGGTGATTGGCTCGGTGTCCGGTGGCTGCATCGAGGATGATCTGATCGCCCGGCTGCATGATGGCCGCTTGCCTGATGACGGGCCGCCGGTGCAACTGGTGACCTATGGCGTCACCCGCGATGAAGCGGCGCGCTTTGGCCTGCCATGCGGCGGCACCTTGCGCCTGACGGAGGAGCGGGTGGGTGATCCTGCGTGGGTCGCCGAGTTGCTGGCGCGTTGTGAGGCTCATGAAATAGTGGCCCGGGAGTTGGACTTGGCGACGGGCACCGTGCGTTTGAGCGCGGCGAGCAAGTACGACATTGTCAGTTTTGACGGTGGACGCTTGCGGGCTATCTATGGCCCGCGCTGGCGCCTGTTGTTGATCGGTGCAGGCCAGTTGTCGCGCTATGTGGCGGAAATCGCGCGGCTGTTGGATTTTGAAGTACTGATCTGCGACCCACGCACGGAGTTCGTGCATGGCTGGGAAGAACAACACGGGCGCTTTGTGCCGGGAATGCCCGATGAGGCGGTGCTCAATATCCAGACGGACGAGCGCACGGCCATTGTGGCCCTGACCCACGATCCGCGCCTGGATGATATGGCGCTGTTGACCGCGCTCAATTCCCGGGCGTTCTACATCGGTGCCCTGGGGTCACGGGCCAATAGCCGTAAGCGTCGCGAGAACCTGGCCGTGCTGGGGCTGGGAGCCGAGGCGATTGCGCGGCTGCATGGTCCGATCGGTCTTGATATTGGCAGTCATACGCCGGCAGAGATTGCCTTGTCGTTGATGGCGCACATCGTCGCGATCAAGAACGGCGTAGAGCTGTTGCAAGCGAAACCCGTGCGGGAGGCGGTCAGTTGACGAGCGCCATCACCGCCATTGTCCTGGCGGCGGGGCAGGGCAGTCGGTTCCGCGCGTTAAGCGGTCAGGACAAACTGCTGGCGCCTTGTGTGGGGCGTGATGGGGTGACGCGGCCGGTCTTGGAGCAGGTGCTGGTCAATTTGCCCGCCAGTGTCACCCGGCGTTGGGTGGTCACATCGCCGGAGCGCAGCGAGGTTGTACGCCTGGCGCGCCATTATGGGTGCGAAGTGCTGCTCCTGGATTCGGCGGGCATGGGCGACAGTATTGCGGCAGCGGTGGCCGCCAGTGGCCCCGCGACGGGTTGGCTGGTGGTGTTGGGGGATATGCCGTTTATCCAGGCGGCGAGTATTGAGCGGGTGATAGAGCGGGTGGAGGGGGTCAGTGTGCCGGTGCATGCTGGCCGGCAAGGCCATCCTGTTGCGTTTGGCCAGGCACTGGGGCCGGTGTTGATGGGGTTGACCGGGGATTGTGGGGCCAAGGCGCTGTTTGCCCAGGCTGAGGTGCGGGAAGTGCGGGTGGATGATCCTGGGGTGTTATGGGATGTGGATGTGCCGCAATCACTGGAATTCAGGTAGGGGCTGGAAGAGCTGCTCGGGGTGTCAGGTATTTATCCGTCATCGTTAACGACCATCGCAGGCAAGCCAGCTCCCACGTGTCGCATAAAAAAGCCCCGCCTGAGTGATCAGGCGGGGCTTTTTAGTTGCCGTTGGAATCAGGCGAGGGGTTTAGGCTCGTGCTCTTCTTCCAGGGCTTTGGGGTTGTGCTCTACCACTTCTTCAACGGAACGCAGGTTCTCGTCGATGGTTGGGGCAGTGTGCTCAACTTCTGCTTCGATGGCCGGTGCTTGCGCAACCGCTTCGACTACGGCCGGGGCCGCTGCCGCTGCTTCTTCGGCTTCTTTCTGCAGACGCTCGGCTTCACGCTTGCGACGACGCACTTCACGTGGGTCGTTAGGCGCACGGCCGTTTTCGGTGAGGGCGCTGGCAGGGGCTTCAACCATTGGGGCGGCCACTTCGGCAACCACTGGGGTTTCCACGACCACCGGAGCAGGCTCGGCAATCACAACCGGTTCTGCAACCACCGCAGGTTCGGCGATAACCACTTCAGCAGCCGGTGCTGGAGCTTCTTCTACCGGTGCCGGGGCAGGGGCTTCGGTGACGACGGCTGGCTCGGCAGTCCACTGGAAGGCGGTCTGTTCTTCGCGAACTTCACGCACTTGCGGGGTTGCTTCAGCGGCTGGCGCTTCAACAACTGCTTCAACCACAGGCTGTGGCTCAACCACGATTGCGGGTGCAGCCACGACTTCGGCTTCAGGCTGGGCTTCACGAACCGGTGCAACTTCCACTTCTACAGCCGCTGGTGCTTCAACCACGGTGGTGGCTTCGACAACCGGTGCTTCAACTGCGGCAGTTTCCTGCACGGCAGCGGTGGCACGTTCGGCCTGCTGGTTGGCTTCGGCTTCGGCAGGTGCGCTGATGACCGAGCTGGCAACCGCAGCGGTAACGGCCAGGCCAGCAGCCAGTTCGGTGCTGGTGGGTTCGTTGTTGGCGTTGTCTTCGCTGGCTTCGCCGGTCTCTTCCGAGCCTTCGATCACATTGCCGTTGGCGTCACGTTGACGCTCACGACGGTTGCTGCGGCGACGCTGGCCACGGGAGCGGCGGCGTGGACGATCGCCTTCGGCGTTGTCCTGGCCATCTTCCTGTGGCTGTTCGTCATTGTTCAGCAGTTCTTCTTCGCTGGCTGCGGCAGCCTGCTCGGCACGTGGTTGACGCTCTTCACGCGGAGGGCGTGGGGCGCGCTCTTCACGGGGTTGGCGGGCCGGGCGTTCTTCAGTCGCGACATCAGTTGCTACGGCGGCAACAGCTGGGGCAGCGTCCAACGGTTCACGCAGTTCACGTACACGTTCTTCACGCTCGCCACGTGGCTTGCGATCTTCACGTGGGGCGCGAGGGGCACGCGGTGCGCGTTCTTCACGTGGCGCACGCTCTTCGCGCGGAGCACGTTCTTCACGGGCTACGGCTGGGGTTTCTTCACGGGCTTCGCGCGGCTGGCGCTCTTCACGGGGTGCGCGCTCTTCACGCGGTGCACGTTCTTCGCGAGGCTTGCGCTCTTCGTCGCGGCGACCGTTGCGGTTACGGCTCTGCTGGCGACCGTTGCGACGCTCTTCGTTGCGTGCAGGGCGTTCAGCGGCTGGCTTCTCGACCACGGCAGGAGCTACCGGCTCTTCCTTGGTGGCGAACAGGCTGACCAGCGACTTCACCAGGCCCTTGAACAGGCTTGGCTCCGGCAGGACGGCAGGCGCGGCCACCGGGGCAGCGGCTTCAGTCGGCACCGGTGCGTTGGCACGGGCCGGCGCGGTCTTGACGGCGGCTTCCTGGCGAACCAGGGTGCGGGTCGCGGCGGCTGGCTGGACTTCTTCGACTTCGGCAGCGGCAGCGGCGATTTCGTAGCTGGACTGGCCGCTGTGGGCTTCCGGGCTGTCGTCACGCAGGCGCTGGACTTCGAAGTGCGGCGTCTCGAGGTGATCGTTCGGCAGGATGACGATACGGGCACGGGTGCGCAGTTCGATCTTGGTGATCGAGTTGCGTTTTTCGTTGAGCAGGAAGGCTGCAACCGGGATCGGCACTTGCGCGCGGACTTCGGCGGTGCGGTCTTTCAGGGCTTCTTCTTCGATCAGGCGCAGGATCGCCAGGGACAGCGATTCAACGTCACGGATGATGCCGGTGCCGTTGCAACGCGGGCAGACGATGCCGCTGCTTTCGCCCAGGGATGGACGCAGGCGCTGACGGGACATTTCCAGCAGGCCGAAGCGCGAGATGCGGCCAACTTGTACGCGGGCACGGTCGGCTTCCAGGCATTCGCGGACTTTTTCTTCCACGGCGCGCTGGTTCTTGGCTGGGGTCATGTCGATGAAGTCGATCACGATCAGGCCGCCGATATCACGCAGGCGCAGTTGGCGAGCGATTTCTTCGGCTGCTTCCAGGTTGGTCTGCAGGGCGGTTTCTTCGATGTCGCTGCCTTTGGTGGCGCGCGCCGAGTTGATGTCGATGGACACCAGGGCTTCGGTCGGATCGATCACGATGGAGCCGCCGGAAGGCAGTTCGACAACGCGCTGGAAGGCAGTTTCGATCTGGCTTTCGATCTGGAAACGGTTGAACAGCGGCACGCTGTCTTCGTACAGCTTGATCTTGCTGGCGTACTGCGGCATCACCTGGCGGATGAAGGTCAGGGCTTCGTCCTGGGCTTCAACGCTGTCGATCAGTACTTCGCCGATGTCCTGGCGCAGGTAGTCGCGGATGGCGCGGATGATCACGTTGCTTTCCTGATAGATCAGGAATGGCGCGGAGCGGTCCAGGGACGCTTCTTTAATAGCGGTCCACAGTTGCAGCAGGTAATCGAGGTCCCACTGCATTTCTTCGCTGCTGCGGCCAAGGCCGGCAGTGCGCACGATCAGGCCCATGTCGGCCGGGGCGATCAGGCCGTTCAGCGCTTCACGCAGTTCGTTGCGCTCTTCGCCTTCGATGCGACGGGAGATGCCGCCAGCACGCGGGTTGTTCGGCATCAGGACCAGGTAACGGCCAGCCAGGCTGATAAAGGTGGTCAGGGCTGCGCCCTTGTTGCCACGTTCTTCTTTTTCGACCTGGACGATGACTTCCTGGCCTTCGCTCAGGACGTCCTTGATGTTCACGCGGCCTTCAGGGGCTTTCTTGAAGTACTCGCGGGAGATTTCTTTGAGGGGCAGGAAGCCATGGCGCTCAGAGCCAAAATCGACAAAGGCAGCCTCAAGGCTTGGCTCGATACGAGTAATCCGGCCTTTATAGATGTTGGCCTTCTTCTGCTCGCGTGCACCGGACTCGATGTCCAGGTCGTAGAGGCGTTGGCCATCTACCAGTGCAACACGCAACTCTTCGGGTTGAGTTGCGTTAATCAGCATTCTTTTCATGTTGTACCGTCGGTTTCCGGGCTGCCGGAAACGGCGTTCGGCACACACGACTTCTCACGGTCGGTGTCAGGTGCGTCAAGAGTGGTTGGCCACTCCAGTGTCCAGCAATACTGGCCAATTGGGCTGGTATCGCGACTTACGCGTCCTGCTTGCTGTGGTGACTTAATAAGCACTCAGTCAGGAGGAGGAATCAACCGGCGACTGTGGACGAGATGAAGCGTCTAAATATAAGCCTAGTGCTACACAGTCCGACGGTTGTGCATCTCCACCCTACACGTATCCCTGATAATTCGGGTGCTGCCGCGCGCAGAATCCGCAGCGGGTTGGCATTTACCGTGTTCTCCAATGGGGAGTTCACGCTCATGGCTAATAACAGGCGTTGTTTCCGAAGCATTCGCCGTGGTCTGGTACAAGACTGACTGCACTTTGTGAACTGGCCGTAAATATCGGCGCAAGAGGCGAGTAATCACTCTGCTTCCTGCACTCGCTTCAGGCCTCATGTCACCTGCGCTTGTTACAATCTTGAGCCTTCCAGTATGGCAAGAGCCCCGTAGGACGGCCTCGCGTCCTGATGAATTGCGATGGTCAGGGGCGGCAGTTTGCCGCGAGTCCTCTGTCCAGGCCGCTTTTGGCGGCGTTCGCGACTATAGCAGCAATGATTAAGTGCTTCAATTCCATAAAAAATTGTTATCATTCCCGACATGACGACTACCACCCCCCCGACCCCCAGCGTCCAGCTGCTTGAGGTCTCGCCGGAATATGCCGGCCAACGCATCGACAATTTTCTTCTGGCCAGGCTCAAGGGCGTGCCCAAGACCTTGATTTATCGCATCTTGCGCAAAGGCGAAGTGCGGGTGAACAAGGGCCGGATCAAGCCTGAGTACAAGCTGCAGGCGGGCGATATCGTCCGCGTGCCGCCTGTTCGCGTGCCTGAGCGCGACGAGCCCGTGCCGCTGGCCCAGGGCCTGTTGCAGCGCCTTGAGGCGTCGATTGTCTTCGAAGACAACAAGCTGATCGTGATCAACAAGCCGTGCGGCATTGCGGTGCACGGCGGCAGCGGCCTGAATTTCGGGGTGATCGAAGCCTTTCGTCAGTTGCGTCCGGATGCCAAGGAGCTGGAGCTGGTCCATCGCCTGGATCGCGACACCTCCGGCCTGTTGATGATCGCCAAGAAGCGCAGCATGTTGCGCCACCTGCATACCGCCCTGCGCGGCGATGGCGTGGACAAGCGTTATATGGCGCTGGTACGCGGCAATTGGGCGTCCTCGATCAAGAGCGTGCGGGCGCCGTTGCAGAAGAGCAACCTGCGCTCCGGCGAGCGCATGGTCGAGGTGGACGAGGAGGGCAAGGAGGCGCTGACCCTGTTCAAGGTGCTGCGGCGCTTCGGTGATTTCGCGACCATGGTCGAGGCCAAGCCGGTGACCGGGCGCACCCACCAGATCCGCGTGCATACCTTGCATGCGGGCCACTGCATTGCTGGCGATACCAAGTACGGCGACGAAGGGTTCTCCAAGGAGATTCGTGACCTTGGCGGCAAGCGCCTGTTCCTGCATGCCTACATGCTGACGGTGCCGTTGCCCGATGGTGGCGAATTGAAGTTGCAGGCGCCTGTGGACGAGATGTGGGCCAAGACTGTGGAGCGCCTGAGTGTCGCGCCCTGACTACAAGCTGCTGATCTTTGACTGGGATGGCACCCTGTGCGATTCCATTGGTCGGATTGTCGAGTCCATGCACATGGCCTCGACCCGTTCCGGCTTCGAGCTGTGCAGTGACCTGGCGGTCAAGGGCATCATCGGCCTGGGCTTGCCCGAAGCCATTCGCACCTTGTATCCGCAGATCGCTGACAGTGAGCTGGTGGCGTTTCGCGAGCATTACGCCGATCACTACATTGCCCTGGAAGCCGAGCCGTCACCCTTGTTTGAAGGGGTAGTGCAGTCCCTGGCGGCATTCCGTGAGCAGGGCTATCACCTGGCGGTGGCTACCGGCAAGGCCCGGCGCGGCCTGGATCGGGTGCTCAAGGCCAATGGCTGGGAAGATTATTTTGATATCACCCGCGCCGCCGATGAAACCGCAAGCAAGCCTCACCCATTGATGTTGGAGCAGATCATGGCCCATTGCGGCGTGTCTGCCCGTGAGTCTTTGATGGTGGGCGATGCTTCGTTCGACCTGCTGATGGCGCGCAATGCCGGCATGGACAGCGTTGCTGTCAGCTATGGCGCACAGTCCCCCGAAGCCTTGCAGGCTTACGAGCCGCGACTGACGATTGACCGGTTTTCGCAATTGCACGCCTGGCTCAACCAGGCCCGTTAAGTTTTTGCTGGGGTAGATGGCATGACCGATGAGTGGAAAGCACCGACCAAGGCCGGTGCCGACAATGGCGATGATAAAAGCTGGAAACTGCTGGAAAAAACCCTGCTGGCGGGCGTCCAGGAGCAGCGTCGCGCTCGGCGCTGGGGGATCTTCTTCAAGCTCCTGACCTTTACCTACCTGATTGGCATGCTGGTGTTGTTCAGCCCTTTGGTGGATATGGAAAAAAGCGCCGCCCGCAGTGGTAGCTACACCGCGCTGATCGAGGTGCGTGGGGTGATTGCCGACAAGGAGTCCGCCAGTGCCGACAATATCGTCAGCAGCCTGCGCACGGCCTTCGAGGACCCCAAGGTCAAGGGTGTGGTGCTCCGCATCAACAGTCCGGGTGGCAGTCCGGTGCAGTCGGGCTATGTCTATGACGAGATCCGTCGCCTGCGCGCGCTGCATCCAGAGACCAAACTGTACGCGGTCATCTCTGACCTGGGTGCCTCGGGTGCCTATTACATTGCCAGCGCCGCCGACCAGATCTACGCCGACAAGGCCAGCCTGGTGGGCTCCATTGGCGTGACGGCGGCCGGCTACGGGTTTGTCGGGGCCATGGAGAAGCTGGGGGTTGAGCGGCGTACCTACACCTCGGGCGAGCACAAGTCTTTCCTTGATCCGTTCCAGCCGCAGAAGGCTGATGAAACCCAGTTCTGGCAGAGCGTGCTCGATACCACTCATCGCCAGTTCATTGCCAGCGTTAAGCAGGGGCGCGGTGAGCGGCTCAAGGATAAAGAGCATCCGGAGTTGTTCTCCGGCCTGATCTGGTCCGGTGAGCAGGCGTTGCCGCTGGGCTTGATCGATGGCCTGGGCAGTGCCAGTTCGGTGGCGCGGGATGTGATTGGCGAGAAGGAGCTGGTGGACTTTACCGTCCAGGAGTCGCCGTTCGATCGCTTCTCCAAGCGACTGGGTGCCAGTGTGGCGGAGAAATTGGCGCTGTATATGGGCTTCCAGGGGCCGACCTTACGCTGAGCTCGCGATTGGCGTAGCCCAAAATGTGGGAGCGGGCTTGCTCGCGATGGCAGTGGATCAGTCGGTACATATTTGGCTGATCCGCCGTAATCGCGGGCAAGCCCGCTCCCACATTGGGTTTTGTGGTGCTTTCAGGGGATCTGCACGCCTTCGGCCAGCAGCATGTCCACCAGGCGAATCAGCGGCAGGCCGACGAGGCTTGTCGCATCCGGCCCTTCGGTGCTTTGAAACAGGCTCACCCCTAAACCTTCGGCCTTGAAGCTGCCGGCGCAGTCGTAGGGCTGCTCGATCCGCAGGTAGCGTTCGATCTGTGCCGGGTCCAACTGGCGCATCGTGACGGTGAAGGGGATGCAGTCCACCTGGCAATGCCCGGTGTCGCTATTGAGCAGCGCCAGGCCGGTCAGGAAGCTGACCTGCCGGCCGCTGGCCGCCAGTAATTGCTCGCGGGCCTTTTCAAAGGTGTGGGGCTTGCCGATGATCTGGCCATCCAGCGCTGCGACCTGGTCCGAGCCGATGATCAGATGCCCAGGGTGGCTGCCGGCGAGGGCGCGGGCTTTCTGCTCGGCCAGGCGCTTGACCAGGTCGGCTGCTGGCTCGTTGGCGTGATGGCTTTCGTCGATATCCGGCGAGCTGCAGATGAACGGCAGATGCAGGCGGTTCAGCAGTTCCCGGCGATAAACCGAGCTGGAAGCGAGTAATAAAGGCAACATGTGGCTCTCCTCAAGGCAGTCGCGGATTCTAGCGAGCGGACAGTCTGGCGCACAGGGCTGAATTTCCTTTGACATGGGCGGGTGCATCCCTATAATGCTGCGCCTATGTTGAATGACCCGATTCCACCTCACGTTGACCCGCGCAAATTGGCTGATCGTGGCACCACCCTCCAAGGTGAAGTGTTGCTGGCCGATTTGGAGAGACTCTGCGACCCGCTTTCCGACAATGTCGGTACGGTGCAGGCTAAATTCGTTTTTGAGCGAGATGAACGTAAATCTGTGGTAATCCACAGCTTTATCGACACCGAGGTCAAAATGGTTTGCCAGCGTTGTCTTGAGCTGGTCACCCTGCCGATCCACAGCGAATGCAGTTATGCTGTGGTGAAAGAGGGTGCGAATACCCAGTCGTTGCCGAAAGGTTATGACGTGCTGGAACTGGGCGAAGATCCTTTGGATCTGCATGCACTGATCGAGGAGGAGCTTCTGCTCGCCTTGCCCATTGTGCCTGCTCATCATCCGGAAGAATGCCAGCAGCCGGCGGGGCTCGATGACGAGTCCGAACCGAGCGAGGACGAGGTAACGCGGTCCAACCCGTTCAGTGTATTGGCGCAGTTAAAGCGTGACCCAAACGTTTAGGAGTTAATCAATTATGGCTGTTCAGCAGAACAAAAAATCCCGCTCTGCCCGTGACATGCGTCGTTCGCACGATGCCCTGACGGCAAGCACTCTGTCTGTAGAAAAAACCACCGGTGAAATTCACCTGCGTCACCACGTATCGCCAGAAGGCGTATACCGTGGCCGTAAAGTGATCGACAAGGGCGCTGACGAGTAATCACTTGTCTGCTCAAGTCATCGCGATTGACGCAATGGGCGGGGACTTCGGTCCCCGCAGCATTGTCCAGGCATGCATTGCCAGCCTGTCTGCTACGCCCTCGCTGCACCTGACCCTCGTCGGTCAACCCTCCCTACTTGAAGAACTGATTGCCAGCCATGCGGCTGTGGATCGCGCGCGCCTGACGATAACGCCGGCCAGCGAAACCATCGGCATGGATGAAAAGCCGGCCCAGGCCCTGCGTGGCAAGCCTGACTCCTCCATGCGCGTGGCCCTTGAGCTGCTGCGCGATGGCAAGGTCCAGGCCTGTGTCAGCGCTGGCAATACCGGGGCCTTGATGGCGTTGTCGCGGCATGTGCTGAAAACCCTGCCGGGCATTGATCGACCGGCGATGGTTGCGGCGATCCCGACGCAGCGTGGCTATTGCCAGTTGCTGGACCTGGGGGCGAATGTCGATTGCAGCGCCGAGCACCTGCTGCACTTTGCCCTGATGGGCTCGGTCGCGGCCGAAGCGTTGGGCGTGGTGCGCCCGCGCGTGGCGTTGCTGAATATCGGCACCGAGGACATCAAGGGTAACCAGCAGGTCAAGTTGGCCGCCAGCCTGTTGCAACAGGCGCGGGGCTTGAACTACATCGG
Source organism: Pseudomonas sp. MF09156 (assembly GCF_059862305.1). NCBI lineage: Bacteria > Pseudomonadati > Pseudomonadota > Gammaproteobacteria > Pseudomonadales > Pseudomonadaceae > Pseudomonas > Pseudomonas sp. MF09156. The sequence continues at coordinate 908,300 of NZ_JCBCUR010000001.1, forward strand.
GTTCGTCGAAGGCGATGGGTTATATCGTGGCGAGGCCGATGTGGTGGTTTGTGACGGGTTTGTCGGAAATATCCTGCTTAAGTCCAGCGAAGGCCTGGCTACGATGATTGCTGCGCGGATCGAGGCGTTGTTCAAGCGCAACCTGGCTTCCCGCCTGGTGGGCGCCCTGGCGCTGCCGTTGATGCGGCGCCTGCAGGCGGACCTGGCCCCGGCGCGGCATAATGGCGCAAGCTTCCTCGGGTTACAGGGGATTGTGGTAAAAAGCCACGGTTCGGCGGGGGTCCAGGGTTTTCAGAGTGCCATTGCGCGTGCGCTGATCGAGATCCAGGAGAACCTTCCGCAGCGCTTGCATGGCCGTCTTGAGGATCTGTTGCCTTAGGCGAATCGGGCCGGGAATGCTTAAATGTGACCGGCCAGTTCAATTGACCATCCAATCTGTCAGTTTCTTGCGCTCCCAGCTGTGGGGCGTCAATTCACCGACGACCAGATCATTAGGGGCTTGTTACATGTCTACATCCCTCGCATTCGTCTTTCCAGGGCAGGGTTCGCAGTCCCTCGGCATGTTGGCCGAGCTGGGCGCGCAATACCCGCTAGTCCTGGAGACATTCAAGGAAGCGTCTGCTGCCTTGGGCTACGACCTTTGGGCATTGACCCAGGACGGGCCGGAAGAACTGCTCAATCAAACCGATAAAACCCAGCCGGCCATCCTGACGGCTTCCGTCGCGCTGTGGCGCGTTTGGCTGGCCGAAGGCGGCGCACGTCCGGCTTTTGTTGCCGGTCATAGCCTGGGCGAATACAGCGCCCTGGTCGCGGCAGGCAGCCTGACCCTCGCTGAGGCGGTCAAGCTGGTAGAGCGCCGTGGCCAACTGATGCAAGAAGCGGTTCCAGCCGGGCAGGGCGGCATGGCCGCGATCCTGGGCCTGGACGACGCCGTGGTGATCGAAGCCTGCGCCGAAGCGGCCCAGGGCGAAGTGGTCAGCGCGGTGAATTTCAATTCCCCAGGTCAGGTGGTGATCGCCGGTGCCAAGGCTGCGGTTGAGCGTGCCATCGAAGGCTGCAAGGCCCGCGGCGCCAAGCGTGCGTTGCCACTGCCGGTCAGCGTGCCGTCCCATTGCGAGTTGATGCGCCCGGCGGCCGAGCGTTTTGCCGAGTCCATCGCAGCCATCAACTGGCAGGCACCGCAGATCCCGTTGGTGCAAAACGTCAGCGCCGACGTGGCGCCGGACCTGGAAACCCTCAAGCGCGACCTGCTGGAGCAACTGTACAAGCCGGTACGCTGGGTTGAATCAGTCCAGACCCTGGCCGCCAAGGGCGCTACCCAACTAGTTGAGTGTGGTCCGGGTAAAGTCCTGGCCGGCCTCAACAAGCGCTGCGCCGAGGGCGTGTCGACGTCCAACCTCAATACCCCGGATGGCTTCGCCGCCGCCCGCGCCGCATTGGCCTGAACTAAGGAGAAGCCTGCATGAGTCTGCAAGGTAAAGTTGCACTGGTTACCGGCGCAAGCCGTGGCATTGGCCAGGCGATTGCCCTGGAACTGGGCCGTCAGGGCGCGGTAGTGATCGGAACTGCCACGTCCGCCTCGGGCGCCGAGCGTATCGCCGCGACCCTCAAGGAAAACGGCGTGAAGGGTACCGGCCTGGAGCTCAACGTGACCAGTGATGAGTCCGTGGCTGCTGTTTTGGCCCAGATCACTGCACAGTTCGGAACACCGGCCATTCTGGTGAACAACGCCGGAATTACCCGCGACAACCTGATGATGCGCATGAAAGACGACGAGTGGTACGACGTGGTCGATACCAACCTGAACAGTCTGTTTCGCCTGTCCAAGGGTGTTTTGCGCGGTATGACCAAGGCGCGCTGGGGCCGAATTATCAATATTGGCTCCGTAGTGGGTGCCATGGGCAACGCAGGCCAAGTAAACTACGCCTCTGCCAAGGCCGGCCTGGAAGGTTTCAGCCGTGCCCTGGCGCGTGAAGTCGGCTCGCGGTCGATTACGGTCAACTCGGTGGCTCCAGGGTTTATCGATACCGATATGACCCGCGAATTGCCTGAAGCGCAACGTGATGCGTTGCTGACGCAAATTCCGCTGGGCCGTCTGGGCCAGGCCCAAGAGATCGCCAATGTGGTCTCTTTCCTGGCATCTGACGGTGCGGCATACGTGACTGGGGCTACAATCCCGGTGAACGGCGGGATGTACATGAGTTAAATTGTGACGGATCGCTTCAAAAAAATGTCATACGAGCTGTCTAAAATCCGTTATAAAGCTGCAATCTATTTATAGACAGGTGGTCGGTAGGGTACGAGGGTGAAGCTTTCAGTTGAAAAGCTGAAAAGCCTTTCTATACACTTACCCACTGGCCAGCTGCCTGAATTTGTCCATTAGGAGTGAAAACAAGGTATGAGCACCATCGAAGAGCGCGTCAAGAAAATCGTTGCCGAGCAACTGGGCGTTAAAGAAGACGAAGTGAAAAACACTTCTTCCTTCGTTGAAGACCTGGGTGCCGACTCCCTTGACACCGTTGAGCTGGTGATGGCTCTGGAAGAGGAATTCGAGACCGAAATCCCGGACGAAGAAGCTGAAAAAATCACTACTGTTCAAGCTGCTATCGACTACGTTACTAGCCACCAGGCGTAATAGTTTGTAATCGTCGCTTGCTGTCATGGAAAAACCGCACTGCTATAACGGCGTGCGGTTTTTTCTTTAGCTCTGATGAAAAATGAGCTTTGAAACAAAGTGTCGTCATTAGAAAAAGGAGAGTGCTGTGTCGCGTAGACGCGTCGTAGTCACCGGTATGGGTATGTTGTCGCCACTGGGTACGGATGTGCCGAGCAGTTGGCAGGGCATTCTGGCTGGCCACAGTGGTATCGGTCTGATTGAGCATACGGACCTTTCTGCCTATTCCACCCGTTTTGGCGGCTCGGTAAAGGGCTTCAATGTCGAGGAATATCTCTCGATCAAGGAATCCCGCAAACTCGACCTGTTCATTCAATACGGCCTGGCAGCCGGTTTTCAGGCAGTGCGTAATGCTGGCCTGGAAGTCACCGATGCCAACCGTGAACGCATCGGCGTGGCCATGGGTTCGGGTATTGGCGGTCTGACCAATATCGAAGAAACCAGCCGCACGCTGCACGACTCCGGCCCTCGTCGAATCTCACCGTTCTTCGTCCCGGGCTCGATCATCAATATGATTTCCGGCTTCCTGTCCATCCATCTGGGTGCCCAGGGGCCTAACTACGCCATTTCCACAGCGTGCACCACGGGCACTCACTGCATCGGCATGGCGGCGCGCAATATCGCCTATGACGAGGCTGACGTGATGATCGCAGGTGGTGCCGAAATGGCCGCCTGCGGCCTGGGCATGGGCGGCTTCGGCGCGTCCCGTGCGCTGTCGACGCGCAATGACGAGCCGACCCGTGCCAGCCGTCCGTGGGACAAGGGCCGTGATGGCTTTGTACTGTCCGACGGTGCCGGTGCCCTGGTCCTCGAAGAGTTGGAGCATGCCAAGGCCCGTGGCGCGACGATCTACGCCGAGCTGATCGGTTTTGGCATGAGTGGCGATGCGTACCACATGACCTCGCCACCCGCCGATGGCGCGGGCGCTGCGCGTTGCATCAGCAATGCCCTGCGCGATGCGAAGATCAACGTCGACCAGGTACAGTACATCAACGCCCACGGCACCTCGACGCCAACTGGCGACCTGGCGGAAGCCCAGGCCATCAGGTCGGTGTTCGGCGAGCACGCCTACAAGCTGGCGGTCAGCTCCACCAAGTCCATGACCGGTCACCTGCTGGGTGCGGCTGGCGCGGTTGAAGCGATTTTCAGTGTGCTGGCGATCAAGGACCAGGTCGCGCCGCCGACCATCAACCTTGATGAGCCGGATGAAGGCTGCGACCTGAACTTCGTGCCTCACGAGCCGCAGAAAATGCCGATCGACGTGGTGCTGTCCAACTCGTTCGGTTTTGGTGGTACCAACGGTTCCCTGGTGTTCCGCCGGTTCGCCGAGTGATGCACTGCTGGGTCGACGGTCAGCCAGCGGACGCAGTGTCGCTGAAAGATCGCGGCCTGGCCTACGGCGATGGTTTGTTTGAAACCATCGCGGTCAAGGCCGGGCAGCCCGTGCTGCTGGATCGTCACCTGCAACGCCTCGACGAGGGCTGCAGGCGCCTGGCGCTTGCGGTGACCCCGGATCTGATCCGCAGCGAGGTGCTGGCTTACGCGGCAGCCCTCGGTGACGGCGTTCTCAAGTTGATCCTCACCCGTGGCGATAGCCTGCGCGGTTATGGCATCAATGCAGGCGCCCCAGCGCGGCGTATCCTGCAAGGCAGCCCGCCTGCCGCCTATCCCCAGGCTCATGGTTCATCCGGCATACGCCTGTTTCCCTGTGCCACCCGTTTGTCCGAGCAACCCTTGCTCGCAGGTCTCAAGCACCTCAATCGTCTCGAACAGGTCCTGGCCCGCGCCGAGTGGCAAGATGTCGATCACGCGGAAGGATTGATGCTGGATATGTCCGGGCGCGTCATCGAAGGTGTGTTCAGCAACCTGTTCCTGGTGCATGCCGGCCAACTGCTGACGGCCGACCTGAGCCGCTGTGGCGTGGCCGGCGTCATGCGTGCCGAGTTGCTGGCCAGTGCCGAGGCGCTGGGCATTGTCACCACGGTTGCCGATATCAGCCTTGCGCAGCTGCAACAGGCTGATGAAGTGTTCGTCTGCAACAGCGTGTATGGCATTTGGCCGGTGCTTGGATGTGGGCCAATGAGCTGGTCGGCCGGGCCGCTCACCCGTAAACTGCAAGGCATTGTTCGCGCGCTATTGGGTATTTGATTTGAGACGTAAAATTGTATTGCTGCTGGAGATCGGCCTGGTCCTGGCGGGTTTGCTCCTGGGCTTTTCGGCCTGGAAGCTGGACTCGGCCTTGAAGCAACCGCTGAATCTGTCCCAGGAGCAATTGCTGGATGTAGCCGCTGGCGCGACCCCTACGGGTACTTTCAATCGCCTGGAAAACGACGGTGTGCTCGAGGATGCCTTCTGGCTGCGTCTCTACTGGCGCTTCAATCTTGATGGCCAGCCCCTGCACAGTGGCGAGTACCGCATGACGCCAGGCCTGACGGCCCAGGGCTTGATCGGCCTGTGGCAGCGCGGCGAAGTGGTGCAATACAGCCTGACCCTGGTGGAAGGCTGGAACTTCCGCCAGGTGCGCAGCGCCTTGGCCAAGCATGAAAAAATCGAGCAGACCCTGGCGGGGTTGAGTGATTCCGAGGTAATGGAAAAAATCGGCCATCCCGAGGTGTTCCCCGAAGGGCGGTTCTTCCCCGACACCTACCGTTTTGTGCGCGGCATGACCGATGTCGAGTTCCTGAAGAAAGCCTACAACCGCCTGGACGAGGTGCTGGCCCAGGAATGGCAGCGACGCGCCCCGGACGCGCCCTATACCGATCCCTACCAGGCGCTGATCATGGCGTCGCTGGTCGAGAAGGAAACCGGTGTGCCCGAGGAGCGTGGGCAGATTGCCGGGGTGTTTGTGCGGCGCCTGAAGATCGGCATGCTGCTGCAAACCGACCCCACCGTGATCTACGGCATGGGCGAGCGCTATAACGGCAAATTGACGCGCGCGCACCTCAAGGAAGCCACGCCCTATAACACCTACATGATCAGCGGCCTGCCGCCGACGCCAATTGCCATGGTCGGCCGCGAGGCGATCCATGCCGCGTTGAATCCGGTGCCGGGCAGCAGCCTGTATTTCGTGGCCCGAGGCGATGGCAGCCATGTTTTTTCCGACAGCCTGGATGCCCATAATGCCGCCGTGCGCGAGTACCAACTCAAGCGTCGCGCCGATTATCGCTCCAGCCCTGCGCCGGCTGCACCCGCGACCGTTGAGCCTGCCGCGCCCGACGCTGCGCCCACGCAAAGCCCGCAATGACTCTGACTAAGGACTGCCTGTGACTGGCTTGTTTATTACCCTGGAAGGCCCGGAAGGCGCCGGCAAGAGTACCAACCGTGAATACCTGGCCGAAAGCTTGCGGGCTGAAGGGATCGAGGTGCTGCTGACCCGCGAGCCTGGCGGCACGCCCCTGGCGGAGAAAATCCGCGAGGTGCTGCTGGCCACTGGCGACGAGGTCATGAACCCCGACACCGAGCTGTTGCTGGTGTTTGCCGCACGTGCCCAGCACCTGGCCGAGGTGATCCGCCCGGCCCTGGCCCGTGGCGCGGTGGTGATCTGCGACCGCTTCACCGACTCCACCTACGCCTATCAGGGCGCTGGCCGCGGCCTGTCCCTGGAACGCATTGCGACCCTGGAGACCTTCGTCCAGGGTGACCTGCGCCCGCACTTGACCCTGGTTTTCGATCTGCCGGTAGACGTCGGCCTGGCCCGGGCCAGTGCCCGTGGGCGCCTGGACCGTTTCGAGCTGGAAGGCCGGGGGTTTTTCGAGGCGGTACGCGCGGCTTACCTGCAGCGTGCCCAAGCTGCGCCGTCGCGCTACTGCCTGCTGGATGCCGCGCAGCCGCTGGAGCAGGTGCAGCAGGCCATCGATGCGCTGCTACCCAAACTGTTGGAGCTTTACCGTGGCTGAAGCCTATCCGTGGCAGGACAGCCTGTGGCAGCAATTGGCCGGGCGTGCCCAGCACGCCCATGCCTATTTGCTCCATGGGCCGGCAGGCATCGGCAAGCGCGCCCTGGCCGAGCGCTTGATGGCACGCTTGCTGTGCCAGAATCCGGCTGGGCTGGAGGCGTGCGGGCACTGCAAGTCGTGCCTGCTGCTCAAGGCCGGCAGCCATCCGGACAACTACGTGCTGGAACCGGAGGAGGCCGACAAGGCGATCAAGGTCGACCAGGTGCGCGACTTGGTGAGCTTCGTGGTACAGACCGCGCAGATGGGCGGGCGCAAGGTGGTGCTGATCGAACCGGTGGAGTCGATGAACATCAACGCCGCCAACGCCTTGCTCAAGAGCCTTGAGGAACCTTCCGGCGATACGGTGCTGCTGCTGGTCAGCCACCAATCCAGCCGCCTGCTGCCGACTATCCGCAGTCGTTGCGTGCAGCAGGCCTGCCCGTTGCCGAGCGAGGCCATGAGCTTGCAGTGGCTGGGCCAGGCCTTGCCCGAGTGCAGCGAGCAGGAGCGGGTCGAGTTGCTGACCCTGGCGGCCGGCTCGCCCCTGGCTGCGGTCAGCTTGCAGGCCCAGGGCGTGCGCGAGCAGCGCGCGCTGGTGGTCGACGGGGTGAAGAAGCTGCTCAAGCAAGAGCAGTCCGCCACGCAACTGGCCGAAGGCTGGAAAGATGTGCCGCTGTTGTTGTTGTTTGACTGGTTTTGCGACTGGTCCAGTCTGATCCTGCGCTATCAACTGACCCAGGACGAAAACGGCCTGGGCTTGATGGACATGCGCAAGGTCGTGCAATACCTGGCGCAGAAGAGTGCCCAGGACAAGGTGTTGAACATTCAGGACTGGATCCTCGCCCAGCGCCAGAAAGTCCTGGGCAAGGCCAACCTGAACCGCGTGCTGTTGCTTGAGGCCCTGCTGGTGCAGTGGGTCGGGTTGCTCGGCCGACGTTGATATTCTCGGGGTCGACGGATGTTTCGTCGGCCAGACACTTCCTGTGACGCAAGTTGTAACTTCTTATGCTCGTAGATTCCCATTGCCACCTTGATCGCCTCGACCTCGCCGCCCACAACGGCTCCCTGGATGCTGCCCTCGAGGCTGCGCGCCAGCGTGGGGTCGGGCACTTCCTGTGTATCGGTGTCAGCGCCGAGAACGCCGCCGACGTCAAGGCCCTGGCCGAGCGCTATGCCGATGTAGATTGCTCGGTGGGCATCCATCCTCTGGATCTCAAGCCTGGCGAAGCCCCGGCCCTGGAGTGGCTGCTGGACGAACTCAATCACCCGCGAGTGGTGGCCATCGGCGAGACAGGCCTGGATTACCACTACGAGCCGGAGGCCGCCGACCTGCAGCAGGCTTCGTTCCGCCTGCACCTGCAAGCGGCGCAGCAGACCGGCAAGCCTGTGATCGTGCATACCCGTGGCGCCCGCGCCGACACCCTGGCCCTGCTGCGCGAAGCGGCGCTACCCCAGGCGGGTGTGTTGCACTGTTTTACCGAAGACTGGGAGATGGCCAAGGCGGCCCTGGACCTGGGGTTCTATATTTCCCTGTCGGGCATCGTCACCTTCCGCAACGCCGAGGCCCTGCGTGATGTGGCGCGCCAGGTGCCCGCCGACCGTCTGCTGGTGGAGACCGACTCGCCATACCTGGCGCCGATCCCTCATCGCGGCAAGCCGAACCTGCCGGAATATGTGCGGGATGTGGCGGATTACCTGGCGATGTTACGCGGCGAGTCGGTGGAGCGTTTTGCCGAGCAGACCACCGAGAACTTCAAGCGTCTGTTCCCCCTGGCGCACGTTCGCTGAATTGCAGGCAAAAAAAACCCGGGTTCTGGGGGGTGAATCCGGGTTAAGACCATTAGGAGTAAACAAGGGTACGCGGTCCGTTGGTACCCATATCGGTGTTTCACTTGGGGGAGATGTCACACCGACAGATGAAGTATTGATCAGTATCCCGTGCAGTCCAGCCGCATCTGATCGTTTTTTAAACAGATTTGGAATACGTGCGCTTCGCTTGAGTTCTCATTGAGCGGCAATACATTGCGCGAATCGACGTTTAATTTCTGACCCGCATCGCCTGATTCGTTGGCGCGCTGTAAGTTTAGTGTATGGGTTGTTCATATAGACGTTGCCCAACGACCGTTCAGTCGGGATAATCCCTCGCACCGGGTAAAACGTTCCGTCATCGGGGCATCGAACCCTTCCAATACTGACCTCTGCAGACCTCTTTCTATGCACAAAGAACCCCGTAAGGTCCGTGAGTTTCGCCGCCGTGAGCAGGAAATTCTCGACACCGCGCTCAAATTGTTCCTCGAACAGGGTGAAGACAGCGTCACCGTCGAGATGATTGCGGATGCCGTGGGTATCGGCAAAGGCACCATCTATAAACACTTCAAGTCCAAGGCCGAGATCTACTTGCGCCTGATGCTCGACTACGAGCGCGATTTGAACGAGTTGCTGCACTCGGCCGACGTCGACAAGGATAAGGAAGCGCTGTCCCGGGCGTACTTTGAGTTCCGCATGCGCGACCCGCAGCGCTACCGCCTGTTCGACCGCCTGGAAGAAAAAGTGGTCAAGGGCCACCAGGTGCCGGAAATGGTCGAGGAGTTGCACAAGATCCGTGCCTCGAACTTCGAGCGCCTGACCCTGCTGATCAAGGGCCGCATCAGCGAAGGCAAGCTGGAAGATGTGCCGCCTTATTTTCACTACTGCGCCGCCTGGGCCCTGGTGCATGGCGCGGTGGCGCTGTACCACTCGCCATTCTGGAGCAACGTGCTGGAAGATCAGGAAGGCTTCTTCCAGTTCTTGATGGACATCGGCGTGCGCATGGGCAACAAGCGCAAGCACAGCACCGAGCTGCCGAACCCCGAGACGCCTGCCACATAAGGCATTCACCCGGACAATGGCCGGCTGATTTACTGCCCTATGTAGTAACCCAGGAATATACTCAGGCAAGGACCTTGCTAAAATCTGATTTATGAGTCAGGTTTTAGCGCGCCCGAATTATCCGCTGCCGGAGTGATCCATGATCGTTGATCGTCAAGGCAGGCGTTTTCGCAATTTGCGGATCAGCCTGACCTCAGCCTGCAATTACGCCTGTACCTACTGCGTGCCCAACGGCAAGCGGCTGGTGGCTGCGCAGGACGAACTCTCGGCCGAAGCCATGGCGCGTGGCGTGGCCTACCTGATCGAGGCGGCGGGCATCGATCGCCTGCGCATTACCGGCGGCGAGCCACTGGTCAGCCCCAAGCTCGAAACGTTCATGCGGGCCGTCGGGCAGATGGGCTTGAGCGATATCAGCCTGACCACCAATGGCCAGTTACTGGCGCGCAAGTTGCCATTGCTGGTCGATGCCGGCATTCGCCGTATCAATGTGTCCCTTGACACCCTGGATGCCGATGCCTTTCGCGGGATCGCCCGGGGTGGCGACCTGGCCACCGTCCTTGATGGCATGGACCAGGCTCGTGCAGCGGGGATCAAGATCAAGGTCAATATGGTGCCGCTGCGCGGGCAGAACCTCGACCAGGTCATGCCGCTGCTGGAATATTGCCTGGCGCGCGGTTATGAACTGCGTTTTATCGAGTTGATGCGCATGGGCCATCTGGCCAGCGACTCCAACGCCTTCCTGCAGCAATTCGTCAGCCTGCAACAACTGCTGAGCCTGATTGGCGAGCATCACGAATATCTGCAGGCCGACGCCCCCGTGGACGCTACCGCCGTGCGTTATGAAATTCCCGGCCAGGGCTTCTTCGGCGTGATCGCCAATGAAAGCGTGCCGTTTTGCCGAACCTGTTCGCGCCTGCGGCTGTCTTCCACGGGGTGGCTGCACGGCTGCCTTTCGTCGAGCAACCGGCACTATGTCGGCGACCTGTTGGACAAGCCGCGCCACCAGGCCCTGCCGGCGTTACAGGGCTTGCTGGTCAAGGCCTTGGGCGATAAGCAGGAAGTGGCGTTTTCGGGCGGGGCGACGGTGATGAAGATCATTGGCGGCTAGCCAGGCAAGCTGGCGCAAAATCTGCATCTTGTGCCCATTCGCCGGTTTTCCGTCACCGGCCTCTGGAGGATAGGATGCGTAGTCTGGTTTTGTTGCTGGCGTCGTTCGCGCTGGGTGGCTGCATGACAGTCAGCGATATGGCCGAAGGCACTCGCTATCAGATGAGCGATGCCGGCTTGCTGGACCACAGCGATACTCGCCGTTCCAACTCGGTTCGCATTCAGCCCGATTCCTTTGTGTTTATCGCCCAGGGCGCGTTCACGCCGCCGGGCAGTGCCTATCCGCGGCCCAATGTGGTGGCCGAAGAAGCCTTCAACGGTTTCATCGAATACTTCCCCATGGTCCGCCGCGCCCGCGCCCCGGAAGGCCTGGAGCAGGCCATGGCCGAAGCCCGCGAGGTAGGCGCCCATTACCTGTTGTATACGCGGTTCGCCAAGGCCGATGATCGCATCGGCAACGCGGATGAGTGGGCCGACCAGGAAGCCCTCGACCGGCTGGGTGTCGACAGCGGTGTGATCCAGATCATGTTGATCGAGACCAGCACCCAGTATTTGATCGATACTGCACGGATCCGCAGTCGTGGCGGTTTACTGACGTTCCACGACAACAAACCCGAAGATTTGCTTGGCCCACCGCTGCGCCAGTACGCCCGCAGCCTGCTGGGCATGAGCGACCAGTAATTCAAAGGAGAACAGCATGACGGGTTCGGCCAAGGCCAATGATTTGTTGGCACAGTTGCCCAAGGGCAAGGGACCTGCACCGGTTCACCTGTGGAACCCGGATTTCTGTGGCGATATCGACATGCGTATCGCCCGTGATGGCACCTGGTATTACCTGGGCACGCCCATCGGGCGCAAACCGATGGTCAAGCTGTTCTCCAATATCATCCGCCGCGATGGCGATGATTACTTTCTGATCACACCGGTGGAAAAGGTTGGGATCAAGGTGGATGACGCGCCTTTTGTGGCGGTGTCGCTGGAGGTCGAGGGGCAGGGCGAAAGCCAGCTCCTGCGGTTTACCTCCAATGTCGAAGACCTGATCGAAGCCGGCCCGGCGCACCCGCTACGGGTGGTGATCGCTCCCCACACCCAGGAACCTTCGCCCTACGTGCTGGTGCGCAATAACCTTGAGGCACTGGTCCATCGCAACGTGTTCTACCAATTGGTGGACTTGGCGGTGACGCGCCAGATCGAAGGCGAGAGTTGGCTGGGCATCTGGAGTGGCGGGGTGTTCTTTCCGATAGGCCTGGAGCCCAGGGATTGATACTGGCATGACGCAGAATATCTACGATACCCCGGCTTTTTTCGCTGGCTACAGTCAAATGGGCCGCTCCCTGCAAGGGTTGGCAGGCGCGCCGGAATGGCCCGCGTTGCAGGCGTTGTTACCGCCGATGCGGGGCTTGCAGGTGGTGGACCTGGGCTGTGGTTATGGCTGGTTCAGCCGCTGGGCCCAGGAGCAGGGCGCCGAACAGGTGCTGGGGCTGGACGTCTCACAGAAGATGCTGGCGCGGGCGAAGGAAATGACGTCATCCTCGGCCATTACTTATGCCATTGCCGACCTCGAACAACTTGATCTACCCGATGCTGCTTACGACTTGGCCTACAGCTCGTTGGCCTTTCACTACATCGCCGACCTGCCCGGGCTGTTTGCCCGCATTCATAGGGCCTTGAAACCGGGAGGGCGGCTGGTTTTTTCCATCGAGCACCCGATCTTCATGGCACCCCGCCAGCCGGGCTGGCAGGTCGATGAGCAAGGCCGCAGAAGCTGGCTGCTGGACAGTTATCAATTGGAAGGACCGCGGGTCACCGACTGGCTGGCCAAGGGCGTGATCAAGCAGCACCGTACCCTGGGCACTCTGCTCAACCTGTTGATCAAGGCAGGCTTGAGCCTGAGCCATATTGAAGAATGGGGTCCGAGTGCCGCGGGCCTTGTGGCCCGGCCTGAGTTGGCGGAGGAGCTGGAGCGGCCGATGATGTTGCTGGTGGCCGCGCAACGCCCAACGCTGTAGGTAATGCCTGGCGAGGGGCGACGCAGCCTCGCCAGGGCTCGACAGCCGCTACGGTTGGCTTTCCAGCTTGCGGGCGGCGTCCACGCCAGAGGCCGTCAGTTTGATCGGCAGGTGCAGCGCATGTTCGCCAGCCTCGTTGCAGGTCACATGGCCTTCCTTGATGAGTCCACGGTCCTGAAGGGTGGCCAGGGTGCTGGCCACGACTTTTTCGCCCCGGTAGTTATCCAGCACCTCCTTACCCAAACCGTTCGGGTGCGCGTGCAGCAGGCGGGTGAGGACTTCTTTCTCCAGGTTTTTATCGACGTTCATGCATACCTCTTCAGGGTCAGTGGTGGGGTAATGTTCGTCTGTCGGCCAAGGGGTCAAGGTTGTTTCGGCGCGCCGGGCAGGTTGTCATCGTTGCCGCTTGGGGCGGCATTCTTGCCGGGGCCGATCTTGCCGTTCTCCACATCGGTACCCAGGCCCTGGCGGTTGCCGTCATTGCCTTGGGTGCGGGGGTCGGCACCGTTCTGGATGATGGCTCCGCCATTGGTATCCAGGCCGGTGCCCATGGAGTCTTTGCTCTCTTGGGTGGCAGGGTTGGGCGGGCTGCCAATCGGGTCGGTCTTGCCGGTAGAAGGGTCGGACGCGGCGACGCTGCCCAGGGAAACCGCAGACAGCAAACCGGCGAGGGCGAGGGCAGTCACTTTGGAAGTATTCATGGTGGAGCCTCCATAGGAATAAAGTCCTTACCTTAGGTTGGTCCGCCCGCTCATATTGTTGGTGCCTGGATCACGACGAACGGTGTCAGCTCACCTGTAAGATTTTGTGTTTCGAAGCCCGGCGCCAGATCAGGCGCGCCAGCGTAATCAGCCAATTGCGCAAGGCGATGCAGAGTTTTCCGCCAACGGGAGCGGTGGGGGCATGGGAAAACCTGGGCGTCTGTGGGATTTGTGGCGGACTTTTTACCACGCGCGATTGCACCATTTGTTCTGCAGTTACTGGTGCCAACATTGCTGCAGTTATGGAGTAACTGCGTGCATAAAACCCTGCAAACGGTTATCAAAGGGCCTTAGTATGTGTCCTTTATTTTTAGCCGCAGGCCTGTTCATGACCATCGAGATTCGTCCCGCCGTGCCCAGCGATGCTGCGCAGATCCTGACCTTCATCACCGAGCTGGCCGAATACGAAAAAGCTCGCCACGAAGTGATCGCCGGCGTGGTGGACATCGAGCGCAGCCTGTTCAGCGAAGGCGCTACCGCCCATGGCCTGATCTGCCTGCGTGACGGCTTGCCGATCGGGTTCGCGGTGTTCTTCTTCAGCTATTCCACCTGGCTGGGCAGCAACTGCCTGTACCTGGAAGACCTGTACATCAACCCGGAACAGCGCGGCGGCGGGGCGGGCAAGAAGTTGCTGCGCCACCTGGCAAAGATCGCCTACGACAATGGCTGTGGGCGCTTCGAATGGAGCGTTCTGGACTGGAACGAGCCGGCCATTGCCTTCTACAAATCCATCGGCGCCCAACCCCAGGAAGAATGGGTGCGCTACCGCATGGAAGGCGAAGCGTTGCGTGAGTTTGCCCAAGGCTGAGATCGGCCCTGTCTTGCGGCCCGGCATTTGCCATAATGGCCGCCGCTTTCGCATTTCTAGATAGGCCCAAACATGCAGGAAAACCCAGCGATCCCCGCCAAAGACCCCGCGCCCACCGGCACCCAGACCTTGCTGCGCGGCCTGGGCGTGGTGCAGGCGGTGGCGGCGGGTGCGCGGGATCTCAAGGAGATTGCCCGGCGCATCGGGACCACCCGCAGCACCACGCATCGCCTGGCCAGTTGCCTGGTGGACGAGCGTTACCTGCGAGTGGTGCCGCAGGTCGGTTACCTGTTGGGGCCCAAGCTGATCGAGTTGGGGTTCCAGGCGCGGGAAGAACTGCCGCTGGTGACGCTGGCGATACCCTATCTGGATGAACTGTCGGCGCTGACCGGCGACACCATCCACCTGGCAATCCGTGAGTACGACGAGGTGCTGTACCTGCACAAGAATCCTGGGCGCAATGGCCCGGAAATGCGTTCCCGCGTCGGTCACCGCATGCCCCTGGCGCGCACCGGGATCGGCAAGGCCTTGCTGCTCGATGACACGCCAGAAGAATGGCAGCGCCTGTATCAGGCCAGCTTGCCGATAGGCGGGAAAAACCTGCACTGGCCGCAGCACCCGGAGCAATCCTGGGAGCAGTTCGAGCAGCGCATGAAAGAGTATGTGGCGGGCGGCTATGCCTTCGACCTGGAAGACAACGAGCCGTCGATCCGCTGCGTGGCCGCACCCGTGCGCGATGCCAGCCGACGGATTATCGCCGGCATCAGCATCGCCAGTACGGTGCCCTACATGCCGCTGGAAAAAATGGCCGAGCTGATTCCTGTGGTCAAACAGGTTGCGGCCCGGCTGTCAGCGGAGTTGGGGGCCAAGGCCTGATCAGGCCTTCAAGGTGGCCATGTCGATCACGAAACGGTATTTCACGTCGCCGGCAATCATGCGCGCAAAGGCTTCGTTGATCTGACGGATATCGAGCATTTCGATGTCGCAGGTAATGCCGTGCTCGGCGCAGAAATCCAGGACTTCCTGGGTTTCGGCAATGCCGCCGATCAGCGAGCCGGCCAGGACTTTACGACCCAAGACCAGCTTGGCGGCATTGACCGGCGGATCGACCGGTTCGATCAGGCCCACCAGGATATGCACGCCATCAAAACGCAGGACATCGAGGTACGGGTTCAGATCGTGCTGCACCGGGATGGTGTCCAGCAGGAAGTCGAAACTGCCGGCTGCGGCCTTCATCTGCTCGGCATCGGTGGACACGATCACATGATCAGCGCCTTGGCGACGGCCTTCCTCGGCCTTGCTCGCCGAGCGGGTGAACAGCGTGACTTCGGCGCCCATGGCCTTGGCAAACTTGATGCCCATATGGCCCAGGCCACCCATGCCGAGAATCCCGACTTTGTCGCCGGCCTTGACCCCGTAGTGCTTGAGCGGCGAGTAGGTGGTGATGCCCGCGCAGAGGAGCGGTGCGGCGCTGGCCAGGTCGAGCTTGGCCGGAATCTTCACCACGAAGTGTTCGCTGACCACGATGCTGTCGGAGTAGCCGCCCATGGTGTTGCTGCCGTCCACGCGATCCGGGGTGGCGTAGGTCATGGTCGGGCCTTCGAGGCAGTATTGCTCCAGGTCTGATTTGCACGCTTGGCAGTGGCGGCACGAATCCACCATGCAGCCCACGCCGACCAGGTCGCCAACCTTATGGGCGGTGACGCTGGCGCCGACAGCAGTGACCTTGCCGACAATCTCGTGGCCCGGCATCAATGGGTACACGGCGATACCCCATTCGTTGCGCGCCTGGTGGATGTCGGAGTGGCAGACGCCGCAGTACAGGATTTCGATTGCCACGTCATCGGCGCGCGGGCTGCGACGCTCGAAGGACATGGGGGCGAGGGGAGTGGTGGCCGACTGGGCGGCGTAGCCGATGGCGGTGTACATGGTGAAAACCTCGCAAAAGCTTGGGCGGGAGAGGTGGCGAATTCTGCGCGTGGACCCTGTGGGCGAACATGGCAAATGCTCCGAGTCTCATGCCTATTCGTCCGGGAGTGCCCGTGGATTGGATTCATTGGCCGCCAGACCTGCGATGATGTTCCTATCCCTTTTTCGCGAAGTTTTTTGCCATGTTGTTGACCCGCCATCTCGATGCCAACGCTGCGCTGGTTTCCTTGATTGAGGGGCTTACGCCCTGCGACGGTTTCTCCCCGACCCATCTGGCGGGCGTGAAGGTGCTCCGCGCCAGTTGCGACGTGGCGCGCGGGCCGCAGATCTATGAGCCGAGCCTGATGTTCGTGGCCCAGGGCAGCAAGCTCGCCTACCTGGGGCCGCGTACCCTGGAATACGGCGCCGGGCATTACCTGATCCAGGCGATGCCGGTGCCGTTCGAGTGCGAGACGTTTGCCATGGCCGCCGATGCCCCGCTGTATGGCGTTACCGTAGGTATTGATCGGGTGGTGCTGGGTGAATTGGTGATGGCCATGGGCATGCAGGCCGGCCCGCCGCCGGCGGCGCAGACCCTGGAGTCGATGAGCTCGGTGGTGCTCGATGATGCGATGCGTGGTTGCGTCGAGCGACTGTTGCAGTGTCTGCACGATCCGCTTGAAGCCCGGATCATGGGGCCGGCACGGGTGCGGGAATTATTGTTCAGCGCCTTGCGTGGGCCACAGGCCGATGTACTGCGGGCGCTGGTGGAACAGCAGGGGCAGTTCTCGCGGATTGCCACCTCATTGAATCACCTGCATGCCCATTACGCCGAACCCTTGAACATCGAGACCCTGGCCGGTTATGCGCATATGAGTGCGTCGACATTCCATGAACACTTCAAGCGCTGCACCTTGTTGTCGCCGGTGCAGTACCTCAAGCGCTTGCGCCTGCTCAAGGCCCAGCAGTTGTTGCTGGCACAAGGCATGGGGGTAGCGCAGGCGGCGCATAACGTGGGGTATCAGAGTACGTCGCAGTTCAGTCGGGAATATAAGCGCTACTTCCTGCGCAACCCTGGTGAAGAACGAGCGGCATAAATCCCGGAGATACCTCTATCCAAACGTGGGAGCGGGCTTGCTCGCGAAGGCGGTGTGTCAGGTTAATAATTCTTAACTGACACACCGCCTTCGCGAGCAAGCCCGCTCCCACATTAGATTTGTGTCGGCCATAA
Source organism: Pseudomonas sp. MF09156 (assembly GCF_059862305.1). Classification (NCBI taxonomy): domain Bacteria; kingdom Pseudomonadati; phylum Pseudomonadota; class Gammaproteobacteria; order Pseudomonadales; family Pseudomonadaceae; genus Pseudomonas; species Pseudomonas sp. MF09156. The sequence goes on from NZ_JCBCUR010000001.1 coordinate 925,601, forward strand.
AAAAGGCTCTCCAGTGGAGAGCCTCATGTTCAAGCAGATGGCTTACATATTCGGGTAAGTCGGCCCACCCGCGCCTTCCGGCGTAACCCACGTGATGTTCTGCGAAGGGTCCTTGATGTCGCAGGTCTTGCAGTGCACGCAGTTCTGGGCGTTGATCTGGAAGCGTTTCTCACCGTCTTCCTGGGTGATCACTTCGTACACGCCAGCCGGGCAGTAGCGTTGCGCGGGCTCATCGTAGAGCGGCAGGTTGGTGCCGATGGGGATGCTCGGGTCCTTGAGCTTCAGGTGGCACGGCTGCTCTTCTTCATGGTTGGTGCTGGAGAGGAACACCGAGCTCAGCTTGTCGAAGCTCAGCTTGCCGTCGGGCTTGGGGTAATCGATCTTCTGGCTGTCCTTGGCCAGCTTGAGGCAGGCGTAGTCCGGCTTGGTGTCGTGCAGGGTGAACGGCATTTTGCCGCCGAGGATGTTCTGGTCGAACCAGTTGAAGCCGGCACCGATGATCGGGCCGAACTTGTGCATCGCCGGGCCGAAGTTACGGGTGGCAAACAGTTCTTCGTAGAGCCAGCTGGCTTTGAAACTGTCGACGTAGGCGGTCAGTTCATCGCCGCCTTCGGACTCGGCGAACAGGCGATCAGCCACCGCATCTGCAGCGAGCATGCCGGACTTCATCGCGGTGTGGCTGCCCTTGATCTTGGCCACGTTCATGGTGCCCAGGTCGCAGCCGATCAGGGCGCCGCCCTTGAATACCATCTTCGGCAGCGAGTTGATGCCGCCCTTGGCCAGGGCGCGCGCGCCGTAGCTGATGCGCTTGCCGCCTTCCAGGTACTGGGCCAGCACCGGGTGATGCTTGAGGCGCTGGAACTCATCGAACGGCGACAGGAAGGTGTTGCTGTAGGACAGGTCGACGATCAGGCCTACCACCACCTGGTTGTTTTCCAGGTGATAGAGGAACGAGCCACCGGTGTTCTCGTTGCTCATGATGTCCAGCGGCCAGCCGGCGGTGTGGACCACCAGGCCTGGTTGATGCTTGGCCGGGTCGATTTCCCAGATTTCCTTGAGACCGATGCCGTAGTGCTGCACGTCGGCGTCGCTGTCCAGGTTGAAGCGCTGGATCAGTTGCTTGCCCAAGTGCCCACGGCAGCCTTCGGCGAACAGTGTGTACTTGCCGCGCAGTTCCATGCCGGGGGTGTACAGGCCTTCCTTTGGGTGGCCTTCACGGTCGACGCCGAGGTCGCCGGTGATGATCCCGCGCACTACGCCGTTTTCGTCGAACAGTACTTCCTGGGCCGCGAAGCCCGGGTAGATTTCCACGCCCAGGTTCTCTGCCTGCTGGGCCAGCCAGCGGCACAAGTTGCCCAGGGAGATGATGTAGTTGCCTTCGTTGTGCATGGTCTTGGGCACAAAGAAGTCTGGAACCTTGGTGGAGCTGTCGCTGCTGCGCAGTACATAGATGTCGTCGCGCACCACCGGGGTGTTGAGCGGGGCGCCCAGTTCTTTCCAGTCCGGGAACAATTCATTCAGGGCGCGTGGTTCAAACACGGCACCGGACAGGATATGTGCACCGACTTCGGAGCCTTTTTCGACCACGCAGACGCTGATTTCCTTACCGGCTTCGGCGGCCTTCTGCTTCAGTCGGCAGGCGGCAGACAGGCCCGACGGCCCTGCGCCGACGATGACCACGTCGAATTCCATGTATTCGCGTTCCACAGGCTATCTCCTACTCAAGGCTCAACAGTTTTTTTTCTAATGGGTGGAGGTTCGGTGTTTTATCTGTCGTCTTCTGCGCCAATTTCTTACAAAGGGGCAGGGGACGACCCACCTTTCTCTCTAGGTGGCGCATTATATCTACACCACTCTCAGCGTCCAATACAAACGTTTGTTTGAATTGCCCGCGAGCTAGGTAAATCAAAGCAACGCGGCTTATATCTGACCATTTTGCTGTATTGACCGGAAAAGGTGTTCCGGTCAATATACGGTCGGTTTTGCGCTTCTCGTAGGCGGACTGCCGGTTTCAAGGCCACGTCCAAAGACAAGGCAATGCTCTTACAGGTTGACGCGCACGTAATGCTGGCGCGCAGTTTACACGTTGCGACGATGAATGACTTGTCAGTCACCGCTGACGAACGGTCTTTATTATTGAGTACGTGCAACGTCACCTGTCATGACGGCCTGCGTTTTTAGAGGTGCCCTTGTGCGCCGTTGAGCATCTACCGCCAGGTTTATCCGGGCGGCTTCCTTTTCACCGGAGAGTAACGAGGAATCCATGAAGGTTCTTGTAGCTGTCAAACGCGTTGTCGATTACAACGTGAAAGTTCGCGTCAAGGCGGACAATTCCGGCGTCGATCTGGCTAACGTCAAAATGTCGATGAACCCCTTCTGCGAAATCGCCGTGGAAGAAGCCGTACGCCTGAAAGAAAAAGGTGTTGCGACTGAAATCGTCGTCGTTTCCATCGGTCCGACCACTGCTCAAGAGCAGCTGCGTACCGCCCTGGCGCTGGGTGCCGATCGCGCCGTTCTCGTCGAATCCGCTGAAGACCTGACCTCGCTGGCCGTTGCCAAGCTGCTCAAGGCCGTTGTCGACAAGGAACAGCCGCAGCTGGTGATCCTCGGCAAACAAGCCATCGACAGCGACAACAACCAGACTGGCCAGATGCTGGCTGCACTGACCGGTTACGGCCAGGGCACCTTCGCCTCGAAAGTCGAAGTGTCTGGCGACAGCGTTGCCGTGACCCGTGAGATCGATGGCGGCGCGCAGACCGTTTCGCTGAAACTGCCGGCCATCGTCACCACCGACCTGCGTTTGAACGAGCCGCGTTATGCGTCCCTGCCAAACATCATGAAAGCCAAGAAGAAGCCGCTTGAAGTGCTGACTCCGGATGCTTTGGGCGTTTCCACCGCCTCCACCAACAAGACCGTCAAAGTCGAAGCGCCAGCTGCACGCAGCGCGGGTATCAAGGTCAAGTCGGTGGCTGAACTGGTCGAGAAACTGAAAAACGAAGCGAAGGTGATCTGATCATGACTATCCTCGTAATCGCCGAACACGATAACAAGGTGCTGGCCCCGGCCACCCTGAACACCGTTGCCGCTGCTGCGAAAATCGGTGGTGATATCCACGTCCTGGTCGCCGGCCAGAACGTGGGTGCCGTGGCTGAAGCCGCCGCGAAAATTGCTGGCGTGAGCAAAGTACTGGCCGCCGACAACGCTGCCTACGAGCATCAGTTGCCGGAAAACGTTGCGCCACTGGTTGCAGAACTGGGCGCTGGCTACAGCCACATCCTGGCTGCCGCTACCTCTAACGGCAAAAACATCCTGCCGCGCGTTGCTGCGCAGTTGGACGTTGACCAGATCTCCGAGATCGTTTCGGTCGAAAGCGCCGACACCTTCAAGCGCCCGATCTACGCCGGTAACGCCATTGCCACCGTGCAATCGACCGCCGCCATCAAAGTGATCACCGTGCGCGCCACCGGTTTCGACCCGGTTGCAGCTGAAGGTGGTTCGGCTGCCGTTGAAGCGGTGGCTGCTGTCCACAACGCTGGCACTTCCAGCTTTGTTGGCGAAGAGCTGGCCAAGTCGGATCGTCCTGAGCTGACCGCTGCCAAGATCGTCGTTTCCGGCGGGCGTGGCATGCAGAACGGTGACAACTTCAAGCACCTGTATGCCCTGGCCGACAAGCTGGGCGCTGCGGTCGGCGCCTCCCGCGCGGCCGTCGATGCAGGTTTTGTACCCAACGACATGCAGGTCGGCCAGACCGGCAAAATTGTTGCGCCACAGCTGTACATCGCGGTCGGTATCTCCGGCGCGATCCAGCACTTGGCCGGTATGAAAGACTCCAAAGTGATCGTTGCGATCAACAAGGACGAAGAAGCACCGATCTTCCAGGTGGCTGATTACGGCCTGGTTGCGGACTTGTTCGAAGCTGTACCTGAGTTGGAGAAGCTGGTCTAAACCAGCCGCTTCACTTATAAAGAGCCCGGTCTTATGACCGGGCTTTTTTTTGCACGCAACTATTTGATCGGGAAACCACGCCATGGAACTGCGCCGCTGGACTGTACTGCTGGGCCTGTCACTGCTGCCGACCGTGTCTATCGCGGCCGGCAAATGCGAGCGCCTGGTCGTGACCGGCAGCCCGGATGCGCCGCCCTATCTGTGGCGCGACCCGCAAGCCCCCACCCACCTGATCGGCGCCAACGCCGATGTGTTGCAGCAAGTGGCCAAGGACCTGGGACTGAAAATCGACCTGCTATACGGCGGCAAGCGTTCCCTGGCCCTTGAAGAAGTGCGCAGTGGGCGCATGGACATGTTGGTCGATGCGCCGTTGAGTGTCAGCGAACTGGAGACCCTGGACTACATCCACCCGGCGCTGATGCAGGCCGATTATCGGGTGTGGACCCGCGTTGACTCGCCTCTGGTCTATACCAGCGCGGCCGACCTGCATGGCCACAAGGGCGCAGTCTCGGAGCGGGCGCGCCTGTCCCCTGAATTTGAAGCCTTTGCCAGCGAACACCTGACCCTAGAACGCCTGCCAACCGTGACCCCGGCCTTGCAGAAACTGCTGCTGGGCGAAGTGGACTACGTGCTGGCCGGACGTTACTCCGGTATGGCCATGGCCCAGACCCTGGGTATGAGCAAAGACCTGCTGGCCCGGGAACTGCCGATTGACCAGCCGGGGCTGTTCCTGGCGATTTCCCACAACTCGGCCTGCAATGATCCGTGGTTGCGCGGACAGCTCGCCAAAAAGATGACAGAATTGGCCGCGTCCGGTCTGACGGAAGCCGCGTTGCAGCGCAATATCGAACGCTGGAAGACGCAGTTGCAGCAACCCGTCGGCACCCCAACAAAGTAGGGATTTTTAGTGACTATTCGACCTCTTTTCGCCGCCCTCGCCGTAGTAACGCTGGCGGGCTGTGCCGCAGATCCTGCGCCGAATGAGCAAATGCGCCTGACCCAGCAAGCCTTGGAGCAAGCCGCCGCCGTGGGGGCCGTGGCTGACGACGTGCCCGAGTTGAAACTCGCCGAGACGAAGCTGGCCCAGGCCAAGGCCGACATGGCTGACCAATCCTACAAGGATGCCCGCATGCAGGCTGAACAGGCCGAACTGGATGCCCGCCTGGCGGAGGCGCGGGTGCTGACGCAAAAGAGTCAGGAACAGTTGAATGTCCTCGAGACCCGTATCACCCGCCTGCGCAAACAGCTGGGAGATGCCCAATGATCCGTCTGACATGTGGGCTGCTGTTGAGCAGCGTGGTGCTCGCCGGCTGTGCCAGCCACCCCAATAGCGATATCGCGTTGCAGCAGGCTGGCAGCGACTTCCAGAAGGTCAAGGAAGACTCCAACGTGCTGCGCATCGCGCCCAAGGACGTGATCCGCGCCGGTGAATCCCTGGCCCGCGCCGACCGCCTGTCCAGCTACTGGGGCAGCGGTGGCGACGTGGTGCATTACGCCTACTTGAGCCAGCGCTACAGCGCGATTGCCCGCGAGCATACCGAGTTGGTGCTCAACGAAGAGCGTGCGGCCAAGCTCGAACTGGAGCGCCAACGCCTGCAATTGGCGCTGCGCGAGGCCAAGTTGTTGAGCGTGCAGCAACAGGGCAAGTGGCTCGAAGAGCAAATCGCCAGCCTGACCACCACCCAGACCGATCGCGGCCTGGTGATGACCCTGGGCGACGTGCTGTTCGACACCGGCCAGGCAGAACTGAAAAACTCGGCTAACCGTACAGTGTTGAAGATCGTGCAATTCCTGCAACTGAACCCCAAGCGGGTAGTGCGGATCGAGGGCTACACCGACAGTACCGGCGGCGAGCAGGAAAACCTCAAACTGTCCCGCGACCGGGCGCAGGCCGTGGCGGATGTACTGGTTGACCTGGGCATTGATGACAAACGCATCCAGGTAGAAGGTTATGGCGATCAGTATCCGGTGGAAGTGAATGCTTCCGAACGGGGGCGTGCGCAGAACCGGCGTGTGGAAATCGTCTTTTCCGACGACAAGGGCCAGCTCGGCGCTGCGCGCTGAATCTCAGTTCTTGTGGGAGCTGGCAAGCCAGCTCCCCCAGGGAATATGCCGTGTGTCTCGCCCCGCAACCCGATCCTCGATCGGGTTTTTCATGCCTGCAATTGCGTTCTCAACCCATACAGTTTTTTCTATCACTGGCGCCCATCCTCGACTATTGTGGCAACTGTCCCCGTACACTTCTAAACTGTGCCGGTATGTTTCACACAAAAATAAAATACCCGTGAAATCGAGTGCTGCGTCATGACCAATCTCTTGCTTTACCAACGTATCGCCCAGCAATTGGCTGAGGATATCCGGCGCGGTGTCTATCAGCCGGGTGAGCGCGTGCCTTCGGTGCGCAAGATGAGCTCCCAGCTCAATGTCAGTCATGCCACGGTGTTGCAGGCCTACGCCAATCTCGAGGACCAGGGGTTGATCCGCGCGCGCCCGCAGTCCGGGTATTACGTGCACCAGACCCCGGCCCTGACCGCACCAACGCCGGATATCGCGCGGGTCGAGCGCCCGGGGCTGGTCACCCGCAGCAGTATCATTCAACAGGTATTGGTCGAGTCCCGGCGCGAAGGGGTGTTCCCGCTCGGCGCCGCCGTGCCCAGTGTCGACTACCTGCCGGTGCGCGCACTGCACCAGCAACTGGCCAAGGTCACGCGCTTCCAGAGCCCGCGGGCGTTCAGCTATATGTTCAGCCCAGGCTTTGAGCCGCTGCGACGCCAGGTCGCGATCCGCATGCGCGATGCCGGCGTGGTGGTCGACCCGTCCGAGGTGGTGATCACCCACGGGTGTGTTGACGCATTGCAGATGTCCCTGCGGGTGCTGACCCGTCCCGGCGACCTGATCGCCGCTGAGTCCCCCACCTATTACGGCCTGTTGCAACTGGCGGATCTGCTCGGCCTCAAGGTCATTGAAATCCCCAGCGACCCCGCCACCGGTATGAGCCTGGAAGCCCTGCAACTGGCGGCCAACCAATGGTCGATCAAGGCCCTGGTGCTGACCACGCGCCTGAGCAATCCCCTGGGCGGCACCATGCCGGAAGAACGGCAGAAACAGTTGCTGCGCCTGGCCTCGGATTTCGATATCCAGATCGTCGAAGACGATATCTACGGCGAATTGATGTTCGAGCTGGGCCGCACCAAGGCCCTCAAGGCCTATGACCGCCTGGACCGGGTGATCTACTGCTCCAGCTTCTCCAAGACCCTGTCCCCCGGCGTGCGTATCGGCTGGATGATTGCCGGCAAGTACCAGCAAGAGCTCCAGCGCCTGCAGATGTTCAGCACGCACTCAGCGTGCAGCGTGACGCAAATGGGCGTGGCGGCGTACCTGGAGAATGGCGGCTACGACCGGCACCTGCGTTACATTCGCCAGGAGTACCGCAAGAACCTCAGCGCCTTCCAATTGGCGGTGCAACAGTATTTCCCGGAGGGCACGCAGATGAGCCGACCGACCGGCGGTTTTATCCTGTGGGTCAGCCTGCCGGGTCGGGTCAATACCCAGGAGCTGCACGTGCGCGCCCTGCAACAGGGCATCAGCATTGCGCCGGGGCTGATCTTCAGCAATACGGAACAGTTCAACCACTGTATTCGGCTCAATTGCGGCACACCCTGGAATCGTGAAGCCGAGCGCGCCTTGATGACCCTGGGGATGCTGGCCAACCAGTTGTGCCAGGAGGCAGCGGGCGGTTTTTGAAGCGCCAAAACGGGGCCTGAACGGTAGCTGGCTAATCACCGCGCTTGTCATGCCGCGCTCAACAAGCGAGCATATGGCCTTCTGCCGTTAATGCTGTTGGCGATATGACCTCTATTTTTCCTGCCGCGCTGTTGATCTGTCTGGCGAGCCTGTGCAACGCCACTTCTGTAGTGGCAGCGCCTGCCAGTGCGCCAGTTGTGCTGGCAGCTGCCGAACAAAAGCCGGCGCCGGCGAAAAAAACAGTCCAGGCGAAAAAAGCCGCGCCAGTTAAAAAGGCCGCCAAGGAAAAAAAGCGCGCACCTATCGCCAGCAAGTCCAAGTCAGCCCGTGAAGTGGCCCAGACCAAGCTACCACCGGCGAAACTGGACCTCAGCCTGCCCCAGGAAATGGTCCGACATCTGCAGCCCCTTGGCACTATGCCGCAGCCCAAGAACGTGCCGTTGTTGCCGCCGATGTTTGGCGAGAAACCGGTCGATAACAGCGCATTCCAGATTAACGGACGCCTGCTGAGCAACGAAATGCAGTTGCAAATGCGCAATGAGGAGCGGCGCGATGTAGAAGGCGCAGCCCTGGATTTTGAATTCAAGAATTAATCTTTCCCGCCAAAGTGACCTGAGCCACTGACCTTCTGTCGCAGACTGGTCGGTCACTTTTGTTTTCTTTGAAAAACCTCTGTTAGACCATTTTAAAACGAATGTTTTAGGGCGTACTCTAGCCCGGCCATCAACACTTTGTCGTCGAGGACCTGCTGGTCATGAAATGCCGTGAAGGCTGTGGCGCCTGTTGTATCGCCCCTTCCATCAGTTCGCCGCTGCCCGGTATGCCCAATGGCAAACCCGCGGGCGAACGCTGCCTGCATCTGTCGGTCGAACAGCTGTGCCAACTGTTTGGCCAGCCTGAGCGGCCCGCGGTGTGCGGTGCCTTTGCGGCGGATCTTGAGGTCTGTGGTAGTAGCCAGGAAGAAGCGATCAGGTTGATCGGCTGGTGGGAGCAGATGACGGCGGCTTAGTGGGCTTTAATGTCAGAACTTCAACAATAAGGAATACAACAATGGGTTCGCTGAAACGAATGGCTGTGTTGTGCGGTTTTACGGTGTTGTTTGCAGCTACTGCACAGGCCGAAGAGTGGCAGGTTGCCAAGGATGAGGAAGGTATCAAGGTTGCCTTGAGTGAAGTGGCCGGCTCCAAATACAAGGCGTATCGCGGCGTTACCGTGATCAAGGCGCCATTGGCCAAGATCCAGGCCCTACAGGACGATGTCGTCGGCGCCTGTAAGTGGATTCACGAATGCAAGTCGCAGAAGCTGCTCAAGAAGGACGGCGACAAGAGCTGGACCTACACCCAGTTCAAGGCCCCGTTCCCGGTGACCGATCGTGACTCGATCCTGGAGATCACCACCACCCAGGCCGCCGATGGCAGCGTGACCCGCAAACTGCTGGAAGTGCCGACCTATCTGCCGGAAGAGAAAGGCTATGTGCGCGTGGCCCAGGTCGAAGGCTTCTGGAAATTGGTGCCCAAAGGCGCCGACCAGACCGAAGTGACCTACCAGGTTCACACCGAGCCAGGTGGCAGCGTGCCTTCCTGGCTGGCCAACAAGTTTGTGGTTGAAGCGCCTTTCAACACCTTGAAAGCCCTCAAGGCAGCGGCCGAGAAGCCGTAAGCCCAACCGATCATATGCCTCCTGCCTTGAGTGGAACGATCACCGTGCCCTCAAGGTCCAGATATGTGTAAGCCCATCCATGGGCTTTATCGAGGAGGCACTGATGCAAAACTGGCAAGTTACCTTCGTTGACGATCACGGCGTGCAATCGGTAGAGCTGTTCGCCTGTGCGCAAAAGCCCAGCCTCGAAGATGCGGCGCAGATGATTCGCGCCAAATTGCTGCCCATCCCCGCCAAGCTGGACCTCAATGACCTGGATGGCCGGATCGCCGAACCGACGGTCAAGAGCTTGAAGGACCAGAACAGTATCCAGATCCTCGACATTTCTCCCGCCGCCTGAATATTCCCTGTACGTCTTTAAAGCGCTGCTGGTGGAGGTGATAGCTTCGCGCTACTCTGCAAGGGAGATCAGCGAATGAATCGCTAAGGTCTGGTCTTGTCAGCTACATGCTTGTTTTCCTGCGGCGATGTCATTGCCGTCAACCTGCGCCGTTCGCGCGCAGGCTCTGGGAAGCACGGAAAGTCTATCCATCGGTTTAGGAGGACGTTTCATGAGCACAGCCTATCAAGAAGACATCAGCACCCACGTGTTACGCCGCATGAAAGAGGGCGGCTTTGACTTCTCGCGCTTCCACCCCATTGAGTTCTACGCCATTTTCCCGGATGAGGAACGTGCGCGCCGGGCTGCGGGTCGGTTTCGTGGGGAGTCGATCAATGCCCAGGTCAGTGCACGGGATGACGGTGCCTGGTTCTTGGAATTGAGCAAAGTCATGTTCGCCACCTACGACGGTATTGGTGATTTCGAGCAGGACTTTGAGGCGGTAGTCGAGCCCTTGGGCGGGATTATCGAGGGATGGGGCGTGAAGCACGAGGTTCGTGGGTTACCCATGTAGACACATGATCAATAAAGCAGCGTATCGGCTGACCCTCGGGTCGGCCGATTTTGTTTGTGGCGCGGCAAAGTACTTGGAACTTATTGCGAAAATTCCTCCACAAAAAAAAGCCACCCGAGCAGGGTGGCTAAAAGGGAAGACCGGAAAGAAGGGGAACCGGTCGGTACTTGCACAAGCAAGTTACCGGCGGTGACGAGGTGATGCTGTAGGACGAATCCTGTTCAGCGGATGAGCGTGATTATCCGCAAGCTTTCCCGGGCAGTGAAATCAACTCTGGCTATGCTGGTGATAGGCAATGCCTGCGTCGCTTTGAAGCGCGAGTGGCAAGGCCCGGGCGGTTGTTGCACCAGGACGGTGCGGTGCTGCCTTTGGCTATATCCAACTAATTGATACTTAAGTGTTTATGCCGCTGGCACGGGCCTTGCGACAGTCCGTTGCGTCCGGGTGACAAGGAGTTCGGCATGATCCGCACTTATTACGATGAAATGTACGATGAGGCTGGCCAGGTCCGCCCTCACTATCGCGAGTTTGCCCGCTGGCTGGATCAAACCCCTGCCGAGCTGCTGGCCCAGCGTCGGCGTGAAGCCGATTTGCTGTTCCACCGCGCGGGTATCACCTTCACCCTGTACGGCGACGAGCAGGGCACCGAGCGCCTGATCCCCTTCGATACCATCCCGCGCAGCATTCCCGCCAGCGAATGGCGAATTGTCGAACGAGGCTGCATTCAACGGGTCAAGGCATTGAACCTGTTCCTTGCCGACCTTTATCACGACCAGCGAATTATCAAGGCCGGGATCATTCCTGCCGAGCAAGTGCTGGCCAATGAGCAATACCAGTTGGCGATGCAGGGCTTGGACCTGCACCGCGATGTTTATTCCCACGTCTCGGGTGTCGACCTCGTACGGGATGGCGACGGCACGTACTACGTGCTGGAAGACAACCTGCGCACCCCCAGCGGCGTGAGCTATATGCTCGAAGACCGCAAGATGATGATGCGCCTGTTCCCCGAACTGTTCGCCGCCCAGCGCATCGCGCCGATCGATCATTACCCCAACCTGCTGCTCGATACCCTGAAAAGCTCCAGCCCACTGGATAACCCCAGCGTGGTGGTGCTGACGCCGGGGCGCTTCAACAGCGCGTTCTTCGAGCACGCGTTCCTCGCCCGGGAAATGGGTGTGGAGTTGGTGGAAGGCGCTGACCTGTTTGTGCGCGACGACCGCGTATTCATGCGCACCACCGACGGGCCCAAGGCTGTGGACGTGATCTACCGGCGCCTCGACGATGCCTACCTCGACCCGCTGGCCTTCAACCCGGAATCGATGCTTGGTGTGCCCGGCCTGCTGGCCGCCTACCGCTCGGGCAATGTGGTGCTGGCCAATGCCATTGGCACCGGGGTGGCGGATGACAAGTCGGTGTATCCCTTCGTCACCGACATGATCCGTTTTTACTTGGATGAAGAGCCGATCCTGAAGAATGTTCCGACGTTCCAGTGCCGTAAGCCTGACGAACTGTCTCACGTGCTGACGAATCTACCGCAGCTGGTGGTCAAGGAGACCCAAGGCTCCGGTGGCTACGGCATGTTGGTCGGCCCGGCTGCCACGGCTGCTGAGATCGAAGCCTTTCGTGCGCGGATCAAGGCCAAGCCCCATGCCTACATCGCCCAGCCGACCCTGTGTCTGTCGACGTGCCCGACCTTTGTCGAAAACGGTATAGCGCCTCGGCATATCGACCTGCGGCCGTTCGTCCTGTCCGGCAAGGAAACCCGTGTGGTGCCCGGCGGGCTGACCCGTGTGGCGCTGCGGGAGGGTTCGTTGGTGGTCAACTCATCCCAGGGTGGCGGCACTAAAGACACCTGGGTGGTCGAGGAATGAAACCATGCTGAGCAGAACTGCCTCGGATTTATATTGGATGTCGCGCTACCTGGAGCGCGCGGAAAACCTCGCGCGCATGCTGGATGTCAGTTATTCGCTGTCGCTGATGCCCCAGGATGGGCGCGGCGATGGCCTGCACGAACTGGCCATGCCCCTGCTGATCACCGGCACCCTGGACGACTATCACGCGCGTCACGGCGAGTTGCATGCCGAGCGTTTGTTGCACTTCTTTGCCCTGGATGCCGCCAACCCGGCGAGCATCTACAGTTGCCTGGGCGCCGCCCGCGCCAGTGCCCATGCCGTGCGTGGGCGAATTACTGCGGACATGTGGGAAAACATCAACGCCACCTGGCTGGATATTCGCGTCATCGCCCAGGAGGGCCTGAGCCGCTATGGCATGAGCCGTTTCTGCGAATGGGTCAAGGAACGTTCCCACCTGTTTCGTGGCGCCACCTACGGCACCATCATGCGCAACGACGCTTTTCGCTTTATTCGCCTGGGTACCTTTATCGAAAGGGCCGACAACACCCTGCGCCTGTTGGACGCCCGCTACGAGATGGCCGGCGACCAGGCCGACGTGGTGATTGATGGCACCGCCCACGCCTATTACCAATGGAGTGCGCTATTGCGGGCCTTGTCGTCCTTCGAGGCCTACACCGAGATCTATCGTGATGCCCCCGGCGCCCGGCAGGTGGCCGAACTGTTGCTGCTGCGTGCCGATGTGCCGCGTTCCCTGCGCGCGTGCAGCGAAGAAATCGACCAGATCCTCGCCAGTCTGCCTGGCATCAACGGCCGCCCGGCCCAGCGCCTGGCCGCCGAAATGGACGCGCGCCTGCGCTTTACCGCCATTGACGAAATCCTTGAAGAAGGCCTGCACGCCTGGCTGACCGACTTCATCCCGCTGGTACGCCAGTTGGGTAACGCTATTCATCATTCCTACCTGGAGGCGGCATGAGACTTTCCATCAGCCACGAAACTACCTACCGCTATGAAGACCAGGTGCGTGCCAGCATCCAATACCTGCGCCTGACCCCTCACGACAGCGAGCGTCAGCATGTGCTCAGTTGGCAGCTGGATCTGCCGCGTCCGGTGCGGGCCCAGTTGGACCCATTCGGCAATATCCTGCATGTGCTGACCCTGGATGAGCCCCACGAATCGATCGTCATCGGCGCCCGAGGCCAAGTGGACATTGACGAGTGGCGCGAGGCCGAGCACGACAGCCAGTCGCCATTTCCTTTCCAGCGTTGCACGCGCCTGACTGAGCCGGACGAGGCCCTGCGCGCCTTTGCCCAGCAGCACTGCGGTAAACGCCGGGATCGCAATGCCTTGATCGATCTGATGCACGCCCTCAACCAGCATATCGCCTACGTGCCGGGGGCCACGCAAGTGGAAACCTGTGCGGCCGAGGCGTTCGCCGGGCGTGCCGGGGTTTGCCAGGATCACGCCCATGCATTCCTGGCCTGCGCGCGCAGCCTGGGGATCGCCACGCGGTATGTGTCGGGGTATTTGTATAGCGAGGACAGCGAGCACCTGGCCAGCCATGCCTGGGCCGAAGCCTGGATGGATGACGCCTGGTACAGCTTCGATGTGACCAACCAACTGGCTCGCCCGGAGCGGCATCTGAAACTGGCGGTGGGCCTGGATTACCTCGACGCCTGCCCGGTTCGCGGCATGCGCCGTGGCGGCGGGCACGAGCAGATGCATGCCAGGGTATTTGTGGCGCCGAGCCCGGTAATCCTGGTGCAGCAGCAATAACCCCGCACCCCCTTGCCGGCGATGAGCCCAGAATGATCCTCATCGTCGGCAAACCGGCATCAGGTGCTATTTAGCGGCTGACACCCGCCACACCTTATTCCCCACATCATCGGCTACCAACAAGCCGCCTTGCTGGTCGATCACCACGCCCACCGGCCGGCCCATGGCTTTCTCATCACTGTTGAGGAACCCGGTCAGCACATCCACCGGTGCGCCGTTGGGCTTGCCCCCCGCAAATGGCACAAAGATTACCTTGTAACCACTGTGCGGCTTGCGATTCCACGAGCCGTGCTGGCCAATAAACGCGCCATGGGCAAATTGTGCCGGCAGCGTGTTGCCTTCAGCAAAGGTCAGGCCCAACGATGCGGTGTGTGGCCCGACGGCATAGTCCGGGGCAATGGCCTTGGCCACCAGGTCCGGATCCTGCGGCGTGACCCGTACATCCACATGTTGGCCGTAGTAGCTGAACGGCCAGCCGTAAAAGCCACCGTCCTGGACCGAGGTGATGTAGTCCGGCACCAGGTCGCTGCCGATTTCATCGCGCTCGTTGACCGCCGTCCATAGCTTGCCGCTTTGTGGCTCCCACGCCATGCCATTGGGGTTGCGCAGCCCGGAAGCAAAAATCCGCTGCTTGGCGCTGGCCCGGTCGACTTCCCAGATCGCCGCGCGGCCCTGTTCGGCTTCCAGGCCGTTTTCACCGACGTTGCTGTTGGAACCCACGCTCACATACAACTTGCTGCCGTCCTTGCTGGCCACCACGTTTTTCGTCCAGTGGTGGTTGAGCGGGCCGCCCGGCAGGTCGATGACCTTGGTGCCCTGGGCCTTGATCGCGGTTTCCCCCGGTTGATAGGGAAAGCGCAGCAGCTTGTCCGAGTCGGCCACGTACAGGTCGTTGCCCACCAGGGTCATGCCAAACGGCGAGTTGAGGTTTTCCAGGAACACCGTGCGGGTTTCTGCCACGCCATCATGGTCGGCATCGCGCAGCAGGGTGATGCGGTTCGGGCTGGGTACGCCGGCCCCGGCACGGCCCATGACCTTTTCCATGACCCAGCCGCGAATGCCCTTGGAGTCATCCGGTTTGGGCGGCGCGTTGGTCTCGGCCACCAGCACGTCGCCGTTGGGCAATACATACAACCAGCGCGGGTGGTCCAGGCCTTCGGCGAAGGCGCCGACCTGGGTGCCCGCAGCCGCAGTCGGCTTGGCGCCATCGGGCCAGCCAATGGCCGGGGCGATGTTGACGGTGGGGATCAGGGTTTTGTTCGGTTCCGGCAGCTTGGGCGACGGCCCGGTGCCATCGGAGACTTGCAAGGTTGAGCTTTCGCCGCAGGCGGCGAGTGCGCCTGCGGCCATGATCAGTACGGCGAGTCGGGTCTTGTGCATGTTTTTCTCCTCAATGCCTGTAGTCATAGAGGTACGGTGCGCGGCGATGGTTCAAGTGCATGGCCGGCTTTAATTGACGCTGTACCCCCAACCCACTAACCTTCGCCGCTTGTTTCAGGTGCTCTGTGACGTACCCGTCGACCGAGTGAAACAGGGAAGCCGGTGAGTGCGCGCACTTTTCTACAGTGCGGCCACGATCCCGGCGCTGCCCCCGCAACGGTAAATGAGTCAAGACGCTGCTTTTGCCACTGTATCGCCTGCGATATGGGAAGGCGCATCGTCGGCTCGCCCTGCTCAACAGGGCGTCACTCATGAGCCCGGAGACCGGCCTGATCCATCCAACAGCATCACGGTGGGCGATGCTTGGCTTCATTTAAGTGGTCTTTTCCTGCCCGCCGTTTTTGTCCAGCCCCAACGGAGAGCTGCCATGACTGATTCCCCTGATCGTGACGAACGCCACCTGGCGCGCATGCTGCGCAAAAAAGCGGTGATTGACGAGCGCATTGCCAACTCACCGAATGAATGCGGTTTGCTGCTGGTATTGACCGGCAACGGCAAAGGCAAGAGCAGCTCGGCCTTTGGCATGCTCGCCCGGGCCATGGGCCACGATCTGCAATGCGGCGTGGTGCAGTTCATCAAGGGCCGCAACAGCACCGGGGAAGAGCTGTTCTTCCGCCGCTTCCCCGAGCAGGTGCGTTTCCATGTGATGGGCGAGGGCTTTACCTGGGAGACCCAGGACCGCCAGCGTGATATCGCCGCTGCCGAAGCGGCCTGGAAAGTCTCCCGGGAAATGTTGCAGGACCCGTCCATCGGCCTGGTGGTGCTGGATGAGCTGAATATCGCGCTCAAGCACGGCTATCTCGACCTCGACCAGGTGCTTGGCGATCTGCAAGCTCGCCCACCCATGCAGCATGTGCTGGTCACCGGGCGTGGCGCCAAGCCAGAACTGATTGAAATGGCCGACACCGTCACCGAAATGGGCATGCTCAAGCATGCGTTCCAGGCCGGTATCAAGGCACAGAAGGGCATCGAACTTTGAACCAGCCGCGCCATTGCCCTGCCGTGCTGATCGCCGCGCCGGCGTCAGGCCAGGGCAAGACCACCGTCACCGCCGCCCTGGCCCGTTTGCACCGCAACCTGGGGCGCAAGGTTCGGGTGTTCAAGTGCGGCCCGGACTTTCTCGACCCGATGATCCATGAGCGCGCCAGTGGTGCGCCGGTCTATCAATTGGACATGTGGATGGTCGGCGAGCAGGAAAGTCGCCGCCTGCTGTGGGAAGCAGCGGGGGAGGCGGACCTGATCCTGATCGAGGGCGTGATGGGCCTGTTCGACGGCACGCCTTCCAGCGCCGACCTGGCGCGCCATTTTGGCGTGCCGGTACTGGCAGTGATCGATGGCACCGCCATGGCCCAGACCTTTGGCGCCCTGGCGCTGGGGCTGGCGCGTTACCAGGCAGACCTGCCGTTCGCCGGGGTCCTGGCCAACCGTGTCGGCACCGTGCGCCACGCCCAACTGCTCGAAGGCAGCTTGACCGAAGGCCTGCGCTGGTACGGCGCACTGTCCCGGGAAACCGGCATTGAGCTGCCCAGCCGTCACCTGGGCCTGGTGCAGGCCAGCGAGCTGAATGACCTGGACCTGCGCCTGGATGCCGCCGCCGCCGCCCTGGCCAGCAGTTGCGAGGTAGCGCTGCCACCGCCGGTGGAATTCGCCGCGCCCGAGCTGATCGAAGCCCAGCCGCTGCTGGCCGGGGTGCGGATTGCCGTGGCCCGTGACGAAGCCTTTGCCTTCACCTACGGCGCCAGCCTGGATTTGCTGCGAGCGATGGGCGCGCAGTTGCACTTCTTCTCGCCGATCCATGACCGCGTGCTGCCCGACGCCGACAGCCTCTATCTGCCCGGTGGCTACCCGGAACTGCATCATCAGGCGCTGTCGCAAAATAGCGCGATGCTGCAGGCGATCCGTGCCCATCACGCTGCCGGCAAACCGTTGCTGGCTGAATGCGGGGGCATGCTCTACCTGCTCGATTCCTTGACCGATGTCGAGGGCACGCGCGCCGAACTGCTGGGCCTGCTGCAAGGCGATGCGGTCATGCAAAAACGCCTGGCGGCCCTGGCCCTGCAAACGGTCGAGCTGCCGGAAGGCGTGCTGCGCGGGCATACCTATCATCATTCCCTGACCAGCACGCCGTGGCAGCCGATTGCCCGTGGCCTGAGCCCCAACGGCGGGCGCGGCGCCGAGGCGGTGTATCGCCAGGGGCGGATGACGGCCTCCTATGTGCACTTTTACTTCCCGTCGAACCCGGCTGCGGTGGCCGCGTTGTTTGCGCCAGACCGGCAAGCCGGCATGGCAGGCGACCACGGTTCAAATGTGGGAGCGGGCTTGCCCGCGATAGGGCCATGACCGACCACGCCTACCCCCAGGCCGAGCGCGACGCGATCTACCGCGCCATCGCCGAACGTCGCGACATGCGCCACTTCAGCGGCGGCGCCGTCGCCCCGGAGCTGCTGCAGCGCCTGCTGCAGGCCGCGCACCAGGCCCCCAGCGTCGGCCTGATGCAGCCCTGGCGCTTTATCCGCATCAGCGACCGCAACCTGCGCGGGCAGATCCAGCAGTTGGTGGAAGTCGAACGCATCCGCACCGCGCAAGCCCTGGGCGAGCGTTCGGACGATTTCATGAAGCTCAAGGTCGAAGGCATCCACGACTGCGCCGAGGTGCTGGTGGCGGCGTTGATGGATGATCGCGAGCGGCATATTTTCGGGCGCCGGACCTTGCCGGAAATGGACCTGGCGTCGCTGTCCTGCGCGATCCAGAATCTATGGCTGGCCTCCCGCGCCGAAGGCCTGGGCATGGGCTGGGTGTCGCTGTTCGAACCCCAGGACCTGGCCGACCTGCTCGGCCTGCCGCCCGGCGCCAAGCCGCTGGCCGTGCTGTGCCTGGGCCCGGTGACGGAGTTCTACCCGGCACCGATGTTGCAACTTGAGGGCTGGACCGAACCGCGTCCGCTGAGTGACATGCTGTATGAGAATTATTGGGGAGTGAGTCAATGAGTGTGGCCTTGCTGAGCGTCGCCGCAGTGGCGCTGGATGCGCTGCTGGGTGAGCCCAGGCGCTGGCATCCGCTGGTGGCGTTCGGCAATTTTGCCGGGCGCATCGAGCAACGTTTCAACTCCGCAGGGCGCGGCTGGCGCAGCCATGGCGTGACCGCGTGGTTTATCACCGTGATACCGCTGACCTTGCTGGCCACTGCCTTGTCCTGGGCGCCTTACTTCGGCTGGGTGATCGAGATCCTCGCGTTGTACCTGGCCCTGGGCATGCGCAGCCTGGGTGAGCACGTGCTACCGGTGGCCCAGGCCCTGCGCAGCGGGGACCTGGACGAGGCGCGCACGCGTGTCAGTTACCTGGTCAGCCGTCAGACCAGCGAATTGGACAGCACCGAAGTGGCGCGCGCGGCCACCGAGTCGGTGCTGGAAAACGGCAGCGATGCGGTGTTCGCCGCACTGTTCTGGTTTGTCGTGGCCGGGGTGCCGGGCGTGGTGCTGTACCGCCTGAGCAATACCCTGGATGCCATGTGGGGCTATCGCAACGAACGCTTTGAGCGCTTTGGCTGGGCGGCGGCGAAGATTGACGATGTGCTCAATTACATTCCGGCACGCTTGGTCGCGTTGACCTACGCCGTGCTCGGCAAGACCCGCCTGGCGCTCACATGCTGGCGCCGCCAGGGCCCGACCTGGGACAGCCCGAATGCCGGGCCGGTGATGGCTGCGGGCGCGGGCGCCCTGGGTGTCGAGTTGGGCGGGGCGGCGATTTATCACGGCGAGTTGCACCAGCGTCCGACCCTTGGCGAAGGGCCGCCGGCCGATGCCGATTCCATCGAGCGTGGCTGGCAACTGGTGCAGCGCGGCGTGTGGCTGTGGGTGTTGATCCTGTGTGCGGGGGCGCAATTCTATGCTTGAACACGGTGGACGGCTGCGCAAGGCGGCGTTGCAGTACGGCATCGCCCAGGAAGACTGGCTGGACCTGTCCAGTGGCCTCGCGCCGTGGCCCTGGCCAATCCCGCCCATCCCGTTGCGGGCCTGGGCCCGCCTGCCAGAGACCGATGACGGCCTGGAGCAGGCCGCCTGCGACTACTACGGCGCAGCCCAGGTGCTGCCGGTGGCGGGTTCCCAGGCGGCGATCCAGCTGCTGCCGCGCCTGCGCCGGGCGGGCAAGGTCGGCGTGTTGTCGCCGTGCTACGCCGAGCATGCCGAAGCCTGGCGCCGCGCCGGTTACATCGTGCGCGAGGTGCTGGAGCAGGAAGTCGACTTCTTCCTCGATAGCCTCGACGTGCTGGTGGTGGTCAATCCCAACAACCCCACTGGCCTGAGCCTTACGCCCCAGCGCCTGCTGGATTGGCATGCACGCCTGGCCCAGCGCGGTGGTTGGTTGGTGGTGGATGAAGCCTTTATGGACAACACCCCGCACTTGAGCCTGGCGAGCCAGGCCAATCAAGTGGGGTTGATTGTGTTGCGCTCGTTCGGCAAGTTTTTCGGCCTGGCCGGGGTGCGCCTGGGCTTTGTATTGGCCGAGCGCAAGCTGCTCAAGCTGCTGGCCGAGCAGGTCGGCCCGTGGGCGGTGAGCGGGCCGACGCGGGAGTTGGGCCAGGTGTGCCTGCGCGACAGTGCCGGCCACACCTACCAGCGCCAGCGCTGCGAAGACGCCAGCCAGCGCCTGTTTCGCCTGTTGGAGCAGTATGGCCTGCGCCCACAAGGCGGCTGCGCGCTGTTCCAGTGGCTGATCACCGACCGCGCCGAGCTGCTACATGAGTTCATGGCCCAGCGCGGCATCCTGCTGCGCCTGTTTGTCCACGACAGCAGCCTGCGTTTTGGCCTGCCCGGGACTGACGCCGATTGGCTGCGCCTCGAACACGCCCTGACTGCCTGGAAGCAAACTTCATGACCACGCTGATGGTGCAAGGCACCACCTCCGACGCGGGCAAAAGCACCCTGGTGACCGCGCTGTGCCGCTGGGTCGTGCGCCAGGGCGTGCCGGTGGTGCCCTTCAAGCCGCAGAACATGGCGCTCAACAGTGCGGTCACGGCAGAAGGGGGCGAGATCGGCCGCGCCCAGGCCGTGCAGGCCCAGGCCGCCAACCTGGCGCCGCACACCGACATGAACCCGGTGCTGCTCAAGCCCAATAGCGACACCGGCTCCCAGGTGATCATCCATGGCCATGCCGTGACCAGCATGAATGCAGTGGCCTATCACGATTACAAAGCCATCGCCATGCAGGCGGTGCTGGCCTCCCATGCGCGCCTGAGCGCGGCCTACCCGGTGGTGATGGTCGAAGGCGCAGGCTCGCCGGCCGAGATCAACCTGCGGGCCAACGACATTGCCAATATGGGGTTTGCTGAAGCGGTGGATTGCCCGGTGCTGCTGATCGCCGACATCAATCGCGGCGGGGTGTTTGCTCATCTGGTGGGCACGCTGGAGTTGCTGTCGCCGTCGGAGCAGGCGCGGGTCAAGGGCTTTATCATCAACCGCTTCCGTGGCGATATCGCCCTGCTGCAACCGGGCCTCGACTGGCTTGAGGCGCGCACCGGCAAACCGGTGGTGGGCGTGCTGCCGTACGTGATGGACCTGCACCTGGAAGCCGAGGATGGCATCGACCAGCGCCAGATCGACAAGGCGGCGCAGGTGCTCAAGGTGGTGGTGCCGGTATTGCCGCGCATCAGCAACCACACCGACTTCGACCCGTTGCGCCTGCATCCCCAGGTGGATCTGCAGTTTGTCGGGCCGGGCCAGGCAATCCCCGCCGCCGACCTGATCATCCTGCCCGGCTCGAAAAGCGTGCGCAGCGACCTGGCCTATCTGCGCGCCAATGGCTGGGACCGCGCGATTGCCCGGCACTTGCGCTATGGCGGCAAAGTCCTGGGCATCTGCGGTGGCCTGCAAATGCTGGGTGAGCAGGTCCACGATCCGCTGGGCCTGGAAGGCGCGGCGGGTTCCAGCGCTGGTCTGGGCCTGCTGGCGTTCAGCACCACCCTGGAAGCCGAGAAACAATTGCGCAATGTGCGCGGCCGGCTGGTGCTGGAAGAGGCGCCGGTCAGTGGTTATGAGATCCATGCGGGCGTGACCCGAGGGCCTGCCCTGGAGCAGGCGGCGGTACGCCTGGATGATGGCCGCAGCGACGGTGCTTGTAGCGATGATGGGCAGATCCTTGGCACTTATCTGCACGGCCTGTTCGAGACGCCCGCCGCATGCAGCGCCTTGCTGCGCTGGGCCGGTTTGCAGGATGTGCAGGAAGTCGATTACCACGGCCTGCGCGAGCGCGATATCGAGCGCCTGGCGGATTTGGTGGAGCAGCATCTGGACACTCGGTTGCTGCGCCAGTTATGTGGCATTTGAGGGCTTGACCATGTTGCAACTGATCCTCGGCGGCGCCCGCTCCGGTAAAAGCCGCCTGGCCGAACAACTCGCCAGCGACAGCGCCATGCCCGTCACCTATATCGCTACCAGCCAGCCCCTGGACGGTGAAATGAACGCGCGCGTGGCCCTGCATCGCCAGCGTCGTCCCAGCCATTGGGGGCTGATCGAGGAACCGCTGGAATTGGCGCGGGTGCTGCGTGAAAACGCGGCCCCGGGCCGTTGCCTGCTGGTCGATTGCCTGACCCTGTGGCTCACCAACCTGTTGCTGCTGGACGACCCACAGCGCCTGGGCGTCGAGCGTGAATCCCTGCTGGACTGCCTGGCGTCACTGCCGGGGGAAATCATTTTTGTCAGCAACGAGACCGGTCTGGGTGTCGTGCCGCTGGGCGAATTGACTCGCCGCTATGTGGATGAAGCCGGTTGGCTGCATCAAGCCTTGGCCGAGCGGTGTCAGCGTGTAGTGCTGACCGTTGCGGGCCTGCCCCTGACTTTGAAAGGTACTGCGTTATGAGCCAATCCTGGTGGCTGCAACCCTGCAAGGCGCTGGACGCCACGGCTTATGAACAAGCCCTGGCCCGCCAGCAGCAACTGACCAAGCCCGCCGGGTCCCTGGGGCAACTGGAGGCGCTGGCAGTGCAACTGGCCGGGTTGCAAGGCCGGGTCAAGCCAACGGTCGAGCAGGTATGGATCGCGATCTTTGCTGGCGATCACGGTGTGGTCGCCGAAGGCGTCTCGGCCTATCCCCAGGAAGTCACCGGGCAGATGCTGCACAACTTTGTCAGCGGCGGTGCGGCGATCAGCGTGCTGGCACGGCAACTGGATGCACAGCTGGAAGTGGTGGACCTGGGCACCGTGACGCCAGCGCTCGACCTGCCGGGCGTGCGCCACCTGAATATCGCCCCGGGCACGGCCAATTTTGTGCTGGGCGCGGCCATGACCGAGGCCCAGGGTCAGTTGGCCCTGGCGGCGGGGCGTGACAGCGTGCAGCGGGCGATCAACGCGGGTGCGCAGCTGTTTATTGGCGGCGAGATGGGCATCGGCAACACCACTGCCGCCAGTGCACTGGCCTGCGCCTTGCTCGATTGCCAGGTCAGCGACCTGACCGGCCCCGGCACCGGCCTGAATGCCCAGGGCGTAAGCCATAAAGTGGCGGTGATCGAGCGCGCCCTGGCGTTGCATGCCGGGCAGCGGGGCGACCCGTTGCAGACCCTGTTCAACCTCGGTGGCCTGGAGATCGCGGGGTTGGTGGGGGCCTATCTGGCCTGCGCCCAGGCGGGGGTGGTGGTGCTGGTCGACGGGTTTATCTGCACCGTCGCGGCGCTGGTCGCCACGCGCCTGAACCCGTCTTGCCGGCCATGGCTGTTGTTCGGCCATCGGGGCGCCGAGCCGGGCCATCGCCATGTGTTGCAAAGCCTTGAAGCCCAGCCGCTGCTGGAACTGGGCCTGCGCCTGGGCGAGGGCAGCGGTGCGGCGCTGGCGGTGCCCCTGTTGCGCCTGGCCTGTGCGTTGCACGGGCAGATGGCGACGTTCGCAGAAGCCGCCGTGGCGGATCGCCCGGCATGACCTTGCACCTGGACCTGCTGCGCCATGGTGAAACCGAACTGGGCGGCGGTTTGCGCGGCAGCCTGGATGATGCGCTGACCGCCAAGGGTTGGGCGCAGATGCGCGAGGCGGTGCTGGCGCGCGGGCCGTGGGATCGACTGGTCAGCTCGCCGCTGCAGCGTTGTGCGCGTTTCGCTGAAGAGTTGGGCGCACGCCTGAACCTGCCGGTGAGCCTGGAACAGGATCTACAGGAGCTGCATTTCGGCGCTTGGGAAGGGCAGAGCGCGGCGCAGTTGATGGAGACCGACGCCGAGGCGCTGGGCCTGTTCTGGGCGGATCCCTATAGCTTTACGCCGCCGGATGGCGAGCCTGTCGAGGCGTTTTCCCAGCGCGTGCGCGGCGCCCTCCTACGTCTGCATCAGCTGTATGCCGGACAACGGGTGCTGTTGGTCAGCCATGGTGGTGTCATGCGTTTACTGCTGGCCCAGGCCCGTGGCTTGCCCCGTGAACAGTTGCTGAATGTCGAGGTCGGCCACGGCGGCCTGTTCAGCCTGCGGGTCGAAGCCGATGGCATGTTGAGCGAGGGCGCCTGAATGTTGCCGTTCTGGATTGCCTTGCAGTTTCTCAGCAGCTTGCCGATCCGCCTGCCGGGCATGCCGCAACCCCAGGAGCTGGGGCGCTCGCTGCTGTTTTATCCGCTGGTGGGGCTGTTGTTCGGGCTGCTGCTGTGGGGCTTGAACACGCTGTTGATGGGCGCGCCTTTGCTGTTGCACGCGGCGCTGCTGCTGACGGCCTGGGTGTTGCTCAGTGGTGGCCTGCACCTGGATGGCCTGGCGGACAGCGCTGACGCCTGGCTGGGCGGTTTTGGCGACCGCGAACGCACCTTGAGCATCATGAAAGACCCGCGCAGCGGCCCGATTGCGGTGGTGACCCTGGGCTTGGTGCTGCTGCTCAAATTCACCGCGCTGGTGGCGCTGATCGAGCAACACAATGGCGCTGCGTTGATCCTCGCGCCGTTGATCGGTCGCAGCTCGCTGCTGGCACTGTTTCTCACCACCCGCTATGTGCGCGCCGGGGGCCTGGGCCAGGCGCTGGCTGACCACTTGCCACGGATTGTCGGGCAGCAGGTATTGATCCTCAGTGGCCTGGCGTGTGTGTTGATCGGCGGTTTCAGCGGCGGGATTGCGGTGTTGCTGGCGGCCATCTGCTTTGTGGGCTTGCGGCAACTGATGATCAATCGGCTGGGCGGCACCACCGGTGATACGGCCGGCGCCTTGCTGGAGCTGCTTGAGGTAGCGGTGTTGATCGGTCTGGCTCTGTAACACTTTCTTGCATTTCCTTAATCGCGGGTATATACACGTTCCATGCTTGCCTCCCAATGTTTATGCACCAACCTGCGTCGTGCCGCCCGTGGCGTCAGCAGGCACTATGACGGCGCCCTCGATGGCTTCGGGATCAACGTCGCCCAGTATTCCTTGCTGTGTAACCTGCAGCGCCTGAACCAGCCGAGTATTTCTACCCTGGCCGATGCCATGGGCCTGGATCGCAGCACCCTGGGGCGTAACCTGCGGGTGTTGGAGGGTGAAGGCCTGGTGCGGTTGGTGGAGGGCGATGACCTGCGCAACCGTTTGGTCGTGCTCACGGAGGAAGGCAAACAGCGCCTGGCGGCCGCGTTGCCGGCCTGGGAAGCGGCGCAGCAGAAACTGATTGATAAGTTAGGCGTGCAAAAACGCGAAACCCTGTTGGCCTTGCTGGATGAACTCGCTTAAAAGCGGGCTTGTTCGAATACAAGCGGGTATATACCCGTAGCGGAGAATAATAATGACCTCGATGTGGCGTACCAGTGGCTGGATTCTTGTCGGGAGTGCGCTGATCCTGGCCCTTTCCCTGGGCGTGCGACATGGCTTTGGCCTGTTCCTGGCGCCCATGAGCGCCGAGTTCGGCTGGGGCCGTGAAACCTTTGCCTTTGCCATCGCCCTGCAGAACCTGATCTGGGGCCTGGCGCAGCCGTTTACCGGGGCCCTGGCCGACCGCTTTGGCGCGGCCAAAGTGGTGATGATCGGTGGCGTGCTGTATGCCTTGGGCCTGGTGTTCATGGGCTTGTCCGATTCGGCGTGGTCGCTGTCGTTGAGTGCCGGCTTGTTGATCGGGATCGGCCTGTCCGGTACCTCGTTCTCGGTGATCCTCGGCGTGGTCGGGCGTGCCGTGGCCCCGGAAAAACGCAGCATGGCCATGGGCATTGCCAGCGCCGCCGGGTCTTTTGGCCAGTTCGCCATGTTGCCGGGCACCCTGGGCCTGATTGGCTGGCTGGGCTGGTCCGCCGCCTTGCTGGTGCTGGGCCTGCTGGTGGCGCTGATCGTGCCGCTGGTGACGATGATCAAGGACCGCCCGCTGCCGGTGGTGGCAGGCCAGCAAACCCTGCGCGAGGCCCTGCACGAAGCCTGTTCCCATTCCGGGTTCTGGTTGCTGGCCTTTGGCTTTTTTGTCTGCGGATTCCAGGTGGTGTTTATCGGTGTGCACTTGCCGGCCTACCTGGTGGACCAGCATCTGCCGGCGACCGTCGGCACCACGGTGCTGGCGCTGATCGGCCTGTTCAACATCTTCGGCACCTACACCGCAGGCTGGCTCGGCGGGCGGATGTCCAAGCCACGTTTGCTTACCGCGTTGTACCTGCTGCGGGCGGTGGTGGTCGTGTTGTTCCTGTGGGCGCCGGTGACGCAAATGAGTGCCTACCTGTTCGGCATGGCCATGGGCTTTTTGTGGCTGTCGACCGTGCCGCTGACCAACGGCACCGTGGCGACCTTGTTTGGCGTAAGAAACCTGTCGATGCTGGGTGGGATCGTGTTCCTGTTCCATCAGTTGGGCTCGTTCCTCGGCGGCTGGCTGGGGGGCGTGGTCTATGATCGAACCGGTAGCTACGATTTGATCTGGCAGGTGGCGATCGTCTTGAGCCTGGTCGCGGCCGCCCTTAACTGGCCTGTGCGTGAGCGACCTGTGGCCAGGTTGCAAGCGCAGATGGGGGTTGCATGAACTCGATCGGGTACTGGGTTGGCGCAGCCGGCCTGCTGACGTTGTTGCTGCTGGCCTGGTGGGGCTGGCAGCGCAGCGGGCTGGCGTTGATGCAACTGGGTATGTCGATCTGTTAAGTTGCTTGCCTGACTTTGTCCAAGGACACCCCACATGTTAATGCGTTGGCTTGCAGTACCCGCCCTGACGATGGCCTTTGGTGGTGTCGCCATGGCCGCCGATTGCCCGACGTTGCTTGAAGGCCAATTGCCGAAGTTGCGCGCCAAGGAATCCATCGATCTGTGCCAGCGCTTTGCCGGCAAGCCCCTGGTGATCGTCAATACCGCCAGCTTTTGTGGGTTCGCCCCGCAGTTCAAGGGCCTGGAGGCGTTGTATCAGCGCTACAAGGGCGATGGCCTGGAAGTGATTGGCGTGCCTTCCGATGACTTCAAGCAGGAAGCCAAGACGGGCGAGGAGACGGCCAAGGTCTGCTACGTGAATTACGGCGTGACCTTCACCATGACCGAGCCACAGAAGGTCAGGGGCCCTGATGCGGTACACCTGTTCAAGGTCCTGGCCGAACAAAGCAACGCGCCGAAATGGAATTTCTACAAGTACGTGGTAGATCGCCGGGGCAAGGTGATCGCCAGCTTCTCCAGCCTGACCAAGCCGGACAGCCCGGAGCTGATCGAGGCTGTGGAGCAGGCGCTGGCATCCAAGCCCTGATTATCGGCCACTAAAAAGCCCCGCCTCCTGTGCAGGAGAGCGGGGCTTTTTTATGCAGCGTTGGATCAGAACTTGTACGTCATGCCCAGGCCAAAACCGTTGGCGCTGTTTTCATATTTGGCGTTGTACGTCTGGCCCAGCTTGTTGTGGCTGTTGACCTTGATGTCTTCTTCCTGGAGGTACGAGTAAGCCAGGTCGATGGTCATGTTATCCATGACCGCGTAGCCCAGGCCAACACTGAAGATTGTCCGGTCGCCGGTAGGGATACGTGGCGAACGATTAGTGTTGTTGGTAGGCGACTGGTCGAAGGTCAGGCCGGTCCGCAGGACCACTTGCTTGGTCAGCTGGTACGAGGTACCGACTGCGTAAGCCCAGGTGTCGTGCCAGTTCTGTTCTTCCGTGATGGTGCCCACCAGCTGTGGTGCTGCACCGCCGCCGTTGCCCGCAGTGACACCTTCGTTGTTGACGGTGATGTCTTTCAGGCGGCTCCAGCGTGTCCAGGTCGCACCGGCATACAGCTTCCAGGCATCACTCATGTCCTGGGTCACCGACAGGTCCCAGGATTCAGGGGTGTCGATCTTCAGCGAAGCGTCGTAGCGGTTGCCGCGCAGCAACTGGCCTGGAACGCCGGTGCCTGGGGACACTTCGGTGTGGCCTTCGAGCTTGTACTTCACTTTCGAGTGGTAGGTCAGGCCCACGCGAGTGGTGTCGGTGGCTTGTACCAGCACGCCAACGTTAAAGCCCAGGGCGGTATCGTCACCCTTGATCTTGATGTTGTTGACGGCGTTAGGCACTTGCGGCAGCGAAACATCCGACTCCAGCGTACCGGCGATGCGGTTGAAGGTCGGACCGAAACCTACGGACACCCGGTCGTTGAAGGCATAGCTGACAGTTGGCTGGAAGGTAATGACCTTCACTTCGCTCTTGCTGCCAAAGCCGCGACCCTGGAAGCCACGTTCGTAGTCAGTGACCAGGCCGAACGGTGCATAGACGCCGAAACCGACTGCCCACTGCTCGTTGAGTTTGTTGGTGTAAAAGCCGAACGGCACGGCAGTGAAAGGCACCATATCGCCTTTGTTGCTACCGGAAGTGTTGGTGTTGCCGCTGACCTGGCTGATATTGGTCGTGGCATCAATCGCTGCAACACCGCCTGTGACTTGCTGGCCTTCAAGGCGAGCCATACCGGCAGGGTTGCCATAAACAGTGCTTGCATCATCGGCAGAAGAAGAACGGCCTGCGAAACCGGTACCCATCCCGCTAACACTCTGTTCGTTGAGGGCAAAGCCGCTTGCGAACAGTTGGGAAGAGGCCATGGCAACGGCGAGGCTAAGTGTGGTCTTGAGCATTACTTTTTTCATTATTAGAACTCCGTGGTGATCACCGCTGCGGAAAGTATCAATAAAATTAACTTAGCGCTATAGGCTGTAATATAGGAGATAGAGCGGTTTTGTAGGACAATCCGACCAAAATTGCCGCTTTTTGCCGAATCTTGCAAAGTGCCCGATCAGCAGGCGACCTGATTCATTGGGTTTACACAGGTTTGCCAGGCCTGGGTGTAATCGCGCAGCCGACCCTGGGGGTGAAATATTTCTTTCCAGATACGCGCCATGGCCAGCAGGTCGTCGGGTTGGGGCAGCTCGGGGCGATGTTGTTCCACCAGCGACCAGGCGATGGCGGTGGCGTAACGCAGGTTGACCGCCAGCTCCAGCTGCGGCCCGCTGAGGAAGGCATGCTGGCTGGCGAGGCCGCGCACCAGGCTTGCACGCTCGGGGTCCAGGGCCAGGTAGTTGTCCCACAGGGCTCTGTGACGCGGTTCGGTGATGCGATACAGGCCGTGGCCGCGCCGGTCGTGCAAGGCAGAACCCAGTTCCGATTGGCTGGCGGCAACTCCCAGCAGCAGGGTTTCTGCTGTCTGGCTGTGGCGACCGAGGTAAATCAGCGTGGGTCGGATCACATAACGACACAATTCGCCGGCGGCAATGCCCATAAAACCCTCGAAACCTTGAAAGTGGTCGACGAGGCCTGAGAAGGGGGGCTTGGCAGCGGTGAATCGGATCTCAGGCTCGCCGGAGGCGGATCATGCCGCCTGAGTTGAAGTGTAGTGTCAGATTCACGACGTAAAGGACTGTTTTTAAAATATTTCCGGCCGGTGGTTATAAGCGTTATATCTGTTTGGCCTAAAAGGAACTGCTGAAAAACCGAATCGAGGGCAATAAAAAACCCTGCCTTGCGGGCAGGGTTTTCGATGTTCAGCGTCGGGTCAATCAGGCAACCAGAGCCTGACGGGTACGCTCGATCACGGCCTGCAGCGGTTCTGCGCTGGAGTATTGATCGGGGTACAGGCGTTCGCTGTGACGAGCGATACCGTGTTCGTTGACCAGGGTGAAGCTGAAGCAGCCTTTGCGAGCGGCCATGATCAGGCAGTTCATTGGGGCAAAAGCATTGGTGAGGGTGCGAATGGCATCCTGAGTATGGATTTGAGTGGACATATTATTGGTGTTCCTACAAATGACACGGATAAGATCCGTGCAACGTTAAAACGTTCCAGTGACGCTGATCACCATTGATCATGCGAAGAACCCGACTGGAACAAAGCAGCCAGTTTGAAGCGCTAAATAGTTTGGCGCGCTTGGGCTGGCAGGTAGGTACTTAGGAGGGCAGGCAACACAACAGGGGCAAAGGTTCTGGGCCCAGGGTGAAGATCCTGATCAATTTGCAGGTTGGTTCGGTCAGAGTATGGAAACTTCGCGACACCCTTTGCATTGTTCAAAGGCAGTGTCGTCGCAAGTGATACCTGGAAACCATCGAGGTGGTCGATCCCATCAAGATTGACAGAACTTCTCTTTAGGGAAGCTACATCGCGGGGATTTGTTCGACCAGAATTGACTTTCAGCTTGGTACTAACGCCGCAGATAGTAATGGCTTGAAACAGGTAAAGCAAGTGTGTTAGCCAAAATACTTTACTGGGGGCCAGGCCTCGGTCCGGGCTAGTGTGTCACCGGCGTAACGTTTTGCGCCGTGTGAGGGTGGGGATATAACCGCCAGGCAGGTAGTTGCGCACATTGGTTGCGCAGTGTGTCACCAGGATGGTGCGCGGCCGGATTGGCCCACGAATGCCTGCATCGAAAATTTAAGTCAATGAAAAACCTGGCTTTTTTTTATTGGTGAAAAAATCGTCAGTTTAAGCGCGGCCCCCATTCCATGGGCCTTTGCGCGAGTTAAAGCACGGTTGTCCACTGAGTTATCCACAGCTTCTGTGGATTGTCCCGAGCGCTTGCTCTAGAACGGGCGTGCAGGGTTTTTTCAGCTTTACCCGTACGAAAAAAGGAGTAGAGTGGCGCGCCTTCCGTTCTGCCCTACAGTGCTTTATGAAGTTTCGCTCAGTATCACCTTCTGTTACCGACAACCCTGCTAGTGTTACCCCGCCCAAGCGTTTCTCCTTGAAGGTCGCCTTGTGGCTGCTGGATAGCCCGCGCATCGGCGATAACCCCAATATCAAGCATTTCGCCGGACGTTTGCTCAAGCAGCCGGCTCGTGAAGGTGTGGTCGTGGCACAGAGCCGCCTGGGCCTGTTGATGTGTCGCGAGTGCGGCAATGCCCGGGACCGCCGCATCGGCCATGACCTCCTGCGCCAGGCCGCCCGTGCCGGCGACGTGGGCGCCCAGCGTGAATTGGGTCAGCTCAAAGACTGAGCTGTCCACGAAGCGCCTGCTTGGTTAACCTTCCTCTTTTACCGTAATGGCAGGAATGGCTATGGCTTTTGACTGGACCAGTGTGGCACTGGGCCTCGCCGCTGCGGCGTTGCCTCTATCGGTCCTGTGCTGGCAGATCCAGCGCCGCCTGAACGCACGCCGCACCGGTTGGGAACTGCTGGAAGAGCGCCTGGCCACTGGGCAACTGGCCCAGGAAGGCCTGGCCGCGCAACTGGACGCCAGCCGCGACGAGATCAGCGACCTGAGCCAGGCCAATGCGGCCAAGCAGGCGGATCTGGCAGCGGTACGCCGGGAAGTCGAGTTGCTGCAAATCGATCGCGATAACGCGCGGGATGCGGCCCACGCCTGGAACATCGAGCGCTCCGCCAAGGAAGGTGAGCTACGCCGCCTGGATGCCTTGTCGGCCTCCCTGCGCGCCGAACTGCGTGAGCAGCAGGACAGCCATCAACAACGCCTCAACGACCTGCAAGGCTCGCGGGATGAACTGCGTGCGCAGTTCGCCGAGCTGGCCGGGAAAATCTTCGATGAGCGTGAGCAGCGGTTTGCCGAAACCAGCCAGCAGCGTCTGGGGCAATTGCTTGACCCGTTGAAGGAACGCATCCAGTCGTTCGAAAAGCGCGTGGAAGAAAGCTATCAGAATGAAGCGCGCGAGCGTTTTTCCCTGGGCAAGGAGCTGGAGCGCCTGCAGCAATTGAACCTGCGCCTGTCGGACGAAGCCACCAACCTGACCCGCGCCCTCAAGGGACAGAAGACCCAGGGCAACTGGGGCGAACTGATTCTGGAGCGCGTGCTGGAACATGCCGGCCTGGAGAAAGGCCGTGAGTACCAGACCCAGGTCAGCCTCAAGGGCCCGGATGGCGAGCGTTTCCAGCCGGACGTGCTAATCATGTTGCCGGGCGACAAGCAGGTGGTGGTGGACTCCAAGGTCAGCCTGACCGCCTATCAGCAGTACGTGGCGGCCGATGACGAGGTGATCGGCCAGGCCGCCCTCAAGCAGCATGTGCTGTCGTTGCGCAATCATGTCAAAGGCTTGGCCGGCAAGGACTATAAGCGCCTGGAAGGCCTGCACAGCCTGGATTTTGTGTTGTTGTTCGTACCCATCGAGGCGGCGTTTTCGGCCGCCTTGCAGGCCGAGCCGAACCTGTTCCAGGAGGCCTTCGACCGCCATATCGTGATCGTCAGCCCGACCACCTTGCTGGCGACCCTGCGGGTGATCGACAGCCTGTGGAAGCAGGAGCGGCAAAGCCAGAACGCCCGGGAAATCGCCGAACGCGCCGGCTGGCTGTACGACAAGTTCGTGCTGTTTATCCAGGACCTGGATGAAGTCGGCAATCGATTACAGCAGTTGGATAAGGCTTACAGTGCTGCGCGCAACAAGCTCACAGATGGTCGCGGCAATCTGGTCAGCCGGGTGGAGCAACTCAAGCTGCTGGGTGCGCGGGCCAGTAAAGGCCTGCCTGCCGATCTGCTGGAAAAAGCGATGACTGACGAAGATGGCGTCGCCCAGCTACCTGACTAAACACAGAACTCTATGTGGGAGCGGGCTTGCTCGCGAAAGCAGTGGGCCAGTCAACATCAATGTTTGCTGGGCCGACGTCTTCGCGGCGATCCGACAAGCCCGCTGCCACAGGGGATCTTCGCTGTCGTGAGCATTGCGTTCACTTAACTGAACGGCATTACGGCAAGCCAGCACCCGCACGTTACAACGGCAAATGCCGATTCAGCAGTGCGCGCAACGCCGCCGGTTTTACCGGCTTGGCCAGGTAATCCAACCCCGCTGCATGTACCTCGGCCACCATCTCCGGACGGCCATCGGCGCTGATCACCACCCCAGGAATCGGCTCCGCCAGTTGCGCGCGCAGCCAGCCCATCAACTCCGTGCCGGTCTCGCCGTGGTCCAGGTGGTAATCCACCAATGCCAATTGCGGGCGCATGCCCTCGGCCAGCAAGGCCGCGCATTGCGCCTGGTCGCGTGCGGTCCAGACCTGGCAGCCCCAACGACTCAACAGGCTGCGCATGCCAATCAGGATGCTGTCTTCGTTGTCCACGCACAGCACCTGGGCGCCGCTCAGTGGCAGGCCCTTGTCCGGTGTGGCCTGCACCTGCAAGCTGGTCTGTGCCTTGGCCAGCGGCACACTGACGCTGAACACGCTGCCTTTGCCTGGCCATGAGCGCACGCGCAAGCGGTGACCGAGCACGCGGCACAGCCCGTCGGCAATGGCCAGGCCAAGCCCCAGGCCCTTTTCGGCACGGGTCTGGTGGCTGTCCAGGCGCTTGAACTCTTCGAAGATGACTTTCTGTTTATCCAGCGGGATGCCTGGGCCACGATCCCACACCTCCAAGCGCAGTTCGCCGCGACGCCGTCGTACACCCAGCAGTACCGGGCCGTGGGCATAGCGAAAAGCGTTGGTCAGGAAATTCTGCAGGATTCGCCGCAGCAGCTTGATATCACTGTCGATGCGCAAGCGGCTGCCGCGCAGGCGGAAACTCAAGCCTTGCTCCTGGGCCAGCACCTTGAACTCCGCGCCCAGGGCGTCGAACAGTTCACTCAAGGCAAACGGCTGGCGCTGAGGGTTGATCTTGCCGTTTTCCAGGCGGGAGATATCCAGCAAGTCGCTGATCAGGTCTTCGGCCGAGCGCAGCGAACTGTCCAAGTGCTGCACCAGTTGCCGGGCCTCACCGGATAAGCCTTCGCTCTGGTGGGAGAGGGCGGCCGAGAACAGTCGCGCCGCGTTCAACGGTTGCATCAGGTCGTGACTGACGGCGGCGAGGAAGCGGGTTTTCGACTGGTTGGCCGACTCGGCCACACCCTTGGCATCGGTCAGGGCCACATTCAGTTGCGACAGCTCATGAGTGCGCTCGGTGACCCGCTGTTCCAGGCCTTCATTGGCCTCGGTCAGAGCCTGCTCGGCCTCGCGGAACGCAGTAATGTCAGTAAAACTCATGACAAACCCACCGCCCGGCATCGGGTTGCCGATCAACTCGATCACCCGGCCGTTGGGAAACAGCCGTTCCGACGTATGTGCCCGGCCCTGGCGCATCCAGTGCAGGCGCCGCGCCACGTGGACTTCGGCCTCACCCGGGCCGCACAGCCCGCGCTCGGCGTTGTAGCGAATAATGTCGGCAATCGGCCGGCCGACGCTGATCAGGCCGTCAGGATAGTTGAACAGTTCCAGGTAGCGACGGTTCCAGGCCACCAGCTTGAGGGACTGATCCACCACACTGATGCCCTGGGTGATGTTCTCGATGGCGCCTTGCAACAGCGCCCGGTTGAACTGCAGCACTTCGGACGCTTCGTCTGCGATACGAACTACGTCCTCTAGCTGCATTTCGCGGCCTTCAATGGCCGCTTTCACCACCGCCCGTGTCGATGAGGCGCCGAGCACGCCAGCCAGCAGTCGTTCGGTGTGGGCAATCCAGTCGTTGTCGGCGTTCTGGTTGGGGTTAAAGCCTTTGCCTTGGCGATAGGCGAAGCGGATGAAGCTCTGCTGCGCGCGTTCCTCGCCAACAAACCGCGCGGCCAGGCTCAACAGGTCATTGATTTGCACCGACAGCATGGAGCGGGCGCTGGCGCGCTGGCTGGTTTCCTGGCCGATAAAGCGCCCGGCCTGCCAATGCTCCGACACCCGTGTACGCGACAGCACCGAGACCCAGGCAAACAGGGTGAAGTTACCGGCCAAAGACAGCACCACACCCTGGGTCAGTGGCGTGATAGGCAGCCCCAGCGGGTTGCCGTGCAGCCAGGCCAGGCCCGGGAAGATATTCAGCGACCAGCCCAGGCTATGGGCGGCAATCGGCAACACCAGGGTGTAGAACCACAGGAAGGTGCCTGCCGCCAGGCCGGCAAACACGCCGCGTCGGTTGGCTTGCTTCCAGTACAGTGCGCCGAGCATCGCCGGTGCCAGTTGGGTCACCGCAGCAAAGGCGATCTGGCCGATGGTCGCCAGGCTGGCGGTGGAACCGAGCAGGCGATAACTGACATAGGCCAGCAGCAGGATAATCACGATGCTGACCCGGCGTACCGAGAGCATCCAGTGGCGGAAGACTTCGAACGGGCGCTCGGCGTTGGTGCGGCGCAGCAGCCAGGGCAGCAACATATCGTTGGAAACCATGGTCGACAGCGCCACACTCGCGACGATGACCATGCCGGTCGCCGCCGAAGCGCCGCCAATAAACGCCAGCAGCGCCAGGGCCGGATGGGCTTCGGCCAGGGGCAGGCTGATCACGTAGGAGTCCGGCAGCACCGAGCCGGGCAGCAGCATTTTGCCGCCCAGGGCAATTGGCACCACAAACAGCGCAGCCAGCACCAGGTACGCGGGGAACACCCACTTGGCCAGACGCAGGTCCTGGGGCTCGATGTTCTCCACCACGGTGACGTGGAACTGGCGGGGCAGGCAGATGATCGCCATCATCGCCACGCCGGTCTGCACCACCATCGACGGCCAGTTGACGGTCTCTTTCCAGTACTCCTCCAGCCTCGGCGCGAGCATGGCCTGGCTGAACAGATCGTTGAAACCGTCGTACAGGCCGTAGGTAACAAACGCACCGACGGCGAGAAACGCGAACAGCTTGACCAGGGATTCGAAGGCAATCGCCAGCACCATGCCACGGTGGTGCTCCGTGGCGTCGAGGTTGCGGGTACCGAATACGATGGTGAACAGTGCCAGCACCAGGGACACGATCAGGGCGGTGTCCTGGGCTCGCGTGCCGGTGGCATCGGCACCGGCGCCAATCAGCAGGTTGACCCCCAGCACGATGCCTTTGAGTTGCAGGGCAATATAAGGCAGCACGCCGACCAGGCAGATCAGCGCCACGACCACCGCCAGGGACTGGGATTTGCCATAGCGCGCAGCGATAAAGTCAGCGATGGAGGTAATGTTTTCCTGCTTGCTGATCAGAATCATCTTTTGCAGGACCCAGGGCGCCAGCACCAGGAGCAGGACGGGTCCCAGGTAGATCGGTAAAAATGCCCACAGCTGTTCAGCAGCCTGGCCCACAGCGCCGAAGAAGGTCCAACTGGTGCAGTACACCGCCAGCGACAGGCTATACACCCACGCGCGCACCCGTGGCGGCAGCGGCGCGCGGCGGCGGTCACCGTAGAAGGCGATGGCAAACATAATGGCCATGTAGGCCAGGGCAACGGCGGCGATCAGCCCGCTGGACAGCGTCATGAGTACTCCGGACATAAGAACACCCGGGCATTCCAGGCCCGGGGCGACAGTCTCGCATGATGGCCGGGGTTAGTCAGTGTCGACGAAGGTCGTGTAGGGACGGTTCCTACGAACGTGGAGGTAGGGTCTTCTGACGCAGGATGTAGATCGTCACCAGCACCGCACTGGTCAACATGAACCCGCGTGCCCAGGGCAATGGCACCAGGTAGCAGGACAGGCCGATGCTCAGCCACATCAGGCCGATGGCGTACACCTTGCCTTTTAATGGAATGCCGTTGCCGTCCAGGTAGTCGCGAATCCACGGACCAAGGCGCGGGTGATTCACCAGCCAGTCATAGAAACGCGGGGAGCTGCGGGCAAAGCAGCCGGCAGCCAGGAGCAGGAAGGGGGTGGTCGGCAAGACCGGCAGGAAGATCCCTATCACCCCGAGTGCGACGCTCAACCAGCCAATGGCCAGCAGCACGTAGCGCACAATCGGGGAGCGGTTGCCCATGGGCGCCACGGGCGGGGTACTCAGTGGTGGCGAGGCTTGAGGATCGCCGGTTTTTCGTCGGGGGCGTTGCACAGCAGGTACAGGGCAGTCAGTGCTTCCGGGATCTGTACGATCATGTCGTCCATCAGGTTGGCGTCGCTGGCGATATCGGCGAACTCAGGCTGGTCGTCGAACAGGCCGGAACCGACCATGATCGGCAGCAGCATTTCGCTGACTTCTTCCTCGGCGGTTTCGAACCAGGCCGCTTCACGCAGGAACACACCTTCCATGAAGCCAATGCACCAGCCGCGCAGGTCGGAGTCGTCGGGCTCTTCGCCGAGGTCGAGGTCGCAGGGCAGCTCGAACTCCTCATCGGACGCCAATTGGCGTGAGATGTGGGCCTTGAGCTGGAGCAGGGTTTCTTCGATCTCGGTGCGCTGGGCCTCATCCTTGTAGTGCGGCTCTTCGGCGAACAGGGCATCGATCCATTCACGATCAGGCACCGGTTCGGAGCAGATCGACAGCGCAGTCAGGTAGCCGTGGGCGGCCACGTAGTCCAGCGCCTCGTCATGCAGCTCATCGGCATCGAGGAAGGCTTGCAGGCGGTTTAGTTGCTCAGCGAAGGACATTGAAAGACTACCTTGGGAATAAACGATGCTGAATTCTAGGCCTTCTTGAGCGTGCAGGCCAGTCGCACGGCATATTTGCAGGGTTTTCAGATGGGCCGCTATTCGTCAGTGGCGCCCTTTGCCGGGGAGCGCTCGGGTATACTGCCGCGTTTTGTGATGCCCCTGCAGGCCGGATGCGGTTGCGGGAAAAGTTCGCTTACGGATTATTTCCCGGCCAGGCGCGCTTTTTCAGCCAGCCTGTACAGAGGGATTTCGGTGGAATTTGGAGTTTTTCATGCTTGAACAGGCTCAACGCGTCCTCAAGGACATCTTCGGCTACGACAGCTTTCGTGGCCGCCAGGGTGCGATCATTGAGCGCGTGGCCAGCGGCGGTGATGCGCTGGTCCTGATGCCTACCGGTGGCGGCAAGTCGTTGTGCTTCCAGGTGCCGGCATTGTTGCGTGAAGGGCTGGCGGTAGTGGTCTCGCCGTTGATCGCGCTGATGGACGATCAAGTGGCCACCCTGGAAGAGTTGGGCGTCGCCGCCGCCGCGTTGAACTCTACCCTGAGTGCCGAACAGCAACGCGACCTGGCGGCGCGGATCCGCCGTGGCGAAGTGAAGATGCTCTACCTGGCGCCCGAGCGTCTGGTCCAGCCGCGGATGCTGGCATTCCTGCAGAGCCTGGAAATCTCCCTGTTCGCTATCGACGAGGCCCACTGTGTATCCCAGTGGGGCCACGATTTCCGCCGTGAATACCTGCAATTGGGGCAACTGGCCGAACTGTTCCCCAATGTGCCGCGCATCGCCCTGACCGCCACGGCCGACAAGCGCACCCGCGAGGAAATCGTCGAGCGCCTGCACCTGCAGAACGCCGAGCGTTTTCTCTCCAGCTTCGACCGTCCCAACATCTTTTACCGCATCGTGCCCAAGGAACAGCCACGCAAGCAGTTGCTGGCGTTCCTCTCCGAGCGGCGCAGCGATGCCGGGATCGTCTACTGCCTGTCGCGCAAGAAGGTCGATGAAGTGGCGGCGTTCCTGTGTGAGCAGGGCTATCCCGCGCTGCCTTACCATGCCGGCCTGCCCAACGAGTTGCGGGCCTATCACCAGAAGCGCTTCCTTAACGAGGAAGGCCTGATCATGGTGGCGACCATTGCGTTTGGCATGGGCATCGACAAATCCAACGTGCGCTTCGTGGCCCATATGGACCTGCCCAAGTCCCTTGAGGCGTACTACCAGGAAACCGGGCGTGCCGGTCGCGATGGCCTGCCGGCGGATGCCTGGATGGTCTACGGCCTGCAGGATGTGGTGATGCTCAAGCAGATGCTGCAAAACTCCGAAGGCGATGAGCGCCACAAGCGCCTGGAGCAGCACAAGCTCGACGCCATGCTGTCGCTGTGCGAAGAAACCCGCTGCCGTCGTCAGACCTTGCTCGCCTATTTCGACGAAGACATGCCCCAGCCTTGTGGGCATTGCGACAACTGTGTGGACGGCGTGCAGACCTGGGATGCTACCGAGCCGGCGCGCCAAGGCTTGTCGGCGATCTTCCGGACCGGCCAGCGTTATGGCGTCGGCCATCTGGTGGATGTACTGCTGGGCAAGGACAACGAAAAAATCCGCAGCTTTGGCCATCAGCACCTATCGGTGTACGGCGTAGGCAAGGCGCGGGCTGAAGGCGAATGGCGCTCGCTGTTCCGCCAGATGGTGGCACGCGGCCTGGTGGATATCGACCTGGAAGGCTACGGCGGCCTGCGCCTGAACGATAGCTGCCGGCCACTGCTCAAGGGCGAGGTCAGCCTGGAGCTGCGCCGCGACCTCAAGCCGCAGACCACTGCCAAATCCAGCAGTACCAGCCAGGCCAGCCAATTGGTGCGGGGCGAAGAGCGCGAACAGTGGGAAGCCCTGCGTGCCTTGCGCCGCAAGCTGGCGCAAGAGCACAGCGTGCCGCCCTACGTCATCTTCCCCGACTCCACGTTGCTGGAAATGTTGCGCGAGCAACCGACCACCATGGCCGAAATGGCCCGGGTCAGTGGCGTCGGCGCGCGCAAGCTTGAGCGTTATGGCCAGGCCTTCCTGGAAGTCCTTGGTGGCCAGGCCGAGGCACCCAAGGAAATCGCCGATATCCGCCACGAATTGATCAGCCTGGCCCGCGCCGGCATGACCCCGATCCAGATCGCCGGGCAGTTGCAGTGCTCGGAAAAAAACGTCTACACCTTGCTGGCCGAGTCCATTGGCAAACAGCAATTGTCCCTGGAGCAGGCCCTGGATCTGCCGGAAGATTTGCTGGGTGAAATCCAGGATGCGTTTCTCGACGGCGAGGGCGAGTTGCCACCGGTGTCCGACATCGCGCCGCTGTTCACCGGGCGGGTGCCGGAGGGTGTTTTGTACTGTGTACGGGCCGCGTTGCAGTCGGAATTCGAGATTTGATGCGTCAATTACGACAATGTAACGAATCAGTACATTGCAAGCCTTGCCTACGGCCATGGGGCATGCTTAGCTGACTAATAATTAGCCACACTTTATTTTCAGTCTAATCCATGAGTTTTTTATGCCGTTAACCGATCAACACCGTTTTGGCATGCAGTTGGCGCAAATGTCCCGTGGCTGGCGCGCCGAACTGGATCGCCGCCTGGCTGGGCTGGGGTTGTCCCAGGCGCGCTGGCTGGTGCTGCTGCATCTGGCCCGCTTTGAAGAAGCACCGACCCAGCGTGAGCTGGCCCAGAGTGTCGGGGTGGAAGGGCCTACATTGGCGCGCCTGCTCGACAGCCTGGAGAGCCAGGGCCTGGTGCAACGCCAGGCTGTGCTGGAAGACCGGCGTGCCAAGCGCATTGTGTTGTGTGATCCAGCAAGGCCGTTGATCGATCAAATCGAGACCATTGCCACGGCTTTGCGCCAGGAGCTGTTTGTGGGGGTCGATGAAGAAGAGATGCGTGTGTGCATGCGTGTGCATGGGCATATTCTGGCGAACCTGGAAAAGACCTGATCCGATTACGCCGCTGATCAAAATGTGGGAGCGGGCTTGCTCGCGAAAGAGGTGTGTCAGTCAATGTATCCGGTGACTGAACCACTGCTTTCGCGAGCAAGCCCGCTCCCACACAAGCCTGCTCCACCTCGGATAAGCGTCGTTGTTAGAACGTCTGCCCAAGATTCAGATACACCGCCTTCTGATTGTCATCATTAAACCCATAGCTGAAGTTCAACGGCCCCAGCGGTGTATCAAACCCGAGGAAGATGCTCGCGGCATTGATATAGCCACTGTCGAACTCATTGTCGTTGTTCCACGCCCGCCCGCGTTCCAGGGAGGCGCCCAGGTACAGCGGGAAGTCCAACGGCAAGTAGGAGCGTGGGGTGAGGCGGCGGTAGTAGACCGCGCGCATCAGGCTGACGTTCTGCCCGGAAATCGCATCCTGGCGGAACCCTGACAGCTGCCGCGCACCGCCCAGCAGGAAGCTGGAAATCACCACGTCGGAATCATCCAGGGTGCGCCCGTAGCGCCCGCCCAGTACCAGGGTGTCCGGGCCGTGGCTCATGGCCTTGTCCAGCTTGAACTCCCATTGCCGGTAGCGCTGGTCGGAGCCCAGGCCCGGTTCGAATTCGCGGTAGGCCAGGCCAATATCTTCACCGGTATGGGGGAAGTACACGTTGTCCAGGGAGTCGAAGGAGTACTT
The DNA here is from genome assembly GCF_059862305.1 of Pseudomonas sp. MF09156. Taxonomy (NCBI): domain Bacteria; kingdom Pseudomonadati; phylum Pseudomonadota; class Gammaproteobacteria; order Pseudomonadales; family Pseudomonadaceae; genus Pseudomonas; species Pseudomonas sp. MF09156. The sequence continues at coordinate 966,155 of NZ_JCBCUR010000001.1, forward strand.
CAGTTCATAGAAACCCTCGTTGAAGCTCACGCTGGGCAAGTCGCGGTCGCCGATGCGCACATCGGCCTTGCCCCAGGCTTCGCCGACGCCGAAGCGGATTTCGCCGCTGTTGCCGATCTGCCGGCCAACGTTCAGGCCAAACCCATAGCGCTCCAGACGGTATTCGGAGATCGGGTCGTTATCCAGGATCAGTTCGACGTTCTGCGCCTGCGCGCTGATATAGGGTGCGACGAAGTAACGTGAGCCGGTATCCATCGGCTGGTAGAACTCACTGTACAGCTCCTGTCGATCGCCGATCTGCACCCTGGTGAGCCATTCGGCGCCAAGGCGGTTGATGCCGTTGACACGGTAGCTGGCGCCGAGGTTGAACGCGCTGTCGCCGCGCATGTCATCGGACAGGTTGAGCCCCAGGCGCAGGTAGTCGGTGCCGCTGCGTTTGCCGCGCGCGCTGATGACCAGGGTGTTGTCCGGGCCTTTTTTCACCACGCGGTATTGCACCTGCTCGAAGTAATCCAGGCCGTACAGGGTGCCCATGTCCGATTGCAGGCGGGCCAGGTTCAGCGGCTCGCCAATGGGTTGGCGGATGTAGTAGCGGATCACGTCGTCGCCGACTTTCGAGTCGTTCTCCACCTTGATCGCGGTAATCGTCGGGTTGCGCTGGCCTGGGGTGCGGGCGGCGGTCAGTTCGGCGTCCACCGACCCGGTTGGGCGCAGGCGTGCCAGGCGGGTATCCAGGGCCCTGGTGGCGCGGTAGCCAGCGTCGATCATGTCCTTGGCGCGGCCAAAATCGGTCACGCCATATGCGGCCAAGGGTGGCTGGATCAGCACGTCGCCTGGGTGCAGGGCCTTGAGTTGTTCCTCGGAGTTGCGGCGGGTCATCAGGGTGATGGACTGGTTGAGCACATCCACCACCGTCGCCAGTTGCTTGCGGTTGCGCAACGGCGTGCCGATATCCACCACGATGGCGATATCGACTCCCATCTCCCGCGCCACATCCAGGGGGATGTTATCGGTCATGCCGCCATCCACCAGCAGCCGGCCGTCCAGTTCCACCGGGGCGAACACTGCGGGGATCGACATGCTGGCGCGAATCACTTGAGGCAGATGGCCCTTGCGAAACACCACTTTCTCGCCGCTGGTGATGTCGGTGGCCACCGCGCGAAAGGGAATCGGCAGCTTGTCGAAGTCGCGGGTATTGCTGCTGTGGGCGAACATGCTCTCCAGCAGCAGCGCCAGGTTCTGGCCTTGGATCACGCCCAGGGGCAGGCCCAGGCTGCCGTCGTCGCGAAAGCTCAGTTTCTGCTTGATCAGGAAGTCCCGGTCATCCTGCTTGCGCCGGAACGGCACGTCTTCCCTGGGCGGGGCGTCGGACAGCGCTAATTGCCAGTCGATGCTCAGTGCCAGTTTTTCCAGTTCGTCGATCTTGTAGCCCGACGCGTACAACCCGCCAATCACCGCGCCCATGCTGGTGCCGGCAATCGCATCGATGTGGATGCCTTGCTCTTCGAGGGCCTTGAGCACGCCGATGTGCGCCAGGCCACGGGCGGCGCCGCCGGAAAGCACCAGGCCGATTTTCGGGCGTGGGGTTTCAACGGCTTGGGCAAGGACAGGGAGCAGGCACAGCAGCAGGCAGGACAACAGGCGGCGCATCATCAATCTCGGGGCTGGGCGGCAAAGGCCGGTATTATAGCCATCCGATCCACCTGTCTCGTCATCTCAGGAGTTCTTCATTTTATGTCCGCATCCAAGCCCGAGATTGTCATCACCTATTGCACCCAATGTCAGTGGCTGCTGCGCGCCGCGTGGCTGGCCCAGGAACTGCTGAGCACCTTTGCCGACGACCTCGGCAAAGTCGCCCTGGAGCCGGCGACCGGCGGGGCGTTTCGCATCACCTGCGACGGCGTACAGATCTGGGAGCGCAAGGCCGATGGCGGTTTCCCCGAGGCCAAGGTGCTCAAGCAGCGGGTGCGCGACCAGATCGCCCCAGATCGGGACCTGGGGCACAACGACCGGACTTCGTAGGCGACACTGCCGGCGCATGGCCGGCAGTGTGGGGTGGTTTATTTGGCGGCCATTTTATTCTTGATCCAGCCGACGACAAACGTCAGCACCAGGCCGCCGACACCGCCGCCGACGATATTGCTGCCCACGGCGGCAACATCCAGCGCGCCACCCGCTGGCATGCCAGTGATCGCCGCGACGATCTGCCCCAGCACCAGGCCGCCGACGCCACCGACCACCGTATTGAGCCCGGAGCCCAGGCCTTGCTTGCTCAGACCGGCAATGTTGCCGCCGACTGCGCCACTGATGATCTGAATGATCAGGGGGATGAACATGTCCATGGTGAAACTCCTGCATAGCATTAAGGGAGCGACCACTCGCATGCAGCAACTTCAAGGACCACGGCTGTCGTCGAGGAGTCTGTATCCGTTGAACGACAGCTGACTGTTGCGGATAGGAAAAGTATAGATCAGGCCATGGCCGGCGGCTGTTTGGCCTTGGCCGGGCGGCTCATCAAGCCCGAGACGACGATGGCGGCAATGATCAGCGCGCCGCCCAGCAACATGCGCAGGGTCGGGGTTTCGCTGAACAGCAGCCAGGCTACGGTGATGCCATACACCGGCTCCATGGCGAACACCACCGCGGCGGTGCGCGCCTTGAGCACCTTGAGGCTGGCGACAAACAAACTGTGGGCCAGCCCGGTACAAAACACCCCCAGCAGACCGATCCACAACCAGTCCAGGGCACGTACCTCGCCAAGGCCTGGAGCGGCGACGGGCAGCAGGCACACGGCGACCACTACGTTTTGGCACAGGGCTGCCTGCACCGGGGGAATGCTGGCGCTGGCGCGGTTGTTCAACGAGAGCAGCGAGAACAGCAGGCCCGAGACCACGGCCCAGACCAGGCCGCTGGTGGCTTGGCTGGCCAGGTCGAAGTCCGGGGTGACCAGCACCAGGCCGACGCTGACCAGCACCACCAGTACCATTTCATTGGCGCGGATCCGCTCGCGGAAGATCAGGCCTTCAAGGACCACCGTGAACGCCGGGAACGTGGCGAACCCCAGCGTCGCAATCGCCACCCCCGCCACTTTTACCGCGATGAAGAAACTCACCCAGTGCCCGGCCAGCAGCAGGCCGCTGAGCAGCAGGCGCCGTAGGTCAGCGCTGTAGAGTTTTTGCCACGGTGTGCTGCTGGCAAAACGCGCGAACAGCACCAGGGCCAGCACCGCGAAAGCGGCACGGCCAAACACAATAATGCTCGGCGAGGCGGCGGCGAGTTTGCCGAAGACGCCAGTAAGGCCAAACATCAGTGCACCGATGTGCAGGGCGCCGAGGGCAGTGCGCGGGGTCATGACAATCCTTAAAGCAGTGGGCAGGCAGGCATCCAGTCTAGAGCGCCTGGCGCCTGGGTGTCTGTCGTGGGAATCGCCGGTTTTATCGCAGGACTAGCGCCCGTTGTCGAGCCGGCGCAGGGCTCCGGGCGAGCTGCCGAACGCGCGCAACATCGCTGCGGCAAACGCACTTTGCGAACCGTAGCCAACCCGCGCGGCGATCTCGCCAATCGGCAGGTGGCTGTCGCGCAGCAAGCCACGGGCCATGTGCAGGCGGCGGTTGCGGATGTAGTCCATGGGGGTCAGCCCGCATTCGGCGATAAAGCGTGCGTGCAGGCGGGCGACGGACATATCCGCCAGCCGCGCCAGATCCGCGACCTGCAGCGGGTAGGCCGCATGCTGGTCGATATGGGCGTTGAATGCGCCATAGGGCAGGCGTCGCGCGCCGGTTTGAGCCTGCGGCTGGCCATTGAGCGTAGCCAATAACAGCACCGCGCCTTGCTGGGCGATCAGTGGGTCATCCAGGGCGCCGCTCGCCAGCCAGTTGACCAATTGGCCCTGGCGGGCATCCAGGGTCACCCGGGCCGGTTGGTCGAGCAGGCGGCGACTGGCATCCGCGTGCTCGCCCAAAGATTGCACCATCCACTGTTCGTCGGGCACATCCAGCACCAGGCATTGGCTGCCCCGGGGGCTGCCACAGCTGTGGTGGGTGGAGAAGGGCAGGACCATCACCCCTTGTGGGCAAATCTCGCCGCCCATGCCTTCGACCTCGAAATCCAGGCGGCCGGCCAGGCCGAACACCAGTTGCGCGTGGTCATGGCTATGGGCAATCAGGTCATGGGTGTAATGGCGCAGCGTGAGGGTCGGTCTCATCGCAATCTCCCGGGCAGGCCGGCAGTTTACACCGCCCGACGGGCGGCGGGCGCTGTCATCTGACTGACGCAAGACTGTCATGGGCTATTAATTGCCCGGGAGCAAGCTGGCGAAAACACCCTCGAGGTATGCCATGACCAGCGCCGAGATCGCCAAACCCAGCCGCAAGCAACGGGTTCGTACCCTGTGGATCTCCGACGTGCACCTGGGCACCCGGGACTGCCAGGCGGAACATCTGTCGCAGTTCCTCAAGGGCTACCATGCCGACAAGGTGTACCTGGTGGGCGATATCATCGACGGCTGGAAAATGCGCGGCGGCATGTATTGGCCCCAGGCCCATACGAACGTGATCCGCCGCCTGCTGACCATGAGCAAGCGCGGCACCGAGGTGATCTACGTCACTGGCAACCACGACGAGTTCCTGCGCCGCTATTCAAAGCTGATCCTGGGCAATATCCAACTGGTGGACGAAGCGGTGCATGTGACCGCCGATGGCCGGCATTTGCTGGTGATCCACGGCGACCAGTTCGACGTGATCACCCGCTACCACCGCTGGCTGGCGTTTCTTGGCGATTCGGCCTACGAATTCACCCTGACCCTCAACCGCTGGTTGAACCACTGGCGGGCGCGTTATGGATATGGCTACTGGTCGCTGTCGGCGTACCTCAAGCATAAGGTGAAGACAGCGGTGAGCTTTATCAGCGATTTCGAGGAAGCCATCGCCCACGAAGTGACCAAGCGCGAGTTGCACGGCGTAGTGTGCGGGCATATCCACCATGCGGAGATTCGCAAGGTGGGCGAGGTGGACTACCTCAATTGCGGGGATTGGGTGGAGTCGTGCACGGCATTGATCGAGCACTGGGATGGGCATATCGAGTTGTATCGGTTGGCGGATGCCCAGGCCAGGGAGGCGCAGGTCAAGGCCGAGATGGTTGCGGGCTGAAGATCGCCTCGGTCAAAAATGTGGGAGCGGGCTTGCTCGCGAATGCGGTGTATCAGTCAACATATCCATCACTGACCCACCGCATTCGCGAGCAAGCCCGCTCCCACATTTGATTCGGTTTCGTCAGTTGCGGCACACGTCTGCAATGGCCTCGGCCAGCAACCCCAGCCGCGTTTCATCAATCCCGGCCACGTTGGCGCGCCCGGAACTGACCATGTACACGCTGTGTTTTTCCCGCAGCTGTTTCACCTGCTCGGCACTCAGGCCGGTGTAGGAAAACATCCCGCGCTGCACGCCGACATGGGCAAAGCGCTCAGACAGCCCGTGGGGCGCCAGCGCTTCGACCAGGCCCGAACGCAGTTGCGCGATACGCGAACGCATGCCTTCGACTTCGCTGCTCCACAGCTGCTTGAGCGCACTGTCACCGAGGATAGTCGCGACCACGGCGGCCCCGTGATCCGGTGGTGTCGACCACAGGTTGCGCGCGATAAACGCCAGTTGGCTGCGCACATCCAACAGTTTCTCGGCATCGTTGGCACACACGATCAGCGCGCCGACGCGGTCGCTGTACAAGCCGAAATTCTTCGAGCAGGAGCTGGTGATCAGCACCTCAGGCAGTTCATCGGCAAACAGGCGTACCGCCCATGCGTCCTGCTCCAGACCATCGCCAAAGCCCTGGTAGGCGAAGTCGATCAGCGGCAGCAACTGGCGCTCGCGCACGATCTGCAGCACCTGGCGCCAGTCGTCCTGGGACAGGTCGAAACCGGTGGGGTTGTGGCAGCAGGCGTGCAGCAGCACCACGTCGCCCTCGGGCACGGTGGCCAGGGTGGCGAGCATGGCCGGCACGTCCAGGCGGTTGTCACTGCCCACATAGGGGTAGTGGCTGACCTTGAGCCCGGCCTTGGCGAAGATGGTTTCGTGGATCGGCCACGTCGGGTTGCTCAACCACACGCCACGGCCTGGCAGGCTGTGGGCGATGAAGTCGGCGCTCAGGCGCAGGGCGCCGGTGCCACCCGGGGTTTGCGTGGCGCCGGCGCGTTGTGCCTTGAGCAGCGCGGAGCCTGCGCCCAGCACTAATTCGCTGATCAGGCGGCCGAAAGCCGGGTCGCCATGCCCGCCGATGTAAGTCTTGGTGGTTTGCTGCTCGACCAGGCGCTGCTCGGCGCGTTTTACCGCCTGCAGGATCGGGGTCAGGCCCTGGGCATCCTTATACACGCCCACGCCCAGGTCGAATTTTTGCGGGTTGGCGTCCTTGGCATAGGACTCCATCAGCCCCAGGATCGGATCACCAGGCACCCGGCCAATCGCGGCGAAATGCATCACTTGCGGCCCTCGGCGTCCTTGGCCACTTCGTCGGTGCGCGCGGCCATGATGAAGTCGTTGCGGTGCAGGCCCTTGATCGAGTGGCTCCACCAGGTCACGGTGACTTTGCCCCATTCGGTCAGCAGGCCTGGGTGATGGCCTTCAGCCTCGGAGATTTCGCCCATGGCGTTGGTAAAGGCCAGGGCGAATTTGAAGTTCTTGAACAGGAATACTTTTTCCAGCTGCATCACGCCGTCGCGCACTTCGATGTTCCAGTCTGGGATCTGCTTGATCAGCACCGGCAGTTCTTCGTCGCTGACTTGCGGGGCGTCGGCGCGGCAGGCTTCGCAATGGGCTTGGTTCAAGGTGGTCATAAAGGTGTTCCTGAAATCGAGTATGTGGAATTCGGTTGCCAGTCGCGTCACCCTAAAGCAACGCGCGGCCAGGGAACAGGCTCACCTGGCCTTTAAAGCATCAGTTCAAGCCGCCTTGGGCTTGGGTGGGAACAGCGGCGCGTGCAGACCCAGCTGCATGCCGCGCTCGACCATGCCCATGATGTCTTCCTGCGCCACTTCGAACAGGCGCTTGAGGTTGGGCAGGGCGAAATACAGCGGCTGCAGGATATCGATGCGATAGGGCGTGCGCATGGCTTCCAGAGGGTCGAAGGCTTGGTGCTTGGGCTCATCCGAGAGGCAGTACACCGTCTCCTTGGGCGACGACAGGATGCCGCCACCATAGATGCGCCGGCCTTCGGGGGTGTCCACCAGGCCGAACTCGATGGTCATCCAGTACAGGCGCGCCAGGTACACCCGTTGCTCCTTGGTGGCTGCGAGGCCGAGCTTGCCGTAGGTGTGGGTGAATTCGGCGAACCAGGGGTTGGTCAGCAGCGGGCAGTGTCCGAAAATCTCGTGGAAAATATCCGGCTCTTGCAGGTAATCCAGCTCTTCGCGGGTACGAATAAAGGTCGCCACCGGAAACTGCTTGTTGGCGAGCAATTCAAAGAAGGTCTGGAAGGGGATCAGCGCCGGGACCCGCGCCACTTGCCAGCCCGTGGTTTCGGCCAGCACTTTGTTGATTTCGGCGAGTTGCGGAATACGGTCATGGGGCAGGCCGAGCTTGTCGATGCCGTCCAGGTATTCCTGGCAGGCGCGACCCTCGATCACTTTCAATTGGCGAGTGATCAGGGTGTTCCACACCGCATGTTCTTCGGGCGGGTAGTGGATAAAACCTTGCGCATCGGGCTCGCGGGCCACGTAGTGCGTCTGCTTCATACGGCTCTCCTGCTAGGCATTCGTTCTTGTTATGTCCTGCTATGGGCTTATTGATACTCCGCCTGGCGGTGGATTCCACCTGCCACTAGGTTAAGGCTGTAGGAAAATTCACCGGTTTTCGTAAAGTATTCGTTACGGTTGGGTGGTTATGCACCCGGCATTGGGATTTTCGGGTTTGAAAAGGTCACTGTCTGTCACATAATCTTGACGACTATCTGCGTCCGGCGACAAAAAGACGCAGCCCGATCAGCCCTCCTACAACAAACCGGGCCTTTACATGCGTATCAAAGTGCATTGCCAGAACCGCATTGGCATCCTGCGGGACATCCTCAACCTGCTGGTGGAGTACGGCGTCAACGTGGCCAAGGGCGAGGTCGGCGGCGAACATGGCAATGCCATCTACCTGTACTGCCCGAATCTGGTGAATATGCAATTCCAGGCCCTGCGCCCGCAGTTCGAGGCGATTGCCGGGGTGTTTGGCGTCAAACGGGTAGGGCTGATGCCCAGCGAGCGCCGGCACATGGAACTCAACGCCTTGCTGGGGGCGTTGGAATTCCCGGTGCTGTCCATCGACATGGGCGGCTCGATTGTCGCGGCCAACCGCGCGGCGGCGCAGCTGCTCGGGGTGCGCGTGGACGAAGTACCGGGCATTCCCTTGTCGCGCTACGCCGAGGACTTCGACCTGCCGGAGCTGGTGCGTGCGAGCAAGTCGCGGATCAATGGCCTGCGGGTCAAGGTCAAGGGGGACGTGTTTCTTGCAGACATCGCCCCGCTGCAATCGTCCGAGCATGACGACAGCGAAGCCATGGCCGGTGCCGTGCTGACCTTGCACCGCGCCGACCGCGTCGGCGAGCGTATCTACAATGTGCGCAAGCAGGAGCTGCGGGGCTTTGACAGTATTTTCCAGAGCTCCAAAGTCATGGCCGCGGTGGTGCGTGAAGCCCGGCGCATGGCGCCCCTCGATGCCCCTCTATTAATAGAAGGCGAAACCGGCACCGGCAAGGAACTGCTGGCGCGCGCCTGTCATCTGGCCAGCCCGCGCGGGCAGTCGCCGTTGATGGCGCTCAATTGCGCGGGGTTGCCGGAGTCGATGGCCGAGACCGAGCTGTTCGGCTACGGCCCTGGTGCGTTTGAAGGGGCGCGGGCGGAGGGCAAGCTGGGGCTGCTGGAGTTGACGGCGGGCGGTACGTTGTTTCTGGATGGCGTGGGCGAAATGAGCGCGCGGTTGCAGGTGAAGTTACTGCGCTTTCTGCAGGACGGTTGCTTCCGGCGCGTAGGCAGTGACGAAGAGGTTTATCTGGATGTGCGGGTGATCTGCGCGACCCAGGTGGATTTGTCGGAATTGTGTGCCCGAGGGGAGTTTCGCCAGGACCTGTATCACCGGCTCAATGTGTTGTCGCTGCATATCCCGCCGCTGCGCGAATGCCTCGACGGGCTGCCGCCGCTGGTCGAGCACTTTATCGACCAGGCCAGCCGCCTGATCGGCTGCCCGCTGCCCAGGCTGGCTCCGGCGGCCATGGAGCGGCTCAGTCACTACCATTGGCCGGGCAATGTGCGGCAGTTGGAAAACGTGCTGTTCCAGGCGGTGTCGTTGTGCGAGGGCGGCACGATCAAGGCTGAGCATATTCGCTTGCCGGACTACGGCGTGCGCCAGCCGCTTGGCGATTTCTCCCTGGAGGGCGGCCTGGAAGAGATTGTCGGGCGGTTTGAAAAGGCGGTGTTGGAAAGCCTGTATACAGAGCACCCCAGCAGTCGCTTGCTGGGTAAGCGCCTGGGCGTGTCCCACACCACCATCGCCAACAAATTGCGCGATTACGCAGTGCTCAAGGCCGACAAATAAACCCCTGACGCAACGGGATTAAAAATGTGGGAGCGGGCTTGCTCGCGAAGGCGGTGGATCAGTCAATACAGGTACCGACTGATCCACCGCCTTCGCGAGCAAGTCGAATCGTCGCACCGCCGCCCCCACAATGGACCTGTGTCACTGCCAAGACCGGTGTTTGCCGCAACCGGCAGAACTCCGCCGTTTTTCCGACTCGTCCTGCCCCTGCAATAATCCTTGATACGCCCCAACCCCTTGCCCCACCTGCCTTTCCCTGACTTTTAAAAAGTTGGTGCGCAAATTGCTAAAGACTCCTCAGTACATCGGTGGGCGGCAAACGTCCGTCAGTAAGAGGAATGAGCGTGGACAAGTACCTTTATGTGGCAATGACCGGCGCCAGCCAGAATGCACTGGCGCAAAAGGCCCATGCCAACAACCTGGCGAACATTTCCACCAACGGTTTTCAGCGTGACCTGGAACAGGCCCGCTCGATGCCGGTGTTTGGTGACAGCTTTCCGGCGCGGGCGTTTGCCCTGACCGAGCGCCCCGGCACCGATTTTTCCCCTGGCTCGATGGTCGAGACCGGCCGTGACCTGGACGTTGCCGTCGGCGGTGACGGCTGGATCGCCGTGCAAACCCCCGATGGCGGCGAAGCCTACGTGCGTACCGCCAGCATGAATATCGACGCACTGGGCGTGCTGCGGGCCGGCAACGGTATGCCGATCATGGGCAATGGCGGGCCGATTTCGGTGCCGCCCGAGCAGAAGGTCGAAGTCGGCGAAGACGGCACCATCAGCATCCGCGCCATGGGCGAAGGCCCGCGGGTGATGGCTGAAGTGGACCGCATCAAGCTGGTCAAGCCGGACCTGGCCAACATGACCAAGGGCCTGGATGGCGCGATCCACACCAAGGACGGCCAGCCGGCGGTGGCCGATGCCAGCGTCAAGGTGAACTCGGGCTTCCTGCAGTCGAGCAACGTCAATGCCGTCGAAGAAATGACGGCGGTGCTGGCCCTGTCCAAGCAGTTCGAATTGCACGTGAAAATGATGAACAGCGCCAAAGAAGACGACCAGGCCATGACTCGCGTCATGCAGATGAGCTGATTGCAGCGCCACTGACTACTAATTTTGTAACGCGGCGCCAACAAACAGGCGCACGAAGGAGAACAGCATGCTTCCGGCTCTATGGGTTGCCAAAACCGGTCTGTCCGCCCAGGACACCAACCTGACCGTTATTTCCAACAACCTGGCGAACGTTTCGACCACGGGCTTTAAACGTGATCGCGCCGAGTTCCAGGACCTGCTCTATCAAATCAAGCGCCAGCCGGGTGCACAGTCGACCCAGGACAGCGAATTGCCGTCGGGCCTGCAAGTGGGTACCGGTGTGTCCATCGTCGGCACCCAGAAGAACTTCACCGCCGGCAACCTGCAACAGACCGGGCAGCCGCTGGACATGGCGATCAATGGCCGTGGCTTCTTCCAGATCCTGCAACCGGATGGCACTACGTCCTACACCCGTGACGGTACTTTCCACCTGGACTCCAACGGCCAGGTCGTGACCGCCAACGGTTTTGCCCTGGAGCCGGCAATTGTCGTGCCCAACGATGCCCAGACCTTCACGGTCGGCGCCGACGGCACCGTGTCCGTCACCATTGCCGGCAACCCGGCATCGCAAGTGATCGGCAACCTGCAAACCGCCGACTTCATTAACCCGGCCGGCCTGCAAGCCACCGGTAACAACCTGTTCCTGGAAACCGCCGCCAGCGGTGCGCCGCAAGTCGGCACCCCGGGCCTCAACGGGTTTGGCACCACCCTGCAAAGCACCCTGGAAACCTCCAACGTCAGCACCGTGGAAGAGATGGTCAACATGATCACCACCCAGCGTGCCTACGAGATGAACTCCAAGGTGATCTCCACCGCCGACCAGATGCTTTCGTTCGTTACGCAGAATCTGTAATCCAGTCTATGGGGCGCTCATAAGGCGCCTGCAACACCGTGAGGGAAGGGTCATGAGTCGCTTTGTTTCTGTTCTGGCATTGAGTGGGATTGCCGTGCTCGCGGGCTGTGTCGCCCCGACGCCAAAACCCAATGACCCGTACTACGCGCCGGTGTTGCCGCGCACGCCGCTGCCAGCTGCCGCCAACAATGGCTCGATCTACCAGGCCGGTTTCGAACAGAACCTGTACAGCGACCGCAAGGCGTTCCGTGTGGGCGACATCATCACCATCACCCTGAACGAGCGCACCACGGCGAGCAAGAACGCCAACTCCCAGGTGGCCAAGAACAGCAAGACCGGCATCGGCCTGACCTCGCTGTTTGGCGGTGGCTTGAACACCAACAACCCCCTGGGCAGCGGTGACTTGAGCCTGGACGTGGGCTACAGCGGCGACCGTGCCACCAACGGCAGCAGCAAGGCCGGGCAGGGCAACAGCCTGGTGGGCTCGATCACCGTGACCGTGGCCGATGTGCTGCCCAACGGCATCATTGCCGTGCGCGGCGAGAAGTGGATGACCCTCAACACCGGTGACGAACTGGTGCGCATCGCCGGCATGGTGCGCGCGGACGATATCGCCACCGACAACACCGTGCCGTCCACACGGATTGCCGATGCACGCATTACCTATTCGGGTACGGGTTCGTTTGCCGACGCCAGTCAGCCGGGTTGGTTCGACCGTTTCTTCCTTAGCCCGCTGTTCCCTTTCTAGGTGATCACTTTGAATTTCAAACAGCTGATGGCAGCGGTGTTGTTGCTCTCCCTGAGCGTTGCTGCCCAGGCCGAACGCCTGAAGGACATCGCCAGTATTTCCGGGGTGCGCACCAACCAGTTGATCGGCTATGGCCTGGTGGTGGGGCTCAACGGCACGGGTGACCAGACCACCCAGACCCCGTTCACCCTGCAGACCTTCAACAACATGCTCTCGCAGTTCGGGATCAAGGTGCCGCCAGGGTCGGGCAACGTGCAGTTGAAAAACGTCGCGGCGGTGTCGATCAGTGCCGATCTGCCGGCGTTCTCCAAGCCGGGGCAGGTGGTGGACATCACCGTATCGTCCATCGGTAACTCCAAAAGCCTGCGCGGCGGCACCTTGCTGATGACGCCGCTCAAAGGTATCGACGGCAACGTCTATGCCATCGCCCAGGGCAACCTGGTGGTGGGCGGGTTTGATGCAGAAGGCCGCGACGGCTCGAAGATCACCGTCAACGTGCCGTCGGCCGGGCGGATTCCTGGCGGTGCCACGGTGGAGCGCACCGTGCCCAGTGGTTTCAACCAGGGTAACAGCCTGACCCTGAACCTCAACCGTTCAGACTTCACCACCGCCAAGCGCGTGGTGGACAAGATCAACGACATGCTCGGCCCTGGCGTGGCCCAGGCCATCGACGGCGGCTCGATCCGCGTGACTGCGCCGCTGGACCCAAGCCAGCGTGTGGACTACCTGTCGATCCTGGAAAACCTTGAGGTCGATCCGGGCCAGGCGGTGGCCAAGGTCATCATCAACTCGCGCACCGGTACTATCGTGATCGGCCAGAACGTCAAGGTGTCGCCGGCAGCCGTAACCCACGGCAGCCTGACCGTGACCATCACCGAAGACCCGATTGTCAGCCAGCCTGGGCCGCTGTCCGGTGGCCAGACTGCTGTGGTCCCGCGTTCGCGGGTCAATGCCCAGCAAGAAGCCAAGCCGATGTTCAAGTTCGGCCCCGGTACCACCCTGGATGAAATCGTACGTGCGGTGAACCAGGTGGGTGCGGCGCCCGGCGACTTGATGGCGATCCTCGAAGCCCTGAAACAGGCCGGCGCCTTGCAAGCCGACCTGATCGTGATTTGAGGTCATGGCCATGGACATGCGCAAGAGCGGTATCGCCAGCACGGCAGACTCGGGGTCTTACTCCGACCTGAACCGGCTTAACCAGCTCAAGTTTGGCGACAAGAACAGCGACGGCAACATGCGCAAAGTGGCGCAGGAATTCGAGTCGCTGTTTCTCAACGAGATGCTCAAATCCATGCGCTCGGCCACCGACGCCCTGGGCAAGGACAACCCGCTGAACACGCCGGCGGCCAAGCAGTATCAGGAAATGTACGATCAGCAACTGGCGGTCTCGCTGTCCCGCGAGGGCGGCGGTATCGGCCTTGCGGACGTTTTGCTGCGCCAGATGCAAAAGAACAAACCGGTGGAAGGGCAGGCCTCGACCTTGCAGGGCCCGGACGCGATCGAGAAGAAAGTCGACGTCCCCACGCCGATTGCCGCCGGCACCCTGGCGGATGGCCCGCTGGGCCGTTCCAATGGCCAGCGCGCGCTGTGGGCGGCGCGGGTCGAAGTGGCGCCACGGGCCGATGAAGGCACGCTGCGCAATGACATGGCCCTGATGAATCAGCGGCGCATCGCCTTGCCGAGCAAGCTCACTGATCGCCTGCTGGCCGGTATCGTGCCGGGTGTCGAGGCGCCGGCTGCTGCCAAGGCGGCGCCACTGCGCAACAGCGCGGCCGAAGATGGTGTGATCAACGGTGCCGCGCGCACCTTTGCCGCCCGCGATTCGCGCATGCAGGTCTACGGCCGCGCCGTGGCCCAGCCACCGCTGGCCCCGGCGAAAAAAGCCTTCACTTCCCAAGACGAATTTGTCGCCACCATGCTGCCCATGGCCAAGCAGGCAGCCGAGCGCATTGGCATCGACCCACGCTACCTTGTGGCCCAGGCCGCCCTGGAAACCGGTTGGGGCAAATCGGTGATGCGCCAGCAAGACGGCAGCAGCAGCCACAACCTGTTTGGCATTAAGGCCGGGCAGAGCTGGCAGGGCGCCCAGGCGCGGGCGATCACCAGCGAGTTTCGCAATGGCGAGATGGTCAAGGAAACGGCGCAGTTCCGTTCCTACGACTCGTACCAGGACAGCTTCCACGACCTCGTGACCCTGTTGCAAAGCAATGATAGATATCAAGAAGTTCTGAAGTCGGCCGATAACCCGGAACAGTTTGTACGCGAGTTGCAAAAAGCCGGTTATGCAACGGATCCGGACTACGCCAGCAAGATTTCGCAGATCGCCAAAACCATGAACAGCTACCAAAACTACGCTGCCGCTGGCGCATCCACTCATTTATAAGGTTTGAACCATGGGTTTGCTCAATATCGGGATGTCAGGACTCAATGCGGCTCAGGGATCGCTTGCGACCTTGAGTAACAACATTGCCAACGCCAAGACCCCTGGATACTCGCGTCAGCAGACCATGCAGACGGCCAATGGCATGTCCGGGGTCGGCGGGGTCTTTGTCGGCACTGGCACGACGCTGTCGGATGTGCGCCGGGTGTATAACCAGTTCCTCGACACCCAGTTGCAGACCACCACATCGCTGAACTTCGACGCCAAGGCCTACCTGGACCAGATCGGTTCGGTGGACAAGCTGCTGTCCGACAAGTCCACCGGGGTCGGTGCGGCCTTGAACAGTTTCTTCGCCGCGTTGCAGACGTCCTCGGCAAACCCTAGCGACAACTCCGCGCGCCAGTTGGTCTTGACCATTGCCCAGACCCTGGGCAACCGCTTCAACTCGATTGCGACCGAACTGAATAAACAGAAAGAAGGCATCAACAGCCAACTGGAAACCATCACCGGCCAGGTCAACCAGTTGACCTCCTCGATTGCCGCCCTCAACCAGCAGATTTCCCAGGCCAAGGGCCAGGGCAACGGCGAGCCGGCGAACCTGCTGGATGCGCGCAACGAAGCGGTGCGCTCGCTCAACGAACTGGTGGGGGTCAAGGTCACTGAGGCGGACGGCCACTTCAATGTCTCCCTGGGCACCGGGCAAACCCTGGTCGCGGACGGCGTGTCGAACAAGCTGTCGGCAGTGCCGAGCAAGGATGACAAGAGTCAGTACTCGGTGGTGTTGACCACCGGTGGGCAACCGATGGACGTCAGTTCGGTGGTCAGCGGTGGCTCCATTGGCGGCTTGCTGCGGTATCGCCAGGACGTGCTGATGCCGGCCATCAACGACCTGGGGCGTACCGCCATGGTTGTCGGTGAAGCGGTCAATACCCAGTTGGGGCAGGGCCTGGACGCCAACGGGCAGTTCGGCGCCGCGCTGTTCAATGACATCAACAGTGTGTTTGCCATCGGCCAGCGCAGTGTGGGCGGCTCCAGCAACAGTGCGAACTCCGGCAACCTGAACGTCACGATCAAAGACACCAGCAAACTGAGCACCTTTGACTACAAAGTGACCTTCAGTGACGACAAGAACTACACCGTGCTGCGTTCGGACGGTAAGTCCATGGGCACCTTCGACATCACCCAGACGCCACCGGAAATCGACGGCTTCACCCTGGCCCTGGATGGCAAGGGCCCGGTGGCTGCTGGCGATACGTTCAAGGTCAGCCCGACCGCCGGTGGCGCGATGGACCTCAAGGTGGTGATGACCGACCCCAACAAGCTGGCGTTTTCTGCGCCGCTGCTGGCCGAGGGCAACAAGAACAACAGCGGCACTGGCGTGTTTGATCCGCCGACCCTGACGCTGCCCCTGGATATCCATGGCGGTGCCGACACGGCGCAGTTGGAAGCGGCAATCAAGAGCTCGATGCCGGTCAAGATGACCTTTGGCGAGCGTGCCGCCGATGGTACCCAGAGCTATGTGATCAATAATGCCCAGGGCCAGCCCATTGGCACCGGTACCATCGTGCCCGGCCAGGACAACAAGCTGACGATCAATGTGCCCTACGTCGACGGCGCCGGTAATGCGAAGACGTTCGGGGTCAACACAGTGATCCGTGGCGAACCCAAGCCGGATGATAGCTACACCGTGTCGTTCAACAGCAGCGGCAAGCTCGACAACCGCAACGCCCTGCAATTGCTCGACCTGCAAACCCGCAAGACCGTGGGCGCCACCGATGGCAACGCCGGCGTGAGCATGAGTACCGCGTACAGCCAGTTGGTCTCGTCCGTGGGCGGCAAGGCCAGCCAGGCCAACGTCGACAACAGCGCGACCAGCGCCATGCTTGCGGCCGCCACCTCTAATCGCAGCTCTGTGTCCCAGGTCAACCTGGACGAGGAGGCCGGCGACATGATCCGTTTCCAGCAGTACTACACCGCGTCGTCGCAGATCATTAAAGCTGCGCAAGAAACCTTCAGCACGCTGATCAACAGTCTTTAAGGGAGTTTGAGACGATGCGTATCTCGACCGAACAGTATTTCAATACCACGACTGCGCGTTACACCAACAACTTCTCCAACGTCATCAAGACGCAGCAGCAGATCGACTCCGGCGTGCGTATTCAAACTGCGGCGGATGATCCTGTAGGAGCGGCGCGTTTGCTACTGCTGCAACAGCAGCAGGACATGTTGGGGCAGTACGCCGGCAATATCGGCAGCATGAAGAACTCGCTCAACAGCGAGGAAAGCGTGCTTGACGCTCTCGACACTGCGCTGCAGCGTGCCAGTGAACTGTCGCTGAAAGTGGCGGGTAAGGGCGGTGGCGGTATCAGCGATGCCGAGCGCAAGACCGTGGCCGCCGAAATCGGTGAAATCGAGAAGCAGGTGCTGAGCCTGCTCAACAGCAAGGACTCGTCCGGTCATTACCTGTTTGCCGGCGGCAAGAGCGATACGCCGCCCTACGCCCGTAACAGCGACGGCACCTACAGCTACCAGGGTGACGAAACGCCCCTGAGCCTGAAGGTCTCGGACACTTTGTCGATGGTGGTCAACGACACCGGCAAGTCGATCCTCGAAGGCACGGTGAATGCTGGTCGCACCCAGGCCATCGGTAGTGTCAACGATGGCAAGGTGCTGGTCTCGGGCGGCATCGTGACCTCGCCGTCGACCTACGACAGCAGCTTCACTGGCGGCCAGCCGTACAAGCTGACCTTTATCAGTAGCACCGAATACACCGTGTCGGATGCGGCGGGTAACGACATCACGTCGCAAACCCCGGGCAACGGCAAGTTCGATGCGACCAAGGAAGGCAGTGCGTCGGTCACCGTGCGCGGCGTGACGTTTGATATCGGCCAGAACCTGGGCGACGCCAAGCCCGGCGCCGAAGCGGACGCGATCTACAAGGACCGCGAATTCACCCTGCAAAGCAAGCCGGACAGCTTCAGTGTCTCGCGCACGCCGAGCAACCAGTCCTCGGCGCAGTTGGCGGGTGGCACGGTCACCAGCCAGGCTGACTACAGCAGCACGTTCCCGAACAAGGGCGCGGTGATCAAATTCACCTCGGCCACTGCTTACGAGGTGTACGCCCAGCCGATCACCGCCGACAGCAAGCCGGTCTCCAACGGCACTGTGGTACCTGGCACGCCAGCGCAGCCGGGGCCACCGCCGGTGCCCGCGACACCAGACAGCATCACCGCTGCGGGCGTGAAGTTCGACCTCACCGGCGCGCCAGACATCGGTGACCAGTTCGCCGTGGGTTCCAATACCCACAAGACGCAAAACGCGCTGGATACCCTCAGCCAGTTGCGCCAGGCCCTGGAAACCCCGTCCGACGGCAACCCGCTGGCCCAGGCCATGGTGACCGATGTGGTCAACGCGGCCATTACCAATATCAAGGCTTCGCAGGTTCAGATCGATAGTGTGCGCGGCTCCATTGGCGCGCGGATGAACTCGCTGGCAATTCAGGAAACGGAGAACACCAGCATGGTTCTGGCCAACAAGTCGACCATCGCAGTCATTGGTGACACCGATATGGCTGGAGCCTCGATTGATCTGGCTTTTCAGAAGGCAATGTTGGAGGCCTCGCAGTTGGCCTTTGTGAAAATCTCTCAGCTGAGCCTGTTCAGCAAGATGTAAACGCTTGAGCAATCCCCGACGGCCCACCGTGGAAACACGGTGGGCCGTCGTCGTTTCTAGCGCAGGCTTTTGAACAAAGCGCACAAAAATGAGTGACCTATGAGTCATAAAGCGCATCTTCACTGTATCGTGTGAAAAGGCCAGACCGCTTTGCAGGCTTTGGCTTCGGTAGTTTCGGCGGGTTTTTGCGGGGTTATCCCCTTTATTGTCAGCGCTCCTGAAGGGTTTTCAGGGGTGTTCTCCAGCTATTTTGTATTGGGAAGCCACAATGATTGGCATAAAAAGCATCGCCAGCTACGTGCCGGCAGAAGGGCTGGACAACTACGCCCAGGGTGCAAAATTCGCCAAGGATGAAGAGTTCATCATTGGCAAGATCGGCTCGGCGTTCCTGCCGCGCAAGGATGCTGCACAGGAAACCTCGGATTTGTGCGTCGAGGCAGTCAATGCCTTGTTTGCCAACAACCCCGGGCTCAAGCGTGAGTCGATTGACGCGCTGATCGTCGTGACCCAGAACGGCGACGAAGAAGGGCTGCCGCACACCGCCGCCATCGTCCAGGACAAGCTGGGCCTGCCAACCCACGTCGCGGCCTTCGATATTTCCCTGGGCTGCTCCGGCTACGTCTACGGCATCTACGCGATGAAAGGCTTCATGGAAGCCGCCGGCCTGAAAAACGGCCTGCTGGTGACCGCCGACCCGTACTCGAAGATCGTCGACCCGGAAGATCGCAACACCACCATGCTGTTTGGCGACGCCGCCACCGCTACCTGGATGGGCGAAGACGCTCCCTGGCAGCTGGGCAAGGCCAAGTTCGGCACCGACGGCTCCGGCGCACCGCACTTGAAGGTCAGCGATGGGGTGTTCTTCATGAATGGCCGCCAGGTCTTCAACTTCGCATTGCTCAAAGTGCCGGCGCATTTGCACGAGCTGCTCAAAGAGTCGGACCTTGTGGCCGATGACATCGACGCGTTCTGCATCCACCAGGGCAGTGCGGCGATTGTCGACGCCGTGGCCCGCCGTTTTGAAGATGCACCGGTGGAGAAATTCATCAAGGATATGGTCGAGACCGGTAACACCGTGTCATCGAGCATTCCGCTGCTGCTGGAAAAGCACGTGATGGACGCCGAGTGGAAGCGCGTGGCCCTGAGTGGGTTTGGCGTTGGCCTGTCGTGGGGCTCGGCGATTATCTATCGGCCGTGATGCTTTGATAGGCTGCATAAAAAACGCCCAGGGTCGAAAGATCATGGGCGTTTTTTTATGCGCGTATTGAGGCGGTGTTCTGGCGCCAGTAACCCGTGATCGCTGGCATTTTGACCATCTATAAGGCCTTGAAATACAAGGGGTGGCACAGGGCTAGTAAAAAAATTCAAAAAAATCCTCAAGCAACCTGCATTCACGACGATAACTATTACGAAGGTTCTCTAGGCCACACCCGGCGGTTGCCAGGGCCGGAAGCCGCAGTATCCAACCCACGAGGATTTCGTCATGGCTTTATCAGTAAACACCAACATTACATCGTTGACCGTTCAGCGGAACCTGAACAAAGCCGGCGATGCCCTGGGCACCTCGATGACCCGTCTGTCTTCCGGCCTGAAAATCAACAGCGCCAAAGACGACGCCGCTGGCATGCAGATCGCTAACCGTCTGACTTCCCAAGTCAAAGGCATGACCGTTGCCATCGCCAACGCCAACAACGGTACTTCCATCGCCCAGACCGCTGAAGGCGCGATGCAAGAATCCACCAACATTCTGCAACGTCTGCGTGAACTGGCTCTGCAGTCCGCGAACGGTGATAAAAGCGACGCTGACCGTGCTTCCTTGCAGCAAGAGTTTACGGCTAAATCCGGTGAGCTGACTCGTATTGCTCAGACCACTACTTTCGGTGGTCGTAAACTGCTGGATGGCTCCTTCCAGAACGTTGGCTTCCAGATCGGTGCTGATGCCAACCAGACTATTTCGTTTGGTATGAGCGACCTGAGCGCTGCGGGCCTGAAGGGTACTTACAGCGAAGCAAATGTAAAAGGTGCAACCACCTCCCTATCGGCTTCCGTTACTGCTAATGCTGTAACGCTGCCAGGTGGTACTCCAGCAGTCACTACCACTACTCCGTTCACCTCTACCGGTAACGCTGCGTGGGGCACCATCCCAGCTGGTGGTGAAACACTGACCATCAACTCTAAAGCGGTAACGCTGACAGCTGGCATGACGTTGACTGCAGCCATTACTGCAATCAACAACACCGCAGATATTGGTGTTGTTGCAAGCGACGATGCCGGCAAGCTGAAACTGACCTCTGCTGCGGCAATCACTGTAGCTGGTGGTACTGCCAACAGCGGTATGACTACTCCAGTTGCGGTTGCAGGTACTACTACCACTACCCCGGCTGTGCCTGGCAAGCTGGACGCTAAAGCTGAGATTAATATCAATGGCAAAAACGTTGCCTTTGCTGTTGGTGACGACCTAGCTGCAATCGCTGGCAAGATCAACACTGCGGCCGCTGATGTAGCTGGCCCGCCGATTGTTCCTGGCACTGGCGTTACCGCCACTGTTTCTTCGGAAGGCCGCTTGCTGCTGAGCTCCGCTGATGGCAAAGCTATCAAGCTGGGCAACGGTACTGGCGTAGCTACAAATGGTGGTGCTGGCGCACTGGCCAAGTTGGGTCTGTCGGCCGGTACTACTGAAGCCAAGCTGGGCACCGCTACTTCGGTAAGCTTGAACGGTACTGAAGTGAAGTTCACTGCTGGTTCGACCATGGCTGACATCGTGTCGTCCATCAACAGCGCCAGTACCGGTGTGACTGCCAGTAAAAACGCTGACAACACCCTGAACCTGTTCTCCACCAAAGACATCACTGTTGCTGACGGTAGCGCCGGTACTGGCTTGGCTACCTTGGGTCTGACCGCAGCGTCTGCAACTCCGACCGCAGCTACCACCATGGACACGACTGTTGCTGACCTGAGCATTCTGAGCGCAACCTCTGCTCAACAAACCATCCAGGCTCTGGAAGGCGCGATTCAGCAAGTGGATAGCCAGCGTTCGCAACTGGGTGCTGTACAAAACCGTTTCGACAGCACCGTGGCCAACCTGCAAAGCATCTCTGAAAACTCCACTGCTGCCCGTAGCCGTGTACAGGACGCCGACTTCGCTTCTGAAGCCGCTGAACTGACCAAGCAGCAAACCCTGCAACAGGCTTCGACTGCGATCCTGTCCCAGGCCAACCAACTGCCATCCGCTGTTCTGAAGCTGCTTCAGTAATAGTCGGTATCGGTTGATTAACGGAAGGGCGCGTCTACGTGCCCTTTCGTTTTTTTCAGTTTTGAGGTGATGACATGGACATGAGCATCAAGCTGAACGCGTCTTACCCGGCTGGGACAACCCAGGCCCCTAGCGCTTCCGTCACGCCGGTCAAGCCCGCGCCGGAGAATGACTCGGCTTCCACCGAGGCCCCGCAGCGTGTGGCATTAGAAAAAGCTGTAACCGATATTCGCGAGTTTGTGCAGGCTACCCAGCGTAACCTGGACTTTTCCATCGATGACACCACCGGTAAAGTGGTCGTCAAGGTGATCGCCACCGACAGTGGCGAAGTGATCCGCCAGATTCCATCGGAGACCGCGCTGAAGCTGGCGCAGAACCTGAGCGATGCCAGCAGTCTGTTGTTTGATACACGGGCTTGAGTTGGCACGAAACATGTTTCTGATTGCTGTCTGGGCGTTCATCCGCCAATAAAGCGGCAGCCGCAGGACAAGGAGAAAAGCAAATGGCTAGTTCAACGATTTCCGGCCCGGGTTCGGGCTACGACACGCAGGCTATCGTCAAGGCGTTGGTGGGGGCGGAAAAAGCGCCAAAGCAATCCCAAATCACCAACCAGCAAAAAATTACCACAACTCAGTTGTCGGCAGTTGGCACTGTAAAGAGTGCGCTGGAAGCCTATCGGGCGGCGATCGCCAAGTTGAACAACGTGTCAGCCTTCAATGGGCTGGCGGCTACCTCGTCCGAAGATAAAAACATCAAGGTTACACTGGGTGATGCAGCCTCCAGTGGCAAATACGTGGTTGTGGTAAATGACTTGGCGACTTCGTCCAAGGCAACCACTAAGGTATTCACTGGTGCGGCAGCAGTAGCCAACCCAACTGAAGAAAACCAGACGCTGACTATCACTCAGTCGGGCAAGAATTACGACGTATTGATACCAGGCGGCGCGACCCTGCAACAAGTGCGTGAGTCGATCAACACCCAGCTGTCTGCCCAAGGTATCAGTGCCAACGTGTTGAGTGACTCCAACGGCGCACGCCTGGTGATTGGCTCAAGCAATACCGGCGTTGGAACCGACATCACATTGAGTGGCAACGCAGACCTGGCAGTTGGTTACGACAAGGGGCCAGTCGCGCAGAACGCGAAGTACACCATCGATGGTATTGCCATGGAGTCCACGAGCAACAAGGTGACTTCTGCTATCAGTGGTGTGACGTTGGACTTAGTAGCGGCTGACAAAACCAAGCCAATCACCATCAACGTTGAAAGCAACACGGCTACGCTGAAGACCTCGGTGCAGTCCTTTGTCACGGCGTACAACGCCCTGATGACGAGTATCAATGCCCAGACCAAGGTTACCGCCACCGGCGATGCTGCGACTACCACGGCTGGCGCCTTGACCGGTGATGCGTCGATGCGCGACCTTGTTTCCAGCGTGCGCAGTGAATTGGTCAACGGTTCGGGCGGGGGATCTATTAGCAGTCTTTCCCAGATGGGTATCACCACGGATCAGAAAACCGGCTTGTTAAGCCTGGACGATAAGTCGTGGGATAAGGCAGTGGTTAAGGGGGCGGCTGATATTGCCAAGCTCTTCACGGGTACCAATGGCTTGATTTCGCGTATGACCAAGGTCACCGATTCCTACGTCGGTACCACTGGGACGCTGGCCTCTCGTGTCACGGATCTCAATAACAAGTTCACGGCTCTGACAACCCAGCAGGCAGACCTTGATCGGCGCATGGAGAGCTTGCAGACGAGCCTCATGTCCAAATACACGGCGATGGACACGATGATCGCCAAGATCAATGCCAGCAGCTCCAGCATCATGACCACTCTCAACTCGCTGAATAATCCCAAATCATCAAGCTGATCCCGGGCTGGCTGACGTGCTCAAGAAGGGTACGTCAGCTCCTTCGGGGGGCGAGTGCTGGATTAAAGTTTTTTACGTCCTGGTCGAAAAACTGGTTAGAGCAAACCTATTCGCCCATGGCGTGTAACGAGGTAGCAACATGAACCCGATGAAAGCCCTTCGCCAATATCAGAAGGTTAACTCCCACGCTCAGGTGTCCGAGGCCAGCCCTCACCGCCTGATCCAGATGCTGCTTGAGGGCGGCCTTGATCGTATGGCTCAGGCCAAAGGGGCAATGGCCCGTGGCGACGTGGCTCAAAAATGCGTACTGATTGCCAAGGCTATCGACATCATCACTGGGTTGCGTCAAGGGCTCGATGAAGAGAAGGCTGACGATCCTGCCGCGATCCAGCAGTTGGACAGTCTGTACGAATATATGAATACACGTCTGGTTCAAGCCAATTCCAGCAACGATCCCGAAATTATCGACGAAGTTGCCCGCCTGATGATCACCGTGAAACAAGGCTGGGATGCCATCGCGCCACAATAAGGCCGTCGGCCTTGAGGAACACAGCATGAGCCACGCACTGCAACGGATTGACGAAACCCGCGACGCTTTGGTTGGCGCACTGGCAGAGCGCAATTGGGATGCGATCAGCGAATTGGACATGGGCTGCCGTGTCTGGATCGACGAGGTGCTCAGCGAAGCGCCGGTGGACGAGGACGCGCTGCGGGAGAAGCTGGAAAGCCTGTTAGCGGTCTACCAGCAGTTGCTGGAAGTGACGACCGGCGAGCGCCAGGCGATATTTGAAGAGATGTCGCAGATCAACCAAGCGAAAAATGCGTCAAAGGTTTACCATCTGTTCGGCTGATCTGGCTCAGTTAATCCGAACATAGTGCGTCATAAATTTGACTGCTCGCATAATTTTGACTTAACTAGTGCTATTTTCAGACGTCAGGTATCCGTAGCGCAGAAAACGCCTACAGCTATCTAGATTGCCCCGATTCGAGGGCATTAGAGTTTTACTAGGGAAGTTGCTATTGCATGTGGCGTGAAACGAAAATTCTGCTGATTGATGACGATAGCGTCCGTCGCCGCGACTTGGCGGTGATTTTGAATTTTCTTGGCGAAGAAAATTTGCCCTGCGGTAGCCACGATTGGCAGCAGGCGGTCAGCTCTTTGTCGTCGAGCCGTGAAGTCATCTGTGTGCTGATCGGGACGGTAAACGCTCCTGGCGCAGTTCCTGGCCTGTTAAAGACACTCTCAACCTGGGATGAGTTCCTTCCGGTGTTGCTGATGGGCGATATTTCTTCCGTGGATTTGCCGGAAGACCAGCGCCGCCGTGTGCTTTCCACCCTGGAAATGCCCCCCAGCTACAGCAAATTGCTCGACTCCCTGCACCGTGCCCAGGTCTATCGCGAGATGTACGACCAGGCCCGCGAGCGTGGACGTCACCGCGAACCCAACCTGTTCCGCAGCCTCGTCGGCACCAGCCGTGCGATCCAGCACGTGCGCCAGATGATGCAGCAAGTGGCCGATACCGATGCCAGCGTGCTGATCCTCGGCGAGTCCGGCACCGGCAAGGAAGTGGTCGCGCGTAACCTGCATTACCACTCCAAGCGCCGCGACGGACCTTTCGTGCCGGTCAACTGTGGGGCGATCCCTGCGGAGCTGCTCGAAAGCGAACTGTTCGGCCACGAGAAGGGCGCCTTCACCGGGGCGATCACCAGCCGTGCCGGGCGTTTTGAGCTGGCCAACGGCGGCACCCTGTTCCTCGACGAAATCGGCGATATGCCGCTGCCGATGCAGGTCAAGCTGCTGCGCGTATTGCAGGAGCGCACTTTCGAGCGTGTGGGCAGCAACAAGACCCAGAGCGTCGATGTGCGCATCATCGCGGCCACCCACAAGAACCTCGAAAGCATGATCGAGGTCGGCAGCTTCCGCGAAGACCTGTACTACCGCCTCAACGTATTCCCCATCGAGATGGCCCCGCTGCGCGAGCGCGTGGAAGACATCCCGTTGCTGATGAACGAACTGATCTCGCGCATGGAACACGAAAAGCGCGGCTCGATCCGTTTCAACTCTGCCGCGATCATGTCCCTGTGCCGCCACGGCTGGCCGGGCAACGTGCGCGAGCTGGCCAACCTGGTGGAGCGCATGGCGATCATGCATCCGTACGGGGTGATCGGTGTGGTCGAGTTGCCGAAGAAATTCCGCTACGTCGACGATGAAGACGAGCAGCTGGTGGACAGCCTGCGCAGCGACCTCGAAGAACGCGTCGCGATCAACGGCCACACCCCGGACTTCGGCGCCACCGCCATGTTGCCGCCCGAAGGCCTGGACCTGAAGGACTACCTCGGCAGCCTCGAACAAGGGTTGATCCAGCAGGCCCTGGACGACGCCAATGGCATCGTTGCCCGTGCCGCCGAGCGCCTGCGCATCCGCCGCACCACCCTGGTGGAGAAGATGCGCAAGTACGGTATGAGTCGGCGTGAAGGTGATGAACAGGCGGATGATTGACGCCTGTTTTTCAACCTGTTGAAAAATAAGGATATTTTTTTAGGCACGGGTATTGCTATAGCACTCGCAACGTTCCGTTTAACTGACGGTCAGCCAAGCGAGAGAGCACGATGCCCCACGCCGCCCACCTTTCTTCAGTCCCTGACACCCAGGGACTTGTCCCGTCCGTAGAGCAGATCAGCCGGCAAGGGCTTGAGCAGGCGTTTTCGCTGTTCAGCCAGATGTCCAGCCAGTTGACGGACTCCTACAGCCTGCTGGAAGCCCGGGTTTCGGAGCTCAAGGGCGAGTTGGCGGTGGTCAGCGCCCAGCGCATGCAAGAGCTGGCCGAGAAAGAGCGCCTGGCCAATCGCCTGCAAAACCTCCTCGACCTGTTGCCCGGTGGCGTGATCGTGATCGACGACCAGGGCCGCGTGCGCGAAGCCAACCCGGCAGCCTGCGACCTGCTGGGCCTGCCGCTGGAAGGCGAGCTGTGGCGCCATGTCATCACCCGCTGCTTTGCCCCCCGTGAAGACGACGGTCACGAAATTTCCCTCAAGGACGGGCGCCGCCTGTCCATCGCCACCCGTTCCCTGGATGCCGAGCCCGGCCAACTGGTGCTGCTCAACGACCTGACAGAAACCCGGCACCTGCAGGACCAATTGGCGCGCCATGAACGCCTGTCGTCCCTGGGGCGGATGGTCGCTTCTCTGGCGCATCAGATTCGCACGCCGTTGTCTGCCGCGTTGATCTACGCCAGTCATTTGACTGATGAGCAATTGCCAGCCGCCACCCATCAGCGGTTTGCCGGGCGGCTCAAGGAGCGCCTGCATGAGTTGGAGCACCAGGTGCGCGACATGCTGGTCTTCGCCCGGGGCGAGTTGCCGCTGACCGACCGCGTCACGCCCGCCGCCTTGCTGCAGGCGCTGCAAGCCGCCGCCGCCACCCATGTCCAGGAAGCGTCGGTGCGCTGGCAGTGCGACAGCCATTGGGGCGAGTTGCTGTGCAACCGCGACACCCTGGTAGGCGCGCTGCTCAATCTGATCGAGAACGCCAGCCAGGCCAGCGGCCCGGGGGCGCGGCTCAAAGTGCACCTGTACAGCCGCGGGCAAACCCTGCGCCTGTGCATCAGCGACAGCGGCAGCGGGATTGATCCGGCGGTGCTGCAGCGCCTGGGCGAACCTTTCTTTACCACCAAGACCAACGGGACCGGCCTGGGGCTGACCGTGGTCAAGGCAGTGGCCCGTGCTCATCAGGGAGAATTGCAGTTGCGCTCCCGTGTGGGGCGCGGCACCTGTGCATTGATAACGCTGCCGCTGTTTTCAGGCGCGGCAAGCGCGGAGTAAGGATAAATGGCTATCAAGGTTTTACTGGTTGAAGACGATCGCGCCCTGCGTGAAGCACTGGCTGACACGCTGCTGTTGGCGGGCCATGACTATCGGGCGGTCGGTTCGGCCGAGGAAGCCTTGGCGGCGGTGGAGCAAGAGTCCTTCAGCCTGGTGGTCAGCGACGTCAACATGCCCGGCATGGACGGTCACCAGTTGCTCGGCCTGCTGCGCGCACGCCAACCGCAACTGCCGGTGCTGTTGATGACCGCCCACGGCGCGGTAGAGCGCGCGGTCGATGCCATGCGCCAGGGCGCGGCGGACTACCTGGTCAAGCCATTCGAGCCCAAGGCGCTGATCGAGCTGGTGGCGCGCCATGCGCTTGGCGTGGTGGGCGCGGCAGACGGCGAGGGCCCGATCGCCTTCGAGCCGGCCAGTGCGCAATTGCTCGAGCTGGCGGCCAAGGTCGCCCGCAGTGACTCCACGGTGCTGATCTCTGGTGAGTCGGGTACCGGCAAGGAAGTGTTGGCGCGCTACATCCACCAGCAATCCCACCGGGCCAGCCAGCCGTTTATCGCGATCAACTGCGCGGCGATCCCCGACAACATGCTCGAAGCCACCTTGTTCGGCCATGAAAAAGGCTCGTTCACCGGCGCCATTGCCGCCCAGGCCGGCAAGTTCGAGCAGGCCGATGGCGGCACCATCCTGCTCGACGAAATCTCCGAAATGCCCCTGGGCCTGCAAGCCAAGCTGCTGCGCGTGCTGCAAGAGCGCGAAGTGGAGCGGGTGGGGGCGCGCAAGCCGATCCAGCTGGATATCCGCGTGGTCGCCACCACCAACCGCGACCTCGCCGGCGAAGTGGCGGCGGGGCGCTTTCGTGAAGATCTGTTCTACCGGCTTTCGGTGTTCCCGCTGGCCTGGCGCCCGCTGCGTGAGCGCCCGGCCGACATCGTGCCACTGGCCGAGCGCCTGCTGAGCAAGCACGTCAATAAAATGAAGCACGCCCAGGCGCGCCTGTCGGCCGAGGCCCAGGCCTGCCTGATCAGTTACCCATGGCCTGGCAACGTGCGCGAACTGGACAACGCGATCCAGCGCGCGCTGATTTTGCAGCAGGGCGGCCTGATCCGGCCCCAGGACTTCTGCCTGGCCGTCGGCGCCGGTTCTGCGCCGATGCCGAGCCTGGCCTCGGCCCCGCAGGAAAGCGCCCCGGCCGAGGCTGCCGGTGGCCTTGGCGACGACCTGCGGCGCCGTGAATTCCAGATGATCATCGACACCCTGCGCGCCGAGCGTGGCCGGCGCAAAGAGGCGGCCGAGCGCCTGGGCATCAGTCCGCGCACCCTGCGCTACAAGCTGGCGCAAATGCGCGATGCCGGGATGGATGTGGAAGCGTTCCTTTTCGCCAGCTGAGATACACATTGGCTGACAAGGTTTGTTGGCTTTTCTTACGAGTTGCCAGGGAGCTGGCACCCTTGTTGCTACTACCCGTACTAACCGCTGCGTAGTGTCAAAAAATTGCGGGTCGTCGGAGAGAGAAGTTCATGAGCCAAGGTGTTGAGTTCAATCGGTTGATGTTGGATATGCGTTCCATGCAAATGGACGCCATGTCCCAGCCGAAATCCGTCGCGCAAGTGCCGGAATTGGGCCAAAGCAGCTTTGCCGACATGCTCGGCCAAGCCATCAACAAAGTCAGCGACACCCAGCAGGCGTCCACTCAATTGTCGACGGCCTTTGAAATCGGCAAGAGCGGCGTGGATCTCACCGACGTGATGATCGCTTCGCAAAAAGCCAGCGTTTCCTTCCAGGCTCTGACCCAGGTGCGTAACAAGCTGGTTCAGGCTTATCAAGACATCATGCAGATGCCGGTTTAAGGACGAGATTTAAGTCATGGCAGAAGCAGTCGTGGATAACGTACCCGCCAAGACAGACGGCAAGCCGCCGCTGTTTGGCCTGTCGTTCCTGGAAAACCTCTCCGAAATGACCATGTTGCGTCAGGTGGGCCTGATGGTCGGCCTGGCTGCCAGCGTGGCGATTGGTTTTGCCGTGGTGTTGTGGTCCCAGCAGCCCGATTACCGGCCGCTTTATGGCAGCCTGGCGGGGATGGATGCCAAGCAGGTCATGGAAACCCTGGCCGCCTCCGATATCGCCTACACCATCGAACCCAACTCCGGCGCCTTGCTGGTCAAGGCCGACGACGTCGCCCGTGCCCGCCTGAAGCTGGCCGGCGCGGGTGTGGCGCCGACCGATGGCAACATCGGCTTTGAGATTCTCGATAAAGACCAGGGCCTGGGTACCAGCCAGTTCATGGAAGCCACCCGCTACCGTCGCGGCCTGGAAGGCGAACTGGCGCGCACCATCGCCAGCCTGAATAACGTCAAGGGTGCCCGTGTGCACCTGGCCATCCCGAAAAGCTCGGTATTCGTGCGCGACGAGCGCAAGCCCAGCGCCTCGGTATTGGTCGAGCTGTTTGCCGGGCGCTCCCTGGAGCCGGGCCAGGTCCTGGCCATCGTCAATCTGGTGGCGACCAGCGTGCCCGAGTTGAGCAAGTCGCAGATCACCGTGGTTGACCAGAAGGGCAACCTGCTCTCCGACCAGGCGGAAAACTCCGCGCTGACCATGGCCGGCAAGCAGTTCGACTACAGCCGCCGCATGGAAAGCATGCTCACCCAGCGTGTGCACAACATCCTGCAACCGGTGCTGGGCAACGACCGCTACAAGGCTGAAGTGTCTGCCGACGTGGACTTCAGCGCCGTCGAGTCGACTTCCGAGCAGTTCAACCCTGACCAGCCGGCCCTGCGCAGCGAGCAATCGACCAGCGAGCAGCGCACCGCCGCCAATGGTCCGCCGCAAGGTGTACCCGGCGCCCTGAGCAATCAGCCGCCAGCCCCGGCCAGTGCCCCGCAAACCACCGGTGGCGCCGCCGCGACCGCCAGTGCCGTGCAGCCGGGCCAGCCACTGCTGGACGCCAACGGCCAGCAAATCATGGACCCGGCCACCGGCCAGCCGATGCTCGCGCCATACCCGGCCGACAAGCGTCAGCAGTCCACCAAGAACTTCGAGCTGGACCGCTCTATCAGCCACACCAAGCAACAGCAAGGGCGCTTGAACCGCCTGTCGGTGTCGGTGGTGGTGGACGACCAGGTCAAGATCAACGCCGCCAACGGCGAAACTACCCGCGCGCCGTGGACCGCCGATGAATTGGCGCGCTTCACCCGCCTGGTGCAGGACGCCGTGGGCTTCGATGCCAGCCGTGGCGACAGCGTCAGCGTGATCAACATGCCGTTCTCCCTGGAGCGCGGCGAGGTGATCGCCGATATTCCGTTCTACTCTCAACCCTGGTTCTGGGACATCGTCAAGCAAGTGCTGGGGGTGTTGTTCATCCTGGTGCTGGTGTTTGGCGTGCTGCGCCCTGTGCTCAACAACATCACCGGCCACGGCAAGAAGCAGTTGGCGCCGTTCGGCGATGTCGAGTTGGGTGGCATGGGCGGCCTGGATGGCGAACTGGCCAACGACCGCGTCAGCCTCGGCGGGCCGCAGAGCATTCTGCTGCCAAGCCCGAGCGAAGGGTATGACGCGCAGTTGAATGCAATCAAAAGTCTGGTGGCAGAAGATCCGGGTCGTGTGGCCCAGGTCGTGAAAGAGTGGATCAACGCAGATGAGTGATAATCGAGCCTCTGTTGCCAAGCTGACCCGGGTCGACAAAGCCGCCGTGCTGTTGCTGTCCCTGGGTGAGACCGACGCGGCCCAAGTGCTGCGCCATATGGGCCCCAAGGAAGTGCAACGGGTCGGCGTAGCCATGGCGCAGATGCGCAATGTGCACCGTGAGCAAGTCGAGCAGGTGATGAGCGAGTTCGTCGAGATCGTCGGCGACCAGACCAGCCTGGGCGTCGGCTCCGACAGCTATATCCGCAAGATGCTCACCTCGGCCCTGGGCGAAGACAAGGCCAACGGCCTGATCGACCGCATCCTGCTGGGCGGCAACACCAGTGGCCTGGACAGCCTCAAGTGGATGGAGCCACGGGCGGTGGCGGACGTGATCCGTTACGAGCACCCGCAGATCCAGGCGATTGTCGTGGCCTACCTGGACCCGGACCAGGCCGGCGAAGTACTCGGCCATTTCGACCACAAGGTGCGCCTGGACATCATCCTGCGCGTCTCGTCGTTGAACACCGTGCAACCGGCGGCCTTGAAAGAACTGAACACGATCCTGGAGAAGCAGTTCTCCGGCAACTCCAACGCGGCCCGTACCACCCTGGGTGGTATCAAGCGCGCGGCCGACATCATGAACTTCCTCGACAGCTCGGTGGAAGGCCAGTTGATGGACTCGATCCGCGAGATCGACGACACCCTGTCGGTGCAGATCGAAGACCTGATGTTTGTGTTCAACAACCTGTCCGATGTCGACGACCGTGGCATCCAGGCGTTGCTGCGTGAAGTGTCCTCCGATGTGCTGGTGCTGGCCCTCAAGGGCTCGGACGAGGGCGTCAAGGAAAAGATCTTCAAGAACATGTCCAAGCGTGCCTCCGAACTGTTGCGCGACGACCTCGAAGCCAAGGGCCCGGTGCGCGTCAGCGACGTGGAAACCGCGCAGAAAGAAATCCTCACCATTGCCCGCCGTATGGCCGAAGCCGGAGAAATCGTTCTCGGCGGGAAGGGCGGCGAAGAAATGATCTAAGGCCCAGCGCATGTCGAACAATGATGAGACGCCCAGCGATCTGATTCGCGCCCGGGACGTCGGCGGGTTCGACGTCTGGTCGCTGCCCAGCTTCGACCCGCACAAGCCTGAGCCCGAGCCTGAGCCGGTGGAAGAAGTGCCGGTGGAAATGGAAGAAGTGCCCCTGGACGAAGTCCAGCCACTGACCCTCGAAGAGCTCGAAAGCATACGCCAGGAGGCTTACAACGAAGGCTTTGCCACTGGCGAGAAAGAAGGTTTCCACAGCACCACCCTCAAGGTCCGCCAGGAAGCTGACGCGGCCCTCAGTGTGAAACTGGCCAGCCTGGAGCGCCTGATGGGCAGCCTGTTTGCGCCGATTGCCGAGCAGGACTCGCAGTTGGAAAAAGCCATGGTGGGCCTGGTGGAACACATCACTCGCCAGGTTATCCAGCGTGAACTGGCGCTGGACTCCAGCCAGATTGAAAGCGTGATGCGCGAAGCCCTCAAGCTGCTGCCCCTGGGCGTCGGCAACGTGCGGCTGTACATCAATCCGCAGGATTTCGAGCAGGTCAAAGCCCTGCGCGAGCGCCATGAGGAAACTTGGCGGATTGTCGAGGATGCCGCGTTGCAGCCCGGTGGTTGCCGGGTCGAGACCGAGCACAGCCGGATCGACGCTACGGTCGAGACGCGCATCACGCAGATCATGGCCAAGCTGTTCGATCAGTTGCATGAACAGGCCCTGCACCCAGCGGCGCCCGACCTGAGCACCGACCTGGACGCGCCTGATGCGCCTTGACCGCACCAGCTTCGCCAAGCGCCTGGGCGGTTATATCGAAGCCACCGAGTTGCCCGGCCAGCCGATCCTTGAAGGCCGCCTGCTGCGCATGGTCGGCCTGACCCTCGAAGCCGAAGGCCTGCGCGCCGCCATGGGCAGCCGCTGCCTGGTGATCAACGATGACAGTTACCACCCGGTACAGGTGGAAGCGGAAGTCATGGGCTTTTCCGGCAACAAGATTTTCCTGATGCCCGTCGGCAGCCTCGCCGGCATCGCGCCGGGCGCGCGGGTCGTGCCGCTGGCCGATACCGGGCGCCTGCCGATGGGCATGAGCATGCTCGGGCGGGTACTCGACGGCGCCGGCCGTGCGCTGGACGGCAAGGGCGGGATGAAGGCCGAAGACTGGGTGCCGATGGACGGCCCGACCATCAACCCGCTCAAGCGCAACCCCATCAGCCAGCCGCTGGACGTGGGCATTCGCTGTATCAACGGTTTATTGACGGTCGGTCGCGGCCAGCGCCTGGGCCTGTTCGCCGGTACCGGCGTGGGCAAGAGTGTGCTGCTGGGCATGATGACGCGCTTTACCGAGGCCGACATCATCGTGGTCGGGTTGATCGGCGAGCGGGGCCGTGAGGTGAAGGAGTTCATCGAGCATATCCTCGGTGAAGAAGGCCTCAAGCGCTCGGTGGTGGTGGCGTCCCCGGCGGACGACGCGCCGCTGATGCGTCTGCGCGCGGCCATGTACTGCACGCGGATTGCCGAATATTTTCGCGACAAGGGCAAGAATGTCCTGTTGCTGATGGACTCGCTCACGCGTTTCGCCCAGGCCCAGCGGGAAATCGCCCTGGCCATTGGCGAGCCGCCGGCGACCAAGGGTTATCCGCCGTCCGTGTTCGCCAAGCTGCCCAAGCTGGTGGAGCGGGCGGGGAATGCCGAGGCCGGTGGCGGCTCGATCACGGCGTTCTACACCGTGTTGTCCGAAGGCGATGACCAGCAGGACCCGATTGCCGACTCGGCGCGGGGCGTGCTCGACGGGCACATCGTGCTGTCGCGGCGCCTGGCCGAGGAAGGGCATTACCCGGCCATCGATATCGAGGCCTCCATCAGCCGGGTCATGCCGTCGGTGGTCAGCGCCGAGCATATGACCCGCGCCCAGCAGTTCAAGCAGTTGTGGTCGCGCTACCAGCAGAGTCGCGACCTGATCAGCGTCGGCGCCTATGTGGCCGGCGGCGACCGCGAGACCGACCTGGCGATTGCCCTGCAGCCGCAACTGGTGACCTACCTGCGCCAGGGCCTGAACGACAACATCAGCATGGCCGAAAGCGAAGCGCACCTGGCCTCGGTGTTCGCGCCTGCGCCTGGCGGTTAATCGGCCATGGCAACCAGTCGCGCCGCGCGCCTTGCTCCCGTGGTGGAGATGGCCGAAAGCGCCGAACGCACCGCCGCCCAGCGCCTGGGGCATTTCCAGGGCCAGGTACGCCTGGCCGAGAGCAAGCTGGGCGACCTGGAGCGCTTTCGGGGCGAATACCAGCAGCAGTGGATCGATCGCGGCAGCAAGGGGGTTTCCGGGCAGTGGCTGATGAACTACCAGCACTTTCTCAACCAGCTGGAAAGCGCCGTCGGCCAGCAGCGCCAGAGCCTGGCCTGGCACCAGAACAACCTGGACAAGGCCCGCGAAGGCTGGCAACAGGCCTACGCCCGGGTCGAAGGCCTGCGCAAGCTGGTGCAGCGCTACATCGACGAAGCACGGGCGCTGGAGGACAAGCGCGAGCAAAAGCTGCTCGATGAACTGTCCCAGCGCCTGCCACGCCAGGATCAATACTAGCCACGCCGGCAGGCAAAAATTGCGATAGCTATGAGTATCTATACAACCCAAGAACCATCGAAGAGTTGTGTAGAGGCTCATGCTGCGCTAGCGGTGGGTCAGTCGCTCATTTGTTTCTGATAAACCGCTATCCAGGGCTTGCCCTGATGCCCGTCAGTCAAGCCCGCTCCCACACTTGATCTGTGGTGGTGCCAACATTCTCTTCCCCAGTGAGATCCCCTGTGGGAGCGGGCTTGCCCGCGATAGCGGCAGTCCAGTCACTACTTCTGGCACCTGATCCACCGCCACCGCAGGCAAGCCACACACATTTGATCTTCACTGCGTTGAGCATTGCGTTCGCTTGACTGATCAGCATCAGGCCAAGCCCGCACCACCCAAGCGCGCCGCCCATTTGATTGCGTTTGTTGCCCACTCTGCGATCACCTGCTAAACCTTGTTGCACCTACCCACGACAAGGAAGCAGTCGTATGTCAGTCGCGTCAGAAGTGTCCCTGGATGGGAAGGAGTTGACGATCGCAATCAAGGGCCGGTTCGATTTCGGCAGTCACCAGGCCTTTCGTGATGCCTATGAGCGGTTCTACAAGGTCCCCCAGACCTACATCGTGGACTTGAAAGAGGCCACCTATCTCGACAGTTCGGCCCTGGGCATGCTCCTGTTGCTGCGCGATCATGCGGGTAACGCGGCAGATGTGCGTGTGATCAACAGCAACTCTGACGTGCGCAAGATCCTCGCGATCTCCAACTTCGACAAACTGTTTGCTATCAGTTGAGCGCCCAGGCTCCCGAAACCCTGACCGTGCTGATCGCTGAAGACAGCGCTACCGATCTTTTGTTGCTCTCGACCATCGTGCGCGGCCAGGGCCATCAAGTGCTCACCGCCAGTGACGGCGCGCAAGCGGTGCAGGTATTTGCCCGCGAGCGCCCGCAGTTGGTGTTGATGGATGCCTTGATGCCGGTGATGGATGGCTTCGAGGCGGCCCGGCAGATCAAGCAGTTGGCCGGCGAGGCGCTGGTGCCGATCATCTTCCT
The DNA here is from genome assembly GCF_059862305.1 of Pseudomonas sp. MF09156. NCBI lineage: Bacteria > Pseudomonadati > Pseudomonadota > Gammaproteobacteria > Pseudomonadales > Pseudomonadaceae > Pseudomonas > Pseudomonas sp. MF09156. The sequence continues at coordinate 1,001,654 of NZ_JCBCUR010000001.1, forward strand.
CACGTCCCTGCGTGAGAGTGAAGCCCTGGCACGCTGCCTGGATGCCGGCGGCGATGACTTCCTGGCCAAACCCTACAACCGGATCATCCTGGCGGCGAAGATCAATGCCATGGACCGCCTGCGCCGGTTGCAGGCCACCGTACTTGAGCAGCGCGACCAGATCGCCCGGCACCATGACTACCTGCTGCATGAGCAGCGGGTGGCCAAGGCGGTGTTCGACAAGGTCGCCCACTCCGGCTGCCTGAATGCCGCGCGCAACATCCGTTACCTGCAATCGCCCTATGCGCTGTTCAATGGCGACCTGCTGCTGGCGGCCTACACGCCGTCGGGCGATATGCATGTGTTGCTGGGCGATTTCACCGGCCATGGCTTGCCGGCCGCCGTCGGCGCGATGCCCCTGGCCGAGGTGTTCTATGGCATGACCGCCAAGGGCTACGGCCTGGCGCAGACCCTGCGGGAGATGAACGCCAAGCTTAAGCGCATCCTGCCGGTGGACATGTTCTGCTGCGCCACGCTGCTGTGCCTCAGTGTGCAGCGGCGGGTGGTGGAGGTGTGGAACGGCGGCATGCCCGATGGCTATGTGCATGACGTGGCCACGGGGCGCCGAACGCCGCTGGTGTCGCGGCATTTGCCGCTGGGCGTGCTGGCCCCCGAGGCCTTTGATGACCGCACCGAGGTCTGGCCGATGGCCTTGGGCGACCGGGTGTTCCTGCTGTCTGATGGCGTGATCGATACTGCTGATGCCAACGAGCAATTGTTTGGGGTGGAGCGCTTGCAGCAGGTGTTTTCTGCCAACCGCGAGCCCGAGCGCCTGTTTGTCGAGATCGAGCAGGCGCTGGCCGCGTTCCGTGGCCAGGTGCGGGACGATATCAGCATGGTCGAGATCCGTTTGCTGGCCGAGCAGCCCCTGTACCCGGCGACCCTGCTGTACACCGACAGCGGGCAGTCGTGCCCGCTGGACTGGTCGGTGAGTTTCGAGTTTCGGGCCGAGACCCTCAAGCGTTACAACCCGTTGCCGTACCTGTTGCAGTTACTCCTGGAAATCCACGGCCTGCGCGGCCAGAGCGGGGCGCTGTACAGCGTGATGGCCGAGCTGTACTCCAATGCCCTGGAACATGGTGTGCTGGGCCTGGACTCCCAGCTCAAGCGCGATGTGCAAGGCTTTGCCCGCTATTATCGCCAGCGCAACGAGCGGCTCGACCAGTTGAGCAGTGGCTACGTGCGTGTGCACCTGGACGTGGTGCCGACCGAGGCGGGCGGGAGCCTGAGCCTGCGTATCGAAGACAGCGGCCCGGGCTTTGATGTGGAAAAAGTCCTGGCGCGACCGCTGGATGTCGACCGCCTGTCCGGGCGCGGGCTGAGCCTGGTACGGCAACTGAGCAGCAATGTACGCTGGGCGGATGGCGGGCGCAGTGTGTGCGTGGAGTTTTGCTGGGTGGCTCTGGCATAATCCGCCGATTCTTGATCAAGGAGCGAACAAGTGACGCACAAACATATGGACCGTGAAGTGTTGGTGGGTTTGCAGGAAGTGATGGAGGGCGACTATCCCCATTTGCTCGACACCTTCCTCGATGACTCGCAAAAACGTGTCGAAGCCTTGCGCAAGGCCCGCGATGACGCCAAGGCGCTGGGGCGCATAGCCCACAGCTTCAAAGGCAGCAGCGGCAACCTCGGTGCGGTGCGCCTGGCGCGCCTGTGCCAGCGCCTGGAGGTCGAGTCGGCCAAGAATGAGATTAGCGACCTGGGCAATCTGGTCGACCAGATTGATCACGAGTTCGCGTTGGTCAAGCCGCTGTACGAGTCGGAGCGCCAGCGCTTCTAGGGTTGGCGGGGCTGGTTGGAAAAGCTGGCCCGACTTTTGCTCTCTATCTTCTGCCTGCGCCCTCGACCCTGCGCAGCGGAGACCTGACTTATGCCTCTAGCCCCCAACTCGCTCCAGCAGGCCGCTCCCGCGGTCAAGCCGCAGGCTTCCCCCGCCAATGCGCAGGCAACGGCCGCGGACGCGCGGGCCAAAGCGCCAGGCTTTGCACAGGTGTTCGCCAAGGAGTCCAAGGCGCCACCCGCCAAGGCTGTGGATATGGCGCCCAAGCCCAGCCGCGACAAGCCGACCGACACCAGCGCGAAGAAGGATGTCGGCAACGACAAGCCTGCCGCTGGCACTCCAGCCGTTGCCGATAGCGGCAAGACTTTGCCTGCCACGCCGCCCGCCAAGGCGGACGCGCCAGCCAGCAGCGATGACGATAAAAATACCGACAAGGACCTGGCGCAAGCCCAGCCGCTAGCGGTCGATGGGGTGGTCGATCCGGCCTTGATCGCGGCCGTGACACCCGCACCGGTAGCGGTTCAGACCGCCGTGGTGGAGGAAGTCGCCACGCCGCTGCTGACCACGCCGCCGGTCACTGAAGAAGTTGCACCTGCCTTCGACCCGGAAGCCGACCCGCTGGACTCATTGCCGGCTGTGCGCCTGGCGATGGAGCAGGGCGGTCATGTGTCCGCCAGCAGCCAGGCTACGCAAAAGAACCTGCCAACCCAGGCCGAACCTACCGCCGCGCAGAACTTCAGCAACGGCCTGGCGGCCATGGTCGACCAGCAGGCGGCCAAGGACAGCACCGACCAGGGTGGCGAAAAGGCCTTTAGCGGCCTGCTCGAAGACGGCCTCAAGGACTTGAAGGGCGCGAGCAGCGACACCCGCGTCGATGACTTCGCCAATCGCCTGGCCGCCCTGACCCAGGCTGCCACGCCCAAGACCGCCAACGCCTTGCCACTGAATAACCAGCCACTGGCCATGCACCAGGGCGGCTGGACCGAGGAAGTGGTGAACCGGGTCATGTACCTGTCCAGCGCCAACCTCAAGTCTGCCGATATCCAATTGCAGCCTGCCGAGCTGGGGCGCCTGGATATCCGCGTGAACATGACGGCCGATCAGCAGGCCCAGGTGAACTTCATGAGCGGCCATGCCGCCGTGCGCGAGGCCCTGGAAAGCCAGTCCGGGCGCCTGCGGGAGATGTTCGCCCAGCAGGGCATGGGCCAGGTCGACGTGAACGTGTCCGACCAGTCCCGTGGCTGGCAGGGCCAGGGCCAGGAACAACAGCAGAACCAGGCGCGGGGTGTCAGCGGCAGTGGCGGACACAGCGACGGGCATGATACGGGCCTGGCTGGCGAAGTCACCGAAGTGGCGGCACCGATAGCCCAGTCCGTCATCGGCTCCAGCGCCGTGGACTACTACGCCTGACCTGAAACTGGCGCCGATCAAAATGTGGGAGCTGGCTTGCCTGCGATAGCGGTGTGTCAGCGACATAGTTCGCGCCTGATACACCGCTATCGCAGGCAAGCCAGCTCCTACATTGACGCGTTCCCCCTCACCGCAGACAACTCTGGCATAACACTTGCTCTTGCCTTCCCGTGGATCTATGAAACCCCGAATAGTGACGGATTATTGGCATGGCGAAGAGTGACGACGCAGCAACAGCACCTGCAGCAGGCAAGGGCAAGCTCAAGATGATCCTGCTGATTGTCGTGGCCTTGTTACTGGCCATCGGCGTGTCGGTGGGGGCTACCTGGTACTTTATGCACAGTGCCCAGAGCAAGCCGGTACCTGCGGCCGAGACTGCCAGCAACGTCAAGCAACCGGCAATTTTCGAGCAGATGCTCCCGGCCTTTGTCGCCAACTACAACCAGAACGGTCGCCAGCGCTACCTGCAGGTGAGTATTTCCCTGCTGGCGCGCAACCAGGCGGACCTCGATGCGCTCAAGGTGCATATGCCGGTGATCCGCAACAACCTGGTGATGCTGTTCTCCGGGCAGAGTTTCGATAGCCTGGCCACCCCCGTGGGCCAGGAAATGCTGCGCCAGAAGGTCACGGCCAGCGTGCAGGAAGTGGCCCAGAAAGAACTGGGCAAAGTCGTGGTCGAGCAGGCGCTCTTCACTAATTTCGTATTGCAGTAGGATCACGACATGGCCGTGCAAGACCTGCTGTCCCAGGATGAAATCGACGCCCTGTTGCATGGTGTCGACGATGGTCTGGTACAGACCGAAATGGCTGCCGAGCCCGGCAGCGTCAAAAGTTATGACCTGACCAGCCAGGATCGCATCGTCCGTGGACGCATGCCGACCCTGGAGATGATCAACGAGCGTTTTGCCCGCTACACCCGGATCAGCATGTTCAACATGCTGCGCCGCTCGGCGGACGTGGCGGTGGGCGGCGTGCAGGTGATGAAGTTTGGCGAGTACGTGCATTCGCTGTACGTGCCCACCAGCCTGAACCTGGTCAAGATCAAGCCGTTGCGCGGCACCGCCTTGTTCATCCTCGACGCCAAGTTGGTGTTCAAGCTGGTGGACAACTTCTTCGGCGGCGACGGCCGTCACGCCAAGATCGAAGGCCGCGAGTTCACCCCCACCGAGTTGCGCGTCGTGCGCATGGTGCTGGAGCAGGCCTTTATCGACTTGAAGGAAGCCTGGCAGGCGATCATGGAAGTCAATTTCGAGTACATCAACTCGGAAGTGAACCCGGCCATGGCCAACATCGTCGGGCCCAGCGAAGCCATTGTGGTCTCCACCTTCCATATCGAACTCGATGGCGGCGGCGGCGACCTGCACGTGACCATGCCGTACTCGATGATCGAGCCGGTGCGCGAGATGCTCGACGCCGGCTTCCAGTCCGACCTCGACGACCAGGACGAACGCTGGGTCAAGGCCCTGCGCGAAGACTTGCTGGATGTCGATGTGCCGCTGAGTGCCACCGTGGCGCGCCGCCAGTTGCGCCTGCGCGATATTTTGCACATGCAGCCGGGGGATGTGATTCCCGTCGAACTGCCGGACGAATTGATCATGCGCGCCAATGGCGTGCCGTCGTTCAAGGTCAAGCTCGGCTCCCACAAAGGGAACCTGGCGTTGCAAGTGGTTGAGCCGATCAACCGTCGCTGATGCATCCCCTAATTGATGATTTTTGCTGCGCCGAGGACATGTAATGGCTACCGAACACGAAAACACTTCCGCCGAAGACCAGGCCCTGGCTGACGAATGGGCGGCTGCCCTGGAAGAGACTGGCGATGCAGGCCAGGACGATATCGACGCCTTGCTGGCGGCCGACGCCGCCACTGCGCCGGTGGGTAACCGCCTGCCCATGGAAGAGTTTGGCAGCGTGCCGAAGAACCATGAGCCCGTATCGCTCGATGGGCCCAACCTGGACGTGATCCTCGATATCCCGGTGTCGATTTCCATGGAAGTGGGCAGCACCGAAATCAACATCCGCAACCTGTTGCAACTCAACCAGGGTTCGGTGATCGAGCTTGATCGCCTGGCTGGCGAGCCGCTGGATGTGCTGGTCAACGGCACGCTGATCGCCCATGGCGAAGTGGTGGTGGTCAACGAGAAGTTCGGCATCCGCCTGACTGACGTGATCAGCCCCAGCGAACGTATCAAGAAGCTGCGCTGAGATGAGTCGCCGCTTGCTGGGACTGTTGTGGGCGCTGCCGCTGGGCGTCTTCGCGGCTGAACCGGTGGCCCAGGTCGCCGCGCCGGCCGGCGGCGGCAGCGTAACTGGGCAACTGACTCAGTTGGTGCTCGGCCTGTTGCTGGTGGTGGGGTTGATCTTTGCCCTCGCCTGGTTGTTGCGCCGGGTACAGCGCATTGGCCCGGGCCATGCCCAGGTCATCGAGCTGGTGGGGTCGCGGGCCCTGGGGCCGCGTGATCGCCTGGTGCTGGTGCAGGTGGGCGAGGAACAGATCCTGCTAGGCCTCACCCCTGGCCGGATTACCCCGTTGCACGTGCTCAAGCATCCGGTGAGCGTGGCCCAGACCGAGGCCGCCACACCGGAGTTCGCCCAGCGCCTGATGGAGCTGATGGGCAAGGACCAGAAGGATAAGAAGTAATGCGCGTTCTATTGGCGCTCATGCTGTTGCTGGCCGCGCCCCTGGCGTTCGGCGCCGACCCGTTGTCGATCCCGGCGATCACCCTGGGCACTAACGCGGCCGGGGCCCAGGAGTATTCGGTCAGTCTGCAGATCCTGCTGATCATGACCGCGCTGAGCTTTATCCCGGCGTTCGTCATGCTGATGACCAGCTTCACCCGGATCATTATCGTGTTCTCGATTCTGCGCCAGGCCCTGGGCCTGCAGCAGACCCCGTCGAACCAGATCCTTACCGGCATGGCGCTGTTTCTGACGCTGTTTATCATGGCGCCGGTGTTCGACAAGGTGAACCAGCAAGCCCTGCAACCCTACCTGGCGGAGAAAATGAGCGCCCAGGATGCGGTGGAAAAGGCCCAGGGCCCGATCAAGGATTTTATGCTGTCGCAGACCCGTTCCAGTGACCTGGAACTGTTTGTACGCCTGTCCAAGCGCACCGATATCGCCAGCCCGGACCAGGCGCCGCTGACGATCCTGGTGCCGGCGTTCGTCACCTCGGAGCTCAAGACCGCGTTCCAGATCGGGTTCATGATCTTTATCCCGTTCCTGATCATCGACCTGGTGGTGGCCAGTGTGCTGATGGCCATGGGTATGATGATGCTGTCGCCGCTGATCATTTCGTTGCCGTTCAAGATCATGCTGTTTGTCCTGGTGGACGGTTGGGCGTTGATTATCGGCACCCTGGCCGGCAGTTTCGGAGGGGTATAGCGCCATGACCCCGGAAGTCGCCGTCGACCTGTTTCGTGAAGCATTGTGGCTGACCACCCTGATGGTCGCCGTGCTGGTGGTGCCCAGCCTGTTGGTGGGTTTGCTGGTGGCGATGTTCCAGGCTGCCACGCAGATCAACGAACAGACCCTGAGCTTCCTCCCGCGCTTGCTGGTGATGCTGGTCACGCTGATCGTGGCCGGCCCCTGGCTGGTGCAGACCTTCATGGAATACATCCTGCAGCTGTACGGCAGTATTCCGCAGTTGATCGGCTGACCTGATGCAGTCCTTGCTGGCATTGACCGACACCCAGATCAGCACCTGGGTGGCCGCGTTCATCCTGCCGCTGTTTCGTGTGGGCGCGTTGCTGATGACCATGCCGGTGATCGGCACGACCCTGGTGCCCAAGCGCGTACGCCTGTTTTTCACGGTGGCGATTACCGTGGTCATCGTGCCGACGCTGCCGGCGATGCCGCCGGTCAACGCCCTGGACCTCAGTGCGCTGCTGCTGATTGCCGAACAGATCCTGATCGGTGCCTTGATGGGCTTCTCCCTGACCCTGTTCTTCCAGGCCTTCGTGATTGCCGGGCAAATCGTCTCGATCCAGATGGGCATGGGCTTCGCGTCCATGGTCGACCCCACCAACGGCGTGTCGGTGGCGGTGATCGGGCAGTTCCTGACCATGCTGGTGACCTTGCTGTTTTTGGCCATGAACGGCCATCTGGTGGCGTTTGAGATCCTCACCGAGAGCTTCACCACCTTGCCGGTGGGCGAGGGGCTGATCGTCAATCACTTCTGGGAAGTGGTCGGCCGCCTCAGTTGGGTGCTGGGCGCGGCGTTGCTGCTGGTACTGCCGGCGATCACCGCGTTGCTGGTGGTCAACATTGCCTTCGGTGTGATGACCCGCGCCGCGCCGCAGTTGAATATCTTCGCCATTGGTTTCCCGCTGACCCTGGTGTTGGGCCTGGGGATTTTCTGGATCGGCCTGGCCGACATTCTCAATCAGTATCAACCGCTGGCCAGTGACGCCTTGCAGTTCTTACGTGATCTGGCACGGGCGCGCTAAGCCATGGCCGAAAGCGAGAGTGGTCAGGACAAGACAGAAGACCCCACGGAGAAACGTAAAAAGGACTCCCGGGAAAAGGGCGAGATTGCCCGCTCCAAAGAGCTCAACACCCTGGCGGTGATGCTCGCCGGTGCCGGTGGCCTGCTGATCTACGGCGGCGGCCTGGCCCAGGACTTGATGGAGATCATGAAGCACAACTTCTCCCTGCCCCGGGATGTGCTGCTGGACCCGCGCGCCATGGGCATCTACCTGCTGCACTCGGGGAAGATCGCGATCCTGGCCGCGCAGCCGGTGCTGATCACCTTGCTCCTGGCGGCGATCATCGGGCCGATTTCCCTGGGTGGCTGGCTGTTTGCGGCTGGCAGCCTGGCGCCTAAATTCAGTCGGATGAACCCCGGTGCGGGGATCAAGCGCATGTTCTCCGCCAAGGCTGTGGTAGAGCTGCTCAAGGCCCTGGCGAAATTTTTTATCATCCTGTTCGTGGCGCTGGTGGTGTTGAAGTCAGATATCGACGACTTGCTGCGCATCGCCCATGAACCGCTGGAGCTGGCGATCATCCACAGCGTGCAGTTGGTGGGCTGGAGCGCATTGTGGATGGCCTGCGGCCTGATCCTGATTGCCGCAGTGGATGCGCCGATCCAGCTGTGGGAAAGCCACAAGAAACTGCTGATGACCAAGCAGGAAGTGCGCGACGAGCACAAGGACCAGGAAGGTCGGCCGGAAGTGAAGCAGCGTATCCGGCAACTGCAACGCGACATGTCCCAGCGCAAGATGATGGCTTCGGTGCCGGATGCCGATGTGGTCATCACCAACCCGACCCACTACGCCGTGGCGCTCAAATACGACGCCGAGAAGGGCGGCGCGCCGCTGTTGCTGGCCAAGGGTAGCGACTTCACTGCCTTGAAAATCCGCGAAATCGCCCAGGCCAACGACATCCTGCTGTTGGAATCGCCGGCGCTGGCGCGTTCGATCTTCTATTCCACCGATCTCGATCACGAGATCCCGGCCGGGTTGTACCTGGCGGTGGCCCAGGTGCTGGCCTATGTCTACCAGATTCGCCAATACCGCGCGGGCAAGGGCAAACGCCCGGATCCGCTCAAGGACTTGCCGATTCCGCCGGATTTGCGGCGCGATTCTTGAGTCTTCTGCTGCCTCTTTCGACGTCATCGCGGGCAAGCCCGGCTCCCACATTTGATCGCATTCCAATGTGGGAGCCAGGCTGGCCCGCGATGGCGTCGGAACAGGTGTTTACCGTTCGTCCAACTCCCTTCCGACCTGTCAACTTTGACAGTAGCCAGCCCCCGTGCAGGGCGCTTTGATAGACCGGGAACAGGCACTGATGTGGGAGAAGGGCAATGGCAACGGGTACGGTGAAGTGGTTTAACGATTCAAAGGGCTTTGGATTCATCACGCAAGACGCCGGAGGAGAGGACCTGTTTGTGCACTTCTCGAGCATTCAAAGCAACGGCTTCAAGTCGCTGGCGGAGGGCCAGAAGGTGGAATATGAGGTTGTAGAGGGTCCGAAAGGCAAGCAGGCATCAAACGTGCGTCCACTCTGATGATCGTTCCCACGCGCCTGCGTGGGAACGATCTCGTCCCTGAAGCAAAAGTTGGAAGGCTTCTTGCAATACCGCCTTCAGGACGCCTCTCGGCGTCAAAAGTTTGCTTCAAGGTGACGAGGAATACCGGTGGATCGCTCTAATATGTTCAACACAGCCCGTGGCACTCTGACGGACCTCTCGCGAGGCAATCTGGGTGTGCCGTTGTTGCTGTTGGTCATGCTGGCAATGATGATGTTGCCGATGCCGCCGTTCCTGCTGGACGTGTTCTTCACCTTCAACATTGCCCTGTCTATCGTCGTGCTGCTGGTTTGCGTGTACGCGCTGCGGCCTTTGGACTTTGCGGTCTTCCCCACCATTTTGCTGGTTGCCACGCTGCTGCGCCTGGCCCTTAACGTGGCCTCCACGCGGGTGGTGATGCTGCACGGCCAGGACGGCCACGCCGCCGCCGGCAAGGTGATCCAGGCCTTCGGCGAGGTGGTGATCGGCGGTAACTACGTGGTCGGTATCGTGGTGTTTGCGATCCTGATGATCATCAACTTCGTGGTGGTGACCAAGGGCGCCGGGCGGATTTCCGAGGTCAGCGCGCGTTTTACCCTCGACGCCATGCCCGGCAAGCAAATGGCGATCGACGCCGACCTCAACGCCGGCCTGATCGACCAGAACCAGGCCAAGGCCCGCCGCTCGGAAGTGGCCCAGGAAGCCGAGTTCTATGGCTCCATGGACGGTGCCAGCAAGTTCGTGCGCGGCGACGCCATTGCCGGCCTGCTGATTCTGTTTATCAACCTGATCGGCGGCATGGCGGTCGGTATCTTCCAGCACGGCATGACCTTTGGCGATGCGGGCAAGGTTTACGCCCTGTTGACCATTGGTGACGGTTTGGTGGCGCAATTGCCATCACTGTTGTTATCGACAGCTGCGGCGATCATGGTCACCCGTGCGTCCGGCTCCGAAGACATGGGCAAGCAGATCAACCGCCAGATGTTCGCCTCACCCAAGGCCCTGGCCGTGGCGGCCGGCATCATGGCGATCATGGGCATTGTGCCGGGCATGCCGCATTTCTCGTTCCTGACCATGGCCGCGCTGGCCGCCGGCGGGGCGTACCTGTTCTGGAAAAAGCAGAACACCATCAAGGTCCAGGCCTTGAAAGAGGTGGAGCGCCAGCAAGACCTGCTGCCGTCGCCGGCCCGCGCCCAGGAAACCAAGGAGTTGGGCTGGGATGACGTGACCCCCATCGACATGATCGGCCTGGAAGTCGGCTACCGCCTGATCCCCCTGGTGGACCGCAACCAGGGCGGCCAGTTGCTGGCGCGGATCAAGGGCGTGCGCAAGAAGCTGTCCCAGGACCTGGGCTTTTTGATGCCCACCGTACATATCCGCGACAACCTCGACCTGGCCCCCAGTGCCTACCGCCTGACGCTGATGGGCGTGACCCTGGCCGAAGCCGAGATCTACCCCGACCGCGAACTGGCGATCAACCCCGGCCAGGTCTTCGGCACCCTCAGCGGCATAACCGCCAAAGATCCGGCTTTTGGCCTGGACGCGGTGTGGATCGAAGTCAGCCAGCGCAGCCAGGCGCAGTCCCTGGGCTACACCGTGGTCGATGCCAGCACGGTGGTGGCGACCCACCTCAACCAGATTCTGTACAAGCACTCCCACGAGTTGATTGGCCACGAAGAAGTCCAGCAACTCATGCAATTGCTGGCCAAGGCCTCGCCAAAGCTGGCCGAAGAGCTGGTGCCGGGGGTGTTGTCGCTGTCGCAACTGCTCAAGGTGCTGCAAGCGCTGTTGGCCGAACAGGTGCCGGTGCGGGACATTCGCAGCATTGCCGAGGCTATCGCCAACAATGCCGCCAAGAGTCAAGATACTGCCGCGCTGGTGGCTGCGGTGCGCGTCGGTTTGTCGCGCGCCATCGTCCAAAGCATTGTAGGGCTTGACTCTGAGCTGCCTGTCATCACCTTGGAACCAAGGTTGGAACAAATATTGCTCAATAGTATCCAGAAGGCAGGGCAGGGCCAGGAAGAGGGCGTCCTGCTGGAGCCAAGCATGGCTGAAAAGCTGCAGCGTTCGTTGATTGACGCCGCACAGCGCCAGGAAATGCAGGGCCAACCGGTGATTCTGCTGGTGGCAGGCCCCGTCCGAGCGATGTTGTCGCGGTTTGGACGCCTGGCAGTACCGAATTTGCACGTTTTGGCTTACCAGGAAATTCCTGACAATAAGCAAGTGACTATCGTCGCGACAGTAGGGCCCAACGGCTGAGGTAGTGGGTTATGCAAGTAAAGCGTTTTTTCGCCGCCGATATGCGTCAGGCCATGAAGCTGGTTCGTGATGAACTGGGCGCCGACGCGGCTATTATCGGTAACCGTCGCATTGCCGGCGGTGTCGAGCTGACGGCTGCCCTGGATTACAAACCCCAGGCCTTGGCGCCGCGCGTGCCGAACATGGAACTCGAAGACGAGTTGCGCAAGACCGCCTCGCGTATTGTCTCGGCCCAGGCCGAGCTGAGCATGCGTGGCGACAGCGATGCGACCACCAATCGCCAATTGTTTGCCGGCCTGCCGCTGACGGCGGCCGAGCCACTCGTCGAACCGACTTTTGTCGAGCCGCCACGTCCCGCCGCGCCAGCACCGGCCGCTGCGGTTGACCAGCGCGTGTTCGACTCGATGCGTTTTGAGCTCAATGGCCTGCGTGAATTGCTGGAAGTGCAGTTGGGCTCGCTGGCCTGGAACCAGTTGCAAGGCAGCAAGCCGCAACAGGCCAACCTCTGGCGCCGCCTGCAACGCATTGGCCTGTCCGGCCCGTTGTCGCGCGACTTGCTGGAATTGACCACCGGCATAGAAGAGCCTCGCCAGGCCTGGCGCATGTTGCTGGCGCACCTGGCGCGGATGATCCAGACCCCGGAAATCGAACCCCTTGAAGAAGGTGGCGTGATTGCCATGGTCGGCCCTGCCGGCATGGGCAAGACCACCACCCTGGCCAAGCTGGCCGCCCGTTATGTCCTCAAGTACGGCGCCCATAACATTGCGCTGGTGAGCATGGACAGCTACCGCATCGGTGCCCAGGAACAGCTCAAGACCCTGGGCCGGATCCTCAATGTGCCGGTGACCCACGTCGACCCGGGCCAGTCCCTGGCCAACGCCCTCGACCCGCTGCTGCGCAAGCGCGTGGTGCTGATCGATACCGCCGGCCTGCAAGCCAGCGACCCGGCATTGCGCATGCAACTGGAAAGCCTGGCCGGGCGCGGGATCAAGTCGAAAAATTACCTGGTACTTGCAACAACCAGCCAGAAACAGGTTCTGACTGCTGCGTACCACAGCTACAAACGTTGTGGGCTGGCCGGTTGCATCCTGACTAAGCTGGATGAAACCGCAAGCCTGGGCGAAGTGTTGAGCCTTGCCATCAGCCATGAATTACCGGTCGCCTACCTGACCGACGGGCCGCGGATCCCGGATGACTTGCATCTGCCGCGCCGTCATCAGTTGGTCAGCCGCGCGGTCAGTGTGCAAATGCAGGACGAACCCAGTGAAGAGGCGATGGCGGATATGTTCGCCGACCTCTATCACAACCCAGCCAAGCGGGTCGGCTGAACGGCAACATGCAACACAGTGCAATGTACCTACATCGATGGTCTGCTACCGCGGCCACCCTATGTAGCCTGCGGCTAAGCAAGACAAGGTAAAGAAAGAACATGGGCAGCATGCATCCCGTACAGGTGATCGCGGTGACCGGCGGCAAAGGTGGCGTCGGGAAAACTAACGTGTCAGTGAATTTGTCCCTGGCCCTGGCAGAGCTTGGCCGCCGCGTCATGCTGCTGGATGCCGACCTGGGCCTGGCGAACGTTGACGTTCTGCTGGGACTGACGCCCAAACATACCCTGGCCGATGTCATTGAAGGCCGCTGTGAGCTGCGCGACGTGCTGTTGCAGGGGCCTGGGGGGATTCGCATCGTCCCGGCCGCCTCCGGCACCCAGAGCATGGTGCATCTGAGCCCGGCGCAGCACGCCGGCCTGATCCAGGCCTTCAGTGATATCGGCGACAACCTCGACGTGCTGGTGATCGACACTGCCGCCGGGATCGGCGAGTCCGTGGTCAGCTTCGTGCGCGCCGCGCAAGAAGTATTGCTGGTGGTCTGCGACGAACCCACCTCGATCACCGACGCCTACGCCCTGATCAAACTGCTCAACCGCGACTACGGCATGAACCGCTTCCGCGTGCTTGCCAACATGGCCCAGAGCCCGCAAGAAGGGCGCAACCTGTTCGCCAAGTTGACCAAGGTCACGGATCGCTTCCTCGATGTCGCCTTACAATACGTCGGCGCAGTTCCCTATGACGAGTGTGTGCGCAAGGCTGTGCAAAAGCAGCGTGCAGTCTATGAAGCGTTCCCTCGTTCGAAATGCGCGTTGGCGTTCAAGGCAATTGCTCAGAAGGTCGATACCTGGCCACTGCCCGCCAATCCCCGGGGGCATCTGGAGTTTTTCGTCGAGCGATTGGTGCATCAGACGAGTGCGGGACCGGTGCTATGACAGCCAGCGGCTACAACCTTTACAAAAAATCAGCGCGTGACAGCCAGGGCGAATTGATCGAGCGCTATGCGCCCCTGGTCAAGCGCATTGCCTACCACCTGCTGGCACGCCTGCCCGCCAGTGTCCAGGTCGAAGACCTGATCCAGGCGGGGATGATCGGCCTGCTCGAAGTGTCGACCAAGTACGACGCGAGCAAGGGTGCGAGTTTCGAGACGTATGCGGGTATCCGTATCCGTGGCGCGATGCTCGATGAAGTGCGTAAAGGTGATTGGGCGCCGCGTTCGGTCCACCGCAATACCCGGATGGTGAGTGACGCAATTCGCTCAATTGAAGCAAAAACCGGTCGCGACGCTAAAGATCACGAAGTTGCGGCCGAACTCCAATTGAGTCTCGACGATTACTACGGGATTTTGAACGATACCTTGGGCAGCCGCCTGTTCAGTTTCGACGACCTGCTGCAGGACGGCGAACATGAAGGGCTGCACGAGGATGGCGCGAGCGCTCACCAGGAGCCTTCACGCGACCTGGAAGATGAACGCTTCCAGGGCGCCCTGGCAGAGGCGATTGCCAATCTGCCGGAACGTGAGCGGCTGGTGTTGGCGCTGTACTACGACGAAGAGCTGAACCTCAAGGAAATCGGTGAGGTCCTGGGGGTCAGCGAATCGCGGGTCAGCCAGCTACATAGCCAATGCGCGGCCCGCTTGCGGGGGCGTTTGGGAGAGTGGCGAGCGCGCTGACAGGCAGTGTGGGGACAGTGCGAACGATAACCGCCACGGCGCAAGCCTGGCGGGAGCGGCCCGTGATGTGCCCCAGCAGTCCTTTTTGTGTAATGCCTGTTGAATGATATGGCGCGCCCAGGTGCTGGACGCGTTTAAGACTGCTTGGAGGTCGAATTGGACAAGAACATGAAAATCCTCATCGTTGATGACTTCTCAACGATGCGGCGGATCATAAAAAACCTGTTGCGTGACCTTGGGTTCACTAACACGGTCGAGGCGGATGACGGCATTACGGCGATTCCGATCCTCAACAGCGGGAGCATCGACTTTCTGGTAACCGACTGGAACATGCCTGGCATGACCGGTATCGATCTGCTGCGCCACGTGCGCGCTGATGAAAAGCTGCGCAGCCTGCCTGTGCTGATGGTGACCGCTGAAGCCAAGCGTGAACAGATCATCGAAGCCGCCCAGGCCGGGGTCAACGGCTACGTGGTCAAGCCATTCACTGCACTGGCCTTGAAAGAGAAGATTGAAAAAATCTTCGAACGCATCGGTCATTGATGCTGCCACGGGGGAGCTATGGAGCATAAAGAATCATCGCAGGCCGACTTTGAGTCGACCCTGAAAAAACATGCTCACCAACTCGTCGAAAGCCTGGAAAAAGGCCAGTTCGGCGACGCAGTGCAGTTGATCCATGAGCTCAACCAGACCCGCGACCGCGGCCTGTATCAGGAAGTGGGCAAGCTCACCCGTGAGTTGCACAGTGCGATCGTCAATTTCCAGATCGACCCGCACATGCCCCAGGCCGAGGAAATCTCGCAGATCACCGATGCCACCGAACGCCTGTCCTACGTGGTCAGGCTGACTGAGGCGGCAGCCAATCGCACCATGGACCTGGTGGAAAACGCCACACCCCTGGTGAACGGCATGGCCAATGAGGCCAAGGCGTTGAGCGCTGATTGGGGTCGCTTCATGCGGCGCGAAGTGGGTGCTGAAGAATTTCGCGAGCTGGCGCGCCGGGTCGAGGGTTTCCTGTCACGCAGCGAGCAGGAAAACCGCACGGTTTCCAGCAACCTCAATGACATCCTGCTGGCCCAGGACTACCAGGACCTGACCGGCCAGGTGATCAAGCGCGTGACCCTGCTGGTCACCGAAGTGGAAAGCAACCTGCTCAAACTGGTGCTGATGGCCGGTCAGGTCGACCGTTTTGCCGGCATCGAACACGACCGCGAAGCGATCCTCTCGGAAAAAGATCCACAAAAACACCTCGCCAAGGGTGAAGGTCCGCAGATTCATGCCGATAAACGTGAAGACGTTATGTCAGGTCAAGATGACGTAGACGATTTGCTGTCCAGTTTAGGCTTCTAAGGAGCACGCAATATGAGCTTCGGCGCCGATGAAGAAATCCTTCAGGATTTCCTTGTAGAGGCCGGCGAAATTCTAGAGCAGTTGTCCGAGCAACTGGTCGAGCTGGAAAGCCGACCGGATGATGCGAACCTGCTCAATGCAATTTTTCGCGGTTTTCACACTGTAAAAGGGGGCGCCGGCTTCCTCCAGCTCCATGAGCTGGTGGAGTGCTGCCACATCGCCGAAAACGTGTTCGACATCCTGCGCAAGGGTGAGCGTCACGTTGATTCGGAATTGATGGACGTGATCCTCGAAGCCCTGGACGCGGTCAACGGCATGTTCAATGAAGTGCGCGAACGCGCACCGATTACGGCTGCCACCCCTGAACTGCTGGCCGCCCTGGCGCGCCTGGCAGAGCCTGCCGCTGTATCTGCCGCCCCGGTGGTTGAGGCGGCGCCTGAGCCGGTGGCTGAGCCCGACGTTACCGACAGCGAATTCGAACAACTGCTGGACTCCCTCAATGCCGTCAAGGCCGAGGCACAAGCACCGGCAGCGGCTGCGCCGGCCATGGTGCCGACCAGCGAAGACATCACCGACGCCGAGTTCGAGTCATTGCTCGACCAGTTGCACGGCAAGGGCCAGTTCGCCCCGGACGCCGTGGCAGCCACACCGGCGCCTGTGGAGCCGGCAGCGCCAGCGGCCAGCACCGACATTACCGACGACGAATTTGAAGCACTGCTGGATCAGTTGCACGGCAAAGGCTCGTTTGCCGCCGATGCCCTGCCGGCAGTCGCTGCGGCGGTTGCACCTGCCGCTGCCACGCCTGCTGCTGCGGCACCGGCGGCGGATGGCCTGATCACCGACCATGAATTTGAATCCCTGCTCGACGAATTGCACGGCAAGGGCAAGTTCTCCGAAGTAGCGCCTGGCGCCGCAGCCACCGCCACCGCAGCGGTGGCCAAGCCGGCACCCGCTGCCGCCAAGGCTGCTGTACCGGCTCCGGCCCGTGCCGCCGCCCCGGCGCCAGCCCGCGCGCCGGCAGCTGCCGAGAAAGCCCCGGCCAGTGAAGCCGAAACCACCGTGCGGGTCGATACCGCGCGCCTGGACGACATCATGAACATGGTCGGCGAACTGGTGCTGGTGCGTAACCGCCTGGTGCGCCTGGGCCTGAACAGCGGCGACGAAGCCATGCAAAAGGCCGTGTCGAACCTCGACGTGGTCACTGCCGACCTGCAGACCGCGGTGATGAAGACGCGCATGCAGCCGATCAAGAAGGTTTTCGGGCGCTTCCCGCGCCTGGTCCGTGACTTGGCCCGGCAGTTGAAGAAAGAGATCGCCCTGGAACTGGTGGGCGAAGAAACCGACCTCGACAAAAACCTTGTCGAGGCCCTGGCCGACCCGCTGGTCCACTTGGTGCGCAACGCGGTCGACCACGGTGTGGAAACCCCCGAAGAGCGCGAAGCCAGCGGCAAGCCGCGCCTGGGCAAAGTGATCCTGGCCGCCGAACAGGAAGGCGACCATATCCTGCTGTCGATCACCGATGACGGCAAAGGCATGGACTCCAATATCCTGCGCGGTATCGCGGTCAAGCGCGGCGTCATGGACAAGGACGCCGCCGACCGCCTCACCGACACTGAGTGCTACAACCTGATTTTTGCCCCGGGCTTCTCGACCAAGACCGAGATTTCCGACGTGTCCGGCCGTGGCGTGGGCATGGACGTGGTGAAGACCAAGATCAGCCAGCTCAACGGCTCGATCAATATCTACTCGACCAAGGGCCAGGGCTCGAAGATCGTCATCAAGGTGCCGTTGACCCTGGCGATCATGCCGACCCTGATGGTGATGCTGGGCAACCAGGCGTTCGCCTTCCCGCTGGTCAACGTCAACGAAATCTTCCACCTCGACCTGTCGCGCACCAATGTGGTCGATGGTCAGGAAGTGGTGATTGTGCGGGACAAGGCCCTGCCGCTGTTCTACCTCAAGCGTTGGCTGGTGGCGTCCGCCGCTCATGAAGAGCAGCGCGAAGGCCACGTGGTGATCCTGTCCGTGGGCACCCAGCGTATCGGCTTTGTCGTCGATCAACTGGTTGGCCAGGAAGAAGTGGTCATCAAGCCATTGGGCAAGATGCTGCAAGGAACGCCAGGCATGTCGGGTGCGACCATTACCGGTGACGGTCGGATCGCGCTGATTCTCGATGTTCCGAGCATGCTCAAGCGTTACGCCGCACGGCGTATTTGATTCGGCCCGGGCAGGGCGGTTGTCCCTCGCCCGGCCTAACGGAGTGGTTATGGTAGTCAAGGTTCTGGTGGTGGACGATTCGGGTTTCTTCCGCCGCCGCGTCTCGGAAATTCTTTCAGCGGATTCCAACATCCAGGTGGTCGGAACGGCCACCAACGGCAAAGAGGCGATTGATCAGGCCCTGGCATTGAAGCCGGACGTGATCACCATGGACTACGAGATGCCGATGATGGATGGCATCACCGCCGTGCGCCACATCATGCAGCGTTGCCCGACCCCGGTCTTGATGTTCTCGTCGCTGACCCACGAAGGCGCCCGGGTGACCCTCGACGCGCTGGACGCTGGCGCCGTGGACTTCCTGCCGAAGAATTTTGAAGACATCTCGCGCAACCCGGAAAAGGTCAAGCAGATGCTCTGCGAGAAGGTGCACAGCATCTCGCGCAGCAACCGCAGCAGCTTCCGCGCGCCGGTGGCTCCCGCCCCGGTAGCGGCGCCGGCACCGACCAGCAGCAGTTTCGGGCGCCCGGCCCCAGCCCCGGTGGCACGGCCTGCCGTGGCCCCGGCGCGCACAGCGGCGCCGAGTCCGGCGTCGCCTGCGCCCAAGCGCAAGGCCTACAAACTGGTGGCGATCGGGACCTCCACCGGCGGCCCGGTGGCCTTGCAGCGGGTCTTGACCCAGTTGCCGGCCAACTTCCCCGCGCCCATCGTGCTCATCCAGCACATGCCCGCCGCATTCACCAAGGCCTTTGCCGAGCGCCTGGACAAGCTGTGTCGCATCAGCGTCAAGGAAGCCGAAGACGGCGACATCCTGCGTCCGGGCCTGGCGTTGCTGGCCCCAGGTGGCAAGCAAATGATGGTCGACGGTCGCGGCGCGGTGAAAATCCTGCCGGGTGACGAGCGTCTGAACTACAAGCCGTGCGTGGATATCACCTTCGGTTCGGCGGCCAAGTCCTACGGCGACAAAGTTCTGGCGGTGGTCCTCACCGGCATGGGCGCCGACGGTCGCGAAGGCGCACGCCTGCTCAAGCAGGGCGGCAGCTCGATCTGGGCCCAGGATGAAGCCAGCTGCGTGATCTATGGCATGCCCATGGCCATCGTCAAGGCCGACCTGGCCGACGCGGTCTACAGCCTGGATGACATCGGCAAGCATCTGGTGGAGGCCTGTCACTGATGGATGTGTTGAGCCTGGTTGGGATTCTTCTGGCGTTTGTCGCCATTATTGGCGGCAACTACCTGGAAGGCGGCCATCTTGGCGCCCTGGCCAACGGCCCGGCAGCGTTGATCGTGATCGGCGGCACCGTCGGCGCGGCGCTGTTGCAATCGCCCCTGAGCTCGTTCAAGCGGGCGATGCAGATCCTGGTGTGGATCATTTTCCCGCCGCGCGTGGATTTGGCCGGCGGCATCGACCGCGTGGTCAACTGGAGCCTTACCGCGCGCAAGGAAGGCTTGCTGGGCCTTGAAGGCGTGGCCGATGCCGAGCCCGACAGCTACGCGCGCAAAGGCCTGCAACTGCTGGTCGACGGCGCGGAGCCGGAAGCCATCCGCAGCATCCTTGAAGTGGACTTCTACACCCAGGAAAGCCGTGATATCAACGCGGCCAAAGTCTTTGAAAGCATGGGCGGCTACGCGCCGACCATCGGCATCATCGGTGCGGTCATGGGCTTGATCCACGTGATGGGCAACCTGGCCGACCCTTCGCAATTGGGCAGCGGCATCGCTGTGGCGTTCGTCGCCACCATCTATGGCGTGGCCAGTGCCAACCTGTTGCTGCTACCGATTGCCAGCAAGCTCAAATCCATTGCCATGCGCCAGTCCCGTTACCGGGAAATGCTGCTCGAAGGCATCCTGTCGATTGCCGAGGGCGAGAACCCGCGGTCCATCGAATTGAAGCTTCAGGGCTTCATGGATTGATGGGGGGTATTGCCTGTGAGCCGTCGCCGCCGCGAGCCTGAAGAGCACGTCAACCATGAACGCTGGCTGGTGTCCTACGCCGACTTCATCACCTTGCTGTTCGCCTTTTTCGTGGTGATGTACTCCATTTCCTCGATCAACGAAGGCAAGTACAAGGTCATCTCCGAAGCCCTGGTAGGGGTATTTACCGACTCGGACCGGGCGCTCAAGCCAATCCCCATTGGCGACGAGCGGCCCAAGACCACCACCCCGGCCAAACCGTTGGTCAAGGACAGCGACGAGACCGACGCCGGCATCAGTGGCGGCAGCGACCCGCTCAAGAGCATCGCCGACGATATCAGCGCGGCGTTTGGCGACCTGATCAGCTCCAACCAGATGACTATTCGCGGCAACGAGCTGTGGGTGGAGATCGAGCTCAACTCCAGCCTGCTGTTTGCCAGTGCCGACGCGCTGCCCAGCGATATTGCCTTCAGCATCATCGACAAGGTGGCGGCCATCTTGAAGCCCTTCGACAACCCGATCCACGTCGAAGGCTTTACCGATGACCAGCCGATCCATACCGCGCAATTTCCCACCAATTGGGAGTTGTCGTCGGCGCGCTCGGCGAGCATCGTGCGCATGCTGGCCATGCAGGGGGTCAACCCTGGGCGCCTGGCGTCGGTGGGCTATGGCGAATTCCAGCCGGTGGCCAATAATGCGACGGCCGAAGGCCGCGCGCGCAATCGGCGGGTGGTGTTGGTGGTGTCGCGCAACCTCGATGTGCGGCGCAGCCTGACCGCCACCGGTGCGGCCAATGCACAACCTGATGCAGCAATGAAGCGGGCTGGCACACAAACTGCACCGACGCCCGTAAAGCCGCCGGAACGCGGGAGTGCCGTCAATTCTCCGTCACCGGCTCTATAACCTCGTGCTATTTCTCGGTCGAGCCAGTGCCTGCCGGGAGGAACAATCCGAATGAGAGTCTGGGCAGTTGCCAATCAAAAAGGTGGGGTCGGCAAGACCACCACCTCCATCGCCTTAGCCGGCCTGCTGGCCGAGGCGGGCAAGCGCGTGGTCATTGTCGACCTGGATCCCCACGGCTCGATGACCAGTTATTTCGGCTACGACCCGGATGCGCTGGAACACAGCTGCTTCGACCTGTTCCTGCACAAGGGCAGCGTCCCCACAGGCTTGCCCGGGCAACTGCTGTTGCCCACCAGCAACGAGAAGATTTCCCTGTTGCCCTCCAGCACCGCCCTGGCCACCCTCGAGCGCCAGTCGCCGGGGCAAAGTGGCCTGGGCCTGGTGATCGCCAAGAGCCTGGCGCAACTGTGGCAGGACTTCGACTACGCCATCATCGACAGCCCGCCATTGCTCGGCGTGCTGATGGTCAATGCCCTGGCGGCCAGCCAGCAACTGGTGATCCCGGTGCAAACCGAGCACCTGGCGGTCAAGGGCCTGGAGCGCATGGTCAGCACCCTGACCATGATCAACCGTTCGCGCAAACAGGCGTTGCCGTTCAGCATCGTGCCGACCCTGTTTGACCGTCGCACCCAGGCCTCCCTCGGCACCCTGCGCGTACTGCGCGATGCCTACCCCGAAACCATCTGGCAAGGCTATATCCCGGTGGACACGCGCCTGCGTGACGCCAGCCGCGCCGGCCTCGCGCCCTCGCAATTCGATGGCAAGAGCCGTGGCGTGCTGGCGTACCGCGCCTTGCTCAAGCATCTGCTGGCCCAGCAACTTGTGGCGCAGGTGGCATGAAATGACCAACTCTCTAGTTGCGTGGCTTGCCCGCGATGGGTTTTGCCTGATCTCACGGACTTTTGATTCAAGTCCGCGTGCGGGCAGGCCGATAACCTTTGAATACACGGTCAACGGTGCGTGCGCGTGGGCATACAGATGAGTCGTCCTGTCGATATCAAGACCCGGCCGCAACTGGCGCTGCAGTCCTACCTGGATGCACTGCTGCAGGATGCGACCGAGGAGCTGCTGCCCGAGCCGATCCTGGTGCTGGATGAAGTGCTGGCGGTGCCTGTGGTCGAGGCTGAGGCTGGCCTGGACGAGTTTCAACTGGCGGTCCTCGAAGAGCAGGCCCGTGATGCGTTGGTGGTGCCGGTCGTTGCCCCGGTTGTGCAAGCGCCTGCACCCTTGGCGCTGGTGCCGCCGGTGGCCGAAGTGCATCGACCGCCGAGCATTACCCCGCCACCGGTGGAAACCGATGGCCGGCCAGCGTGGGCGGCCGAGTCGTTCGAATGCCTGCTGTTCGATGTGGCCGGGTTGACGCTGGCGGTGCCGCTGGTGTGCCTGGGGTCGATCTACTCCCTGGAGGGCCAGGAATTGACGCCGTTGTTCGGCCAGCCGGAGTGGTTCCTCGGGATCCTGCCGAGCCAGGCCGGCAACCTCAAGGTGCTGGATACCGCGCGCTGGGTGATGCCCGACCGCTATCGCGATGATTTTCGCCAGGGCCTGCAATACGTGATCTCGGTGCAGGGCTACGAATGGGGGCTGGCGGTGCATCAAGTCAGCCGTTCGCTGCGCCTGGACCCCAACGAAATCAAATGGCGCAGCCACCGTGGCCAGCGGCCATGGCTGGCGGGCACCGTGATCGAACACATGTGCGCGCTGCTGGATGTCGCCGAATTGGCGGAGCTGATTGCCAGCGGTGCGGTAAAAGATCTGCCAGGTAACAAACGTACTTGATAAGAGGCGCAGCGCCACGGTGCTGCCAAAGAAGAACACACGCCGTTATCAACGGTATTTGAAGGGGTCAGGGGTATGAACAAGTCGTCAGCGTCCGCACAGGGTTTGGATGATCCGATTCTGCAATGGGTGACCTTCAAACTGGACAACGAGTCCTACGGCATCAACGTGATGCGCGTGCAGGAAGTGCTGCGCTACACCGAAATCGCGCCAGTGCCGGGTGCGCCGAGCTACGTGCTGGGCATCATCAACCTGCGCGGCAACGTCGTGACCGTGATCGACACCCGCCAGCGCTTTGGCCTGATGCCGACTGAAGTCAACGACAACACGCGGATCGTCATCATCGAGGCCGACAAGCAAGTGGTCGGGATCATGGTCGACAGCGTGGCCGAGGTGGTTTACCTGCGCCAGTCGGAAGTCGAGACGGCGCCGAATGTCGGCAACGAGGAGTCGGCCAAGTTTATCCAGGGCGTGTGCAACAAGAACGGCGAGCTGCTGATTCTGGTTGAGCTGGACAAGATGATGAGTGAAGAAGAGTGGTCGGACCTGGAGAACATCTGATTGATGCTTGAGGTAGCGGTAATCGTCCTGGCCCTGCTGTGGGTCGGGACCGTGGTGGTGTTGTTGCGCCATATGCGCCAGCAACGCGAATCGGCCCTGCAACAGGCCGAGCGCGACGCCGTGCGCGACCAGCGCCTGCGCGAGATGGCCAAGCGCGTGGACAACTACCAGCAAAGCGCGGTGCGGGTAGGGGAGGACGTGCACGAACTGCGCTCGATCGTTGCACCGTTGCCCGACAAGCTGTCGGCGCTGGAACAGCGCGACCCGGCCAACCTATCCTTTGCCCAGGCGGCCAAGCTGGTGGGCATGGGCGCCACGGTGGACGAACTGACCCAATCCTGCGGCCTGACCCAGGCCGAGGCACAGTTGATGAGCAAATTGCACAAAAGCTGAGCCTGTA
The DNA here is from genome assembly GCF_059862305.1 of Pseudomonas sp. MF09156. Lineage (NCBI taxonomy): Bacteria > Pseudomonadati > Pseudomonadota > Gammaproteobacteria > Pseudomonadales > Pseudomonadaceae > Pseudomonas > Pseudomonas sp. MF09156. The sequence goes on from NZ_JCBCUR010000001.1 coordinate 1,025,270, forward strand.
CCGATTCAAATGTGGGAGCGGGCTTGCTCGCGAAAGCGGTGGATCAGTCAATACATATACCGACTGACACACCGCCATCGCTGGCAAGCCAGCTCCTACACTTGTTTTTTGTCGTCCCCACTGCCAGCGCCCACCGCAATTCCCATGTGGGAGCGGGCTTGCCCGCGATAGCGGTGTGTCAGCCAAGGCAGTAGCGACTGGTCCACCGTTATCGCAGGCAAGCCAGCTCCTACACTTGTTTTTTGTCGTCCCCACTGCCAGCGTCTGGCGCAGTTCCCATGTAGGAGCGGGCTTGCCCGCGATAGCGGGGTGTCAGCCAATACATGTACCGACTAACCCACCGCTTTCGCGAGCAAGCCCGCTCCCACATTTTTTGATCTGTGTGCATCCCTGAAACGTCAGTAATCATCCCCGCGCGCCGTCACATCCCGCTCCACCGGCTCGGCATTGGGGTCATACCCCGCCGGGAACTTGCCTTTGAGCGTCCAGGCAAACGCAATAATCTCGGCGATGGTGCGGTACAACTCTTCGGGGATGCTGTCGCCCAGTTCCATGCGCGCCAGTAATTTCACCAGTTCGGCATTTTCATAAATCGGGACTTCATGTTCCCGAGCCAATTTCAGGATGGCTTCGGCCAGGGCGTCGTCACCTTTGGCGGTCAGGGCGGGGGCGGCTTTGCCGTCGTATTTGAGGGCGATGGCCTGGCGCGGTGGGTTGGGGCTCTTCATGCGGTTTCATCCACCCAGCGTTGTTCCAGCCCGGTCTTCGGCCCACGGGGTGGGGTGCCGAGGTGGCAGTCGAGGTCGCCGACGTTGAGGCCCGATGACACCAGGCGTTCGCGCAGGCTGCCCAGGTGGCTTTCGATCAGGCTGGCGGTGAACGGGCGGGTGGCCCACAACTGGCTGGACAGTTTGCCCTGGCTCAATTGTGCCTGGACCTGCAACGGGCCCAGGGGCTCCATGTCGAAGGCCAGCTCCACGCGCCACAGCATCTTTTTCGCATCGCGTTCGATCTTGCGCTCCGGCTCGTCCTTGTCCGGCGGCGGTTCTTCGCGCTGGAACTTGACCTGCAGCGGCACGATGTCTTGCAAGGTGCGCATGGGGATTTCCAGTTGCCAGGTGGTTTGCAGGCGGCCATCGGCGGTGGTGCCGCTTTGTTCCAGGCTCGACAGTTGATGGCTCTGCAAGCGTGAGATGGCGCCGGCGGCCAGGCGCAACAGGTTTTCCAGGCTGTTTTCACCGTCCAGGCGCTGCAGCAGGCGCTCTGGCAATGGGAAGCCGCCCGGCGCGGTGCGGGCGCCCACTTGGCCGAGGGTGCCCAGCGGGCTGCGGACAAAACTGGGCAGCATCTGCGCCAGGGTATTGGCGGCCAGGATTGCATTGAGGTTGGTGCTGGCGGGCAGGGCGGGTAGCAATTCGTTGACCAGGCGCAGCAGGCTGCCCTTCATATCCAGCGGCGGCACTTGCGGGTTTTGCCCGGCCAGCAGCTTGGCTTCGAGGAATACGCCGCTGTTGTACAGCAGTTGTGCCAGCACCTTGGGATTGCTGACCTGCGCCACATCCGGCAGCCCGGCCTGCAAGCGGTCGACGGCGGCGCGCAACTGCGCCGAGGTGTCATCGGGCAGGTTCTTCAAGGCATTGAGCAGGCCCTCCAGCGAGCCCTGGCGGCTTTGCTGGGCGGCCAGTTGCTGGCTGACCGCCAGTTGATCGCGCAGCCCGCTCAGGGGCACGAAATCCAGGGTCTGCGCGCCTTGCACCACGGCACTCAACAAGCTGGCGACGCGTAGCGGCTGCGGGCTTTCCAGGGTCAGGGTGGTGCCACTCAGGGCGCTGTTGAGCACCGACACCAGCGAGCGGTACAGCGCCGGCTGCCCGGCGCCCTGGGGTAGCATCTGCGAGGTCAGCACCTTGGCTTGCAGCAAGCTGCCCACCGGCAATTGAGTGGTGTCGATGCGGGTCAGGGCCGCGACATTGGCGCTGAGCGCCTGTTGCAGGCTGATCGCCAGGTCGCCCGACGCCGTCTGGCTCACCGCCACGTTGCTGCCCAGGGGCAGCGGCTGGCTGCTGGCGGCCTGCACCAGGGTTTGCCGGCCACCTTCGAGGGTCAGCTTGAGCAATAGCTGAAAGGCTTCACCGCCTTGCTTGAGCGCCAGCACCTCGGCGTTCACGGTTTTTCCGGCGTCGATCAACCCTGCCTGAGGCTCCAGCAGTTTCAGCAGTTCACCCACCGCAGGCGCAGGCCTGGGCCCGGTGGCCGGGGCTGGGGGCAGGGTTGGAAGGTTGATGTCACCGGTCATCGTGGCCGCCGTCTCAAGGAAATTGCCCTCTTTAGAGTAGGGCATCGCATGTATAATGCCGCCCGTCTGCAAAGAGCGTGTCAAAAACATCACAACTGATTGATCCAGCTCTCTAAAACAGGCCGCCAATGCAGTTATTGTGCATCTCTTTAACGGCCGTTCCGCCGCCGACTTGAACCGTAAAGGCCCGCGATCTTGTGACCAGTCCACTACTTGAAGCCGTTGCGCTTGCCTGTGAGCGAGACCTGCGGATGCTGTTCGAACACCTCGAACTGCGTCTGGCGGGCGGCGATATGGTGCAGATCAGTGGGCCCAACGGCAGCGGCAAGACCAGTTTGCTGCGCCTGCTGGCCGGGTTGATGCAGCCGACGGCAGGCCAGGTGCGCCTTAACGGCAAGCCACTGCACGAACAACGCACGGAGCTGGCGCGCAACCTGGTGTGGATCGGCCACGCCGCCGGGATCAAGGATGTGCTGACGGCCGAAGAAAACCTCAGTTGGCTCAGCGCCCTGCATCATCCGGCCCCGCGCGCATCTATCTGGCAGGCCCTGGCCGCCGTGGGCCTCAAGGGCTTCGAAGACGTCCCCTGTCATACCCTGTCAGCCGGCCAACAACGCCGGGTGGCCCTGGCCCGCCTGTATCTGGAGGGCCCGCCGCTGTGGATCCTCGACGAACCCTTCACGGCCCTCGACAAACAGGGCGTAGCGCAACTCGAAGAACACCTGGCCCGGCATTGCGAGCAAGGCGGCATGGTGGTCCTCACCACCCACCACACCTTGACCCGTATGCCTGCCGGTTACCGCGACCTGGACTTGGGCCGGTGGTCGGTATGAGTGTGTTTGCCCTGTTGGTCGCCCGTGAAGCCCGCTTGCTGTGTCGCCGCCCGGCGGAGTTGGCCAACCCGCTGGTGTTCTTCGCGATTGTCATCGCGTTGTTCCCTTTGGCGGTCGGCCCCGAGACTAAACTGTTGCAAACCTTGTCTCCGGGACTGGTGTGGGTCGCGGCCCTTTTGTCCGTCCTGCTCTCGCTGGACGGGCTGTTTCGCAGTGATTTCGAAGATGGTTCCCTTGAACAGTGGGTCCTTTCGTCGCACCCCCTGCCTCTTCTGGTACTGGCCAAGGTACTGGCACACTGGGCCTTCTCCGGCCTGGCGCTGGTCCTGCTCGCGCCGCTGCTGGCGATGATGTTGGGACTGCCTTCCGAATGCCTGCCGGTATTGCTGGCCTCGTTGTTGCTTGGCACCCCGGTGCTGAGCCTGCTGGGGGCGGTGGGTGCGGCACTGACCGTGGGCCTGAAACGTGGGGGGCTGTTGCTGGCCTTGCTGATTTTGCCTTTGTATATCCCGGTGTTGATCCTGGGCAGCGGCGCCTTGCAGGCCGCGCTCATGGGAATGCCGGCGACCGGTTACCTCTTGTGGCTTGGCAGCCTGACCGCCCTGGCGGTAACCCTGACACCCTTTGCTATAGCGGCCGGCCTGAAAATCAGCGTCGGCGAATAATGAGGTCTGACCCGGTGTTTTCACTGCGTCAGTAAAGACCCTAAGCTTCTTGCAACGACAAGAAGCAACCGTGATGGAAACAGCAATGAACTGGACCTGGTTTCACAAGCTCGGCTCGCCCAAGTGGTTCTATGGCATCAGCGGCAAAATGCTGCCCTGGCTCGCCGTCGCCGCCTTCCTGCTGATCGGTATCGGCCTGGTCTGGGGCCTGGCCTTCGCTCCGCCCGATTACCAGCAGGGCAACAGCTTTCGCATCATCTATATCCACGTGCCCGCCGCGCTGCTGGCCCAGTCCTGCTACGTGATGCTGGCGGTGTGCGGCATTGTCGGGCTGGTGTGGAAGATGAAGCTGGCCGACGTCGCCCTGCAATGCGCGGCGCCCATCGGTGCGTGGATGACGGCGGTTGCACTGCTGACCGGGGCGATCTGGGGCAAGCCGACCTGGGGTTCGTGGTGGGTCTGGGATGCGCGACTAACGTCCATGTTGATCCTGCTGTTTCTGTACTTCGGGCTGATTGCCCTGGGCAACGCGATCAGCAATCGTGACAGCGCGGCCAAGGCCTGCGCGGTGCTGGCGATTGTCGGCGTGATCAATATCCCGATCATCAAGTACTCGGTGGAGTGGTGGAACACCCTGCATCAGGGCGCCACTTTCACCCTCACCGAAAAACCGGCGATGCCCGTGGAAATGTGGGCGCCGCTGCTGCTGATGGTCCTGGGCTTCTACTGCTTCTTCGGGGCGGTGCTGCTGATGCGCATGCGCCTCGAAGTGCTCAAGCGTGAGGCCCGTACCAGTTGGGTCAAGGTCGAAGTGCAAAACAGCCTGGGAGCCCGTGGATGAGTTTCGCCTCTTTCAGTGATTTTCTCGCCATGGGCCACCACGGCCTGTACGTCTGGACCGCCTATGGCATCAGCCTGGCCGTCCTGGCCCTCAACGTCGTTGCGCCGATCCTGGCCCGCAAGCGTTACCTGCAACAAGAGGCGCGTCGTCTGCGCCGGGAGACCGATAAGTGAATCCGCTGCGTAGAAAGCGTCTGTTGATCATCCTTGCCATCCTGGTGGGCGTCGGCATTGCCGTGGGCCTGGCCTTGAGCGCCTTGCAGCAGAACATCAACCTGTTCTATACCCCGACCCAGATCGCCAATGGCGAGGCGCCGCAAGACACGCGGATCCGCGCCGGTGGCATGGTCGAGGCCGGCTCCCTGAAGCGCTCCGGCGACTCCCTGGACGTGACCTTCGTGGTCACCGACTTCAACAAATCCGTGACCATCACCTACCGCGGCATCCTCCCGGACCTGTTTCGCGAAGGGCAGGGCATCGTGGCCCTGGGCAAGATCAACGCCCAGGGCGTGGTGGTAGCCGATGAAGTGCTGGCCAAGCACGATGAAAAATACATGCCGCCGGAAGTGACCAAGGCCCTCAAAGACAGCGGCCAATCCGCGCCAACCCCAGCCAAGGAGGGTTAAGCGATGACCTCTACATTGTTTATTCCCGAGTTGGGCCAGTTGGCGATGATCCTCGCCCTGTGCTTTGCCATCGTCCAGGCCATCGTCCCGCTGCTGGGCGCCTGGCGCGGCGACCGGCTGTGGATGAGCCTGGCGCAACCCGCCGCCTGGGGCCAGTTCGCGTTCCTGGCGTTCGCCTTCGGTTGCCTGACCTATGCCTTCATGACCGACGATTTTTCCGTCGCCTATGTGGCCAGTAACTCCAACAGCGCCTTGCCCTGGTACTACAAGTTCAGCGCCGTGTGGGGTGCCCACGAAGGCTCCCTGCTGCTGTGGGCGCTGATCCTCGGCGGCTGGACCTTTGCCGTGTCGGTGTTCTCCCGGCAGTTGCCGCAAGTCATGCTGGCGCGGGTGTTGGCGGTGATGGGCATGATCAGCATCGGCTTTTTACTGTTCCTGATCATGACCTCCAACCCGTTCGAGCGGATCCTGCCGCAGATTCCCATGGACGGTCGCGACCTCAACCCGTTGCTGCAGGATATCGGCCTGATCGTCCACCCGCCGATGCTCTACATGGGCTATGTGGGCTTCTCCGTGGCCTTCGCCTTTGCCATCGCCGCCTTGCTCGGCGGGCGCCTCGACGCGGCCTGGGCGCGCTGGTCGCGGCCCTGGACCATCGTCGCCTGGGCCTTCCTCGGCATCGGCATCACCCTGGGCTCGTGGTGGGCCTATTACGAACTCGGCTGGGGCGGCTGGTGGTTCTGGGACCCGGTGGAAAACGCCTCCTTCATGCCCTGGCTGGTGGGCACGGCACTGATCCACTCCCTGGCCGTCACCGAAAAACGCGGCGTGTTCAAGAGCTGGACCGTGTTGCTGGCCATTGCCGCCTTCTCCCTGAGCCTGCTGGGCACGTTCCTCGTGCGTTCCGGCGTGCTGACCTCGGTGCACGCATTCGCTGCCGACCCTGAGCGCGGCGTGTTTATCCTGATCTTCCTGCTCTGCGTGGTGGGCGGCTCGCTGACTCTGTTCGCCCTGCGCGCACCGGTGGTCAAGAGCCACGTGGGCTTCAACCTGTGGTCGCGGGAAACCCTGCTGCTGGGCAACAACCTGGTGTTGATCGTTGCTGCCTCGATGATCCTGCTGGGTACCCTGTACCCCCTGGTACTCGATGCCCTGACCGGCGCCAAGCTGTCGGTCGGCCCGCCGTACTTCAACGCATTGTTCATCCCGCTGATGGGCCTGCTGATGGTGGTGATGGCCATTGGCGTGCTGGTGCGCTGGAAAGACACCCCGGTCAAATGGCTGCTGGGCATGTTGATCCCAGTGCTGCTGGGCAGTGCCGCCTTGTCGGTGATTGCCGGGATTGCCTACGGCGACTTCAACTGGGCAGTGCTCGCCACCTTCATGCTCGCGGCCTGGGTGTTGCTGGCCGGTGTGCGCGATATCTTCGACAAGACCCGGCACAAGGGCCTGATCAAGGGCCTGCCAACCCTGACCCGCAGTTACTGGGGCATGCAGATCGCGCACATCGGCATCGCCGTGTGCGTCCTGGGCGTGGTGTTGTCCAGCCAGAACAGCGCCGAGCGCGACCTGCGCCTGGCCCCTGGCGAGTCCATGGACCTGGCCGGCTACCAGTTCGTCTTTGAAGGCGCCAAGCACTTCGAAGGGCCGAATTTCACCTCCGACAAAGGCACCGTGCGTGTGCTGCGCAACGGCAAGCAGGTTTCCGTGCTGCACCCGGAAAAACGCCTGTACACCGTACAAAGCTCGATGATGACCGAAGCCGGGATCGACGCCGGGTTCACCCGTGACCTGTATGTGGCCCTGGGCGAACCCCTGGGCGAGGGTGCCTGGGCCGTGCGGGTCCACGTCAAGCCGTTTGTGCGCTGGATCTGGTTCGGCGGCCTGCTGACCGGTTTTGGCGGATTGCTGGCAGCGATGGACCGGCGTTACCGGGTCAAGGTCAAGAGCCGGGTGCGTGAAGCCCTCGGCATGCAGGGAGCAGCGGTATGAAGCGTTGGTTGATGGTATTGCCGCTGGCGCTGTTTCTGCTGGTCGCGGTGTTTTTGTATCGCGGCCTGTATCTGGACCCGGCCGAGCTGCCGTCGGCGATGATCGGCAAGCCGTTCCCGGCGTTCTCGCTGCCCACGGTGCAGGGCGATAAAACCCTGACCCAGGCAGACCTGATTGGCAAACCGGCCCTGGTCAACGTGTGGGCCACCTGGTGCATCTCGTGCCGCGTAGAGCATCCGGTGCTCAACAAGCTGGCCGAGAATGGCGTGGTGATCTACGGCATCAACTACAAGGACGACAATGCGGCGGCCCTGAAGTGGCTCGCGGAGTTCCACAACCCGTACCAGTTGGACGTGCGTGATGAAGACGGCAACCTGGGCCTGAACCTCGGCGTCTACGGTGCCCCGGAAACCTTCTTTATCGACGCCAAGGGTGTGATCCGCGACAAGTTCGTCGGGGTGATCGACGAAGTGGTCTGGCGCGAACAACTGGCGGCCAAGTACCAGGCCCTGGTGGATGAGGCCAAGCCATGAAGCGCTGGTTGACCGCCGCAGTACTGGCCCTGGGCCTGGTGGGCGTGGCCCATGCCGCCATCGACACCTATGAATTTGCCCGCGATGGCGACCGCGAGCGTTTTCGCGAGCTGACCAAGGAGCTGCGCTGCCCCAAGTGCCAGAACCAGGACATCGCCGATTCCAACGCGCCGATTGCCGCCGACCTGCGCAAGGAAATCTTCCGCATGCTGGGCGAGGGCAAGGACAACCAGCAGATCATCGACTTCATGGTCGATCGCTACGGTGATTTTGTCCGCTACAAGCCGGCGCTGACCGGCAAGACCGCCTTGCTCTGGTTTGGCCCCGCTGCCCTGTTGCTGGGTGGCCTGGTGGTCATGGCCGTGATCGTCCGCCGTCGCCGTGCGGCGCCTACCGATGGTTCTGATGCGCTATCTGCCCAAGAGCGCCAACGCCTCGACCAACTGCTGGACAAAAAAACTGATGATTGATTTCTGGCTCGCAGCTGGCCTGCTGCTCCTGGTTGCCTTGAGTTTCCTGCTGATCCCGGTGTTGCGCGTACGTCGCGCCCAGCGTGAAGAAGACCGCACCGCGCTGAACGTCGCGCTGTATCAGGAACGTGTCGCCGAACTGCAAACCCAACAAAGCGAAGGCGTGCTCAACGCCGCGCAGCTCGATACCGGCCGCGCCGAAGCCGCCCGTGAATTGCTGGCCGATACCGAAGGCGTGGAAAAACCCCGCGAATCGCGCCTGGGCAAGCCGCTGCCGTTGCTGGCCGCGGTGCTGGTGCCGGTGTTGGGCCTGGGGCTGTACCTGCATTACGGGGCCATCGACAAGGTTGAACTGACCCGCGAATTCGCCCAGCCGCCGGTGTCCCTTGCCGACATGACCCAGCGCCTGGAACGGGCGGCGGCAGCGCAACCGGATTCGGCCGAGGGCCTGTACTTCCTGGGGCGCGCCTACATGGCCCAGGACCGCTCGGCGGATGCGGCCAAGGTCTTCGAGCGCGCCGTGGCCCTGGCTGGCCGCCAGCCGGAATTGCTCGGGCAGTGGGCCCAGGCGCAGTACTTTGCCAACAACAAACAATGGTCGCCGCAGCTTCATGCCTTGACCGACGAAGCGCTGAAGCTCGATCCGAAAGAAGTCACCAGCCTCGGCCTGCTGGGCATCGCCGCCTTTGAAGGGCAGCGTTACCAGGAAGCTATCGACTACTGGAATCGTCTGTTGGCCTTGTTGCCGGAGAAAGACAACTCCCGCGCAGCGCTGCAAGGCGGCATCGACCGTGCGGCCGAGAAGTTGAAAGAGGGCGGCGCTGCCGTCGCGCCAACGGCCAAGACCGCAGTGATGAAAGTGCGCGTGGACCTGGCGGCCGACGTCAAAGCCCGCGCCCTGCCGACTGACAGCGTATTCATCTTCGCCCGCGCCGTTTCAGGCCCGCCGGCGCCACTGGCCGCCAAGCGCGTGACCGTGGCCGACCTGCCGGTGACCGTCGAACTGGGCGATGCCGATGCGATGATGCCGCAGTTGAAACTGTCCAACTTTCCCGAAGTCCAACTGGTTGCGCGCATCTCACGGGCCGGTCAACCGACTGCCGGCGAGTGGATCGGCCGCAGTCAACCCCTGGCCAGCAGCACCACCGCGACCCAGCAGTTGACCATCGACAGTCCGGATAAATAATTTCGAGGAAATCCCCATGACCGCCATCGCTCGTATCACCCTGCTCAGCCTGGTCTTGGGCTTGAGCGCTTGCGCGGTCCATCGGCCACCTCCTGCCCCTACGGGCCCGACCATTCCACCGTCGGGCCCCTCGACCCAGCCGGTAACCAAACCTTCCGGCCCGGTCACCGCCCCCGCCAAGCCCTTGCCGAGCAAGTCCCCGACCTTCGCCCCACCCCCCGGCGCTGCCAGCCACTGGGACGGCAAGATGCAGGTGTACGTGCTGGACGAACAACCGGACACCTTCTACCGCCAGCGCACCTATTACCGCTGGAGCAACGGCTGGAGCCGCTCCATCAGCCCGAATGGGCCCTGGGAAGAGACAAATGTGCAGGGTGTACCGCCTGGGTTGAGCAAGCAGTACGCAAAATGATCTAAGGCGACCTTCACACGGTCGCCTTTTTTTATGACTTGAAATCCAATCCAAATGTGGGAGCTGGCTTGTCGGGTCGCCGCATAGGTATCTACACAACTCGCTTTTTTTGGTTATTGGGTATGTGTACATATCCGTTGCTGCGGTTACGGCGGCTATTGGTTCCGCCCTTACGGCGGGTCACTTTCGAAGAGCGCGAAAGTAACCAAAGCGCTTTTGCCCCACCACTCGGTGCCTCGCCTAGGCTCGGCATGCCCGCAGTCAGGCATTGCTCCGTGGGCCCGCCGCGATCGGCCATCCCTGGCCGTGTCGCGGCTACCCCGGCATCCATGCCGGGGTGCCCACTGCGCAATACCTGCCTGCGGCCAGCGTGGTTTGACGGGGCGCCTGAGATCAAGATCAAAAGCCAGATCAAAAGCAGAGCAACAGCAAAGCCAGAGCGCGAAGCTGCATTCCCCTGTAGGAGCTGGCTTGCCTGCGATGACGGTGTATCAGCCAATACATTTATCGACTGATACACCGCTATCGCAGCGATCCGACAAGCCAGCTCCCACACTTGATTGCATTTCAAGCAGGGAGGCTGATATCTGCCCATCAAAGGGTGGAAGCTGGCAGTTCAATCAGGCGATCAGAAAAACCCCAGCGGGTTGATGTCATAGCTCACCAGCAGGTTCTTGGTCTGCTGGTAATGGTCGAGCATCATCTTGTGGTTCTCACGGCCCACGCCGGATTTTTTGTAGCCGCCAAACGCGGCGTGCGCCGGGTACAGGTGGTAGCAGTTGGTCCACACGCGCCCGGCCTTGATCGCCCGGCCCATGCGGTAGGCGCGGTTGATGTCGCGGGTCCACAGCCCGGCACCGAGGCCAAATTCGCTGTCGTTGGCAATCGCCAGGGCTTCGGCTTCGTCCTTGAAGGTGGTCACGCCCACCACCGGGCCGAAGATTTCTTCCTGGAACACGCGCATTTTGTTGTGGCCCTTGAGCAGGGTCGGCTGGATGTAATAGCCGCTGGACAGGTCGCCCTCCAGGTGTTCGGCGGCGCCACCGGCCAGCAGTTCGGCGCCCTCTTCCTGGGCAATGGTCAGGTACGAGAGGATCTTGTCGTACTGCTGCTCGGACGCCTGGGCGCCGACCATGGTTTCGGTGTCCAGCGGGTTGCCGCGCTTGATCTTGACGATCTTCTTCATGACCTCGGCCATGAACGGCTCGTAGATCGACTCCTGCACCAGCGCCCGCGACGGGCAGGTGCAGACCTCGCCCTGGTTGAAGAACGCCAGCACCAGGCCCTCGGCGGCTTTCTCGATAAAGGCCGGTTCCGCCTGCATGATGTCTTCAAAGAAGATATTGGGCGACTTGCCGCCCAGCTCGACGGTAGACGGAATAATGTTCTCGGCCGCCGCATGCATGATGTGCGCGCCTACCGGGGTGGAGCCGGTAAAGGCGATCTTGGCGATGCGCTTGCTGGTGGCCAGAGCCTCGCCGGCTTCGCGGCCAAAGCCCTGGACGATGTTCAGCACGCCGGCCGGCAACAGGTCGGCGATCAGCTCGGCAAACACCATGATCGACAGCGGCGTCTGCTCGGCCGGCTTGAGCACGATGCAGTTGCCAGCGGCCAGGGCCGGTGCGAGTTTCCAGGCGGCCATCAACAACGGGAAGTTCCACGGGATGATCTGCCCGACCACACCCAGGGGTTCGTGGAAGTGATAAGCGGTGGTCAGTTCGTTGATCTCGGCAGCGCCGCCCTCCTGGGCGCGGATGCAGCCAGCGAAATAACGGAAGTGGTCGGCGGCCAATGGCACGTCGGCATTCAGGGTCTCGCGCACGGCCTTGCCGTTGTCCCAGGTCTCGGTCACGGCCAACACTTCCAGGTGCTGCTCGATACGGTCGGCAATTTTCAGCAGTACCAGGGAACGATCCTGGGCCGAGGTCTTGCCCCAGGCATCGGCGGCGGCATGCGCGGCGTCCAGCGCCTTGTCGATATCGGCGGCGCTGGAGCGCGGGAACTGGGCAATCACTTCGCCGGTGACCGGCGAGGTGTTGGTGAAGTATTCACCGTTGACCGGGGCCACAAACTCGCCACCGATAAAGTTGCCGTAGCGTGGCTTGAAGGTGACGATGGCGCCGGGGGTGCCAGGTTGTGCGTAGATCATGATGAGGCCTCTTTCGGGGGGATGTTGTTATTGATCTATCCGTTGCATCTGGGCGCGTTCATAGCGCGGATACAGGTGGCTGACACTGCGGATCAGTTCGTAGCGGCTCAGGCTGATGGCCGCAAAACGTTCGGGGATGGGGCTGCGGATCATCTCGCCCATGGCACTGCCGTTGGCGGCACCGGTAGCCATGAGCTGGTCGAGCCAGCCCAGGTAGTCACGCATTTGTGCAAAGGGCTGGGCGTCGCTGGCCACGGGGCCGTGGCCGGGCACGATGAGCTTGCAGGGCAGGCCTTGCAAGGTGGCGATATCCGCCAGCCATACTGCAAGGCCGGGGGTATTGGGGGTGGTCAGGGCGCGCTGGTAAAACACCAGGTCGCCGGCAAACAGCACGCCGCTGGTCTCGTCGAAAATCGCCAGGTCGGCGCCGGTATGGCCGCTCAGGCTCAGCAGGCGCAAGGAGTGCCCGCCAAAGGTCTGCACGCCGGGGCTCAGCGTCTGGCTGGGCAGCAGCACTTCAGTGCCACGCATCCAGTCGCCGACCATGCGGTACATATTTTCCGCCATGCCATCGCCCTGCTCGCGCAGCAGCGTGGTGGTGCCTGCCAACGCGCCGATGGGCACATCCTTGAACGCCTGGTTGCCCAGTACATGGTCGGGGTGGTGATGGGTCAGCAAGACCTGGATCACCGGTTTGTCGGTGACCGTGGCAATTGCCTGGCGCATCGCCTCGCCGTAGCGCCGGGACGGCCCGGTGTCGATAACCACTACCCCGGCCTGGGTCACGATAAAGGCGGTATTGACGATATTGCCGCCGTTGGCCCTGGCGAAATTGTCGGTGCTGCCTTCCAGCAGCCAGGTGTCGGCAGCGATCTGCCGGGGCTTGAGGGCGTAGTCGAGGTCGGCCAGCGCGGGCAGGCTCAGGCCGAACAACAGCAGCCATAGCCACTTCATGGGATGGCTCCGGAAAACTCGCTGCCGCTGGTGTCGCGCAACAGTAGGCGCACCGGCCCCGCTCCTTGCAGGTCAAACGCCAGGTCGGGGTTCTCGCTGACCGCCGCGAACAGCTCCAGGCGCGCCAACACCCGGTCCTGGGCGTCGCGCAGCTCGGCGTGGTTGATGTAGAACTCCGGGATGCCGCTGACCATGCCATTGTCCATCGGATGCGCCACTTGCAGGCGCAGCCGGCTGAAATCCGCGCGCGGGTAGCGACCGCCCAACACTTCTCCCAGGTGCTCTTCCCAACCCGGCTGGCTGCGCACCACGCTGGGCGCGGTGCAGCCACCGCCGGCGGCGTCGATCAGGGTCGAGCCCACATGCCACAGGCCATCTTTGGTCAACACGGCCGCGCGCAACGGCGTAGCCTGTTCGATGCGGATACGAATCGCCAGCCAGGGCAACACGCCCTCGCCCGGCTGGAAGTCGACGATTTTCGGCAGTGGATTGAGTTCGGCCCAGGCGATGATCTTCACTACCTCGCCCTTGAAGGCGCGGGCATCGATTTCCAGCGGCACCTGCCGCGCATCTTCGGCAAAGGGCGGCGCCAGCAGTTGGACCCGCTCATCAAAGACAAACGGCGCATTGCCGAGCAACTGCTGGTGAAAATAGCTCCACATCACCGATGGCACCGGGTCTTTGCCGGGGTCCATCCCGTAGGCGGCCACTGGCAACCAACAAGCCAACAGCCAACGTGCGCGCCAGCCCATGGCTTACTCCTCGACGTGCACGCTATCAAGATAAGTGCGTACCGCCCATAAGGCTTCCTGGCTCAGGTAGTCGGCCATTTTAGGCATGTACACCCGGCCATCGCGCACGGCACCGTGGCGCACCCGTTCGACGAACCACTCGTCCCCGGCATCGCCCTCATCGAGCATGCGCAGGTCCGGCGCGATCCCGCCGGACTTGGCTTCCAGGCCATGGCACGCGGCGCAGTTCTGGTTATAGGCCGAGGCGCCGACTTCCACGGCCTTGTCATGTTCCGGCGACTGGCGATATGGGTTCACCGCCGCCCAGCCGTCCGCATCCAGCGTCACGCCGGCATCCTTGACCGGCGTCAGTCCCTTGGTTTCCACGGCAGTGGGTGTGACGTTGCCATGGGCCCAGGCGGAGCCTGCGCCGATCACCCCGGCCAACAGGCCGGCAACCAGCAAGGCGTTGCGTTTTGTTGTCATTATTGTCCCCTCAGGATTGCACGCAAAACCTCTCTACAGAGGCTATGGCAACCATCATAGGAACGCCTCGCCAGGGCCCGTATGCTGCTTTGGTGGCCGGGTTCTACTCCCTTCGTAGTAAGGCTTGCGGGCCCCTGCTAAATCAGATGCGGTTCGGGAAATTGTCCCGGCTACACCGGGATATTTTCCGTATCCCTGTGCCCCATCCAGCCAGCAACCTGTGCAGGCCAAAACCTCCACTGGGAACTGCAACCATGACAATAAGATCGCTACCCGCCCTCTCGCCGCTGAGCCTTGCCGTGCAGGCTTTCCTGCTGGTCGGCAGCCTGTCCTTGAGTGCGGCGAGCTTCGCCGCTGCCGAACCTGCCAAGCAGACGCGCAACGTCACCTGGGAAGACATTGCCAACGACCACCTGACCACCAAGGACGTGCTGCAATACGGCATGGGCACCAACGCCCAGCGCTGGAGCCCCCTGGCCCAGGTCAACGACAAGAACGTTTTCAAGCTCACACCGGCCTGGTCCTACTCGTTCGGTGACGAGAAGCAACGCGGCCAGGAATCCCAGGCCATCGTCAACGACGGCGTGGTGTATGTCACCGGCTCCTACTCCCGGGTATTCGCCCTCGACGCCAAGACCGGCAAGCGCCTGTGGACCTACAACCACCGCCTGCCCGACAACATTCGCCCGTGCTGTGACGTGGTCAACCGCGGGGCGGCGATCTTTGGCGACAAGATCTACTTCGGCACCCTCGATGCACGCCTGATCGCCCTCGATAAAAACACCGGCAAAGTGGTGTGGAACAAGAAATTCGGCGACCACGCCGCCGGCTACACCATGACCGGCGCCCCGGTGCTGATCAAAGACAAGGTCACCGGCAAGGTCCTGCTGATCCACGGCAGCTCCGGTGATGAATTCGGCGTGGTCGGCCAGCTGTTTGCCCGCGACCCGGACACCGGCGAAGAAGTGTGGATGCGCCCGTTTGTCGAAGGCCACATGGGCCGCCTCAATGGCAAGGACAGCACCACCACCGGCGATGTGAAAGCACCGTCCTGGCCGGATGATCCAACCACCGAAACCGGCAAGGTCGAGGCCTGGAGCCACGGCGGCGGCGCCCCTTGGCAGAGCGCCAGTTTCGATGCCGAAACCAACACCATCATCGTCGGCGCCGGCAACCCAGGGCCGTGGAACACCTGGGCGCGCACCTCCAAGGACGGCAACCCCCACGACTTCGACAGCCTCTACACCTCCGGCCAAGTGGGTGTCGATCCAAGCACCGGCGAAGTGAAGTGGTTCTACCAGCACACGCCAAACGATGCCTGGGACTTCTCCGGCAACAACGAGCTGGTGCTGTTCGACTACAAGGACAAGGACGGCAAAGTGGTCAAGGCCACCGGCCACGCCGACCGCAACGGCTTCTTCTACGTGGTCGACCGCAACAACGGCAAGCTGCAGAACGCCTTCCCGTTTGTCGACAACATCACCTGGGCCAGCCATATCGACCTGAAGACCGGCCGCCCCGTGGAAAACGAAGGCCAGCGTCCGGCCAAGCCGCTGCCGGGTGAAACCAAGGGCAAATCGGTGGAAGTCTCGCCGCCGTTCCTCGGTGGCAAGAACTGGAACCCCATGGCCTACAGCCAGGACACCGGCCTGTTCTACATTCCGGGCAACCAGTGGAAAGAGGAATACTGGACCGAAGAGGTCAACTACAAGAAGGGCTCGGCGTACCTGGGCATGGGGTTCCGCATCAAGCGCATGTATGACGACCACGTCGGCACCCTGCGCGCGATGAACCCGACCACCGGCAAGGTGGTATGGGAACACAAGGAAGCCCTGCCATTGTGGGCCGGCGTGCTGGCGACCAAGGGCAACCTGGTGTTCACCGGCACTGGCGATGGCTTCTTCAAGGCCTTCGACGCGAAAACCGGCAAGGAGCTGTGGAAGTTCCAGACCGGCAGCGGCATCGTCTCCCCGCCGATCACCTGGGAACAGGACGGCGAGCAGTACATCGGCGTGACGGTTGGCTACGGCGGCGCGGTGCCGTTGTGGGGCGGCGACATGGCCGAGCTGACCAAGCCGGTGGCGCAAGGCGGGTCATTCTGGGTGTTCAAGATCCCGAGCTGGGATAACAAGACCGCGCAAAAATAACCCCCGTTGATGATCGTTCCCACGCTCTGCGTGGGAATGCTTCCCAGGGCGCTCCGCGCCCCAACGGCCACCACGAGATCCCCGCCATGAACTACCTGCCCCTCTTACTTCTGCTGTCCCTCCCCCTGGCCTACGCCGACGATGGCGACGACCAACCCCTGGTCATCAACGGCTGCACCATCGCCCCCCACAGCCAATGCCCCGGCGCCAACCTCAAGGGCGCCAACTTGCGTAACGAGGATTTGAGCAAAATGAACCTGGCCGGTGCCGACCTGCGCGAGGCCGACCTGCGCCACGCCAACCTCGACCTGGCCAACCTGGAAAAAGCCCAACTGCAAGGCGCCAACCTGACCCGCGCCAGCCTGCAACAAGCCAACCTGCGCCTGGCGGATTTCAGCGGTGCCACCTTGATGGCCGTGCAAGGCTGGGGCATGTTCGCCCAGGGTGCACAGTTCGAAAACGCCAACCTCAGCGCCGCCTACCTGCAATTTGCGCGGCTGTCGGGGGCCAAGCTGCACAAGGCCAACCTGCGTGCCGCGGACCTGGAAATGACCTGGCTGAGCAAAGCCGACCTGCAAGGTGCGGACCTCAGCGATGCCAACCTGCAAGAAGCCAAGTTCGGTGAAAGCAATCTGGAACAGGCCACCCTCACCGGCACCCGCCAGCACTATGCAAACTTCCAGGATGCGAATATGGAGGGCTGCAAGGACTGCCCCACCACTTGGGACCGTTAACCTGTGTAGGCGCCGGCTTGTCGGCGCCTACAGAGGTGCGATTTATCCCGCCGCCCGCACCACGCCCATATCAATCCCCACATGCACTAACTCCGCATGGGAGCTGACCTGCAATTTGCTCTTGAGCAAGGTCAGGTGATTGGACACGGTCTTGCTGCTGATGCTCAGTTGATCAGCAATAGCCCGGGTGGGCGTGCCCTTGGCGAGCATCAGGAAGATCTCCAACTCGCGGGCGGTCATGCCCTGCAGGCGGTGATCGACCGGGTGATAGGCCAGCTCGGTGGCCAGGGCCTGTTCGATATAGGTGTGGCCGTCGAGAATGCGCTGCACCGCCTCGTTCATCACCGCAGGCGTCGCGCCCTTGGTGATGTAACCCGCAGCGCCGACCTCCAGGGCCTGGCGTACCAGGGGCAGTTCCTGATGCTGGCTGAAAAACAGCACGCGCAATTGCGGCAGGCGCTGGCGCAGGCGGCGGGTGGTCTCCAGGCCACTGATGCCCGGCAGGCCAAAACCGGTGATCACCAGGTTCGGCACCGCCTCCTGCACCCGCGCCAGCGCCTCTTCGCCACTGCCCGCCTCGCGCACTTCCACGCCCGGTAGCCGCGCCCGCAACAGGCTGCTGTAGCCCAGGCGCACCACGGCGTGTTTGTCGACCAACAGGATATTCATGAGGCATGTGCCGGCATCACCAGCAGCGGCGCCGGGCGCGGGCCGTGGAGCTTGTCCACGCCGATCAGGCTGACAATCAGCAAAAACGGCAAGAGCAGCGCCTTGAGGATTCGCATGATCGTACAACTCCCGGGGATGATCGTTGCCTTGCATGCTAGAGCCCCCGGGCACGCGGTGAATTACTACTTTGGTACTGGTTTTGCTGTCTATCGTCGCATTCCCAAGGCAGCGCGACTGGCATGTAATGGGCGCATAACTATAAGGATCGTACCTGCCATGCTGCCCGCCCGACTGACCCTGGTTGCCGTGCTGTCGCTGACCCCGCTGCTGGCGGCTGCCCAGCCGCCCACTGCGCTGTTTTCCAGCGACGGCTACCGCATCAACCTCTATCGCAGCCCCACGCCTGCGCACCTGCCGGGCGCGACCATCGTCGACACCCCTGCCCTGCAAGCGCTGCTGGCGCAACAACCGCGCCCGGTGCTGATCGACGTCTACCGCCGACAATGGCTGCACGGCCAGTTCATCGAAGACCAGCCCCACGCCAACCTGCCCGGCAGCCATTGGCTGGCCAATACCGGCGATGGGGAGCTGACGCCAGAATGGCAAAGCTACTTTGCCCGCCACCTGTATACCTACAGCGGCGGTAACCTTGCACACCCGTTGGTGTTCTACTGCCGCTCAGATTGCTGGTTGAGTTGGAACGCGGTAAAACGGGCCAATGCCTTGGGCTATAGCGCTGTGTATTGGTATCGCGATGGCCTGGACGCGTGGGAGGCAGCCAAGCTGCCAGTCGCCGCAGCACACCCTGAGCCCTTTGAGCTTGCCCCCTGAAAAACCACAATAAAAAGGTGAACGGCCATGTATAAAATTCTGATTGCCGACGATCACCCGCTGTTTCGCGAAGCGATCCATAACGTCATCAGCGACGGTTTTGCCGGTAGCGAAGTGATGGAAACCGCCGACCTGGACAGCGCCCTGGCCCTGACCCAGGAGCATGACGACCTCGACCTGATCCTGCTGGACCTGAACATGCCCGGCATGCACGGCCTCAACGGCCTGATCAACCTGCGCAACGAAGCACCGACGATTCCGGTGGTGATCGTCTCGGCCGAGCAGGACAAGCAGATCGTGCTGCAGGCCATTACCTACGGGGCGGTCGGCTTTATCACCAAGTCCTCGCCACGGGCGCAGATGACCGAGGCGATCCAGCAGATCCTCAATGGCAACGTGTACCTGCCGCCGGACATCATCCGCACCCAGAAAAACCCCGGCCAGCGGCGCATGCACGACAACCCGGCCTTCGCCCCGGAACTGCTCCAGGCCCTCACGCGCAAACAGCTGCTGGTGCTGGAACGCATGACCAAGGGCGAGTCGAACAAGCAGATTGCCTACACCCTGGAAATTGCCGAGACCACGGTGAAGGCCCATGTGTCGGCGATCCTGCGCAAGTTGAATGTACATAACCGGGTGCAGGCGATCTTGAGCGCTGGAGATATCGACTTCGGCTCCTACCTGCGGCGCTGATTTTCCTGACGACTGAGATCAAAATGTGGGAGCGGGCTTGCTCGCGAATGCGGTGGGTCAGTAATGAATGTATTGACTGACCCACCGCATTCGCGAGCAAGCCCGCTCCCACATTTTTGATCGAGATTGTGTCAGGGGCGGCCCAAGAGGTGGCTCATGGCAGTCTTGAGTTTCATCGGCCGCACCGGCTTGTGCATCAAGGTGTGCCCCAGCTCGCGGATCTGCAGTTTCAGCTCGTTGCTATAGTTGGCGGTGATCATCATCGCCGGAATCGCACTGGCCCGCCGCGCATTGATCCTGGCCACCGCGTCCACGCCATTCTGTTCGTCATCCAGGTGGTAATCAGCAATCAGCAAGTCCGCCTGGGCATGGTAGTTGTCCACCTGGCGTGCCAGGTCCTGCTCGGACAAGGCCGTCACCACCTGGCAGCCCCAACCCTCCAGTAAAGTGCGCATGCCGGCGCAGATCGCCGCGTCGTTATCCAGCACCCACACCCGCGCACCCTGCAAGCGCTCGAGCATCGGCTCGCTCATCACCGGCATAGGCAAGACCCTGGGTGCGGTGCTGCTCAACGGCACCTCCACACTGAACATCGAACCCCGGCCCGGCCATGAGCGCACGCTGATCCGATGCCCGAGAATCCTGGCGATTTTCTCCACAATCGCCAGGCCCAGGCCCAGCCCGCGATCCTGGTCGGGACGTTGCACATCGCCGCGCTTGAACTCCTGGAAAATCTCCTCCAGGCGCTCCTCGGCGATGCCCATACCAGTGTCCCAGACCTGGATCGACAAACGCTGATGCTCACGCCGGCAACCCAGCACCACGCGCCCGCCGTAGGTGTAGCGAATGGCATTGCTCAACAGGTTGCGCAAGATCCGCGCAAGCAACTGGATATCGCTGCGCACCAGGGCCGAGCAGCCAATAAAGTGCAGCTGCAAGCCTTCGCTGCGCGCCACTTGGGTGTATTCGGCGGCGAGGTTGTCCAGCAGTTCGCTCAAGGCAAATGGCGCGATATCGGCCTTGATCACCCCGGCATCGAGCTTGGAAATATCCACCAGGGTGCCCAGCAGGTTTTCCACATCTTCCAGGGAATTGCTGACGTTGCGCACCAACGTTTCGTTGGCCACCGGGTCACGGCGTTCCAGCAAGGCCCCGGTAAACAGGCGGGCGGCATTCAGCGGTTGCAGCAGGTCATGGCTGACCGCCGCCAGAAACTTGGTTTTCGACAGGTTGGCCTGCTCGGCTTCCAGCTTGGCTTCGCGCAGGCGCGACTCCACGCGGCGGCGCTCGTCGATTTCCTGCAACAGCTGGTCGTTGAGCGAGGTCAGCTCGGCCGTGCGCTCGCGTACCCGCAGCTCCAGGTTCTGATACGCCTGGTGCAGGGCCTCGGCGGTGCGCCGGCGTTCGGTGATGTCGCGGATCAGCACAAAGATCCCCACCACCTCGCCACTGGCCAGGCGATTGGGCACATAGGAGCGCAGCATGTAGCGCTCCTGGTGGTTGATGTTGGTTTCGGCGAACTCAAAGGTCACGCTCTCCCCAGCCAGCGCCTGCGCCACGTAGGCTTCCAGGCGCTGGTAATGCTGTTCGCTGTGGGCCTGGCGCAGGCTTTTGCCGAGCATCGCGCCCTGCGCCCAGCAATACCATTGCTCGTAGACCTTGTTGGTGAACTCGTAGACCAGGTCGGCATTGAGGTAGGCAATCAACGCCGGCACATGGTCAGTGATCAGGCGGATCCAGCGTTCGCTTTCCTGGGATTTCTGCGCGACGGCCTGTTCACGGCGCAAGGTTTCCGCCAGTTTGACGTCGGTGATGTCGGTAAACAGAATCACCCGCCCGCCGTCCTGGGTCGGCCTTTCGCTAACTTGCAGCCAACGGCCGTTATCCAGGCGGTAAAACAGGGTTTCATCGGCATGCCCATGGGCTTCTTCGGTGAACAGGCCGTTGACCGTCATCAACCGCTTGACCTCGCGCAGGCCCATGCCCGCGACAATCTGCACCGGGCTATTGCTCCAAAATCCCTGGAAGCGGCTGTTGAACAACACGATGTGCTGGTGTTGGTCGAACAGCACAAAGGCATCGGAAATGCTCTCGATGGCATCGATCAAATGCTGGTGCGCGGTTTCCGCCCGCAGCCGCGCCTCGCGCAGCAGATGGTTGCTGGCCTTGAGTTCGGCCATCGCCTGGTTGAGCGCATCGGTACGTTCGCGCACCTGCTCGGCCAGCACCACCGAATGCTGGAACGCCGCATAGGGGTCGTTGCCACGGGTCGCGCCGGACTCGACGCGCTCGATCAGCGCGGCGTTGATCCGCGCCAGCTTGCGATTGTCCTGCTGCAGGGCGCGGATCTGCGCGTGCAGTTCAGCGCTGTCCAGGGGTTCGACCACGGGCAATGGCGACCCCGGTAAAGGTCTGGTTGATGTGCATGCCATTGAACTGTTCTCCGTAGGTGTTGAACCCCATCACCCGTTGCTCGCGCAAAAAGGCGCCGATCGGCTCCAGGGCGCCGTGCTCTTCGAGCTCCAGGCGCCGCAGGAAACAGTCGCAGCCAATGGTCAGCAGCAAGTCGCCAAGGCGCGCTTGCAGGCCGTCGAACAGGGTCTGCAGGTTGGGCAGGATCGGCCCCGGGGTCATGGCGGTGAGGACGATGCCGTTTTCCACCGCGCAGTAGAAACTCAAGCTCAAGTCGTCGTGGACCTGCTGGATCGCCCGCACGTAGTACTGATCATTGACGCGCACCGCCAACGGGTGGGCGGCGAAGATCCGGTGATCAAGTTGCGCCACGGCCACGCCGATATGCCGCGCGTATTCCTCGGCGGCAGGTTCGGCGTTCAATTCAAAGACCCGTCGCGAGGCGCTGTCCGCCCCTGTCACCACCAGCTTCTGTGCCAAGGGCAGGATGTGGTGGGTGGTGAACACCTCGAAATCCAGCCAGGTATTGACCAGCACCACCACCGCCGCGCCGCTGTGAAAGGCGCCGTCGAAATACACGTGGGTGTGGGTCAGGTGGTTGTCATCGCCGGCCGAACCGCCAAAATGGGGGATATCACCAAGCGCCGCGCTCAGGGCGGCGAGGACCATTTCTTCACGGCTGGACAGGCCATCGAGCAGGGTCAGGGCAAAGCTGTTGCCCTTGATCGGCGCCAGGGTGTTGCTGCGACAGCCGCCCACCAGGCGTTCGACCATTTGTTGCGCGTCGATCAGGCTGAAGTGCTCGACCTGGTCGATCAGCTCGGTGGCGATGGAAAAGTGCGCGTGGTCAAACCCCACCGCCGTCACGCAATTGCGCCCGTACCCCTGGGGTGTGATCTCGCCGGCACTGGTGCAACCCACCACACGAACACCACCGAAACTGTGTTGCAGGGCCTGGCCGAGGGCTTGCAGGTCGTAGGTGGCAGAGCAGAAGAACAGCACGAAACCCAGGTACGGGTGCAACAACTGGCGCGCCAGCTCATCGGCCACCTGCCGCGCCTCGCTGGCCTGGGACATGGCTGTGACTACGCCTTCGCTGTGCACCTGCTGCATGGTCATCTCCCCGTTGAAGCTCAAGTGTACGAACGCGCGGGGTGGCGACCTATGCTACTTGGGTACTGGGTCGGGGCTTCGATGGGATGAGAGCCACCGAGCAACAGATGAATCTCTGTGGGAACAGGCTTTGTGTGGGAGCTGGCTTGCCTGCGATTGCATCACCGCGGTGTAACTGATCCACCGAGTCGCAAGCATCGCAGGCAAGCCAGCTCCCACATAAGCCAGCTCCCACACGTTTGACCGTATTCCAGGTCATTACCAGGTCAGCACCGCCCCCACCGCAAAGGTATCGGTATCTTCATTCTGCGCACTGGTGTCGTGGCCGGTGATTTCGAACTGGTTGTACTCGGCCACCAGCTTCAGGTTGTCGTTGATGTCATGGAACAGGGCAATGCCACGGGTTTGGTAGTCGGCACCGCTGCCGACCACGCCGTTGCCATCGTCCTTGGTCTTGCCGTAGGACAGCGCCAGGCGGTTCTTGCCCAGTTTGTAGGAGCCCTGCAACAGGTAGCCGTTGCTGTCGACATTGCGCAAGGTGGCTTCCCCGGCGTTGTTGGTAAAGAAGGGGTTGATGCCCTTGGCCTGGAAGCCGGAACCGGTAAGCGACAAGCCGCCCATCTTCGCCTGCACGCCATAGCCCAGGCCCTTGGAGGTCACCGACTCGACGCTGGAGTCGGTGTTGTCCGAGGTCTGGTAGCTGCCGTTGAGCCAGCTGTAGATCTTCGCCCCGCCCACGTCGAACTGGTAGGTGATCTCGCTCTCGGTGCGCGGGTTCTTCTGGTAGGCCTTGCCCAGCGCGCTGCTGTCGTTGGTGTCGACCGGGTCCATGATGCCCACGGCCACCCGCAGGCCTTCCATTACCGGGGTGCGGTAGGTGATCTGCGAGGTGGGGAACGGGTACGGGTAGCCGCTACCGATGTTGCCGAACGACACCCCGCCGCCGTCCACCAGGCCCAGGCTGTCGCTGACCTGGCCGTAACCTGCGAGCAGTTCGTCGAGCAGGATGTTGGAGCGGGCGAACAGACCGAAGTCCTTGCCGATCAGCACTTCGCCCCACTCGGGGTTGGCCACGGTGCCGTAGAACTGGCGCACGTCGATGGCGGTGTCAGTGCCGTTGGTTTCACTGTCGTTGATGGTCACCCAGAACGAAGCACGGGCGCCGAGCTTGAGGTCATCGACCTGCTTGCCCATGTTGAAGCCCAGGTAGTTGGGCAAAAACCCCATCTTCACCCGCGACTGGCGCCGGTCGTACTGCTCGCCGGCACGGTCCACGTCGCTGTTGACGTAGAAGGCGTTGATATAGCCATCGGTGGAGAAGGTGGTCTCGTCCTTGTCGTACAGCACGATCTCGGCCTGGGCCAGCGAGCTCAAGCCGAGGCTGGCGATAAAGGCTGGCAACAAACGACGGGGGAAGTTCTTATTGTTATGCATGGCGCGCTCCGGCGACGGGGGTCTGGGTGTCGGAGGCGATTATCGAAAGCCGGGCAGCGCGGTTAAACGCTGCCTTGGAGGGGGATGCGCGGTGCTTTGGAGGGCGCCGAGGGCCCGCCACTTAAGGCTTACACCAGTAGGCGCGGGGTTGGGGTCAAAGGGCGTTGAACAACATCCCGCCTGCCACCACGACACACAGGCTGGCAAAACCGATTTGCAGGGCCCGCGCCGGGACCCGCGAGCCCAGGCGCCGGCCAGCAAGCATGCCGACGATGCTGGCGCCAATAAATACCCAGCCGAGGGTGTCGATCACCACCCCGGCATGGAACGCACCGACCACGCCAATCAGCGAGATCAGGCTGATCACCATCAGCGAGGTGGCGACAATCCCGCGCATCTGCACGTCGGTCAGTTGCTTGAACGCCGGCACGATCAGAAAACCGCCGCCTACGCCCAGCAGGCCCGATACTGCGCCGGTTACAGCGCCCAGGGCGGCCAGGGTCGCGGTGCATTTGGCGGTCCAGGAAAAACGCCCGGTCTGCTGATCGAGCATGCAGTTTTTTTGCCCCCAGGACGCGGCGCCATGGTCGCTGGGGCCGGCCTCGACTTTCTCGCGCCGCAGCATGCGCCATGCCACCAGCACCATCAGCGCGCTGAACAGGCCCATCAGGATCTTGTCCGGCAACTGATGGGCAAAAAACACCCCCAACGGCGAAAACAGCGCGCCGAGCAACGCGATCAACAGCGCCGCGCGGTAACGCACCAGGCCATGGCGCAAGCCATCAAGCGCTCCAACTGCCGCTGCCGCGCCGACCGCAAACAACGACACCGGCGCCGCTTCGGTCATGGTCAAGCCCAGCCCCAGGACCAACGCCGGCACACCGAGAATCCCGCCCCCGGCCCCGGTCAACCCCATGACCAGGCCCATCAACACACCCAAAAAACTTGCCAGCAGCATAGGGTTCTCTCACTCCACCTTGGCCAGACGGGTCAGCCATTCGCGGCCCTTGAGCATGCCGTTCCAGTAGAACCACGGCAGCAGCGTCGCCTTCAAGAACCACGCCGAACGCCGCGCCACCGTCGGGTCGAGGGCAAAGGTCGGCAGTAATCGGCCGCCATAACCGAACTCGGCCAGCACCACCTTGCCCTTCTCCACCGTCAGTGGGCAGGAGCCATAACCGTCGTACTTGAGCGGCAACGGCGCCTGTTTGCGCAGGGCCAGCAGGTTCTCGGCCACCACCACGATTTGCTTGCGCACCGCGGCAGCCGTCTTGGCATTGCTGGTGGAGCACACGTCGCCCAGGGCGAAGATATGCGGGTAACGCACCTGTTGCAGGCTGTGGGGGTCGACCTCGCACCAGCCAGCGGCGTCGGCCAGTGGGCTGTGGCGGATAAAATCCGGGGCCACTTGTGGCGGCACGACGTGCAGCATGTCGAAGGATTTCTCCTCGATGCTGATGTTGCCTGCGGCGTCCTTGACCTCGAACCAGGCCTTGCGCGCCGGGCCATCAACCTTGATCAGGTTGGAGTTGAAGGCCAACTGCGCGCCGTATTTCTCGACATAGTTCATCAACGGCGGCACAAAGGTCGCCACACCAAACAGCGCGGCACCGGCCAGGTTGAATTCGACGTCGATGTTGTTCAGGTCACCCTGCTTGAGCCAATGATCGCAAGACAGGTACATGGCCTTTTGCGGCGCGCCGGCGCATTTGATCGGCATGGCCGGCTGGGTAAAGATCGCCTTGCCGCCCTTGAGTTGTTGCACCAGTTGCCAGGTGTAGGGCGCGTGCTGGTAGCTGTAGTTGGAGGTAACGCCGTTGTGGCCCAGGGTCTGCTCCAGGCCTTCGATTTTCTCCCAGGCCAGGCGCAGGCCGGGGCAGACGACGAGGTTGTTCCACGTCACGCGCTGGCCGCTGTCGAGCACCAGGGCCTGTTCGTCGGGCAGCAACTGGCTGACCGCCGCCTGCACCCAGGTCACGCCATCGGGCAATACCCGGGCCATGGGGCGCATGGTCTTGCGGATGTCATGGGCGCCGCCGCCCACCAGGGTCCAGGCGGGCTGGTAGTAATGTTCGGCGCTGGGTTCGATCAGGATGATATTGAGTTGCGGGTCGCGCTTGAGCAGGCTGGCCAGCAGGCCGATGCCTGCCGAGCCGCCGCCGATGACCACGATGTCGCCACTG
This sequence comes from Pseudomonas sp. MF09156, assembly GCF_059862305.1. NCBI lineage: Bacteria > Pseudomonadati > Pseudomonadota > Gammaproteobacteria > Pseudomonadales > Pseudomonadaceae > Pseudomonas > Pseudomonas sp. MF09156. The sequence continues at coordinate 1,051,659 of NZ_JCBCUR010000001.1, forward strand.
ATGGTCGGTCCCCAGTGTTGGTCGTTCATAGTCCTGGCCTTTCTTATTTCAACAATGCACACAAGGGTCGTTGCCGTTTGGCGTCACGCCCCGTTCAGAATCGATCCTTTGCTTCGGGTCGTTTGTTTCACTAAGCTCGCAAGCCTATGTGGAAATCACCTCGAATGTAAGCTGCTATCAGCTACCCAGGACACCGTCATGCCCGCGTTGATTCAATCCTTTCTGGACGAGGCATCGTCAACCTACACCTACGTCGTCTATGAAACGCCCGGCAGCCCCTGTGCCATCGTCGATTCAGTGCTCAACTACGACCCGGCCTCGGGGCGTACCGACACGACCCAGGCCGACAAAGTGATTGCCTTCGTCCGTGAACGAGGCCTAAAGGTGCAATGGCTGCTGGAAACCCACGCCCACGCCGATCACCTGTCCGCCGCGCCCTACCTGCGCCGGCAATTGGGCGGCAAGATTGCAATTGGCCAGTCCATCAGCAAAGTCCAGGATGTGTTCAAGAACCTGTTCAACCTGGAGCCGGAGTTCCGGGCCGACGGGTCGCAGTTCGACCATCTGTTTGCTCCCGACGAGATCTTCCACATCGGCAACCTCAAGGCCCAGGCCCTGCACGTGCCTGGGCACACTCCGGCGGACATGGCCTACCTGATCGACGACCAGATGATCCTGGTGGGCGACACCCTGTTCATGCCTGACGTCGGCACCGCCCGCTGCGACTTCCCCGGCGGCGATGCACGCCAGTTATATGCCTCGATGCGCACGTTGCTGGCCTTTCCCGGCGAGACGCGCCTGTATGTGTGCCACGACTATCCGCCTGAAGGCCGCGCGGCCAAATGCCTGACCACCGTGGCCGAACAGCGCGCGGGCAATATTCATGTGCATGACGGGGTGGACGAGGCGGCGTTTGTGCAGATGCGCACCCAGCGCGACGCCGGGCTTGGAATGCCGACCCTGTTGCTGCCGGCGATCCAGGTGAATGTGCGGGCGGGCAATATGCCGCCGGCGGAAGACAATGGCGTGACCTACCTGAAGATCCCCCTCAACCAGCTTTGATGCAGGAGCTGGCTTGCCGGCGATGGTGGCCTGCCTGATCCACCGTCATCGCCGGCAAGCCGGCTCCTACAACGGTTTGCGTCAGGAGCCCAGGTTGATGCCATTGGCCGGCAGAGGCAGCGCGGTCTTGTAGCGCACTTGCTTGAGCGCAAAGCTGGAGCGGATGTTCGCCACCCCCGGCACCTTGGTCAGGAAATCCATCATAAAGCGCTCCAGCGACTGGATGGTCGGCACCAGCACCCGGATCAGGTAGTCCGGGTCGCCGGCCATCAGGTAGCACTCCATCACCTCCGGCCGGTCGGAAATCGCGCCCTCGAACTGCTGCAGGGCTTCCTCGTTCTGTTTCTCGAGGCTGACGTGGATAAACACGTTGACGTGCAGCCCCAGCAAATCGGCATCCAGCAGCGTGACCTGGTCACGGATCAAGCCCAATTCCTCCATCGCCTTGACCCGGTTGAAACACGGCGTGGGCGACAGGTTGACCGAGCGTGCGAGGTCGGCGTTGGTGATGCGGGCGTTCTCCTGGAGGCTGTTGAGAATCCCGATATCGATACGGTCCAGCTTGCGCATGAGACAAAACCACCTGTTTATTATGTTTATGCAGATTTTTTATCCTCAAATGATCTCAGGCGCAACCAAACAGAGATAAATATTCTCCGCGGCCCGGCCTATGATTGTTGTAGGACAAGATTTCTCCTACCCGGGGAATGACTGTCAGCTAAGCGCGCCCACTACAAGAAATTCACAAGATCGAGCGTAGAAAGCCATGACCCAGCATTACGAACCGCTGCGCCTGCACGTTCCCGAACCCTCGGGCCGTCCTGGTTGCAAGACCGACTTTACCTACCTGCGCCTGACCGACGCCGGTACGGTGCGCAAACCCGCCGTAGACGTAGAACCCGCCGACACCGCCGACCTGGCCAAGGGCCTGATCCGCGTGCTCGACGACCAGGGCCAGGCCCTGGGCCCATGGGCTGAAGGTGTGCCGGTAGAGATTTTGCGCCGTGGCATGCGTGCCATGCTCAAGACGCGGATCTTCGACAACCGCATGGTGGTCGCCCAGCGTCAGAAAAAGATGTCGTTCTACATGCAAAGCCTTGGCGAAGAAGCCATCGGCAGCGCCCAGGCCCTGGCCTTGAACATCGACGACATGTGCTTCCCCACCTACCGCCAGCAAAGCATCCTGATGGCCCGCGAAGTGCCGCTGGTCGACCTGATCTGCCAACTGCTGTCCAACGAGCGCGACCCGCTCAAGGGCCGCCAGTTGCCGATCATGTATTCGGTCAAGGACTATGGCTTCTTCACCATTTCCGGCAACCTCGCCACCCAATTCGTACAGGGCGTGGGTTGGGGCATGGCCTCGGCGATCAAGGGCGATACCAAGATCGCCTCGGCGTGGATTGGCGATGGCGCCACCGCTGAATCAGACTTCCACACCGCCCTGACCTTCGCCCACGTATACCGCGCGCCGGTGATCCTCAACGTGGTCAACAACCAGTGGGCGATCTCCACCTTCCAGGCCATCGCCGGTGGTGAAGCCACCACCTTCGCCGGACGCGGCGTGGGCTGCGGCATCGCCTCCCTGCGGGTCGACGGCAACGACTTCATCGCGGTGTACGCCGCCTCTGCCTGGGCTGCCGAACGCGCCCGCCGCAACCTCGGCCCGACCCTGATCGAATGGGTCACCTACCGCGCCGGCCCGCACTCCACCTCCGATGACCCGTCCAAATACCGGCCTGCCGATGACTGGAGCCACTTCCCCCTGGGCGACCCGATTGCCCGCCTCAAGCAGCACCTGATCAAGATTGGCCAGTGGTCCGAAGAGGAACACGCCACGGTCAGTGCACAGCTTGAAGCCGAAGTGCTCAGCGCGCAAAAAGAAGCCGAACAGTACGGCACCCTGGCCGGTGGCCAGATTCCAAGCGCCGCGAGCATGTTCGAAGACGTTTATAAAGAGATGCCGGAGCACTTGAAGCGCCAGCGTCAAGAGTTGGGGATCTGACATGAACGATCACAACAATAAAATCGAGCTGGAAACCGCCATGACCACGACCACCATGACCATGATCCAGGCCCTGCGCTCGGCCATGGATGTGATGCTTGAGCGCGACGACAATGTGGTGGTGTTCGGCCAGGACGTCGGTTACTTCGGCGGCGTGTTCCGTTGCACCGAAGGCTTGCAGACCAAGTACGGCACCTCGCGGGTGTTTGACGCACCGATCTCCGAAAGCGGCATCGTCGGCGTGGCCGTGGGCATGGGCGCCTATGGCCTGCGCCCGGTGGCCGAGATTCAGTTCGCCGACTACGTGTACCCGGCCACCGACCAGATCATCTCGGAAGCGGCGCGCCTGCGTTACCGCTCGGCTGGCCAGTTCACCGCGCCGTTGACCATGCGCATGCCTTGCGGCGGCGGCATCTACGGTGGGCAGACTCACAGCCAGAGTATCGAAGCGGTGTTCACCCAGGTCTGCGGCCTGCGCACGGTGATGCCGTCCAACCCCTATGACGCCAAGGGCCTGCTGATCGCCTCCATCGAAAACGATGACCCGGTGATCTTCCTCGAGCCCAAGCGCCTGTATAACGGCCCGTTCGACGGCCACCACGACCGCCCGGTGACCCCGTGGTCCAAGCACCCGCAAGCCCAGGTGCCGGACGGTTACTACACCGTACCGCTGGATGTAGCCGCCATCGTGCGCCCAGGCTCGGCCGTCACGGTGCTGACCTACGGCACCACTGTTTATGTGTCACAAGTGGCCGCCGAAGAAACCGGGATCGATGCCGAAGTCATCGACCTGCGCAGCCTGTGGCCGCTGGACCTGGAAACCATCGTCAAGTCGGTGAAAAAAACCGGCCGTTGCGTGGTGGTGCATGAAGCCACCCGTACCTGCGGTTTTGGTGCCGAGTTGGTGTCTTTGGTGCAAGAGCACTGCTTCCATTACCTGGAAGCGCCTATCGAGCGTGTGACCGGTTGGGACACCCCCTACCCCCACGCACAAGAGTGGGCGTATTTCCCTGGCCCGACCCGTGTGGGCGCGGCTTTGCAACGGGTCATGGAGGTCTGAATGGGCACGCACGTTATCAAGATGCCGGACATTGGCGAAGGCATCGCAGAAGTGGAATTGTCGGTCTGGCACGTCAAGGTCGGCGACATGGTCGTGGAAGACCAGGTGCTGGCGGATGTGATGACCGACAAGGCGATGGTGGATATTCCCTCGCCGGTCCACGGCAAGGTGATCTCACTGGGCGGTGAGCCGGGTGAAGTCATGGCGGTGGGCAGTATCCTGATCAGCATTGAAGTCGAAGGCGCGGGCAATACCCGGGAGTCGGCGTTGTCGGCCGTGGTTGAAGAAGCCGCGCCGGCCCCGAAAGCCGAAATCAAGGCGCCGGTGGCTGAAAGCAAACCGGCCGCCAAGCCGGTGGTAGCGGCCCAGGCTCCGGTGGCCCGGGACGCCAATGAGCGCCCGCTGGCCTCCCCCGCCGTGCGCAAGCACGCGCTGGACGCCGGGATCCAGCTGCGTCTGGTGCAGGGCTCGGGCCCGGCCGGGCGCATTCTGCATGAAGACCTCGATGCCTATCTGCAACAGGGCAACACCCGCGCCTCGGTCGGCGCCAACCCGTATGCCGAGCGCAATGACGAAGAGCAGATCCCGGTGATCGGCATGCGCCGCAAGATCGCCCAGCGCATGCAGGATGCCACGCGCCGCGCTGCGCATTTCAGCTACGTCGAAGAGATCGACGTGACGGCCCTGGACGACTTGCGCGTACACCTCAATGAAAAACACGGCGCCAGCCGCGGCAAGCTGACGTTGTTGCCGTTCCTGGTGCGCGCGATGGTCGTGGCCTTGCGCGATTTCCCACAGATCAACGCGCGTTATGACGACGAAGCCCAAGTCATCACCCGCCTTGGCGCGGTGCATGTGGGCGTTGCCACCCAGAGCGATGTCGGCCTGATGGTGCCGGTGGTGCGTCACGCCGAGGCCCGCAGCCTGTGGGGCACCGCCGAAGAAATCACTCGCCTGGCCACTGCCGCGCGCAATGGCAAGGCCAGCCGTGACGAGCTCTCGGGCTCGACCATCACCCTGACCAGCCTCGGCGCGTTGGGCGGGATTGTCAGCACTCCGGTGCTGAACCTGCCGGAAGTGGCGATTGTGGGTGTCAACCGCATCGTCGAGCGGCCAATGGTGATCAAGGGGCAGATCGTGATCCGCAAGATGATGAACCTCTCCAGCTCCTTCGATCACCGGGTGGTCGATGGCATGGACGCGGCGCAATTCATCCAGGCCATCCGTGGCCTGCTCGAACAACCCGCCAGCCTGTTCCTGGAGTAAGGGCATGACTCAGACATTACAGACCACCCTGCTGATTATCGGCGGCGGCCCCGGCGGTTATGTGGCGGCGATTCGCGCCGGCCAACTGGGCATCCCGACCATCCTGGTAGAAGGCCAGGCGTTGGGCGGCACCTGCCTGAATATCGGCTGCATTCCGTCCAAGGCGCTGATCCACGTCGCCGAACAGTTCCAGCAAACCGTGCACCTGAGCCAGGGTTCGGCCCTGGGTATCGACGTGGATGTGCCAACCCTGGACATCCGCAAGAGCGTCGAGTGGAAAGACGGGATCGTCGACCGCCTGACCACCGGGGTTGCCGCACTGCTGAAAAAGCACAAAGTGCAGGTGATCCACGGCTGGGCCAAGATCGTCGACGGCAAGACCGTGGACGTGGGTGACCAACGTATCCAGTGCGAGCACCTGCTGCTGGCCACTGGCTCGAAAAGCGTCAACCTGCCGATGCTGCCGATTGGCGGGCCGATCATCTCGTCCACCGAAGCCTTGGCGCCGAGCCGTGTGCCAAAACGCTTGATCGTGGTCGGTGGCGGTTACATCGGCCTGGAACTGGGGATTGCCTATCGCAAGCTCGGTGCCGAGGTCAGCGTGGTCGAAGCCCAGGACCGCATCCTGCCAGCCTACGACGCCGAGCTGACGCAACCTGTGGCCGAATCCCTCAAGCAATTGGGGGTCAAGTTGTACCTCAAGCACAGCGTGACTGGCTTTGAAGGCGGCAGCCTGCAAGTACGCGATCCGGAGGGCGGCACCCTGGCCCTGGAGACCGATCAGGTACTGGTCGCCGTTGGTCGCAAACCCAACACCCAGGGCTGGAACCTGGAAGCCTTGAACCTGGCGATGAATGGCGCGGCGATCAAGATCGACAGCCGCTGCCAGACCAGCATGCGCAATGTGTGGGCCATCGGCGACCTGAGCGGCGAGCCGATGCTGGCACACCGGGCCATGGCCCAGGGCGAGATGGTGGCCGAGCTGATCAGCGGTAAATCCCGCGAATTCAACCCGGCGGCGATCCCGGCGGTGTGCTTTACCGACCCGGAACTGGTGGTGGTCGGCAAGACCCCGGACGAAGCCAAGGCCGCAGGCCTGGACTGTATCGTCTCGAGCTTCCCGTTTGCGGCCAATGGCCGGGCCATGACCCTGGAGTCCAAGACCGGCTTCGTGCGGGTGGTGGCACGTCGCGACAATCACCTGATTGTCGGCTGGCAGGCGGTGGGGGTCGGCGTGTCCGAGCTGTCCACGGCCTTTGGCCTGAGCCTGGAAATGGGTGCACGCCTGGAGGATGTGGCGGGCACCATTCATGCCCACCCGACCCTGGGTGAAGCGGTGCAGGAAGCGGCGCTGCGGGCGTTGGGGCATGCGTTGCACCTGTAAAACCGTGGTGATGCTATCGCCGGCAAGCCGGCTCCTACAATCGAGCGCGTTACGCCGACCAAATGTAGGAGCCGGCTTGCCGGCGATAGCGGTGGATCAGCCAAAACAGATGCTCAATGGTCCCCCCACCCGCTCCCACACAGGCCAAGAATGAAGTATTGTTGCGCCCATCCAGAAATAAACCGAAAGCCTGCCTTCGACCAGGCGGTTGAAAAAAGATAGAGGGTGTCATGGGTAACGAAAGCATCAATTGGGACAAATTGGGTTTTGACTACATCAAGACCGACAAGCGTTTCCTCCAGACCTGGAAAGACGGCGCCTGGCAAGAAGGCACCCTGACCGAAGACAACGTGCTGCACATCAGCGAGGGCTCCACCGCCCTGCACTATGGCCAGCAGTGTTTTGAAGGCCTGAAGGCCTATCGCTGCAAGGACGGTTCGATCAACCTGTTCCGCCCGGACCAGAACGCCGCCCGCATGCAACGCAGCTGCGCCCGCCTGCTGATGCCGCAAGTGCCGACCGAAGCCTTCATCGAGGCGTGCAAGGAAGTGGTCCGCGCCAACGAGCGTTTCATCCCGCCGTACGGCACCGGCGGCGCGCTGTACCTGCGCCCGTTCGTGATCGGCACCGGTGACAACATCGGCGTGCGCACCGCGCCCGAGTTCATCTTCTCGATCTTCTGCATCCCGGTCGGCGCCTACTTCAAGGGCGGCCTGACCCCGCACAACTTCCTGATCTCCGGCTATGACCGCGCCGCGCCGAACGGCACCGGTGCCGCCAAGGTCGGTGGCAACTACGCGGCCAGCCTGATGCCCGGCTCCCTGGCGAAAAAAGCCAACTTTGCCGACTGCATCTACCTGGACCCGGCCACCCACTCGAAAATCGAAGAAGTCGGTTCGGCCAACTTCTTCGGGATCACCCACGACAACAAGTTCGTCACCCCGAACTCGCCATCGGTGCTGCCGGGCATCACCCGCCTGTCGCTGATCGAACTGGCCAAGACCCGCCTGGGCCTGGAAGTGGTCGAAGGCGACGTGCTGATCGACAAACTGGCAGACTTCAAGGAAGCCGGCGCCTGCGGTACCGCAGCGGTGATCACGCCGATCGGCGGGATCGAGTACAAAGACAAGCTGCACGTGTTCTACAGCGAAAAAGACGTCGGCCCGGTGACCCAGAAGCTCTACAAAGAGCTGACTGGCGTGCAGTCCGGCGACGTTGAAGCGCCGGCCGGCTGGATCGTCAAGGTCTAAGCCGACCCTGATTGTAGGCGCTGGCTTGTGTGGGAGCTGGCTTGCCTGCGATAGCGGACTGTCAGTCAACGCATTGGTGACTGACATATCGCTATCGCAGGCAAGCCAGCTCCCACATTTGTTTTGCGGTGGTTTCAGGACTTGGGCAGGTTCTGCGCAATCTTCTTGCCCATGCTGATCCTCGGCTCCACGCCATACCCCAGCGCCTCGTAGAACCCCACCACTGTCTCGTTGCCCAGATTGATCTGCAGGTTGATCTTCAGGCAGCCCAGGGCGATCAACGCCTGTTCCCCATGGCGCACCAGCGACGCGCCCAGACCTTGCCGGCGATAGTCCGGATGCACGGCCACCGAATACAACCAACCACGATGCCCGTCGTAGCCTGCCATCAAGGTGCCGATCACGGTCTTGCCGTGGGTGGCGACAAAAAACAGCCCGTCCTCCACCGCAAGCTTTCTATCAATCGCCAGTTCCGGCCGGTTATGCGGGGTGTCGTAGCCAAACGCCAACTGCTAGAGCGCCGCTACCTGGGCACGATGCAGGCGGTCGCGGTAAATCCCGATGGGGTGGCGGGACGACAATACCTTCTCCATCACCAGGGTGCGCTCGTTGCCGTGGTACACATCGCGCACGGTCTGGAAACCCAGCTTGGTATAAAACGGCTCGGCGGTGAGGGACGACGGTACGCTCAATACCGTGACCCCAGCCTCACGGGCCCGCTGTTCGATATCGACCATCAGTTGGCGGCCGATGCCCTGCCCTTGCAGCGCCGGGTTGACGAACACCGAACGCACCACATTGGCGTCCAAGGCGGCGGTAGCGACGATTGCCTGATCCTGGAGTGCAACCAGCACGGTACGCCGCGTGAGCAATTGCAGCACCGCCTCTGGCGTGAAGTTGCTCGCCACCCGCGCAATCACGTCCGCCGGGTAGTCGCCGGCGTTGCTGCTGTGCAGGGCCGCCAGGATGACTTGGCTGATGCCTTCGGCATCGGTGGGTTGGGCGAGGCGGACGGCGGTAGACATGACTCCTCCTGACGGGCGACGTAATGACAGCCACCACAATACCCATGTGTGGGCTTGTGTGGGAGCCGGGCTTGCCCGCGATGCAGGCACCTCGGTGTGTCCGCCACACCGCGGTGATGCTATCGCAGGCAAGCCAGCTCCCACACAAGCCGGCTCCTACAGGTTTGAGCACCCCTGACAGCCGATTCGGCTGCCACACCCCTCTTTTCAGCTTTCCCGGCTGGGCCGCTCCCCTGTTTCAGCCGGGATTCTGCGGCCAGAGCGCACAAAATAGCCGCAATGCCCAACCCCATGGACCCGTGCCCCCATGCAAACCACCAATACCGTCCTGATGATCCGCCCGGCGCACTTTGCCTTTAACCCGGACACCGCGATTAACAACCGCTTCCAGCGCGCGCCCGTCGACCCGGTGGCCGCACAGCACAAAGCGCTGCAAGAGTTCGACGGTTACGTCGCCACCCTGCGCGAGCATGGCGTGGAAGTGTTGGTGGTGCAGGACACGCCCGCACCCCATACCCCGGATTCGATCTTCCCCAACAACTGGTGGAGCAGCCACGCCGACGGCAGCCTGGTGCTGTACCCGATGGAAGGCCAGAACCGTCGCCTGGAACGCAACAAAGGTGTGCTGCAAGTGCTGGAGCAGCGCTTCACGATCAAGCACACCATTGATTTCAGCCACCTGGAACAACAGAACATGTTCCTCGAAGGCACCGGCAGCATGGTCCTCGACCGCCAGCACCGCATCAGCTACGCCTGTCACTCCGGGCGCACCCATCGCGATGCGCTGCGCCAGTTCGCCGAGCGCCTGGACTATCAGGTCTGCGCCTTCCACGCCGTCGACCGCCATCACGCACCGATCTACCACAGCAACGTGATGATGAGCGTCGGCCGCGACCTGTCGGTGGCGTGCCTGGACGCACTGCCCGAAGCCCACGAACGCCAAGGCCTGGAACGCTCCCTGCGCGACACCGGCAAAGACATCCTGGCCCTGGACTTCGACCAGTTGGAAGCCTTCGCCGGCAACATGCTGGAACTCCACGACCGCGACGGCCAGCCGCTGCTGGTGATGTCCGCCAGCGCCTGGCACTCGCTCAAGCCGGCGCAGCGCCAGCATGTGGAGCGCCACACCCACCCAGTCGTGGTGAATATCGACAACATCGAACGCATCGGCGGCGGCAGTGCCCGCTGCATGTTGGCCGAAGTGCATCTTCCGGCCCGCGCCTCATTCCAATAAGGAGTTTTTCCATGACCCGTTATATCGACGTCAACGACCTCAGCTACCTGGTATCGCAAAAAGGCCTGCAAACCTGCATCACGGAGATGGCCGAGTACATCCGCGCCGACTACCTGCGCTGGAATGACTTCGAAAAATGCGCGCGCCTGGCCAACCACTCGCCCGAGGGTGTGATCGAGCTGATGCCGGTCTCGGATGCTTCGCTGTATGCCTTCAAATACGTCAACGGCCACCCGAAAAATACCCAGAGCGGCATGCTCACGGTCATGGCGTTCGGCGCCCTGGGAGATGTGGACACCGGCAAGCCGGTGCTGCTCAGCGAGATGACCCTGACCACGGCGATCCGCACTGCCGCCACTTCGGCCCTGGTCGCGCGCTACCTGGCACGGGACAACAGCCGCAGCATGGCGTTGATCGGCAATGGCTCGCAAAGTGAATTCCAGGCCCTGGCGTTCCATGCCTTGCTGGGCATCAATGAGATCCGCCTGTTCGATATCGATTCCAAGGCCATGCACAAGCTGGCGAACAACCTCAAGGCTTTCCCGGCGATCAAAGTGACCCTGGCCGCAAGCGTTGCCGAGGCAGTGAAAGGCGCCGATATCGTCACCACCGTCACTGCCGACAAGGCCTACGCCACCATCCTTACCGACGACATGATCGAGCCCGGCATGCACCTTAATGCCGTCGGCGGCGACTGCCCCGGCAAGACCGAGCTGGACCGGCGCATTGTCGAGCGCGCGCGGGTGATCGTCGAGTACGAACCGCAAAGCCGTATCGAAGGCGAAATCCAGCATATGCCCGAGGACTCGCCGGTCACCGAGCTGTGGCAAGTGATCAACGGCCAGAAGCCGGGCCGGGAAAACGCGCGCCAGGTCACCCTGTTCGACTCGGTGGGTTTTGCCCTCGAAGACTACTCGGCCCTGCGTTATGTGCTGGATGTGGCCAAGGCCCTGGACGTGGGCAGCGAGCTGGAACTGGTGCCGGACCTGGCCGACCCCAAGGACCTGTTCGCACGCCTGGCCCAGCAACCGGTCGCACAGCACAAAAAGCGCGCCTGAAACCGCTCTGGCCTGCCGCTTTGCGCGAGCGGCGGGCCGTAAATCCTGATTTGAAAAGCCGATATACAGGGTGTTGCAGCCGATTCTGCTGCAACCGGTGTTTTAACAGCGTATTCCGCGTGCCAACGCCTAGGTAAACGACACAAAAAACGCACCATCATGAAGCATTCTGAGCGCGACCAAAGAGTCAGCAAATGAATGCATGCCGCACCCTTTCTACTGCCCTGACATCAATTACAAAATATAGGGAAAACACCATGACTCCGCTCCGATCACTCGTCGCCGCGCTGCTCCTGCCTTTGTGCGCCACCGCCGTCCAGGCCCAGGAATGGAAAGAAATCCGTTTCGGCGTGTTCCCCGAGTACCCACCCTTTGAATCCGTGGCCGCCGACGGCAGCCTGCAAGGTTTCGACATTGAGTTGGGCAACGCCATCTGCGCCAAGCTTGAAGTCAAATGCACCTGGGTCCACAACGAATTCGACGGCATGATCCCGGCACTGCGTGCGCGCAAGTTCGACGCCATTATGTCCTCGATGGCCGTGACCCCGGCCCGGCAAAAACAGATCGACTTCAGTGACCGTCTGTTCCTCAGCCCCACCTCAGTGATCACCCGCAAGGGTGCAGGCTTCGGCGACACCCCAGAATCCCTCAAGGGCAAACAGGTGGGTGTGCTCCAGGGCTCGCTGCAAGAAGCCTACGCCCGTGCTCACCTGGCCAAGCTCGGTGCCCAGGTCAAGGCGTATCAGTCCCAGGACCAGAACTACGCCGACCTGCAAAACGGCCGCCTCGACGCGACGCTGACCGACAAGCTCGAAGCCCAGCTCAACTTCTTGTCCAAGCCTGAAGGCGCCGACTACCAGTCCGGCCCGGCCTTCAAGGACCCGACCTTGCCGCTGGACATCGCCATGGGCCTGCGCAAGAACGACCAGGAGTTGCTGGCACTGATCAACAAGGGCATCGCGGCCATCCAGGCTGATGGCACTTACTCGCTGATCCAGAAGAAATACTTCGGTGACGAAGATATCTATCACGAATAACGTCAGCAGATAGCCTCTCCCCCTGTAGGAGCGAGCTTGCTCGCGAAAAACTCAAGATCGCCACCGGGTACCCGTTTTACCCGGTCATCGTTGACGATTTTCGCGAGCAACCTTGCTCCTACAAAGGGAAACCGTGCCCATCGAGATCTCCCTTCATGAATGAACTCCTCAACCTGCAAGGCTTCGGCCCGCTGTTGGCCCAGGGTGCCTGGATGACCATCAAGCTGGCGTTCCTCGCGCTGGTCCTGAGCCTGACCCTGGGCTTGATCGCCGCAGGTGCCAAGCTGTCCAGCCACAAGCTGTTGCGCATCCCGGCCACGCTCTACACCACCTTGATCCGCAGCGTGCCGGACCTGGTGCTGATCCTGCTGATCTTCTACAGCCTGCAACTGTGGCTCAACGACCTGACCGAGATGCTCGGCTGGAATTACTTCGAAATCGATCCATTCACCGCAGGCGTGATCACCCTGGGCTTTATCTACGGTGCGTATTTCACCGAGAATTTTCGCGGCGCCATGCTCAGTGTGCCGGTGGGCCAACTGGAGGCGGCAACCGCCTACGGCTTGAGCCGCTGGCAGCGCTTTCGGCTGGTAATGTTCCCGCAGTTGATGCGGTTTGCGTTACCGGGGCTGGGCAATAACTGGCTGGTGCTGCTCAAGTCCACAGCGCTGGTGTCGATCATCGGCCTGGCAGACCTGGTCAAGGCCGCGCAGAACGCCGGCAAGACCACCAACGACCCGTTGTACTTCCTGATCCTCGCGGGCCTGGTGTACCTGGTGATCACCACCCTTTCCAACCGCATCTTCAAGCGCCTGGAACGGCGCTACAACGTTGGCATCAAAGGGGTGGCGCGATGATTGAACTGATCCAGCAATATGGCCTGGCGTATCTGTGGACCGATGGCTCGGGGTTTTCCGGGGTGGCCATGACCTTGTGGCTGTTTATTGTGTCGGTGATCCTCGGGTTTTTCCTGTCAATCCCATTGGCAATTGCCCGCGTCAGCGAGCACTTCTGGCTACGCTGGCCGGTGGAGGTCTACACCTACCTGTTTCGCGGCACGCCGCTGTATATCCAGTTGCTGATTTGCTACACCGGCCTGTACAGCCTGGAGGTGGTGCAGGACAACGCCCTGCTCAACCAGTTTTTCCGCAATGCGTTGAACTGCACCCTGCTGGCCTTTGTGCTCAACACCTGCGCCTACACCGTGGAGATCTTCGCCGGGGCCATTCGCAATATTCCCCACGGCGAGATTGAAGCAGCACGGGCCTACGGCTTGCACGGCTGGCGGATGAACCTGTTCGTGGTGATTCCCGCCGCGCTGCGCCGCGCGTTGCCGGCCTACAGCAACGAAATGATCCTGATGCTGCACGCCACGTCCCTGGCGTTTACCGCAACCATCGCCGATATCCTCAAGGTGGCCCGCGACGCCAACGCCGAAACGTTCCTCACGTTCCAGGCCTTCGGCATTGCCGCGCTGCTGTACATGCTGCTGTCCTTTGCATTGGTGGGCCTGTTCCGACTGGCCGAACGACGCTGGATGCGCTTTCTTGTCCCGACCCGAGGCTAACCCATGAATCAGTCCGCACAGGCCCTGGCCGCTCATCCCACCCACGTTGCCGCGCCCCGCCCGAGCGTGGTGGCGGCCGGCGCCAACGTCAAACTCAAGGTCGAAGACCTGCATAAAAGCTATGGCGACCATGAAGTGCTCAAGGGTGTTTCGCTCAACGCCAGCAAGGGCGATGTGATCAGCCTGATCGGCGCCAGCGGCTCCGGCAAAAGCACCATGCTGCGCTGCATCAACTTCCTCGAACAACCCGACGCCGGGGTGATCACCCTGGACGGCATCAGCATTGAAATGCGCCCGGGCCGCGCAGGCGTGCAGGCGCCGCACCAGGCGCAACTGCAGAACCTGCGCACGCGCCTGGCCATGGTGTTCCAGCACTTCAACCTGTGGAGCCACATGACCGTGCTGGAAAACATCTGCATGGCGCCGCGCCGGGTGTTGGGCGTGAGTGGCGCCGAGGCAGAAAAACGCGCGCGGATGTACCTGGATAAAGTGGGCCTGCCGGGCCGGGTCGCCGACCAATACCCGGCGTTTCTCTCCGGTGGCCAGCAACAGCGCGTGGCCATCGCCCGGGCCCTGGCCATGGAGCCGGAGATTATCCTGTTCGACGAACCGACCTCGGCACTCGACCCAGAGCTTGTAGGGGAAGTCCTAAAAGTCATACAGACGTTGGCAGAGGAAGGTCGTACCATGCTCATGGTCACCCACGAAATGGGCTTTGCCCGGCAAGTGTCCAGCCAGGTGCTGTTCCTGCATCAGGGCCGCGTCGAAGAACAAGGCAGCGCCGAGATCCTCGACCATCCCAACAGCGAACGCTTGCAGCAATTTCTCTCCAACCGCTTGAAGTGAACACAGAATCGACCATGGATACCAAGGCCAACGGACCCCATTCCTCCCCTGCGCTGGATCGCATCGATGAAGCCATCATCGATGTACTGCGCCATCAGGGGCGCATCACCTACGAGAAGCTGTCTTCGCTGGTGCACCTGACGCCCAGGCCCTGCCTGGAACGGGTGCGCAAGCTGGAACGGCGCGGGGTGATCCGCGGCTATGGCGCGATCATCGATGTGCAGATGGTCTCGCCGGGGTTGTCGTTGCTGGTGCTGGTGGCCCTGTCCAACCAAAGTGGGCGCTCGGCGCAAAAAGCCTTCGAAGCTTGCGTCAAGGCCTGCCCGCAGGTGTTCGAATGCCAACTGATCAGCGGCCCCTTCGACTACAGCCTGCGCATGCGCTGCCGGGACATGGAGCACTACCGCGTGCTGACGGAAACCTGGTTGAACAATGACGAGCTGCACATCGACAAACTGGTGGCCCATCCAGAGCTGGCGGTGGTGAAAAACACCGCGACTGAGCTGGCCTGAACCCCATCGCCTCACACGATGCAGATCAGATGTGGGGGGTGGGCTGGTGTGGGGGCTGGCCTGTGTGGGAGCTGGCTTGCCTGCGATGCAGACGCCTCGGTCTATCAGCTATACCGAGGTGATGCTATCGCAGGCAAGCCAGCTCCCACACAAGCCAGCCCGCCATATGCTTCCTATATGCTTCCCATATGCTTCCCACACGTTTTAACCCTGCCCGCCTGAAATCCGCTTACCAGGGCGCTCACCAATCAGCTTCGCCTGCCCATCCCGCTGCTTGCCCGTCCGCGCCTCGCTGATCAACCCCGGTATCAACTTGCCCTCCGGCAAATTCTTCCAGAACCGGCTCGGCAGGTGCCCTTCCATGACCTTAGGATTCAACCGCGCCGGGTTGAAGATATGGCTGTAATAGGTCAGCCACATGGCACTGTGCGGATCTTCGACATTCTGCGCCAACTGCTGCCATTGCTCCGGGCACTGGCGTTGATGGATCAACTGCTCACCGTCGTAATACACCCCATCCAGGGGCGTCGCGATCATCCAGCGATGGCGGCCCATGCGCCCGACAAAGTGCTGGCTGGCACTGTGCAGAATGTCGTGGGCCGGCTCGTGCCACGCCACATACTCCGGCAGTTGCGGTCCCGCGGCTTGCGGCAGGGCAATAAAACGTACAAACGCATGCAGGTGATGGGCCTCACGCCGTACCTGCTTGATCCGTCGCTGCAGCTCGCTGCCCAGTTGATCCCCCGCCATCATCGCCGTGCGGTCACCATGGCTGACGCGCCACAGCACTTCATACAACAGGCTCCAGCGCTGTTCGCCGTGGTAACAGGCGGCGCTTTCCAGCAGCTCCAGCAGGGCCTTGGGAATGCGCGCCTGGAACGGGCCATTGTGCGGGGGGTAGTGCTCATCGGTGGCGAACAGGTCCGCCACTTCCGCTTCGCCCCAACACACATGGCTGGGGTCGATCTGATGACTGAGCAGCCAGCGCGCCTGCTCGCGCCAGGTGCTGAACAGGTTGTCGCATTCCAGGCTGATCATCCCCACAACCCCATCTGTTGCGGTTGCGGGCGGTCGCGCAGTTGCTCGCGCAGCAGCACGCTGGTGCTTTCTGCTTGCTGGGGGTGGTAGTCGCTGGTGATGAAAAACGGCTTGGCCTTGCTCAACACACAGCGCATGCGTGCCAGGTCTTCAAAACGGATCTTGCGTTGCCGGCGCAGCTCCACCAGGCGCTCGGTGGTGCGCAGGCCAATCCCCGGGATACGTGCGATCAACGTCGCCTCGGCGCGGTTCAGGTCCAGCGGGAACACCTCGCGATGTTCCAGGGCCCAGGCCAGCTTGGGATCGATGTCCAGCGCCAGATCCCCCGGCCCCGCGAACAACTCATTGGCGCGAAACCCGTAACTGCGCAGCAGGAAATCCGCCTGGTACAACCGGTGCTCGCGCATCAATGGCGGCGCCGCCAGAGGCACGCTTTTCGGGCTATTGGGAATCGGGCTGAAGGCCGAGTAATACACCCGGCGCAGCTTGAAGTTGCCATACAACGCCTCGGCCCCGTGGAGGATGGTGCTGTCGTCCGTGTCATCGGCGCCGACAATCATCTGGGTGCTTTGCCCGGCCGGGGCGAAACGCGGTGCCCGTGGCTCGTTGAGCACGGTTTGCTCACCGGTGAAAATCGTCTGCATCGCCTGCTTGATCGAACCGATCTGCTTCTCCGGCGCGAGGATCTGCAGGCTTTTATCAGTGGGCAATTCGATGTTCACGCTCAAGCGATCGGCATACCGCCCGGCCTCGGCAATCAACGCAGGATCGGCTTCGGGGATGGTCTTGAGGTGGATATAACCGCGAAAGTCATGCTCCTCACGCAGCAACTTGGCGACCCGCACCAATTGCTCCATGGTGTAGTCCGCCGAACGGATGATCCCCGAGCTGAGAAACAGCCCGCTGACGCAATTGCGCCGGTAGAAGTCCAGGGTCAGGCTCACCACCTCCTCCGGGCTGAACCGTGCACGGGGCACGTCGCTGGAGCGGCGGTTGACACAGTATTGGCAGTCGTAGAGGCAGAAATTGGTCAGCAGCACCTTGAGCAACGACACACAGCGCCCGTCGGGCGTGTAGCTGTGGCAGATGCCCATGCCATCGCTCGACCCCAGCCCGGCCTTGCCCTCGGAGGTGCGCTTGGGCGCCCCGCTGCTGGCGCAGGACGCGTCGTACTTGGCGGCATCGGCGAGGATGCTGAGTTTTTCGATCAACTGCATGGCGGGCCACCCAATACTGTGTTTTTGTACAGTATCAGGAGCAGCACCCGCCATTCAAGGGGAGACAGGCGAACGGTAGAACAAATCACCGTAGGAGCAAGCAAGCCGGCTCCTACGGTTGCGTGGTGTCAGGCCGTCAATCGTCGCGCGTCAGCACTTCCAGCAACTCAATCTCGAAATGCAGATTGCTATGGGGCTTTATGTGCGCGCCCATCGTCCGCTCGCCATAAGCCAGATGCGCCGGCACAAACAGCTTGCGCACGCCACCGACCTTCATCCCCATAAGGCCCTGGTCCCAGCCTTTAATAACTCGACCGCTACCGATCACACACTGAAACGGTTTGCCCCGCTCCCAGGACGAATCAAACACCGTGCCGTCTTCCAGGGTGCCGGTGTATTGGGTGGTGATCAGCGCACCCTTGACCACGGTTTTGCCGTCGCCTTGGCGGATGTCGGTGATTTGCAGTTCTTCGGTGCTCATGGGGGTCTCGTTGGGTTCACACTGGCGGGCTTTTTCCCAGAATCCAGCGTCTTTGGCAAGTGCCCTCTAAAGGATCCAGACTACACCCCAGCCAGAAGCGCCTGACTTAACCCTGTCCATTTTTTCCCCTCTTATAAAAAACCAACCACCCCGGTTGTATAAAAATAAGAGGTCACCCCCAATGAACGAATCAACAAGCCCCGTCCGTGTCGCTGTGGTGCAGTTCGATCCCCAGGTCGGTCTGGACAACCGCGAAGACAATCTTCAGCGCAGCCTGGCCTTGGCCGCGGAGGCGGTCGGTGGTGGGGCTAATCTGATCGTGCTGCCGGAGTTGTCGAACTGCGGTTACTTCTTCCGCAGCCGCCAGGACGCATTCGAGCATGCCGAGGCCATTCCCGGCGGGAGCAGTGTGCAGGCCTGGATGGCGTTTGCCGCCACCCATCAGGTGTATCTGGTGGCGGGCCTGAATGAGATCGATGGCCGGCAGTTGTTCAATACCGCAGTACTGCTGGGCCCGGATGGGTTGATCGGTAAGTATCGCAAGGCCCATTTGTGGAACCTGGAAAAGTTGTGGTTCACCCCCGGCAACCTGGGTTTTCCGGTATTTGAAACGCCTATCGGGCGCATTGGCCTGTTGATCTGCTGGGATATCTGGTTCCCGGAAGTGTCACGGATCCTTAGCCAGCAAGGCGCCGATATCATTTGCAGCCTCAACAACTGGGTGTGGACGCCGCCGCCGCTGTTCGACGAGGCCGGCAAATGCATGGCGTCGTACCTGACCATGACCGCCGCCCATGTCAATAACGTGTTTATCGCCGCTGCCAGCCGTATCGGTGAGGAGCGCGATGCGCGCTACCTGGGGTGTTCGCTGATCGCCGGGACCAATGGCTGGCCTATCGGCAAGGTGGCGTCGGCCAACCGCCAGGAAATCCTGTTCGCCGATATCGACCTGACCAGCGCCCGCAGTGCGCCGATCTGGAACAGCCTCAACGACCTGCACCGTGACCGGCGCCATGATCTGTACGATCAGATGCTCGGCTATTCCCATCACCCTGCCCTGCCACGCTGAAGGGAGGGTGGGTCATGGAAAATCTATTCATCAAGCCCGGGACCGCGCGATCTCAAGTCGATAAGGCGATCATCGCATTGGTGTTCATCAGTGCCTTGCTGATCCTCTGGACGGCCCTCACACATCAGGGCTCCTGGCCCGGCTACGGCGATATGGTGGCAGGCTTACCCGAGCCAATCGCCTGGCTGCGCTGGGTATTGGGGGATATCAGCGAGGTAGCCTTCTACAAGCATGAACTGGCCTCCCTCGGGTTGCTGGCGGGTGCGTACCTGGCCTGGTGGGCCAGCCGCACCGGCAGGCGCTGGCAGGGTTTTGCGATTTGCTACGGCAGTGGGCTGTGGCCGTGGCTGGTGACCAGTTCCCTGCTGGGCCTGCTGTTGAGCAATCTGTTGTGGGGGTGGACGCTCACTGCGGACACCTGGCAGCCCACCTTCGCCGCGTTTGTTTCCCTGCCGGCGGCGATGGTGCTGATGTTTGGTGGCGGCTGGAAGGTCACCCTCAACGGCGCGTTGCTGGGTGCGCTGTTGGTCACGCCGATGTGCTTGCTGATTGTCAATTTTGTCTGTGTACCGCTGGAGTTACCGGTGGTGATTGGCAACGTACTGGGCATGGCGGCGGGCAGTGTGATGGCCTTTGTCGTTTGTCGTCGCGTTCCGATTCTGGTGCGTTCGGACTTTATCGCCACGGACAAACCGTTGCCGCTCAAGCCGCCAACCTATGGCCTGGGCTGGAGTTTGCGCAGGGTCTTGGCGGACTTTTCCGAAGCGCCGTTCTTCGGCAATGAGTGGGCCAGCCTTGGCCTGCTGGCGGGGGTCCTGCTGGCGTATGCCTTGAACCCATTGAGCGCTGCCTATGGTTCGGGACTGGTGCTGCAACTGATCGGTGCCCAGGCGCTGACATCGGCATTGGGCGTGCTGATCTGGCGCAGTCAGTGGATCAAGCGCGGTTGGTATCCCACCTATGTGCCGCTGGTGTCGGTCGTACCGGCGGCGGTGTTGACCCATGGCGGAAGTTGGATGGTGGTCGGTTCGAGCGCGTTGCTCGGCGCGCTGATTGCACCACCGCTGGCCTGTGCCATTGCGGGCCGGCTGCCGGCATACATTCATCCGTATATCGGCAATGTGATCTCGATGGCGCTGAGCACCTTATTGATTGTGCTCATCGTTGGCAGGCTGATCGCGTAAACACGCGGGTCAGGCTCATGAGCCTGACCCGCTGGCCTCACAACCAGCGCCAGAACCGCCCCCAGAACCCCCGCTCCAGATCCGCCTTGCACCCCGCATACTGGCGCGCATACAGATCGGAGCGGGCCTTGACCTTGCCGGCTACCGGCAACAGCCACGCCTTGCTGGCGTAGGTGCGGTTACGGTAGCCGCCCCAGCCTTCGTGGTAGTTGAGGTATTGGCCATAGGCGTCGTATTTGTATACGCCGTTGATGCTGGCGGTCTTGTCCATGTACCAGCCGACAAAGTCGATGGCATCGTCGAAGTCCTGGCGGCTGGCCCAGTTGCGGCCGGTGCTTTTCTGGTAGTCGCCCCACACTTCATCCTTGGCCTGGGCGTAGCCGGCTGCGGTGCTGACGCGGCCCCAGGGAATGATCCATAGCAGGTACTTGCGCGGGGTCTTGGCGTTCTGCCGGAAGCCCGATTCCTGATACATGATGGCGAACGGCACCTGGATCGGCACACCCCAGCGCTTCTGGGTGACTTTGGCCGCGTCGTACCAGTCGTCCTTTTCGCGGAAGATGCCGCAGATGTCGTCAGGGGTGCGTGGCGGTGAAGTGCCGCACGCCGCCAACAGGGTGGTGAATAGCAGGAGGGCTGTGGTTTTTAGCGGGGTCAAAAGCGTACCTTTGCATGAGCGCGTAAAAAAGCCGACAGTTTACGCGCTCACGCAAGGTGTTGTGGTTACGACATCAATGGACCTTGATCAAGCCACGGGCACTTTACGGGTCGAAATGGCCAGGCGACCGATGCCAAAGCTCAATGCGGCGCCCAGTACCAACATCAACAAAGTGCTCCACGCCGCGCGGGACAGTTGCTTGGCCGCCACTTCGCCAGCTTCACGAGCCTTTTGTTCGGCTTGGGCTTTCAGTTCTTCGACTTTCTGCACGGCCTGCTGATACGCCTGGGCATAGTTTTCGACGATCTGGCTAGCCTCGGCCTGGCTCTTGCCGGTGCGGGCAGCGACGATGTTGACCAGCGCCTCTTTGTCCGCTGCATTCAACGCAGGCTCACCCGAAGCTTTGACGCGTTCGAACCATTGCTTGAGCTCAGTCGCAGCCTGGGCCGGGTTGGTGGCGGCATCAGTAGCCGCTTGCTGGCCGTCTGCCGCTGCCTGGTCGGCTTTTTGTTCGACATTGGCCGGATCCAGTTCAGCCTTGCCGCTTTGTTTGAGCAAGGTGTCGAGTTCGCCCTGCAAGCTGTCCCAATCCAGGCTGATGCCCTTCTCGTTCAACTGCTGCTTGACGCTGTCGCTGATGCCGGGGGCTACCGCAGCAATTCCGCTGCCGGCCGCCGACAGGCCTTTGCCGACCACATTGCCCGCTGCGCCGACCACGCTGGTGGCCAATGCCGCCAGCAGCCAGGTGGTGAGCAAGGTGGTGATGGTCCAGCTCAGGACGCCGTGCAGGCCGCCGCGATCCGGGGCGGTGCGGCCGGCGACGAAGGCGCCCACGCCAATCGCCAACAGTGTGGAGACAAACAGCCAGATCCCGGCACCGGTGCCAAAACCGCTCAGCGGGTTACCCGCCGCCATGGGGTCGACTGCACTGGCGCCGATGGCGGTGCCCAGCACGCTCAGCACCAGGTAGGTCACCAGGGCAATTGCACTACCGGCCAGTACCGAGCCCCAGGACACTCGAAAAGGCGAGCGGTTGGTTTCATACAAAGTGGTCATGATCGTTCCTTGGACAAGTGAGTAGGCCGTCAGTGTGTCGAGGCCGGAGGTTGCGGTCTCGGCACAATTGCACTAGGGCAACTGGTGCATTCGCACCCCGCCAAGCTGAATCGGTCTGCACTATGCTCAAGGCCAGTTGTCGTACTCCACACACACCACCTGTAGGAGCCGGCTTGCCGGCGAAGACGGCCGTAAGGCGTGCGATGAAGCTTGGGGCCTCATCGCCGGCAAGCCGGCTCCTACGCGGATTTTTTTGGAGAAACCATGAGCCAGGCCGTCCTCGCCCAAGAAACCAATCGCCGCCAATTGCAGCAGATCATTTCCGGCCTGTCCGATGGGGTGATTCTCGCCGAGATCGACCAGAGCATTCTGTGGGCCAACGAAGCCGCGCTGGCCATGCATGGCCTGGATGACATCGCCGGGCTGGGGGCCAACACCGCCGAATACGCCGAGCGCTTTGCCCTGCGCTACCGCAACAATCACCCGCTGCCCCTGGAGGCCTATCCCCTGAGCCGGGTGGCCAACGGCGAAGAGTTCAGCGATGTGGTGGTCGAAGTCACGCCCATCGCCGACACCGACCGTACCTGGGTCCATCGTCTGCGCAGCCTGGCGCTCACCGACAGCGCCGGCAAGCCGGAATTGCTGGTGCTGATCTTGAGCGATGCCACCGAATGGGCCAGCGCCGAGCAGCGCTTTGAAAAGACCTTCAACGCCAACCCGGCGCCGGCAGTGATCTGCCGCCTGAGTGACTTGCGCTATATCAAGGTCAACCAGGGCTTCCTCGAAATGACCGGCTACAACCGCGACCAGGTGATCGGCCGTTCGGTGTACGAACTGGACGTGCTGGAACAGGCCGAGCGCAAGGAGCTGGCAATCCAGCGCCTGGGCGAAGGTGCGACCATCCCGCAGATGCAAGCCGAGCTGAAGCTGCCCGAAGGCGGCAGCAAGCTGGTGATTGTCGCCGGCCAGCCGCTGGATATGAACGATGAGGAATGCATGCTGTTTTCCTTCACTGACCTTGAGCCCCGGCGCAAGGCCGAAACCGCCCTGCGCCAGAGCGAGGAGCGGTTTGCCAAGTCGTTCCGCCTGACGCCGGTGCCAACCCTGGTGTGCGACGCGGGCAATCAGCAGGTGGTGGACGTCAACGATGCGTTCATGACCATCACCGGCTACACCAGCGAAGAGTTGATCGGCAAATCCATCAGCGATATCAACTTTATCGACAGCAGCGAGGCCTGCACGCAGTTGTTCGCCACCCTGGAAAAGGCCGGCAGCCTCGAAGGCCAGGACCTGAAGATCCGCAAAAAAGGCAATGAGGTGATTGACTGCGTGGTGTCGGCCGACACCGTAACCATCCAGGACACCGCCTGTTACCTGCTGGTGATGATGAACATCACCGAGCGCAAACGCTCGGAGCTGGAGTTGGTGTCGGCCATCGAGGAAGTGATGAAGGACGCCTCCTGGTTCAGCCAGACCCTGATCGAAAAACTGGCCAACGCCAAGAGCGTCAACAGCCCCAACCAGCCGAACATCGCCTTCACCGACCTGACCGCTCGTGAGCGCGATGTACTGGGGTTGATCTGTGAAGGCCTGGCCGACAAGGAAATCGCCTCGCGCCTGAAGCTGGCGCCCAACACCGTGCGCAATCATGTGGCAACGGTGTACTCCAAGCTCAACGTACACAGCCGCAGCGCCGCGATTGTATGGGCGCGGGAACGAGGGCTGTTTGCCGGCGAGCGACGGGTAAAAAAACCATGAAGCAAGTGCAAATGCACTAGCCCTACCAGTGCAAATTCGCCTTATTGCGAGGGGATGGGCTGCTTAACCTTGAAGGGTAGCCACAGGGTTTGACGCTCTGTGCCATGGCGATTGTTGCCCTTGAAGGAGACATCATGAAAAGTGAACAAATCAAAGGCCGCGTGGAAAAGGCCGTCGGCAAGGCCCAGGACTTTCTTGGCGACATGACCGATGACGAACAACTCCAGGCCCAGGGCGTAGCGCGCCAGGCGGCCGGCCAACTGCAACAGACCTATGGCGATGTGCTGGACAATGTCGGTGACTTTGCCCAACGCAAGCCGCTGGCCACCGTGGCAATCGTCGCGGGCGTGGGTCTGGTCCTGGGCCTGTTGCTGCGTCGTCGTTAATGGGGGCCGGCATGTTTACCTTGTCCCAACTGCGTAATTGCATCGAAGAAGCCTTGTTGCCACTGACTTGCGAGTTCACCCTGTGCCGCGATTCGTCACTGACGTTGAAGGTGTTTGATGCCGAGAGTGGGCGCGTGGACCTGGTGGTCACCGGGATCAGCGTGAACAAGCTCAAGACCCCGCAGGACGTCGCGACGATGGTCGAAGAATTGCGCTACGAATTGCACAGCAACACCGTGGGCGGTGCCATCTCCATCTGACCCCACCCCCTTGTAGGCACTATCCCCTGTGGGAGCGGGCTTGCCCGCGATGGCGGCGGCTCAGTCAAAGATGCATTTACTGACAGGCCGCAATCGCGGGCAAGCCCGCTCCCACAGGGCCGCAGACGTTTACCCAGGTGGTGTGATGTCAGGGCGCGGCTTTAACGACGCCCCGATAAAGTAGAACAGCCCCCCAGCCACGATAAACCCCGCCAGCATGTAGAACATGTAGTGCGCCGGCAGGCTGGCGAGTACCAGCCCGCACAATACCGGCCCCAGCGCCGCGCCGAGGTTGGAGAGGTTTTGCGCACCGTAGTACATGCCGCGCAGGTGGTCCGGGGCGATGCGGTCGATAAACATGTACTCGGCGGGGAATACGATGATTTCCCCCACGGTAAAGATCGCCATCGACACCACCCACCACCACACGCTGGTGGACAGCGCAAAGCCGATCACCCCCACCATGAACATCGCCAGCCCCAGGAGCAGCCAGCGGCTCAAGTGACGGTGGCTGATCTGCCGGCCAATCACGTATTGCAGGGCAATCACCAACAGGGCGTTGGTGGTCAGGATGGCGCTGATTACGGTGTAGGTGTATTCGGCGTCCGAGGTGGTCACCAGGTATTGCGACAGGTAGGCCGTGAACTGCCCGAACACCACGGCGCTGAGCAGGCCACCGAGGGTGAAGCACACCAGGCGATGATCGCGCAGCAACACCCGGCCCACCGCGATGAAGGGCACCGGCTTTTGCGCGGCGTCGACCGTGGCCAGGCTGCGGTCGCCCCAACGCCAGTACAGCAGGAAGAAACCCAGCCCCAGCAGCACCGACAAGACAAATGGCAGGCTCATGTCGACCTTGGCCACCATCGCCCCTAAAAACGGCCCTACCGCGTAGCCGATATTGGTCAGGGTGTACTTGATGGAAAACACTTCGCTGCGCGCGTCGACAGGCAACAGGCTGGCAAAACCGGCCTTGACCGCGACGTCGATCACCGCATACGCCAGGTTGATCAGGATCAGGCAGCTATAGAACAGCCACAGCTCGCGGGCCAGCAGCGTGCCGACAAACCCGAGGACGAACAACAGGCTCAGGCCCAGCAACAGCCGGTAGCTGTTGACCCGGTCCACAAGGAAACCGCCATACACGCTCAACAGGGAGCCGACGATCAGCGAACTGCCGATCACCAGGCCCACCTGGCTGATGCCCAGGGCAAAGTGGCTGGACAGGTAGATCACCATATAGGGAAAGGTGATCGCCTTGGCCAGGGTCAGTACCAGCGTGGCCGACAGCAGCAGGTTCACACTGCGGGGGTAGTTTTTTATTGTGTTCAGCATCCTGCTCTCGTTTCCTGAAAAGGAGTCGTTGCACACGCCATGACGGGCGCGAAGCGCAGCTACCTTAACTCAGGATGAGCGGCAAAAAAGACTGTTTTTATGCATTCGTGCATGCAATTTTTAAATGCGCAGCGCAAAGGGGGAAGAAGGGCGCGGGCCCCTTCCCCCAACCCGGTTACTTGGCAGGGGTGATATCGAGAATGGTGCCATTGGTGATTTTCACCAGCACATAACGGTCATTGACCCGCGCCCACTGGCTGTCGTCATGGGGGGCTTTGAGCCCGCGCTTTTTCCAGTCTGCAAGGGCCGATTCCTTGCGCACCAGGATATCCGGCGCACGGTCTCCCACTTTCAAGTCTCGGGTATTGATGTTTGAAGGCTCCACGGTTTTCTGCGGATTGTCCTCGGCCTGCACGGTAAGGCTGGTGGCGGACAGGCTGGCGGCAACCAGCAGGCTGGCAATCAGGGACGTTGCTTTCATGGGCATTCCTTCAATAAATGATGTGTACCCAGGTTCCGACAGCAGGGCTGGGCAATCATTCACCGGCAATCCAGGCACCGATTGCCTGCCGGAAAATCCCGCGGTGGATGGCAAGCCGGCTCCTACACTGGACCGCCTATTGCGCTGGTGAAATTAATCCTGTAATTTTTCATGAAATTTTTAGATAAGAATTTCACGAAATCCCCATGGACAAACAAGAAGAACTGGACGCCCTGGCGATCCTGATTCACGACCTGCGCAAGTACAAAAAGCTCACCCTGGCCCAACTGGCACAGAAGATCGAGCGTTCCGTGGGGTTCCTGTCCCAGGTCGAGCGGGGGTTATCGCGCCCCACCGTAGCGGACCTGACTGCCATCAGCCATGCCCTCGATGTGCCCACGACTTATTTCTACAGCCTGTCCAAGCCCAAGGCGGTGGACTGGGTCACGCGCCCCAACGAGCGGCGCACGGTGTATTACGCCAATGGCATCACCGACATCCTCGTCTCGCCGAGCATGCAAGGGGCGTTTTCGATCCTCGACAGCCTGCTCGAACCCGGCGCCAACAGTGGCGAACAGACCATGAGCGACCGCGCCGAACAGGCCGGTTTTGTGCTGGAAGGCCACCTGACGCTGTGGGTCGAGGGCGAGGCCGAGGCGGTCACCCTCGGCCCCGGTGACAGCTTTCACCTGGCCAGTTTCGCCCACTGCCGCTATGGCAACCTGACCGACCTGCCGGCCCGCGTGCTGTGGGTCTATAACTGAGGCACACCAAGGAGCGTCACCCGTGAAAAGCCATTCCTCCACGTTACTGGCCGAAGTGCGGACCTTTCGCCAGAACCATCCGGATGTACGTTATGTCGACCTGATTTGCCTGGACATCCCAGGGCGGTTCTACGGCAAGCGCTACCCGGTTGAAATGTTGGAAAAAGTCGCCGCCGGCAGCCCCCTGAAGCTGCCGCAGAACGCGGTACTGCTGGGCGCCCAGGGCGGTTTGTTCAAGATCGGCGACTATTGCTTCCACGACGGCGACCCCGACGCCAACCGCCGCCTGGTGCCCGGCACGCTCAAGCCGGTGAGCTGGGAAGCGCAGCCCCTGGGGCAGATGCTGATCACCTCTGACGGCACCGAGGCGCCCATCGAATTCGAGCCCCGGGAAGTACTGGCCAAAGTCCTGGAACGCCTGCACCGCAAGGGCATTCACCCGGTGGTGGCGTTCGAGCTGGAGTTCTACCTGTTCGACCGGAAACTGGCCGACGGCCTGCCGCAATTTGCCCGCGACCCGTTGAGCGACGACCCCGATGACCAACCGACCCTGCACATCGAGCGGCTGTCGCGTTTCGCCCCGGTACTCGATGACATGGTGCAGACCGCCCAGGCCCAAGGGATCGACATTACGGTGATCACTGCCGAGTTGGGCCCCGGCCAGTTTGAAATCAACTTCGGCCACCTCGACGACGGCCTGCGCGCCGCGGACTGGGCCGCGCTGTTCTGCCGCAGCACCCGTGGCGTGGCGCTCAAGCATGGCTATCGCGCCAGTTTCATGGCCAAGCCCTACCTGCAACATCCGGGCAGTGGCATGCATGCGCATGTCAGCCTGTACGATGCTGCCGGCAACAACCTGCTGGCGGCGCACCAGCAGCAACCGTTGCGCCACGCGGTGGCGGGTTGCCTGGAACTGCTGCCCCATTGCATGCCGATTTTCTCACCCAACCACAACGCCTTCCGCCGCCTGGGCGGTACGGTCAATGCCGCTACCAAGGCCTGTTGGGGTTATGAAGACCGCGATGCCTGCGTGCGCATTCCCGAGTCCGACCCGCGCAACCTGCGAATCGAACATCGGCTGGCCAGTGCCGACGCCAATCCATACCTGGTGCTGGCGGCAATCCTGGTCGGGCTTGAACATGGCCTGGAGGCGGCGCGCGAACCTATCGCACCGCTGAACGAGGACCGCGACAGCGGCCACGACTTCCCCCTGGAAATGCTCGAGGCCGTGCGCGCCATGCAACAGCAACCTGCGCTGCGCGAGGGCTTGGGCGCGGAGTTTGTCGACGTCTACTGCGAAAACAAACGCCAGGATCACCTGGCTTTCCAGCAGGAGATCAATGCGCGGGAATATCGCTGGTATCTGTAAATACCGAGCACCCTGCCCCCCCTTGTGGGAATAGCTTGCCTGCTCCCACATTTTGAGCTTCGCGGCCTTGAGCAAGGTGTTACCTTGAAAAAGCCCGACGAACGCCCTCTCCTGCGGACTCCCCATGACCGAGCAAAGCACCCCTGCCCTCAAGGAAATCTTCAACCTCGAACGCCTGCAGCACATCGCCGATGAGATGAGCGCGGTGTACCCGTCATTCGATGCCAAGGGATTTCTCAAGCACGCCAGGCGCGACCTGGACGGGTTGTCGGTGATGCAGCGCATGGCCCGCGTCAGTGAAAGCCTGCACGCGGTGATCCCCCTGGACTATGCGCACACCCTCAAGCATCTGTATGCCCTGGCCCCGCGCCTGAACAGCGGTTTTGTCAGCCTGTTCCTCGGGCACTATGTGGCCAGCTATGGCCTGGATGACTTCCAGCGCTCGATGGCGGCACTCAAGTACTTCACCACCTTTGGCTCTGCCGAATTTGCCGTGCGGGCTTTTCTGCTCAAGGACTTCGAGCGCACCCTGGCGGTGATGCAGCAGTGGTCGCTGGATGACAATGAACACGTACGCCGCCTCGCCAGCGAGGGCTCGCGGCCGAGGTTGCCGTGGTCGTTTCGCCTGGCCCAGGTGCAGGCCGACCCGCGCCTGTGCGCATCGATCCTGGAGAACCTCAAGGCCGACAGCAGCCTGTATGTGCGCAAATCCGTGGCCAACCACCTCAACGACATCACTAAGGATCATCCCGACTGGGTGCTGCAGGTGATCGAGAGCTGGTCCCTGGACAACCCCCACACCGCCTGGATCGCCCGCCACGCCCTGCGCAGCCTGATCAAGCAAGGCAACACCCGCGCGCTGACGATCATCGGCGCAGGCGCGCGGGCCGAGGTGAAGATCCACCAGTTCAAGGTCGAGCCGGCGGTGATTCGCCTGGGTGAGCGGATCAATCTGTCGTTCACCCTCGAATCCCTGGCCAGTGCCCCACAAAAACTGGTGGTGGACTACGCCATCGACTACGTAAAAAGCGCCGGCCATAGCGCCGCCAAAGTGTTCAAGCTCAAGGCGTTTACCCTCGGCGCGGGTGAACGGCATACCGTGCTGCGTGGCCAACACATCCGCGACATGACTACGCGCAAGCACTACCCCGGCCAGCACACCGTGCATGTACTGGTGAACGGCGAACGCTTGGGCAGCACCGGCTTTGAGCTGATCGACTGACCCTTCCTACTCATCCGAAGGCTCTATCTCGGGCCTTTCGGCGATATTTATTGTCCTACAATGCTAGCCTTTGGTGTTGCGATCCATTATCATCTGCTGCCTTCTCGGTACCCGCCAGGGTATCTGTGTCAACGTTCCACCTGAGGCGCCCATGCACCGTTTCTCGTTTTACCGCCCTTTGATATGCGCCAGTCTGGGGCTTGTTTCGCACACCGCCCATGCCGCGTTGCAACCCATGGCCGAAGCTGCACTTGCCAACGAATCCGAGCTGCACTGCCACTTCAACCGTGACGCCAGCACCGATTGCACCACCACCTATCACTACACCATTCTCCAGCCCAGTGGCCGGGAGATATTGTCGCGAATCGACTTCAACTACGCCGAAGGCGATGGTTTTGAAGTGCTGCACGCCGAGTCCACCCAGCCCGGCGGCAAGCCCCAGGCGCTGGACGAGGCGCAGATCGATACGCGCACCGCGCCCAACCCCGACCAGGGGTTTTCCCGCCTCAAGCAAACGTCCCTGGCCTTCCCCAACCTGCGGGTCGGCACACAGATCCGCTACACCGTGCGCGAACATCACCCGGCCAAGCCGCTGATGACCGAATTCCACTACGCCCTGCAGTTTGGCCCCAGCAACGCCCGCCGCGATCGGCTCAAGGCGCGCTTCACCGCCGAACGGCCCATCGAGTGGCGCGCCGAGTCGATGGATGGCTTCACCATCACCCCGTCGGTCAATCGCAAGACCCTGGACATCGAGCAAAAAGCGCCGAGCTATCTCAACTACATCAACGAATCGGGCCACGCCTATATGCGGGTGATCCCCCGGATCGAAGTGGGCAGCAGCCTCGATGTACAAAAGCACTTTGGCGGCTTTGCCCAGCGCTACAACCAGATCCTCGCGGCCAACCTGCCGGCCGCCAGTGCCGCTGCCGTGGCGGCGGTGAAGGGCCTGGCCCCGGCCCAACAAGTGGCCGGGCTGATGCAGCACATCAACGATCACTACCGCTACCTGGGCGACTGGCGCGCCACGGATCGCGGCTATGTGCCGTTTAACCTGGCAGAGATCGAACAGCACGGTTACGGCGACTGCAAGGACCTGGCGATTCTCCTGACCGCCATGCTCAAGGCCAGCGGGATCAAGGCCGAGACCGCCTGGGTCAGCCGTGGGGATGTGGTGGATTCACTGCTGGTGCCGGGCACTGGCGCGCCCAACCATGCGATCGTGCGCGCCGAAGTGGCCGGCCAGGTGTGGTGGCTGGACCCGACCAACCCGGTGTTCGCCCCGGGCCAGACCATGCCCGACATCCAGGATCGCTGGGTGCTGGTCA
The DNA here is from genome assembly GCF_059862305.1 of Pseudomonas sp. MF09156. Classification (NCBI taxonomy): domain Bacteria; kingdom Pseudomonadati; phylum Pseudomonadota; class Gammaproteobacteria; order Pseudomonadales; family Pseudomonadaceae; genus Pseudomonas; species Pseudomonas sp. MF09156. The sequence continues at coordinate 1,082,568 of NZ_JCBCUR010000001.1, forward strand.
ACGATGCACAGGGCCAGGTACGCGAGGAACACATCCCCCTGGCGCGCCCTGACACCAGCATCCGCCTGGACAAGCAGGTGCATTACGACAAGCAGGGCAACGGCACGACCCGCGCCAGCGTCACCTTCAGCCGCCTGACGCTGATGCAATTGAGCATGGCTGACCGCGAACAGGGCGCCACCGCCACCGACCAGAATATCTGCGACAACTTTGGCCGCGAGATCAGCGATTGCCAGGTCACCCGCCAACCCACCGGGTTTGTGCAGCCCGACAGCTACACGGTCAAGGCCAGCATGACTGACCTGCGCGCCCTGGAAAAACTCGACGAAGGCTACGTCTACACCGACCAGTCGCTCAAGGAGAAGTGGGACGGCCTGCTCAACTACCGCCGCAACGGGCAACGGGGCGACCTGTACCTGGGCAATCCGGACACCGTCGACTACACCTTTACCTTGACCGGCGGGAAGATGGACAAGCCGGTTCAGGGCTGCAAGATCAGCTCGCCCTGGTATGACCTGGAACTCGATGGCGAACCGCTCAAGGATGGCTTGCGCTACCACTACCGGCTGACCCAGAAAGTGCGCTGGTTGAGCCATGATGAAATCGTCAGTGCGCCGTTTGAAAAGATGATCAACGATGCCCGTGCGTGTGGTGAACAGGTGCACCAGACGGTAAAACTCTAAGCCTGTGTGGGAGCTGTCTCGCCCTGCGAGGCTGCGATGACGGCGGTACTGCCAGCATTGATGTTGACTGACCTGCCGCCATCGCAGCCTCGCAGGGGCTCGACAGCTCCCACATTTGATCTCTGTAAAGCCCCCTTGCCCTTCGCTACTCGCCCAACAGCAGCCCCTGCTCCTTGGCGCACAACTCCACCACGTAATCCCACAACACCCGCAACCGCACCGACTTGTGCAGTTCGCGCCGGGAGCTGATCCAGTAGCTGCGCTGGATGCCCTCCTCCGGCAACAGCGGCACCAAGTCCGGGTCGCCGGCGGCCATAAAGCATGGCAACACCGCAATCCCCAGCCCTGAGCGCGCCGCCTGGTGCTGGGCGATCACGCTGGTGCTGTGGAATACCACCCTGGGGTTGCGGCAAAAGCTGCTGAGGAATTTCAATTCCTGGCTGAACAACAGGTCGTCGACATAATCGATCCAGGCATGGGCGGCCAGGTCTTCGCGTTTCTCGATGGCTGGCGTGCGCGCCAGGTAGCTGCGGCTGGCGTAGAGGGCCAGGCGGTAGTCGGTGAGTTTGCGCGTGACCAGTTGATCGACGCTGGGCCGCTCCAGGTGGATGCTGATCTCGGCCTCACGGTTGAGGATGCTGACAAAGCGCGGCACCGCCACCAGTTCCACTTCCAGCCCCGGATAACGCTCGAACAGGCCACCCATGCGGCTGGCGAGAAACATCACGCCCAAGCCTTCGGCCACCCCCAGGCGAATCTTGCCCAGGGGCGCGGCGGAATGGGTCAGTTCTTCTTCGGCCAGCAGCGCCACGTTCTCCATGGCTTCGGCATGCTTGAGCAGCGCTTCGCCCGACGGCGTCAGTTCATAACCCTGGGCGTGCTGCACAAACAGCGCAGTGCCGAGGCTTTTCTCGATGGCCTCGATGTGCCGGGCTACGGTCGCATGCGTGGTTTTCAGGCGCTGGGCGGCGGTGAGCAGGCGCCCGCTGCGCTGCAACTCAAGAAAATACCGCAGGTCATTCCAGTCGAACATGTCACCCCCCTCTCGGCCATGAGCGCAGCGCTGTTTAAAAACGCACAGCAGCTGGGTAAAAACTAACATTTTTAAGACGAAAACTAACAACTAGGATGGAGCCAATAAGAAAAACAAGCGAGACCCCAGATGACTATTGCACCTGCGCAATACGATTACGTGGTGGTAGGCGCCGGCCCTGCGGGCTGCCTGCTGGCCAACCGACTGTCCGCCAACCCTGCCCATCGCGTGTTGCTGCTTGAAGCGGGCGGGCGCGACAACTATCCCTGGATCCATATCCCCGTCGGCTACCTGTTCTGCATCGGCAACCCGCGCACCGACTGGTGCTTCAAGACCGAGGCCCAGTCTGGCCTGCAAGGCCGTGCGTTGAGCTATCCGCGGGGCAAGGTGTTGGGCGGTTGCTCGTCGATCAACGGCATGATCTACATGCGCGGCCAGGCCAATGACTACGACGGTTGGGCCGCCGAAGGCAATCCCGGCTGGGCTTGGGACGATGTATTGCCGCTGTTTAAACAAAGCGAAAACCATTTTGCCGGTGCCTCGCCGCTGCATGGCGACAGCGGCGAATGGCGCGTGGAACAACAGCGCCTGCACTGGCCGATCCTCGACGCCTTCCGCGAAGCCGCCAAGCAGAACGGCATCGCCAGCATCGACGACTTCAACCAGGGCGATAACGAGGGGTGTGGCTACTTCCAGGTCAACCAGAAAGGCGGCGTGCGCTGGAATGCGGCCAAGGCGTTTCTCAAGCCCATCCGCCAGCGCGCCAACCTCACGGTGCTCACTGGCGTGGAAGTCGACCGCGTACTCCTGGAAAACGGCCGCGCCAGTGCAGTGGCGGGCCGCCAGCAAGGGCAAGCGGTGACGTGGCAAGCGCGCAAGGAAATCATCCTGTGCGCCGGTGCCGTGGGTTCGCCCGGCATCCTGCAGCGCTCCGGGATCGGCCCTTCGAGCATCCTCAAGCCCTTGGGCATCGAGGTACGGCACGAACTGCCAGGAGTCGGCGGCAACCTGCAAGATCACCTGCAACTGCGGCTGATCTACAAGCTGGAAAACGCCCGCACCCTGAACCAGATCGCCGGCTCCGTGTGGGGCAAGATGGGCATGGGCCTGCAATACCTGTATGACCGCAGCGGCCCGCTGTCCATGGCCCCCAGCCAACTCGGCGCCTTCGCCCGCTCGGGACCGGAACAGACTTCGGCCAACCTCGAATACCACGTGCAGCCGCTGTCGCTGGAGCGCTTTGGCGAACCGCTGCACGCGTTCCCGGCGTTTACCGCGTCGGTCTGCGACTTGCGCCCACAGAGTCGCGGACGCATTGATATCCGCTCGGCCGATCCGGCGGCGCCGCCCCTGATCCAGCCCAACTACCTGAGCCATCCCGAAGACTTGCGCGTGGCCGCCGCAGCCATCCGCCTGACCCGGCGCATTGTCGGCGCCCAGGCCCTGCGCCCCTTCAACCCGGTGGAATACCTGCCCGGTGAGGCGTTGCAGAGCGACGAACAATTGCAGGAAGCCGCAGCGCGGATCGGCACCACGATCTTTCACCCGGTCGGCACCTGCCGCATGGGCCAGGATAAGGACGCGGTGGTCGATGCCCAATTGCGCGTGCACGGCGTGCCGGGCCTGCGCATCGCCGATGCCTCGATCATGCCGCGTATCACCTCCGGCAACACCTGCTCACCCACGTTGATGATCGCGGAAAAAGCCGCGCAACTGATCCTGTCCCCGCCAACAAGGAACCTCACCCCCGAAAGAGAACAGACAACACCGGCATGACCTGTAGAAGCCGGCAAGCCTACAGGGCAAGAGCGGCGCTGAAGTTGGCGCCGACAGTGGAACAACAATAAATAATCACTGTGAGGGCTACCCCATGTCAGAACGTGCTCAACCCCTGGACGCCACTCCTGGCGCCACTGTCTCCAGCAAGGAGTCGCAAAAGGTCATCTTCGCCTCGTCCCTGGGGACGGTGTTCGAGTGGTATGACTTTTTCCTCTATGGCGCCCTCGCGGCGGTGATCAGCAAGCAATTCTTTGCCGGGGTCAACGACACCACGGCCTTTATCTTCGCCTTGATGGCCTTTGCCGCCGGTTTTGTGGTGCGGCCGTTCGGCGCGCTGGTATTCGGCCGCCTGGGGGACATGATCGGGCGCAAGTACACCTTCCTCGCCACCATCATCCTGATGGGCGTGGCGACTTTCTGCGTAGGCCTGTTGCCCACCTACGCCAGCATCGGCATCGCTGCGCCGATCATCCTCGTGGTGCTGCGCATGCTCCAGGGCCTGGCCCTGGGCGGTGAATACGGTGGCGCCGCGACCTATGTCGCCGAGCACGCCCCGGCCGGCAAACGCGGCTTCCATACCAGTTGGATTCAATCCACCGCCACCCTCGGCCTGCTGCTGTCGTTGCTGGTGGTGCTGGCCTGCCGTTACTTCACAGGCGATCAGTTTGAAGTCTGGGGCTGGCGCCTGCCGTTCCTGCTGTCCATCGTGCTGCTGGGGATTTCCACCTGGATCCGCATGAGCCTGCACGAATCGCCCGCGTTCCTGAAAATGAAAGAGGAAGGCAAGGCCAGCAAGGCGCCGATCCGCGAGTCGTTCGGCAACTGGGAAAACCTCAAGGTGGTGTTGATTGCACTGTTCAGCATCAACGCCGGCCAGGCCGTGACCTTCTACGCCGCGCAGTTCTACGTGCTGTTCTTCCTGACCCAGTTCCTGAAGATGGACCCGGCCCTGGCCAATATGCTGCTGATCATCAGCGTGGTGATTGGCGCGCCGTTCTTTATCTTCTTCGGCTGGCTCTCGGACAAATGGGGGCGCAAGCCGGTGCTGATGGTTGGCCTGCTGCTGGCCACCGCCCTGTACTTCCCGATCTTCAAGGGCCTGGCCCACTACACCAACCCGGCCATGGACCAGGCCAGCCGCCAGGCCCCGATCACCGTACTGGCGGACCCGGCCACCTGCACCTTCCAGTTCGACCCGGTGGGCAAGGCGCGCTTTGACAGCCCATGCGACAAGGTCAAGACCTTCCTGGTCAAACAGGGCCTGCCCTACAGCAGCGAAGCCGCACCTGCCGGCAGCGCCGTGCAAGTGAGCATCGGCGATGTGCGCATCGACGGCTACGACGAAGACGCCCTGCGCGGCGCCGTGACCCTGGCTGGCTACCCGAAATCGGCGGACGTGGCCCAGGTCAACAAAACCATGGTGGTGGTGCTGATCGTCGCCCTGATCCTGATCGCCGCGATGTGCTACGGCCCGCTGGCCGCGCTGATGGTGGAACTGTTCCCGACGCGCATCCGCTACACGTCCATGTCGCTGCCCTACCACATCGGTAACGGCTGGTTTGGCGGGTTCCTGCCAACCGTGTCGTTTGCCCTGGTGGTGTACACCGGCGATATTTTCTACGGGCTGTGGTACCCGGTGGTGATTACCGGGGTGAGCCTGATCGTCGGGCTGCTGTGCCTGAAGGAAACCAAGAATGTGGATCTGGATAAAAACTAATATCCCGCAAAGCCTGTAGATCCCTTGTGGGAGCGGGCTTGCTCGCGATGGCGGTAGGTCAGTCAATGAATGCAGTGACTGGCACACCGTCATCGCGGGCAAGCCCGCTCCCACATTGGTTTGCCGGCGCCCACACAAATTGCTGTATATCCATACAGATAAAGGTTGCTCAATTCCCTTCTTTTGCCCATCCTGCTCTCCATTCAACTATGTAACGAATGGGCTGAGCATGCGGCTGTTCCTCTGTGAAAAACCCTCCCAGGCCAAGGATATCGCGGCCGTGCTCGGCGCCCGGCGCCGGGGCGACGGTTGCTGGCTGGGAACCGACGTCACCGTCACCTGGTGCATCGGCCACCTGCTGGAAACCGCCCCGCCCGATGCCTACGACGCCAAGTACAAGCGCTGGGTGCTGGCCGACCTGCCCATCGTCCCGGAAAAATGGAAGATGACGGTCAAGCCCAAGACCGCCAACCAGTACAAGGCGGTCAAGCGCCTGCTCGGGGAAGCCCGGGAATTGGTGATTGCCACCGATGCCGACCGCGAGGGCGAGATGATCGCCCGGGAGCTGGTGGAGCATTGCCGCTATCGCGGGCCGATCCAGCGCCTGTGGCTGTCGGCTCTGGATGATGCCTCGATCCGCAAGGCCCTGGCCTCGTTGAAGCCTGGCGCAGACACCTTCAGCCTCTACCATTCGGCCCTGGGCCGCTCCCGTGCCGACTGGCTGATCGGCATGAACATGAGTCGCCTGTTTACCCTGCTCGGCCGCCAGTCCGGCTATCAGGGCGTATTGCCAGTGGGCCGGGTGCAAACCCCGACCCTGCGCCTGGTGGTGGACCGCGACCGCAGCATTGCCGACTTCGTCCCGGTGGCTTACTGGGCAATCGACGTCGAACTGCTGGACCAGCAGATGCGCTTTATCGCGCAATGGCGCGCCGCCGACGATCTCTGTGACGATCAGGGCCGCTGCCTCAATCCGGAGCGGGCACAGCAGGCGGCAACGGCGATGAGCAACGCAGCCAGCGCGCGCCTGGTGAAGCTGCGCACCGAACGCATGCGCGAAGTGGCACCGCTGCCCTTTGACCTGGGCACGCTGCAGGAGATCTGCTCGAAGAAGCTCGGCCTCGGCGCCCAGGAAACCCTGGATATCGCCCAGTCCCTCTACGAAACCCACAAGGTCATCACCTACCCACGCAGCGACTGCGGCTACCTGCCCGTGAGCCAGCATGGCGACGCGGCGACTATTCTCGCGGCACTGGGCCGCGCCGACCCGGCGGTAAATGCGCTGATGCCACACCTCGATGCGCAACGCCGCTCCCGTGCCTGGAACGACGCCAAGGTCAGCGCCCACCACGGCATCATCCCCACCGGTGCCGGCAAGGACCTCGCGCAACTGACCGGCAAGCACCGCGCCGTCTACACCCTGGTCCGCGCCCGTTACCTGGCGCAGTTCCTGCCCAACCACGAGTACGACCGCACCCAGGCGGATTTCGACTGTGCCGGTGAAGCCCTGCGCGCGGTAGGCAAAGTGGTGGTGGAGCCGGGCTGGAAGCGCGCCTTGCCCGAAGCCCTGGCGCCCAGCAAGGGCCGCGAGGCGCCGGCGCCACAGCCTTTGCCAGCGTTGGTGCAGGGCCAGGATTATGCAGTGGCGAAGGTCAACCTCAAGGACCTGTGGACCCAACCGCCCAAGCCTTTCACCGAAGGCGACCTGATCAAGGCGATGAAGAACGTCGCCAAACTGGTGGAGGACCCGTTGCTCAAGCAAAAGCTCAAGGACACCACCGGCATCGGCACCGAGGCGACGCGGGCCGGAATCATCCAGGGCCTGCTGGACCGTGGTTACCTGGTGAAAAACGGCAAGGCACTGTCTGCCACACCGGCGGCCTTCAGCCTTATCGACGCGGTACCCAGGGCGATTGCCGATCCCGGCACCACCGCCATCTGGGAGCAGGCCCTGGACATGGTGCAAAGCGGTGAGATGAGCCTGGAAGAGTTTGTCGCCAAGCAGGCAGCCTGGATGAGCAAGCAAGTGGCCCGCTGCAATGGTATGCAAATGACCATCAGCGGCCCGGCCAGCCCGGCAGGCCGTGGCGCCACCCCCTGGAAAAACAAACGCAAGCCGGCCAAACGCAAGGCCGGCGCCAGCCCGAAACGGGCGGCAAAACCGGCAAACAAGGGCTGAAATACCGAAAAAAGTCGGGTAATGACGCTTTTCAAGCGGATATACGCCGCTTTAGGTCTTGCTCTGGCGCCAGCGGTCTAGGATTCTGTAGGAACTGCCTAATAACAAAACCGGGGTGGCCACCATGAAAACCGTCGCACAGTTGCTCAAGTCCAAGGACCAGAAGAATCAGGAAGTCCATACCATCCAGTGGAACCACACCGTGTTTGAGGCGCTGGTGGTGATGGCAGCGAAGAACGTCGGCGCTTTGCCGGTGGTCAAGGACGACAAGGTCGTTGGCATCATCAGTGAGCGCGACTACGCGCGTAAACTGATTCTCCATGGACTGTCCTCGACGAGCACACAGGTCCACCAGGTGATGAGTTCACCGGCAATCACCGTGGATACCCACAAAAGCGTCGAAGACTGCATGGGTATCATGACTGACGGCCACCTGCGCCACCTGCCCGTGGTGGAAGGCGGAGAACTGCTGGGCCTGCTGTCCATCGGCGACCTGGTCAAGGAAGCCATCGCTGAACAGGCTGCCCTTATCCAGCAATTGGAACAGTACATCCGCGGCGAATAGCATTTACCAAAACACCTCGAAGCCAATGTGAACACAGGCTTATGTGGGAGCGGGCTTGCTCGCGATAGCGGTGGATCAGTCAAAAAAATTACTGACTGATCCACCGCTATCGCGAGCAAGCCCGCTCCCACATTAGATCACTGGAAGGGTCCAGCATCGCCATGCTTACCCCGACTCCCCGGCACAAAAAATGACGCCCAAGTCACCTTTTCCCAGACCGCCCTCTCTTCTGCAAAAAATATGTAGTGATCAAAAATAATCACTACATAACCGTTGACGTAACCATTTTGACCTTGCATGATTCAAGCGTCTCCCGGATCGGGAGCGTTGGTAACACGCGTTTTGAACAAGCTCGTCTGACCGCCGAGCTGTTTTTCCGGATGTGCACTGCCCACAAGGCAGATTGATGAAGCTGACCGGCCCGAAAGGATCGGTACAAGAAGCTCAAATGCTGCTTGTCTTCGTTATGAAACCATTGCGTAGCAGTTCATCAGAAACACTACATGCATCAGGTTCAAGACCCTGCCCGTATTTGGCAGACCGTTTCTGACGCCCGGTTTTCGCAACCGGAGACAACTAACGTGGATTAACGAATCAACTGAAGATCGCCAACTGGTCAAGGGGCTTACACATGAATCTGAACAACCAACCAACTATCGATGAATTGGCTGAGATGTTCGCAGCGCAGAAAGACACACTCGACGACCATATCCTGTGGATTGGTAAATCGGGCGAAGTGCAAATTGACTGCCTGGCGCCCCATACCGAAGAAGCCGAGTTCGACCGCAATAACCGTGAACTGGCGGCGCGCCTGAAGATGTACCGCCGCGGCCAGGGTTATGTCGGTAAAAAGGCCGCTGCCGATCGCAACTTTATCGAGCAGGTCTTCGATACACTTAACAATGCCTGGGAGTCGTTCAAGGACAACTCGCAAGTTAAAGTGATTGACCGCTACTACTAAGAATAACTAGACCTTTGTGGGAGCTGGTTTGCCTGGGATAACCGTTTAACGATCAACAGAGTTGTTGAATGTTAGATAGCTATCGCTGGCAAGCCAGCTCCCACATTTGTTTGTGTTGACTTAAATCCCCGGGAATCGCCCCTTCTGCGCTTCGCCCCTGAAGATATCAAACAGTGCCTGCGCCGCCGCCGACAGCTCATGTCCTGGCTTGGTCAGCACCCCAATCGGCCGCTCGATCACGGGATCACACAAGGTGATGCAACGGGCACCTGCCTCTTCCATCTGCTGCGCGCACAATGCTGGCACGGCGCTGACGCCCAGGCCGCTGGCGACCATCTTGCCCACCGTCGCCAATTGATGGCTTTCCAATGCCACCGGCAGCTTCATCTGCAAGGCACCCAGGTGCTCTTCCAACATCACCCTTACCGTCGAAGGCCGCTGCAAGGTAATGAAGGGTTGTGCCAGCAGGGTTTTCCAATCGATCTCGGTCATGTGTGCCAGCGTTGAGTCACCGGGCACTACCGCGACAAAGCGGTCCAGGTACAGCGGGGTAAAGGCCAACGACGATCCCGATGAAGGTTCAAATGCCACACCCAACTCGACCTGGCGATCGCGGACCATTTCCAGGACCTGTTCGTTGATCAGGTCGTGCACCGTGACATTGACCTGGGGAAACCGCGCGCGAAAGATCTTCAGGATCGGCGGCAGCAGGTTGCCGGCAAACGACGGCATAGCCGCCACCGTCACTCGCCCGCGCTGCAGGGTGAAGCGCTGGCGTAGTTCATCCTCGGCATTGTCCCAGTCGGCAATCAAGCGCCGGGCCAGGGGCAGCAGGGATTCGCCTTCCGGGGTCAGCGCGACGTTGCGCGTATTACGGCTGAACAGCCGCCCGCCCAGGCCTTCCTCCAGGCCTTTGATAGTCAGGCTCAAGGCCGACTGGGACAAATGCAGGCGCTCACAGGCGGCGGCAAAACTCAAGGTCTGGGCCACGGCAAGGAAGGCCCGCATCTGTTTAACTGTCATGACGCTGCTCCAATGGCCGGATAATTGTGCTGTTTTTTAAATCAATCAACCTTAAAAAACAACTTAACAAATCAATCCCCCGGCGCAACACTCGGTTCACTGGCTGGACCACAAACAATAAAAGAGGTGCATATGGCAGGTTTCGATAAACGCGTGGCGTCCTATGAAGAAGCGCTGGCAGGCCTGGAAGACGGCATGACCGTACTCTCCGGTGGTTTTGGCCTGTGCGGCATCCCAGAAAACCTCATCGCCGAAATCAAGCGCAAAGGCACCCGCGACCTCACGGTAGTTTCCAACAACTGCGGCGTCGACGGCTTCGGCCTGGGTGTATTGCTCGAAGAAAAACAGATCCGCAAGGTCATCGCCTCCTACGTCGGTGAAAACGCCCTGTTCGAGAAGCAACTGCTCAGCGGTGAAATCGAAGTGGTGCTCACGCCCCAGGGCACCCTCGCGGAAAAAATGCGCGCAGGCGGCGCCGGCATTCCAGCGTTCTTTACCGCCACAGGTGTTGGCACGCCCGTCGCCGAAGGCAAGGAAACCCGTGAATTCAACGGGCGCCCATACCTGATGGAAGAATCCATCACCGGCGACTTCGCCATCGTCAAAGGTTGGAAAGCCGACCATTTCGGCAACGTGATCTACCGCCACACCGCCCAGAACTTCAACCCGCTGGCCGCCACCGCCGGCAAGATCACGGTGGTCGAAGTCGAGGAAATCGTCGAACCGGGCGAGCTGGACCCGGCGCAGATCCACACCCCTGGCATCTACGTCGACCGGATTATCTGCGGCACCTTCGAGAAGCGCATCGAACAGCGCACTGTCCGCAAATAATCTGCCTCCAGCCCGAACAATAAGGACTCATAAAATGGCTCTTACCCGCGAACAAATGGCTCAACGCGTCGCCCGCGAAATGCAGGACGGCTTCTACGTCAACCTCGGCATCGGCATCCCGACCCTGGTGGCCAACTACATTCCCGAAGGCATGGAAGTGATGCTGCAATCGGAAAACGGCCTGCTGGGCATGGGACCGTTTCCTACCGAAGACACCATCGATGCCGACATGATCAACGCCGGCAAGCAGACCGTCACCGCACGTATCGGCGCGTCGATCTTCTCCTCGGCCGAATCCTTCGCGATGATTCGCGGCGGCCACGTTGACCTCACGGTGCTCGGCGCCTTTGAAGTGGACGTGCACGGCAACATCGCCTCGTGGATGATCCCCGGCAAGCTGGTCAAGGGCATGGGCGGCGCCATGGACCTGGTGGCCGGTGCAGAAAACATCATCGTGATCATGACTCACGCCTCCAAGGACGGTGAGTCCAAGTTGCTCAGCCAATGCAGCCTGCCGCTGACCGGTGCCAACTGTATCAAGCGCGTGCTGACGGACTTGGCCTACCTGGAAATCGAAAATGGCGCTTTCGTCCTCAAGGAACGCGCACCTGGCGTCAGCGTGGAAGAGATTGTGAGCAAGACCGCCGGTAAACTGATCGTCCCGGACCACGTTCCAGAAATGCACTTCCAGTGAGGACAGATTCCATGCAAGACGTCGTGATTGTTGCTGCCACCCGCACCGCCGTGGGCAGCTTTCAAGGGGTCCTGGCCGGCATCCCGGCACCGGAACTGGGCGCCGCCGTGATCCGCCGCCTGCTGGAGCAGACCGGCCTGGACCCTGCACAAGTGGACGAAGTGATCCTCGGCCAAGTGCTGACCGCAGGCTCCGGCCAGAACCCGGCGCGCCAGGCGTCGATCCTCGCCGGGCTGCCCCACGCGGTGCCGAGCCTGACCTTGAACAAGGTCTGCGGCTCGGGCCTCAAGGCCTTGCACCTGGGCGCTCAGGCCATCCGTTGCGGTGATGCCGAAGTGATCATCGCCGGCGGCATGGAAAACATGAGCCTGGCCCCTTACGTGCTGCCCGCGGCCCGCACCGGCCTGCGCATGGGGCACGCGAAGATGGTCGACAGCATGATCACCGACGGCCTGTGGGATGCGTTCAACGACTATCACATGGGCATCACCGCCGAGAACCTGGTGGACAAGTACGGCATCAGCCGTGAAGCTCAGGATGCCTTCGCCGCCGCCTCCCAGCAAAAAGCGGCCGCGGCGATTGAAGCCGGGCGCTTTGCCGATGAAATCACGCCGATCCTGATTCCCCAGCGCAAGGGCGACCCGATTGCCTTTAGCGTGGACGAACAACCCCGCGCCGGTACCACCGCCGAGTCCCTGGGCAAGCTCAAGCCCGCCTTCAAGAAAGACGGCAGCGTCACCGCCGGTAACGCGTCGAGCCTCAATGACGGCGCCGCCGCCGTGCTGCTGATGAGTGCCGATAAAGCCAAGGCTCTCGGCCTGCCGGTGCTGGCGCGTATCGCCAGCTACGCCAACGCGGGCGTCGACCCGGCGATCATGGGCATTGGCCCGGTGTCTGCAACCCGTCGCTGCCTGGACAAGGCCGGCTGGCAGTTGGCCGACCTGGACCTGATCGAAGCCAACGAAGCCTTCGCCGCGCAAGCGCTGGCAGTGGGCAAGGAACTGGAGTGGGACGCGGCCAAGGTCAACGTCAACGGCGGCGCGATTGCCATCGGCCATCCGATTGGCGCATCAGGCTGTCGGGTGCTGGTGACCCTGCTGCATGAAATGCTCAAGCGCGATGCCAAGAAAGGCCTCGCGACCTTGTGCATCGGCGGCGGCCAGGGCGTGGCATTGGCCCTTGAGCGCGACTGATTCAACGAGCAACACGAAAAAGGCCCGGCTCCACGAAAAGCCGGGCCTTTTTTTGCCTATTTTGATTGGCGAACACCGTCCAATGTAGGAGCTGGCTTGCCTGCGATAGCGGTGTAACAGTCAATGCTACCGGTGACTGCCCCACCGCTATCGCAGGCAAGCCAGCTCCTACATTAGATCTCTATCGTCAATTGGATTGCGGCACGGCGAACACCGCATTGGCCCGCACCACCACCTTCTCCCCCACCTGCAAGCTGACCGTGGCAAACGCCATCTGCCGCCCGCGCTTGTGATGCTCCAGCTGCACCTCGATCCACTCGCCGACCTGCACCGCCCCCAGATAATCAAGGGTCATGCTGGCGGTAATCAACGGCACCGGTGGGTCGCTGGAAAACGCCATGGCGTAGCCCATGCCGACATCCGCCAGGGTTGCCAATACACCACCGTGCACCGTACCGCGCCCATTGGCATGGCGGTTGTCGGCGCGCAGGCCCAATTGCAGCCGTAGGCCCTCACCACGGCAATACACCGGGCCCAGTAGATCCAGGAGCGGGCTGCTGCGGGTTAAGGGAGCAAAACCTTCAGGGACGTTCGTCATGGTGGATCTTCCTTGTGACCGGGCATGAGGTTTAACCTGCATCGCTCGATGCGGCCAGCATGATCAACCGGGGAAATCTGGGCCGATAAGCCTGCGCTTGCTTTGCGTTCGCCGGGCAAACCGGCTTTAATCGCCGCGCATTTATCCCGCACACTTGAAGGAACCGTAATGCGCCACCTGGAAGGCAGATCTACTGCGTTAATGTTATTGGCCGCCCTACTGCTCGGCGGCTGTTCGCCCAAGGAATATTCCGAAGGCACGCCAATCAATGGTGAACAGGGCCGGGCCGGCGCGCTGCTGGCCTATGAACACGAGTTGAGTCTGGCGATGCCGCTGGCCCTGCTCGCGCCGCGCATGCAGGCCACCCGCCAAGCCTGCGAGTCGGCACAGTTCGGCGCCTGCAATATCCTGCGTATCGAAGAAAACAGCGACGGCGGCATGATCGTGTTGCGCATCGCCCCCAGCGGGGTCGAACCCTTGGTGAAGATGGCGGCCGAGGGCGGGCAACTGGGCCAGCGCATCACCAGCGCCGAAGACCTGGCCGACGCAGTGGCCGATGTGCGCCGCCGCCAGCAACGTTTGCAGGCCCAGCAAAAGCGCCTGGATGAACTGGCCGCACGCAAGGACATCACCGTGGGCGACCTGATCACCCTCACCAAGGAACAGGCTGCCATCGAAAACGAGCTACAGGAGTTGGCGCAGATCGCCGCCGGCCAGCAGCGGCGCCTGGACACCAACCGCGTGACCCTGAACTTCAGTCCATCCGACGGCGAGCATCAGCAATCACGTTTTGCGCGGATGTTCGGCAACCTGGGCGACAACCTGGTCGACGGCACCGCCGATGCCCTGGAACGCTCCAGCTACGTGCTACCGTTCGTGATCCTCGCGTTCCCGGTGTTGTGGCTGTGGGTCTGGCTGTGGCGCAAGCTAGTCAAGCGCCGCCCCTGACCTCAACGCTTCATGCAGCGCTGGTAACGCTCATCCACGCGCTTGGCGAACCAGGCCGTGGTGAGGTTGCGGGTGATCTTCGGGCTCTTGAGCACAATCCCCGGCAGGATCGCCCGTGGCAGCGGCTTGCCTTCGGCTTTTTCGGCCAGGGCAAATACCCGCTGGTACAGGGTGGTCTGTTCAAAGTCCAGGCGATCGCCCTGCTCCAACTGGCTGCGAATGCTCGGGTTGCGCATGTCCAGCTTCTTGCCCAGTGAGCGCACCGCCAACTCCGTGGTGCCGGGCATGATCGAGCCATAGCGGATCAAATCGCCATCCAGCGCCAGGCGGGTACCGGAAGCGCGGCTGACTGCGGCCTGGAACGCGGCATTGCGGCTGGCGTACCAACCGGCGTTGAAGTCGGCAAAGCGGTACAGCGGCTGCTCGTAGCTCACCGGATAACCCAGCAAATGGGCAATGCCGAAGTACATGCCGCCACGCCGGGTGAACACTTCGCGGCGAATGCTCCCGTCTACGGTGTAAGGATAATTGCGCGCCTGCTGCTCGGCGAAGGCAATGCTCACCTGCATCGGGCCTGCGGTATGCACTGGGTTGAAACTGCCAAACAAGGTACGGCCCAACGGCACGGTGCCGATAAAGTCGTCAAAGATCCCACTCAGGTCCTTCTCGGTTCGCGCGGCGTTCAGGCGTTCGGCGTAGGACTTGCCCGTGGGCGAGCGCAGTTGCAGCGCGGTGCGCACCAGCACTGCCGGCACATGCACCCTGGCCGCGCGCTTGAGGATTTCATCCTGGGCGATCTTGCCCATGTTCGGCACCGGCGGGTCAACCTGATAGGTGGACTCTTGCTCGGTGACCGCCAGCACCGCACAGATATTCTCGGTGCTGGGGTAGATTTTCTGGCTGTCGAGTGCCGTGTAGATATCCTGAGCCCAACCGGCGCGATCCGGCACCTTGGCCGGCATCAGTCGCACGATCTGCGCCTTGACCTCGGCCTCGCTGCGCTCGGGGAGCTGCTGGCTGCGTTGGGTCGAACAACCGGCCAGCACCAGTAAGGCGGCCAGGCACAGAGTCAGCCGGGATGAAAACATGCGGGGGGTTTCCTGTGAGTCGCTGAAAGCACCCACTATCTCACAAACCCACACCCATCCCTGTAGGAGCGGGCTTGCCCGCGATGGCATCCTCAAGCCGGCCCCCACAGTACGGCAAGCGCCGGGATCAGATACCGGCGAGCGCCAGGTCCATCGCAAAGTAGGTGAAGATCAGGTCCGCACCGGCACGCTTGATCGAACCCAGGGTTTCGCGCACCACACGGGCTTCGTCGATGGCACCGGCCTGGGCACCGAACTTGATCATCGCGTATTCGCCGCTGACCTGGTACGCCGCCACTGGCAAGCGCGAGGCTTCGCGGATGTCACGGATGATGTCCAGGTACGCACCGGCCGGCTTGACCATCAGCGAGTCGGCCCCTTCCTGCTCATCGAGCAAGGATTCGCGCACGGCTTCGCGGCGGTTCATCGGGTTCATCTGGTAGCTTTTGCGGTCGCCCTTCAGTGCACTGCCACCCGCCTCGCGGAACGGGCCATACAGGGCCGAAGCGAATTTGGTGGAGTACGCCATGATCGGGATATGGCTGAACCCGGCCGCGTCCAGGGCCCGGCGAATGGCCTGGACCTGGCCGTCCATCGCGGCCGACGGCGCGATCACATCGGCACCGGCACGGGCTGCCGCCACCGCTTGCTTGCCCAGGTTGGCCAGGGTGCGGTCGTTGTCCACTTCATTGCCGTGCATCACGCCGCAATGACCGTGGTCGGTGTATTCGCAGAAGCAGGTGTCAGACATCACGATCATTTCCGGCACTGCGTCCTTGCAGATCGCCGACATGCGCGACACCAACCCACGCTCGTTCCAGGTATCGCTACCGCTGGCGTCCAGGTGATGGGACACGCCGAATGTCATCACCGACTTGATCCCGGCGCGGGCAAAACGCTCGATTTCACTGGCCAGTTTCGATTCGGGGATGCGCATCACACCGGGCATGCTGGTAATCGGCACGAAATCGTCGATTTCTTCTTCGACGAAGATCGGCAATACCAGGTCATTGAGGGTGAATTCGGTTTCCTGGAACAGGCTGCGCAGCTCGGGGGAACGGCGCAGACGGCGGGAACGGGCTTCGGGGAACTGACTGGACATGGGTTTTCCTACAATTTCCTACAAAAAACGCCAGGGCAAGTGGCAAGGCCGCTAGCTTAAAGGCGAAAGCTTATGCCTGGATTGACCGAGAGCACAAATACGGCGGCCATAACGGTGTTTTGCCGTTCACGTAACAATGCGCCCAGGCGGAACAAGCAGCAGCAACGAGTGACCTGCTGCGACCGGGCTGGCCCGTTCCCCACAGGTGCTTTTCGGCGTTACAGGGTCAGGCGCCCTTCGATACACAGGGAGACGGCGCCGCCGATCCAGATCTCATCGCCCTGCTGCTGCACCCGGATACGCCCGGCGCGGCCAATGGCCGTGCCCTGGCTGACCACATACTGGCGGGGGGCCAGGCCCGCACTCAGCAGCCATTGCGCGACGCCCGCATTCAGGCTGCCGGTGGCCGGGTCCTCGGGTGCACCGTCACCGGCAATAAACGCACGCACCTCGAACTGCGCATCGACGTCATCGCGTGTCGGATCGCACGGGGCAACCACGCCCACCGCCAGCCCGAGCAGTTTTGAATAGTCCGGCTGCAAGTCCAGCACTGCCTGGCGATCCGGCAACATCAACGCCAGCCAGCCGGCGCCGTTATCGACCCATTGGCTGCGCACAATCGCCTCAGGCTCAAGGTTAAGCGCCAGGCGTACACGCTCCAGCAGCTCGGCATCCAACGGCCCTGAGCGCAGCAACGGCGGCGCGATAAACGCCAGCTCCTCGCCCTGGCGACGGATGCGCACCAGGCCAATCTCGCACTCCTGGATGATTTCGCTGCCCCGGGGCACACCACCGGCTTGCAGCCACGCCTGGCAACTGCCCAGGGTTGGGTGACCGGCGAACGGCAGCTCCTGCACGGTGGTAAAAATACGCACCCGGTAATCCGCACGCGGGTCGCGCGGTTGCAGCAGGAACGTGGTTTCGCTGAGGTTGGTCCACTTGGCGAAGTCGGCCATCTGCTGGTCACTGAGGCTATCGGCGCCCAGCACCACTGCCAGCGGGTTGCCCTTGAGGGCCACGCTGCTGAATACGTCCAGTTGCTTGAAATCGAAAGTCGGCATGGGTCAGCTCGGAATATTCAGGCCACGGATCACCGCCGGCCGGGCGACAAAGCCATCCAGCGCGCGCAGCACATTGGGGAAGTCACTGATGCCCACCAGATCGCCCGACTCATAGAAGCCAATCAGGTTGCGGATCCAGGGAAAGGTCGCGATATCGGCGATGGTGTACTCATCGCCCATGATCCAACTGCGGCCCAGCAGGCGTTTTTCCAGGACGTCCAGCAGGCGCCGGGCTTCAGCCGCATAGCGATCACGAGGGCGCTTGTCTTCGTAGGCCTTGCCGGCAAATTTATTGAAGAAGCCAACCTGGCCGAACATCGGCCCGATCCCGGCCATCTGGAACATCAGCCATTGCAGGGTTTCGTAGCGCGCGGCGGGTGCCTGGGGCAGCAGTTGCGCGGTTTTCTCCGCCAGGTAGACCAGGATCGCCCCCGACTCGAACAACGCCAGCGGTTCACCGCCCGGGCCGCTGGGGTCGATGATCGCCGGGATCTTGTTGTTGGGGTTCAGGGACAGAAACTCTGGCGAGAGCTGGTCCTGGGTGTCGAAGCTGAC
The DNA here is from genome assembly GCF_059862305.1 of Pseudomonas sp. MF09156. NCBI lineage: Bacteria > Pseudomonadati > Pseudomonadota > Gammaproteobacteria > Pseudomonadales > Pseudomonadaceae > Pseudomonas > Pseudomonas sp. MF09156. Next base: position 1,100,578 of record NZ_JCBCUR010000001.1, read on the forward strand.
TTTGTGCGCCTCATACGCCAGGCCCACCTCTTCGAGCATGATCGAGACCTTGACCCCATTGGGCGTCGGCAACGAGTACAGCTGCAGGCGCTCGGGGTGCTGGGCTGGCCATTTGGTAATAATCGGAAACGCTGCAGCTGAAATCATCGATATACCCCAAGGTGAGAAAAACCCATGATAGCCATCCGGCGGCACGCTTGCATCGGTCTTCAATTCGCAACATCCGCCGGCTAATCTCCTGTACCAAGCGAACCAAAACGCCCTGACGCACTCTTAGAAGCGCTTGAACGGTTGAATGGAGGCATACCGCCATATCTGTCACGGAAAACCGCACGATGCTTGGAGCGTCGCTGTGGCTGGGCCTTCCAGCCTTGATCCGACGCACTGAAGACTCGAACCCTAATGACTATCAAGCCTTTGTGCATTGGCAAACGTTTTAGAAAATGTGCTTATTTCCTGGTGCCGACACTGTTTGTCGGTGGCGCCTTGATGCTGGCCTTTGAAGCCCGCGAAAGCAGCGCCGAGCCGAAGAACGGCGTGCAGACCCTGGTGTTCCTGCGCCATGGCGAGAAGCCCGTGGGCGGCCTGGGCCAACTCAATTGCCAGGGCCTCAACCGCGCGATGAACCTGGCCACCGTATTGCCAGAAAAATTCGGCGCCGCCGATTTTGTATTCGCGGCCAACCCGACGCGCAATGTCGAGGAAGGCGAGTTCGACAATTCCTACAGCTACATTCGCCCATTGATGACCATCAGCCCCAGCGCGATCAAACTCGGGCTGCCGGTGAACATCGAGTTTTCGGCCAACGACACCAGCGATCTGGCTGACGAGTTGATGGAGGACAAGTACCACAACTCCACCATCTATACCGCCTGGTCCCACGGCTACCTGCCGGAATTGATCAACAAGGTCGCGAGCGAAGCGGTCGGCGAGAAGTACACCATCACCGAAGACTGGTCCGGCGGCGATTTCGACACCTTGTACGTGTTGACCCTGACCTGGCAGAACGGCAAGGCCAGCCTGCTCAGCCGCAACTACAAGCAAGGGCTGGATAACGGCTTGCAGACCTGCCCGGATGCGACGCACGTAGCCGCCGACACCTGACACCGGGACCGCGTATGATGCGTCGCTATCGACTTATCTGCGGATCTTGACCATGTCTAACCTCACCTCTGCCAGCCCTGTACGCGGCTGGTCCTTCTGGTGGAAGCCGGCGCTGTTCCTGTTGGTGGCCTGCGTCGGCCTGTATTACGTGAAGTGGTCACCCTACTACTTCAAGGCGTTCGTCGCGGCGGACAGCCACAGCATCGGCAACTCGATCCTCAATGACCAGCAAGGCTCGCCATTGGCGGCGGCCCTGGCCTATGCCCAGGTGTATTTCCTGGCGATCTGGAAAGCCGCCGTGCTGGCGGTAATTCTCGGTTCGTTGCTGCAAGTATTGATTCCACGGGACTGGCTGTTGCGCCTGTTCGGCCGCGCCGGGCTGGGCTCCACGGTGCGTGGCGGGCTGTTCGCCCTGCCGGGCATGATGTGCAGTTGCTGCGCCGCGCCGGTGGCCGCCGGCATGCGTCGCCAGCAAGTATCGGTGGGCGCCGCCCTGGCGTTCTGGATGGCCAACCCGGTGCTCAACCCCGCGACCCTGGTGTTCATGGGCTTTGTGCTGGGCTGGGATTTTGCCGCGCTGCGGCTGGTGGCCGGGGTCGTACTGGTGATCGGCGTCGCCCTGATCGCCCAACGTATCGCCCGCCCCGAGCAGGTGCCACAGGTGGCGCTGGAGGCCGTGGCCGACGTCAGCGGCGCCGAGACCCAACCCTTCCTCAGCCGCTGGCTGCGCACCTTGTGGCAGTTGTTCTGGAGCACCATCCCGATCTACATCCTCGCGGTGTTGCTGTTGGGCGCGGCGCGGGTGTGGTTGTTTCCCCATGTGGACGGGGCGATGGCCGACAGCCTGCTGTGGCTGGTGCCGCTGGCGATTGTCGGCACCCTGTTTGTGATTCCGACTGCCGCCGAAATCCCGATCGTACAGACCATGATGGCCCTGGGGCTCGGCACCGGGCCCGCAGTGGCACTGCTGATGACCCTGCCGAGCGTGAGCCTGCCGTCGCTGTTGATGCTGCGCAAGGATTTCGACACGCGGGTGCTGGTGACGGTGGCCGGGTTGACCATGCTGATGGGCGTGGTGTGTGGGTTGGTGGCGGTGGTCGTCCTGTAGGGAGGGGCTGACTGTCAGGGCCTTATCGCAGGCAAGCCAGCTCCCACATTTGGAACTGTGAATACATTCAAAATGTAGGAGCTGGCTTGCCTGCGATGAGGCCCGAAAACCAGCCAATCACCCGCGCCGGGCACCACGCTCGCGCAGATACTCCAGCACCGCCCCCCGCTCCCCGGCAAACTCGATCCGCGCGCCCTTCTTCTCACGCTGGAACGCGTACATCGGGTCGTAGTATTCACGCAGCCCGACAATCCAGCCGCGGTGTAAATCCACGTTCCCCGAGCGGGCCTGCTCGGCCAGGGCGTCCTGCATCAGCCCGTGCAAGCGCTGGTAGCGTTCGCCGCCCAGGCGCTTGTGGATATTGGCCAGGCTCTGCACCAGACGCTCGGCGAACAGGCTGAAGCCCGCTTCGCCAAACTCGGCCTCGAACTGCGCGCACAGGTCGATGACATAGTCGCGCAAGACCCGCTCGACGCGGTTTTCCAGGCTTTCTTCCAGCCATACCATCGGGTACGCCTGCATGCCCCGGTGCAGGTTCAGCGGCAAGGCGCAGCTACCAATCATGCGGCTTTCATCTTCAAGCACGAACTGCTCGATCCCTTGCGCACGTTTTTTCAACACGTCCACCGCCAGGCGGTTTTCAAAGTCGATATTCGATGGCTGGCCCGTGGCGCGCTTGCCAAAGCTGGAGCCCCGGTGATTGGCATGACCCTCCAGGTCCAGGCCATTGCGCAACTGATGGAGCACCTCGGTCTTGCCACTGCCCGTCAGGCCACCCAGCAGGACAAAGTCACACTGCTCGACCGCCTGCTCCACAGTCTCCAGCAAGAAGGTACGCATGGCCTTGTAGCCACCGCCGACCCGGGGATAGTCGATCCCCGCTTCGTCCTTGAGCACCTTCTGCACCAAGTGCGAACGCAAGCCGCCACGGAAGCAATACAGGTAACCGTCAGGGTTGGCCTGGGCAAACGCGGTCCAGCGCGCCAATCGCTCCTGCAAAACGGCGCCGCTGACCAGTTGGTGCCCCAGCACAATCGCCGCCTGCTGCCCCTGCTGCTTATAACAAGTGCCCACCCGCTGGCGTTCGTCATCGTTCATCAACGGCAGGTTGACCACACCGGGGAACGCGCCCTTGACGAATTCGACCGGTGCGCGGGTGTCCATCATCGGCCGGTCGTTGAGAAAGATATCGCGGTAATCGGTAATGTCGATGGGCATCAAGACACCTCTACCGCGTTGCTCTGTCGCTCAACCAACTGGCCAATCGGCGCCAGGTTCAAGCCCAGTTCGGCAGCTGCCGCCAGAAACTCGGCTTCGCCCTCGAGCGTGACCGCCACCAGCAGCCCGCCACTGGTTTGCGGGTCGCACAGCACACGTTTGTGCAGTTCATTGATACGGCCCAACTGGCTGGCGTAGCTGTCGAAATTGCGCAGGGTGCCACCGGGCACGCAGCCCTGGTCCAGGTAGTACTCCACCCCCGGCAGGCGTGGGACTTTTTCGTATTCGATAAGGGCAGTCAAACCACTGCCGTCAGCCATTTCCACCAGGTGCCCGAGCAGGCCGAAACCGGTCACGTCGGTCATGGCGCTGACCCCGGCCAGCTTGCCGAAGCGGCTGCCGGGCTTGTTGAGGGTGCACATCCAGTCCCGCGCCAGGCCGATATCCGCCTGCCGCAGCTTGCCCTTCTTCTCGGCGGTGGTAAGGATGCCGATGCCCAGGGGTTTGGTCAGGTACAAACGGCAGCCAGCGGTGGCGGTGTCGTTGCGCTTCATATGGCGTTTGTGCACCAGCCCGGTGACGGCTAGGCCGAAGATCGGCTCCGGGGCGTCGATGGAATGGCCACCGGCCAGGGGGATGCCCGCTGCGTCGCACACCGCGCGGCCACCGCGAATCACTTCGCGGGCGATTTCCGGGGCCAGCACGTTGACTGGCCAGCCGAGAATCGCGATAGCCATCAACGGATCGCCGCCCATGGCGTAGATATCGCTGATGGCGTTGGTGGCGGCTATGCGCCCGAAATCGAAGGGGTCGTCGACGATCGGCATGAAAAAGTCAGTGGTGGACACCACCCCGCGCTCGTCGTCGATGGCGTACACCGCCGCGTCGTCCCGCGAGGCATTGCCCACCCAGAGCTTGGGGTCGAGGTTCTGCGCACCGCTGCCGGCGAGGATCACTTCCAGCACCTGCGGCGAAATCTTGCAGCCACATCCGGCACCGTGGCTGTACTGGGTCAGGCGAATCGGCTCGTTCATGGTGGACCTCAAGCTATCAAGTGCGGGGATTCTAACAGACAGCAAAAAGCCGGCTGGGCTCATGTGAGCGCAGCCGGCCTTTGGGTTCCAGCGGTTACTGGCGGGCAGCGAGCAAACGCTTGTGGCGATTGCGCCGCGCGATGTTCAGGCACTCGATGGCAGCCGAGAAAGCCATGGCCGCATACACGTAGCCTTTAGGCACATGGGCACCGAAGCCTTCGGCGATCAAGGTCATGCCGATCATGATCAAGAAGCCCAGGGCCAGCATGACCACAGTCGGGTTGTCGTTGATGAACTTGGCCAGGGGTTCAGCCGCCACCAGCATCACGATCACCGAGGTCACCACGGCAATGATCATGATCGGCAAATGCTCGGTCATGCCAACGGCGGTGATGATGCTGTCGATGGAGAACACCAGGTCAAGCAACAGGATCTGCCCGATGGCCGCGGCAAAGCCGATCGCCACGGTATTGCCGACGCTGGCTTTCTCTTCGGGCTCAGGGTCCATGCTGTGGTGGATCTCGGTCGTCGCCTTCCACACCAGGAACAGGCCACCGGCGATCAGGATCATGTCCTTCCACGAAAACGCCTGGCCGAACACTTCAAACACCGGCGCCGTCAGTTGCACGATAAACGCGATGGTGCTCAACAGGCCCAGGCGCAGTATCAGCGCCATGCTGATGCCGATGCGCCGTGCCTTGGCCCGGTGTTGCTCCGGCAGCTTGTTGGTGAGGATCGAGATGAAGATCAGGTTGTCGATCCCCAGCACGATTTCCATGACGATCAGCGTCGCCAGGGCCACCCAGGCGGTGGGGCTGGCGGCCAGCTGTAAAAGGTAATCCATAGGTCAGTCCTGACTGGGTGTACGGGAAATTAAGCTTCTTTGGAATCTGGCTCAGGCTTGGAATCCTGCTCTTGCTCGTCTTCCTTGGGGGCAATCAAACCCTGGGTCGCTTCGCTCAACGCCTGTTCGGCGGCTTTATGGGTGTCATCAATGGCCTGCTTGGCCGCTTCGCTGGCTTTGCCCAGCACCTGCTGGGTGCTCTTCTCGACCTGGTCGCAACCACTGAGCACCACTAATGAAAGCGCAAGCAACGACGCCGCGCCCAGGGAATTGAATTTCATGATGTATTCCTCGTTAGAACCGTTGGACCCAAGCATTGGGCCCGCGATAGCGAGGCATTCTAAGGAAGCGAACACTTCAGGAAAATTCGTATTTTTTTCGCTTATACTTCGGTTTACACGAAGTAACACTCTGCAACCGAGGCGCCTGATGCTCAATTACCGACAACTGCACTACTTCTGGGTAGTCGCCAAGACCGGCAGCATCGTGCGTGCCTGCGAGCAACTGAACCTCACGCCGCAGACCATCAGCGGGCAAATCAGCCTGTTGGAGCAGACATTTGGTATCGCACTGTTTCAACGAGTCGGCCGCCAACTGGAGCTGACCGAGGCTGGGCGCCAGGCCCTGCCCTATGCCGAGCAGATGTTCCAGACCGGCAATGAGCTGGAAGCGATGTTGCGCGCCCAGCCCAATGAACAGCAGATTGTGTTTCGCGTTGGCGTGGCGGACGTGGTGCCCAAGTCCATCGTCTATCGCCTGATCGCGCCGACCATGGAGTTGAGCGAGCCACTGCGCATTACCTGCCGTGAAGACAAACTCGAACGCCTGCTGGCCGACCTGGCGATCCAGCGTCTGGACCTGGTGATCTCCGACAGCCCGATGCCGACGCACCTGGACATCAAGGGCTACAGCCAGAAGCTTGGGGAATGCGGCATCAGTTTCTTCGCCACCCAGGCGTTGGCGGACCTGCACGGTGGTGATTTCCCACAGTGCCTGCACGGTGCGCCACTATTGATTCCCGGTGCCGAAACCGTAGTGCGCAGCCGTTTGCAGCGCTGGTTCGCCGAGCAGCAGATCCGCCCGAAAATCATCGGTGAGTTCGACGACAGCGCCTTGATGCAGGCCTTCGGCCAGTCCGGCAGCGGGATTTTCATTGCCCCCAGCGTGATTGCCGAGGAAGTGCTGCGCCAATACGGCGTGGCATTGATTGGCCAGACGGACGCGGTCACCGAGTCGTTCTATGCCATCTCGGTGGAACGCAAGGTCAAGCACCCCGGCATCGTGGCGATTACCGAAGGTGCTCGCCGCGAACTGTTTACCGCGTTGCCCGCCTAGGCGCAGGCGACCCGGGTCTTGGCGGTCATCAGCCACAGGGCCAGGAGAATCGACAGCAGGATAAAACCCGACGCGGCGAACCCCAGGCTGCCCAGGCCCAAGGTGTCGATCACCCGCCCGCCGACCATCGCGCCCAGGCCAATGCCCAGGTTGGCCCCGGCAATGTTCAAGGACGCGGCAAATGCCGGCGCATGGGGCGCCGCCTTCATCAAGCGCACATGGCTGACCAAAAACAGCGCCGCCTGGGTCACGCCCCAGATACCCATGGCCGCAGCCAGGCCGAGGGTGGAGTGGATCGCCGGTACCAGCGCCACCATGCCGGCAATCATAAAGCCGCAGAACACCATGGAGGCGATCAGCGGATGCTTGTCGACCATGCGTCCGCCCAGGGAATTGCCGATCAGCCCCACGGCGCCAAAGCCCATCAGGCACCAGCCCACCAGCGTGCCATCGAAGCCGGCCAGGCGCTCGAGAATGTCGGCCAGGTAGGTATAGGCAGTGAACATGCCGCTAAATACCAGGATCGACAGCAGTACGTGGCCCTGCATCAACGGGTTGCGCAGGATCTTGAACTGCGAACGCAGGGTCACCGCGTCCTTCTTCACTGTGGTCGCCGGCAGGTAAATCAACAGCAGCAATGCCTTGAGCACCGCCACCCCGGCGAGAATGCCGAAGGCGCTGCGCCAGCCGAACATATCGGAGATCAGCGTACCCACCGGGATGCCGAAGACCGTGGCGCAGACGATGCCGAAGCCGATCTTGGCAATCGCCCGGCCAGCGTAGTCCGGCCCGACGATGTCCACCGCCGTCTCGCTGGCCAGGGCCCAGAACACCGGCAATCCGAGGGCCGGAATCAGGCGGGCCACGGCCATTACCCAGATATTCGGCGCCAGCGCCGCCAGGGTGTTGGCCGCGCCGAACATCAACAGAATGCTGATAAACAGGCGCTTGCGCTCAAAGCGTGCGAAATACGCGGTGAGGAACGGCCCGAACGCGGCTACGGTGAAGGCAAACAGGGTCACCAGCAGACCAGCCTGGGACACGCTCACATCCAAATCACGGGCGATGGAGGGCAACAGGCCCACGATGACAAATTCGGTGGTCAACACCGTAAAACCGGCTGCGGACAGCAGCAGGATGGGCAACAACATGCACAACTCCAGAAACGGCGACGCCAGCGCTGACCCAAGGGCCCGCTGACAGAGAGATAAGAAGAGGATGGCGAATCTTAACAGAATGTGACCGGGGCACACACGGCCTTGGCGACTGAATGCCGCAGCAAACGGGATGTTTCCTACAGCATGTTAGACTTCGCGCCCTGCATAGCGCTGCACACATTAAAAAAACTAGAGACACTCTTATGACTGCTGCTCCTTCGCTGCTTCAACGCCTGCTGCGCGTCAGCCTGGTGACCCAAATTGTCATCGGCCTGGTTGCTGGCATCTTGCTAGCCCTGCTGTCGCCCAGTGCTGCCCTGTCCACCGCGTTCATCGGCAAGGTATTTGTCTCGGCGCTCAAGGCCGTGGCGCCCATCCTGGTGTTTGTGCTGGTGATGGCCTCGATTGCCAACCACAAGCATGGCCAGGAAACCCATATCCGGCCGATTCTGTTCCTGTACCTGCTGGGTACCTTTTCGGCGGCGGTGGTCGCGGTGATTGCAAGCACCCTGTTCCCGTCGAGCCTGGTGCTCAGCACCCATGACGTGGCCATCAGCGCTCCCGGCGGGATCGGCGAAGTGATGCAGAGCCTGTTGCTCAGCGTGGTGGACAACCCCGTCAGCGCGTTGATGAACGCCAACTTTATCGGGATCCTGGCGTGGGCCATCGGCATGGGCATCGCGATCCGTCATGCCGGGGAAACCACCCGTACCGTGCTGGACGACCTGTCCAACGGCGTCACGCTGATCGTGCGCGTGGTGATTCGCTTCGCACCGCTGGGGATTTTCGGCCTGGTGGCCTCGACCCTGGCCGCTTCTGGCTTTGATGCGCTGCTCGGTTATGCGCACCTGTTGCTGGTGCTGATCGGCTGCATGCTGTTCGTGGCCCTGGTGGTCAACCCGGCGATCGTGTTCTGGAAATTGCGTCGCAACCCCTACCCGCTGGTGCTGCTGTGCCTGCGTGAAAGCGGGATCACCGCCTTCTTCACCCGCAGCTCCGCGGCCAACATCCCGGTCAACCTGGCGTTGAGTGAGCGCCTGGGCCTGCACGAAGACACCTATTCGGTATCGATCCCGTTGGGTGCGACCATCAACATGGCCGGCGCCGCCATCACCATCACCGTGCTGACCCTGGCCGCCGTGCATACCCTGGGCATCGCGGTCGACCTGCCGACCGCCGTGCTGCTCAGCGTGGTGGCGGCGATCTGTGCCTGTGGCGCGTCGGGTGTGGCCGGGGGTTCGCTGTTGCTGATTCCACTGGCGTGCAGCCTGTTCGGCATTCCGAGTGAAATCGCCATGCAAGTGGTGGCCGTGGGCTTCATTATCGGGGTGTTGCAGGATTCGGCGGAAACCGCGCTGAATTCGTCTACCGACGTGCTATTCACCGCAGCGGCGTGCCTGGGCCACGAAGACAAGAACCCGGCCTGACACAACCCGGCAAGCAAGTAGGAGCTGGCTTGCCTGCGATAGCATCACCTCGGTCTATCAGTGATACCGAGGTGATGCTATCGCAGCGATGCGGCGATCCGACAAGCCAGCTCCCACACAAGCCCGCTCCCACATTTGTTTTTGCAGTGTTACTCAGGGCTTAGAACGCGCCCATGTAGTCACGCTTGCCCACTTCCACACCGTTATGACGCAGCAACGCGTAGGCGGTGGTGACGTGGAAGAAGAACTGCGGCAGACCATAGGTCAGCAGGTAGGACTGGCCGCTGAAGCGCTTCTCTTTAGGGGTGCCTGGGCGGGTGACGATCTCGATGCCTTCCTTGCCGTCGATCTGCGCCGGGGTAATGGTGTCGATGAAGGCCAGGACCTTGGCGATCAGCGCTTGCAGGTCGGCGAAGGTGACTTCGGTGTCTTCGTATTTCGGTACTTCAATCTCGGCCAGGCGCGCGGAAACACCCTTGGCAAAATCCACGGCGATCTGCACCTGGCGTACCAGCGGGAACATGTCCGGGAACAGACGCGCCTGCAGCAAGGCGTTCGGGTCGATGTTCTTGGCGGTGGCGTGGGCCTCGGCCTTGTTCAGCACATCGCTCAGGGCGTTGAGCATTTGCTTGAAGACCGGAAGGGAAGCGGCATACAGGGAAATAGTCATGACAGTCTCGACAGTGGTGACAGGGTTTGAACAGCCGCGATTATAGACATGAGCGCTGCTTGTCTTTTATTTTTTCGGGATTAGGCTAGTGGGCTCACTGCATAGGGAAAGCGCGATGACCGCCGAGCACGACACCACCTCCTCCGAGCCACGCCTGAACAGCACGGAAATCCGCGTTCTGGGCTGCCTGATCGAGAAGCAGGCCACCAACCCGGAAACCTACCCGCTGACCCTCAATGCCCTGGTCCTGGCCTGCAACCAGAAAACCAGCCGCGAACCGGTGATGAACCTCAGCCAGGGCCAGGTCGGCCAGAGCCTGCGCGCCCTGGAAGGCCGTGGCTTTACCAAACTGGTGATGGGCAGTCGCGCCGACCGCTGGGAACACCGCGTAGACAAGGCCCTGGAACTGGTGCCGGCGCAGGTGATTCTGACTGGCCTGCTATTCCTGCGCGGCCCGCAGACGGTCAACGAATTGCTGACCCGCAGCGGGCGCATGCATGACTTTGAAGATGCCGAGCAGGTGGTGCACCAACTGGAACGCCTGATCGCTCGCGATCTGGCGGTGCTGGTACCCAAGCAGGCCGGCCAGCGCGAAGACCGCTACACCCACTCCCTGGGCGACCCGGCGGATATCGAGGCGATCCTGGCCGCCCGTGGCAGCCCGGTGGAGCGCAGCAGCGCTGGCAGCGGGGTTCCTCTGGAACGCATCGAAGAGCTGGAGGCGCGGATTGCGGCGCTGGAAGAGCGCCTGTCCCGTCTCGAATAAACACCGCGTCCCCCTGTGGGAGCGGGCTTGCCCGCGATAGCGGTGGATCAGTTAACACATAGTTGACTGACACTCCGCCATCGCGGGCAAGCCCGCTCCTACATGGGCCCGCAGTGTTTTTGAGATTTTTTACTGGCGGGCGAAATTCACCGCCTTCTGGAACTGTTCGTCGGTCGGCCGGATGCCGGTGTACAGCACGAACTGCTCCAGGGCCTGGATCGCAATCACTTCCAGGCCGGTAATTACCCGCTTGCCCTGGGCCCTTCCCCGCACGATCAACGGTGTTTCGGCGGGGATCGCCACTACATCGAACACCGTGTCGGCCGCATCAATCGCGTCGGCTTCGAACGCCAGGTCCTGCGCCTGGGCGCCGCCGGTCATACCGATCGGCGTCACGTTGACCAACATCTGCGGGCGCGCCTTGCCCAATGTCGCCTGCCACTCATACCCCAGGTTGTGCGCCAGGGCCCGGCCCGCCGTTTCATTGCGCGCAACGATCAGCCCATTGGCATAGCCACCATCACGCAAGGCGCTGGCCACGGCCTTGGCCATGCCGCCGCTGCCGTGCAGGGCGAAGGTCGAGTCCTTGGGCACCGCGTGCTTTTGCAGGAGTTGCTCGATGGCGATGTAGTCGGTGTTGTAGGCCTTGAGGTGCCCGGCGGTGTTGACGATGGTGTTGATCGAGGCGATGGCGCGAGCCGAGTCGTCGAGTTCGTCCACCAACTCGATACAGGCCTCCTTGAACGGCATCGACACCCCGCAGCCACGGATACCCAAGGCCCGGATGCCGGCCACGGCGCCGTTCAGGTCTTGGCTGCTGAAGGCCTTGTAGTAGAAGTTCAGCCCCAACTGCTCATACAAATGGTTATGAAATCGCAGGCCGAAATTGCCTGGCCGGGCCGACAACGACATGCACAGCTGGGTATCCTTGTTAGGGTTCATCAGCATCAGTAACGCCTCTTCAAGTAAGCAAATCGGTACAGACCTTACACAACCTTTACCTAGTGGTAGTGCTGTTTTCCTGAAATACGTTGTCTTAAAAGTATCCCCGCGACAATCCTTGAGTCTATTGATTGCAGACCACAAGCGCAGGGGCCAACCGAGGAAAGACCATGATTCGTAAAATCCCCAGGATCGCCTTGCTGATCGGGGCACTCGCTGTAGCCGGCCAAGCCTGCGCCCATGGTGGCGGTTGGGGTGGCCCGGCCGTATTGGGTGCGGTTGTCGGTGCCGCCGTTGTGGGCTCAGTGATCGCCAGCCATGATCGGCCGGTATATGTGCAGCAACAACCGGTGTATTACCAACCGCAGCCGGTGTATGCCGCCCCGCCACCGGTCTATTACCAGCCGGCGCCGGTGTATGTGCAGCAGCCGGTGTATTACCGCCCGGCGCCGGTGTATTACGGGCCACCACGCGGTTATTACGGCCCGCCCCGCGGCTATTACGGGCGCGGCTGGTAAGCCCAGCAGAAAAAGCCTCGCCCTCCAGGCGGGGCTTTTTTATGGGCTGCCAGGTCTGAATAAATCTCGCCAAGGTCGCTATCGAGACAACGCCGACTGTTAAATCCGACATTATTAAGGCCAAAGTGCACTTGCCCAACCGGGGGGCGCGCTGTCATGTTTGTGTCACGCGGCACTCTCACTATCGAAACTGTCCCCCATAACAGGTCATAACAACAAGGACGACCCAGCATGCCCACACAAAACCCGCACCGTACCGCCGGCCTCTGCACTTCGAGCAAGGTCTACAGCGCCTTGACCGAACTCAAGCACCTGGAGGGCCATCGCAGCGCCAAGTTTCTCTCGCTGCTGGCAGAAAACCTGGTCCACAAGGGCCTGCTCAATGAGCAGGAAGTGCTGCACATGCTGGACCAGGTGGTTGACTGAACCCCTGCCGGCGCAGTCTCGGTCGCAGTGATGTTGACTATCGAGCAGGGTGATTTTCCCTCGCCGCCTGGCCGCCGTAAGGTGACTTCCATCAGCAATGGAGGTAGATATGCCCACTATCCAGATCATGTCCGTCATCGGCAGTGCCGTCCCCGGCCCCCTGCGGGAACTGGGTTTGCTCGCCTGCTGGTACCTGGTACGCGACGGTGAAGCCATCAGCGGCCCACTGACTTCACTACCCGATGCCCAAGCCCTGTCACGCAAGATGGCCCATTGCTTCTCAGCCTAGGGCAATGGCAGCCGCACCCGCGGTTTGGTCTCGACAAACAGCGCCCAGCTGGAGATAAACAGCGCGGCAATCAACGGCCCGATGACAAAGCCATTGAGGCCGAAGATCGACAGGCCGCCCAGGGTCGAGATCAGGATCAGGTAATCCGGCATTTTGGTGTCCTTGCCCACCAGGATCGGGCGCAGCACGTTGTCCACCAGGCCGATCACAAACACCCCGAACAAGGCCAGCACCACCCCCTGCCAGATTGAACCGCTGAGCAGGAAATAAGCGGCCACCGGCCCCCACACGATCCCCGCGCCCACGGCCGGCAGCAACGACAGAAACGCCATCAATACCGCCCAGAGCAACGCGCTGGGGATATCCAGGAACCAGAAGATCAGGCCGCCCAACGCGCCCTGGGTCACCGCCACCAGCACATTGCCCTTTACGGTCGCGCGCACCACGCGGTTGAACTTCAGTTGCAGGCGACGCTTCTGCGGCTCGGCCAGCGGCACCGCCGTGCGCACTTTGCGCACCAGGTCGGGGCCGTCGCGCAGCAGGAAGAACAGCAAGTACAGCATGATGAAAAAGCTCACCAGGAAATCAAAGGTGCCCTGGCCAAAGCTGAACGCCTGGCTGGCAAAGAACTGGCTGCCCTGCATCGCGCCCTTGACGATTTTCTCGCGCAGCCCTTCCAGGTTGCCCATGCCGAAGCGGTCCAGCAGGTGCTGGAAGTACGGTGGCAGGAAGTTCTTGAATTGTTCGATGTAACCGGCCACATCCAATTTGCCGCTTTCGACGTTCTTGTACAGCGTCGCCCCCTCCTGCACCAGCAAGGCGCTGGTGATGATCACCGGCAAGATCGCGATCACCAGGCACACCATCAGGGTACACAACGACGTCAGGTTGCGGTTCCAGCCAAACTTGAGCTGCAGGCGGCGCTGCATGGGCGCAAAGATGATCCCCAGGATGACCGCCCAGAACACTGCGCCATAGAACGGCAACAGGATCCAGAAGAATGCGAGGGTCACGATGACCAGCAGCAACAGCAGGGTTTTGAATTGCAGATTCGTTTGGTTCATGTCCGATCCGTACCAGAAAAACGCCGGGCGCCCAGCGCGCCCTGTTGCTTAGTCCGCCGGGCGTCGCACGAGTGCCATCTTTATTTCTACAGCGTAGACCCAGATCAATAAGCGCCCGCCCCGGCTCGGCTACCCTGCCGCCCTTTTGCGACCCAAATCCCCATGCTCCCTGTCCTTGCCCCCGAATTGCTCGCCCCTGCCGGCACCCTGAAAAACATGCGCTACGCCTTTGCCTACGGTGCCGACGCGGTCTACGCCGGCCAGCCGCGCTACAGCTTGCGGGTGCGCAACAACGAGTTCGACCACGCCAACCTGGCCCTGGGCATCGCCGAGGCGCAGGCCCAGGGCAAGCGCTTTTATGTGGTGGTCAACATTGCGCCGCACAACGCCAAGCTCAAAACCTTTCTCAAGGACCTGGAACCGGTGATCGCCATGGGCCCGGACGCGCTGATCATGTCCGACCCGGGCCTGATCATGCTGGTGCGCCGGCACTTCCCGCAGATGCCGATCCACCTGTCGGTACAGGCCAATACGGTGAACTGGGCCAGCGTCGAGTTCTGGCAGCAGCAAGGCATCTGCCGGATCATCCTGTCGCGGGAGCTGTCTCTGGAAGAAATCGCCGAGATCCGCCAGCACGTGCCGGCCATGGAGCTGGAAGTGTTTGTGCATGGCGCACTGTGCATGGCCTATTCCGGGCGCTGCCTGTTGTCCGGCTACATGAATAAGCGCGATGCAAACCAGGGCACCTGCACCAACGCCTGCCGCTGGAAATACCAGGCCACCCCGGCGGTCGAAAACACCGTGGGTGATATCGTCCAGCAGTATCAACCCGAGCCGACCCTGGGCCTTGGCGCGCCCACCGACCAGGTGTTCCTGCTGCAAGAGGCCAATCGCCCGGATGAGCAGATGCCGGCTTTCGAGGACGAGCACGGCACTTACATCATGAACGCCAAGGACCTGCGGGCGGTGCAGCACGTCGAGCGCCTGACGCAGATGGGCGTGCACTCGCTGAAGATCGAAGGCCGCACCAAATCCCACTTTTATGTGGCGCGCACCACCCAGGTGTACCGCCAGGCCATTGATGATGCAGTGGCCGGGCGCACGTTCGACCGGGGCTTGATGACCAACCTTGAGTCCCTGGCCCAGCGCGGCTACACCGAAGGTTTCCTGCGCCGCCATGTGCACGACGAGTACCAGAACTACCAGAACGGCAGCTCCGTCTCGGAACAACAGCAGTTTGTCGGGGAATTGACCGGCGAACGGCGCGGGGAACTGGCCGAGGTCAAGGTGAAGAACCGCTTTGCCGTGGGCAATCACCTGGAGTTGATGACCCCGGCGGGGAATTTCCACTTTGATTTGGGGATGATGCATAACGCCAAGGGTGAGGCGATCGAGGTGGCGCCGGGGGATGGGCATACGGTGTATGTGCCGGTGCCGTTGGAGATGGATATCGGGTTTGGGTTGTTGATGCGGGATGTGTAGCGGCTGTTAGGGCCTCATCGCGGGCAAGCCCGCTCCCACATTTTGACCGTGTTCACCGATCAAATGTGGGAGCGGGCTTGCCCGCGATGGGGCCAGAACCAGCACCGCAATCGCCAGGTCAGATCCTGAACTGCCCCACCAACCCCCACATTTTGAACTGTGAATACATTCAAATGTAGGAGCTGGCTTGCCTGCGATGAGGCCAGAACCAGCACCGCAATCGCCAGGTCACACCCTGAACTGCCCCACCAACTCCCCCATTTTGAACTGTGAATACATTCAAATGTAGGAGCTGGCTTGCCTGCGATGAGGCCAGAACCAGCACCCCAATTACCAGGTCAGATCCTGAACTGCCCCACCAACTGTCCCAACCGCTGCCCCAGTTCCGCCAGGCTGCGGGAGGTCTGCGCGCCCTGTTGGGTCTCGTCCGCCACGCTGTCCACCGCCACGGCAATCTGATGCACGCTGCGGTTGATCTCTTCGGCCACGGCGGTTTGCTCTTCAGCGGCGCTGGCGATCTGCGCGTTCATGGTGTTAATGGTGCCGATCAGCTGCGCCATGGTATCGAGGGACGCCCCGGCTTCATTGGCCTGGGCCGAAGTGCCGTCGCCGGCATCGCTGGAGCGGCGCATGGATTCCACGGCCGCCTCGGTGCCTTTTTGCAGGCGGTCGATCATGCCCTGGATTTCCTGGGTACTTTGTTGAGTGCGGCTGGCCAGCGCGCGGACTTCATCGGCCACCACCGCAAACCCACGCCCGGCTTCACCGGCACGGGCCGCTTCAATGGCGGCGTTGAGGGCCAGCAGGTTGGTTTGCTCGGCAATCGAACGGATCACCCCAAGCACACTGACAATCGACGACACGTCCTGTTGCAGGCTGTCCAGGGACACGCCACTGCTGCGGATGTCATTCACCAGCGCATGAATCTGCGCGATGCTGCCATCCACCACACGCTTGGCGGCCTGGCCTTCGGCGTCGGTCTGCTGCGCCGCCACCGCCGCGCCCTGGGCACTGCGCGCCACTTCATGGGCGGCGGATGACATTTCATTGATCGCGGTTGCCACCTGGTCGGTTTCCTGGCGCTGGCGCTCCATGGCCTGCTCCGAACGATGGGCCTGCTCGGACACCTGGCTGACCAGGCCGGTCAGTTGCGAAGTCATGTCGGTGATCTGGCGCACCAGGCCGTGGATCTTGTCGACAAACCGGTTGAACGAGCCCGCCAGTTCACCCAGTTCGTCCTGGCTGGTGATTGCCAGGCGGCGCGTCAAGTCACCTTCACCGGCGGCGATGTCGTCGAGGTTGGCCTTCATCAGGTGCAAGGGACGCAAGATGGTATTGGCCAGCAGCATGCCCACTGCTGCGATCAGCAACAGCAGCACCGCCGCAATACCGATAATGCTCAACAACACCCCTTCCATACGCTCGTTGACCTTGGCTTCCACCTCGCTGACCAGGGCGTCGATACCGTCGAGGTTGACTGACGTACCGATCACCATGTCCCACTTGGGCAGGTATTCGGTGTAGCCGAGCTTGGGCACCAGTTCGGTTTGCCCCGGCTGGGTCGAGCTGTATTGCAGGTAGTGGCTGCCGTCCTTGCCGACCTTCACCAGGTCGCGGTTGACGTAGACACCGTTGGGGTCGCGGTTGTCCTTGAAGCTTTTGCCCACGCCGTCGGGGCTGTTGCCCTTGAACAGGCGGATGGTTTCGGAGTCGTAGCCGAAGAAATAGCCGTCCTTGCCGTAGGTGGTGTTGGACAGCAACTTGACCACCTGCGCCCGCGCCTCTGTGTCGCCAGGGGCTGCGGCGTCGTACAGCGGCTTGATGGTGGTCATCGCCACCTCGACATAACTTTGCAGGGTGGCCTTGGCGTTGTTGAGCAGGCGCTGGCGGGTTTCGGCCACCTCGGTGCGCGCCTGTTCCTTGAGGATCCACACCGTGGTCAGGCTGATGACCACCGCGAACAACAACACCGGCAATACGGCAAGGGACAGGACTTTGGCCTTCAGACTCAGACGCATGGATCTTCTCTCTTGTAGGGCAACGTTAAGAGGTTAACGGCCCGCAGAGAAAAAACTGTAGGAGCCGGCAAGCCGACTCCTACAGGGGGTGTTACAGGGTCATCGCGGCAAACCAGCCGAACACCAGCAACGGCAGGTTGTAGTGCAGGAAGGTCGGGACCACGGTGTCCCAGATATGGTGATGCTGGCCGTCGATATTCAGACCCGAGGTCGGCCCCAGGGTGGAGTCCGACGCGGGAGAGCCGGCATCGCCTAGGGCCCCGGCGGTGCCGACGATGCAGACGATGGCCAGCGGGCTGAACCCCAGTTGCACACACAGCGGCACAAAAATCGCCGCAAGGATCGGCACGGTGGAGAATGACGAGCCAATGCCCATGGTCACCAGCAGGCCCACCAGCAGCATCAACAGCGCCCCCACGCCACGGCTGTGGCCGATGAAGGCGGCGGAGGCCTGCACCAGCGTCTGTACCTGGCCGGTAGCCTTGAGCACTTCGGCAAACCCGGAAGACGCGATCATGATGAAGCCGATCATCGCCATCATCTTCATGCCTTCGGTGAACAGGTCATCGGTGTCGCGCCAGCGCACGATGCCCGATACCGAGAAGATCAGGAAACCCGCCAGGGCGCCGATGATCATCGAGTCCAGCCACAACTGGATAATAAAGGCCGAGGCAATGGCCAGCCCGGCCACCAGCAGGGTCAGCGGGTTGTATTGCACCGCCACTTGCTCGACCCGTTCGATTTTCTCCAGGTCATAGACGCGCTTTTTGCGGTAGCTGATAAACACCGCCACCAGCAGGCCGAACACCATGCCCAGCGCCGGGATGCCCATGGCATGGGTGACATTGACCTGGCTGATATCCACCCCGCTCTTGGCAACGTTGGCCAGCAGGATCTGGTTGAGGAAGATGTTGCCGAAGCCCACCGGCAGGAACATGTACGGGGTGATCAGGCCGAAGGTCATGACGCAGGCGATCAGGCGCCGGTCAATCTGCAACTTGGTCAGTACATACAGCAGCGGTGGCACCAGCAACGGGATAAAGGCGATATGGATCGGCAGGATGTTCTGCGAGGCAATCGCCACCGCCCCCAGCAGGCAGATCAGCAGCCATTTGACGTGACTGCCGCCGGTAGCCTCCTGGCGGTCCACCAGCAGCAGGGCCTTGTCCGCCAGGGCGTGGGCCAGGCCGGACTTGGCAATCGCCACGGCGAAAGCACCGAGCAACGCGTAGGACAGCGCCACTGTGGCACCGCCGCCCAGGCCGCTGTTGAACGCGCTGAGCGTCGCGTCGATCCCCAGGCCGCCGGTCAAGCCGCCGACCAGCGCGCCGACGATGATCGCGATGACCACATGCACGCGGGACAGGCTGAGCACGAGCATGGTACCGACCGCGGCGATTACTGCGTTAATCATGGTTACCTCAAGACAGAAACATAAAAACAACACGCGCCGGCGCCCTGGCCAGATGGCGACCACGGCACACGCAGAAAGGGAGTTTTATTAGAGGGCGCGCACTTTGCAGCAGCCGGCGCGTCATGTCAAAGCACGACGTCGCAAACAGAATTCAATTGATCGTATGAATAAAGAAAAAAACCACGCGGCCGATACAACGGATCATCTCTGTCGTAACGAAAGGTTAAGGATCTCCATGTCGCTCAGGCAGCTGTCCATTCAATGGAAAATCACCCTCCTCGCCGGCCTTTGTCTGTTGGGGATCGTGACCCTGCTGGTGGGTCTGTCGCTGTATCGGATGGACCAGAGCTCACAAAGGGTCCAGACCTCCAGTACGCAGATGCTCAATGTCGCGGCCCAATCGCGCATCGAAGCCCAGGGTGAAGTCCAGGCCCTGGGCATCCGCCAGCAATTTATGGACGCCTATCAGTACGGCCATGGTTTTTCGCGCCAGGTGCTGTTTTTGCGCGAACAGGCCGAGAAGCGCTTTCTCGATGCCTTCGACCTGCGTGAGGACCTGACCCGCCAGGTCAAGGCTGCCCTGCAAGCCAACCCGGACCTGCTGGGCCTGTCCCTGGTCTTTGAAGCCAACGCCCT
Organism: Pseudomonas sp. MF09156; assembly: GCF_059862305.1. Lineage (NCBI taxonomy): Bacteria > Pseudomonadati > Pseudomonadota > Gammaproteobacteria > Pseudomonadales > Pseudomonadaceae > Pseudomonas > Pseudomonas sp. MF09156. The sequence continues at coordinate 1,120,030 of NZ_JCBCUR010000001.1, forward strand.
GGATGGCAAGGATGAGCTGTTCGCCGGCCAGGCGGAGCTGGGCAGCAATGAAAAGGGACGCTTTGCCCTGTACTGGTCGCAGCCGACACCCGGCACGCTGACCTCGATGGCGCTGCCGGAAAGCGATATGTCCGACACCAGCGTCGGCCCCAGCGGCGAAAAGGCCAACACCTGGTTCACCTGCCCGCGCAGCACGCTCAAGCCGTGTGTGATCGAGCCGTACTTCTATGTGATCGACGGGCACAACGTATTGCTGACCAGCATCGTGTTCCCGCTCATGGTCAATGGCAAAGTCATCGCCTCGCTGTCGGTGGACATCAACCTCAACAGCCTGCAGGCCGTCAGCCAGAACGCCAGCCGCAAACTGTATGACGGCCAGACCAACGTCAGCATCATCAGCCCGGTGGGTTTGCTCGCCGGCTACAGCCCGGATGCCAGCAAGCTCAGCCAGCGCCTGGACAGCGTGGATACCGCCAGCGGCGCGCAACTGATCAGCGCCATGGCCAGCAGCACCCAGACCTACAGCCTGCGTACCGATCATCAACTCAAGGTCCTGGCCCCCTTCCAGCCCATTCCCAATGGCAAGTCCTGGGGCGTGTTGCTGGATGTGCCGGAACAAGTCCTGATCGGCCCCGCGCAAGCCCTCAAGGCCGAGCTGGATGCCGACAACACCAAAGGCACCCTGCTGGAACTGGGCCTGGGCCTGCTCGCCGCCATCGTCGGCTTGCTGTTGGTGTGGCTGATGGCCCGCAGCGTGACCCGGCCGATCCTCGGCGTGGCCCGTATGCTGGAGGATATCGCCAGCGGCGAAGGCGACCTGACCCGGCGCCTGGCCTACGACAAGCGCGATGAGCTGGGCGAGTTGGCCAGTTGGTTCAACCGCTTCCTCGACAAACTGCAACCGATCATTGCCGAGGTCAAACGCTCGGTACAGGACGCGCGCAGCACCGCCGACCAATCGGCGGCGATTGCCAGCCAGACCAGCGCCGGCATGGACCAGCAGTACCGCCAGGTGGATCAGGTGGCCACCGCCTCCCACGAAATGAGCGCCACCGCCCAGGATGTCGCGCGCAGCGCCGCCCAGGCAGCACAAGCCGCCCGCGATGCCGACCAGGCCACCCGCGAAGGCCTGACCGTGATCGACCGCACCACCACCAGCATCGGCCACCTGGCCGCCGACATGAGTACGGCGATGGCCCAGGTCGAAGGCCTGGCGGCCAATAGCGAGCAGATCGGTTCAGTGCTGGAAGTGATCCGCGCGATTGCCGAACAGACCAACCTGTTGGCGCTCAACGCCGCCATCGAAGCCGCCCGCGCCGGTGAGGCCGGGCGCGGTTTTGCGGTGGTGGCGGACGAAGTGCGCAACCTCGCGCGGCGCACCCAGGAGTCGGTGGAAGAAACCCGCCAAGTGATCGAACAGTTGCAAAACGGCACCCAGGAAGTGGTGAGTTCCATGAACAACAGCCACCGCCAGGCCCAGGGCAGTGTCGAGCAGGTGGGCCAGGCCGTCACGGCATTGCGCCAGATCGGCGACGCCGTGACTGTGATCAGCGACATGAACCTGCAGATCGCCAGCGCCGCCGAACAGCAAAGCGCGGTGGCCGAGGAGATCAACAGCAACGTGGCGACGATTCGCGACGTGACCGAGTCGCTGTCGGAACAAGCCAATGAATCGGCGCGGGTCAGCCAGACGCTGAACAGCCTGGCCAATCAGCAACAGGGGTTGATGGACCAGTTCCGAGTCTGATGGCGCCTTAAAATGCGCGGGGCCTGGCGCTGGATGCAACATCCAGCTCACACCCCCACAGCTCCAGCGCCGGTCGGCTCGCGTGTGGCGGGCCGAGCCAGGCACTCAGCCAGTGGCAGCGCTGGTTGAAGCACACTTGATAATCCCCGGCCTCGGGGGCTCGCCCCACACGTAACGGTTGCACAGGCGGCAACTGACGCCGGTAATGCCAACTGCCCTCGCGCAGTTCGGCGCCGTGCGGGATTTCCATGCCTGCCCCGGAACCCTTGACCCGCGCCTCGCCCAGCAGCAATCCCTCGGGCGTTACGCGGTAGTCCTCCTCCCAGCGCACTTTCTCAACGGTATGGGTCCAGGCCAGGGTGAAGGCTGGCGTGGGGATTTGTGCCCAGACCGCGCCGGCCAACCCCAGGCACAGGCCGATCACGCAGTGGCCACCTGAGCTCGGCGAGCACGCCAGCAGTGCTGTGCGATCAACAGTACGGCCAGGGCGAAGCCGATTTCATCGCTTAACGGCGTCGCCAGAATCAGGCTGGCACCGGCGGCAAAGCCCAGCATGCGTTCCCACCCACTGAGCCGGGTCTGCAGGTAACCGGTGAACACTGCGCCCCAGATGCCAATGGCCAGCAGCGCCTTGGCCACCACATACAGTGTGGCCAGCAGACTATCGCCCTGGAGCATCAACGCCGGCTCGTACACCGCCATGAACGGCACGACAAACCCGGCCACCGCGATGCGGATCGCCCACAGGCTGATGTTCAGGCCGCTTGCCCGGGCAATCGGCGCCGCCGCGAAACAGGCCAGCGCCACCGGTGGCGTGAGGTCCGCCATGATGCCGAAATAGAACACGAACATGTGCGACACAATCAGCGGCACCCCCAGGTCGAGCAAGGCCGGGGCGGCAATCGAACTGGTGATGATGTAGTTGGGAATGGTCGGGATGCCCATGCCCAGCACCAGGCAAGTGAGCATGGTGAGCAGCAGCGACAGGAACAGGCTGTCCCGGCCGATGGCAAGGATATAGCCGGCAAAGGTGGAGGCCACCCCGGTCAGCGACACCACGCCGATGATCACCCCCACCAGGGCGCAGGCGATGCCCACCGGCACCGCATGGCGCGCGCCTTCGACCAGCGCATGCAGGCAGAGGCCCAGGGTGTCGCGGCCGCCCTTGATAAACCAGCACACCGCCACCAGCAGCACCACCACCCCGAACACCATGCCGATACCCAGCCGGAAGAACCCCGCGCAGAGCACGCCCAGGGCAATCCAGAAGGCAAAGCGCATGACCCTGGATGAAACACGCAGGATGATCGCCGAACCAAGAATCACGATGGACGTCAGTGCCAGGCCGACCATGCCCGAGAACAACGGTGTGCGCCCGGAGAACAGCAGGTAGATCAGCACCAACAGCGGTATCAGCAAGTACCAGCGCTGTTTGACCGCCGCCCAGGGGTTGGGGCATTCGCTCTTGGGCAGGCCACACAGGTTGGAGCGCCGGGCTTCCAGGTGAACCATCCAGAACACCGAGCCGAAGTACAGCAAGGCCGGAATCAGCGCGGCCCTGGCCACCTCGAAGAATGGCACGTTGATCGTCTCGGCCATGATAAACGCCACTGCACCCATGATCGGCGGCATGATCTGGCTGCCCATCGACGAGGTCGCTTCCACGCCGCCGGCAAACGCCGATTTGTAGCCAAAGCGCTTCATCAACGGGATGGTGAACTGGCCGGTAGTGACCACGTTGGCCACGCCCGAACCGGTGATGGTGCCCATCAGTGCCGACGACACCACCGAAACCTTGGCCGGGCCACCGAGCTTGTGGCCGAACAGGCCCATGGCGAAATCGGTGAACAGCTTGATCATCCCGGCCTGTTCAAGGAATGCGCCGAACAGGATGAACAGGAAGATGTAAGTGGCTGAAACATAGGTCGGCGTGCCATACAGCCCCTCGGTGCCAAAGGCCAGTTGGTTGACGATCTGGTCGATGGCGTAGCCACGGTGCATCAAGTCGCCCGGCAGGTACTGGCCGAACAGGCCGTAGGCCAGGAACAGCGCACAAATCAGTGGCAGGGCGATGCCCATCACCCGTCGCGCAGCTTCAAATACCAGCACGATCAGCAGCAGGCCGACGAGCATGTCACTGCCAGTCAGGTCGCCGGAGCGTTGAATCAGGTCGGCTTCGAAATACCACTGGTAGAACGCCGTGGCCATCCCGGCCAGCCCCAGCAGCCAGGCCAGCGGTTGCCAGGGCTGGGCCCTGCCCCGCGCCGGAAAACACATAAACACCACCAGTAACAGGAAGCCCACGTGCACGGCCCGCAGAATCTGGCTGGAAACCGGGTGGAAGGCGGCGGTGATGATCTGGAAGGTGGAAAACAACAGCGCGACATAGAACAGGGCTCGGGGCCAATCCCTGGGATTGGCGGCGAGGCTTTGGTCTTGCTCACTCATGGAGGCACTCCCACATTACAACGTCGATAGGCCAATAAAACCTGGCGTACGGTGTACGCAGGCTTTACTGGCAGCCCTGGCACGTGGTCTACAGGGCGCCCACTTCCCTGTAGAAGCGCTCGGCGCCTGGATGCAGCGGGATCGGCAGGCCCTTGGCCGCGCCTTCGAGCTGGATATCCTTGGCGGCCGAATGGGCATTGCCCAGGCGATCGAGGTTGTCGAACATGAGTTTGGTCATCTGGTAGGCCACGTCATCGGGCACACCGTCATGGCTGACCAGGAGGTTGGTGATGGCCACCGTCGATACATCGCTGGCCTGACCGTCGTAGGTGCCCGCCGGGATCGTGCCGGCCTGGTAGGCCGCGTTGCCGATCTTGGCGATGACATCCGCAGGAATGGCAACGAAGGTGACCGGCAGGGTCGCCGCCAGGTCACGAATCGCCGCCATGCCCAGGCCCGAAGACTGCAGGGTGGCATCCAGCTGGCGGTTCTTGATCAACTCCACAGACTCGGCATAAGGCAGGAACTCGACCTTGGCCATGTCTTCGTAGCGCAGGCCAGCCGCCTTGAAGATTGCGCGGGCGTTGAGCTCGGTGCCGGACTTCGGCGCGCCGACGGAGATGCGCTTGTTTTTCAGGTCGGCCAGGGTGGTGATGCCGGACTCCTGGCTGGCAACGATCTGAATGTAGTTGGGATAGGTACCGGCAACCGCCCGCAGTTTTTGCAGCGGAGCCTTGAAGCCAGCGTCCTCTACGCCATTCCAGGCATCGGCTACCGAGTCACCGAGGGCAAAGGCCAGCTCGCCCCGACCGGCTTGCAGCAGGTTGAGGTTTTCCACGGAAGCCTTGGTGGCCTGCACCGAGGTCTTCGACCCTTCGATGCCGTTGCTGTAGAGCTGCGACAGGCCCACGCCAATCGGGTAATACACGCCGCTGGTGCCGCCAGTCAGCACGTTGATAAATGTGGGAGCGGCGAGTGCCGCCGTACTTGCGGCAAAGGCTGCGACAGCAGCAAACACGCACAAACGCTTGGTCATTCGCATGGGAGTCACCTTTTATCTTTCTTATTAGGTGCCGAGCAAGCGAGTGCCCGGCTGACAAGTGCTCTGACATATGCCATGGGTTGCGAGCGGGAAAACCCGCTCGACGTGGCCAGCCAGGCGGCTGTTATAAGCGAAATAGTCCCAGCCAGGCGTTACAGGAAAAGCCTTGTTGCAAATTCCTACAGATCGGAAGCAAGGTGCCATCAGACCTGGCGTCGGGGCAGCTCGATCAGCACCTTGAGGCCGCCCAGCTCACTCTCGTGCAACTGCAATGTGCCACCCCATACCTCGACGATATCGCGCACGATCCCCAGCCCCAGGCCGTGGCCATCGGTCTGTTCATCCAGGCGGGTGCCGCGGCTGAACACCTGGGTGCGCTGGGCCTCGGGAATCCCCGGCCCGTCATCCTCGACCCGCAACTGAAAACCGTGGGGCGCCTCGTCAATGCTCACCCGCACTTCGGCATCCGCCCATTTGCAGGCGTTGTCCAGCAGGTTGCCCAAGAGCTCCAGCAAGTCCTCGCGATCCCACGGCAGTTGCAGGCCGGGGCGAACGTGGTAGCTCAGGTCCAGGTGCTCGCCGTGAATCATGTTCAGGGTCGCCAGCAGGCCCGGCAATTCGCTGTCGCAGTCGAACAACGCACCGGGCAGGGTTTCACCGGCAAGGCGCGCGCGATTGAGTTCGCGGTTGAGGCGTTGCTGCACCTGCTGTAATTGGTCGCGCAGCAGCTTGGCCAGTTGCGGCTGGTCCTTGAGCTGCTCGCTGGAGGCCACGCTCAACAGCACCGCCAGGGGGGTTTTCAGGGCATGCCCGAGGTTGCCCAGGGCATTGCGCGAGCGCTTGAGGCTGTCTTCGGTGTGGGCCAGCAGGTGGTTGATCTGCGCCACCAGCGGCTCCAGCTCCACTGGCACCTGGGTGTCCAGTTGTGAGCGTTGGCCTTGTTGCAGTTGCGCAATCTGTTCACGCGCGGTTTCCAGCGGGCGCAAGGCCCGGCGCACGGTGACCCGTTGCAGGATCAGGATCAGCAGCAACGCCGCCAGCCCGAGGACCAGGCCGACCTGGCGCATCAGGCGGAAACTTTCCCGCACGGGCGTGTAGTCCTGGGCCACGCTGATGGAGATCGACTGGCCGAAACGCTTGTAGTCCGAACGCAGCACCAACAGTTGCTGGCCTTCCGGGCCCAATTGCAGGTTGCCCTGCAGGCCGGCCTGGGGCAGTTGCGGCAGTTCCTGGTCCCAGAGTGAGCGCGAGCGCCAGTGGTGGTCGCTGAAGTCGATACGGAAATAGTGCCCGGAAAACGGCCGCTGATAGGCCGGTGACAAGCGCTGCTCATCCAGTTGCACGCCGCCAGGGCCGCGCACCAGGGCCACCAGCAGGTTTTCGCTGTCATTGCGCAAACCCGACTCCAGGTAGCGCTGCAAACCCATTTCAAACAGCCACAGGCTGGTTTGTGCCAGCACCAGGCCGACGATCACCATCACGCTGATCAGCCCCAGGCTCAACCGCCGCTGGATCGACCTCACGCGGGGCTGGCGCCAAAGCGATAACCCTGGCCGCGCCGGGTTTCAATCACGCTGCGCCCCAGCTTGCGCCGCAGATGGTTGACGTGGACCTCGAGGACATTGGAGTCGCGCTCGGTCTCACCGTCATACAAATGCTCGGCCAGGTGGCTTTTGGAAAGGATCTGTTCGGGATGCAACATGAAGTAACGCAACAGGCGAAACTCGGCAGCGGTCAGTTGCACCTCGGCACCGTCGCGCATCACGCACTGGCGGCCTTCATCCAGGTGCAAGCCTGCCGCCTGCAAGGTCGGCTGGTTGGCCTGGCCATGGGAGCGGCGCAACAACGCCTGGATGCGCAGGTACAGCTCTTGGGGGTGGAACGGCTTGCTCAGGTAATCGTCGGCCCCGGCCTTGAGCCCTTCGATGCGCTCGGCCCAGGAGTCGCGGGCGGTGAGGATCAATACCGGCGTCGCCAGGGCGGCGGCGCGCCATTGGCTCAACACCTCAAGCCCAGGCAGGCCGGGCAGGCCCAGGTCGAGGATGATCAGGTCATAGGGCTCGCTGCGCCCCTGATACACCGCGTCACGCCCGTCCGCCAGCCAATCCACGGCATAACCCTGGGCTTTGAGCCCGGCCAGCAGTTCATCGGCCAACGGTACGTGGTCTTCCACCAGAAGCAGGCGCATCAGTCATCTTCCTCGTCTTTAAGCAGTGCGCCAGTGGTCGCGTCCAGTTTGATTTCCCGGACCACGCCATCGGTGGTCACCAGTTCCACTTCATAGACATAGCTGCCGTGTTTGCTCTCAAGCTCGGCCTCCAGCAACCGGGAGCCGGGATGCCGCGCCATGGCCTGCTGCAACAGTTGTTCAAGGGACAGGATCACCCCCTGCTGGCGCAGTTCCAGGGCTTCATCCTGGTTGAGGTCCCGGGCAGCCACCACCGAGCAAAAGGCCAGGAGCACCAGCGCCAATCGACTGCCGGTGCGTAGATTTACCTTCATTACGTATCCTGATGATCCTTGAGGACTTGCCCGGTGACAGCGTCCAATTCCACATCCCACTCGACGCCTTGGGCATCGCGCAGGTCAACCTGGTAAATATATTTGCCGTATTCCTGCTCCAGTTCGGTTTCATGCACGGTGCCACCTGGATGTTTGGCCAGGGCGGCGGCATTGAGCTTCTCGAAGGACTGGATGGTACCAGCGTCACGCAATTTCAGCGCTTCATCCGGCCCCAGGTCCCGCGCCTGGGCCAGGCCGGTGGTCAGGGCGATGATACTGGCGGCGACAATTGCTGTGAGGTTTTTCATGACAAGTCTCCATTTCACAATGTTTTACCTACGGCCCCCACAGTACGACGCGCAACTTAACTGAAACTGAATTGCCACTATGGCAATTGTCCCACAACACCTTGCCAGCCCCCTGGGGAAATTTCCTATACTGCCCTGCTCGCCTGCACAGAGATCGGTATGACGGCCATCCACATCAAGTTCCCAGCCCTGACGCTCAAGGCTGGCCAGCGCGCCTTTACACGCATTCGCGAGCACGGCCTCAAACCTCAAGACGTGGGGATTCTGCCCGGCGCGGCCGGGGGCCCCAAGGCCTTGGGGATTCAGGGCCTGGACCTGGCGTTGTTCGGTGACTGGCTGGCACGCGCGCCCCGCGAGCGCGCGCTGATTGGCGCGTCGATCGGCTCCTGGCGCTTTGCCAGTGCCTGCCTGCCCGACCCGGTACAAGGCCTGCTCGACCTCGGTCGCCTGTACAACGAGCAACGTTTTGCCAAGGGCGTGACCATGGCCGAGGTCAGCCAGAGCTGCCAGCGCATGCTCGATGACTTGCTGGCCGGGCGCGATGCAACGCTGCTGGATAACCCGCACTATCGCCTGAATATCGTGGTGGTCAAAAGCCATGGCCTGCTCGCCGATGACCACCGTGGGCGCCTGGGCCTGGGCCTGTCTTCGGTGATCGCCGACAACCTGCGCGGCCGTGCGCGACTGTCGCGGCACTTTGAGCGGCTGATCATCCACGACCCGCGCCAGGCCCCACCGCTGCACCCACTCAAGGATTTCCCGTCGCGCTTCCTCGACCTGGAACTGGGCAACCTGCGCCAGGCCTTGCTGGCGTCCGGCTCGATCCCCATGGTGATGCAAGGCGTGCGCGACTTGCCGGGCGCCGGTGCCGGCACCTATCGCGATGGCGGCCTGCTGGACTACCACCTCGACCTGCCCTACCACGGTGATGACATTGTGCTATACCCGCACTTCACCGACAGAGTCATCCCCGGCTGGTTCGACAAGAGCCTGCCGTGGCGGCGCAGCAGTCCGCAGGGTTTGCGCGATGTATTGCTGGTGGCCCCTTCACGGGACTACCTGGCCCGCCTGCCCTACGGCAAATTGCCGGATCGCAGCGACTTCAAGCGCTTTATGGGGGACGACACCCGGCGCAATCAGTACTGGCAAACCGCGATGAATGAGAGCCAGCGGCTGGGCGATGAATTCCTTGAACTGGCCGATAGCGGTCGATTGGGTGAGCGTTTGATTGCACTCTAAGCATCGGCCACTGTTTTTTTTCGCAAAAAATTATTGTAATTCGATAATTATTCATGGATTATTCTTCCATCAACCCCGTATGGATCAACCCATGAGCAATCACCTGCATACCGTCTCCACCAACACCCGGCTGCGGTCCATAGGCGCGTTTGCCGCACTGTTGGCGTGGTCGGTCGCGCTGATCGAATTCGGCGCGCCGATTTTGTACTGGATCTTCGACTATCCCACCGCCCTGGCAGAGTATCTCAATGCCTACGGCGAGCAGATGCCTTCGCTGTTAGCCCCTGGCTACCAACCGGCCCCCTGGATCATGGGCCTGGTCCTGGCCCTGGAAATGCTGCCGATCAGCCTTACAGTGCTGGCGCTGGTGCTGACCGGGATCTTTTTCATGCGCCTTTCCAAGGGGCACATCTGGACCGAGGCCAATATCAAGATCCTGTGGTGGATGGGCCTCCTATTCATTGCTACCCCGCTGCTGGCACCGGTTGTTTCCACCCTGCAAGGCTTGGTCCTGGCGATTGAAATGCCGCCTGGCGAGCGCACATTCAGCCTCAGTGTGGGTGTATCATCCGCAGCCATCTATGCAATCATACAAGGCATCTTTCTGTGCGCATTCTCATTGATAGTGGCCGAATCAAAAGTTATCGACGATGAAAACAAAAGCATCATCTAACCCATGACAATCATTATTCGATTGGACGTCATGATGGCGAAGAAAAAGATTCGCTCCAACCAACTGGCAGATGCCATTGGGATTACCGAAGCCAATCTGTCGCTATTGAAAAATGGAAAGATCAAAGGCTTCAAACTCGAAACCCTGAACAAGCTGTGTATCGCCCTGGATTGCCAGCCAGGCGACTTGCTGGAGTTCGAGAGCGAAGACGCCTAGCTCTGGAATGGGCTGCCTGGCTTGCGGGCAACCCTGTAAGATACTGATCAATTTAACGCGGACCTCCCCCCTATGACACCCATAAAGTTCCTGGGCCTCTTCACTATCGCCCTGATTACTGGCTGTAGTAACAGCAGTTACGACCCTTCCTCGTTCAAGTTTTATGAACCAGGCACGCAGTTCGGCAACCGCTACGGTTCATCTTTCTGGTTGAATACTCCCTGCCCTAAACGTGGTTGCGATAACAACAAGTTGTTCTTCAATCCAGCCCATCAAGAAACAACTTTGGAAAGATACAACCATGCATTCTAATCGCAAAAAACTGTATAGCCTTGGCATGTTCCTGCTTCTGGCGGCCGGCAACGCAAACGCGCAGGACTTGCCCAATCTCTCGCTTCTCACTCGCTATGGCGTCACCGAAGACCAGTTGCCGGCAGCCCCCACCGACCTGGCACTGAACACCGAGCCGACGAAAAGCCGCTTTGAAATCCAGCCCGAACGGCCATTGATCCGGGTGGAGAAAAACGGCGACCTGGTGTCCGAAACCACCGGCAATATCAGCATTGATAATGCAGCCGCCCAAGGCCAGGTGCAGTGTGCTCGTGCGCACGCAGAACTGGAGCGCCGCGGGTCGCAGAGTTCATTGGCCTGCGGGGATGGGGTCAAGGTCAGTACTACGCTATGGTCCCAGGAATAACCGTGCTTTACACACCACGCCAGGTCGCCCGATAAACAGGTTAGAATGCGCGCCACGTCGGTCGCCTGGGCCCATCAAGCGCTCACCCGACCCTGACAATCGCACACCGCCCTAGAAACTCCTGCCTTACAGGTCATACCGTGGAAATTTTCAAAGAGTTCACCTTCGAGTCCGCCCACCGCTTGCCTCACGTCCCCGAAGGCCATAAATGCGGGCGCCTGCATGGTCACTCCTTCAAGGTGGCCATCCACCTGAGCGGCGACCTCGACCCGCATACCGGCTGGATCCGTGATTTCTCGGAGATCAAGGCGATTTTCAAGCCGCTCTATGAGCGCCTCGACCACAACTACCTCAACGACATACCCGGCCTGGAAAACCCTACCAGCGAAGTGCTGGCCAAGTGGATCTGGAATGAGTTGAAGCCGTTGTTGCCGGAACTCAGCGCTATTCGCATCCATGAGACCTGCACCAGTGGCTGTATTTATCGCGGTGAGTAATTCGCTGCTGTGCTCGGTGGCAACAGCGATTAAAACCAGGCCTTGAAGTACACCAAGGAAGCCCACCATGGAATCCACCTGGCTGGCCCAGGCCAAGCGCTTGCAGGCATTGGCCTCTACCGGGCTGCACTTTTGCACGGATGACTTCGAGCGCGAACGCCTCGAAGAGATCGCCCATATCGCCCACAGTATGCTCGCACAGTTGGGGCAAGTGCCTCTGGAGCGCATTACCGGACTAGTCTCGGATTTTGCCCAGCGTTACTCAACGCCGATGATCGATGTGCGTGGCGCACTGATTGAAGGCGAGCGGATCCTGCTGGTGCGCGAAGCCACGGACGGCTGCTGGGCGTTGCCGGGCGGTTATGCCGATATCGGCTTATCGGCGGCAGAAAATATCGTCAAGGAGCTTCGTGAAGAAGCTGGGCTGAGTGTTACCGCGCGGGCGCTGTACAGCGTGACCCACAAAGCCAAGGGGCTGTACCGGCCCGACGTGCGCGACTTCTACAAGTTGTACTTCCTCTGCGAACGCACCGACCAGGCCGCCCCCGTGGCAGGCTTTGAAACCACCGACGTTGGTTTCTTCAGACTCGACGACCTGCCACCGCTATCACGCGGGCGCACCATCGAGAGTGATCTTGCAGCAGCCTTCGCCTTTCACCGCGGCGAAATCAGCCAGACCCTGTTCGACTGACACCCTGGCACGGTGATCCAACTTGTATCACCGCTGCACCGCTTTTGTGCCTGGCTGGGCCTAACCAACAAGCAATCCCAGCCTCCTGCCCTTCCCCGCGCCCGAACACTGTGCAACCTGCACAGCCCCCACTTGGCACGGGCGCTGCAACAAGCCCTGGGTCACTCACAGGGGAACGGCACATGACGCAGAACGAACCGGGCAACGATTACCCTCTCAGCGAAGTGCCCATGCATGCACGCAAGGGCCTTGGCTCCACGGCCATGGTGTTGCTGGGCTTCACTTTTTTTACCGCAACCATGTTTGCTGGCGGCAAGCTGGGGGTGGCCTTCAGTTTTACCCAGATGCTCGGTGTCGTGGCCCTGGGTAACCTGCTATTGGGTATCTACGCCGCAGGCCTGGGTTATATCGCCTTCAAGAGCGGCTTGAACTCGGTGCTGATGGGGCGTTTCTGCTTTGGCGAAGTGGGTAGCAAATTAAGTGACCTGATCCTGGGGTTCACCCAGATTGGCTGGTACGCCTGGGGTACCGCCACGGCGGCCGTGGTACTGGGCAAATATTTCGAATTGGGCCAGGGCAGCGTACTGGCACTGATGGTGCTGTTCGGCCTGGTGTTCTGCGCCACGGCCTACGTGGGCTACCGGGGGCTGGAAATCCTCTCCTACATTGCCGTCCCGGCCATGGGCCTGCTGCTGTTGCTGTCGATGTGGGTGGCCACCGTAAAAGTCGGCGGGCTGCAAGGCTTGCTCGCGGTGGTGCCCAGCGCGGAGCTGGATCTGTCTACGGCCATTACCCTGGTGTTCGGCACCTTTGTCAGCGGTGCTACCCAGGCCACCAACTGGACGCGCTTTTCCCGCTCGGCCAAGGTCGCGGTACTGGCCAGCCTGATCGGCTTTTTTGTCGGCAACGGCCTAATGGTGCTGATCGGTGCCTACGGCGCCATCGTCTATCAGCAACCGGATGTGGTGGAAGTATTGCTGCTGCAAGGTTTCGCCATGGCGGCGATGGCCATGCTGCTGCTCAATATCTGGAGCACCCAGGACAACACCATCTACAATTTCGCCGTCGCCGGCTGCAACCTGCTGCGCACCAAACGCCGCAAGACCGTAACCCTGGTCGGCGCCTTGATCGGCACCCTGCTCGCCTTGCTGGGCATGTACGACATGCTGGTGCCCTACCTGATTTTATTGGGCACCGTGATACCACCGATTGGCGGGGTGATCATGGCCGACTTCTTCTATCGCTATCGCGGTCACTACCCTCGGCTGGCAGACGTGCGCTTGCCGGCCTTCAATTGGCCGGGGCTGATTGCCTATGCAGTGGGTACGGTGCTGGCGTTCAGCTCGCCATGGGTCGCGCCCCTGGTGGGGATTATCGCGGCAGCCGCTACCTACATTGCACTCACTGCCGCCCTACGGGTGCGCGTACCATTGGCTGACATCCAGGCATGAGCCTGAGAGCCCCGACACTCCAATGACCGTCGGACATCGGCGTCGCGCTGATGATCTGGCGGCTGTCTGCCTGATTGCTGTTTGCCCAAGAGGAACTTGCCCATGCATATCATCAACGCCCGCCTGCGCAACCGTGAAGGCCTGCATGATCTGCACCTGGAACATGGCCGGATCGCCAGCATTACCCCACAAACCGTCACGCCGCCCCTGGGGCCGGACGACCTGGATGCCGCTGGCAACCTGGTAGTGCCACCGTTTGTCGAGCCGCATATCCACCTCGACGCCACCCTCACTGCCGGCGAGCCGCGCTGGAACATGAGCGGCACGCTGTTCGAAGGGATCGAGTGCTGGGGCGAGCGCAAGGCCACCATCACCCAGGCCGACACCAAGACCCGTGCCAAGCAGACCATCCAGGCCCTGGCAGCCCATGGTATCCAGCATGTGCGCACCCACGTCGACGTCACCGATCCGGACCTGACGGCGCTCAAGGCCATGCTCGAAGTGCGCCAGGAGAGTGGCCACCTGATCGACCTGCAGATCGTGGCGTTTCCCCAGGAAGGCATCGAGTCCTACCGCAATGGCCGCGAACTGATGGAAGAAGCCATTCGCCTGGGCGCCGATGTGGTGGGCGGCATTCCCCATTTTGAGTACACCCGCGACCAAGGGGTCAGCTCGGTCAAATTCCTCATGGACCTGGCCGAACGTACGGGCTGCCTGGTGGACGTGCATTGCGATGAAACCGACGACCCGCATTCGCGCTTTCTCGAAGTGCTGGCCGAAGAAGCGCGCAGCCGCGACATGGGTAGCCGGGTCACGGCCAGCCACACCACGGCCATGGGCTCCTACGACAATGCCTACTGCGCCAAGCTGTTTCGTCTGCTGGGGCATTCTGGCATCAGCTTTGTGTCCTGCCCCACCGAAAGCATTCACTTGCAGGGCCGCTTCGACAACTTCCCGAAACGCCGGGGCGTGACCCGGGTCAACGAGCTGTTGGAAGCCGGCATGAACGTGTGCTTCGGCCAGGACTCCATCGTCGATCCGTGGTACCCACTGGGCAACGGCAATATCCTGCGAGTGCTCGAAGCCGGGCTGCATATCTGCCATATGCTCGGCTACAGCAACCTGCAAAAAGCCCTGGACCTTGTCACGGACAACAGTGCCCAAGCCATGGCCCTGGGCGACCGCTACGGCCTGGAACCCGGGCGGCCGGCCAACCTGCTGATCCTGTCGGCAAACAGCGACTACGAAGTGATTCGCAGCCAGGGCCTGGCGCTGTATTCGATCCGTAATGGCAAGGTGCTGATCAAGCGCCAGCCTGCGCAGGTGGAGTTCATGTAGGTCAGCCCCATTCGCACGCTATCGCCGACACCGCACACCACCTGCACCATTGGTGTGCATGACCCTGGCAAAAACAGCCACTCGCCCTACACTCCTAGTTCCCCTGGATGGACGTTTTCATCAGGCCGAAGTCCGTGCGCAGTCGAGCAAACGCCGTCCTCATTTTCTCGGAGGATGCACCATGAAGACCCTTGCCCCGCAAAGTCCCGTTGAAACGCTTTACCGCGAAGGCCGCAAAACGTTCATTGAGCTGGTACCTGATGGCGGCGCACGCCTGGATGCGTTGTTCCATACCGCACCGGCCCTGGGCGAATTGGCGGTCGGCGTGGTGTATGGCTATCTGCATGATCGCCCGGGCCTCGATCCGCGCCTGCAGGAAGCGGCGATTTTTGCCGCGATCGTCGCCGCCGGCATGGTCGGCCCACCGTTGAGCGTGCACTTCAAGACCAGCCTGGCCCAAGGCTTGGCGCCTGGGGAGTTGACCGAACTGCTGCTGGTCGCCTCGGCCTTTACCGGCTTCCCGCGCGCCGTCGCCACCGCCGATCAACTCAACCTGCTGTTCGCCGGGGCCAACCTGCCCTCGCCACCACCACCGACACCCCGCGCCGTGGCGCTAGCGTTTTGCGACAGTGTGCGCCGCGGCCACCCCTCATTCCCGGTGGACGCCCAGGCTCGCAAGCTGCTGCGCAAACCCCATAAGCTATCGCTGCAAGCCACGGCTGCGGACCGAGTAATGGTAGAGAGCTACATCGGCCAGGAAACGACGCCCCGTGGCACGGTCGTGGTGCGCGTCGACGGCGCCGACGTCGTGCAAGTCAGGGCGTATCTGCCGGCAACCACCTGACCCGAAGGCCAGCAGTATCCGCTGCTGCTGCAGGAAAGTTCGCGATCGCCAAGGGAACCTGGCTCGCTCCACAGGGCCTGATGTGCAAGGATGTCGCGCCGGACATCGTTCGCTGAACGCAAAAACCAAGGACTTTCATGACTGCCATTCCCACCCCTGCGCCCGTGGTTCCCGGGCGCCTGGAACAAATGTCGACCCGTATCGCGTTTTTTATTGCCGGCTTCGGCATTGCCGCCTGGGCGCCTCTGGTGCCCTATGCCAAGGCCCGCGCAAATCTCAACGAAGGCACCCTGGGCCTATTGCTGTTGTGCCTGGGGGTGGGCTCGATCATTGCGATGCCGGTGGCCGGCGCGCTGGCTTCACGCTATGGCTGCCGGCGCGTACTCAGCGCCGGCACGCTCCTGCTCTGCGTGGCCTTGCCGATGCTGGCCACCGTCAGCTCGATACCCTTGCTGATGGCAGGATTGTTTCTGTTTGGTGCGGGCCTGGGCACGGTGGACTCCACCGTCAACCTGCAGGCGGTGATCGTCGAACGGGCCAGTGGCAAAACCATGATGTCGGGCTTCCACGGGTTGTTCAGCCTGGGAGGGATTGTCGGGGCGGCGGGGGTCAGCGCGTTGCTGGGCTTGGGGCTGTCACCGCTGTCGGCCACCCTGGTGGTCATCGTGATTACCCTGGCCGCCCTGCTCAAGGCGGCCCCGCACTTGCTGCCCTACGGCAGCGAAAGCTCCGGCCCCGCCTTCGCCATCCCCCACGGGGTAGTGCTGTTTATCGGCTGCCTGTGTTTTATCGTGTTCCTGGCAGAAGGTGCCGTGCTCGACTGGAGCGCGGTGTTCCTCAGTGACGAACGCGGCCTCGACGAAGCCTATGCGGGCCTGGGTTATGCGGCATTTGCCCTGACCATGACCATCGGACGCCTGACCGGCGATGCCATTGTGCGTCGCCTGGGGGCCAAACGGGTGATCGTGATCGGCGGCTTGCTGGCCACTGCCGGCATGCTCCTGGCTACCCTGCTCCCAGCCTGGGAAACCGCGCTGCTGGGCTATGCCCTGGTAGGCGCCGGCTGCTCCAATATCGTCCCGGTGTTGTACACCGCAGTCGGCAAGCAAACCGTCATGCCGGAGCATATTGCAGTGCCCGCCATTACCACCTTGGGGTATGCCGGTATTCTCGCCGGCCCCGCGCTGATCGGCTTTATCGCCCATGGCAGCAGCTTGAGCGTGGCCTTTGTGTTGATCGCCGCGCTCCTGCTGGGGGTGGCGATCAGCGGGAAAATCCTGCGGGTGTAACGCGCTCAAGACCCTACAGGGTCTTGTTGTTTTCCAGCCAGCCGTCCAGGTCCTTGTTGCTCAACCAGCCCTTCTGGTAATGGCTGCCGTAAAGGCGTCGCCAGCCAGAATGGATGCGTTCCAGCGAGTTCAAGAGCCTGGGGCGGTCCACCAGGTTTTTTGACATGTACACCAGTTGTTCGCTGTACATTTTTTTCGCTAACCCCGTGACGGGGTCCCGGATAACGGCGCCTTCCTGGTCCGTTTCGTCCGGGTCCTTGCTGATTGAAACAAGCCGCTCGATCTGCACGTAGCCGACGCTCTCGAAAAAGCCCGTGCGATCCCGGGACCTGTCACGCAGTTCATCAAATGCCGCCCTGAACGCCTGCACCAGTTCGACGTTGGTCTTGGCGTGAAAGGGATCCGAACTGAAGGCATTCGGGTCGCTGTTGCCAAACACTCCCTGTACCGCTTTGGACAGGCTTTGCCGCGTAATCAAGCCCTCCTCGTCGAGGATCGCGTCGATCAGTCGCGGGCGCTGGAGCAGGGCCTTGGCCAGCAGAATGGCGTTATTGAGCGCTGGTGTGTCCGTCATTTTTTCACCCGCGATCCGTCGCAACGCCACCAGTTTCAAGCCTTCAGTTTTCATGAAAGTTTTCCAGCACGGAAAAATGATCACCCAAGGCCTTCACCAACTGGCTATCCGGCAATTGGGTATAGGGGTTCATATGGGAGGTACGCGCCGAAGGCGTGTTTCTGAGTTCCTGATGATGCAGAGTGACTTCGTCAGGCGTGGCCCACCGCAAGGGGCGCCGGAAACCCGAAGATCGAATCGTGCTGGGCAGAGGCTGATTATCAACCTGCCACCCACGCGGCGTGCTCTCGATTGAAGCAGCATGAGCTTTCTGTTGTGCGTCATCCGGTATCGCATCATGGCGGCTCGTAACATCAGGCCGCAGGAGAGGTACCCCACCGTCAATTGCCATGTTTCATATCCACCTTTTCTAGATCCATACTCAGACCGGCTATCACCACCGTCACTACAAGGGTGGTTTCCAAAAAGCGCAAAGTATGTGGCCAAGCACCGGCAATGGTTCCGGGGCGGTCGATCATTTTCGATGACTACATGTAAACAACGGAGGGGGCCTGGGCGCGGCTTCAGTCAGGTTTTTGGGGCGGCAATGCCACGGATTTCGAAACACCCAGCATGGCCTTTATTGCATTGATCAACCCCACCGTGGTACCCGCCGTTGTCGACACATCAGAGCCTGGCGTCGCGGTGGCTCGGTGAGCAAGCATGCCTTTGGCGAAGTCATCCGCCGCCGGGGCCTTGAATGTGTACTGTGCGGAAAAACCCTTCGCTCGCTGAACCTCGGCACCTCCCTCGCCAGCCACGCCCTGGTGCTGAGCATCGAAACGTGGGCACTGCGCGCGGGTTTCGCAAGGTGGTGCAAGAAGGGATTGTGGCAAGCCAGGAGTTTGAGTTCCAAACGACGTAGAAGTCATGTCAACACCCTCTCTTTGAGTGAAACCGTCGGCGTCATAAAGGCCGTCAGTTACAAGCTATGTGGCAGACCGCTGAAAACAGTTCCTGTTCATTGAAGTGGCAGGCGATGAGCGGACGCTGGCACTTTCAGCCAGCCCTGCCATCGTTAATGGCCGAACCGGGAAACACCGCGTAATACTCGCGGCCCATCCCGGTTCTATGCTTGCGCTGCAATACCCGCGGCTTAACGGGACAACTTCTTCAAGGCTTGTCTGCTGATCCTGCCGTCATAATCGGGGCTGGCCGTATTGTCCATTTGTTGGCGCAGGTTCGAGCGGTTATTGACCTCCCTGGCCAGTTGGGTGAGTTGGTCCCGGTACGGGTCACCCGTCAGCGGGCGCTGGGCCTTGGCATCGAGATCGGCGAACTTGATGTCTTTGTTCCAGAAATTTCCTTTCAACTGATTGAAGTTATTCAGCATGTCCTTGGCCAGCTGTGCGTCGTCCTTGAACTTCAACGGGTTGTCCGAGCGTATGACGTCATAAATGTTTTGTCGGGTGAGTTGGGCATCCAGCGCCCCCGTACGACCGTCACGGTCTAGCGCCTTGAGCAGGTCCGGACGTTTCAGGATCTCCCTGGCCAGCCGGGTGTCCTGATCCTTGCTCGAGTAGCCGGTCAGGGGCATCTGTGCCTTGTCTTTCAGACCTTGGGGCGTGATGTAGGACGGGTTGCTCGGATCCTTGAACGACTGGAAGTTATCCAGCAGTTGCTGGGCCAACTGATCATGGCTGCGTTTTGAGTAGATAGGATCGGGCTTCTGCGCAACAGGCCTTGGCGGCGGCCCCCCATAGGACGCAGGCGCAGCCCCCCGAGCTGCATCGCCCTGTGCCATCGGCTGCGGTGCTGCGAACACCGGCCCCGACTGACTCTGCGGCCCGCTGAAACTGGGCCCCTTGGAGGCTGCC
The DNA here is from genome assembly GCF_059862305.1 of Pseudomonas sp. MF09156. Lineage (NCBI taxonomy): Bacteria > Pseudomonadati > Pseudomonadota > Gammaproteobacteria > Pseudomonadales > Pseudomonadaceae > Pseudomonas > Pseudomonas sp. MF09156. Next base: position 1,139,442 of record NZ_JCBCUR010000001.1, read on the forward strand.
CCGGCGGCCGGCGCCGCAGCGCCCGAGGTGCTGGCCTTTGCCTCAGCCCCTTGAGGTGTGGCGTCATTCGGTAGTTTGACGACAGGCTGATTGAATGCAGTTACCGACATAATGTTCTCCAGTGCGGCTTGTTGACACAGTTCACCTCACGGTCCCAGGCACCCAGACAATGGGTGCCCGCACACGATGAGCTGAAGGTGTGTGGCAGGCCTACGGAGTTCGGTTCCGCAAAGTGCAGAAAATCACAAAATAAAGGTAGGAAACGCGTCCCTACGACCCTTCGCTTTCGTCAGAAGGATCGTAGGAAGCACGCGTCAGAACCCCACGCTCGCCTGCACAAAGAACGTACGGGGCTCACCCAGGTAGATCCCGGAGTTGTTATCGCTGGACCGGGTGTAGTGCTGCTGGTCGAACACGTTTTTCACCCCCACGCCCAGCTTCAGGTTCGACAGTTGCGCGCCAAAGTCATAGCCACTGCGCACGTTGACCGACACATACCCCGGGATATCACCGTACTGGCCGTCCGCAGTCGGCTGGGTGATATAGGTGCTGGTGGTACCTGGCGCCCGCTGCCCGGACTGGGCATACGCATCCAGGTTATGGGTCCAGCGGTTGACCGCATAACGCAGGCCCAGGGTTGCCACTTGCCGCGAGTACAACGGCAGGTCACGACCCTTAAAGGCCACATCACCTTCGGAGGTCGCCTTGGTGTAGGTAAAGCCGGCATTTGCGCTCAGGCCATCCAGGCGCGGGTCAAGGTTGGCCAGGTCGTAGCGGGCAGAGGCTTCGATACCCGCATGCTTGGTGGCGCCCAGGTTGGTCCAGCCCACGTCATTGCTGACGTACTGCAATTCGTCGGAGAAGTCGATGTAGAACAACGTCACTTCGCCGCCCCACACATTGTCGTTGTAGCGGGTGCCGACCTCGTAGGTCTTGGCTTTTTCCGGTTGCAGGCCATTGGCCGTCTGGTCGCCATTACCGCCCTGGCCCAGCTGGAAATACTGCAGGCTGCCGAAGGACGTTTCGTAGTTGGCGAACAGTTTCCAGGCGTCGGAGACGTGGTACATCACGCTCAGTGCCGGCAGCGGTTCGTTGTTCTTGATCTCGCGGCGCTTCTCCTGGACGGGAGTGCCATTGAGTGCCAGCACCGGGCGGTCATGCCATTGGGTGCGGATGCTTTCAAAGCGGATACCGGGGGTAATCGTCCATTTGCCCACATCGATTTTGTCATCGATATAGAACGCGTTGGCTTCGGTGCCACCGGTGCGGTCCTGGTACACATGGCCATCACTCTGCGGCCCCGGCGTAGGGACGTTATTGGTCAGGTTCAGGCGTGTGGCCTGTTCGTGCATGCCTTCTTTCAAGTAGCGGTAGCCCACGCTGACTTCCTGGCTGGTGGGCCCCAGGTCAAAGACATGGGACACCTGTGGCTCGATACCGAAGGTGTAGTAGGTACGCGGATAGGAACCGATAGTAGCCAGGTCACGGTTGGCGATGTTGCTGCCACGGAAGCTGTCGGAATAGTAGGTCAGCACTTGCGCCTGGGTACGGTCGTCGATCTGGCGGATGTACTTGAACGAAACATCCTTGCGCCTGCCGCTGAAGTTGTCCCAGTCGCGCACCGACTGGTAAGGGTTGGCGTCGAACTGCTTCTGGGTCAGGCCGCCGGGCATGTCGGCAGTGGCGTCGTAGTAATGGAAGTTGAGGGTGAAATCGTCCTGATCGGTCGGCGCCCAGTGGGTCTTGAGGATCACATCGTCGATGTCGTTCCCATTGTTGCTATCGCGATAACCGTTGCCATTGACCCCGGAATACAGGAGCGCCATGCCAATGCCATTGTCTGCGGTGCCACCGATGAAGGCGTTGTCGACATGTTTCCAGCCACCGTGGGAAGAGGTTTGCAGGGTGGTGCCGACCTCACCGGAAAAGGTCTCGGGGATCGCCCGGGTCACGAAGTTGATCACGCCGCCGACGTTCTGCGGTCCATAACGCACGGAGCCAGCGCCGCGTACCACGTCGATGCTCTCCAGGTTGCCGGCGGAAATCGGTGCCATCGACAACTGGGGCTGGCCATAGGGCGCGAACGCCGCAGGAATACCGTCGATCAGGACCGTGGAGCGTGGCGACAGGCGCGACGTCAGGCCACGTACACCGACGTTGAGGGAAATATCGCTACCGCCGGTGCCGTTGGACTCCTGCACCTGCACCCCGGGAACCCGGCGCAACACGTCGCCGACATTCATCGCGCCCTGCTCCACCATGGCTTCACGCCGGATCACCGTACGCGCGCCGGGATGGTTCTGCACCACTTCGGCATTGGCATCGCCCAGCCAATCGCCCACGACCTTGATCGAGGTCGCGCCAAGCTCCAGGGGCGAGCCCGCTTCACCAGTGCCCGTGGAGGCCGGATGCAATGTCACCGAGCCCGAATCGATCTGGTACTCCAGGCCGCTGCCTTGCAGCAACTGGCGCAAGGCCTGTTCCGGCGACAGGTTGCCATCGACGGCCGGGGCTTGTTTGCCTGCCACCATCTGCGGGCTGAAAAACACTTGCAGCGAGGTTTGCTGGCCCAATTGGCTCAGCGCCGCGCCCAAAGGCTGGGCCTTGATATGGATGGCATCGTCGGCATAGGCCGCAGGCAGTGCGGCATTGATCGCCAATGCCAGGGCCAGGGGCGCCCAGCGCCAGGTTTTATTGTTGTTCGCAGCGAGTTTTTTCACGTCGTAATCCCAGGAAAGCGCGGCTGTTAATGCAAACCAGTTGCAGTTGGACAAGAAGACGAAGAACTCGGAAAAAACCTGAATCTAACGTGAAATTATTTCCTGGCTGCCGTCCGGCAGCGTGCGCAGAGCCACCGGCAGGATGTGCGGCAAGGCCTTGAGCAAGGCATCGGTGTCGTTGGATTTGAACACGCTGGTCAGGCGCAACTCGCTGGCCGCGGTGCTGACCCGCAAGGGTTTTTCGCGGTAGCGCGAGACTTCCCGCGCCACCTCGGCCAGGCTGGCGTCGTTGAACACCAGCTTGCCGGTCTGCCAGGCCAGCAGTGCCTGGGCGTTGACCGGGCGGGCCGCCGCGACCGCGCCCTGGTTGTCGATGGATGTCCCCAGGCCCGCCGTCAGTGTGACCACCGGCTGCGCGGCATGCCCTTGCACCTTGACCGTTCCCGCCTCGACCACCACGCGGGTCTGGTCATCGTCGCGGCGTACATCAAACCGCGTGCCGGTAACCGTCACCTGCCCGGCCCCGGCCCGCACCACAAAAGGCCGGCTGGTGTCGTGCTCGACGCTGAACAGCGCCTGGCCCTGCTTGAGCTCTATCCCACGCCGGCCCTTTTCGTAGTGCACCGCCACCACGCTGCGGCTATTGAGGTCCATCAGCGAGCCGTCGGGCAACGCCACTTGGCGACGCTCACCCAACACCGTGCTGAACTGCGCGTCGTACACCGCCGGATGATCCAGGCCGCTGAACAGCCCAAGACCCACGGCCACCGCCAGCACACTAGCCGCCATGGCATAGCGCACTGCTCCACGCCGCTTGCGCGGCACAGGCGTATCGACCAGGGCCTGCAAACGGCGCTTGGGCAGCAGGTCGGCGGCGCTCCACAGCCCTTGCAGCACCTCGAATTCGTACTGGTGGGCGGGATGCTCCCCACACCATGTGTCGAAAAGACACTGGTCCGCATCGCTCAGGGGCTGATCCTGCAAACGCACGAACCACAGCGCCGCCTCGTCACGCACCGCTGCGCTGCCACAGGCACACTCACGGGTATCCATCATGGAAGATCCTGTTTCAAAGCGGGCATTGGTCATGGGGCCAGCGCGTCCAGGCGCTCGCGCAGATGCCGCAGGGTGCGGATCATATACTTTTCCACCATGTTTTTAGACAACCCCAGGCGCTCGGCGATTTCCTGTTGGGTCAGGCCCTCGACCTTTTGCCAGATGAAAATCTTGCGGCAATTGAGGGGCAATTCGGCCAGGGCCCGCTCGATGGAGTCCGCCAACTGCACTGCATGCATGAAATGCTCCGGGTCGCCACTTGGCGGCGCACTCTGGTCAAGGCCTTGCAGCTCCATTGCTTCACGCCGGTCGGCACGGCGATAGGCATCCACCGCAATATTGCGCGCCGTCTGGTGCAAATAGGCACGCGGCTGCTCGACCAGCGCCGCCTTGGACTCCAATACCCGCACGAATGTATCGTGGGCCAGGTCCTCGGCCTGCTGGCGATTGCGCAAGCGACGCGTCCAGGTCCCGACCAACTCCTCGTAGTACGCGAAAAAGCCTGGTCTGCGGGGCGGCTGAGGAGTCATCGAGGATGCACTGGGTAGGCGGGGCGTGAATAGTAATGCTTCCTATTAAGCAGAGCAATTGCTGACGGTCGCCCTCCCTGATAATGGCTTCTGACAATAACCATGCCACTGTGCCACTATCCAGTTTTCCTCGGGTGCAAGCCTCCATGACCACCAAGAAAACAAATAAACCAAAGACAACCAAGTCGAATAAACAATTCGTCCAGATGTCCGGCGAATTCGGCGTAACCTCAGAGCTGTACCGTCATCATATTCAAGCGTCGATTACCTATGGAAACGCCAAGAGTGCTGATGTCGTTGTTTTTTCGCCCACCGGTAACAGGGCAGCACGGGTTGAAGTCAAGTCCGCCTCAATCGAGACCTGGATTGTTGGCAAGCAAGCACTGCAAGCGGCATCTCATATTGTGTGGGTGTTCGTCTATCTTCCTGAACCTGCCGCCACCATCAGTCCTGCGCAAACCTCAGAAAACGCTGCAGCAGCCCCCAGGTATTACATCCTCAGCTCAAGTAACGTGAAGAGTATCTACGAAAAAAAAATGGCTCAAGCAATCACGGCACGCGCCACTAAAGCGCAAGTCCTCTCCTCGGTCGAAGCCAAAAAAATTCAGGATGCGCAAGGAGAAAGCCTCGACTCGGCCCCCGCCACCGGAAAAGTCACTTCAACCAAGGCCCCCATGATTATCTTTGAAGTGGCAGATGTTGATCCTGGATTTAATAAGTGGCACAGGGTGAACGAAGCACTCAAAGGCTGACCTGAGACACCGACGGTTCTCACACCAACCGCTTGATCTGCTTATGCCGCCACACCAACCGGTAATACGCCGTCTGCAACCCCAACATCACCAGATAAGTCACCGGGAACGCCATCCACACCCCTTCCAGGCCAAAGTGTGCATTGAGCAGGTACGCCACCGGCAGCTCCACACCCAGCACGCAGAAGATCGAGATCGCCACCGGCATCAGCACCACGCCGCTGGCGCGCATGATGCCGCCAATCACCGCCTGGAAGCCGAACACCAGAATGCTCCAGAGCATGATGTGCAGCAGGTGTTCGGCCTGGACCCGCGCCTGGTCATCGGTGATGAACAGGCCCAGTAGCCAGTGGGACAACACATAGCCCAGCACGATCAGGCTCCCGGTCAGGCACAGGTTGATGGCAAGGCCGGTGCGCAGGATCGGCCCGATGCGTTCCAGGCGCCCGGCGCCAATGGCCTGGGCGCCGAGGATCGAGGCGGTGATGGCAATCGACAGCGCCGGGAATTGCACATAGTTGACGATCTGCGTCACCGCGCCATACGCCGCCGTGGCCTGGGAGCCGTGGCCGTTGACCAGCGCCAGGATCACCAGCTCCGACAACGACAGCACCACCATCTGCAAGCCGGTGGGCAGGCCGATGCGCAGGACTTTGCCGAGGATCGCCCGGTCCAGGCGCAAGGCCGCCAGCAATGCGCGATCCGGCGCCATCACATGGTCTTTATGACGCAGGCGCAGCACCAGAAACAGCATGGCCACGGCGTTGGCCACAAGGCCAGCATAGGCCGCGCTCTGGATGCCCATGGGCGCCAGCCCCAGCCAGCCGCGGATCAGGGCCGGGGTCAGCAACAGGCCAACCACCGTCGAGACCATCAGCGCCAGCAGCGGCGACACCGTATCGCTCACGCCCCGCAGCAGTTGGGTGTAGAGGATGAACACCAGCAGCAGCGGCATGATCAGCATCATCACCTGGGCATAGCCGACGGCGTCGTCCAGCACATCCAGCGGCGTGCCCAATGCCTGCATGGCCGGGCGCGCGAACAGGCTGCCGAGCACGGCGGCGAGGATCCCGATCAACGCGCCCAAAGTCAGTGTCGCGCCAGTGATGACTTTGACCAGCGCCGTTTCCCCGGCGCCCCAGGCCTGGCCGATCAGCACCGAAGCGCCCGCCCCCAGGCCGATCACCAGGGCGATAAAAAAGAACACGATGGGAAACATCCCCGACACGGCTGCCAGCGCCTGGGTGCCAAGCATCTGCCCGACATAGATGCCGTTGAGGGTGCCGGAAAAACTCTGGAGGAAGTTGGACAGCACCATCGGCGCAAGAAAGAACAGGTAGACCTGCCACAGCGGGCGTTGCAAAGGGTTCTGCATGAAAAGCGGGGCCTCGGAATGACACAGCGACCGAGGGGTTATAGCGTATTGGATCCGATCCTGCTGTGTTTTAAACCGCTACCCACCTATCCCAGCATTTCCCGAAGCCGATACCACAACATGCCCAGCGCCAGTAACGGCGAGCGTAAAGCCTTGCCGCCGGGAAAGGTCATGTGCGGCACCCGGCTAAAGGTGTCCAGGCCCTGGCTGACACCCGCGTGGATCCCTTCGGCCAGCAACCGCGCGCACCAGTGCGTGACATTGAGCCCATGCCCCGAATAACCCTGGGCGTAAAACACGTTGGGATACTGCTGCAACCGACCCACCTGGGGAAAGCGATTGGCGGTAATACCAATCTTGCCGCCCCACTGGAACTCAATGGCCGTGTTGAACAACTGTGGAAACACCTTGAGCATCTTCGGCCGCATATACGCGGCGATATCCACCGGATCACGCCCCGAATAATGACAGGCGCCGCCGAACAACAGCCGACGGTCCGCCGAAAGCCGGTAGTAGTCCAGGCCGACTTTCTGGTCGCACAGCGCCAGGTTCTGTGGGATCAACTCGTCGGCGAGCGCAGCCGGCAACGGCTCGGTGGCGATGATATAGCTGCCGGCCGGCAGCACCTTGCCACTCAGGCGTGGCTCCAGTTCGTCGAGGTGTGCATTGCACGCCAACACCAGGCTGCCGGCCCGTACGGTGCCACCGGCGCAGCGCACCTGCACGGTGTCGCCATGGCTCAGTTGCAACGCCGGGCTGTGCTCGAAAATCCGCACGCCCAGCGCCTCGGCCACGCGGGCTTCGCCCAACACCAGGTTCAGCGGATGCAAGTGGCCCGAGCCCATGTCCACCAAACCACCGGCGTACAGGGTTGAGCCGACCACCTGCGCCATGTCCTGCGCCGCCACCAGCCGGGTTTGCGCCATGTAACCCAGGGTGGCCAGGCTGTCCAGCTCGCCCTGGAACGCGGCGAATTGCGCCGGAGTGTTGGCCAACTCGCAAAAGCCCCAGCGCAGGTCGCAGTCGATCCCGTGCTCACGGATGCGCTCACCCACCAAGGCCACCGAATCGATCCCGGCCCGTTGCAGGTAACGCACGCCCTCCTCGCCCACGTACCGGGCAAAACCCGAAACGTCATGGCCAATACCCCGGATCAACTGCCCGCCATTGCGCCCGCTGGCACCCCAGCCAATGCGCCGGGCTTCCAGGAGGATCACCGACAGACCGCGCTGGGCCAGCTCGATGGCGGTGTTGACGCCGGTAAAGCCGCCGCCGATCACACACACATCGGCACTCAGGTCCGCAGCCAGTGCCGCGCGCTCGGGCATGGCATTGGCGGACGCCAGGTAATAGGAACGGGCATGGTCTTGGGACTGGTTCATCGGTTGGACTTCACTTTGCTCCAGGCCCGGGTCATCACACGCATGATGGCCGGGCTGGGGGTGGTGGAAATGTACAGTTTGTCGAGCACGTCCTGGGGCGGGTACACCTCGGGATTGTTCACCAACTCCGGCGCCATGAAGGCCTTCGCCGCCAGGTTGGGGTTGGCGTAGCCGACGTAGGTACTGACCTTGGCAATCACCTCGGGGTCCAGCAGGTCGTTGATAAACGCGTGGGCCTGTTGCGGGTTGGTGGCGTCTACGGGAATCGCCAGCAAATCGAACCACAGGTTGCTGCCCTCCTTGGGAATCGCATAGGCGATGTTCACGCCGTTCTTGGCTTCCTTGGCGCGGTTGGCCGCCTGGAATACATCGCCGGAGTAACCGAAGGCCACACAGATATCACCGTTGGCCAGGTCCGAGATGTACTTGGAAGAATGGAAATAGGTGATGTATGGGCGCAGCGTCAGCAACTTGGCTTCGGCCTTTTCATAATCACCGACCTTCTCGCTGCGCGGGTCCATGCCCATATAGTTGAGGATCGCCGGGAATGCTTCATCCGCCGAGTCCAGGAATGCCACGCCGCATTGCTGCAGCTTCTTCAGGTTCTCGGGCTCGAACATCACCGCCCACGAATCAATGTGGTCGATGCCCAGCACTTGCTTGACCTTGTCGACGTTATAGCCAATGCCATTGGTGCCCCACAGGTACGGCACCGCATGGGCATTGCCGGGGTCGTTCTGCTCCAGCAGCTTGAGCAGCTTGGGGTCCAGGTTCGGGTAGTTGGGCAATTGCGCGCGGTCCAATTCAAGAAACGCGCCGGCCTTTACCTGGCGCCCCAGAAAGTGATTGGACGGCACCACCACGTCATACCCGGTACGCCCCGCCAGCAGCTTGCCCTCCAGGGTTTCATTGGAGTCGAACACGTCGTAGACCACCTTGATCCCCGTCTTGGCCTGGAAGTCGGCCAGGGTGGTCTCGCCGATGTAATCGGTCCAGTTGTAGACACTGACCGTCGGCGCGGCGTGGCTGGCGCTGCTGAACACCGCAGCCAGGGCCAGTGGGAGAAGCTGTTTGACGAGACGCATATCGACACCTTTTTATAGTTGATGATGGAGTCAGACACTCAGCAGCAGGAACTCACGCTCCCAGGAGCTGATCACCCGCTTGAAGTTTTCATGTTCGGCACGCTTCACCGCGACATAGCCCCGCACGAACTTGTCCCCCAGGTACTGCTTGACCGTATCGCAGGCCTCCATGCGCGCCAGGGCATCTTCGATGGTGATCGGCAGGCGCAGGTTGCGGCGCTCATAGGCACGGCCTTCGACCGGGGCGCTCGGTTCGATCTTTTCGATCATCCCCAGGTAGCCGCACAACAGGCTGGCGGCGATGGCCAGGTAGGGGTTGGCATCGGCCCCCGGCAGACGGTTTTCGACGCGCATCGCGTCGGCGCTGGAGGTCGGCACACGCAGGCCGACGGTGCGGTTTTCTTCGCCCCACTCCACGTTGACCGGGGCCGAGGTGTCGGGCAGGAAGCGGCGGAACGAGTTGACGTTGGGCGCGAACATCGGCAGCAGCATCGGGATGTATTTCTGCAGGCCGCCAATATGATGCAAGAACAGCGGGCTCTTCTGCCCGTCGGCATCGACAAACACCGGCTTGCCCGTGGCGATCTCCACCACGCTCTGGTGCAGGTGCATGGCGCTGCCCGGCTCGTCGGCCACCGGTTTGGCCATGAAGGTCGCGGCCACATTGTGCTTGAGCGCCGCTTCGCGCAGGGTGCGCTTGAACACCGTGATCTGGTCGGCCAGGTCGAGGGCGTCGCCGTGGCGGAAGTTGATTTCCATCTGCGCCGGGCCGTCTTCGTGGATCAGCGTGTCAAGGTCCAGGCCCTGGGCTTCGCACCAGTCATAGACATCTTCAAACAGCGGGTCGAACTCGTTGGCCGCGTCGATGGAGAACGACTGGCGCCCGGTTTCGGCACGCCCGGAACGGCCCACCGGGGTTTTCAACGGCAGGTCCGGGTCTTCGCAGCGCTGGGTCAGGTAAAACTCCATTTCCGGCGCGACAATCGGCTGCCAGCCCTGGTCGGTATACAGTTGCAGGACTTTTTTCAGCACATTGCGCGGCGACAACTCGATGGGGTTGCCCTGCTTGTCGAAGGTGTCGTGGATCACGATGGCGGTGGGTTCGATGGCCCAAGGCACCACGTAGGTGGCGTTGGCCACCGGGCGGCAGATCATGTCGATATCGGCCGGGTCCAGCAGGTCGTAATAGATGTCGTCGTCGACAAAATCCCCAGTTACCGTTTGCAGCAACACACTTTCCGGCAGGCGCATGCCACGCTCATGCAAGAACTTGTTGGTGGGCGCAATCTTGCCGCGGGCAATGCCCGTCAGATCGCTGATCACGCATTCGACTTCGGTAATCTTGTGTTCTTTCAGCCAGGTGGACAGCTGATCGAAAGGGGCATTCATAAAGACCTCGGCATGGGTTGGGTGCTGCGCCGGCTTGTACTTGCGGCGCATTGAGGTCTATCTTGGGCCAGCCTTACCCAGGCATCTATCCACTTTGCACGACCCACAACGCACCAATAGAGTGCGCACGGATCACCCATGACACAGGCAACCGCTTTGCGCGTACAGGCCTTCACCACCGGTGATGTGGCCGCCCAATGCAGTGCGACACCCGGTTGGGTGCAGCAGTACCAGCAGATGTCCCCGGGGCATTTTGCCGGGCAGATCCGCTACCTCGACCTGCAGGGGGTGCAGGTGTACGAAGAGTGCATGAACACCCGCGTCGAGCAGCACTTCAACGCGCCGCCGGGCGCCCTGGCCTTCTGTTTCGACGGCAGCGACAACGCGCTGTACCTGCTCAATGGCGAAAGCCGCAACACCTGGATCACCCCGGAAAACTACCGGGAAGTGGCGGTGGTGTTCGGCCCCCAGTTCGTGCAACGCCATGGCCTGGATGTGGCCAGGCTCGAAGGCCTGTTCATGGCGCCGTTGACCTGCCAACAGAACGCGTTGTTCAGCCGCTGGCTCAGTGGCACCCTGACGCGCTTGTCCTGCGAGATCGACCCGATCAGCCGCGACGCCCTCACCCGGCAACTGCTCGACGATTGCCTGTTTATCCTCGACAACGCCTGTGTGTGCCTGGACCGCCACTCATTGCAGCGCCGCAGCGAAGAACGCCGGTTGATGGCGCGCATTGGCGCGTGGGCGGCGGATGCGCCGGATGAAACCGTCAACCTGCTGCAACTGGCGCAGATCGCCGGCGTGCCGCTGCGCCAGTTGCAGCAGGGCTTCAAGACCTACACCGGGATGAGCCCGGCGCAGTGGTTGCGCCTGCGCCGGTTGAACGGCGCGCGGCGCGAGTTGTTGAGCTCAGCGGGTTCCACCGTGGCGCAGGTCGCGATGAACTGGTCGTTCTGGCACCTGGGGCGGTTTTCCAATAGCTACCGCGCGTTGTTCAAGGAGCTGCCCAGCGAAACCCTCAAGCGTCATGGTTGATACACGCTCAACCCTGTAGGAGCGGGCTTGCTCGCGAAAGCGGTGTGTCAGGCAATGAATGTCTGACTGACCCACCGTATTCGCGGGCAAGCCCGCTCCCACATTTGATTGCTATCAGGCTGGAGATTTGAGGAAGAGGCTCAGCAACTGATTCACCTGCTCCGCCGCCTCCAACTGCACCATATGCCCCTGCCCCGGCAAGATCTCAACCTGGGCCTGCAACCCCTGGGCATGCCGCACCGGAATGATCGCATCGTCACTACCCCAGATCACCAGGCTGGGTTGCTGCCCCACCACTGCACGCAGGTCAAGCATCTGCCGACCGCCATCAAACAGCTTGGCATTGAGTTGCCGCAACGCCTGGTCCACCCCCTCCAGGCGCTTGAACTTGAGCATGTCCTCCAGCATCTGCCGCGTGACCAACGCCGGGTCGCTGAACAGTTGCACCAGTTGCGGCTTGAGCGCGTTACGGTTGTTGGCTTCGGTGAAGCCTTGCAGGTAGTCACCGTTGATATCCGCACCCAGGCCGGCGCTGGCGATCAATACCAGCGAGGCAACCCGCTGCGGTGCCTGGCGCGCCACCGTCAACGAAACCAATCCGCCCATGGAATGCCCAGCGAGGTGCACGCGTTCAAGCTTGAGGTGATCGAGCAACGCCAGTACCGCCAGGCTCAACTCCTCGGCATCGCCACTGTGCAAGTGCTTGCCCGACTCGCCATGTCCCGGCAGGTCCAGGGCGATCACCCGGCGCTCGGCAGCCAGGGCCGGATGGTTGAACAGCCAGTTGTTCAAGTCGCCACCAAACCCGTGGATCAGCACCAGCGGTATGCCGCCCTCGCCAAGGTCGAGATAACGCAGCAGGCGCCCGCCCAACTCGACTTTCTGCGCACTCGGCCCCGACGCCTGCGCCTCGGCGCTGCTGGAGACAAAGCCGGCATTGAAGCGGTCGATCACCGCATCAATCTCTGCGTCGGTGGCTTCGCCCTCCACCACAATCGCTAGCAATGCGCCGACCGGCAACGTCTCGTCGCTCAGGGCCAAAACCCGGCGCAACACTCCACTGAACGGCGCCTCGACACTGCTGGAGATCTTGTCGGTCTCCACGTCGAGCACTTCCTCGCCCTTCTCTACCCGGTCGCCCGGCTGCTTGAGCCAGACATCGACCCGGCCTTCGGTCATCGACAGCCCCCACTTGGGCATGGTCAAGGTATGGATCATGCCGCAGTCCTCTTGTCAGCGATCTTGCGCACCGCGGCCTCGATCTTCGCCGCGTCGGGGATGTACAGGTCTTCCAGGGCATCGGAAAACGGCACCGGCGTGTGCGGCGCGGTGACCATCTCGATTGGCGCGCGCAGGAAGGAAAATCCGCGCTGGGCCACCAGGGCGCTGATATCCGTGGCGATGGAGCAGCGCGGGTTGGACTCGTCGATCACCACCAGGCGCCCGGTTTTCTCCACGCTTTCGAGGATGCTGTCTTCATCCAGCGGGCTGGTGGTGCGCAGGTCCAGCACTTCGCAGTCGATACCCTGACGCGCCAGGTTGGCCGCAGCCTCCAGGGCGATATGCACCATGCGCCCGTAGGTCACCAGGGTCACATCGTTGCCTTCGCGCACAAAGTTGGCCTCGCCGAAGGGCACGGTGTACAGCTCCTCCGGCACTTCGCCTTGCAGGCTGTAGAGCATCTTGTGTTCGAGGAAAATCACCGGGTCGTTGTCGCGGATCGCCTGGATCAGCATGCCCTTGGCGTCATAGGGCGTGGCCGGGCAAACCACCTTCAAGCCCGGGATGTGCGTCCACATCGAGGTGAGCATCTGCGAATGCTGAGCCGCAGCGCGCAGGCCGGCGCCGTACATGGCGCGTACCACCAACGGCGTGGTGGTCTTGCCGCCGAACATGTAGCGAAACTTGGCGGCCTGGTTGAGCAACTGGTCGAGGCAGCAGCCGATAAAATCGACGAACATCAACTCGCACACCGGGCGCATGCCCCGGGTGGCGGCGCCGACGGCCATGCCCACGTAACCGACTTCGGACAGCGGCGCATCCAGCACGCGGTCAGGGAACTGCGGGTACAGGCCCTTGGTCACCCCCAGTACGCCGCCCCAGGCATCCTGCTCGCCAGGGGCGCCGGTGCCGCCGGACACGTCCTGGCCGATGATAAAGACACTCTGGTCGCGGCGCATTTCCTGGGCCAGGGCTTCGTTGATTGCCTGCTGATAACTGATTTTACGAGCCATGAAATTCTCTCCGGGTCTTGTTGTTATGAGCGGTAGGCGACGTAGACATCGCTGAGCAGGTCGGCGGCCTGGGGCTTGGGATCGGACTTGGCCAGGCCCACGGCGTCGTCGATCAACTGCGCGACTTCGGCGTCGATGCGCTCGAACTGCGCCGCCTGCAACCAGCCTTCGGCGCTGCAGCGCTGGCGGAACAGCGCCAGGCAATCCTGGGTTTCGCGCAGGTTTTTCACCTCGTCACGGCCGCGATAGGTTTGCGCATCGCCTTCAAAGTGGCCGTAGAAGCGGTGCAACTTGACCTCGACCAGGGTCGGCCCCTCGCCCTGGCGCGCCCGCGCCACCGCCACGCCCAGCGCCGCGTGGACGGCAAAAAAATCATTGCCATCGACAATCACCCCCGGCATGCCAAAACCTACGGCGCGCTCGGCAATGTCCTTGCACGCCACCGACCAGCCGGAACCGGTAGCTTCGGCATAGCCGTTGTTCTCGGCGACGAACAGGCATGGCAGCTTCATGATCGCGGCCAGGTTCATCGCCTCGAACACCGCGCCCTCGTTGGAACCGCCGTCGCCAAAAAATGCCACGGCCACGCCCTGGCTGCCCTTGAGCTTGGACGCCAGGGCCGCGCCCGCCGCCAGCGGTGCACCGGCGCCGACAATGCCGTTGGCGCCGAGCATGCCCTTCTCCTGGTCGGCAATGTGCATGGAGCCGCCCTTGCCGCCGCAGACCCCGGTTTTCTTGCCGTAGATCTCGGCCATCATGCCGAACACATCCACGCCCTTGGCGATGCAATGGCCGTGGCCACGGTGGTTGGAGGCGATGCAATCTTCATCGTTGAGATGGGCCATGACTCCGGTGGCGCAGGCTTCCTGGCCGGCATACAGGTGCACGAAACCGGGGATCTCGCCGGTGGCGAATTCCACGTGCAGGCGCTCTTCGAAATCACGGATGGTGCGCATCACGGTGTAGGCATGCAGCAGTTGATCGGTGGACAGGTGAGTGGACATCTTGTTGTTCTCCAGGTTGTCTCGACACACAAAAGGCTGGCTGCGGCCAGCTGCAACCTGTTCAGCACAGCCTGTGCCAAGGCCCGGAAAAACCTGGCAAAGCCTTGATCCAGAGCAGTGCCGTGCGGTTGTGCCGGTGCGGGATGCCACCGCACAATGAGACGGCGCATTGCAGCGTGCAGGCTGCGTCTCAGGCAGGATGAGACGTTGCGTCTCAAGGCGGGCAGTTGGTCAGGCCGCCCTTGTCCCCCTGCGCCCGCGGGCGCTTAATGGCGGGCATAACAACAAAGATCGAGAACCGGAGGCCTTATGCTCGCCGCGAACTCCAGGGAGCACGTCGACTGCGTCAGTCGCGTGGTCCGCAATGCCGACCGCCTGCCCCAGGCACCGGTGCCGTCGCTGATTTTCGATTCATGGCGCCGCTCCATGGAACAACACCACCTGGACCCCGGTTCCCTACAGGGCCCGCGGATCCTCAGCGAGCCGCTGCTCAAGGAATGCCGCGAGCGCGCCGAACTGTTCATGCGCATTGCCAGCGAGCAAGTCAGCCAACTGCACCACCGCGTGCGCCACGCCGACTACTGCGTGATGCTCACCGACGCCCAGGGCCAGACCATCGACCACCGCGTAGACGCGGCCATCCGCAGCGACTGCCGCAAGGCCGGCCTGTACCTGGGCACCTGCTGGTCGGAAGCCGAAGAAGGCACCTGCGGCGTGGCCACGGTGCTGACCAGCAAGGCAGCGGTGACGGTGCACAAACGCGACCACTTCCGCGCCGCCTTTATCAACCTGACCTGCTCCGCCGCGCCGATCTTCGACCCCCAGGGCAACCTGCTGGGGGTGATGGATGCCTCGGCGCTGCAATCCCCGGATGACCGTCGCAGCCAGCACCTGGTGCGGCAGATGGTGGCGCAGAGCGCCCAGGCCATCGAAAACGCCTTCTTCATGCACAGCGCTGCCAAGCACTGGGTGCTTCAGGCCCACAGCACACCGGGTTATGTCGACAGCCAACCCGACCTGTTGCTGGCCTGGGACCACGACGGGCGCCTGCAAGCCTTGAACAGCAAGGCCCGCCAGGCCTTGCGCCGGCGTTTTGGCCAGGTGCCGGTGCATATCGGCGAGGTGTTCGACCTCGATGCCCTGCGCGCAGTGACCGATCAGTCGGTCCAGCAACTGCAGTGGCTGGGAGAACCTGGGGTGCTGCAAGTGCGCGTCAACACCCCGCGACGCCAACCGGCGCGGGCGCTGCCGAGCTCCCAGGTCGACCCACGCGTGGAAGAACACCTGCGCCTGGCCGTGCGGGTCAAGGATCGCAACCTGCCGGTGCTGGTGCAGGGTGAGACCGGGGCCGGCAAGGAAGTCTTCGCCCGCCAACTGCACGCCCGCAGCGCGCGCCGCGACGGGCCATTCGTGGCGGTGAACTGTGCGGCGATCCCGGAGAACCTGATCGAAAGCGAGTTGTTCGGCTATGTCGCCGGCGCGTTTACCGGGGCGTCCAGCAAGGGCATGACCGGACTGTTGCAGCAGGCCCACGGCGGCACGCTGTTTCTCGATGAAATCGGCGATATGCCCCTGGCCCTGCAAACACGCTTGCTACGGGTGATGGCCGAAGGTGAAGTGGCCCCGCTGGGCGCGGCAAAAACCCGCGCGGTGGATATCCAGGTGATCTGCGCCAGCCACCGCGACCTGGCGACCCTGGTCAGTGACGGGCGTTTCCGTGAAGACCTGTACTTTCGCCTGGGCTGCGCCCGCGTCACCCTGCCGCCCCTGCGCGAACGCACCGACAAACTGGCGTTGATCAACCGGCTGCTGGAACAGGAGGCCCGCAGCAGCGGGGTCACGGTCGGCATCGGCCAGGCTGCGTTGGAGTTGCTGCTGGGCTATGCCTGGCCGGGCAATGTGCGGCAACTGCGCCATGTGCTGGCGTATGCCTGTGCGGTGTGTGAAGGCGGCACGATCCAACTGGCGGACTTGCCGGTGGAGGTGCGTGGTGAGCGGCTGGAGCTCGAGCTTGAGCAAAGTATGAGCCCGGAGCGGCAAGTGGTGCTGGATGCCCTGGTACGCCATCGCTGGAAGCCATTGCCGGCGGCGCAGGCGCTGGGGATTTCCCGCGCGACCCTGTATCGCCGGGTCAAGCAGTTGGGCATTGATATGCCGGGTAAACACCCCTGACCCAATGCAATCCAAATGTGGCTTGCCAGCGATAGCGGTGGGTCAACCAGCATCAATCCCAGCAATGCCGCCGCCATCGCAGCCTCGCCAAGGCTCGACAGCTCCTACATTGATAGATTGCATTTCAGCTGTCACTGCAGGATGCACACGGTGCTCAATGTACGAAGATCCAAGCCCGCTCCCAGATTTTTTACCGAGTCGAGTCTGGGGGTTAGCGGTACACGAGGCCACCGTCGATCAACGGCGCCTGCCCGGTCATGTAGTCCGAATCCGGGCCGGCCAGGTAAGCCACCAGCCCCGCCACATCCTCCGGCGTTTCTGCACGGCCCAGGGCAATCCCATCCACGTACTTCTTGTACGTTGCCCCCACTGGCGCGCCGGTAATCTCGGCCATGCGCTTGTCGATCTCGACCCACATATCGGTGCCCACCACGCCCGGGCAATAGGCATTCACCGTCACCCCCGCGCTTGCCAGTTCCTTGGCCGCCGCCTGGGTCAGGGCGCGCACGGCAAACTTGGTCGCCGAGTACACGCCCAGCAGGGCAAAGCCTTCATGCCCGGCAATCGAGCAGGCGTTGATGATCTTGCCCTTCTGCTTGAGCGCCTTGAACTTATTGCCGGCAGCCTGGATGCCCCACAACACGCCCTGCACGTTGATGCCCAGGGTGCGTTCGACCTGTTCCGGGGTCACGTCCAGCAGCGAATCGATCTGCGCCACCCCGGCGTTGTTGACGATGATGTCAAAGCCACCCAGGGTCTGGTGCGCATGCTCGACCGCCGCGACCACCTGTTCACGCTTGGACACGTCGGCGATGAACACCGAGGCCTTGCGCCCAAGTGCCACCACCTCGGCCGCCACGGCTTCGAGCTTGGCGCCATTGATGTCGACCAGCGCGATATCCGCCCCGTCCCGCGCCAGGCGCAGGGCGATGGCCCGGCCAATGCCTTGCCCGGCACCGGTCACCAGTGCAACTTTTCCAGCGATACCCATGATGATCTCCTGCAACGATAAACGAAGCCTTGTCTATCGCAGGTGCGGGGTCACGCTGTCGAGGCCCGGACGGATTGGCGTGGGGCTTGAGACGCAACGTCTCAAGCAGCCGGGCCAAGGCGAGTACTTGTAAAGACGCGCACTTATGCCTAGCTTATGCGCCCCCGCCCCGCGCTTTAAGGCCTTGCCCCCATGGTTTTGCGTTTTCGCCCCGTCGTCACCTCACATTTGGCCCTCGGCCTGCTGCTCAGCGGCGGCATTGGCAACAGCCTGGCGGCTGAGCTGGAACTGCCGGCGCTGACCATCCAGGGCCAGGATGAGTCCGGTTATCGTGCGCAAAGCGCGTCGGTCGGCGGCTTCGATGAGGCGCCGCTGCTCGACACCCCGGCCTCGATCACCGTGATCAATGCCGCGCTGATCAAGGACCAGCAGGCACGCCTGCTCAGCGAAGTGCTGCGCAACGACGCCTCGGTGGGCGAAAGCTACGCACCGATTGGCTACTACGAAAATTTCGTGGTCCGGGGCTTTTCCCTGAATGCCGCCAGCAGCTACAAGATCAACGGCCGCACCATCACCGGCGAGCAGAACGTGGCCCTGGAAAACAAGCAGCGGGTGGAGTTGCTCAAGGGCCTGGCGGGCCTGCAAAGCGGGATTTCCGAGCCCAGCGGCGTGATCAACTACGTGACCAAGCGCCCGGAAGACGTGCGCTCGGTCACGGTGTCCACCGATGATCGCGGCAGCGGCTATATCGCCACCGACGTCGGCGGCTGGTTTGGCAGCGAGCAGCAATTTGGCTTGCGCGCCAACGTCGCCCATGAAGACCTCAATTCCTATGTCGAGCACGCCAATGGCCAGCGGGACTTTGTATCCCTGGCCTTCGACTGGAACATCAGCCCCGACGCCGTGCTGCAACTGGATGCCGAATACCAGGACAAACAACAGCGCTCGGTGCCCGGCTACCAGTTGCTCGGCGGCACCGAAGTGCCCCACGACGCCTCACCGAAAAAACTGCTCGGCCACCAGAGCGGCGCCAAGCAGGTGGGGATCGACTCGCTGAACCTCAACGGCAAGTTCGAGTACCGCTTCAGTGACCAGTGGAAAGGCAGCGTCAGCGCGGCCCGCAGCAAGGTGGTGATTGATGACTACAGTTCGTTTGCCTGGGGTTGCTACGGCTCCCCCAGCTGCGAAGGCGTCAAAGTGCCGAACTACTTCAGCCCGGAAGGCAACTACGATATCGCTGACTACCGCAGCCCTGACGACACCCGGCGCAATGATGAAGTCCAGGCGGCCATGACCGGCCTGTTCAGCACGGCCGGCCTGAGCCATGAACTGACCTTCGGCACCAGCGCTTTTCGCCGGGTGATCGACAAGCGCAAGTCAGTCAATGAATACGTCGGCAGCGGCAATATCGATCAGGACCCGGAAACCTTCCCGCCCACCGACAAGCCCCTGAACGACAGCCACCGGCGCCTCGACAGCCGCCAGTACGGGTTGTTCGTTACCGACCGCATCAGTTTCAACGAGCAATGGCAAACCGTGCTCGGTGGCCGCGAAGTGCGCCTGGATGAAAAAGCCTTCGATCGATATGGCGTGCAGGAGCGTCACACCCAGCAGTACGAGTTCCTGCCCAACGCTGCGCTGATCTACAAGCCAGTGGAAAACATCTCGCTGTACACCAGCTACAGCAAGGGCCTGTCACTGGGCGGTGAGGCACCGTGGTATGCGAGCAACGATGGGGAAATCCTCGCCCCGACCGTCTCGCGGCAGATCGAAGCCGGGGTGAAATACGACTGGCGCCGCATCAGCTTCGCCGCCGCAGTGTTCCAGACGCGCCAGGCCTACCAGTACGCCAAGCCAGACAGCGCCGGCGAATTCACCTACGTGCAGCAGGGCCAGCAGAAGAACACCGGGCTGGAACTGTCCGCCAACGGCTGGGCCACCGAGCGTCTGCAGATCGCCACCAGCGTGGCGGCGATTCGGGCACGGGTGAACGGTAGCGGCACCCCGCAGTACGAAGATCACCAGACAATCAACGTGCCCAAGCTGCGCGCCAGTGTGTACGCCGACTACGCCCTGCCCTGGGTCAACGGCCTGGCAGTGCTCGGCGGCGTGCAATACAGCGCCAGCAAGAACGCCAACCGCACCGGCAATGTGGAAGTGGGGGATTATGCGCTGGTCAACATCGGCAGCCGCTACACCACCAAAGTCGATGGCTATGAAACGGTGTTGCGCCTGAGCGTCGACAACCTGTTCGACAAGCGCTACTGGCGTGATGCGGGCGAATACATGGGCGATGACTACCTGTTCCAGGGTGCACCATTGACGGCGCGCCTGAGTGCTTCCATCAACTTCTAACCCCCGACCCAATGTGAAACCTGGCTTATGGGAAACCTGGCTTATGTGGGAGCTGGCTTGCCTGCGATGGCATCACCTCGGTGCATCTGTAAGACCTAGGCGCCTGCATCGCAGGCAAGCCAGCTCCCACACAAGCCAGCTCCTACATTGGCCAGCGGCTACCCTTGAATGTCGTTACTTGGGCATCTTGCGAAAGCCCACCGCCAGGCGGTTCCAGCTGTTGATGGTGGCGATGGCCACGCTCAGGTCAACCTGCTCGGCGGCGCTGAACTCGGCATTGAGCAACGCATAATCTTCATCCGCCGCGTGGGTCTGGCTGATCAGCGTCAAGCTTTCGGCCCAGGCCAGGGCGGCACGCTCGCGCGGGGTGAAGAACGGCGTTTCGCGCCAGGCCGAGAGGGTGCACAGGCGCCGTTCGGTCTCGCCGCCCTTGCGTGCATCGGCGGTGTGCATGTCCAGGCAGAAGGCGCAGCCGTTGATCTGGGAGACGCGCAGGCGTACCAGTTCGAGCAGCGGCAGTTCAATGGACAGTTTGCCGACGGCGGCTTCCAGGGCGAGCATGGCTTTCATGGCGTCAGGGGACGCGGTGTAGAAATCGGTGCGGGCGTGCATTGTGTGACTCCTGGACAGTGGGAATTGGCGCCCAGCTTAATCCCCCCACTGCCTCGCACAAATAGCCAATCCTGACGAAGAACAGGTAGCCAATGCCAGGCGCTTCAGGCCCGGCTGCGCAGCCAATGCAAGAAGCCCTTTTTCACCGGCACGATGGGTGCGTCCTGGGTCAGGTGCTGGGCGGCGTGCAGGCGGAAATCCAGGAGGTTCTGCATGGCCTCGCTGATGTCGTGGCGCGCGTCCAGGCACGGCTTGAGGTATTCCTTTTCGATGCGATAGAGGGTGCAGTAGGTCTTGGCCACAAAGTCCGCGGGCACGCTTTGCTCCCCCAGAATCCCCGCTTCGCCAATCACCTCGCCCGGCCCCATGCGCCCGGCTTCGAATTTGTGCCCGGCCTTGACCAGCATCACCGAAACCACCCCGGACTCAATGATAAACAGGTGATCGCTGACCTCCCCGGTCGGCAGGATCATCTCGCCGGCGCGGAAGGTGTGCAGGGTCATGTTCTGGCTGAAGGTTTCCTTCTCTTCCTGGCGCAGGGTCGAGAAGATATTCGAGCTTTCCAGCAGTGCACGTGCGGGCGTGGTGGCCGGCGTGGTCGGGCTTTCGGCGCTGGACAGCAGGCTTACGCCGGCCGCCTGCAAATGCCGGTAGGCCAGGTCATAAAGCTGGTTGCGCACCTCGCGCTTGAGGGCCATGGCCGGCACGAAGCCGCTGATTTCATATTCCACGCCACCCCCGGTGGAGGTCTTGAACGCCACACTCGGCGCCGGCTTGGCCAGCAATTGCCGGCAACCTTGCATGGCCCGTTCCAGGGCTTCCAATACCGTTTGCGGGCGCGCGTGAGGGCTGACTTGCAGGCTCACCGCCAGGCCGAACATGTCGGCCGGGCGCGAGAAATTGATGATCTTGGCCTTGGCCGCCAGGGAGTTGGGGATCACCGCCATGCTGCCCTGGGAGGTTTGCAGGCGCGTGGCGCGCCAGTCGATATCCGTCACCCGGCCTTCGGTGCCGTCGATGGAGATCCAGTCATCCAGTTGGTAGGGCTTGGTGGTGTTGAGCACAATCCCGGAGAACACGTCGCTCAAAGTACTTTGCAGCGCCAGGCCGACGATGATCGCCACCGCGCCGGAGGTGGCCAGCACGCCCTTGACCGGCAGGTCGAGCACGTAGGCCATGGCCGCGATGATCGCGATCAGGAAGATCACCGCGCCCATCAGGTCTTGCAGCAAGCGCCCGGTGTGGCCGACCCGCTGCATCATCAAGGCCCCGAGCAACACCGTCAGGGTGCGCGCGGCGAACAACCACCAGCCGATCTGCAAGGCGGTGGCGGCCAGGTGCAGTGGGGTGTTGTCGGCATAGGGCGCCAGTTGCATGGGGTTCATGCCGTCGTTGAACAGCACGGCACTGAACACGGCGAAGATGCCCAGGCGCGCGATCAGTTTCCAGTTGCCGGAACTGGCTGAAAACAGACGCCAGACGACGATATCGATAAGGATCAGCGCCAGGGCGCACAGCATCGGGTGAGCGGAGATGAAAGACAGCATCCAGGCGACTCCAGGGCGAATGCCCTGAAGATCGCATGAAATGGCGTTGGCGGGTATAGGGCACCCCCAATCAGCGGGAGGCGCCGTGCATTTGGCCGAACTGGCCGGACTGGAAGTCGGCGAAGGCCTGGTGAATCTCTTGCTCGGTGTTCATCACGAACGGGCCGTGACCGACGATGGGCTCGTCGATGGGTTCACCACTGAGCAGCAGCACCATGGCGTCGGCGTTGGACTCCAGGCTGATCTGCGCGCCATCACGCTCGAACAGCACCAGTTGCCCTTCGCGTGCCAGTTCCTGACCGTTGACTTGCACGGTGCCCTTGAGCACCACCAGCGCGGTATTGCGCCCGGCGTGCAGGTCCAGGGTCACGGCCTTGCCGCCGTTGAGGCGCAGGTCCCACACGTCAATCGGCGTGAAGGTGCGCGCCGGCCCTGTGCGGCCCGCGAACTCACCGGCGATCAGGCGCAGGCTGCCGGCGCCATTGGCCAGGGGCAACGACGGGATATCGCCGTCGAGGATGGTCTGGTAGCCGGCCTCGCTCATTTTGTCCTTGGCCGGCAGGTTGACCCACAGCTGCACCATTTCCAGGGCCCCGCCCCGTTTGGCGAAGGCTTGGGAATGGAACTCCTCGTGCAGGATCCCTTTGGCCGCAGTCATCCACTGCACATCGCCCGGGCCGATGGTGCCGCCGGCGCCGGTGGAATCACGGTGCTCGACTTCGCCTTCGTAGACGATGGTCACGGTTTCAAAGCCGCGATGGGGATGCTGGCCTACGCCACGCCGCTGGGTGGTGGGGGTGAAATCCGCCGGGCCGGCGTGGTCCAGCAGCAGGAACGGGCTGATGTGCTTGCCCATGGTGTCGTAGGAAAACAGCGTGCGAACCGGGAAACCGTCGCCTACCCAGTGGCTGCGTGGGCTGGTGTAGATACCGATGATGTTTTTCATGAGGGTCCTCCAATGTGCATACACCTTAAATCCAATACCAATAAGGCGGTAGACAGCGGATTTGGCTCGCATCGTTCCACACATGGGACGACTTGATGGCGGCGTGTCATAAAATACGTGAATGATAATGACTCGTAGTAATATCCCCGCTCTCCCGCTCAACTCCCCCGAGGGCCGCCATGCCATTTGCCCCTGCGCCTGTAGCGCCGCGCGTCCTGGTGGTGGACGACCACCGCAAGATCCGCGAGCCGCTGGCCATCTATTTGCGTCGCCACACCTTCGAGGTGCGCACCGCTGAAGATGCAGCGGGCATGTGGCAACTGCTCAAGACCCAGGCCTTCGATGTGATCGTGCTGGATGTGCTGCTACCCGATGGCGACGGTTTTGAGCTGTGCAACCAACTGCATCGGCGCAGCAACACCCCGGTGATCCTGTTGACCGCCCGCGATGCCGCCGCCGACCGCATTCGCGGCCTGGACCTGGGCGCCGACGACTACATCACCAAGCCCTTCGAACCCCGTGAGCTGGTGGCGCGCATCCACAGCGTGCTGCGCCGCCAGGGCCGCAGCCAGGCCCCCATGGCGCCGGCCAGCCGCAGCTACGGCTTCGCCGGCTGGCACTTCAGCGCCATCAGCGCACTGCTGACCCGCGCAGGCTGCCCGCCGATCCAACTGAGCACCGCCGAAAGCCGGCTGCTGCAAGTGTTCCTCGAGCATCCCAACACCCTGTTGCCCCGCGAGCGCCTGATCGACCTGACCGCCGCCGCCGACAGTGATGTCAGTGACCGCACCATCGACCGCCAGGTCAGCCGCCTGCGCCGCAAACTGGCCCACGACGGCGCGGCGGCGGACCTGTTGCGCACCATCTGGGGCGGCGGCTACCTGCTGGCGGCCGACGTCACCCCGTGCGCCGCTTGAACCGCTGGCGCCGCCTATGGCCGCGCACCCTGGTGCAGCAACTGAGCCTGTTGTTGCTGCTGGCGCTGCTGGCCTCCAACGCCATCGCCATGCTGTTCCTGCAACGCACCGGCAGCCTGATCCACCCGCTGTCGCGCAGTTTCAGCCTGGAACGCCTGGTGATCGCACACCATGCCGCCGGCCTGGGCGGCGAAGAGCCGGCGCACCTGTTGGCCGCGATGAACACCGAGAACGCACGTTTCTGGATCGCCCCCCGGGCCGAAGTCGAGCCGTTTGAACTGCGCCCCGAAGAACGGCGCCTGGCCAACGAACTGCGCCAACACCTGCAACTGCCGCCAGACGTGCCCATCGGCATGCAGTTGGAACGCATCAGCGGCGCCAACGCCCGCACCCATGTGTTCAGCCCCGCCGGCTGGGCGCCCTTGCGGTTGCGCAGCAGCATCGGCCTGCCGAACGGCCAGTACCTGAATGCGCTGCAGCATCCCGCCGGGGCGTATGAATGGGGCCGCGTATTGGCCTACAGCCTGCCGGTGACCACGGTGCCGGTGCTGCTGATCGTGATGTTTTTCATCGCGCGGGTGGTGCGCCCGGTGAAAACCCTGGCCCAGGCCACCGAACGGGTCAGCCGGGGCGAATGGATCGCACCGCTGCCCTTGAGCGGCCCCCAGGAAGCCCGTGACTTGACCACCGCCTTCAACACCATGCAGGCCAACCTGGCCCGGCATGTCGAAGGGCGCACGCGGATGTTGGCGGCGATCAGTCACGACCTCAACACCCCGCTCACCGAACTGCGCTTGCAGGTTGAGTTGCTGGAGCCAGGCCCTGAGCGGGACGACATGCTCGACAGCCTCGGCGAGCTGAGCGCCATGGTGCGCGAAACCCTGAACTTCGTGCGCGACGACGCCGTGCAGGAAGCCACCCGCCGAACCTCGTTGAGCGCATTACTGGATGACCTGGCCAAGCGTTACCGGCGCCTGCAACAACCAGTGACCTGGCTGGGCGCCCCGCCGCTGCTGCTCGATTGCCGGCCGCTGGCGCTCAAGCGCGCCCTGGCCAACCTGATCGACAACGCGGTCAAACATGGCGGCGATGCCTGTATCAGCCTCAAGCACGAGGACACGGGGGTGCTGTGCGTGGAGATTCTCGACCATGGCGCCGGCCTGCCCCAGGACTGGCTGAACAAGGTGTTCGAACCCTTCGTACAGCTGGGCGCCAGCGGCGGTGGCCTGGGGTTGGGCCTGGCGATTGCACGGTCGTGCATCCAGGCCCATGGCGGCGAACTGCTCTTGGAGAACCGCCCACCGGCAGGTCTCTGCGCGGTGGTGCGGTTGCCTGCAGCGCCTTAGAAGTTGAACGTGGCCCCCATCCACAAGGTGCGCCCGTAGTTCACGGTGCCGTAGGTCTCGTCGTCCAGGCGCTTGTTGGCCAGGTTATTGAGGGAGGCATTGAGGGTCAGGGATTCGGTCGCATCAAAGGAGCCGCCCAGGTCGGCGGTGGTGTAGCCCGGCGCCGGTTTTTCACTGGTGATGGTGTTACCGGTTTCCTCACCGTAATAGCTCAACGAAGCCCAGGCCTGGGCGCGGTCGTTGATACTCCATTCGCTACGCACATTGGCCTTTTGCTTGGGGGTCAAGGCCAGGGGCGCGCCAGCGTTGGCACCGGTTTTCTGTTCGGAATCGGTGTAGGTGTAGTTGGCCTTGAGCAGCACGCTGGGGTTGATATCCCATTGGCCGTTGAGCTCCACGCCCTGGATGATCGCCTTGTCGACGTTAACCCGCTCCATGATGGTGTAGCCGTTCCAGCGCTGGTCGGTGGTGACGGTGGACAGCTTGTCCTGGAAGTCGTTGTAGAACAGGGTCGCGCCCGCCGACAGATCGTCACGGTTGCTCCACAGCGCCGAGATTTCGTAGTTGGTGCTGGTTTCCGGCTTGAGGTCGGGGTTGCCGAACATCACGAAACGGTTGCGCCGCAGGTAGGCGTAGTCCGCCACCACCGCGCGGATCTCCGGGGCCTTGAAGCCACGGGCGATGCCGCCCTTGAACGTCCACTGCTCGCTGGCGCGCCACACCCCATACAGCCGTGGGCTGACATGGGCACCGTATTCTTCGTGATGATCCAGGCGCAGGCCGGTGGTCAGGGCGAAGCTATCGGTGACCGACCATTCGTTCTCGGCAAACAGGGCTTTTTGCACCACCGAGAACTCGTAGTCCACACGGTCGCCCAGGCCCTGGTTCCAGTCGGTCAGCTGGCTTTCGTTCCACTGCATGCCCACGGTGCTGACGTTATGGGCCGTGGGCACCACCAACTTGGCGTCGAACACGCTGTTCTTGACCTCGGGCTTGCGTCCGAAAATATCGGTTTGGGCCGGCGTGGCGCGGCCTTCGCGGGTGGAAGTTTCCTGGGCAAAGGCAATGTCCGAGGTGGCCCAGCCCCAGCGGCCCTGGTGCGACAGCGACCAGTGATCGCGGTTGTTTTCCTGCTCGCGGGTGGCCCAGTTGGCGCTGATCCCATCGCCGTTTTTCAGGCGCGTGGCGCCGGCTTCAAGAAGGATGTCGTGGTCGATGCCCGGGGTGAAGGCCAGGCGCGCGGTGAGGTCGCGGTGATCGGCTTTACTGAAGCCATTGGTCTGCTCAATATCGTCATCGGCCTGGCGGTCGAGGTAACGGCCCCACACCTGCAAGCCGAGCAGGTCCTCCTTGAGCGGGCCGCTGAGGTAGAACTGGGTCTGGCGCGCATTGCCCTGGTCGCTGTGCTGGCGGGCCGAGTAGTCATAGCCAACGGAGCCGCCCCACTGCGGCGACACCTTGCGCGTGATCACGTTGATCACCCCACCGATGGCATCGGAACCGTACAGCGACGACATCGGCCCGCGCACCACTTCGATGCGCTCGATGGCGGCGGCCGGCGGCACAAAGCTCTGCTCGTAGCCACTGTTGCCATTGACCCGCGACTCCCGGGCGCTCTGGCGTTTGCCGTCGACCATGATCAGCGTGTAGTCGGCGGGCATGCCACGGATCGAGATGTCGGTTTCATTGGCCCCGCCATTCACCGTGACGCCCTCGACATCCCGCACCGCATCGCCCAGGTCGCGGTACGACTTGCGGCGCAAGGCCTCGCCATCGATCACCGTGACCGAGGCCGGCGCGTCTTCGACATTCTGTGCAAAGCCCGAGGCGGTCACCACCACCTCATTGAGTTGCAGTGACGCAGGCTCATCGGCGTGAGCGTTGAGACTGCCAGCCACCAGCAGGGCCAGCGGCGCAAAACGAAAAGCAGGAAGCATGGGCGTAGACCTTCAGGATTTATCTCAAAAGAGAATCGTAATCATCTACACCCGGATAACTTGGACAAAGTGTGACAACTGCACCCGCATGCGCTTTTGTAGGCGCTGGCTTGCCAGCGATGGCGGCGGGCCCGCCAATGGATTTATCGACTGATACACCGCGATCGCCGGCAAGCCGACTCGTACAAAACCTGATCGAGGGCTGGCTTAAATAATATTTCGGTCGTAATATTCTGCAAATATTACGAACGTAATTTTATTCACCCAGCGCCACCAGGAGCCTGAAATGAGCCCACGCCCTCCCCTTCACCGCCTTTTCCCGCCCCTGGCGCTGTTGATCCTGCTCAGCGGCTGCAACAGCCAGGCCGACCCCAGCGCCAACGCAGCCCCTGCGCGCCCGGTGCTGGCGGCCAAAGTCGAAGCCGCCGCCAGCCAGCAGAATGCCTATACCGGGGTGGTCGCGGCGCGTACCGAAAGTGACCTGGGTTTTCGGGTCAGCGGCAAGGTGATCGAACGCAAGGTCGATCCCGGCCAGCATGTGTCCCGGGGCGACACCCTGCTGGTCCTGGATATCGGCGACTTCGAGCTGGCACTGCGCTCGGCAAAAAACCGCGTCAACGCCGCCCAGGCGCAACTGCGCCAGCGCCGCGATGACGCCAACCGCTATCAACGACTGGCCAGTACCGGCGCGGTATCACGGCAGATTTTCGACCAGGCCGCGACTAACCTGCAGGTCGCTCAAGCGCAGCTCGCCGCCGCCCAGTCGGATGCCAGCCAGATCGAAAACCGTCGCACCTACTCGGTGCTGCGGGCCGATGGCGACGGGGTGATCACCGATGTGCGGGTGGAACGCGGGCAGGTGGTGGCCGAAGGGCAGATCGTCGCGCGCCTGGCCCACGACGGCGCACGGGAAGCGATCATCCATCTGCCGGAAAACCTGCGCGACCGCGCCTCGCAAAAAGCCCTGGCCCTGCCGTTCGGCGCGCCGGACCAGGCTCTCAACGCAACCCTGCGCGAACTGTCGGCCAGCGCCGATCCCGTCACCCGCACCTACCGCGCGCGCTATGTGCTGCACGGCAGGGTTGAGCGTTTCGCCCTCGGTTCCACCATCACCCTGCGCCTGCAAGGCAACGGCCAGCCGCCACACACCCGCGTGCCGATCGGCGCCCTGCACGATGCGGGTAACGGAACCGGCGTGTGGCTGATTGGCGCGGATGACAAAGTCAGCTTCGCCCCGGTCACGGTGGCCAGCCTGGGCCAGGAAGACGCCCTGCTTTGCGGCGGGGTCAGCCCCGACCAACTGATCGTCGCCCTCGGTGCGCACCTGCTGCACCCAGGGGACAGCGTACGCCTGTTGCCCGCCCAGGCACTGACCCTCAATCGCCGCCAGGAACCTTGAGCATGCATGGCCTCAACCTTTCCGCCCTGGCGGTCAAATACCGCGCCGTCACGTTGTTCCTGATCCTGGCGATCCTCGCCGCGGGGATTTTTTCCTTCGCCAAGCTGGGGCGCGCCGAAGACCCGCTGTTCACCGTCAAGGTCATGACCATCACCGCCGCCTGGCCCGGTGCCACGGCCCAGGAGATGCAGGAACAAGTGGCCGACCGCCTGGAAAAGCGCCTACAGGAACTGGACTACTACGATCGTGTGGAAACCATCGCCCAACCGGGGTTTGTGTCGATGCGCATGACCTTCCTCGAGTCCACGCGCCCCAATGAAATCCAGGACCTGTTCTACCAGACCCGCAAAAAACTCAGCGACGAGGCCGCCAAACTGCCCAAGGGCGTGATCGGGCCGTTCTTCAACGATGAATATTCCGATGTGTACTTCGCCCTGTACGCCCTGGAAGCCGAACACCTGCCCCATCGCCAGCAGGTGCAGATGGCCGAAACGATGCGCCAGGACTTCCTCAGGCTGCCAGGGGTGAAGAAGGTCAATATTCTCGGCGAACAGGCGCAGCGGGTGTTTGTCGAGTTTTCCTATGAGCGCCTGGCAACCCTGGGGATCAAGCCCGAGCAGATCTTCACCGCCCTCGCCGCGCAAAACGCCGTGGCGCCGTCGGGGTTTGTCGAAACCGCCGGCCCCCGCGCCTATATCCGTATAGACGGCGCCTTCGACAGCCTGGCGCTGATCGAGAACGTGCCGCTGCCGGTGGACGGCAAAGTGTTGCGCATCGCCGATGTCGCCACCGTCAGCCGTGGCTATGAAGACCCGCCCAGCTACCGCATCCGGCACCAGGGCGACCCGGCCTTGATGCTGGGCATCATCATGGAGAAACACTGGAACGGCCTGGACCTGGACAAGAGCCTCAAGGCCCAGGAGGGCAAAATCCAGGCGGACCTGCCCTTGGGTGTCAACTTCGCAAAAGTCTCCGACCAGGCGAAAAACATCAGCCTGGCGGTCGATGAGTTCATGCTCAAATTCTTCGTCGCCCTGGCCGTGGTGATGGTCATCAGCCTGCTGGCCCTGGGCTTTCGTGTCGGTTTGGTGGTGGCGGCAGCCGTGCCGCTGACCCTGTCCATGGTGTTTGTGATCATGCTGCTGACCGGCCGCGAATTTGACCGCATCACCCTCGGTGCGCTGATCATTTCCCTGGGCCTGCTGGTGGACGACGCGATCATTGCCATTGAGATGATGGTGGTCAAACTCGAAGAAGGTTTCGACCGCATCCATGCTGCCACCTTCGCCTGGAGCTCCACCGCCGCACCAATGCTGACCGGTACCCTGGTGACGATCATCGGCTTTCTGCCGGTGGGTTTTGCCCGTTCTGGCGCGGGCGAGTATGCCGGCAATATCTTCTGGATCGTCGGTTTTGCCCTGATCGCCTCCTGGTTGGTGGCGGTGGTGTTTACCCCGTACCTGGGGGTCAGGCTGCTGCCCAATATCAAACCGGTGCCCGGCGGCCACGACGCGATTTACGCCGGCCCCTGGTACCAGAAACTGCGCCACCTGGTGCAAACCTGCGTGCGCCGGCGCTGGCTGGTGACCGGGCTGGTGGTGTCGGCCTTTGTACTGTGCGGCTTGGGCCTGGGCGTGGTGAAGAAGCAGTTCTTCCCCAACTCCGACCGCTCCGAGCTGATTCTGGAGGTGTATATGCCGCCGGGCAGTGCCTTCAAAAGCACCGAGGCGGTGGCGGCGCAGTTGGAAAAGGCGCTGCTGCAAGAGCCGCAGACCCGCATGGTCGATACCTATGTGGGCGGCGGTGCTCCACGGTTTTTCCTGTCGCTGAACCCCGAGTTACCCGACCCGGCGTTCGCCAAGCTGATCGTACAAACCCCCGACGCCCATGCCCGGGACGCCTTGAAACTGCGTATGCGCGAGCGTATCGCCAGCGGCGAATTCCCCGCCGCGCGGGTGCGGGTCACGCAATTGCTGTTCGGCCCGCCGGTGCCCTTCCCGGTGGTGTTTCGCGTGTCTGGCCCCGACGTGAACGTGTTGCGCAGCCTGTCCGAGGAAGTGCGCCAGGTGGTTGCCGCCAACCGCCTGACCAAGGACGCGTTCCTCGATTGGGGCGAGCGCAGCAGCGGTTATCGCCTGGTGCTGGACCAGGATCGCCTGCGCCTGCTGGGTTTCACCCCCAACGAAGTGAAATCCCAGCTCAACGCCCTGCTCAGCGGCAACCCCATCACTGAAGTGCGCGAAGGCAACCGCACCGTGTCGGTGGTGGCCCGCGCCCAGGGCAGCCAGCGTGAAGACCTCGGCAACCTCGACAACATGACCCTGACCAACAGCGCCGGGGTGTCGGTGCCCCTGGCCCAGGTCGGGCATTTCCAGGCGGTGATGGAAGAGCCGATCCTCAAGCGTCGCAACCGCGCGAGCACCGTCGAAGTGCGCGCCGACATCGTCGACGGCGTGCAACCGCCCGATGTGGAAATGGCTGTCTACAAAGACCTGCAACCCCTGATCGCGCGACTGCCGGCCGGCTATCGCCTGGACATCGGCGGCCCGGTGGAAGAAAGCGCCAAGGCCAACGTGGCCCTGGCGGCACTGTTCCCGATCATGATCCTGCTGACCCTCACGGTGATCATGTTCCAGGTGCGCTCGTTCGGCGTGATGTTGATGGTCTTCGCCACCGCCCCGCTGGGCTTGATCGGCGCGGTGCCGACCTTGCTGCTGTTCAACCAGCCATTTGGCTTCAATGCGATCCTGGGCCTGATCGGGATTGGCGGGATCCTGATGCGCAACACCCTGATCTTCACCGACCAGATCCGCCAGAACCAGGAACAGGGCATGGCGAGTGGCGAAGCGATCGTCGAAGCCACCGTACGCCGCGCGCGGCCGGTGATCTTGACCGCGCTGGCGGCAGCGTTGGCGTTTATTCCGCTGACCTTGTCGGTGTTCTGGTCGTCCCTGGCGTATGTGCTGATTGGCGGGGTGTTGGTGGGGACGTTATTGACGCTGCTGTTCTTGCCGGCGCTGTGCAGTTTGGTATTGGGGCGCACGACAACCCTGCACACATCATAAAAACCCCTGGGTGCGGGCGGACCGCCGCTGGCGCACTGAGCGCGGATTCAGTTCCGGCAGTTCAAACCGACCGCACCCACCCGCCCTGCACCGAACGCACCCGATTGCGCCCGCTACTCTTGGCCTCATACAACGCCTGGTCGGCATCATTCAACCAACTGGTCGCATCACCGTGGGACGCTTGATACGGCGCCAGGCCAATGCTCAGGCTGGCGCGCAAGGTCGGATCCTGGGCGTAGCCCAGGGAGCTGAAGCGGTCGCGTAGTGCGTCCATCACTTCGGTGGCGTGGCCCAGGGGCATGTCCGGCAGGATCACGCAGAATTCGTCGCCGCCGTAGCGCCCGGCCAGGTCGGTGGCGCGCAGGTTCTGGCGCAGGATCTTGCTCAGTTGGCGCAGCACGATGTCGCCGGTGACGTGACCGTAGGTGTCGTTGATGATCTTGAAATGGTCGATATCGATCAGGGCAATCGCAGCGCCCTGCTGGCCGCCCCGGCAGCGTTCGAATTCGATTTCCAGATGGTCTTTCCAGGCGCCGTGGTTGAGCAGGCCGGACAGGCTGTCGGTGCGGCTCAGGGCCAGTAGTTCACGCTTGTGCCGGGCCAGCGTGATGGCCTGGCGATAACAGATCCAGCCCAGGGCCAGCGGATAGAGCATCAGGATCGGCAAGCAGGCGTAAAGCTGGGCGGGCGTGGTCAGGGCGATATAGGCCGGGGCGAACAGCAGCAGCGCCACCCCGATGCCCAGTGCCTGGGCCACCCAGCCCATCAACATGAACCGCAGCCCACCGATGGCGACGTTGTTCATGGTCATCATCGACAGCGTGGTGACGCTGGGCAGCGGGTTGAAGTGCATGGCACCGACCCAGAAGCCGCCACAAAACGAGTCCACCAATAGATGACGGCGTTCGGCGCGCAGGGAGTTTTCGGCGCGGCGTGCCAGTTGGTAGGCCAGGTGCGGCCAGGCGAAGGCGTTGAGCAGCATCCAGGCCCAGACCCAGCCTGGCGGATCCAGCGGGTACATGCCGGCCAATACACAGACGAAACCGAGCGTGAGCCCCAGGGTCCGCGATTTGTACAGGCGTCTGGCGAGCGGAAGTCCTTTTCCTCCTGCGGCTGGCATGATCTGGCTGATCCTGGATGAATGCTGGAAGTCTATCAGGGCACCGGCAAATAGCCACTACCGCTCAGAGGGTTATCCCAGGCGCCCATCACCTTGCCAAACCCTTGACGCCAGGCGCCTAGCTGGAGAATCCACGGGCCAGTAACATCGCCACGGCCAGCAGCAACACCGCCGTGACCTTCTGCAACAGCACACGCTTGCGCGGCGACTCGAGCACATGCTTGATGCGCTGGCCGAAGTAGCAATACAGGCAGCCGCTGGCGAACTGCAGGACCAGGAAGGTCAGGCCGAGGATCGCGATGTCGCCGGCGGCGCTGTCCTGCCCCACGGCGGCAAACTGCGGGAACACCGCGCTGAACAGAATGATCGCCTTGGGGTTGGACAGGCCGGTCAGCAAGCCCTTGCCGAACAGGCCACGGGGCGTCTCTGGCCCTTGCCCGCTGGTGTTGATCTGCACGCCGCTGCTGGTCCACTGTTTGTAGGCCAGGTACAGAATGTAAGCCACGCCCACCAGTTGGATGCCCTGGGTAATCAGCGGGTAGCCCTTGATCAGCTCGGAAAAGCCCACGGCAAAGATCAGGATCGAAATCAGGTACGACACACTGGCCCCGAACTGTGCCGGCAAGGAGTGGCGCAGGCCGTCCTTGAGCCCCAGGCTCAGCAGCAGCAGGGTCATGGGGCCGGGGCTGAAGGCCAGGGTGCTGCACAACACCAGGAAATACAGGAACGAAGACAGCGTAAGGGCAGTGACCATGGTGGGTAATTTCACGGCGGCAAGGAATGTTGCGCAGTCTAGGGCGCAGATTCGGCGCCGGGCAGGTAAACTCGGCGGTTATTCATGCAGGCTTTACCGGTAAAGTGACCGGCAAACTTCAGGACATCGCGATGGCCCTTCCGCAGATCCACTTTCATGAGCGCGCCCCCAAGGTCCAGCAGATCGTCGAGGCGTTCGCCCGTGCCATCGAACAAGGCGAATTGGCCGCTGGCAGCAAACTGCCGTCGGTGCGTGAGTTGGGGCAACAGTTGGGTGTCGGAAAATTCACCGTCAATGAAGCCCTGGACCGCCTGCGCGGCCAACACCTGCTGACCTCGCGCCAGGGCCGCGGGCACTTTGTGGCCCAGCGCCAGACGCAGCCATCGTCCAGCAACTGGGTGGACCTGCTGCCCCAGGATTTGCTCAGTGTGCTGCGCCGGCCGATGCTGACCGGCCAGGGCGAACTGCGCCCCGGTGGCGGCCACTTGCCCGAAGACTGGCTCGATTCCGAGACCATGCGCCAGGCCCTGCGCAGTGTGGTACGGGCCCCGTCCCTGCGGGTTTCCGGCATGGGCACGCCGGCGGGTTTCCTGCCGCTGCGCCAGGCCCTGCAACAAAAACTCCTGGGCGATGGGCTGGCGGTGCCGGTGGAACAGATCATCACCACCCCCAGTACCCTGCAAGGCCTGGACATGTTGATGCGCCTGCTGGCCCGCCCCGGTGACACGGTGCTGCTGGATGCGCCGTGCTACTTCAACTTCCACGCCAACCTGGCGTTGCATGGGGTCAAGGTGGTGACACTGCCGCGCGGCCCGGATGGTTTCGACCTGGCGGCCCTGGAGCAGTTGCTCAGCGAGGAACGGCCCAGCCTGTATGTGACCACCAGCATCCTGCACAACCCCACCGGCCATTCCTTCAGCGCGGCCCAGGCCTTTGGGCTGCTGCAACTGATGCGCCAGTATCACTGCCATATCATCGAGGACGACCTCTACGGCGACCTGCACCCCAACCCGCCGCCCCGCCTGGCGGCACTCGCCGGGCTGGAGCAGGTGACCTATCTGTCGGGCTTCTCGAAAACCCTCAGCGCCAATACCCGGGTCAGCTATGTGGTGGCGGCGCCGCAATTGGCGGCCAACCTGACCAACATGAAGTTGATGAGCGGCGGCGTGACCTCGGAGTTGTTCGAGCAACTGGTCTACCGCCTGCTCAGCGAAGGCAGCTATGCGCGGCACCGCAAGCGCATGGTCCAGCGCCTGCTGGAAGCCGGTGCGCGGGTGGAACAGTGGTTGCGCCGCTGTGGCTGTGAGCTGCCCATGGGGTATGAAGCGGGGATGTTTATCTGGGCGCGCCTGCCGGCCGGGGTCAAGGGTGAGCAACTGGCCGAGGCCGGGCTCAAGCGCGGCATGGTGTTGGCGCCGGGGGCACTGTTTGGGTATGAGCCGGGGCTGCATGATTTTATGCGCTTCAATGTGGCGCATTGTGATGATCCACGGGTGTGCAAAGCCATCGAGCAATTGTTGCGCTGATCCAGTGTGGGAGCGGGCTTGCCGTAATGCCGATCAGTCAAGCGAACGCAATGCTCAACGCAGTGAAGATCAAATGTGGGAGCGGGCTTGCTCGCGAAGACGTCGGCCCAGCAAACATTGATGTTGACTGACCCACCGCTTTCGCGAGCAAGCCCGCTCCCACAGGGGATGTGCGTCGGGGCAAAAGCTTGGGCCACACCACAAATCAAAGGTAGGAGCTGGCTTGCCTGCGATGACGGTATACCAGCCGCCAAAAACAGTGGCCGAACCGCCGCTATCGCGGGCAAGCCCGCTCCCACAGGGGATGTGCGTCGGGGCAGAAGCTTGGGCCACACCACAAATCAAAGGTAGGAGCTGGCTTGCCTGCGATGACGGTATACCAGCCGCCAAAAACAGTGGCTGAACCACCGCTTTCGCGAGCAAGCCCGCTCCCACAGGGGATGTGCGTCGGGGCAGTAGTTTGGGCCACACCACAAATCAAAGGTAGGAGCTGGCTTGCCTGCGATGACGGTATACCAGCCGCCAAAAATAGTGGCTGAACCGCTGCTATCGCGAGCAAGCCCGCTCCCACAGGGGATGTGCGTCGGGGCAGAAGCTTGGGCCACACCACAAATCAAAGGTAGGAGCTGGCTTGCCTGCGATGACGGTATACCAGCCGCCAAAAACAGTGGCTGAACCGCCGCTTTCGCGAGCAAGCCCGCTCCCACAGGGGATGTGCGTCGGGGCAGTAGTTTGGGCCACACCACAAATCAAAGGTAGGAGCTGGCTTGCCTGCGATGGCGGTATACCAGCCGCCAAAAACAGTGGCCGAACCGCCGCTTTCGCGAGCAAGCCCGCTCCCACAGGGGATGTGCGTCGGGGCAGTAGTTTGGGCCACACCACAAATCAAAGGTGGGAGCTGGCTTGCCTGCGATGACGGTATACCAGCCGCCAAAAATAGTGGCTGAACCGCCGCTATCGCGGGCAAGCCCGCTCCCACAGGGGATGTGCGCTTGACTGACTGGTATTAGGGATTGCCGGCGCCCAGAGTCGTGACAATTGAGTGCACACAAAAACGCAACACTGCACCGCTTCGAATGTGATGGTCGCTGCTGCCCAGGGTTTATATAGTCGGGTCCAACAGCCACCCGCCATGAGCCCCAGGGCCCATCACCAGGAAGCGCTCAATGACCGATCTTCACGACCTCACGGCCACGCAATTGCTGGCGCAGTTCGCCAGCCGCCAGCTCTCCCCCATCGACTACTACGACCACCTGCTGGGCCATATCGACCGCTGGGAGCCGCAGATCCGCGCGCTGTACGCCTTCGATCCACAGCAGGTACGCCGGCAAGCCCAGGCCGCCACCGAGCGCTGGAACAAAGGCCAGCCCAACGGCGTGCTTGATGGTGTGCCCGTGACCATCAAGGAACTGATAGCCACCGAAGGCACGCCGATTCCCCTCGGCAGCGCCGCCACCCGCCTGACCCCGGCCCTCAGGGACGCCCCGCCCGCCGCGCGGATGCGCGAAGCCGGGGCGATTGTGCTGGCCAAGACCACTGTCCCGGATTTCGGCATGCTCTCCTCCGGCTTGTCGAGCTTCCATGGCATCACCCGCAACCCGTGGAACACCGCCAACAACACCGGCGGTTCCAGCTCGGGGGCTGGCGCGGCGGCCGCCGCCGGTTACGGGCCGTTGCATATCGGCACCGATATCGGTGGCTCGGTGCGCCTGCCCGCCGCCTGGTGTGGCCTGGTGGGGTTCAAGCCGACCCTGGGGCGCATCCCGATCGACCCGTACTACACCGGCCGCACCGCCGGGCCCATGACCCGCACGGTGGACGACTGCGTCTTGATGATGCAGCACCTGGCCCGCCCCGATACCCGCGACGCCACCAGCCTGCCGCCGCTCACCAGCGAGTGGAGCAACCAGCCGCTGTCGGTCAAGGGCCTGCGGGTCGGCCTGATGCTCGAGCCAGGTGCCGGCCTGCAACCGGAAGGTTTCGTGTGTGAGGCGGTGGAGCACGCCGCACGCCTGTTCGAAGCCCATGGCGCCAGGGTCACGCTGATCCCGCCGATCATGGACCGCGCCCAGCTCGACGGCCTCGACCAGTTCTGGCGCGCCCGGCAATGGGGCGACTTGTCGGCCTTGAGCAGCGAGCAGTTCGATAAAGTCTTGCCGTACATCCGCGACTGGGCCGCCCCTGGTGCCGACATCAGCGGCGTACAGGCGGTGCAGGGGTTCAACCAGACCTTCGAGATGCGCCGCCGCGCCGCCCAGGCCTTCAGCGACCTGGACCTGATCCTGTCGCCCACCAACCAGGTCAACGCGTTCCCCGCCCAATGGCCATCGCCGAGCAATAACCCGCAATTGCCGTTCGAACACATCGTGTTCACCGTGCCCTGGAACATGGGCGAGCAACCGGCGCTGTCGATCAACTGTGGTTACGCCGCCGATGGCATGCCCATCGGCCTGCAGATGATCGCCCCCCGCTTTGCCGATATCTGGCTGCTGCAAATCGCAAAAACCTATGAGAGCTGGCGTGGCGCAATCCACCAATGGCCGAACCCGAACTGACCTTGACGCTGTAACTGAACTGCCCACCCACACGCCCGCTCCCCGGCCACAAGGCCGGGGCCTGGGCGACCTATAACTAAAATCGAGGGGCTGGTATGCACACTGAACAATTGACTCGCGAGGGTCCCGAGCACACACCCGAAACGCCATCGCCGGACGCCGGCCGCAAGAGCATCTTTGCCGTGGTGCTGGGCAATGCCGTGGAGTTTTTCGACTTTGGGGTCTACGCGACCTTCGCGGTGATGATCGGCCACACGTTTTTCCCGTCCGATAGCGCCTTCGTCAGCTTGATGCTCTCGGTCACCGCCTTTGGCATCGGCTTTATCGTGCGGCCCCTGGGCGCGGTGCTGATTGGCGCCTACGCCGACCGCGTCGGGCGCAAGCCGGCGATGTTGCTGACCCTGGTGATGATGGCGGTGGGCACCGGCAGTATTGCGATATTGCCCGGCTACGAGACCATCGGGATTGCCGCGCCGATCCTGCTGGTGGTGACGCGCATGATCCAGGGCCTGGCCTGGGGCGGTGAAGCCGGCCCCGCCACCACCTATATCCTGGAAGCCGCGCCAGCGCACAAACGCGGCACCTACGCCTGTTGGCAAGTGGTGGCCCAGGGTGTCGCCGCCATGGCCGCAGGGCTGGTGGGTTATACCCTGACCAAAGTGATGTCCCCCGAAGACCTCAACAGCTGGGGCTGGCGCGTGCCGTTCGTGTTTGGCCTGCTGGTGTTGCCGATTGGGATCTATATCCGCCGTAACCTGGCCGAGACCTTCCACGGCCAGGGCGAAACCACCAGCACCGGCGATCTGGTGCGCGAAGTCTGCGGCAAGCATCGGCGCGCGCTGGTCCTGGGTTTGCTGATCCTCTCGGGCAGCACCATCACCCAGTACTTCCTCAACTACATGACCACCTTTGCCCTGACAGAGCTGAAGTTGCCCACCAGTATTTCCATGCTCTCGACCCTGGTGGCCGGCGCGGCCATGGCAGTGTGCGCGGTGGCCGGCGGCATGTTGTGCGACCGTTTCGGGCGCCGGGTGATCCTGATGACGCCCCGGGTGGTGCTGTTGCTGATCCTGTTCCCGGCCTTGCAATTGATGACCGAACACCCCAGCCCGTCGACCTTCCTCCTGACCCTGGCAGTGCTCTCGGGCCTGCATGGCATGAGCGGCGCGGCGTTGATCGTGCTGTTGGTGGAGAGCTTCCCCAAATCCGTGCGCTCCACCGGTTTCTCCATCGTCTACGCGTTTGGTGTGGCGGCGTTTGGCGGCACTGCGCAGATCATCATCACCTGGTTGATCGGCACCACGGGCGACCCGATGTCACCGGTGTGGTACCTGCTGATCGCCAACCTGGTGTGCCTCACCGCTGCCTGGTTCGCCAAGGAAACCCGGCCCGTGCTGCCCGGCACCCCGGCCCGCGAAACCCGGCTCGCAGAAGCCCCGGTTCGCTGAACAGCGCGTATGCACCCTTCATGTAGGAGCGAGCTTGCTCGCGAAGACCGTCAACGATAACGCGCGCATTCTGGATGCACGCGGCGGTCTCCGGCTTTTCGCGAGCAAGCTCGCTCCTACAGTTTCTTCTTTGTGTGGGGATTAACCATGTATCCACGTCTTTTCCTGGCCGCCACCCTGGCGACCGGCACCCAGGCTTATGCGCAAGAAAACGCCCAGGCCAGCGCTCCGGGCTTTATCGAGGGCAGCAGCCTGGACCTGAACCTGCGTCACTACTATTCCAACCAGCACACCCAGCGCAGCACCTACCTGAGCATCAAGAAACCCGGTGGCATCGAACGCACCCGCGTGCGCGAAACCTGGGTGCAGACCGCCATGCTCAAATACAGCTCCGGCTACACCCAGGGTGTGATTGGCGTGGGGGTGGATATCGGCGTATTCAGTGCGGTCAACCTGCAGCGCGGGCATGGCAAGGTGGCCAATGGCGGCGACCGCGTGCTGGTGGACAGCGACGGCGATGCGATCCCGACCTGGAGCCGGCTGGGGGTGGGCGATGTGCGGTTGCGCCTGTCCAATACCGAGCTCAAGGCCGGGCGCCTGATGACCGACAACCCGATCCTGCGCTACAAGGACAACCGCGCCCTGCCCTCCAGCTTCCAGGGCGTGGGCCTGTACAGCAACGAACTGGACTGGCTGTCGATCCAGGGCGGCAGTTTCGACCGGGCCATCCCGCGCACCGGCACCGGCGCCGAGCGCCTGACCACCACCTTCGGCAACCGCGCCTACAGCGGCGCGCGCATCAGTTACCTGGGGGCCACGCTCAAGCCGGGCTACGGCCTGGAAGCCAGCCTCTACGGCTCGCGCTTCGAGGACATGTGGGACCAGTACTACCTGGGGCTGACCCATCGCATCGGCGACAAAAACACGCTCGCCCTCAAGACCGCCCTGCACTACTACCACACCGAGGACTCCGGCCAGCAGCGCCTGGGCTACATCGACAACGACGCCGCCAGCCTGGCCGTGACTGCCAACCACCAGGCCCACAGCCTGACCCTGGCCTGGCAACAGGTGTTCGGCAACGAGTACTTCGACTATGTGTGGGAGTCCACCGGCAACTACATGGCCAACTCGCTGTACTCGGACTACAACGGCCCCAACGAAAAATCCTGGCAACTGCGCTACGACCTTGACCTGGCCGCCTACGGCGTGCCCGGCCTGACCGCCAGCCTGTGGCACGCCAAGGGCTGGGGCATCGACGGCACGCACTACGAGGGTGATCGCAACGGCCACAACACCGGCTACAACGTGCGCGGGCTGGACAACGCCAAGCACAACGAAAACGGCTTGATGCTGGCGTATGTGGTGCAATCGGGGAAGTTGAAAAACTCGGTCCTGCGCACCATCGTCTACAACCACCGCGCCAGTGGCGGGCAGATTGACGGCAGCTATGACGAATTCAGGATCGTCGGCAATTTCCCCATCAACCTGTTCTGACACCCGCCCGTCGGCATCAGCAGTTGCCGACGGGTAAAATTCAGAATTCTTACACCCTACATGCGACTGCTCCGGCATTGGCTCGCCGCCGCCCTTGGTAAAAAGCCTGTTCCCTATGGACGGTTACCCAGGAACGCGGATGAAACCTTTGAAAGCAGCAGCGCTTTGCCTCATCAGTGGATGGATGATGCTCTTGAGTTCTCCCGGCCATGCCGCGGCGCCCGGTATCGAATGGTTGGTGGATTGCCCGCGCCTGCCCGGGCGGGCGCTTGACCAGGAGGTGGTGGCGCGTACCCAGTGCGGCATTGTCACCGTGCCGCTGGACCACCAGGCCCCTGACGCACGCACCTACCGCCTGACCCTCACCCGGGTCGGTGCCCAGCAGCCCCTGGAGCGCCGGGGCGTGATCTTCGCGCGACCGGCCACGGCCCAGGCGAATTTGCATGGGGTGTTCGCGGTGCATCTGGCAACCGTCTGGAAGTACTACAACACCGAGGCATACCGCACGCTGACGCGCCTCTACGACGTCGTTGAACTAAGCCCGCGCAAGGGCGTGGCCAATGAACAATCGGCGTGGGACATGGAGTTCGTGCGCCAGCAACTGGGGGAGCAACGCGTCAGCTTCCTGGGCATCGCCCAGGGCAATCTGTTGGGTGCCGAGTACGCCCAATTGTTTGCCGACCGTGTCGAGCGCATGGTGCTGATCGAGCCCGACGCAAGCACCGCCCAGGCATCCGACACGCTGCCCGCCACCCTGCGGCTCAAGGGCCCCTATCTACAGAGCACCACCACCGATGCCAGCCAGTGCGTGAACCGCTGGGCCGGCATCTACCTGGCCCAGGGCAGACAGCCGCCGTCGTCGACCCGTTGCCTGGCCGATTAGTCCACCAGCGCGCAACGCTGCATGGCGCTGGCCAGCATGTCCTGGCATTTGAGGACCGCCACCGAGCGCGGTCGGTTGCGGTAGCCGCACAGGTCAATGCGAATCCGCCCCAGGTGCTCATCGGCAATCGGCACCGCCACCAGGCCATCACCCAGGTCGCGGGCATCGGCATCCACCTGGGGCAGGATCAAGACCGCCGCCCGTTGCCGGGCCAGGCTTTTCTGCACTTCCAGGGAGCTGGTGGTAAACACCGGCTGGATCGTCACCCCACGCTTTTTCGCCGCCGCCTCCAAGGCCTGGCGCACGCCGTACGCCGAGTCGGGAATGGCCAGGGGCTGGCCTTCAAGCTCGCGCAACTCAATGCTGTCGCGCTGGGCAAACGGGTGTTCGGCGCTGACCAGTACGCGGTGCCACAACTCGCATTGCGCGGTGACTTCCACATCGGCCCGCTCCTGCAGATAGAACGCCAGGCCCAGGTCGGCCTCGCCACTGCACAGTGCATCCAGAGTGGCCGAGGCGCTGGCGATCACGATATTGAACGTGACCTTGGGGTGCGCCCGGTAGAACGCCGCGAGTACCGGCGCCAATACCGTGGAAACGATACTTTCTGACACATGAATGCTGATGTTACCCGCCACCTGGCTTTGCCGGCTGGCGATCACATCGCGCACCTGATCGAGGCCGCGCAGGGTACTGGTGACCTGCTCGGCCAGGCACTCGCCCTCTACCGTCAGGCGGATACCGCGCGGGCCGCGCTCAATCAGCGCGGCGCCAAAGAAGTGTTCCAGGTGTTCGATCTGCCGGCTGACGGCAGTGGGCGTGACGTACAAACGCTCGGCCGCCTTACGCAACGAGGCGCAGCGCGCCACCTCGTGAAAATACCGCAAGGCTCGTAATTGCATGCTCGGGTGCTCCTGCACAAAGACTGGAGCACCAAGGCACGCAATTACTGCGCCAGGCTCAATCTGCCTAACTCCACAACTCAACTGTAGGAGCTGGCTTGCCTGCGATAACAGTGGCTCAGGCAATATTTTCTCAGTTGATAAACCGCTATCGCAGGCAAGCCAGCTCCCACAGTTGATTTGAGTTGGCCTGCTAGTCCAAAGGTGGTTTACGACCTGTTTTACCTGAAAACGACCCCCGCCGTTGACGCCCCGTCCCAACCCCTATTAAGTGCTATTTATCCGCATTAATACGATAAATAGAAAACCATGCTCAGCCGCCCCCTGCGACGCAAACGCCAGAAGCTTTCCGATGTGATTGTCGAGTCGGTCAAGCGCTCGATCGTCACCGATGCCTTGAAACCCGGCGACCGCTTGCCCACCGAGCGCGAGCTGATGGAGAGCTTCCAGTGCTCCAAGGGCTCGGCCCGCGAAGCGCTCAAGGCCCTGGAGGTCGAAGGCCTGGTCAGCACCCGCACCGGCCCAACCGGTGGCGCGTACCTGAACCAGGCCGGCACGGAGCCGGCCAGCCGTGCCTTGCGCAACTACCTGCACTTCCAGCACCTGGATGGCGAGCAGGTGTACCAGTTGCGCAAAGTGATCGAGGTGGAGCTGGCCGTGTCGGTGCTGGGACGCCTGAGCGAAGACGACTATCGCGCCCTGCAAGACAACGTGGACTTTTGCAGCGCCCCGGAAGACAGCGAAGCCGGCCAGCGTGAGCAACGCCTGGCGGAACTGGAGTTCCACAATTTGCTGGCCAGGGCCTGCCCCAACCCGCTGCTGAGTTTCATGGCGCAGTTCCTCAACGACCTGCTGCGCGACCTGGTGGTGCTGAAAAAGGCCTACAAGCCCAAGCGCAAGCAGTTCGACGCGGCCAACCTGGACTATCACAAGCAACTGTTGAGCGCGTTTCGTGCCAACGATGAAGCGGCCGTGCGCAGCCTGATGCATGAACACATGTGCGACGCCGAACACCACATGACCGCGCTGGAAGGCCAGGTCAGCCCGCATTTTTTGCTGGAGTTCGACCACTCCTGAACACACCACAAATCCCTGTAGGAGCTGGCTTGCCTGCGATAGCGGTCGGTCAGGCAAATTTTCTCAACTGATCAACCGCTATCGCAGGCAAGCCAGCTCCTACAGTTTCAACCGTGTTTGACTTCAATAAAAAAGGCCTGCCCACAGGCCGTGCTCCACCGTATCGCCATTGCCACTCCTGCCAATAACTAAACCAGGGAGTCACCCCATGCAGCGTCGTACGTTGTTGAAAGCCAGCCTCACCGCCGCCGCCGCGCTCAGCCTTCCGCTGAGCGTGCGCGGGGCATTCGCCGCCGAACCGTTTACCTTTTACGGCCTCAAGTCCATGTCTGGCGCCTTTGCCAGCTATGGCAAGTTTGCCGACATGGGTTCACGCCTGGCCGTGGCGCAGTACCCCGAGCTCCTCGGGCGCCCACTGAACTACAAGGTGATCGATACCGAAGGCAACGCCGGCAAGGCAGTGCGCAAGGTCCAGGAGGCGATTGGCCAGGACGGCGCGCGGTTCTTCCAGGGCTGCACCCTGTCGTCATCGGCGCTGGCGGTGGCCAAGGAAGTCGATAAGGTTGGCGGGGTGTTCATGACCCCGGTAGGCGCCGA
Organism: Pseudomonas sp. MF09156; assembly: GCF_059862305.1. Lineage (NCBI taxonomy): Bacteria > Pseudomonadati > Pseudomonadota > Gammaproteobacteria > Pseudomonadales > Pseudomonadaceae > Pseudomonas > Pseudomonas sp. MF09156. Next base: position 1,183,647 of record NZ_JCBCUR010000001.1, read on the forward strand.
TGAAGTCACCGGCAAGGACTGCAACGGCGCGACCTTCCGCTGGTCGGTGCCCACCTATGGCGCGATCCGCGAAACCCTGGTGCCGCTGATCAAGCTGCTGCCCGAGGCCAAGCGCTGGTACACCATCACCCCGCAATACGTGTTCGGCGAAGCGTTGCTCGAAGGCGCCAAGAGCGTGCTGGCCGAAAGCGGCCTGGAGCACGTGGGCAACAGCTATCACTCATTGCAGGAACAGGAATTCTCCGGCTACCTGACCAACGCCATCGCCGCCCGGCCCGATGTGCTGGTGTTGCTGAATTTCGGCAGCCAGTCCTCCAACACCCTGCGCCAGGCCGTCAACTTCGGTATCAAGGAGCGCATGAAAGTGCTGCTGGTGTGGTCCGCAGGCCTCGACCAGTTCCAGGAACTGGGCAGCGATGTGCTCGAAGGCGTGTACCTCGGCGCGCAGTACTGGCACCAGGTCGACACCCCGCTCAACCGCGAACTGGTCAAGCTGACCCAGGCCAAGTACGGGATCAACCCCACCTACCCGCTGGCCGCCGACTACATCAGCACCAAGGTCATGCTCGACACCATCAAGGCCACCGGCAGCTTCGACGGCCCCACCGTGGCCAAGGCCATGCAGGGCCTGAGCTACGACGGCCCGACCGGCAAGGAAACGATCCGCGCCGGCGACCACCAGGTGATCAAGGATTACTACCTGCTGGTGGGCAAGGCCACGGGCGACATGGCCGACAAGGATGACCTGGCCAAAGTCCTCAGCGCCGGCCAGTCGTTCCCACCGGTAGAAGCCACGGGCTGCAAGCTCGGCTGATCCGCCCACTTTCACCGGTAACACACGACAGGGCCGTTGACCGCGGCCGCCTGTTGGAGGATTCCTGCATGCTCAATCTTTACCTGTTCCAGATTCTCAACGGCCTGGGCCTGGGGATGATCTACTTTCTGATTGCGGTCGGGCTGACGATCATTTTCGGCCTGCTGAACTTCGTCAACTTCGCCCACGGCGCGTTCTTTTTGCTGGGCGCGTACATCTGCTACACCGTCGTCAGCCTCACCGAAAGCTTCTGGCTGGCCCTGCTGATCGCGCCGCTGGTGGTGGCCGCACTGGCGTGGCTGATCGAGCGATTATTGATCCAGCGCATCTACCACCTGCCGCACATGTTCCAGATCCTCGTGACCCTGGGCATTGCGTTGATCATCCAGGAAGCCAGCGTGATGATCTGGGGCCCGGTGGGCAAGAGCGTCGCCGTGCCGGAACTGCTGCGCGGGGTACTGGTGGTCGGCGACTTCGTGTACCCCTACTACCGCCTGTTTTTGATTGTGTTCTCGGGGCTGGTGGGCCTGGGCCTGTGGCTGCTGCTGGAGCGCACGCGCTTTGGCGCCCTGGTGCGGGCCGGCAGTGAAAGCACCGAGACGGTATCCCTGCTGGGCACCAATATTTTCCGCCTGTTCTCCATGACCTTCGCCCTTGGCGTGGCCCTGGCCGGGATCGCCGGGGTGCTGTTTGCCCCGTTGCGCGGTGCCCAGCCCTTTGTCGGCCCGGAGATCCTCGGCATCGCCTTCGTGGTGGTGGTGATCGGCGGCATGGGTTCGTTCGGCGGCGCCCTGGTGGGCGGCCTGCTGGTGGGCGTGGTGCAGAGCCTGATGACCACCCTGTGGCCCCAAGGCGCGAGCCTGATGATCTACGGCGCCATGGCCGTGGTGATTCTGGTACGCCCTTATGGCCTGTTCGGGAGAGCTTGAGATGAGTGAGAAAAACCCCCTGCCGTTCGCCAAGACCCAATCCAGGGCCATGTTGCTGTGGGTGCTGGCGGTGTTGATCGGCCTGCCGTTGATCCTGCCCTCGGCGACCCTGGCGACCGAGATCCTGATCTTTGCCCTCGCCGCCCTGGCCTGCAACCTGTTGCTGGGCTACACCGGGCTGCTGTCGTTCGGCCAAGGCATCTTCTTCGGCGCCGGTGCCTATTGCGCCGCCTTGCTGATGATCCACCTGCAACTGGGCCTGTTCAGCGCGCTGCTCGGCGCGGCCCTGGTCGGCGGGTTCCTGGCCTTCCTGGTGGGCGCCCTGGCGATCCGCCGCACCGGCATCTACTTCGTGATGCTGACCTTGGCCTTCAGCCAGATGGCCTACTTCCTGGCCTACACCCTGAGCGACTGGACCGGCGGCGACAACGGCCTGCTCAGTGTGCCACGCCCGGAAATCCGCATCGGTGACACGGTGCTGCTGTCCCTGGCCGACGCCCGGGTGTTCTATGGCTTTGTCGCGGTGCTGTTCCTGCTGATCTTTATCGGCGCACGCCGGGTCATCGCGTCACCGTTCGGCAGCACGCTGATGGCGATCCGCGAAAACGAAACCCGCGCCTCGGCCATCGGCTACGACACGCGCCACTTCAAGATCCTGGTGTTTGTGCTGTCTGGCGCGGTCACCGGGATTGCCGGGGCGCTGTACGCCATGCTCCTGCACTTTGTGCCGCTGTCCAATATCGACCTGGTGATGTCGGAGAACATCCTGATCATGACCATCGTCGGCGGCACCGGCTCGCTGTTCGGCTCATTGCTGGGCGCCGGCTCCATTGTGCTGCTGGGGGACTTTCTCTCCGACCTGTGGCCACGCTGGCTGATGCTGCTGGGGGTGATCCTGATCCTGGTGGTGATCTTTATGCGCGGAGGCTTGTGGGGCGGCCTGTCGGCGCTGTTCGAACGTGTGCGTGGCAGCCGCAAGGCCGCCGCCGTGACCAAGGAGGAGCTGCTATGAGCATCCTGTTGGAAACCAAAGACCTGGAACTGGCCTACGGCGCCTTCCATGCCGTCAACGGCGTCAATCTCAAGGTCGAGGCCGGTACCATCCACACCATCATCGGCCCCAACGGTGCCGGCAAGACCAGCCTGTTTCACTGCCTGACCGGCGAGCGCCAGGCCACCGCAGGCGCAATCCACTTCGACGGCCAGAACCTGATGCGCAAACCGGCCCACGGCCGTGTGGGCCTGGGCATGGCCCGTTCGTTCCAGCTCACCAGCCTGTTCCAAAACCTCAGCGTGCGCGAAAACCTGCGCCTGGCCGCCCAGGGCCGTGACGGCGCACGCGCCCTGAACTTCTGGCGGCGGGTGGATAGCCAGCGCGAACACCTGGAGATGGCCGACCAGGTCCTGGAGCGCCTGCAACTCACCGCCCGCGCCGAGACCCTGGCCGGTGAACTGTCCCACGGCCAGCAACGAGTGCTGGAGGTGGGCATGTCGATCTGCTCCAAGCCCAAGCTGTTGATGCTCGACGAGCCCACGTCGGGCATGGGCATCGATGACATCCCGATCATGACCCAACTGATCAGCGACCTGGGCCGTGACCATACGGTGCTGCTGATCGAGCACAACATGAGCATCGTCATGTCCATCAGCCAACGCATCACGGTGATGAGCCACGGGCAGATCCTGGTCGAAGGCACACCGGAATTCGTGCGCGCCGACGAACGCGTACGCACTGCTTACCTGGGAGAGGCCGCCTGATGCTGACCGTCGACAATATCCATTCCTACTACGACAAGAGCCACGTCCTGGAGGGCGTGTCCCTGACCGTCAACCCCGGCGAACTGGTGACCCTGCTCGGCCGTAACGGCGCCGGCAAGACCACCACCCTGCGCAGCATCCTGGGGATTATCTGCCCGCGCCAGGGGCAGATTCACTTCAACGGCAAACCGCTGGTGGGGCAGAAAATCTTTGAAATTGCCCGCCAGGGATTAGCGCTGGTGCCGGAGAACCGCGGGATCTTCCGCCTGCTCACGGTGGAAGAAAACCTGCGCATCGCCGTGCGCAAGACCAGCCGTTGGCAAATGGAGGACGTGTACGCGATGTTCCCGCGCCTCAAGGAGCGGCGCAAAAACGCCGGCCATGCGTTGTCCGGGGGCGAACAACAGATGCTGGCCATCGCCCGCGCCCTGCTCAACGATCCCAAGCTGCTGATCCTCGACGAACCCACCGAAGGCCTGGCCCCGGTGATCGTCGACGAACTGGTGAAGATCCTGCGCAAGATCAAGGAGGACGGCCTGCCGGTGTTGCTGGTGGAGCAGAACCTGTTGGTCTGCGACAAGCTTGCCGACCGCCACTACGTGCTCGAACAGGGCCGCGTGGTCTACGAAGGCAGCGCCGAGGCCTTTCGCGCCGACCCGACGATCAAGAACCGCTACCTGGCCCTGAGTGCCTGACCGGAGACTGCTGATGAATAGTTTTGCGCAACCGCTCAAGAGCAACGCCCCGCTGATCAACCGCGACCGCCTGTGGCAGTCGCTGATGGACCTGGCCCAACTCGGCGCCACGGCCAAGGGCGGCGTGTGCCGCCTGGCCCTGACCGACCTCGACCGCCAGGCCCGCGACCTGTTTGTGCAGTGGTGTACGGCGGCCGGGTGCAGCGTCACTGTGGATGCGATCGGCAATATTTTTGCCCGCCGCGCCGGACTTAACCCGGACCTGCCACCGGTGATGACCGGCAGCCATATCGACACCCAGCCCACCGGCGGCAAGTTCGACGGCTGCTATGGGGTGATGGCCGGCCTGGAAGTGATCCGCACCCTGAATGACTTGCAGATCCAGACCCAAGCGCCGATTGAAGTGGTGGTGTGGACCAACGAAGAAGGCTCGCGCTTCCCGCCGTGCATGATGGGTTCGGGAGTGTTTGCCGGCAAATTCGACCTGCAGGAGACCCTCGACAAACAGGACGAGCAAGGCCTGTCGGTGGGCGCCGAGTTGCAGCGCATTGGCTACGCCGGCCCGCGCGCGGTACTCGGGCACCCGGTGGGCGCCTATTTCGAGGCGCATATCGAGCAGGGCCCGGTGCTGGAAGATCAGGCCATCACCCTTGGCGTGGTCATGGGCTGCCTGGGCCAGAAGTGGTTCGACCTGACGTTCACCGGCGTCGAGGCCCACGCCGGCCCCACGCCCATGCGCCTGCGCAAGGATGCTTTGGTGGGTGCCGCGCAGGTGGTCAGCGCGGTCAACCGCATTGCCCATCAACAGCAACCTCACGCCTGCGGCACGGTCGGCTGCCTGACCCTGCATCCGGGCTCGCGCAACGTGATCCCAGGCCAAGTGCAGATGACCATCGACCTGCGCCACCTGCATGCCGACAAGCTGCAGGCCATGGTCGATGAAGTGCGCCAGGTGATCGAGGCCACAGCCCAGCAGCATGGCTTGAGCTATGAACTGACGCCCACCGCCGACTTCCCGCCGCTGGACTTTCATCCCACCTGCGTCAACGCCGTGCGCGATGCCGCCCAGGTGCTGGGCCTGAGCCACATGGACATTGTCAGCGGCGCCGGGCACGACGCAATTTTTGTCGCTGAACTGGGCCCGGCCGGGATGATTTTTGTGCCGTGCGAAGGCGGCATCAGCCACAACGAAATCGAAAATGCCGCGCCGGATGATTTGGCCGCCGGCTGCGCGGTCTTGCTGCGGGCCATGGTCAATGCAGCCCAGGGAGGTCCCGCAGCATGACTGATATCGCCAACCTGACGGCCGTGCAACTGCTGGCACGCTACCGCGATAAAAGCCTGTCGCCGGTGGAAGTGACCGAAGACACGTTGCTGCGTATCGAGCGCTACAACCCGGTGGTCAACGCGTACTGCCACGTCGACCCCGAAGGCGCCTTGAACGCCGCGCGAGCCTCGGAACAGCGCTGGTTCAAGGGCCAACCCTGCGGTGCGCTGGACGGGGTGCCGGCGTCGATCAAGGATTTGACCCTGACGGCCGGCATGCCCACGCGCAAGGGCTCACGCACCTCATCCGCCACCGGGCCGTGGGACGTCGATGCGCCTTTTTCGGCGTTTATGCGCAAGGCCGGTGCAGTGTTGCTGGGCAAGACCACCACCCCGGAATTCGGCTGGAAAGGCGTGACCGACAACCCGCTGTACGGCATCACCCGCAACCCCTGGGACACGCGCACCACGGCCGGTGGTTCGTCCGGCGGCGCGGGCGCGGCGGCGGCGCTGAACCTTGGCGTGTTGCACCAGGGCAGCGATGCCGGCGGCTCGATCCGCATTCCCTGCGCCTTTACCGGCACCTTCGGCATCAAGCCGACCTTTGGCTACGTGCCGCAATGGCCGGCCAGCTCGATGACGATCCTCTCGCACCTGGGACCGATGACCCGCACCGTGGAAGATGCCGTGCTGATGCTACAAACCGTGGCCCAACCGGATGCCCGGGACGGCCTGATCGGCGCGCCGCGCAACACGCCATGGCTCACGCCGGGCACGGACCTCAAGGGCCTGCGCATCGCCTACAGCCCTGATTTTGGCTACGTGGACGTCGACCCGCAGGTGGCCAAGGTGGTCGCGCAGGCAGTCGCGGGCCTGGTGCAACTGGGGGCGCATGTGGAACAGATCGACCCGGGGTTCAGCGACCCGCTGGAGGTGTTCAACACCCTGTGGTTCGCCGGCGCGGCGCGCCTGACCGGGCAGTTGAGCGGCGCCCAGTGCGACCTGCTCGACCCCGGCCTGCTGCGCATTGCGCAACAGGGCGAACGCCTCAGCCTGGGCGACTTCAACGCGGCCCTGGAAGCCCGGGCGGCATTGGTGGCGCGCATGGCGGCGTTTCATGAGCACTACGACCTACTGGTCTCGCCGATGCTGCCGATCACCGCCTTTGATGCCGGGCATAACGTGCCACCGGGCTCTGGGCTGGGCGAGTGGATGGAGTGGACGCCGTTCAGCTATCCGTTCAACCTCACCCAGCAGCCGGCGGCCTCGGTGCCGTGCGGGTTGGCGGCCAATGGATTGCCGGTGGGCTTGCATGTGGTGGGTGCGCGGTTTGCCGATGAGCAGGTGTTGCGGGTGTGCCAGGTATACGCCCAGGCATTCCCGACCCAGCACTTGCAGGCGCCGAAAGACTTGGGTTGATACCCAGTCTGATGGGGGGGCTGGATTGCCTGCTTGGGGCATGAGTCTCTAGGCAGCTCGCTCTTTTGGGGGGGTGTACATATCCGTTGCTGCGGTCACGGCCACTTAGGGTTCCGCCCTTACGGCGGGTCACTTTCGAAAAGCGCGAAAGTAACCAAAGCGCTTTTGCCCCACCACTCGGTGCCTCGCCTAGGCTCGGCATGCCCGCAGTCAGGCATTGCTCCGTGGGCCCGCCGCGATCGGCCATCCATGGCCGTGTCGCGGCTAC